>CAXXDT010000006.1:0-553892 GCA_963663685.2 uncultured Syntrophobacter sp. | reverse complement strand
TTTGCGCGGTGTCGCCGGCCTTGTAGGCGTTCGACTGGAGCTTGGGCTGGTTGACGCACATGAAGATGGAGTTCGGGATCGCGCGCGGGCTTCCGTCGGACGGGTGGTTCTTGACCACGCCGTTGATCTCCATGAGCGACGAGCCGCCCCCGTCGTGGTTGACCGCCAGGTGGGCGCCGAGCGTGTTGCGGCAGAAGTCGGTCAGCTCGCTGAGGGTCATGCCAATGCTCGAAGTGATGCGGCCGTCGTTCACGACGAAGAAGACGTAATCGTCGTTGATCGCGGTCGCGGTCCGAGGCGCACGCCCGCAGGCGTCGGTGCCCATGGGCTCGACCGTTGTTGCGGTTGAGTCGAGCACCTGGAGCAGGAACATGCCGCCCACGCGCAATAGGATTCGCGCCAGGTGCCGCCGAAGCCGAAGAAGTCGAGCTGGAACGAGACCTGCGAACCGACGGTGACGTTGTTCTGAAGTGTGGTCGCCGCGGTTCCCGTTGCCGACAGGACCACGCCGTCGAACGGAATCGGCGTCGATCCCGCCGCCGGTCGAATCTGCCGCACGTAACCGACCACCGACTGGCCCGATGGACGGACGCCCATGGGCCGGGTCATCTCGACGAGGACCTCGACGCCGGTGGCGTCGGTTCCGGTGGTGGCGCCTTTCGCGCTCGTGTAAGCGATGAGCGTGTCCGTTCCGCGCGTCGCGTTGATGCTGCTGATTGTCTGGCTGACGCCTGTGGAGTAGGTCACCTGGTTGCTGTTCAGAATGGCGTTTCCGGAGAGCGCTTCCCGGCCGAGCGTCCACGCGAAAGTACGAGCCTGAAGCGTCGTTCTTTGACCACCCACCCCGTCTGGACCTGGCCCTCGGCGATGACGCCGCCGGATGAAAGTCGCCGTTGATCGCCACGATCACGTCGTTGCGATGGCCCCAGTCCTGGCCCCAGTAGCTGATCGCATCATCGGACCTTGCGGCCTGGCCGACCGGCGACTCCATCGTCCCGCTGTTGATTCGCCCGTAGGCCAGTCCGGAGTCGAGGTAGCAGGCCGGATTGTGCCGATCCATTCGCGTGACGTACACCACGCTGGGACCCGCCGTGCATTCCGTCAGGGTGACGTTGAATACCTGGTAATCGATTCCCGTCCCGACATTCGACCATGCGAAAGCAAGTCCGGCCGACAACCCCTGCACTGCCATGCAGACGCCGATGACCAGGACACGACGTGAAATGCGCGCACCTATTACCACGGTAGATATCACTCCTTTTGTCGTCTCCCGCGGACTTGACGGTGCCTACGCGCAACCCCTGGAACGGCACTCCCGGTTCATGCACGTTCTCCCCCGGCGAAGAGAGGGCTACGATTTGCATAACGATTACTGCACCGCGTTCTTATCTCATTCTAACGTTCTGCAGGCCGATAGTCATGCGGCCTGTGAAGAAAACGACAACAATTCTGCGAATGTCCGGTTACGGGACGGTGGTTTCGGTGAAGCTTTAAATGTGCCGTCCCTGCCGCATGTCTGTGGGCAGGCGGCCCTCAGCAGCCCGGTGGCTAGGGGAATCGCCGGCCCGCTGAAGCACCTCCGCAGGGCGGCGCCGTCCGCGCCGGGCTCGACCGTCCCGTTCCCGTTGACGTCCGCCTTGGCGCAGTCCGGAGCGGTTGTTGCCGGGTCTACAACGCCCAGGCAGGCCTGGAACAGGGCGAAGTCTTCCAGGTCGCTATCCCCGTCGCCGTCGAGGTCGCTGGAGATGACCGACAGGCTGGCCGCCGTCGAGTACTGCGTCTCGCACAGGCCCGCGACCCGGCAGCGATAGTCACCCTTGTCCCGGCTGTCGAGGTTGGAGATGGTCAGCGTCGCTGTCGTCGTCCCGCTGTAGTGCCCGTCGTCGCTCAGGTCGGTCGTCCCCTTCTGCCAGCGGTAGGAGAGTGTTCCCTCTCCCGTGGCGACCACACTGAACGTCGTCGTGTTGTCTCAACCACCGAGGGGGTGGAGTTCTTGTGAGGATGGGTTCTGCGAGATCACCGTGTGGGCCTTGAGCGTCAACGAGGCCGAGTGGGACGTGATCGAGCCGTTGTCATCCGTCAGAACGCAGCGGTAGGCGGCCGGCGTCGATGTCGCTGATGTTGCTGATCGTCAGGGAGGCCGCGTTCGTGCCCAGGAAGTGCCCCGCCGTTGGTGATGTTGAGCCCGTGGTGCTGCCACTGGTAGGAGAGACTCCCCGTGCCGGTGGCGGCCACACCGAACGTCGCGACGCGCCGCTGGTGGGGCAGGTGTAGACGTCGGTCGGATGCGTCGTGATCGCGGCCAGGTTGCTCCGCGTCACCGGGGTCAGGGACGTTTCCCGAACCCACCCGGTGACCGAGGGGAAGCTGAGCTTCCAATAGTAGTAGCTTTTGGCGTAGACGCCCTGGAGCGAGTGGTCGAGGATCGTTCCGGTCGTGTTGTTCGTGACCGTTCCGAGCGTCTGGAAGTTGCTTCCCGGCCCGGCGTAGACGGTGGTGGTGCCCGTGGGTTTGCGCGGTGTCGCCCGCCTTGTAGGCGTTCGATTGGAGCTTGGCCTGGTTGACGCACATCAAGAGGGAGCAGGGAACCTGGCGCGCGCTGAACGGCCTGTTCTTGACCACGCCGTTGACCACCATGGTCGACGAAGAGCCGCCGTCGTGGGAGATGGGCCCAGCTTGGCGCCGAGCGTGTCGCGGCAGAAATTGGTCAGTTCCGTGAAGCTCATGCCAATGCTGTAAGCCGAGTCCTCATCAACGACGAAGTAGACATAGTCGTCATTGATCGCAGTGGCGGTCCTCGCCGCGCGGGGCCCGTTGACATCGCTGCCCATCGGCTCAACCGTTGGCGTGATCGAGTCGAGCACCTGCAGGAGGAACAGGCCGCCCACCGCGCAATAGGATTCGGTCCGAGGTGCCATTGAAGCCAAAGAAGTCGAGTCGGAACGATACCCGCGAACCGACGCTGACGTTGTTCTGGAGCGTCGTCGCCGCAGTACCCGTGGCCGAGAGGACCACTGGGCCGTCGAACGGAATCTGCGTCGATCCCGCCGCCGTCCGAATCTGCCGCACGTAACCAATCGCCGACTGATCCGACGGGCGGACGCCCATGGGCCGGGTCATTTCCACCAAGGACTTCGACACCCGTGTTGTCGGTTCCAGTGGTGGCGCCCTTGGCGCTCGTGTAGGCGACGAGCGTGTTCGTTCCACGAGTGGAGTTGATGCTGTCGATCGTCTGGGTGGCGCCCGTGGAGTAAGTCACCCGGTTGTTGTTCAGAATGGCGTTTCCGGACAACGCTTCCCGGCCGAGCGTCCATGCGAAATACGAGCCGGAAGCGTCATTCTTGACCACCCAGCCGGTCTGGACCACGCCCTCGGCGATGATGTTGCTGCCGCTGTCATCCCAATAGTCGCCGTTGATCGCCACGATCACGTCGTTGCGATGGCCCCAGTCCTGGCCCCAGTAGTTGATCGCGTCATCGCATCGTGCGGCCTGGTCGACCGGGGACTGGATTGACCCATCGTTGATTTCGCCCGTTGGCCAGCCCCGAGTCGATGTAGCAGGCCGGATTGTGCCGATCCATCCGGGTGACGTACACCACGCCGGGGCCGCCGGGGTCGGTCGACGAGGTACTTGGCAGGGTGATGTTGAATACCTGGTATTCGATTCCCGTGCCGACAGTTGTCCAGAGCGGATGCAAACCCGGCCGACAGCCCCTGCACAGCCATGCAGACGCCGAGAGTCAGGACACGACGTGAAAGGCGCGCATCAGACGGCATGGCGGATTCCACTCCCTTCGTTGTTGCCAGCGGACTTGACGGTGGGCTGCGCCCAGCCCCTGCGAACGACCCTCCCGGATCGTGCATGGCCCCCCCGGCGGATTCTGGGCTGCGATCTTGGATGTCAGATGTTTTTACAGCACCGCGTTACGATACCATTCTAGCAATTCACCGGCCGATAGTCATCCGTTTTGTGAGCGAAGCGACGCAATCCTGCGAAGTGGGGCAGCGGTGGCAGGATGTGGAAGCTGTGGCGTGATTTATGTTACTAATACGGTAATGGGGCGCAAGGCGCGTCCTCGGCGCCCACGGCAGCGGGGCAGGGGCGAGCCGGGCGGCAAGGGGCATCGCTCACGGAGCGGGAACCGACGCCTCGATGAAGGCCGCGACATCGCCTTTGAGCTTGATCAGCGAAGGCCGGTGGTGGTACATCATGTGCCCACCCTCGTAGAACGTATGCGTGATGTGGGGTGCGGGCGGGCCGGGCCGACGTCCAGGCGATCGATCGTATAGTTCGTCGCGAAGTAGGGCGTCGCCAGGTCGTAGTAGCCGCTGGCGAACAGGACGCGCATGTTCGGGTTCTTGACCATGGCGGTCTGGAGGTCGTCCAGGACGCTCAGATAACCCTCGCCCGGTTCGCCCATCCGCCACGGGCGGACCTTGTCGCTCAGGACCTCGTAGGGCAGCACGCTGTCGTACTTGAGCGTCCGGCGGGGCGTAATCGTTGAAGGTGCTGGAATAGGCGGCGAAGTACTTGCGACAGGCTCGGGTCGTATCCGGGCCACGGCGACACCGGGTCCGGGTCGTATCCGGCGATGCGGGCGTCGAACCGGCCGATGATCTTACGTTCAGTTCCCAGCAGTTCCTTCTGGAATGAGAAGGGGTTTATCCGCAGGTTGGCCCGTTCGATGAACGCCGGTTGCAGCGCGGTGTACCGGGCGAGTCGCTCGACGACCGCCCGCCGTTCGGCCGCGCCGAGCCCGAGCCCCCGGGCGAGCGCCGGTCCGTAGGTCGTCGTCGACCACTGCTCGACCTCCTGGAGCGCCTTGGCCAGGTCCGCCTGGAGATCCGCGGGCAGTTTCTTGTGATACCAGGCGACGGCGGTGTAGGTCGGCAGGTAGAGCGGGTAGGGCAGATCGTTCCCGTCCCGCGGCTGGAGTGTCTGGAATTCGAGCACGGTCGAGATGAAGGCGATGCCATTGAGGGCGATGCCGTAGCGGTCGAGGAGGTAACCCGACAGGCCGGCCGCCCGCGTTGTGCCGTAGCTTTCGCCCGCCAGGAATTTCGGCGACAGCCAGCGCTCGTACTTCGTGGTGTACAGGCGAATGAAGTCCGCCACCCAGGCGATGTCCTCTTTGACGCCGTAGAATTGATCGTTCTTTTCGCCCTCCGCCGCCCGGCTGAACCCGGTCCCGACCGGATCGATGAACACGAGGTCGGTCGCGTCGAGCCAGGTCGACGGGTTGTCCTCGAGGCGGTAGGGCGGGGGCAGGGGCGAGCCGTCCTCGTGCAGCGCGACTCGCCGCGGCCCGACCGCGCCGAGATGCAGCCAGACCGCCGCCGACCCCGGTCCGCCGTTGAACAGGAACATGATCGGCCGGTGCTCGGGATCCTTGCACGCCGGCTGCGTCGCGGCGGCGTCCGCGGGTTTGCTCGCGGCCGTCTCGCCCGGATGGGGCGCGGCAGACTGATCCGCCGGAGTCTCCTTCTCGTACGCGACGAAGAACACGTTTGCTTTGAGCTTGCCGTTCTCGTCCTTCATGGGCATGTTGGCCGCGGTTGCCCGGTAGGTGAGCTTCTGGCCATCGACCATGATCTCGTGGTGCGTCACCGCCGCCTTCTCGACCGTGCCCTCGAGCGGCTTGGGCTCGTCGGACTTGCCGGCTTTGTCCCCGGCCTTGTCGTTCTGCGCCGCAGGCGCGGACGTCGCGGGTTTGTCGGCTTTGGCGTAGGACGCGGACGCAAAGCCCAGGCTGATCGCGGCGATCGCCACCAGGAGACGGAACGTAGCGTGATTCGTGGTCATGTCATTCCTCGCAAGCATCAGGTGCGTCCCAAAAGGGGTGGCATGGGCAAGCGGAGCCCCGGTACGCCGGGGTGGAGCTTGCCCGTGGGATGGGCGGGAAGACACGGGCTAACAAATTAGCCCGTGCCACCCGTGCCACCTTATTTTCGGACGCCTTTTGTCAGGCGTTGACATGATATCGCCTGGAAGGCTCTTCGGCACGGGGCGGCCGAATTGATTCCCTGGCGAGCAAACGATAGAACGTTCGTATGAGTACCACACCCGAGCCTGTGTCCGATCCGCGGCCAAGCGGGATGCCCGGTGAATCCGCGGGCCTCCCCGCCTCGCCCCTGGACGAGATGCAGTTTCTGACCCTTCGCCAAGCGGTCATCCGCCGCCGGCCGATCCGTCGCGCCGCCCGCGTGGCCCGAGGCTCGGCCTGGACGATTCTCATTGTCGGGTTCAGCGGCTGGCCCGCGCTTTTCTTCATGCCGAGCATGTCCGGGCTTCTCGTTGTGGCCGGTATCTGCGGCGTCGGGGCCCTCGAGTATATCGGGGCCGGCAAGATGCACGACGGCGACCCGTCGGCGCCCAGGTTCCTGGCCCGTAACCAGTTGATCTTCGTCGTGCTGATCGCGGCCTATTGCGTCTACCAGATGCTCAGCTACTCGCCTGCTGAGACGGCCTCTTCGCCCCAAATGAAGGACGAGATGGCCCTGTTGACCGGGGGCGGCGGGGATCTGGGGCATTCGGTTCAGGCGATGCTCCCCGTTCTGACGTACGTCTTCTGGTTCCTCGTCCTGTTCACCAGCGCGATCGGCCAAGGCTGCCTGGCCGTCTACTATTTCAGCCGCAGGAAGTACGTTGACCTCTACGACCGGGAAACCCCGGACTGGGTCAAGCGGATCGTGACGGAGGTGGAATCGTGAGTGGTCCGGGACAGGAATCCGCACCGGGTGGCCGACCCCCGCGTCGCAAACGCTACGCGGGCACGCATCCCCGCCGTTTCGACGAGAAGTACAAGGAGCATAACCCACAGGCCCATCCCGGCATCGTCGAGGAAGTTCGCGCCCGCGGCGCGACGCCGGCCGGCACGCACATCCCCGTGCTCGTCGAGGAGGTGCTGGCGGCGCTTGATCCGCAGGCGGGCGAGATCGTGGCCGATTGCACGTTGGGTTTCGGCGGGCACGCGAGCGAATTCCTCCGGCGGATCGGCCCGACGGGTCGGCTCCTGGGTTTCGACGTCGACGGCGAGCAGCTCGAACGCACGCGGCAGCGTCTCATCGACATCGGCACGCCGCTGACCGCCCATCGCTCGAACTTTGCCGGCCTCGCCAAGGTCTTCGCCCAGGAGAAGCTCGAAGGCGTGGACATCATCCTGGCCGACCTCGGCGTATCGAGCATGCAGATCGACGATCCTCGCCGCGGGTTCACCTACAAGTTCGACGGCCCGCTGGACATGCGCATGGACGAGCGCAAGCCGCAGACCGCCGCAGACCTGCTCGCGACGCTGCCGGCGCAGAAAATTGCCGCCGCCCTGTGGGAGTTCGCCGACGAGCCCGACCACAAGCAGATCGCCCGCGCCATCGTCGCGGAACGCGAGCAGCGGCGAATTCGCCGGACGAGCGACCTGGTTCGCGTCGTGTTCGAGGCCAAGGGGATGACCGTCCGCGACTGGCGGGATCGCCCTGACAAGGGCGCCCGCGACCTGCACCCGGCCGCCCGGACGTTCCAGGCCTTGCGGATCCTGGTGAACGAGGAGTTAAACTGCCTCCGACAGCTTCTTCGGAGTGCCCCGGCCTGCCTGCGGCCCGCCGGCCGGATCGGGATCATCAGTTTCCACAGCGGCGAGGACTCGCTCGTCGAGGCCGCTTTCAAAGAGGGCCTCCACGCCGGCGTCTATTCCGAGGTCTCCCCCGAGGCGATCCGCGCGACTTCCACCGAACGCTACAACAATCCCCGCGCGACCCCCGCCCGCTTCCGCTGGGCACGGCGCGGGCCGTGATGGCTCTCTTGTCGGGTGGTGCAGGGGGCACATGGGCCGAAGTCAGGCTGAAAGGCTCCTTGATCGGATGGGTTCGAAAGGGCGGGTAGATGCGAGAATCGGTGAAGACAAGCTTATCACTTGTCGTACTGATTGCAGTTGCGACCACTATGCTCGCGTGGTGTGCGACCGAGCGTCCGCGTGAGGTGAGTCCCTGGCTTCGCTTTGGGTCTCCAGTCGTTGGCCTCTTGGCTTTTGGCATTCTGCTGAAGATTCATCTAGGGAAAGACTTGCTTCCTGATTTTCTTCATCAGATCGGGATTCCTTTTTTCGAGCGTAAAGGTTTTTGTTTTGCGATCGTCCCGACACCCATAAACGGCATCTGCTGGATGCGGATCTATTATCAAAACAGGCACGAACGGTCTTGTGTGGCATCGCTCGTCATCAAGCCCTCATTTGGCTTCTTTCAGGACACGGGAAGGATTGAGACTCTCGATTTGACCATCGATTGTGGCCCCGCTGCTTTCGGCGAGGTCCGAGTCCCTTGGCCCATTCCCGAGCAATACCAAGGCACGCGTCAGAAGTTGGATGTGGGAGCAACGGTAAGGTACTTACACGGTCGTGGGCGAACTCTGCGATACAGAAACGGTGTTCGCGTCGGCGGGCATCGTTTTCGAGATAATGCCTGGGTTCATCTGGTCGTGACGCTTTGCACGTTTGGGACGGTCCATCTTTCAAAGCCAGCCGCTGCGATCGTGGTATTGCCTGATGGCGTAGCCTCCGTTTTGCCGGAGAGCCTGGAAGTGGAGACGCGACAAATCTGGCAGTTGGGTGACAAGGTGCCGTAAATGTAGCACCGGGCCGGCCTGACGTGCTGAGCCAGGGATGTGCCACCCAGGGCGGATGCCATAGCAGTCCTCGCGACCCCCGCCCGCTTCCGCTGGGCACGGCGCGCGCCTGTTCCGGGTTGTGAAACAGCCACGGACTGAACCCGCCAGGCAGGCGATGAAACAAAAGGCCATCCTCCGGTGTAGTATCGCGGGGAGAGTATTGGGTCGGGAGCATGCCGTGCCGTCGAGTATCACCCATGCGTTCGTTGGCGTCGCCGCCGGGTATGTCTGTATGGGGCGGCCGATGCCCTGGCGGTTCTGGGCTCTGGCCGCCCTGTGCCCGGCATTGATCGATGCGGACGTCGTCAGCTTCTCGCTCGGCATCGAGTACGAAGCGTTCTTCGGCCATCGCGGATTCTTTCACTCGCTCACCTTCGCCGCCGCCTTCGCCGTGATCGTCGTCGCGATGGAGTTCCGCGATCGCCGGCCATCTTCGAGGGCTTGGTGGGGGATGTTCGCGTTCTTCTTCCTCATCATCGGCAGTCACGGGGTGCTCGACGCCTTGACCGACGGCGGCCTGGGCATCGCGATCTTCTCCCCCTTCGATACGACGCGCTACTTCTTCCCCTGGACGCCGATCATGGTGTGCCCGATCGGGGTGGTCGACTTCTTCACCGACTATGGCCTGCAAGCGGTGCTCAGTGAAGTGAAATGGGTCTGGCTGCCCCTGGCGACGCTCACGTCGGGAGCCTGGGCTCTACGCGCGAGTATGGCTCGGCTGCGTTGCCTAAAGACTGCTTGAGGCCATCCCCGGGGTATTCTTCGCTATATTCGCTTCCTTCTGTAAAAAGGGGATTTGAACAGAAGAAAGCGAAGGTAGCGAAGAAAACGAAGAAGAGCAGAGGAATTGTGGTCGGGCACCTGAAGATATGGGAGCCTGTTCCTAACGCCTGAAATCCGACTGGCTGAAAGCCGGTCCCACACGAGTTTGAGGGCGGGCCCTCGTGTTTTTCCCCATGGGATATTTTCACATCCGGCGTTTCTGTCACGCAGCCTTCCTGGCCGGGTGTAGTCGCTTTTCATGGTGGAGCAATGACGGCGCTCTGGGGGGCGTGCATCTTGCACGCCTCTGAGGCGGGCGGGACGCCCAATGGCCCTAAGCCAGAGATATCGTCAAATGTTGTGGATCGGCAGACATCAGGCGGCATCCTTCCTGAGCCCGTCTACGAACTGAACTCCTTGACTAACGTCCTCCAGCAAGTGTGATCCGTTGAGCAGTCGCCAGTACTGCTCGGCCGACTGAGCCAGCTTGAAGACCATCGTCAGCGTGGCCATCCGCGATCCACAACCTTTCGTCTTGGCTGTCCGCAGCCGCACCGTAGCGAATGTCGACTCGATTGGATTGGTCGTTCGCAGGTGTACCCAATGCTCGGCCGGGAAGTCGTAGAACGTCAGCAGCGTCTCGCGATCCTTGGCCAGGCACTCGGCTGCTCGCGGATACTTCGCCTGGTACGTCTCCACGAACAGATCGAACGCCCGCTCGGCGTCGCGCTTCGTCTCCGCCAGCCAGATGTCGTGCAGCGACTGCTTGGCCTTGGCCTGCTTGCCGGTCGGCAGGTAATTCAGCACGTTGGCCATCTTGTGCACCCAGCATCGCTGCTCGCGCGTCTCGCCGAACACCTTCCGCAATGCCGCCCAGAAGCCCAGCGCGCCGTCGCCAACGGCCAGCTTGGGCGCCTCGGTGAGGCCGCGGGCCTTCAGATCCAGCATCAGCTCCCGCCAACTCTGCTCGCTCTCACGGTAGCCGTCCTGGATGGCCACCAGTTCCTTCCGGCCCTCGGGCGTGGCTCCCACAACCACGAGAATGCACTGACGATTCTGTCCCTCGCCGTCCCCACCCAGGCGAACGTTGAAGTACACACCGTCCGCCCAGAAGTACACGTACCGCTCGCCAACCAGCGACCGCTTGCTCCAAGCCTCGTACTCGCCTTGCCAGACATCTTTGAGCCGGACCACCGTCGAGGCGCTCAATCCGGGTGCTTCCGGACCGAGCAAGGCGACCAATGCCTCGCTAAAATCACCCGTGCTGATCCCCTTCAGGTACAGCCACGGGATCAATTCCTCGATGCTCTGCGTCTTCCGCAGGTACTTCGGCAGGATCTCGCTGCTGAAGCGGATCCGCCGGCCCTCCTCATCCACCCGCCGGTCGTTGACCCGAGGCTGGCGAACCTTCACCGACCCGATGCCGGTCTGAATCTCTCGCTCCGGCAGGTGGCCGTTGCGGACCACCATTCGATGCCCTTGGTCGTCCCGGACCGCTGCGTTCCGCTCGATGTAACCGGCCACCTCCGCTTCAATCGCCTGGGCCAGCAACCGCCTGGCTCCATCCCGCAGAATCCCCGTCAACACGTCGCCCGCCTGCGGCACTGGAAACTCAATCGAAGCCGTCGTACTCTCGTTCATGGCGTATCCTCCGTAATGGGTGTCCTAAGCAACCACCCAGGATACGCCGCCTTTGTTTTAGCCAATCCACAGAATTCGGTTATATCTCCTAAGCCAAGCTCATTTCCCCAATAAAAACAGCCTCCAGCGACCGATGGATGGAGTGTTAGAGGTGGTCATGGACGACCGCCATCCGCCGGATCTTTCATGGAGGCTTGTCATGTTTTTCATCGGCTCAACCCCCGATTGTTCTGGAACTCTTCTTTCGCTTGGTTTGGCGCGCTTCCAAGCCATTCTGACGCCCAAGGATTTCAAGACGATGGCCCAGCAGACGGGCTGCGCCCCCAAGAAGGACCGGCCCCTGACTCCACAGGTCGTCTTCTGGCTCATGGCCTGCGTGGGGCTGCACACCGAATCGATGGCCCAGGGACTTCTTCGGGCTTGGGACTGGGTCCGGGCCGCCTGTCCCCATCTACCGGCCGACTGCGTCAGCGAAGAAGCCTTTTGCCAGGCACGCAAGCAATTGCCGCTACGTTTCTGGCGGGCTTTGTGGGATCGCCTGCAAGCTCGATACCAACAGCGCTTCGCCGCCGCCATGCGCTGGAAAGGCATTTTCCGCGTGCTGGCTGGCGACGGGTCGGAGGTCCGACTGCCTAAGGCTGCCGCCTTGGCCTCCTTCTTCGGCTGTCCCAAAAATGGCAAGCGAAAAAGCCGATATCCCCAGGGGCGCCTGGTCGCGTTCTGTTCCGTGTTCACCGGCTTCTGTGTGGCCTTCAAGTTCGTCCCACTCCGTTTCAGCGAGCACACCGTTCTGCGGCACCTGATGCCCGAACTCAAGACCAACGACTTATTGCTGCTAGACCGCGGCTTTTTTTCCCTACGCCGCCATCTGGCGCATCGTGCGGCGGCGGGCCCACTACCTCCTGCGCGTCTCGAATCAAATCGCGAGATTGCCCAAGCGGATCCAACGCCTCGGACCAGAGGAATGGATGGTTCGTTTTTGCCCGTCGATTTACAGCCGGCGTAACTGCCCCGACTTGCCCGAAGCGTTGATCTGCCGACTCATTCGGTACCAACGTCCTGGGTTCCGCCCCAGTTGGCTGCTGACTTCGTTGACCGACACCGACCTGTGTACTCGGGAAGAGTTGACTGATCTCTACCATCGCAGGTGGTCCATTGAAACCATTTATAGAGAGTGGAAGCACAGCCTGGACATTCAGAACCTGCGTTCGCAAACACCCCGGGGCATCCTGAAGGAAGTCCATGTCCAGCTCATGCTCAGCAACCTCATGCGATGGATCATGACCGAAGCGCTCGAGGGAACAGATCAGACCCCAGTCAATCTGAGCTTCTTGGTCACCTTGACGCTGGTGAGGAACGCGGTCGGCAAAATCATCCGGAGGCGCACTGTCGACTACACCGAACTGTCCGCGAGGCTCCTCGCCCAGATCCGAATGGCCAAGATCCGCAAGCGACCAGGGCGATCGTATCCGCGTCCTCAAGATGGTAAGATCAAGAACAAGGGCCATGGCAAGTACCAGCAACCCGCACGAATCGTGCGGAAATCAGCTTAGGGCCATTGGGCGGGACGCCCGCCCCCCAAGAGGGCCGGCCGATCGCCACAATCTTCTGCTACACCCTCCTGGCCGGCCATGGGTTGAATGCGTTGCGACATTCCGGGAGCGGGTGTAATGTGAGAGGAGATGTCCGTGTTCCGGTGCGTCGGGGTTGTCCAAGCGGAGGCTTCGTGATGGATTCGGACTCGCTGGTGCCCGTCTATTGGCCGGAGGATTATCTTCAGGGCGACGCGATGCGCCAGACGCTTCAAGCCGAGGGCATCCCCTGCCTGCTTGAAGGCGAGAACCAGGCGTCCTGGGCGGGCAGCGGCCCGTTCGGCAACGCGGGCCGATGCCGAATGCGCCTCCTGGCAAGGGCCGCCGACCTGGATCGCGTCAAGAAGATCATCGAAGAGGGGACTTGGCCCACCTACACTTGACCGCCGCCGGGGGGCGTGTGGCCCAACCTCAGGAGTCGCGCATGTCAGTCCCCGTCCCCGGCAAGATTAAATGTCCATCTTGCGGCTACAGCTTGTTGGGGCTGCCGCCGGTGCACGCGTGCCCGGAGTGCGGTATTGAATACGATCCGCATTGCGCGTTCGTTCGAATCAGAAGACGAAACAGAGTGGCTCTTAACGCGATCAGTGGCCTTGGCGTGTTGCTTTTCATGCTCATCATGAATGGTCCCAGGCTGATGGCCAAAGCCCACATCCAGGTTCGCGACGAGATGGTCGTGCCTTACGTGGTAGCCTTGGGCTTGCCCTTGCTTGCCGCCTTGTATTGGTGGGCATGGTGTTCCGAGCGAGAGCACCTGCTCATCATCAGTCATGCGGGCATCCGCTTCCGTCGCCCGAACTTGCCGGACGTGGTGGTCCCCTGGTCCCAGTTTGGCCGGGCCCGGGCCAGGTATATCGGGAGCAGCTTTCAAATCCTCGGCCGGAATGGGGAACCGATCTTCAAGGCCCCCCTCAGTTATTTGGGATCGATGTTCCAAGCCAAGCGTTGCGCGAACCAGATGAACCGCCTCGCGGAAGTGTACGCCGCGGAAGGATGCTCAGGCTCGTGATGTGCACGGCGGAGTACACTTGCCGCTCATGAATTCGTCTCGACAAGGTGCCCGCAACCGACGGGGTCAGCTCTTGCTTTCGGGGGGCTTGGTGGAATCGGGCGGGGGAAGCGGGGTGTTGGTCTTGTCCGACTCGACGGACTTGTTGACGTCTTCGCTGACCCCTTTGAGTCCCTTCTTGGTTCTCGCCGAAGGCGAGGTTCACCTGCCGCAACTATCCCGCAGCGAGAGACTATTCCGCAACAATGGTGAAGGCAGGTCAACCCTCCGCTGACGCGGAGGAACGACCTGCCCTGCGCTACCAAAGGAGCGCTGAAGGACGTCCTCGCGGTCTGTTCATCCGCGGAAACACCCGATGGGGCTTCGGTTCCCATCGATGCCGTACGTGCCCGGATCGGGGAACACTTCGCGGAACTGAGCGCCGGGGGATTCCGCATTCTGGGAATCGCCTACCGGGACGTAAGCCCGCAAAGCACCATCACGAAGGCCCATGAAAAGGCCATGGTCTTCCTGGGCTTTCTCGTCCTCCACGATCCCCCGAAGGCGGGGATCGAACGGACCCTGGGCGATTTGCGGCAACTGGGCGTTTCCATGAAGGTCATCACGGGAGACAACCCCCTGGTCGCGGCCGGCCTCGGACAGCGCGTCGGTTTGGAACACACCGGTATGCTGACCGGCTCGGACCTGCGCCTGATGAGCGACGAGAGTCTCCGGCAGCGGGTCGGGACGGTGGATGTCTTTGCCGAAGTGGAACCCAATCAGAAAGAACGGATCATCCTGGCCCTGAAGAAGGCCGGAAACGTGGTGGGTTACATGGGGGACGGCATCAACGACGCCTCGGCCCTTCATGCGGCCGATGTGGGGCTTTCCGTGGATTCGGCGGTGGATGTGGCCAAGGAAGCGGCGCAGATCGTCCTGCTCGAAAAAAACCTGGATGTGCTGGTGCAGGGAGTGAGAGAAGGGAGGGAGACCTTCGCCAACACGCTCAAGTATGTCTTTATGGCGACGAGCGCCAATTTCGGGAACATGTTCAGCATGGCGGGGGCTTCTCTTTTTCTTCCCTTTCTGCCGCTGCTGCCCACTCAGATTCTGCTCACCAACCTCCTGACCGATCTGCCCGAAATGACCATTGCCACGGACAACGTGGACAGCGAACTCATTTTGAGACCCCGCCGGTGGGACATAGGATTCATTCGCAATTTCATGATGGTCTTCGGCGTTGTGAGTTCCGTTTTCGACTTCCTCACCTTCGGCGTGCTGCTTCTCGTTCTCCGTGCCGGCGAGGCACAGTTCAGGACCGGCTGGTTCATGGAATCCGTCGTTTCGGCCTCACTCATCGTCCTGGTGATCCGGACCCGGAAGTTCTTTCTCACAAGCAGGCCGAGCCGGCAACTGCTGACGGCGACGCTTATCGTCTCCGCCGTGACGCTGGCGTTTCCTTTCCTTCCCGTTGCGGGCCTCTTCGGGTTCGAGCCGCTGCCCCCGTCCTTCTTCTTCCTGCTGGCCCTGATCGTTGCCGTTTATGTCGCGGCGGCGGAATTCGCGAAAAGAATCTTCTACAGGAAATTCCGGTTTTAGGAAAACGGGGGCGCGGGGCTCTTACCGGCTTGCGTTCAGGATGATAGTTTCAGCATTCCCCAAAAGAGCGAGGGAAATGATTCCGCCGCCCTCGGAGTCTCGGTCCACGCGCCGGCGCTCGCGGTGCCACGCAAAGCCGTGACGCTTTCCTGAACGCAATTCGGTATCACGCCCTCATCTCAGCTTCATTTTTCTGAGCCGCAGGGCACCGGGAGTCACCTCCAGAAGTTCGTCGTCGCTGATGTATTCCATGGCCTGTTCAAGGGTGAACTGGCGTGGAGGAATGAGGCGCAGGGCTTCATCGGTCCCCGAGGCCCTGATGTTGGTGAGCTTCTTCTCCTTGGTGATATTCACCCAGATGTCCTCGGCACGCGAATTCTCCCCGACCACCATGCCTTCGTAGACCGGATCGCCCGGGCTGACGAAGATGGTGCCACGCGGCTGCAAATGGAATATCGCGTAGGCGACCGCCTTGCCCGCCCGGTCCGAAACCAGAACGCCGTTGGGCCGGCCGGCGATTTCCCCCGCGAAGGGCATGTAACCGATCAGTAGCGTATTGATGATTCCCGTACCGCGTGTTTCGGTCAGAAACTGGCCGCGAAAGCCGATCAGTCCCCGGGAAGCGATTTCAAATTCCAGGCGGGCGCGTCCGAAGCCGTTGTTGACCATTTTAGTCATCTGGCCGCGTCTGGCTCCCAGCATCTCGGTCACGATCCCGACGAACTTTTCGGGGACGTCGATGACGGCCAGTTCCTTGGGTTCGGACAAATGTCCGTCCGTATTGCGGGTGATGACCTTCGGCTTCGAAAGAGACAGCTCAAAGCCCTCCCTGCGCATCGTCTCGACCAGCACGGCGAGCTGCAGTTCCCCTCGGGCGTCCACCTGGAAAGAATCCCTGTTTTCCGCCTGTTCCACCCGGATGCTCACGTTGTAGAGCAGTTCCTTGTCCAGGCGGTCCTTGATGTGCCGGGACGTCAGGTACTTGCCGCCGTCCCTGCCCGCAAGGGGAGACGTATTGACGGAAAAGACCATGGAGATCGTGGGCTCTTCAACGGTGATGACCGGAAGAGGCCGGGGATCCGAGAGGTCGCTCAGCGTGTCACCGATGAAAATGTCATCCACGCCTGCAACGGCCGCAATGTCTCCCGCCTCCACCACGTCCCGCTCCACGCGGTTGAGCCCCTCATAGCTGTAGACCATGCTGAGGGACGCCTTGCGGGGAACGCCGTCCGCCTTGATGTGCGCCACTTCCTGCCCGCGCCTCAGAGACCCGTTCACAACCTTGCCCACGCCGATCCTGCCGACATAGTCACTGTGATTCAGAGTGGTGACCAGGAACTGAAGCGGCGCGTCGGGATCGTAGACGGGGGCGGGAATGGAAGCCAGGATGGCATCGAAGAGCAGGGTCAGGTCCCGCGCCTGCCCGTCCGGGTCCGTGAGCGCGATCCCGGCCTTGGCATTGGTGTAGAGCACCGGGAAGTCCAACTGTTCCTCGGTGGCATCCAGGTCGATGAAAAGATCGTAGATCTCGTCCAGGACCTCACGGATCCGCCGGTCCGGCCGGTCGATCTTGTTGATCACCACGATGGGAGGCAGCCCCTGGGCCAGGGCCTTGCCGAGCACGAAGCGGGTCTGGGGAAGCGGGCCTTCCGTGGCGTCGACCAGGAGCATCACTCCGTCGACCATGTTCAGCGTCCGTTCCACTTCGCCGCCGAAATCGGCATGGCCGGGGGTGTCCACGATGTTGATCTTGGTTCCCTTGTACACGACCGCTGTATTCTTGGCCATGATCGTGATGCCTTTTTCGCGTTCGAGATCCAGGCTGTCCATAACGCGTTCGGCAACCTGCTCGTTTTCTCGAAACACACCGCTCTGCCAGAGCATGGCGTCCACGAGTGTCGTTTTTCCGTGGTCAACGTGGGCGATAATGGCCAAATTACGCAAATCATTACGTGTTCGCATGACTATCCTCTTTCGGGAAGTGCGTTCCTCATGGTCCGCTCCGTCCCGGTTCAGTATCCGGGGAATGCCTATCCCCGTGTTCAACGAAAGCTTGTGATATTCGCTTATTGAGGAAGATAAAGTCAAGGATAGCCGGAAAAAAGATGGGGCACGGTTCATTCATGCACTCCCCGCACGGGGATTACGAAACCGGGCTCTCCGGCCGCGGGTGAGAGGACCGCCTTTTTTTGCGCACCGGATGCATCGACGTCAGTCATGTCATATAGTATTGAAAATGCAAGTATAAACGGCATCGTCGCCTGTCTTGCGGGGGGGAGGAAACCAGCAACGGGTTCATGCCGACAAAGGACCGGAGGATGACATGCAGCCTGCACCCGCAAGGATCACGAGGATTGTCCGGGCAGTTTCATGGCCCCGACGCACGGGGATTTTACTCAGCTCGGGAATTTTGCAGGCAGCCGCCACGGCTGTCGCCGCGGACGGGAATATTCCGCACGGCCCCGCGAAACAGGGATTCTGGCTGACACTCCTCCTGATGTTTGCCTGCGCCGGCCTGATCATCCTCGTCCTGTTCGTCTGGAACCGGTCTCTCCAGTCGCTCGTGCGCCGGAAAACGCAGGAACTGAGCAGGGAACTGGCCGAACGCGCGCGGGCGGACCAGGCACTCCAGGCGGTTCGCGAACAGTTGGAACGGCTGGTAGGGGAACGCACCGCGAAACTGACCACGGCAAACAATGCACTGCTGGCCGAGATCTCGGGGCACAAGCTCACCGAACAGGCACTGCAGGAGAGCGAGCAGCGTTACCGTGAAGTGTTTCTTTACGCATCCGACGGCATTTTCCTGATCGATGTCACTTCTGACGGCCGTTTCAGGCTCCTCGATCAGAACCCGGCAGGGGAGGAACTGCTGCGGCTTGCAAAGGCGGAGATATCCGGAAAGCTGATCGAAGAGTTCCTCCCCAGGGAAGTGAACGAATCGGTCGAAGCGGCTCTGCGCAGGTGCATCGACGCGGGCAGCTCCATCAGCTACGAGGAGAAAGTGGATTGCCCCGCGGGACACGGGGATTTCTACACAACCCTGGTCCCTTTGAAAGACCCGACGGGCCGTCTTCATCGGATCATCGGAATTTTTCATGATATCACCAAGTCAAAGAAAACCGAAGAACAGTTGCGGTCGCTTGGCGAACGCCTGGCCCTCGCGACCAGGGCTGCCTCCATCGGCGTATGGGACTGGGACCAGAGCGCAGGTCTCTTCACCTGGGACCGCCGGATGTTTGAAGTCTATTCCATCCCCGGGACATCTCCCGTGCCCTACGAGGTATGGGCCAAAACAGTGATGCCCGACGATCTGCCCGGGGTGGAAATGGCCCTCCACCAGGCCGCTTCCCGGAAAACCACGGGCCAGGTGGAATTCCGCATTGTCAGGCCCGACGGCGCCATCCGCAGTATCCAGTCGGCTTTCGGCGTTGTCTTGGACAGAAACCGGGAGGTTTCCAGAGTTGTGGGCGTCAACATCGACGTCACGGAGCGCAGGCAGGCGGAAAAATCGCTTCGCAACTCGCAACGGATGCTGCAATCGGTCCTCGACACCATCCCGGTGAGGGTTTTCTGGAAAGACATCAATTCCAGGTACCGGGGCTGCAACCGTTCTTTCGCCGCGGCCGCGGGGATCAACGCACCGGAGGAGGTGATCGGCAAGACCGACTTCGATCTGCCGTGGGCCGAACGGGCGGAAGGGAGCCACCTGGAAGACCAGCTTGTGATGAAGACCGGCACTCCCAAGGTTTATTATGCGGAACTCCAGGTAGCCGGAGGCGGCAGGATCTGGGCCCGGCAGGACAAGATTCCCCTGTTCGATGACGAAGGCCGTGTCAGCGGTGTCCTGGGAACGTTTGACGATATGACCGATTTCAAGAGCACCGAAGAGGAACTTCACAAGGTCCAGAAACTTGAATCCATCGGGATGCTCGCAGGCGGCATCGCCCACGATTTCAACAACCTTCTGGGAATAATCCTCGGCAATATTTCCCTGGCCCGGATGAGCCTGGACCCCGCGGCTGACGCCATAAAATCATTGAAAGAGGCGGAAAAGGCAATCCGGCGGTCCAGGGGACTGACTCAGCAGTTGACGATCTTCGCCAAAGGCGGCTCCTCACTGAACAGCACCGAATCGATTGTCGGCATACTGAAGGACGCTGTGGACCTGGGGCTCACCGGATCGAACCTGGAATGCCGGCTGGACGCGGATGAGGACCTCCGGCCCGTCAACTGCGATCCCGGCCGGATTCATCAGGCGCTGCTGAACATGATCATCAACGCCAAGGAGGCCATGCCGGAAGGAGGCATACTGGAAATACGGGCGCGAAACACCGGATTGAAGGAAGATGAAATTCCCATGCTGGGAGCGGGCGAATACGTCGAAATATCGATAACGGACCACGGGGCGGGCATCCCCGGGGAACATCTTTCCAAGATATTTGATCCCTATTTCAGCACCAAGGAGCGGGGAACGCAAAAGGGAATGGGGCTCGGACTCACCATTGCGTATTCCATCGTCCGCAGGCACGGCGGAAACATCACCGTCGGGTCGAAACCCGGGGGCGGAACCACGTTTCACATATACCTACCCGCCGAGGGGGGCAGCCCCGTGGCGGAGGTCCCGCATGGTGAAACGCCGCCGTCGGGCAGCGGGAGAGTGCTGCTGATGGATGACGAGAAAATGTTTTGCGAAATGGCCGGTCAAATGCTCAGCCGCGCCGGGTATGATGTCGAACTGGCGTCTGACGGGACGGAAGCCGTCCGGCTCTTCAGGGCCGCCAGGGAAGCCGGGAAGGGGTTTGACATCGTCATACTGGACCTCACCGTGAGGGGCGGGGCGGGCGGCAGGGAAACCGTCAGGGAACTCCTCGAAATCGATCCGTCCCTCAAGGCCGTGGCCTCCACCGGATACTCCGAAGACCCCGTGGTATCCGGTTTCAGGGATTACGGCTTCAGCGGGGTTCTGGTAAAACCTTACGGGGTGAATGAATTGCGCCGGTTGCTGCATGGCCTGCTTCACGGGGAGGGAGCACCGGAGCGGACCACCCCATGATGCTCCAAAAGCGATTTGAGTCCGGGGCCGAATTGTCTATAATGCCCGATATCCGGTTCGATTCGTTTCCCGTCCTCCGCGACTCCCCCATGATGAAGCGGATGCTGAAGCGAGGCTGAGCCGCCTTTCACGGGCGGAGCGCGGATCTGTTCATAACGAAACCGCAGCCCCTTGACGGGTTCAAAAGCATTATTACTACGGATATCATGCGAGAATTGGACTTTCGAGCTATGCACCATTACGAACCGAAAGGCTGGTTATGACGGACCACAAACTCAGAGTTCTTCTTGTAGAAGACGACGAAGACGATTACCTGATCGTCCGGGAATTCTTGAGCGCGATTTCTTCTTCGGCCTACGGCCTCGAATGGGTAAGGACCTACCAGTCCGCCATGGAAGTCATCGACCAGGATCGATACGACATCTGCCTCCTGGACTATCGACTCGGGGAACACAGCGGCCTGGATATCATCCGCAGGATATCGGAACGCGGATGCACGAAGCCCGTCATTCTCCTGACGGGATACGGCGATTACGATCTCGACATGCAGGCGATGGAACTCGGTGCGACGGACTACCTGGTCAAGGGCGAGGTCAACGCGCCGCTCCTCGAACGGTCCATCCGGTACGCCATTGAGCGAAAACGGTCGGAGGAAGACCTTCGGCTGACCCTGACGAGGCTGCGGGAGAGCAACGAGGAACTGTCGAGCACGTTGGAGGAACTGCAGATCGCGGAAGAAGAACTCCGCCAGCAGAATATCGAATTGACTTCGACCAAGATGGCATTGGAGGCGGAGCGACAGAGGTATATCGATCTTTTCGAAAATGCTCCCGACGCCTACCTGGTAACCGACACCAACGGCCTGATCATTGAAGCGAACACGACCGCGGCGGGTTTTCTGGGGGCGGGACAGGAATTCACCCTGGGAAAACCCCTGGCGGAATTCATTCCCGAAGAAGACAGGCAGGCCTTTCGACGTGAACTGCATTACATGAAGTTCCTTGAAGGCGTAAAAGACTGGGAAGTGCATCTCAAGCCGAGGGACGGCGAACCGTTTTTCGCCTCGATCAGCGTCGCCCGCGTGCGGTCCCTCGACGGCGACAGGGTGACTCTGCGCTGGCTCATCCGGGACATCTCCGAGCGAAAGCGGGCCGAAGAGGCCATCCAGAATTCCGAGGAACAGCTCCGGTTCCTGTCTTCTAAACTCCTCACGGCCCAGGAGGAAGAACGCAAGAAAATCGCCCGTGAGATCCACGACAGCATCGGATCGTCGCTCAGCGCCATCAAGTTCAGCCTGGAGAACTTCCTGCAGAACGTGAAGAATGACTCCGTGCCGACCGAGACCTTGACGAGACTCATCGACCATACGCAGCTCAGCATCGACGAGGCCCGAAGAATCATGACCGATCTCCACCCGTCGATCCTGGACGATCTCGGGCTCATCACGACCATCGGCTGGTTCGGCAAGCAATACCAGGCGACTTATTCCGGCATACGTCTGGATACCCGGATCGACATGGAAGAAAACGAGATCCCCGAGCCCTTGAAGATCATCATCTTCCGCATCATGCAGGAAGCCTTCAACAACATCGCCAAGTACAGCAGGGCGGAATTGGTGAACCTCTCTCTCGTCAGGAAGGCCGGTGCGATTCAACTGACCATCGGAGACAACGGGGTGGGATTCGATACGAATGCCGCCATTGCCCGGAGAGGTCCCAAGGGAGGTCTGGGACTTTCGAGCATGAGGGAACGGGCACAGCTCTCGGGCGGTTCCTTTTCCATCGAATCGTATATCGGAGACGGCACGACAATCCGCGCGTCATGGCCGATTCAAAAATAGGGATTCGGGGCGTTCACCGGCCGGAGACAATGCCCGAAGGGGAGGACGTCCGGCTCATGGTGCGCGGATCACGGATGAATCTCTCATTATTTACAAGCACGTCACCCCGCAGTGCGCCGCAAGACCCATGCCTTCGTCCGCCCGGACCGGATAAATACTCCTCAGGTTTCTCCACCGTTTCTTGACGCCCATCTCAAGGTGTGGTAGGGATTTTACTGCTTTCATCTGTACATTCGAAAACAGGTCTTATAGCAGTATCCATCTCGTTCGTTGAAGTGAATCATGGGTATGGCACAATATCGCCCCGATTCGGGAAATGGGCCGACGGCCCTTCAGCGGGCTCTCGTAAAAAGAGGCTTGGCTGCAAACCGGGAAGCGATTCCCGGGAGGCGTCGTTCCAGCGAAAACGGGAATCCGGTGATTTGTGTTTCAGGCCGCTGATTCCAACCAGCGGTTGAACATTTCCAACGTATCACCCGATATTCATAAGAATATCATGACAGATGTTTTTGGCTTGGCGTCTTCCGGCACCGGCGGGCGGAACCGGGCCGTTTGGAGCACCTGGAGCGGAGCATGGGCATGAAATCACACTGTGGCGGGCTGTGCCGGCTTTTTCTGATACTGGTCCTTTTCAACGTCGGCTGCACCAAGGTCGGGCCCGACTACCTTCGTCCCCCGGTACAGGTATCGAAAGACTGGCAGGACGCGGGAGACAAGCGCGTCAAGGAAGTTCCCAGGGAAAGCAAGGAATGGTGGGAGGTTTTCAACGACCCGACCCTCAACCGGCTCATCGGGACCGCCTATTCCGGCAACCTTTCCCTGCAGACGGCCGGCACTCGTGTTCTTCAGGCACGCGCGCAGCTCGGAATCGCAATCGGCAGCCAGTTTCCCCAGTCGCAGCAAATGACGGGCCTCGTGCAATACAACAGGCTCAGCGACCGGTCCGCCTCGGCCGCTTCCGCGCTTTCCGGGGTCGCTCCGGAGTTGAACTATTTCCAGTCCCAGATCGGTCTTCAGGCCAGTTGGGAAATCGACTTCTGGGGTAAGTTCAGGCGCGCGATCGAATCGTCCGACGCCAGCCTGCTGGCGGCAATCGCCGATTACGACAACACGCTCGTGACCCTTACGGCGGATGTCGCAAACGCCTACGTTCAGATCCGCACGATCCAGGAGCGAGCCCGGATAGCAACGGAAAACGTCAAGATCCAGTTGGAGAGCCTGCAGATCGCCGACACCCGGTTCAGGGGCGGGACGACCTCACAGCGAGACGTCGAGCAGGCCAAGACGGTGCTGGCCAGCACCGAGGCGACCATCCCTCAGTTGGGAAAGCAGCTTCGGCAAGCCGAAAACGGCCTCTGCCTTCTGCTCGGCATGCCACCGAGCGACCTTTCGGAGACCCTGGCGGATGCCTCCGGCATTCCGACGCCTCCGCCGGAGGTCGTGGTCGGCATTCCGACCGACCTTTTGAGCCGCAGGCCGGACGTCCGGAGCGCCGAAGCCCTGGCCGCGGCCCAGTGCGCCCAGATCGGAGTGGCGAAAGCCGACCTCTTCCCGTCCCTCTCCCTGTTCGGTTCTTTCGGCTTCCTGTCCACCGATCTGTACAGTTTCACACTGGGGGACATGTTCCGGGGGGGCAGCCGCATGGCCACCTTCGGGCCGACCCTCCAGTGGAACGTGCTCAATTACGGGCAGATCACCAATAACGTCCGCCTGCAGGACGCCAAGTTCCAACAGATGCTCATCTCCTATCAGAACACCGTACTGACCGCTCAAAGAGAAGTGGAAGACTCGCTCATCGCATTTCTGAGGGACCAGGAACAGGCGAAATTCCTCACGGAAAGCGCGGATGCCGCGGCACGGTCGGTCAACCTGGCGGTTTTGCAGTACAGGGAAGGCATCGCGGACTTTACCACCGTACTGACCGCTCAGCAGGCGCTCCTGCAACAGCAGGACAACCTGGCGTCGACCCTCGGCGACATATCGCTGAGCCTCGTGGGAGTCTACCGCGCCCTGGGTGGCGGCTGGGAAATACGCGAAGGCAAGGATTTCATTCCGGCACCCACGAGAAAGATCATGACGGAACGCACCAACTGGGGCCACTTGCTGGAACCCGGCGCGGCCGAACCGGTTGAACCGGGAACCCCCCTGGGCATCATCCTTACCCCGGACTGGTAACGGCGGGGCCGCCCGGCGTGACGGGAAACGGCGCAATCGACAGGGATACCTCGGGACCTCGGAGATTCATTGCGGGATGAGTTCGTATCGGATCGATTCGGGACAGGAGTTCGGAACAATGGTTGAAAGGCATGATACGTCGTATTCCTGCTTCGCACGCGTTTTGGGACTGGGAATGCTGCTCGCATTCCTTGGCTTGAGCACCGCCTGCGAGGAAAAGCGCACATTTGTGACCCCGCCTCCGCCCACGGTCACGGTGAGCCAGCCCGTGCAGCGGGAGATCACCGTTTACCGGGAATTCACCGGGAACACGCAGGCAATCAACACGGTTCAGCTCGTGGCGCGGGTCGAGGGATATCTGGAGAAAGTGCTCTTTCAGGATGGAGAATACGTAAAGAAAGGGCAGCTGCTTTTCATCATTCAGCAGGACACCTACGAAGACAAGGTCAAGCAATCCGAGGCAATGCTTTTGAGCAACAGGGCCCGCCTGGAATATGCGGAAACCGAGTTCGCGAGGTACTCGCAGTTGTTCAAGCAGAACGCCGCCGCGGCGACGGACGTGAGCAACTGGAAGTATCAGAGGGATTCGGCCAAGTCGGCGGTGATGTCGGGTGAAGCGGAGCTCGAACTGTCCAAGCTCAACCTGAGCTACACCAAAGTGACGGCGCCATTCGACGGCCGGGTCGACCGGAGGTTGAAAGACCCCGGCAACCTGGTCGGTAACGGCGGGACCACCCCGCTCGTCAATATCAACCAGATCGACCCGATCTACGTCTATTTCACGATGAGCGAAAATGACCTGATGAACGTCATTTTGAAACGCAAAACTCAGGGGGCGATCACCAAATTGCCCAATATGCCCGCCGATCTGGGGCTCGCCAGCGAAGACGGCTATCCCAGGGAAGGCCGCCTGGACTTCGCGGCGATCACGCTCGATCCCAGCAGCGGTACGCTGTTGATGCGCGCCGTCTTTCCCAATCCGGACCGCTCCGTTTTACCCGGGATGTTCGCCCGCATAAGGCTCCCCTACCTCAAGGGTGCCAAAGCCATGCTGGTGCCGGAAGTGGCCCTCGGTTCCGATCAACTGGGACATTATGTGCTGGTGGTCAATGACAGGAACGTGGTCGAGCGCCGCGCCATCGAGACGGGTCCCACTGTCGACGAGATGCTGGTGGTCGAGAAAGGGCTGAACGGCGATGAATCGGTGATCGTAAACGGCCTGCTGGAGGCCATACCGGGTCGTGAAGTCAAACCCGTCCGGCAGCCGGTTTCCTCGCCGGCGTCCAATCCGCAGCAATCCAAGGCCCCCTGACAGACAGGAAGCTTCTTCATGATATCCGACTTTTTCATCGAGCGTCCGATTTTTGCCAACGTCATCGCGATCGTGACCATTATCCTGGGCTTGGTATGCCTGTTTAATCTACCGGTTGCTCAATATCCGAACATCGTCCCGCCGACCATTCAGGTGACCACCAGCTATCCGGGCGCCAGCGCGGCGGTAGTTGCCGACACCATCGGAGTACCCATCGAACAGGCTGTAAACGGGGTCGAAGGCAGCATGTACATGACTTCGACGAGCGGCAGCGACGGGAGTTACAGCCTCACCGTGACCTTCACCGTGGGGACGGACCTCAACACCGCACTTTCCCTCGTTCAGAACTACGTCAATACCGCCCTGTCCCAGCTTCCCTCCCCGGCCCAGCTGCAGGGGGTAAACGTCAGGAAAGTCAGCACGAATATCCTCAACGTGGTCAGCCTGTACTCACCGAATGACCGGTATGATGAGACCTTTCTGAGCAATTTTGCGATCATCAACGTACAGAACCCCCTCGCCCGCCTTCCCGGGGTCGGTCAGATCAAGGTGGTGGGCGCTGGCAAGTACAGCATGCGGGTATGGCTTGATCCCGACAAGCTCAAGTCCTATGGTCTCACGGTCCTGGACGTAACCCAGGCCATCAGCCAGCAGAACATCCAGGTGGTGGCGGGTAAGCTGGGCGCCCCGCCCGCTCCCGAGGACCAGGTGTTCCAGTTCACGGTCAACGCGCTTGGCCGGCTTTCCAAAATTGAAGAATTCGAAGACATCATCGTCAAGACTCAGCGCGGGCAAACGGCGGAGATCATCCGCATCCGGGACATCGCCCGAGTGGAACTCAGCCAGCAGACTTACGCCAACTTCGCGGGGCTCAACGGCCACAAGGCCACGCAGGTCATCGTCTATGCCCTGCCTGGAGCGAACGCCCTCAGTGTGGCCGGTGAAGTGAAGTCGGCGATGGCGGAGATGAGCAAGACTTTCCCCGAGGGTCTCAAATACGTCATTCAGTACGATACGACCACCTTCGTGAACGACGCGATCCACGCCGTCTACGAAACCCTCATCGAGGCGGGCATTCTCGTTTTGATCGTCATCGCGGTATTCCTGCAAAATTTCAGGGCGATGCTCGTCCCGGCGACCACCGTCCCGGTGACGATCATCGGGGCCTTCGCCGCCATGGCACTGCTCGGGTTCAGCGTGAACCTCATGACGCTGTTCGCGCTGATCCTTTCCATCGGAATCGTCGTGGACGACGCGATCATCATCGTGGAAAACGCTTCCCATTACGTCGAACAGGGGCTGCCCCCCAAGCAAGCCGCCAGCAAAGCCATGAAGGAACTGACAGGTCCCGTCATCGGCATCACCCTGGTGCTGACCGCCGTGTTTCTTCCCGCGGCTTTTCTTCCGGGTATAACCGGCCAGCTCTTCCGCCAGTTCGCGCTTGTCATCGCTTCAACGGCCGTGATCAGCGCCATCAACGCCCTGACCCTTAAACCCGCCCAGTGCGCCGTTTACCTGCGCCGGCAGACGAAGAAGCCCAACGCCTTTTATCGCGGCTTCAACAAGGTCTACGGTATCGCGGAAGGGGGCTACATCTCCGTGGTCAGGCGGATGGTCAGCCGCCCCAAAACGATGGTCGTGGTGTTCGTCCTGATCGTCGGGATCGCCGGATGGAGGTTCTCAAAGCAGCCGACCGGTTTTCTGCCCTCGGAAGACCAGGGCTACGCCATCATCGTAACACGGCTTCCGGACGCCGCGGCGCAGTCCAGGGCCCGTGAGGTGGCAAAGAAAGTGGACGCGGTCATGGCGAAAACCCCCGGCATCGGCGGATGGGTTACCATAGGCGGCCTTTCCATCCTCGATTCCGCCAACGTACCCACCATCTTTTCCACGTTTGCCATGTTTGAGGACAGGCAGAAACGGGGCAAGGAACTCACCCAGGAAAAGATCGTCGGAAACCTTCGCACCGGCCTTGCATCCATCGAGGAAGCGTCTTCGGCCGTGCTCGTTCCGCCGCCCATCGCCGGGCTCGGGCAGTCCAGCGGGTTCCAGATGATGATCGAGGACCGGTCGGGCACCACTCTCACCGAGATGCAGAAGGCCGCCCTGAACCTCATGCGGGCCGGAAACGGCCAGCCGGGGCTGCGCGGTGTGACCACCACCTTCAGCGCCCGGAGCCCCCAGCTCTACCTGGACATCGACCGAACCAAGGCGGAATCCCTCGGCATCCAGCTCTCCGACGTCTTCAACACCCTGCAGGCTTACCTGGGGTCCTCCTATGTGAACCTCTTCAACAAATTCAACCAGGTCTTCCAGGTCTACGTCCAGGCGGACGCTCCCTATCGGCTCAAGCCATCGGACATCAAGGACCTCTACGTCCGCAATATCAGCGGCCAGATGGTCCCCCTGGGCACCATAATGAATGTAAAACCCATGTTGAGTTCCGAACTGGTAACCCGCTACCAGCTCTACCCCGCGGTCCCCATTTTCGGAGGTCCGGCGCCTGGGTTCAGTACGGGGGAAGCACTCGATCTGATGGAACAGGTCGCCGCCAGTTCCCTTCCCCAGGGGATGTCCTATGACTGGACCGCAACGGCATACCAGGAAAAACAGGTCGGGAACCAGGCCTACTTCATTTACCTGCTTTCCATCCTCCTGGTGTTCCTGGTGCTCGCCGCTCAGTACGAAAGCTGGACAAGTCCGGCGGCGGTGATCATCGTCGTCCCCATGGCGCTCGTCGGCGTGCTGCTCGCCCTCGTCATACGGAGCTTCGACAACAACCTGTACACGCAGGTCGGCCTGGTGCTGATGATCGCTCTTGCCAGCAAGAACGCCATCCTGGTCGTCGAATTCGCACGTGAGCTGCGCGCGGAAGGCATGCCCCTCGCGGAAGCCGCGGTGGAGGCCACACGCCGGAGGTTCCGGCCGATCGTCATGACGTCCTTTGCGTTCATCCTGGGCGTCGTGCCTCTCCTGAGCGCACAAGGCGCAGGTGCCGCAAGCCAGCAGGCGATCGGGACGGTCGTTTTCGGCGGGATGCTCTCTTCCACGCTGGTCGCCATTCCGTTCATCCCCGTCTTTTACGTCATCATGCAGGGATTCAGCGAGAGACGAGCCAAGCCCTCGGCGCCGGTCCAAAAAGCAGAGGTTTGATATAAGAAGTCTGACGCGGGAGTGAGAAGGCGGGCACGATGAAAGTCGTGCCCGCCTTCGTTGCGCTTGCGATATGTGCGAAATCCGGCCGTTTTTTTTGGGGAAAGCCGATCGGCCTGTTTCTTATAAGGTTTTTGAAGCAGCCTGGATATTTCCCCCCCGGCGAAAGACTTTAATACCGAATTACCTACAAAATAGAGTCCCGAGGTACCCATTTGGATGTTTCGCTGGGGAGGCGCAGCATCATGAACAATTGCGTTCAAGAAAGCGCCAAACGATGTTTCTCAAAAAAGTGGGGAGCTGTGCTCCCCACGCTCCTACGCCGCTACGCGGCTTTATGTGGCGCCGCGGCAACGCCGCGAGCGCCGAGGGGTGGTTCGGGAAAATCATTCCCCGCTCTTTTGGGGGATGCCGAGACTATCATCCTGAACGCAAATGAGTATAAGCGGGTCGCCCGGAAACTTGTTTCCGGGTCCGTCAGGACAAGAGGTGTGGGTGAGAAACCGGCAACCGGGCACACGAACAAACAGGTTGTCCGTGCCACCCTTGGGAGAGGAATTCGGGCAGCAGGCCGCGCTGCTTCCCCATCCCCTGAACACGGCTGCCGCCGGCCGGAGGAAACCGCCCCGCTCCCCCCTCTATTCAAAGGAGGGACCAAGGGGATTCCGACGGCATGAAAATCAGGATTAAAAAATCACCGCGGGTTCCGGGAACACTTTCCCGCACGGGCCGTGAACCGGATCAATGCCGGTCGGCACGGGCGGGCCTGGCGGCACGGTATTCCACTTCAACCTTCCTGCCCGGTTTTGTTCCGCTGCGTTTTCGGGGAAAGCTTCCGGTGTTTCCATAGTCCTTCCGGTTGGAGGGCCGCCCCCCTTTTCGGACCGTTGGAAGCTGCTGCGCACCCTTCTTCTGCCCGCTCGGCCTGTGCAGCCCATGGACCGGTTCGAGGCCGGGGATCATCTGCATGCCCAGATTGTTGCCGAGGTAGCGTTCGATGCGATCGAGATACCCCAGGTCATCGTGAGACACGAAGGAAATGGATATTCCCGACTCTCCCGCCCGACCGGTCCGGCCGATGCGATTGACATAGTCTTCGGCGGACCGCGGCAGATCGAAGTTGATGACGTGAGAGATCCCCGTGATGTCAAGGCCTCGCGCCGCAACGTCGGTGGCTACCAGAAGCCGGATTTTCCCCCGCCGCATGTTCGCGATGGTCCGGTTGCGGGCGGGTTGGCTCAAATCCGCGTGGAGGGGCGCCGCCGCGTATCCCTGAGCGTTGAGTTCGCGCGCAAGGCTGTCGGCTTCGCGCTTGGTGGCGGAAAAGACGATCCCACGGGTCAGGCTCGCATCTTCACAGAAATGCTTGAGCAACTGTTTCTTGTGGTTCAGGCTGTCCGCCATGTACAACCGCTGCTCGATGTTGTCATGAGTCACCTTGCCGGGGGCGATCTCGACCCGGTCCGGGTCTTTCATGAACTTCCTGGCAAGCCTCGTCGTCTCGCTCCCCATCGTGGCCGCGAATAGAAGCGTCTGGCAGGTTTCGGGCACGGCTTCGGATATGAATTCAACATCACTGATGAATCCCATGTCGAGCATGCGGTCGGCTTCATCCAGGATGAACATTTCCACCTGGGACAGGTCGATGCGCCCGCGCCAGATATGATCGATCAGCCGGCCCGGTGTCGCGATGATCATGTCGGGCTTTTGGGACAGCGCCCTGATCTGTTCCCCGAAGGGCATGCCGCCGAAAATCGCTATGCTTCGCACGTTGAGATACTTCCCGTAAGTGCAGGCGGCCTTAGCCGTCTGGCTGACCAGTTCGCGGGTGGGAGAGAGAACCAGGACACGCAGTCCCGGTTTTCTATTGCGGGCACCGGCGGATAACCGCTGGAGTGCCGGCAGCATGAATGCCGCTGTTTTCCCGGTCCCGGTCTGCGCCGAGGCGATGAGATCGCGCCCGGTCAGCGCCTTGGGGATGGCTTCGGCCTGCACGGGGGTGGGGGTTTGGTGCCCGCATTGGGCGAGGGCTTTGAGAATGGGGGCAGACAACTGTAGTTCTTCAAACAACATAAATGTTGAATTCCTTATGATTTCTTGATCCAGGCCGTTGGCTTTACGGATTCCGAAGAATCCCGCCGACCGGTGCAGGCGTACGCACGCAAGTCCGCAACGCCGGGGCACAAACCCGCCAGCCCGGTGGAGAAACCGGATTAAAGGTTGTGATTACAAGGCTGCAGGGGTGAACCCGCGCAATAAAAGCGCTTGCGGCTACAGCACAAATCAGACGACAGACTTGAAACATCGTCGCCAACCGAACGTGCTGCCAAATGGAGAGTACTTCTCGGGGCAAAAGGTCAGTGATCGATGGAGCTTGATGGCAGGCCAAAAACAAAAGAAGCGGTTCCGCAAAACCAATCCCGCCAAAATCTCAAAGATTCAATTGGTTGGATATAGAACACACTTGAATCTGAATTGCAAGCTGTTTCTCTCGGAAAAATGCTTTTATGACGATCCGCTAAGCGGAGAATTGGATTTATCCATTCGAAATTCTTCTAAGATATCGGAAAAGGGTCCGGGATGACTTCGGAGGTTGGTCCTGCTCCTTCTCTTTGCGGGCATTGAGGACGAGCCGGCGGATCCGCTGCACCCCCGCGTCGGGGAATCTGCGGAGGATGTCCTCCATCGGTTCGTCATTGCCTCCCACAAGTTCATTGCGCCACTGTTCGAGTTGCTGAAACAACTCGGCCTCGAGCCCCCTGCCCCGGCTGATATCTTCCAGCGCCTCTTGTATGGGTTCCGGGTCGATATCGCGCATGAGGGCCCCGATGTATTGCATCTGCCTGCGCAGGGAATTATTCCTCTTGAGTGTCCGGGCAAAGAGCACGGCCTCCCGCAATTCCTGCGGCATCTGTATCTTGCCGATCTGATCCGGTGCCAGCCCGACCAACTGCTCGCCGAGGGACTGCAAAGCGAGCATCTCTCTTTTCACTTGCGACTTACTCTTTTCTTCCACCGGATCTCCCTGTTTGAATGATTTGGCCGGGGAAAGGCCACGCGGTTCCAGTTCGTTCATTATGCCCCCATCTCATCGAGTTTTCATCCCGGAAATGGAAAACCCGGAAAAGACGCTTTCTCCTTTCCGGGCTCATTTTTAATACCATGGAACCACGTCAGCCTAACTTCCGGGAAGCCGGGCTAATAGCGTGGTCCTCCCCGGCCCCTGCCGCCGAAGCCGCCGCCCGACTGCCCGCCGCTGCGGGGCTCACGGGGCTTGGCTTCGTTCACTTTCAGGTTATGCCCGTCGAGTTCTTTGCCGTTCAGGCCGGCAATTGCAGCCTGGGCCTCTTCCTGTTTCGGCATTTCAACAAAGGCAAAGCCCCGTGATTTGAGGGTGTACTGGTCCATGATGATTTTGACGGAATCCACATCACCAAACGCCTCAAACTCCCGTTGCAATTCCTCTTCAGTGGTCTTGAAGGCTAAATTCCCTACATAAATGTTCATACGAGCCCTTTTTCTTTTTAGGTAAATGCCGCTAACCAGGCCCTATAGACTTGCTCGATCTGAATGCACCGGATGGAGAGTTTTCGGGAGATGGGGCGCTTTGAGGCATCACCAGGTTTTGGGGAAGTCAAATCCGCTATACCGCACCTCCCATCGGAGCGGCCGTGGATTCGGGGTATGTAAAGCACACTTGAGCAGACTTGCATTGCTCTGTAATTCATACGTATCCCAGAAACCGATCGAAAGCAAGGGATAAGCGACAAACATGCAAGAGCACAATCGATTCAGGCCTCCAGGATGGACAACCGGGGATGGCCGCCCTCCCGGCGCAGGCCCAGATGACTGATTGCGTCCGTTTTTTATGGCCGTCCGGGACCCGCATCGCTTCGGTGGTTTCTTCGGCGGTGACCCCACGGCTCAATTCCTTGAGCCGTGTCATCGCGTTGAAAAACCTTTGGCGCGCCCTTATGGGGGCACGGACAACCTGCTTGCCCATGCGCGAAGCGCGGTCCAGTGCCCGCAAGCGCCGAGCGCGCGGGTCGAAACCTTGTGGGATGCGGGGGAAATCGTCTCTCCGTTTTTTTTGGAAACGCCAAAAATTATCATCTCTTATGAAACATCATCAGGGCAAAAGCGTGCCCTGCCGCTCCGAGCTTGTTCTTTCAGAATGATGCGTCCGGCAGCGCAGGGTCCAAGTTTCATCCTCGTTCAAACCTCGTCCGAGGACGTGCCGCTGGGCTTGAACGCAACTCAGTGTCATTTGACAGCAAAGCGCGCTCATACTTATATTCTTCTTGGCATATGGCTGCTAAAAACATGCTATGTAAGTGGAATGAGTTAATAACATCTGACACTTCCACAAAAAAGGGAGTCCGATGATGAAACGATTTTTGTTTTTCTCGACGATGGCGGCTGCCTTCGCCCTCGTGCTGGTCTTCGGCGTGCAGCAGAGGGCCGGGGCCGCCGATACCGGCAAATCGGATACGAAAGCCAAATCCGGAATGACCGACGAGGGAGGAATGGGGGCCGGCCGGATGCAGCAGGGGAACCATTCCCGCCAGGTTTCCGACACCGGAAAAGGAACTAACATCACCGGGGAGAGGAACTTGAAGACACAATCCCAGGGCAAGACCGAAGGACGGCGGTCCCAGGAATACGGAGAAGGCCAGGGAAGGTACAAGGGCGGCCGCTCCGAAGCCGAAAGGGGCGAACTCCAGGGCCTGAACGAACAGCAGCGGCGGGAATTCAATGCCTACGGATCTGACCGCAGGCGCGAGATCATGGGCTTCAGTCCCCGGGAACGGCGCGAATTCTTCGGGTTCGATGAAAGGCGGAGAGACATCTTTTTCACCCTGGCACCTGAACAGAGGGGTTTGTTCTTCGCTTTGGGGCCGGAAGAAAGGGACGTGTTTTTCACGCTTACACCCGAGGAGAGGATTGTGTTTCTCGGTTTGCCCCCCGACGAGAGGCTTGCCTACCTCGGCCTCCCGATTGACCAGAGAGTCGCTTTCTGGGGGCTCCCCCCCGAGGAGCGGCTCGTTTTCTTTGGCCTTCCGCTTGAGGAAGGAGTCCTTTTCCTGGGGCTGGCACCCTGGGAAAGGCACGAATTCATCGGCTGGGGTCCTGAAGAAAGGCACGGGTTCTTTGCTCTGGGCTGGGGAGACAGGCAGCGGTTCTTCTCAATGCGTCCGGAAGAAAGAAGACACTTCATTTCCAGTGAGCAGGGAAGAGGAGGGTTCCGTTCCCGCGAAGCTGAGAAAGGAAACATGGACCACTCCAGGTCCCTCGATAAGGGTCAGTTGCAGACGCAACCGAGGGAGCATGAAAAGGGCGATCTTCACGGTTCAGGAATGGGTGGAAACACCCGCGGCAGCGTTCACATGAACCAAGGTATGACCGGGACGACCCACCATGATACGGGCGGCAAGGGCCGGACCGGCAAGGAGTAACCGGCGGGAGCAAATGGAAGGGGACGGGGGACCGAATTCAACCCGGTCAAGGAGATTCCCGGCCCGGTGCATCCGGCCGGATAGGGAATCCCCCCTCCGCTTCGGAGGGCCGGGGCGAACGGCCCCTCCCCTTACCCTGATATTCCTTGATTTCCGCCACGAGGTCTTTCCCTTCCGGGCCCAGAATCCGGGCGTACGGGCGGCAGCCCGGAGCGGGGTCGTGCCAGAAACCGTTCTTTCGTTCAAGGGCAAACCGGGAGAAAAACCGGTCAACATGCCCATAAGCGCTTCGTATCACCTCGAAGAGGGCTCTTTTCGCATCCCCCGTCTTTTCATATTTTTCAAAAAAATCCACCATGAGCCTGTCCCTGGGGGTATCGCTGTTGCCGGATACGAAATAAATCCAGAAGGGTAAGGCCATGTCCTCAGCCTCATACAAATCGAGACCCACGTCCGTGAACATATCTTCCAGCTTGCAATTCCGGGTCACCCTCCCGCACACGAAGACTTCGGCCCAGGCCGCGGTGCCCTCAGTGAACCACTGTACGGGCGGCCGGGGCGCCCAACGCGTTTTGTAACCATAGGCGTACTGAAGCTTATGGAAAAGTTCGTGTGCGCAGGTCGTCGGACGGATCGAAGGCATGCTTGTCCAGACGGCGGAGTTGAGTTCGATGGGGCCGTCCGGGGGGTCCGCATAGGCGTAACATTCCAGACTCTTAAAGATGACCTCAATCTTCCCGGTCCCGGGAGGCGCGTAAGGCTCCCGGTGGAACAGAGCGGTGTACTTCTCCCACGCCGTTTCAAAGTAACCGGCGGCTTCTTCGATAAGCGCGGGATCACTGATGTTGTCCTCGGGATGGTCGCTCATGTTGGTCCACCGCAGGATAAAATGGTTCGTCTCGAAGCGGTTTTCAAAAGACGGGCAGCTTTCCACCGATTCCGGTGGCGGAACGGACGAGACGCCGGATCGCGCTCCTGCGGGACGGCAAACACCCCATGCAATGAGCAGGATAAGAAGAAAGAACGGACCGAGCCGATTCCGATATTTCGAAAACATCATTCTCCGTCTCCAATTCCGTTGCCGCCCATGGACCCGCTGTGATGATCCGGCATAGTATTCTGCCTCACGAACCATGTCAACATTAAAATAGGTATTTCAGTAGATTGAAATGTTATGGCATATCATTATCTCATGATATACACTCTACCTTCATACTCTTTGTGCTGTGGTCCCGCCGGGGACGAAGGCGACGGAACGTCGCATATCACCCCTCAAATCGCACCTTTCGGGAAACGATTCGCCCGTTGCCCCGTTCAGCGGGCGGGTAGCCCGGGCAACCCGTTGCCCGGGTCCGTCACGACAAAAGGTCCGGGGAAGAAGCGATCAACCAAGCGCACAGGGGGCCATGGCGGCGGGAATCGGTTTCGGGGTCCCTCCTGCGCTTCGCGCACGAACAAGCAACCTGTCCGTGCCACCCCGTGGGGGAAGTGTTCTGGCGACAGGCCTGGGCCCCCCACACCCCTGCGCCGCTTTGTGCAGCGCCGCGGCCTCGAGCACCGGCGCAGGGAATGCCCCCCGGTTCTGCCCCATGCCGCGGGGATATACGGCTTTCCGCAAAGATAAGCAAAAATATTGCCGGCGTCTATTTGTACAAGCCAAGGGCCATTGGAGTGAGAAAACGTTGATTCGGATGGTTGGCACCGCATGATGAGACAATTTTGCCGGGATCGAGATCTGCCCGCCTCCGTCACGGCATTATCAAGTCATCGTAAATGCAATTAAAGATCCCATGAAACGATCTCGAACGTAGCACTTGCTTTTTTGCTCACAGGGTCTATAGTGCACTGAGTATGGGTATACACGGTTCGGTATTTTGAGTTATCTCAGGGATCGATCTTTCGCCTTGGCAAGGCGGTTCCAAAGAGACTCCGAAGTAGCGCACCAAACGAGAAAGCTTACAAGTAGCGAAAGGATTTAAAGATGGCGGAAGGTCGGGTGAAATGGTTCAACGATAAAAAAGGCTATGGATTTATTGCTGCTGAGGATGGGAAAGAACTCTTTGTCCATCACAGCGCCATCGAGGGTGAAGGCTTCAAGAGCCTGGAAGAGGGCGAGCGGGTTGCCTTCGATGAGGAAAAAGGGGCCAAGGGTCCTCAGGCGGTCAGGGTGAGAAAGCTTTAGTACACCGTTCCTGCTGAATCCTGCGATCTTCGAAGGAATGAAAAGCCGGGGTGAACCTCCGGCTTTCTTGTCTCTGCGCAAAGCGGTCCGCCGCGGTTTCAACCCCTGAAAGACAAAACCGTGCAAAGGGGTTCGAATTCTTCATTTCACCGGATCACCCTTTTTTTCCCCCGCCTTGGTAAACTCGTCGGAATATGCGTCAACCGCGCATGGAGACCGCTCCGTGTGCTTCCGCGCAAGGTTCCGATGTCCGCTTCGCGCATCCGCAAGAGATTGGCTTCACGTCCCGGCCCAAAATCTGCTAGTATTAGTTCAATGGGGAATTGACGAGGTACCCACCTCTCCCTGGCCCCCCATCCGTTGCGCTCACAGTCGGACTTCCCCAGGTGGGGCTTTGTCGGGACCCGTGGACAGGGAATTTTGACTCATGCTTTTCGTGGAGCACGTGCCGACCGGTTCGGAGTGCGTCCACGAAACATAGGACAGGACACGAGGGGGGATTGACAGTGGCACAGACACCGCGGGCACTGCTGAAAGATTTGCTTTCGACCGGGTATTTTTATGACGATCTGAAAAACTATTCCGGTTCGGCGGACATAGACCTTCTCTCCTATAGCCGAGACTACGCCATCCCACACCTGCTTCAAATGGCGCAATCGCACGAAAAATCCGGCCATCCCAACCGGAGCGAGATCCTGAACGAGGCGGTCGGTCGCCTCTCGAGTGCAAACGATGAAGCATTGGTCGATTCGATTTTTGAACTGAAAAAGTTCGTCGCCTCTGAAATAGACACCAACGAAAAGGCGCTCCACCAGCTTGCCCCGCTCGACAAGGCAGAACTCCTGTCCTGCCGGCAGAAATCGGAATCAGCACAGGCGCTTGCCAAGATGCTCGTGAGCATCGTGAGAGTGTTCAAGCTCACGGAGCCGAACACCAAGCGCGATAAACCAAAGGGGAAACCGGACGCCAAGGCCGAAGCCGTTGCCGAAATCGTCGCCGATGCCGCGCCGTCCCCCCAAGAGGAGACCGAAGCATGAAAATCGACACCGTTAAAATCGAGAAACCGGAAGCGGTCAACTTCATCCTTGGACAGACGCATTTCATCAAATCAGTGGAAGACATCCACGAGGCCCTGGTGTCCGCGGTGCCGGGCATAAAATTCGGGCTGGCCTTCTGTGAAGCCTCCGGTAACTGTCTGCTCCGGTGGTCCGGGACCGATCCGGAGATGATCGAACTTGCCAGGAAGAACGGAAGCGCCATTGCTGCCGGGCATTCCTTCATCATTTTCCTTGCCGAAGGTTTCTACCCGCTGAACATATTGAATACCGTCAAAATGGTGCCGGAGGTGTGCCGTATTTTCTGCGCGACGGCGAATCCCACCGAAGTGGTTTTTGCCGAGACGGAACAGGGACGGGGAATCCTCGGCGTAGTGGACGGGTTCCACATAACGGGCATCGAAGGGGAAGACGACATCAAGTGGCGGAAGAACCTGCTGAGGCAGTTCGGCTACAAACTGTAGGCCGTGCCCCACGCGCAGCCCCACCCGTATCCGGCCGGGCTGTTGCACGGGCGGACGGCCTAGGCGGCGAACGTTGTGAAACCGTGCCCGCCTTGCGCAATTCTTTCTTTCAGGACATACCATGGCCCATCCAATGAGAGAGGCATTTTCAGCCGATGCCGCACTGTTGGCCCTGATCATCGGGAACGCGTTCAAGGACGTTGCCGTCCGATTCGGCCTCACGGAACAAAACTGTCCGAAACACCCTTCGAACTGTACTCCGCAGTGGATAGAACCCGCCCTGGAAAAAGGGGTGCGCTATTTCATCCTGGAGGAGGACGGGGTACCGTGCGGCTGTGTGGCGCTCGAACGGGCCAGGCCCGAAGTCTGCTACATGGAAAGGCTCGCCGTCCTGCCTGAATACAGGTCCCGCGGCCTTGGAAGGGAACTCGCCTGCCACGCGCTCTCGCTGGCCCGGGATTCCGGGGCGCAAAGGGTGGAAATCGGCATCATTTCGGAACAGCAGGAACTGAAGGAATGGTATGAACGAATCGGTTTCAGCGAGACCGGACGGGCCGCTTTCCCTCACCTGCCGTTCGAGGTGACCTTTATGGCGAAAACGCTCGAAACACCCTGACGTCGAGTCAGGGATACGGGGAAAAGACGATCGGCCGGGCACATGGCGGACCATCACGGCAGAGCCCCATTTCCGAATCCCTTTTGTGCTTCACACACCGGCAAACAGTTGCCGGTGCCACCCGCATCCAAGATGATAGTCTCAGCCTTCCCCAAAAGAACGGGGGAATTATTCCCGCACCATTCAAGGTTTCGGCCCACGCGCCGGTGCTCGCGGCATCCCCTCGGCACCACACAAAACCGCGGAGCGACGTGAGCGTATTGAGGACGCAACTCCCCGGAAGCCTCCGCCTTTTCAACGCTCCGCCGGTCGGCCTCATGCCCATCCTCCCGGCGAACGGGCGGCAAGACGTCCGTCCTCTCCTGAAAAAACATCGACTGTACCAATGTCCGCGCCAACAGATTATAATGAATTCCAACCATTCACGGTCAGCGGATTCCTCTCAGAGGGCAGAATGAAAGTTCGCATCATTGAAGAAGAAATCTCCGGCTATTTGCCATCCTTGTCTTCAAGACTTCTGGGCTTGATCGATGACGGGATTTGCCTGGTCGATAAAACGGGCAGAGAAATCTTTGCAAACCAGGCCTACCGCAACTTTCTCATCGCGAATGCGGAAAGTGAATTTCCCGACAAATTCGTCTGGCCCTGGGAGGATGCCGCAAAATTCGAGGACATCCGGGATTCCCTCGACGGAAAGATCCCGGCCATCCATTTGCCCTCTTTCTACGTCTGCCGACTGAAATCGCCGGGAGGAGACTACAGGGATTACGCGGTATTCAGGAAATACTGGCATGATATGAACTACAACGCGGATGGACTCCTGTACCTGATCACGCTGGAAACCGACGCACAAAAGGTGATCGACCGATTTAAAGTGATCCAGGAGTATATTTCAGCATCCACTTCCGATTTGTCTTACAGCAACACGACGATGCAAACCCTGGTGGAAAAATCCCTGTGCGGGATTCTTATCGTCAGCAGGAAGCAAATCCATTTTGTCAACGAGGCGTTCGAGCAAATAACGGGCTATACCAAAGAAGACGTTTTGCACATGGCGCCCTGGGACATGGTCCACCCGGACGTTCACGACAAAATCCGCGAAATGGGGTTGGAACGATTCAAAGGGAAAAACATCACCGATTACTATCAGACGCCGTGGATCCACAAGGACGGGCACAAGATCTGGATGGAAGTCCGCGCGGTATTGCTGCACGGCACCAACCCACCCAAAATACTCGCAAACGTCATTGACATTTCGGAGAGAAGAAAGGCGGAGGAAGCCCTGGAAAAAAGAGAGGCTGAATTGAGGAGCCAGTCCAGGAGGCTCGAAGAAACCAACACCGCCCTGAAGGTTTTGTTGGGACAGCGCAACGATGAGATGGAAGAACTGAAGAACAACATCCTTTTCAATATCGAAAAGCTCGTCATGCCCTATATCGCGGAGCTGGAGGCGTTTTCGACGAACATCCGGCACAAGGATTACGTGCAGATCATCAAGGAGAACCTCAGGGAAATCATTTCTCCTCACGTGAGGAAGCTCTCTTCCGACTACGCAAGTCTCACGTCCAAGCAGATCGAGGTCGTCAACCTGGTAAAGCAGGGGAAAACGACCAAGGATATCGCCGAATTACTCTGTTTGAGCAAGGCCGCCATCGATTTTCATCGCCACAACATCCGCAGGAAGCTGAACCTGATACAAAAGAAGGTGAACCTGCGTACCTTCCTGGACATCGCGGAACAAAAAGACAGAAAATCATAGCCGCCGCAACGCGCCGTCCGGATCCTCCCGCACGGGAGCGGCTTTTTCCCCCGGGTTGTCAACCTCCGCCACTTCCCAGACGATCTCCAGGAAAGAACGAAGCGCCGGGGTCTCATCATCCGGACGCCACATGACGGCCAGATCGATGGTGGGCACGGGCGGTTCGAGACGCCGATACACGACCCCCGTCCGCCGGAGGCTCTGGAGGGACGCAGGAACAATGGACACCCCCATGCCTCCCGCGATGAGGCTCACGATGGTCTGCGTGGTGCGGGCCTCCTGAACGACCCTGGGGGTAAAGCCGGCCTGGGCACAGAGGCGAATGAACTGGTCGTAGAACCCCGGCCCCACGTGGCGGGGAACCTGGAGGAAGGGTTCTTCGGCAAGCGCTTCCATGGGGATACGCTTTTGCCCGGCCAGGCGGTGCATCTGCGGGAGTACCACCACCAGGGGTTCCCGCAGGATCACCTGTATGACGAGGGATTCCGCGGCGGCCACCGGAGGGCGGATAAGGGCGACGTCGAGCCGGTAGGCCTTCATGGCCTCGACCTGCTCCTCGCTGCTCAGTTCCTGCAGAACCAGCGAAATGTCCGGGTAACGGGACCTCATCAACCGGAAAACGGATGGGACCCGGCCGTAAACGGCGGAACTGATGAACCCCACTTCCAGCTTGCCGACCTCGCCCCGGGCGGCACGTTGAGCGACATGCACGGCCTGGTCGGTCCGCGCAAGGATCTTCCGGACCTCGGTCAGGAAAACGGTCCCCGCGGCCGTGAGTTCCACGTGGCGCTTGGTCCGCGACAGGAGCTGAACCCCGATGTCCTCTTCGAGCGCCTTGATCTGCTGGCTCAAAGGCGGCTGAGCGATTCCCAGCCGTTCGGCGGCACGCCCGAAGTGCAGTTCCTCGGCAACAGCGACGAAGTACCTCAAGTGCCTGAGTTCCATGCCTGCCCCTCCCCTTTAAATACTTAAAACCTATAAGTTGATAACGAATAATATATTTGACATCTTAAGTCAAGCTACATATGCTTCCTCTCCCTTCGCGCAACGGCTGCCCGCGGCCGTGCCCTCGGAGTTTTTCGAGGCTGCGGGGAGCAACGCCCGGCGGCCTCGATGCAAGAGATGCAAGAGAGGAGATGGTTTTTAATGGTCAAGACCCACACATTGAAAATGGAAGCAACCGAATGGTCCATGATCGGGACCGTTCCCGGGCAGGCCGATGTCCGCAGTCGGGCGGGCGCTCTCATAGCCCTGTTTATCGCGGGCTTCGGCACCTTCGTCAACGTTTACATCACTCAACCTCTTCTGCCCCAGTTTCGCGAGATTTTCCATGCCTCCGAACTGCTGGTGAGCCTCACGGTGAGCGCTCCCGTACTCGCGGTGGCCCTGGCGGCCCCACTGGTCGGGGTGATGGCCGACGCCATAGGCCGCAAGAGAGTGATCGTCGCCGCAATGCTGGGGCTGGCTGTTCCGACGGCCCTGACGGCGACCGCCGCCAACCTGGGCCAGCTCATCGCCTGGCGTTTTCTGCAGGGATTTTTCGTTCCCGGCATCATCACCGTCGCCATTGCCTACATCAGCGAGGAATCGCCGCACCAGTCCGTGGGCAGCACCATGGCCATGTATATCACCGGCACCGTGGTCGGAGGGTTTTCGGGACGTTTTTTCACCAGCCTCGGCGCGGCCCAGTGGGGCTGGCGGATGGCTTTTTTTGCCGTCGGCGCAGCGACTTTCGCCGGCGCCCTGGCCACATGGTTGCTTCTGCCGCGCTCAACGAAATTCGTGCGCCAGAACAACGCGGCGGCATCCCTCAAGTCCTTCCGCAAGCACCTGCATAATCCCCAGCTTCTGGCGACGTATGCGGTGGGGTTCAACGTCCTGTTTTGCCTGGTGGGGGCATTCACCTACATCAACTTTTACCTGGCCGACAGGCCCTTCTACCTGGGGCTGACCGCCCTTGGGTCGATTTTCGGCGTGTACATGATCGGGGCCCTGGTAACGCCGATCGCGGGCCGCGTTCTGGATCGGGTCGGGCACCGTCGGACCCTGATGGGGGCCGCGGCAACGGCGGCAACCGGGATGCTGCTCACTCTGATCCACTCCATCCCCGTCGTCGTCGTCGGACTGACGCTCGCGGCTTCCGGCGCCTTCACCTGCCAGGCGGCGGCATCCTTGCACGTGGGCAAGGCCGCCGGGGAAGCCCGGTCTTCCGCCGCGGGGCTTTACGTCGCACTCTACTACCTCGGCGGCTGCGCCGGCTCGATCCTTCCCGGGTTCTTCTGGAAGCAAGCGGGATGGATCGGATGCGTCGCCATCATCATCTGCATGCAGATGACCACCGCACTCATTGCAGACAAATTGTGGAAGGATTGACCGGCCGCTTCACCATCACATTAATTGCGTTCAAGCTGGTACTAAATGATGTTTTTGATCCGCATTATTCATGAGGTGTTGCCAGGGCCGCGGCACGCACCGGCAACCGGTTGCCGGCGTGCGAAGCACAAGAGGGATCCGGGAATAGGTCCCCGCTGAGTTGGTCCACACCGTGCGCCCGGTTGCCGGTTCCTCACCTGCACCTCTTGTCCTGACGGACCTGGAAACGGGTTTCCGGGCGACCCGCCTGAGGTCTTTCGCCAGGGGGGATATCGGGCGGTTTCAAAACCTTACAGGAAACAGGCCGGGAATCATTCCCATGCTCTTTTTGAGCATAATAAAAGTATTATCTTGAACGCAAGTCAGTATCACACACCGACACAGTGAAAAACAGACAGGCAGCGGCCGAGATATGCCGCTTTTCCCCGCCGTGCCCAAAACAAAGACCGGCTCGCGCCCGCACCCGATTGTCCGGCGATACAATACATCCGTTGTGATCGAAAATTATCTTGACAGCATTGTCCGGTAGGGCCAAAATCGCTCCGGGCCTGGATTTGACGAATGTTGTCGGCACTTTTTATACGCCTGTTCAGAACCGTTTTCGGGACCGGAGGAGATTGCAGAATGGACGACCGTGGAAGCAGGAAAGACTATTTCAGCCCGAATGTGAACGACAGCCCACAGGAAATCAGTTCGGCAAACAGTTGCAATACGGGAAGCAGCGCCGGCGCATGCACGCAGGGGAACAGCGCGGATGAATGCGTCTCCGGCTCGGGACCTCGCTTTTGAATGTCCAGCGGCAGTGAATCCCAGTAACGGAAATACACTATTCCATTCAGGAGAAGGATACCCATCATGAAAGATGATTCCAAACCCGTCAGAGATTACTTCAGCCCCAACGTCAACGACAAAAACGAGGAAGCGGCCGCCTCCGCCTCATGTTCCTCAGGCAGCGGCGCCAGCGGCTGCATGGCGGGAAGCGGACCGGGTGGTCCGTGCAACAACGGTTCCAAACATTCCTGGTAATCGGCCCTGACCCAAAACACCGGCATCGGATCGATGTGCCCCGGCATTCCCGGCCGCTTGTGCGGCCGAAGATGCCGGGGCCTGAGCGACTTCAGCCCGCGGAATCCGCGGGCGAATCGTTTGAGGGTTTCCCTCGCGCCCTTCGTTTCCGCAGTATGGGTCGATCGCCGGCGGTTGAAGCCGAGCTTCCTGAAAATATCCTCAAGTTGTTTCCCGAAGGGCGGTCTGCCTTTTGCGCGAAACGCATTGAGAGGTCTAAACCTTGTATTCAGCGCCCATTAACGTGACTTTTGCGGTCACGTCGTCATGTAATCTCCGCTGTAAGCATTGTCTCGCCTTTGACAGGCAACCGGAGCACGGGGATCTGTCTCTTGCCGAAATAAAACGCATCGTTAAGGAAATCGCGGACCTGAAGATCTTCGGTCTGGCCGTCTTCGGCGGCGAACCTTTCGCGAGGCCCGACATTCTGGATATTCTGTCGGAAATATCCCGATACCCCATCAGTATGTCCATCAATACAAACGGAACTCTGATCGACGAGAACATGGCAAAGCAGTTGGCGCCCTACCGGGCGGGATATACCGTCAGCCTGGACGGTTCCTCTCCGGCCGTGGTCGAATCGATCAGGGGCGGAGGCGTTTTCGACAGAACCGTTGCCGCCATAGAATTGCTGAAAGGCCTCAACAAACCCGTTTTGATCTCGACTACCGTCATGGCCTTCAACTACCGCGACATCCCCGCCATTGCGAGGCTGGGCAAGCGGCTCGGAGTCAACGGGGTCAGGTTCAACCATCTGTTTTACATCAACAACGCCGAATGCTTCATCGACCGCCTCGCCATTTCCGCCGACCAGGCACTCGAAGTGCTCGCCATGGTGGAAGAACTCAAGGCGGAATACGGTGACTTCATTTCCGGGTCCTTTCTGCAGGTTGCCCAGTACATCAAAGACATAAAGGACGGCAAAAAGCCCGAATGTTCCGAGCCGTCCGCACTCATAGAAGTGAAACCCTGCGGGGCCGCCCGGACCAAGTGCGCCATAAAGCCCGATGGGGATGTCACTCCCTGCGAGCTCTTGTGGAACACTCCCGCCGGCAGCATAAGGGAACAATCCCTCGGGGATATCTGGCTCCATTCCGACGTCATGAAGGCATTCCGGGACAGTTTCCACCTGTCGAGAGACGACATCGGCGATTGCATGGACTGCGAATATCGGTTCATCTGCTATACGGGGCATCGTTGCAATCCCTACTATTATCCCGAAGGGCTCCTGAACAAACGGCTTTTCTGCCTGAAACCGGAAAAGGTGAAAGCATAGAACCCATGTCATGTTGTTTGAATTCCATCTATCTTTACAACAAGAACTGTAACCTGAGATGCAGGCACTGCTGGATTGATCCGGGCTGCAACAATACCGTCCAGGGGGAACTGCGCTTCGAGGAAGTGAAGGACCTCTTTTTGCAGGGAAAAGCCCTGGGAATGTCCGGGGTCAAGCTCAGCGGAGGAGAACCGCTTCTCTTTTCCTATATCAGGCCTCTTATCCGGTTTCTCGGCGAAGAAAAGCTTAAGATCGTACTGGAGACGAACGGAACGCTGGTCGACGACGAAATCGCCGCGGCCCTGAGCGAGGCGCACGCTTTCGTGTCTGTGTCGCTTGACGGTTCGAACGAGAAGATCCACAACCTCCTGCGGCTTTCGTCAAATTCATTCCGGGACGCCATCCGGGGGATTGAGGTACTGGAGCGGCACGGGATCGCGCCGCAGATCATTTTTTCCATTCATCGGAAAAACCAGGACAACCTAGGGGAAATGATCGCGTTTGCCCGTTCGCTCGGTGCGGACAGCCTCAAGATCAACCTGATCCGGGGAGTCGGCAGGGCGGCGGACCTCGACGGCAACGGCGAACTGACGAGCACTGCGGATTTCATCCGTTTCCACAAGGATTACCAGGCCGGAGGGGCGCAGGATTTTAACGTTCTGTTCGATATTCCCCCGGCATTCAGGAGTATCACCGACATCAACACGGACGGCTGCAACACCTGCGGCATAAAAGGCGTCCTCGGGGTCCTCTCCGACGGCAGCGCATCCATCTGCGGGATCGGCAACCTGAAGGAAGAACTGGTCTTCGGGAATATCCGCCGAAGGTCCCTGGCTGAAATCCTGGAGAAAACGGAACTCATCCGGTTCATCAGGGAAGAAATTCCCGGGAAGCTCGAGGGCATCTGCGGCCGGTGCATGCTCAAGGGAATGTGCCTGGGGAAGTGCATCGCAAACACTTACTATGCAACCGGGTCCTTCACCAGCGGGAACCTCTTCTGCGAAGAAGCCGCGGGCCTGGGGCTCTTTCCGGAAACAAGGCTGCTTTAGCCGAATCGGGCCGGCGGCATGAGCGGCGGTGCCGGCTGAACCCGGCCCGCGGGCACCGGCATAGACACGGGAGGCGTTATGGACAAGTTTCGGCTCAAGAAGAGCGTGGTTTACCGCAAAGAAGAAGACGGCGCGCTTATCTACGACAATGAAACCGGAAATATGCTGCCTCTCAACGAGACCGCGGCGGCGATGTGCGAACTGCTGTTCGTCGATTTCAAATCCGGTGAAGAATGCGTGGAAGAGATCGGGAAGCGGTGGCGCGTGAAGGACGAGGAACGCGTGAAGCGGGACATGGAACGCTTCGTTGTCGGCATGAACAAGCTCAAGTTCGTCGAACCCGCGGATTAGCGGGCCGTTATGAAGAGGGATGAAATCGTCGTTTATGAGCCCAACTACCGGGCAAAGGAAAAGTTCCTCGCCGTATGGCTCCATATGGCAAGGAACGTAATCGTGTCAAAAGACCTCGTCTTTCAGCTCTTCAAACGGGATTTCCTGCTTGCTTACAAACGGTCCTTCCTCGGTGTGGGCTGGATCTTCATTTCACCCTTCCTGGGGATCGTCTCCTGGATCATCATGAATTCCGCAAACATCCTCGATCCGGGCGACGTGGGAATGCCTTACCCCGCCTATATTCTCATCAGCACCTCCATCTGGGGACTTCTGATGGGGTTCTACCAGTCGGCGAGCGATACGCTTTACACCGGGCTTCCCTTTATCCTGGACATCAAGTGCCCCCACGAAATACTGCTGGTCAAGCAGACCGCCCAGCACCTGGCCAATTTCTTCCTGAGCTTCCTCCTGACCATAGCGGTCCTCATGGTGTTCAAAATCCAGCCAAGCTGGAAGATCGTGTTCCTGCCGCTCGTCATTGTGCCGATATTTTTCCTGGGGGCGGGGATCGGGCTGGTCGCAGCGCTCCTGCGCGTGGTCATGCCGGACATCAAACGCTGGCTGGACTTCGCCATGCAGTTGCTCATGTTCTTCACCCCGGTCGTCTATGCAGAAAACGTTCCGAACCATGCGATCCGCACCATGATGGCGTTCAACCCCCTGACCTACCTCATCGGCGGCGCGAGGGACGTGGTCATCGAAGGAAGAATCAACCATGTCTGGAACTTTGCTGCGTCTACAGTCCTTGCCGCCGCCGTCTTTCTGCTGGCGGCAAGAGTCTTTTACCTGTCGGAAGATAGAGCCATTGAACGAATGTTCTAACGGCACGGTTTGATATGCATCCACTCAACCCCGATAGCACTCTGCTCATCGAAAACCTGGGGAAGAAGTTCTGCCGGAACCTGAAACGGAACCTTTTCTACGGCTCCCTGGACGTGGCCAAAACCCTGCTGGGCATCCGTTTCGATGCGGCAAGGCTCCGCAGGGATGAATTCTGGGCGCTGGAAGATATCAACCTGAATGTCAGGCGGGGGGAATCCATAGGGATTATCGGCGCCAACGGCGCGGGAAAGTCGACGCTGCTGCGGCTGATTTCGGGGATTCTCTCGCCGGACAAGGGACGCATCACCGTCCGGGGCAGGGTCGGGACCCTCATCGCGCTGGGCGCGGGGTTTCATCCGCATTTTTCCGGCCGGGAAAACATCTTCCTGAACGGCGCCATTCTGGGCATGACGACAAGAGAATTGGAAGAACGCTACGACGAGATCGTCCGGTTCGCCGATATCGGGGAATTCATCGAGGCGCCCGTATCCGCCTATTCATCCGGAATGCGCGTCCGGTTGGGTTTTGCCATAGCGATCCATTCTTCGCCGGACCTCCTGGTCGTGGACGAAGTCCTGGCGGTCGGGGACGCCAATTTCATGAAGAAAAGCTGCGAGCGCATGGAACGGATGATCAGGGATGACGGGGTCACGGCCCTCGTCGTGTCCCATAATCTCGGCACCATCCAGAGGCTCTGCGCCAGGACCCTGACACTGCAGAAAGGGACCATGGCGTTTTTCGGCGATACCGCGGAAGCCGTTTCCCGGTATTACGAATCAGCCCTGGGAGAAAAACCGTTCTACCGCCCGAACACCGGCGGGAAGAAGCTGACGCACCACCAGGACTGCAGGCTGACGCTCTACGCCGAGGATTTTGAGGTGCTGGACGAAAGCGGCCGCTCCACGGACAGCGCCTGCACAGGGTCGGGGATCACCTTCGTGGTCCGGGTGAGGAATTCTCTCCCCGAACCGGTGAAAGTGCCGAACGTGTACATCCTGATCCTGAACTCACAGTTGACCGACCTCCACACCGTGTTCCGGCTGGACCGCGCCCTTGCCGCGGACCCGGAAAGGACCGTCGGGAAGAGCACCACTCTTGCCTGCCAAGTCCCCTGCTGGTGCCTGGCCCCAGGAGACTACAGGATCATCGTGAAGGTGGGAAGCGAGGAGGAAGGCGTGTACGATTCCGCCCTCGTGGAGGCACCCCTGCAGGTCAAATGGTCGAAGGACCTCGTCCGGAACAGCTCGGTCTCCTACAAGGATTTCACGTGCTTCATGCCGGCCCGGTGGGAATTCAGGGACTGACCCTTCCCGCACATGAACCGTGACTCCGTTTCCGATCAGCGCAACCCCCGGCATTCCCCTGCACACCCCCCCCAGCGCTTCACGCCCGGACAACAAGCATCCGGGCTACCCACGGCGGGACTGTCGGAATTTGCTTCGCCCAACCCATGCATGGCTTTGATTCGTTCCCTGGTTTTTCGTTGCCCCGTTGCGCCGTTGCGTGAGATTTTTCCGTAACCGCACGAGAGCCGGAAAACCGATCAGCGCAACCCCCGGCATTCTCCTGCCGCCCCTTCCTGCGCTTCACCGATCTCGCAGCTCCAGTCTAGTTCATCGCTTCCACGGCCACAGGGGCGATGCTCCTGATGTTCCGGGTGAGGGCGATGACGTTTTCGCAGACCTGCGGATTCCGTTTGTGAGGCATCGTGCTGCTGCCGAGCTTGCCCATGAAGAACGGTTCTTCCGGTTCAGCCGTTTCGGTGCGCTGCAGGGTGAGGACCTCGTGAGTGGTCTTGCGGATCGTTCCGGCGATGAGGGCCAGGATTCCGACGATGGTCGCAAGGAAAATCGCGAACATTTTCCAGGCCTGAGGGCTCAAGCCGGCCGGCACCGGCGAGAACCAGATGACCGCGAGCACCAGAATCGGTACAAGGGCCGAGATGATTTTCTTCTTGGATTGAGGTGAACTGCCTGGCATGAGAGAATTTACTGTTTGTTCAAATTCCGTGAATGAACAATCGATTGTTCATCCCGGTTCAAAAAAAACCTCATCCCTTCGGGGCGGCTAGCTTCGCGGCCCGCCCGTGGATTTCCGGACGATCCGTCCGCCCGGCTTCAGGCGGCATAAACACCCTGTACGGTCATGCTTCCAATTGTATCTAATTGAAATAACGTATTATTTTGAATCTGTTTACCAAAAATGGACGAATCCCGATCCCACAATATTAGCATTATACCAATATAATACTCATACTTAACGGATATTGACCTTGGCCAACGTTGGAGTAAACCTAACAGAGTGTTGGGAGAGGAATTCCGGCCGGCAAACGGGAAGCGAACGTGAGGTTGCGTCTTTTCCACAACGGAGGCGGTGTCGATATCCGATTTTCAGCCTTTCGGCAATTGCAGTTTCAGCAATTCACCGGGGCAAGAATACGGAAAGACGCTTTTGCGGCACGGCCTCAACGGCGGGAACCCGGTGCCGTTCATTTCGAGCCGTCGATGGCCGGGGACGCGGGCTCACGCCCGCGCGGAAGGACCCGCGGATTCTGCCGTTTTTTCCCGATGTACTTCCTCTTTCGACACGCACGCGCAACTACAAGTAAACACGAATTCATTTCTATTTTGGCTGTCTAACTGGATTTAACGCGAGATTTCAAAAGGTCTGACCGCATGGAATTGACGAACGAAGAACGAAGCATCTTGGATGGTGCAACCGGCGAAGGCGCGGCATTGGCAATGAAGATTCTGGTCGGCATCGGCGAGGCGTTCGACGCGCCGCGCATGGTCCCGATCACAAGGGCCCACGTGGCGCTGAGCAACCAGGACGCGGACTTGTGGTTCGCCGAAAAGCTCGCTGTCGCCGGGGCTCATTGCCGCATTTCGCCCACGGTGAACCCGGGATTCTGCCTGGAGTTCTTTACCTCACACGGCATGACATCCGACGAGGATGCCCGCCTGATGGAGCGTACGCTCATTGCCTACCGAACATTGGGGGCGCGCTTGAATTTCAGCTGTACGCCGTACCTTTTTGACAATATTCCGCGCCGGGATGAAATCCTGGCTTTCTCCGAATCGAGTGCCACACCCTACGTGAATTCCGTCTGGGGAGCACGGACCAACCGTGAGGCAGCTCAAAGCGCCATGTGCGCGGCGGTCGTCGGCAAGGTGCCGGAATACGGCCTGCTGCTGACCCCGAACCGGCGGGCCACGGCGCGAGTCATCATGAAAGCGCCTCTTGCCAATGACTTCGCCTACCAGCAACTGGGCTGGGCCATCCCGAAGATGATCGGCTACCGGATCCCCGTATTCGAAGGGATACCGCGCGGCGTGACCATGGAAGCACTCATGAACCTCGGGGCGCAGCTCAACACCGCCGGGGCCGTGCCCATGTACCACATCGTCGGGATCACTCCCGAGGCCCCCACTCTGGAAGCGGCCCTTCAGGGCGGTAAACCGGAAATCGAAGTGACCGTCACTCAGCAGGACCTCGACGCGCAGATACCCAAATTCTCCGACGAACCGGGGCCGATCGATTTCGTCATGTTCGGCTGCCCTCACCACACGATCCGCCAGGTGGCCGACGTGGCCGATATCGTCCGGGGCAAAACACTGAAGTCCGAACTGTGGATCCTGACGTCGAGCTACACTCTTGAAATGGCTAAGCGGATGCAGTTGCTGGACGTCATAGAAAAGGCCGGAGGGCATATCGTTCCGGACACCTGCGTCGACCAGCCCTGTTGGAGGCACCTCTACGGCAGGAGGGGCGCCACGGATTCACCCAAGTGCGCCTATTACACCAAGCGCCGCGATATGAGCGTCGTTGTCCGGGATCTGGAGACTTGCGTTCGGGCCGCTTTGAAAGGATCGATCGAATAGTGAAAGCGAAAGAATTCAACTGTCACAAGATAGCAGGGGGAACGGCCTCCGGAGAGGTCCTGGTTTCGAGGGACGACATCTGCTTTTACCTGGTCGATCCCGAAACCGGAATTGTCATCGAAAAAGGTCACGCCCTCGAAGGCCGGACGGTGGCCGGAAAGGTCCTCGTGGTGCCCACGGGGAAAGGCAGTTCCGTGGTCCAGGCCGACGGGCTCTATCAACTCCAGTTGCACGGGAATGCACCCAGGGCCATGATCATCCGTTACCCCGACACCGTCCTGGTGGCGTCCGCCATCGTCATGGGAATACCGATGGTGAACAAGCTGCCCGAGAACTTTTATGATTGCATCAAAGACGGCGTGGCGGCCGTCGTGGATTCCGATCGCGGGATGGTGACGGTGGGCGCCGGGGAGTGATTTTTGCTCGTTCCGGGAAATGAGCTGCGAAAAAAGAATGGACATGACAACGACCTTTGTTGAAGTTAATACATCTTTTAACGTCGCCTCCGGCCGGTCCCGGCAGACAGCCGGGATGGCGGAGCCGGAAAACCGACATCGCCGCCATGTCATGCATTGATCCCGAAAGGCGCTTTCAGGATCGGGACAATTACATCTGGGCCAGAGATGCCGAAAAGAACAGCCTCGTCGTCGGGACCCAGGCAAGGATCCTCTACCGACATGCCGCGGGCAGGATGGAGATCGCGCTCAAGTTCAACGACTTGGTGCGCAAAGGCGAAATCGGACCGGTAATGATCGGCCGGGACCATCGTGACACGGGTGGAACGGATTCACCTTTCAGGTGAAACGGCAAACATAAAGGACGGCAGCGAACGAGTGGACAAAGTCATACGGAAGGCTATCCCCTGGGACGTGATGGGAGCACAGCCGGAAGAGGCTGGCCCCGGAACGATAATTCAATCAGGACGGATATCAAATACAATAGGTCGCGGAATGGAGCGGACCATAGCCGATGAAAACTTGATGCGGAAGTTGGTCCGGGATGCATTCGGGAAGTTTCAGTAAATGAACGGAAACCTGATCGTCAAAAACGCTCCGGAACTGGTCACCCGTAGCGGTGGTTTCAGGGCTAGGCGCGGCAGTGAGATGCAGGACCTCAAAACCATCCCGAACGGAGCCGTCATCATACGGAATGGCATCATTACCGCTCGCGGGCGGCACGGCCGAGCAGGTAATCATGCAAGGTACAGTCGTCTGGAGCAAAATAATAAGCATGGAGAAAGTCCATGGCGGGGATGAAGAGTGGGCCGGAGGGTTTAGTGTCGAACACGATGCGGCAGGGTGGCAAGCGCTCATGTAACGAAGGTCGCGTAACGGGAATCTCCAACGACAGAGACGAGGAAATTGTCCGGCTGCTGAACCTTTCTTTTAAGAAATCCAATATAATAGCCGACAAGGCAAGAGTTATTGCCTATGGCAGCAGCGCCGGGTTCTATCGGTTGTCCCCCCGGCTTGTAGTTCGTGTAGATTCTGAAAGCGAAGTAAGGGAACTCATGGCCGCCTGCAACCGGCTTGGCATTTCCATCACGTTCAGGGGAAGCGGCACCAGCCTGTCCGGGCAGGCCATATCGGATTCGGTGCTGGTCGTCGTCGGGGATGCCTGGAAGAAGAGCGAAGTTGCGAACAAGGGTGAAAGCATCACATTGGGGATCAAGGTGACCGGAGGCGAGGCGAACGAGGCCCTTCAGCCTTACCGGAGGAAGATCGGGCCGGATCCCGCGTCCATCCAGGCCGCCACCATCGCCGGTATCGTGGCCAACAATTCTTCGGGCATGACATGCGGAACCGCCTTCAACGCCTGGAACACCATCACGGGCATACGCCTCGTTCTTGCCGACGGCACCATCCTGAACACCCGGGACGAACAGAGCCGGCAGAATTTCCTCAGGACCCACACGGACTTTGTGGAAAAGCTCCTGGAAATTGCGCGCAGGGCCCGGGAAAACCCCGAAGTGAGGGAAAGGATCCTCAAAAAGTACAGCATCAAGAACACCATTGGCTACAGTGTCAATTCACTTGTGGCTTTTGAGGACCCCTTTGATATCATCATGCATCTTATGGTGGGTTCCGAGGGGACCCTGGCCTTCATGTCGGAGATCACCCTGAAAACCATTGAAGATCCCACGATGAAAGCCACTTCGCTGATGGCCTTCGAGGATGCGGACACGGCCTGCAGGGCGCTCCTCATCCTCAAGGAACACCAGGTGGCCGCGGCTGAATTTATGGACCGCCGCACTATCGCTGCCGTGGAGGATCTCCCGGGTGTTCCCGGCTTCCTCAGGGAACTGGGCCCCAAAGCCGTCACGCTGCTCGTTGAAACCCGATCTCAGAGCCGGGAAGCGCTCGCAGACCAGGTCCGGGCCATCAAGGAAGCTCTGGCCGGGATCTCCACGCTGGTTCCCATCGTCTTCGCCTTTAACGAGGCCGAATGTCAGCGGCTTTGGGAGATTCGCAACGGATTTGGTGCCATCGTGAAGGCCAATGCTCCCCGCGGCACGACTATCGTGGGAGAAGATATCGCCATTCCTCTCGAACACTTGGGGTCTGCTCTGAACGATTTCTACCAGTTGTTCGAACGCTGGGGTTACGGCGAATCCGTCGTTTACGGACATGCACTCTCCGGGAACCTCCACTATGCTCTCATCCTGGATTTCAATTCCGGCGAACAGGTCAGGCGGTTCAAGGGGCTCATCAATGACCTGCCCGCCATCGTGCTGGACAAGTACGACGGCTCGCTCAAGGCCGAGCATGGAACGGGGCGCTTCATGGCCCCCTTCGTAGAACGGGAGTGGGGAAAGACTGTTTTCGATATCATGAAGGAGATCAAAACCCTCTTCGACCCGGCTGGGATCCTCAACCAGGGGGTGATTTTCACCAACAATCCCGAAGCGCATTTAAGCTTTTTGAAAGATTATCCCCTGATAGATAAGGCCATCGATGCCTGCATCGAGTGCGGTTTCTGCGAACGCGTCTGCGTGTCACATGAACTCACGCTGTCCGCCCGTCAACGCGTGGCCCTCATCAGGCAGTTGTACCGGCTGAAAAAGACCGGCGAAGACCCGGAGCTTCTTAAGGAACTGGAGAAAGAGGCCCCCTACCTGCTGATGGACACCTGCGCGGCCTGCGAACGGTGCGAAACGGCCTGTCCCAGCGGCATCAACACGGGGAAGTACATCAAGAAGCTCCGGGGGGACAGGCTCAATTTTCCTTGCAAGTTCATCGCCGGAAAGATCGCGGACCATGTGGACATGACGACCGCCATCGCCCGCGCCGGCCTGTCCTTTGCCCTGGGAACCACCGCGGTCTTGAGCGAAACCCTCGTCAAGGCGTGTGTCGACAGGCTGCGCAATTTCCCGAGGCCCAATTCCAAGCGCTGGCTTACCCACATGCCGCGGCCCACGAAGGCCCTCTCCTTCGACAACAAACCCGCATCGGTGGCAACTTCCCGTGAAGTGGTCTATTTCCCGTCGTGTATCGACCGCATGATGGGGGTGGACCGCAAGATCCCGGGCCAGGAAGAGTTGATCCTTCTCATCCAAAAGCTGTGCGAGAGGGCCGGCTACCGGGTCAAATTCCCTAAAAACACCGGGAACCTTTGCTGCGGCCTCGCCTTTGCGTCCAAAGGCTACAAAGACGCGGCACAGGAATGTGAACTGAAACTGGCCCGCGCTCTTCTGAACGTTTCCAACGGCGGAGAACTTCCGATCCTTTCGGACATGAGTTCGTGCCTGGCCCACATGAAGGAAACCCAGCCCAAAACGCTCAAACTTTATGAACCCATCGAATTTACGATGACCTGTCTCGTACCCCATCTCAAATTCAGAAAGCTGAGGGAAACCGTTGTCGTGCATCCGGTCTGCAGCGCCAAGAACATGGGGCTGGAAGCCATGATGATGGAACTTGCGGGTATGTGCGCCGAAAAAGTGGTGAGCACGAAGACCAACTGCTGCGGGTTCGCGGGCGACAAGGGTTTCACTCATCCCGAGCTGAACCGCCACGGGTTGAGGCACCTCGTCGAACAGTTGCCCCCCGATGCGAAACGCGGATTTTCCACCAACAGGACGTGTGAAATCGGGCTCTCGGAGGAGAGTGGCATTCCCTTCATGTCCATCCTCTACCTCGTGGATGAAGCGAGTGAGCCTCCGGGTCCTGAATAGCTGGGGAATGGAGGGAAGCAGAAGGCGAAAGCGGTCTCCTGCCCGGGAATGGCAAAAGCACCGCTTCCATGCTGCAGGCACGTTGAATGCTTTGGCAGCCGATCGATTTAAAAGTGTGATCGCTGGCTTTTGGTTGCAACACATGGAAAGGGAGGAGGAAATCGAACAAATCGACTGAAAGAAGTTCCTGCTGGCTAGGGTGAAGTGTTGTACAGTTTTCTGGACATCTGGGCCTGTCGAGGACAGAATACAGGCGCGATTTCGCAAACCACAATTTTAACGGAGAGAGTGACAATGATACAGTTAAAGGACGTCGTAGCGCTTATTCCGACCCCTCTTACCGACGAGGGGAAATTTGACGAGAAGGGGCTGAGGAACCTTATCGATTTTGAACTGGAAAACGGGTGTAGCGGTGTTGGAGTTTTAGCGGCCATCGGTGAAAGCTACCTGCTCACCCGTGAGCAAAGGGCCGAAGTGATCAAGGCGGCGGTCAAGCATATGAACGGGCGGGCCGCGTTGATGGTGGGTTGCCCGGCCATGGGGACCTCTACGCAGATCCAGATGTGCAAGGAGGCCGAGGACCTCGGGGCCGATGCCATTTTGGGCTTCAACCCCCAGGGCATGCGGTTCTATACGTCCCATGAGCTGCTCGATCATTACAGGGCCCTTACGGACGCCGTAAAGATCTGTGTCGCACCCTACTCCCGGCTGCTGGACCCCATTCCGTTCGAAGTACTGGAAACGTTGGTCAACGAAAAACGGGCCTCTTGCATAAAGTTCGCCTGGAGCGATTACCATGCCCTTGAGGAGCTAATCAAGAGACTGGGCGATCGGATGACCATTTTCTGCGGCGCCGACAATCGTACCCTGCGTTACCTGCAGCTTGGCTGCCCCGGTATTCTAACGGCAACGGCCGGACTGCTCCCCAAGGAAAACGTGGAACTGCTCGCCATGGTCCGCAGAGGCGACATTGAAACCGCCTACGACTACTATTACGACAAAATCATGCCGTGGAACGACCAGGCATTCTACGACACAGAGCTGTGGCAAGGCATCCACAAAGCGGCGTTTTACCACATGGGCTTGATCGACTCGATGAAACTTGTGTCACCCCAGGCTTCGCCCGCCCCTTGGCAGTACGAGGAAGTAAAATTGTTCCTCAAACGCCAAGGCAAGCTCAAGAGGTAAGGCAAACGCCTCCGTCGGCGAGGGACCCCAGATCCTATCATTTATTGGGGTACCGCTTGGTTCACCAAGGCACGGATGCAGCACCACGGCTGCATCCGTCGATTTGTGCGTAGCTGCGTGAACAGATTCGCTTCCTGCAGCAGGATGGAAGGCATAAGGAGAACACAAATGCCCCATGACGCGGCACAGATGAAGGAATTGCAGATATTGGAGGAAGCGAAGAGGCGGATGGCAAGCCTCGATGAGTGCCGGGAAAAGGAGTGCCCTCGGGAGAGGTTCTGGCTTCGAGGGATGGCATCTGCTTCTGCGCGGTCGATCCTAAAACGGGGGGTTGTCATCGAATAAGGTCATTAAGAAACATTATTTGGTTTCACGCTCCCCGTTGGGGGGTGTTGACTCTGCAAGACGCCCGATACGCTGAAAAAGGAGAAAAAGATGAGAGCTAAGCGCTATCTTGTGTTGCTGATGGTTATATGCTGTCTGGCCTGGCTGCAGGCTCCCCTCGCAAGCGCCGAGACCCCGAAGAATGAACTGGTCATAGCCACCCCCAGTGAAATCGAAGCCCTCGACCCCGCTCAGCACATGTCCGCCGGGTCCAAGAAGGGCGAGAACATCGTGTACAACAACCTGATCGGCTATAAGGCCGAAGGCGCCGAAATCGTCCCCGACCTGGCGGAATCCTGGACCGTCAGCCCCGACGGGATGCTGGTCACCTTCAAGTTGAGAAAAGGCGTCAAATTTCACGACGGCACGCCCTTCAACGCCGACGCCGTGAAGTTTTGTTGGGACAGAATGCTCAAAGCGGATTTGGCGCCTGCGGGCAAGTACAAGGCATACGCGAATCTGGACAGCATCAAGGTCGTAGACGATTATACGGTGACCTTCGCGCCTACTGTCCCAACCCCCAGCATGATGGACTGGTTCGCCGGTAATCCAAAATTTTACATCAACAGCCCAACCTACCTCAAGGCCCACATGACTGCGGACGATCCCTTGGCCATCAAGTGGATGGTCAATCACGAATGCGGGACCGGCCCCTTCGAGCTGGCTGAATGGGAACCGGATTCAAAATACACCTTCAAGAAATTCGACGGCTATTGGGGTGGCAGTGAAGCGCTCAAGCCCGCTCCCAAGGTCGACAAGATCACCTACAAAATCGTCAAGGACGCTTCCGCCACGCGGATGATGCTGGAAAAAGGCGACATCGACGTCGCGGAGAAGCTTCCCAGCGATATCATCGAGAAGCTGTCCAAGACCCCCGGGATCAAGATCAAACTTGCCCGGGACTGGAGAATCGTCTTCGTGATCATGAACTGCAAGAAGGCCCCCTTCGACAACGTGAAGGTTCGCCAGGCCATTTCCTATGCGGTCAAGTACGATGAACTGATCAAACTCGTAGAGAACAACCGGGTCCAGAGAATCGCGGGGACCATGATGGAAGGTTTCCTGGGTTATGACCCCAAGCTCTTCCGCTACGAGTTCGACCTTCAGAAGGCCAAGACCCTGATGAAGGAAGCGGGGTATCCCAACGGTTTCAAGGCCACTCTGCTCTATTCCCAAGACCGTTACATGGGCTTCGAACTCATGAGCGTGATGCTGCAGTCCTACCTGAAGCAGATCGGCATCGATCTGACCCTTCAGAAGATGGCCTGGCCGACCCAGATGGATACCATGAAGAGCGGCGACTTCGAAATGGCGCTTCAGACCTGGACCGCCGACTATCCGGAGCCGGTGGATCAGAACAGGTATTTTTTCAGTTCCAAAGCTTTCGGGCCGGGATGGAACTGGTCCTACTGGCAGAACGCCCGGTCCGACGAGCTGAATGACCTGATCATGACCACCGTGGACACACAGAAGCGTATCGAGTACGTGCACGAGATCCAGAAACTTGGCGTGGACAATGCCGTGTACCTGTACCTCTACCAAGCCGCAACGCCCATCGCCATGCGGGACAATGTCCAGGATATCTGGTTCCATCCCGGAGCGACCTGGGTGGCTTCACCGGTTTACAAGAAGTAACAGACGGCTCTCGTTCCCCCCTTCCGCGGGCTGAACTACCCGCGGAAGGCTCGGGACTGCAAAGCGTTTTCGTTCGTCGGGAACCCGCCAAGGCCCCACGGGGCACGGGGTTCCCGACGAACGGACCCTGGTTCAGGATCATACTGAGCCTCCACAGCAGGTGACACGATCGTGTACGGATACATAATCAAAAGGGGTTTGTCGACACTCTTCAGCATCCTCGGTGTAACGTTCCTGGTTTTCGTCATCTCGCACGTGGTCCCCTCGGACCCCATCGGCGTGTATCTCGGCCCCCAGGCGACGCCCGAGCAGGTCGAGGCTCTGAAAGAGGAATGGGGCCTCAAGAAACCGATCATCGTCCAGTACGGCATGTTCCTCGATAAGCTGGTCCACGGCGACCTCGGCATTTCCATCGTGAGCCGCAAGCCGGTGATCCAGGAACTGATGTACTATTTCCCGGCGACCTTCGAACTCACGCTGGTCAGCATGACGTTCGCCGTCCTGTTGGGGCTGTTGATCGGGGTCCTGTCGGCCCTGAAAAGAAATCACTTCATCGACCATTTCACCCGGATTTACAGCATTGTCGGAATTTCGATGCCCATTTTCTGGCTCGGGCTTCTCCTGCTGCTCATATTCTATGTATACCTTGGGTGGCTTCCCGGCGGGGGACGGATCGGACAGGGAATCGAAGTGAAAGACATCACCGGTCTCCTGGTGGTCGACAGCCTTCTGACCGCCAACTGGGCCGGGCTGGGATCCTCCCTGCTTCACCTCGTTTTGCCCGGCTACTGTCTTGCCTGCTCGGTCCTCGCGACCATTGCCCGGATCACACGGTCCTCGGTGCTGCACGTCATAGGCGAGGACTTCGTGCAGGCGACCCGCGCAAAAGGCGTTTCCGAGACGATAGTAATCGGGAAGCACGTGCTGAAAAACTCCATCATGCCGGTTCTCACCATTTCCGGGGTTCTTTACGGCCAGCTTCTCGGGGGGGCGATCCTCACCGAGACCATCTTCTCCTGGCCCGGCATGGGGCGCTACGTCGTCCGGTCGATCCTTCACCTGGACTTTCAGCCCATCATGGGCTTCACCGTGCTCTGCGCTCTTCTGTACGCGTTTTTCAACCTGGTCGTCGATGTTCTTTACTCGGTCATCAATCCGCAGATAAGGCTTGAATAGGATCATGAGAAAGTTTTGGCTTCATTTTGCCCGCAATCCGCTGTCCATGTTGGGAATGGTGATCATCGTGCTCCTGCTTCTGACGGGGATTTTCGCTCCTTGCCTGGCTCCTTACGATCCCACGGCAATCGCTCCGCTGGATCGGCTGCAGGCGCCATCCATGGAGCACCTCCTCGGCACGGATGAGCTGGGCCGCGACGTTTTCAGCCGCATCATCATCGGGTCCAGGATCTCCCTGGAGATCGGGATCAGCATCGTGTTCCTCTCGGCCTTCATCGGCACGATGATCGGGCTGGTAAGCGGCTATTTCGGCGGCATGGTCGACCATGTTCTGATGCGTCTCACGGACATTTTCATTTCCCTTCCGACGCTCATCCTGGCCATCGCCATGACCGCGGCCCTCGGGCCGAGCCTGCCCAACGCGGTCCTGGCCATGGTGGTCGTCTGGTGGCCCATTTATGCACGGCTCATCAGGGGCGAAGTGCTGGCCATCAAGGGAAAGGATTACATCAAGGCGATGAAGGTCATGGGGGCCAACCCGCTGAGGATCATCCTCTGCCACGTGCTGCCCAACACCATCGATTCGGTGATCGTGAGGGCGTCCATCGATTTCGGGAACGCGGTCATGTTCTGCGCATCGCTCAGCTTCATCGGGCTCGGAGCACAGCCGCCCACCCCCGAATGGGGCGCCATGGTCACCACCGGGAGGGACTACCTGCGCGATGCCTGGTGGCTGGTAACCTTCTCGGGACTCGCCATTTTCATAACCGTCATGGGTTTCAACCTGTTGGGTGACGGTATAAGGGATTTTCTCGATCCCAGAATCAAAGGGAAAAGCTAAGACTCATCCTGACCGAAAGGGGCAAAATGAAAATTACGGACATCAAGGTCAATTACCTGGAAATTCCATTCCCAGTGGAACTCCACTGCACCTGGGGGCACGGCGGCATTGAAAAGTTCCACGGAATGGCGCTGGCACAAGTGGAAACGGACGAAGGAATCACCGGCTACGGTGCCGCCGAAGCCATGTGGGGATGGGGATACGTCCACAAGACAATTATCGAAAAAATGTTGAAGCCGAGGCTTTTGGGAAAGGACCCCTTCGCGGCCGAGCAGCTCATATGGGACATGCGAGACGTCCCCGGCCGCCCTTGGATGGTCGAAAACGCCCTGTGGGACATCGTCGGCAAAGCCGCCCAGATGCCGATCTACAAGATGTGGGGCGGCTACCAGAGCAAGGTGCGGGCCTACGCGGCGCTGGGCGGACTGCGTTCCCCGGAAAAAGCCGGTGAAGACGCCCTCAGGCTCCTCGAAAAGGGCTTCAGGGCCGTCAAGCTGCGCCTCCATCATTCCAGGATGGCCGATGACCTGGACCTGGTGGAGGGCGTCCGAAAAGCGGTCGGAGACAGGATGACCATCGTGGTGGATGCCAACCAGGCCACGGCCCCCTACCGGACGGGCGCCCTCAAGACCACGAAACTGTGGGATTACCGCCGGGCGTACGACATGGCAAAGGCCCTGGAAGATCTGGATGTATTTTGGCTGGAGGAGCCCCTGCCGCTCCACGACTACGCGGACCTCGCTCGGCTGTCGTCCGAAGTCCGGATCCTGATCGCCGGCGGAGAAATCAATCTCGGTATCCACGAATTCGAACTGTTTCTCGAGAAGGGCTGCTATGGAATCCTGCAGCCCAACTGCACCATGGCCGAAGGGATGTTCCAGGTACGGAAAATCGCCGCCATGGCCGAAGCGAAAAACAAACTGTGCGCTCCTCACGCATGGGTGCAGGGGCCCGGCTTTTATGCCAACCTGCAGGTGGCCGGTGCGGTTTCCAACTGCCCGTTCATTGAATTTCCCTACGACCCGCCGGTCATCACACCGGAGAATTTCCATTCCGTTCTGACCGAGGCCCCCCGGGTGGATTCCGAGGGATACGTCGCACTTCCGGACAAACCGGGACTGGGAGTGGAAATCAACTGGGACGTGGTGAAGAAATACAGCAAATAGCGGAACAGCGGGAAATCGAAACATGCCTGAAAGGCACTGAGGCAACCCAACCAGGAGGACAAAAAGAAATGGAGATCGTAAAAATCGAACTTTATCCCGTTACGATTCCCTTCACCAGCACACTGAAAACGGCAGTCGGCGACTGGGATACGGCTGAATTCGTCATCGCCCGCCTGCACACGGACGCGGGAATAATCGGAATCGGCGAAGTCCCTCCCTGGATCGCCGTTTCCCGGATTTCTCAGAAAGCCATCATGGACATCATCGGGGACCATATCGCCCCCGTGATTCTCGGACTGGATCCCTTCCAGATCGAAAAGGCCTGGGACCTCATGGAACTTTATGCGCCCGGGAACGCCATGTGCGGAACGCCCATCGATATGGCCATGTACGACATCATGGGCAAGGCCCTGAAGACCCCGGTGTACAACCTGCTGGGAGGCCGTTTCAGGGAGAGCGCCGCCATCGCGGGCATCGTCGGCTTCAACACCACCGAAGAGATGGTGAAGGAAACGCAGGGATGGATCGACCTCGGCTGCAAGTGCGTCCGCATCAAAGTGGGCCTGGGCCTGAAGCAGGATGAGACCAATATCGCCGCCATCCGCAAGGCCATCGGAGACGACATCATCCTTCGTGTGGACTGCAACCAGGCTTTCACCCGCCACGAAGCAATCCGCGTTCTGAACGCCCTTGCCGAATACGACATCGAACTGGCCGAACAGCCGGTGGCATGGCACGATTTCACGGGAATGGGAATGGTCGCCGAGTCGGTCCCCATGCCCATCATGGCCCATGAAAGTCTGCTGGACCGCCACGACGCCCACCACCTGATCGAATACGGCGGAATCGGAGCGATCGGGCTCAAACTCGACCGTCCCGGCGGGTTCCACAACGACCAGAAGGTCAATTTCCTGGCCGAATATCATAACATTCCCTGTTTCATGTGTTCGTCGATCGAACTGGGAGTCTCCACGGCGGCGGCGGCCCACCTGGCGGTTTCACAGAAGAACATCAAACTCGCCTGTGAATTCTCGGGTCCCCAGACCATCGCCGATGACATCGTGAAGAACCCGATCCCCATCGTGGACGGATTCGCGAAGCCCTGGGACGAGCCGGGCCTCGGAGTTGAGCTGGACATGGAAAAACTGGAAAAATATGCGGGGAAACCGGTCGTATATGAGTGAGAATCTCCTCGAAATCCAAGGCCTCCAAGTAGATTACCACACTGAAGAGGGAACTCTGAAGGCGGTACGGGGGATCGACTTTGCTCTGCAAAGAGGGGATGTTTTGGGCATCGTCGGAGAATCAGGCTGCGGCAAATCGGTTACTGCCCGGTCCATACTGCGCCTGATTGCTCCGCCAGGCCGGATTTCAGCCGGGAAGATCCTTTTCGACGGAAGGGATCTTCTCGGCCTGAACGCCAAAGAGATGCGCAAGCTCCGCGGCAACCGGATTTCCATGATCTTTCAGGAACCCATGACATCTCTCGATCCGCTGTTCACCATCGGGGATCAAATCCTGGAGGCTATTCGGCTCCACCAGGATCTCGACCGGCGGGCCGCCCGTGAAACGGCGGTGTCCATGCTGGACAAGGTCGGTCTTCCCGACGCCGAATCCAGAATGGATTATTATCCTTACCAGCTCTCAGGCGGCATGCGCCAGCGGGTGATGATCGCCACCGCCCTTTCGTGCAGGCCCGAAATCCTGATTGCCGACGAACCGACCACCGCCCTGGACGTGACCATCCAGGCGCAGATACTTGACCTGCTTGAAAAATTGCAGCGGGACATCCACATGTCCATGATCCTGATCACCCACGATTTGTCGCTCGTAAAAAACAATACCGGCAAACTCATCATCATGTACGCCGGCAGAATCGTGGAACAGGCCTCGACGGCCGTGCTGTTCAAGCAGCCGCTCCATCCCTACACGAAGGGGCTGTTCGACTGCATTCCGCAGTTGAAAGGAAAACGCGATTTCCTGGCTACCATCCCGGGGTCTCTGCCGAGCCTCTACAACGCGCTGCAGGGTTGCGCCTTTTCTCCGCGCTGCAAATACGCGCAGGAAATCTGTCGCCGAATTACGCCCGTTTTGTCGGAAGTCGCGTCCGACCACCGTGTAGCCTGTCACTTAGTGAAATGAAGGGCGCTCAAATGAACGAACCTTTGCTGCAAGTCACGAACCTGAAAACCTATTTTCCCGTGGGCGGTTCGCTGTTTTCCCGATCGAAGCGTTTCCTGAAGGCCGTCGACGGAGTAACTTTCGAAATACGCAAGGGAGAAACACTGGGCGTGGTGGGCGAATCCGGCAGCGGCAAATCCACGCTCGCGCAGACCATCGCCGGTTTGTACAAGCCGTTTGCAGGCGAAATCATTTTCAAGGGGACCAGCCTGACCGGTAAATCCGGCAAAGAACTCCGCCGTCTGATGAAACCCATACAGATGGTGTTTCAGGACCCGTACGGTTCTTTCAACGCCAGGATGACCATCGGGGGAATGCTCGATGAAGCCATCCGGATCTGCCTGGGAGGGAAAAGAACCGAACGCAGGGACAAAGTTCACGAAATCCTTCGGCTGGTAGGGATGCCGGAAGACGCCGCCAGGCGCTTTCCCCATGAGTTCAGCGGCGGGCAGAGGCAGCGGCTGAGCATCGCACGGGCGCTCGCGGTCGACCCCGAATTCATTATTCTCGACGAACCGGTTTCCGCGCTCGATGTCTCCATGCAGGCCCAGATTCTGAACCTTTTGAAGGAACTCCAGCTCAAACTGGGATTGACGTACCTGTTCATCGCCCATGACGTCAGCGTGGTGAAGCACATGAGCACCCGGTTGGCGGTCATGTATCTCGGCCGGATCGTCGAAGTGATGAAGGACGAAAGCATCGACCGGAACGCCAGGCATCCGTATACGCTCAGCCTGGTATCCTCCATTCCGACCATCGATGAAACGGAAGGACATGTGCGGAAAATTTTGAAAGGGGACATCCCCAGCCCCATCGATCTTCCCAGCGGGTGCCGGTTCCGGACGCGCTGCGGAGAGGTCCGGAAAGATTGCGCGTGCGTGGATCCCCAGTTGCTGCCCGTGGACGACGGCCACCAGGTCGCATGCCTCATTTGCCACTGACCGGACGGGAAAGGCACCGATCCTCATGAATCCTGATCATCTCAAGTGCGTCGTCTGCGGCCGGGAATTCCCGGCCGCACCTGACGCCACGGTGTGCCCCCATTGTTCCGGGGACGTGAACCGCCCGGGAATTCTCGATCTGGTGTATGCGCAGGATTTTCCCGGAAGCGACCTCCGTGTCGAAGATTTCCGCTCTCCCGACCGGAAAGCCGGACTCTGGGCCTTCGAAAAACTCCTCCCGGTTCAAACCGGCGCCCCCAGGATCAGCCTCGGGGAAGGCCACACCCCCCTCGTTTCCGTCCCTGCCCTGGCCGGCCGGCTGGGGCTTCCTTCGCTCCACCTGAAAAACGAATGCCAGAGCCCGACCGGGTCGCTCAAGGACCGCGTTGCTCCCATTGTGGTCGCCAAGGCCCTGGAAGCCGAAGCCCGGGTCATGATCGTGATCTCCTCGGGCAACATGGCCAACGCCGTCACCGCCTTCGGTGCCGCGAACGGACTGAAAACCGTCGTGATCGTGTCCCCCGATGCAACACCGGACCGGGTGCTCCACTCGGCGGTTTCGGGGGCCATGGTTCTGCGCGTCAGGGGGTCGAGCGCCGACCGGATCAACCTCTGCCTTGAAGCCGCTCGGGAATTCGGCTGGTACACCGCCACTTCGCCCTACAACCCCTACGGCTCCCACGGGGCGAAGACCATCGCCTATGAGCTGTTCGCCCAGGCGAAACCGTTTGACTGGATCGTTTTCCCGGTCGGATTCGGCTGCAACATCGTGGGAGTGTGGAAAGGCTTCAAGGACCTGGAAAAGCTCGGTTTCATCGAGCAACCGCCAAGATTCGCCGCGGTCCAGCCGGAGGGCTCCCCCTCCGTTGTCAGGGCGTTCGAACGCGGCCTGAACGAAGCGGTGCCCGGTCCCCAGGACACCATCGCCGGCGGCATTTCGCAGGTCGCCACGCCCAATTCGAGGCTCGTCCTGAACGCGCTCTATTCCACGAACGGAACGGCCGTTGCCGTTTCGGACCGGGAACTGACGGATTCGGTGCTCATGCTCGCCGGCCGGGCCGGGTTATTCGTCGAACCGGCGGGCGCCGCGGCGCTTGCCGGCCTTAAACGCCTGGTGCAAAGCGGGACGATAAAGGAAACCGACAGGGTATGCCTCCTGATTACGGGAAGCGGGTTCAAGGAACCGATACCCTTCAAATACCTGAACATGCCGACATTTCCAGAAATCGATCCCTCCGTCGACAGGTTGGGAGAGGTGCTCCCCCCTGAGGTGCTGAAGACCCGGTAGGGGAAAAACTCGAAGGTGGGCACGATCAACGCCGTGCCCGGCCCGCTCCCGGGGAAAAGAAACGACACGGAGGGCATGAACGCGGAGACGCGGTCCGCAGGTGCCGAGCCTCCGGATCGCCCCGTGTTGCCCACCGGGAGAATCGTGATCGATAGTTGACAAAACAAAGGCACGGCCAGACCTTGATCCAGAGTCATGGCGTGCCGCAGGGAGTGAACAGGAAGATACGGTATGGCCAATATTCGCTTTCCCTACGGGGATGAAACGCTCGAATTCGAAATCGCGGACCGATACATCGGGACGATCGTAACCCCCAGGAGCATCGTGAGTGCGTCGAAGCCCGAAGACCTGGTCCTGGACGCCCTGCACCATCCCATCGGTGCCCCCGTTCTCAGCCGGACGGTCCGACCGGGGCAGAAGGTCGCCGTGATCGTCGACGACGTCTCCCGGGAAACTCCCGCTTACCTGATTCTGCCCCACATCATGGACCAACTCCATGCTGGCGGGGTGAAGCGGGAAGACATCCGCATCGTCTTCGCGCTCGGAACCCACCGGCCCATGACCCGGGCTGAAATCGTGTCGAAAATCGGCGAGGAAGCGGCTCGGACTTATTCCATCGTCAACGTGTCGTGCACGGACGAGACCGAATTGAAATACATGGGGACCTCGTCCAGCGGCATTCCTGCGTTCGTGAACCGCACCGTTTCGGAAGCCGACGTCCGGATCAGCATCGGCATGATCACCCCTCACATGGACGCGGGCTTCAGCGGCGGAGCGAAGATCATCCTGCCCGGGGTCTGCGGCGAACGCACGGTGGAGGCATTTCATTCACGGGAAGCCGACCTCGGGGGAAACCAGCTCGGGCTGGAGGACGCGGCCCTCCGCCTGGACCTGGAAGCTCTCGTCATGGAGCGCGTGGGCCTCGACTTCATTTTCAACGCCGTTGTCGACAGCAAGGGGGCGCTGTACCGGTGCGTGGCCGGGCATGTCATCCAGGCCCACCGGGCGGGGGTGGTCATTGCCAGGGAAGTCTACGGAACGCCGGTCCCGCGCAGGTACCCGCTGGTCGTGTCCAACGCCTTTCCCAATGATATCGATCTGTGGCAAAGCACGAAGGGAATCGCAAGCGGAGAATTGATGACGGAGGACGGCGGGACCCTCATTCTCGTCACCCGCTGCCCGGAAGGAAACGACACCCATCCGTTGTACCCGGAATATATCGGGAGCGACCCCTCCGAGCTGATCCGCCGGTTGAACGACGGCAAGGCGGAAGACCGGGTCGCCTGTGGCTCGGCGCTGCCCATCTGCCGGGTGAGGATGCGGATCAACGTCGCCGTGGTTTCCTCGGGCCTGAGTAAAGAAATTGCCACAAGGATGCAATTCGCCTATTACGGCAGCATCGAGGCCGCTCTCACGGAAGAGCTCGCCCGCTGTGGAGGTGCGGAAGGCTGCGTCGGGGTGCTCACCCACGGAGGCGTCAGCCTGCCCCTGATCGAAAAAGCCGGGGCCTGATCGCCGGCAGGAGCGGAGACGCTGCCGTCGGGCCGGTATCATTGGAAACGACCGGATTCCGGCGAAACAACCGCAAGTACTTTCCGGGCATAAACCGGACAAGGATTCTACTATGCACAAGATCGTCGAATGCGTACCCAATTTTTCCGAAGGACGAAATACCGAAATCATCGAGGCCATTGCCGATGCCGTTCGGCAAACCCCGGGCTGCAGGCTGCTCGACGTGGACCCCGGACAATCCACCAACCGGACCGTCTATACCTTCGTCGGCGACCCGGACGCGGTGATCGAGGGGGCGCTGGCCGCGGCCCGCGTGGCCAGGAAACGGATCGACATGCGGCATCACAAGGGGGAACACCCCCGGTTCGGGGCCCTGGACGTCTGCCCCTTCATCCCGGTTGCCGGCGTCACCATGCAGGACTGCGTGGAAATATCGAAAAAGTTTGCGCAAAGGGCCGCGGAAGAACTCGGCGTCCCCATCTTCCTCTACGAAGAAGCATCGGACCGCGACTACCGGCGCAAACTCCCCGACGTACGCCACGGGGAATACGAAGGGCTGGCCCAACGGCTCAAGGATCCCCGATGGAAGCCGGACTACGGCCCGACGGAATTCGTTCCCTCCTGGGGGGCCACGGCGGCCGGAGCCCGCATGTTCCTCGTCGCCTGCAACGTGAACATCCTCGGCACCTCCAACCAGGCGCACCGGATCGCCCTCAACCTGAGGGAAGCGGGACGCGGCGACGGCGAACCCGGCAGGCTCATGGACACCAAGGCGATGGGCTGGTTCGTCAAGGAATACAACGTCGCGCAGGTGACGGTGAACCTCAACAACTACCGGGTAACCCCCATCCACGTGCTCTTCGAGGAAGTGAAGAAAGAAGCGGCAAAACTGAACGTTGGGGTGGCCGGGGCTGAGATCGTGGGCGTCGTTCCCCTTGAAGCCATGCTGATGGCGGCCGACTACTACATCGAAAAAGAAAACCTCTTCATCTACCAGGAAGATCAGAAGATACGCCTCGCGGTGGAACGCATGGGGCTCAATTCCGTGGCCTCTTTCAACCCCAGGGAAAAGATCATCGAATACATCGTGGCCGAGCCCCTCGTCGAACCGCTTGCAGGCATGAGCGTGCGGTCCTTTATCGAGGAAGTGGCGGAGCGGTCCTCGGCGCCGGGCGGCGGGTCGGTTTCCGCGGCAACGGCCGCCATGGGGGCCGGGTTGGGGGCCATGGTCGCCAAGCTGACCTACGGCGTCCGGAAGTTCGAAAACGCGGACCCGGTCATGCGAAAGGTCATCCCCGTACTGCACGAGGCGGCACGGCAACTGATTCCCATGATCGATGCGGACACGACTTCCTTCAACGACTATATGGAAAGCCTGAGGCTGCCCAAGGCGACTGAGGAACAAAAGGCCGAGCGGACCGCAAGGATGCAGGCCGCCCTTAAAACGGCCGTTGAGGTGCCCCTCAGGACCATGCGGCTGGGGGATGCGGCCTGGGAAGCCATGTGTGAAGTCGCCCGCCACGGGAACCCCTCATCGGCTTCGGACGTCCAGGTGGGGGCGCGCGCCCTCGGAACCGGCATCTGGGGGGCCTGTCAGAACGTGCTCATCAACATCACCGGCATAAGCGACGAGGACTTCAGGACCCGGATCACCCGTGAGGCCGAGGCCATGGCGAAGCGCGCTTCCGATAAGTGCGCAGAAGTGCTCGATATTTTAAAGGGGAACTGAGCCGCCGGAAGCCGGGCGGCGCCGGGTTCCCATCGACAGGGACTATTGGAACCGAATATGACCATGCAACCCATATATCTGGATAAAGAGAAAATCACGATCGGCGAACTGGTCCAAATCGCCCGGGAAGATTTTCCCGTGGCATTTTCTTCCGAGGGCGAAGGCAGGGTCAACAGGTCCAGTGAGACGATCGCCCGGTGGGTCAAAGAAAAGCGTATCATCTACGGGATCACGACGGGCTTCGGGGCCATGTGCAACGTGATCATCCCACCGGAAGACACCCGCACGCTCCAGCAGAACATCCTGGTGAGCCACGCCGCGGGCGTCGGCGCTCCCCTTCCCGTCGAGGTCGTGCGGGCCATCATGGCCCTCAGGATTCACGATCTGTCCCTGGGCTATTCCGGCTGCCGGATTCAGACGCTCAGACACCTGGTCACATTCCTCAACAGGGGCGTTTCGCCGGTCATCCCCGAAAAGGGCTCCGTCGGGGCCAGCGGAGACCTTGCCCCCACCGCTCACATGGGGCTGGTGCTCATCGGGCGAGGAGAGGCGTTCTACAGGGGCGAACGGCTGCCGGGGGCCAAGGCGCTTGAAGCCGTGGGCCTTGCGCCCCTCGAGATGGAGGCCGGAGAGGGACTCGCTCTCATAAACGGCACCCAGGTCATGACGGCCATAGCGGCGTTGGTGGTGAATGACGCCGTCCGGTTGTCCAAGCTTGCGGACATCGCCTGCGCCATGAGCCTGGAAGTGCTCATGGGAAGCCAGTCGGAATTCGATCCCCGGGTCCACCGGCTCCGCCCCCACCCCGGACAGCTCGCAACCGCTGAAAACATGCTGCGCCTCACGGCGAATTCCGGGATCATCGCCTCTCATGCCGGCTGCAGCCGCATCCAGGATGCCTATACCCTGCGGTGTTCGCCCCAGATCCACGGGGCGAGCAAGGACGCGGTGGCTCATGCCAAAGGCGTGATCGACATCGAGATCAATTCCACCACGACCAACCCTCTCATTTTCCCCGACCTCGACGACGTCCGCCTGGGAGGCAACTTTCACGGCCAGCCCGTGGCAATGGCGGCCGATTACCTGTCCATGGGGCTTGCCGAACTGGGAAGCGTTTCCGAAAGGCGCATCGAACGCATGGTGAATCCGCAGTTGAGTGAACTGCCGGCGTTCCTGGTCAAGGACGGGGGGATCAATTCCGGGTACATGATCGGCCAGTACGCCGCCGCGGCGCTGGTGTCCGAAAACAAGGTGCTCGCCCATCCGGCCTGCGTGGACTCGATCCCCACTTCCGCCAACAAGGAAGATCACGTCAGCATGGGAACCATCGCCATAAGGCAGACGCGGGAAATCCTGTTCAACGTGGAACACATCATTGCCATAGAACTGCTCTGTGCATGCCAGGCCTACGACCTGCTCCGGCTGGAAAACCCCGCCGAATCCGGCAGGGGGACCAGGGCGGCCTATGACACCATACGGCGGCGCGTCCCTTACCTCGACAAGGACCGCGAAGTTTACATCGATATCGAAACGGTGGCCGGCCTGATGCGCTCCGGTGAAATCGTGAAAAACGTGGAAGCGGCCGTGGGCGAGATCAACGGCTATGCCTGACGACTGATTCGGATTGGCCCGGCCGAATAACGATATTCTTAAGGATTACCCATTTCCTCACCAAGGCCGGGCGGAGATCCCGAAAGGTGAGGAAGGGCCCGCCGTCCGCCTCCGGCCGTCCGGTCGGTGGCGGCAGAAGCGACGGGCGATTATCGTGAATTGAAGAAACGGAATGGGTTGGGGAAAAGAACACCGGCACAGGGTCGGCGGTTTCGACGCAAACGGCAATTCCCGGGGAATCACGCTCAGGTCCCCCCGTGACGAATACCCGTTTCCACTACGGTGAAATCCAGTATCTGCCGAAGGTCGCGCGGGTCTATTTCAACCAAAAACCCTCTTTTGCCTCCGTTGATATAAATCCGTTCCAGAGAAAGAATCGTCTTTTCAACGTAAACGGGCAGCTCTTTTCGGGTGCCGAAAGGGCTGATACCGCCGACGAGATACCCGGTCAGTTTCTGCGCCGTAGGCACATCGCATGGACTCACGCGCTTTGACTTGAGCACATGCGCAAGGGACTTGGTGGAAACATCCAGGTCACCGTGCATCAGCACAAGAAATGCGTGGCCGGATTCCGTTTCCATCACCAGGGTTTTTATGACGGCGTGCTCGGGAACTCCGAAAAAGGCGGAAGCGTGCTTTGTGCCTCCGTGTTCGACAAAAGGGTACAGGCGGGGTTCAAAGGGAATTTGTTTCTCTCTCAGTACACGGATTACGGGCGTGACTGGATAATCTGGTTTCTGCATCCTGCGAATACCTCTAATACAAAGTTGCGTTCAGCATCCGCTTCAGAGTGAATCGGGTGCTTTCATTGCTCTAGCGACTCTGCATCAGGTAGAAGACATAGCCATACCAGTTGGAGTACTTACGATACATGTCGATCTCTTTCCGGATGGAGTCGACCACCTTGCTTCCGGCAGGGTCGGCGGCATACTTGTTTTGGAGCGTCCGGAGCCGTTCCTCGATGGGGCGGTAATAGCTTTCCAGCCAGGTCGATTCCGGCAGTGCAAAGTCTCCCAGGACTTCGTATCCGCAGTCCTCGATAGCTGCCAGGTTGGCGGCGTTATCGACCATGGGAGGATACACGGCGGCGAAATACTCCCGACACTCGGCCGGTGGGTCGGGCCGGAACCAGGTGAGTTCGGAGGCGGCCATCAACCCGCCCGGCACCAGCAACTTCCGACAGGCGGCCAGCCCTTCCGAAAATCCCATGACGAAAAGCGCTCCTTCCGACCAGATCAGATCGAAGACACCGTCTCCCGTCGTGAAGTCGCGCATATCACCCAGGCAGGTGCGGATCTTGTCCGAAACGCCCTCCGCAACGGCTCGCCGCCTGAGTTCGACCAGGTACTGCTCATGGTTGTCGACCGCCACGACGGTTCCGTCCAGATGCTTTGCCAACTGGATGGTCTGAGCCCCGTTCCCACAGCCCAGATCCAGGATCCTGAGCCTGGAATGGCCTCGAGAATTCATCCGTTGAGGCTTCGCCGCACGCAGCAGGTCGATGGCTTTTTGTGTCGAAGGATCGTCTCCGGGACCCAGCTAAGACCAAAACTGGGCACTCCTGAAGGGGTGTCCAGTTTGCTCTTCATGGCCCCGATCATATTTCGGTACTGCCCTCGAACGATCACTTCCTTGTCATCGGCAACGATCTCGTCCACCAGGAGTCGCAAGTATTCTTTCCCGAAGGTCATCGACCGGTCCCGCAGCTTCTCTTTGAGTGCCGCGCAAAAAGCCTCAATCTTTTCTGGCCCGAGGCCCTTGAGCGGGGTCTCTCTTTTTCGCTTAATCCTTGCCTGTTCCAAAAGAATTTCTTCACGCCTCGCCTTATGCTTCTGAACCCGTTCTTGCCGGCTGGAATCCAGCGGCAGCGTGCCGGTTTCCACTGCTTCATACAACCGTTCAATCCTGGCTGTCACTTCTCTCAATTCGGTGTCGAGCTTGCGCGCCGTCGTGTGCTCGCTCGACACCGAATCATTCATCCTTTTCTTCAGAGCCCCCAATATTGTCGCCACCCTGGCAGGCGTGAACACGTGCTCTGCCAGGATGTCCAGAATCCTGCAATCCAGCTCGTCCATCGGAATGTTTCGACTGTCACAAGACCCGACACCCATACTTGCTTTTCGGGCGCACTTGTAATAGCGATACCTCCCGCTTTTCCCCGTTGCCAGCGTCATGCCTGACCCGCACTTAGCGCACTTGAGCAACCCCGTTAACAGATTCGGTGAGTTTACGATTCGGGGAGGAACCTTCGCCGGGGATCGGCTGCCCAACCTTTTTGCCGTCCTTTTAAAAGTGCCCTTCTCCAGGATCGGTTTAACCTCCACAGGAACCCAGTCCAACTGAGCTTTACTCTCCCCGGTTTTTGTTCGTTTCTTGTTGAAATAGTATTCTCCGATGAAGGCGGTATTCGTCAGCACCTCATGAATTCTGTTTTTCCCCCATTTGCCGCCCCGCCGGCTGACCCCGATGGAATTCAGATATGATGCAATGGCAACGAGCCCCATCGACCGCCCGTCTTTTCCATTCAAATAAAGTTCGAAAATCCTCCTGACGATGCACGCTTCCGTCTCGTCCACTTCCAGCTTTTTCTTTTTTCCTTTTCTTCCTAATCCGGCAGCTTCGACAGCTTTGTATCCGTAAGGAGGTTTTGAACCATTGAAGAAGCCCTGCCGGGCGTTTTCCTTCATCGCCCGGAGGGTATGCTTTGCATTCTCTTTGCTCTGATACTCATCGAACACATTGAAAATCCTGCGCACCATGTGGCCTAATGGATCGTCCAAAGTCTCTTGGGTAATGGAGAGCACCTCGGCATCGTATTTTTTCAATCTCCGTTCATACAAGCCGAAGTCAATCACGTCCCTGTAGAACCGAGAGAAACTGTGAACGATTATCGCGTCGAAAGGTTTTCCATCGGAGCAGGCGGTTTGAATCATCTCCTGGAAGACTGGTCGCTTGTTATCTGTCGCCGAGGCACCAGGCTCAACATATTCCCATGCCACCTCGTGTCCCTTTCGACTGCACCATTCCCTCATTTGCCGCAGTTGATCTGGAATCGAGAGTTCCTTCTCAGCCTGCTTTCCAGTAGATACCCGTGCGTAAAGAGCCACCCTCATCTTTTGCCCCTAGTCCTCATCTTCCGAACCATAAGCGTCAGCAAGGCGAATGACATCCTGTAAAACCGACCAAACCAGATCAATTTCTTCCTGTGAGATTTCCATCTGGTTCGATTCCGTTTCCAGTCCCAGACTCAAATCATGCTCTGAATGTGCCAATCATGGCTCACTCCTTCTTTCGCATAATCTATTCCCGCCCATGCCGTGCCTCTCCTGGTAACGCTTTTCCCCGAAAACCTCATCCAAATCCTTGCCCAAACCACTATCCCCGAACTGATTCAACGTCAGTTTCCTGAACGCCTGAAACTGGCTTTGCGGCAATGCTGACTGTGCGATCAGCAGCACCTCACTAACCCGCTTTCCTATCAGTTTGTCTATCAGTTCTCTGGTTACCATTTTCCCAACTGGATCTCTTTTGTTCTTCTTTTGACGTCAAGTTCCCAACTGAATGGCTCGTGTATGTTCAAAATCCTTCTCCTGATGCTCTCAAAAGTGTCCCCAAGGAGCATTTTATCTTTCCTTTCCTGAACACACTTGATTGCCGCCACCCGCTTCATGTATCCGTACAGGCTTATCGCCATCCGCGTTAGCCGTTCCTCTAGAACGGCTGCCCTTCCATCAACCCTATCGATACCGAAACAGTCAAACCTGGAGATTTGGCTCAGCAAGTCTTGCCACAAAGGATGCAGCGGCCATCTCGAAGTATTTGAATCCTTATTTTTAACTCTCAGACTGTCGTGTTCCTTGCCGAGGTATGCGAGAAGATCACCCTTGAGCTCCTCCAGGTCGTGAAAGGTCCTGATTCCGAATTGTCGCAGCACATCTTTTCGCACTTGCCATTCAATTCGCCATATGTCCTTTTCTTGCCCACAGAGTCTGTGAAACCATGCCTTATTGCTTTGCTGCTCGATTTCCGCCACCTTATCGTAGAATCGCATCACGACGCTGCCCTTCCCGTAGGTAAGGCTCTGTAATCGGCCATTTTCACGATATTTGCTATCTTTGACTGACCGGCTTACAAAGTGACTTTCATCGAAATCGATCTCCGGCAGATGGTAATCGAAACAGAAGTCTACTCGGGACAGACTCGCCTCTTTGTAGGGCAAATAATGAACCGAATCGGCCCACTCCAGGAATTTCACGTGAAGCAAGGATGCCGACTCTCTCCATAAAGCCGAACTCTGAAAGGTTACGAAAAAGCTCGGGCTATTGAATTCCCCGAACTCTATTCGGAAATCAGCATTCGTCATCACGAAAGGATAGCCGGACGAAGAGCCGTAGCCTTGAAGAAGGAATTCCCCATTGCCCAGTTTAACAGGCAGTGACTCTCTTCTCCTGAGTGTTCGGATACTTTCTCTTTCCTTGCCCAGGAGATCGAAATCAATTCCTCCCGAACCTTCAGGCAACAAAAAGTAGGCACACTGGATAGTATCAATGCCATTCAAAAGCATATGGAATCCATGTTGTTCCATTGACTATGCATCCTTCTTCAGTTTTTTCCTCCAGTCGCGTGGAGCTTTGATGATGCTGTCGTGCTCCTGCGTTGTCGGGGGAATGCTTCTTTCCTCCATAGCCAAATCCGCCCGTTCCTTCAATTCCTCTGCCCACGCTCTGGCCTCCACAACAGGAATATAGCAGTAAGGTCGTCCACCTTCTGCCAGCCTCTTCCTATCCTTGAAAAAGCGGCCCTCTTTCACCTGGTGGAAGAAAAAGCCGGTTAGTCTACCTTCTTTCAGCCGCTTATGGACAGCCGGACGCGACACTTTTACATATCCGGAGATCCCCCCTGGCGACATGGACCCAGGCCCCTTGCAAACCTCGCAGACAGCATCGAACCAGGCTCGCATATCCCCTTCGTCTCCATATTTACGATAAAGTCTGGTCCCTGGATCAGGCTCCCCAAAATGTTCAATCAGATGCAATGGAACCGTTACGAAAGGAAATTCTTTATCCACCTTTGCCTCCACAAGTTAACGTTACGTGAACCCTATCGTGACCAAATCTGCATGTCAAGAAGAAAGTTAAGGTTTCATAAACTATACAGGTGGATGTATTTTCCGGCCCCCGTGTTACCTAATCGGGTGCCTGTTGGACTCCCGGCTAGACTGCCCAATGCTCCGCGCCCAACCTCACTCACTGCGCGCTTCGCCCTACTCGACGGACCCTCCGGAACCCCTCGCCCCTCAGCAAGAAGCCTATCCGATTCAGCGCGGGCAAGGAGAAGACCGGCCCGCTCTCCCTGGATCGGTGGTCTTCTAACTTCGGTGGCTTCGGGGCTTCCGGTTTCCGTCTCCGTGCGGCTCCAGTGCTCTATCGTTCGCTACACGGCCGCTTCACTGAAGGGGTTGATTGTGTGCGGTATGCAAACCTGGCAGGTGGGCCAATTTTGTCTTTCCGTAACTGGACAATTTGTTGTAAATTGTCCAGTTAGTGAAGTTGACCATTTGCAATAATTTCAGATTTCAATTCGATTAGGTTCTAGCTGGTTCCGGTTTCCGCGCTTATGGAAGCCGAAAGGCAAAGGCTAGTCGTAAACGACCAAAGGGCAGCGGGAGAAAGGAGTTCTGAAATGGGCATACCCGAGCAAGATGTGTCAGCTGGCATCCAAGTAGTGTTTACCTATTTAACGAGAAACTTTTCCAGTATCTCGGTGCAACTAATTGATCCACAAGACTGTGACGATAAGTACCGTAAAACACGTAGTTTCTATTTGAATGGAGAGGCTCCACAACGAATATTATTTTCAAGAGATTTCCTTGACAGACAGCCCAACTTTATCCAAAAAGACTTAGATAAATGGAAAGGTGAACTACATGAATACATCACCAAGGCTGACCGAGTTTGCATTTTAGTAACAACTGAGGGGATACAATGGGCATAATTGGACAATGGTTTCATTTTGTCCACTCAGTAAAATAGACTATTTGTAATTTGAGATTTTCTCTCGATGGAAATCGAAATACGGGGGAAAAAGTATGAAAAGAACAATGTCGAGATTAGGGGCGCTCCTATTTATTCTCTGTACAGGTATGCCCGTCCATGCGCAAGGAACCGAGTGGAAGACACTTAACGACGAAGTCATGTCACTGTACAGGCAAGGTAGCTATGGTTGTGCTGTAGTGATCGCTAAAAAGGCATTAGCGGTTGCAGAACAAGCGGTCGGCCCGGATTATCTCTCTGTGGCCGCGAGCCTGAACAACCTGGCGGAACTTTACCGCGCCCAAGGCCAGTACGCGCAGGCCGAACCGCTCCTCAAGCGCTCTCTCGCGATTAGTGAAAAGGTCCTCGGCCCGGATCATCCCGACGTGGCCACGAGTCTGAACAACTTGGCACTGCTGTATGATTCCCAAGGCCAGTATGCACAGGCCGAGCCGCTCTACAAGCGCTCTCTCGCGATCAGTGAAAAGGTCCTCGGCCCGGATCATCCCGGCGTGGCCACGAGTCTGAACAACTTGGCGGAGCTTTACCGCGCCCAAGGCCAGTATGCGCAGGCCGAGCTACTCTACAAGCGCTCTCTCGTGATCTTCGAGAAGTCGCTCGGCCCGGATCATCCCGATATGGCCAACAGCTTGAACAACCTAGCGGCGCTTTACCTCGCCCAAGGCCAGTACGCGCAGGCCGAGCCGCTTTACAAGCGCTCTCTTGCGATCTGGGAGAAGTCTCTCGGCCCGGATCATCCCAATGTGGCTACGAGCCTGAACAACTTGGCGGAGCTTTACCGCGCCCAAGGCCAGTACGCGCAGGCCGAGCCGCTTTACAAGCGCTCTCTTGCGATCTGGGAGAAGTCTCTCGGCCCGGATCATCCCAATGTGGCTACGAGCCTGAACAACTTGGCGGAGCTTTACCGCGCCCAAGGCCAGTACACGCAGGCCGAACCGCTTTACAAGCGCTCTCTTGCGATCTGGGAGAAGTCTCTCGGCCCGGATCATCCCAATGTGGCTACGAGCCTGAACAACTTGGCGGAGCTTTACCGCGCCCAAGGCCAGTACACGCAGGCCGAACCGCTTTACAAGCGCTCTCTTGCGATCTGGGAGAAGTCTCTCGGCCCGGATCATCCCAATGTGGCCACGAGTCTTGAGAATATGGCGGCGCTCTATAGAAAAACTGGCAGAGAAAAGGAAGCAGAGACACTAGAGAAGCGAGTCGCAGCCATTCGGACAATAAAGCGATGAAATCAAATGCGGGGCGAGCCAACTGATGGGATACGATACAACCTACACAGAGTACCATCTGACGGCCAGAGGATGGATTGAGGGAGCTTGGGCCGTGGATCAACCACCCACACACTCTCCTCCCCCACCGGCAGATCGCATTGAAACTTGGCTGCTGAAAGAAACAACTCATGATACCTACGTGTCAAAGCCTGTGCAAGAGTGGGAACTACTTTGGGCATCGCCACACTATTTGGAGGAAGAACGCAGGCAACTGAGAGCTAAGGTATATAACGAGATCGTCACTGAACCCAACAGACTCATACGCATTCAACGGCATTTTCCCTCATAAGAAAGCGCTAACGGGAACGAGGTAAATTTCCCTTCTTGCCGCGGCCACGTAAACTAGACGAAATCCCGTAAATTGTCCCTATCCCGAAAACCACCCCCACGCCGTGCCGCATCATTGCGGGCTGTCCCATGCCGTTTATGGACGAAACGACGGACGACCGATAATACCCTCGATATTCCTCATTCAGTTCAGGATCAAAGCGAACGAAGTGGCAATCAGCCATCATTTTTTTGCTCCTCGTCGTTGCGGCCGCCATTTGAGCTGACCCATTCTTCCCTTTGCCCGAATTGATCCGTCCCGGGGACCCAGTCGGGGCAAAGAGGCGTCGAAGATATCATAAAAGTAAACTGTCAATTCGGATTGGTCCATTGTTCATATCTCCCCTGGGGTTTCGATGAAATATGTTAAAAAAAGTGGTATTTTCGATGAGTTACTAAGGAGGAGATCAGAAGCCACACCACCGGTTTCGCACTTGACCGGTTATCGGCCTTATGCGTTCGATTTCGCTTAACGGTGCGCGGCTTCTGTTAGAGGACAATGGCCATAAAGTCAGCGTAAGACATTATGAGTGGCTATGTCAAGAAAGTGTTTTGGGGACCTGGAGCCCGAGGAGGAACAGCAACTGCCGGGCTCGCTTCCCGTCGGCGGCGGTTTCGCATCACAGGCAGCGGATGCCGGCTTGAACAAGGTGACGGATGCATGATAACCTGAGGGTGGCCGAACGGGCCGGATACTTTGTATCCGGGTACGTCAGGGCAAAGAGGGCCGGGGAAGAAACGATCAACCTGGCACAGGGTCGACCGCGGCGCGGGAACTTATTTCCGGCTCCCTCCTGCGCGTCGCGCACCGCCAACCAGTTGCCGGTGTCACCCGTGGGTTTGCATGCCGGCCAGTGAGCCCGAGCCCCGGCGCAGTGCGACACCAAGTGTGTGCCCCGGACAACGAGCCGTCCGGGTACGTCAGGGCAAAGAGGGCCGGGGAAGAAACGATCGTCCGCATGAATTGTCGATGAGGAAGTCTTTTCAATGCCTTGCCGTGAGAGGGAAACGATGAAAAGAACGATGGTCAAAGAGGCCTTGAATGCCCAGTCGCCCATGCCGACCATACTGATCCGGGGATGGGTGCGCACGAGGCGCGATGCCAAGGACTGGTTCTTTCTGGAAATCAACGACGGGTCCTGCCTGAAGAACATCCAGGTTATCGTCGACGCCGCCGTTTCCGTGGACGGGACCGCTAAACCGGTCAATACGGGAGCGTCCGTGGAGGTCACGGGAGAACTCATCGAATCGCCCGGCAAAGGCCAGAAATGGGAGGTCAGGGCCGGGGGATTGCGTCTCATCGGCCCCGCCGACCAGGAGACCTACCCTCTCCAGAAAAAACGCCATTCGGATGAATTCCTCCGCACCATAGCCCATTTGCGCCCGAGGACGAACAAATTCGGGGCGATGTTCAGAATCCGGTCCGAAGCGAGCTTCGCCATTCACCAGTTCTTCCGGGAGCGGGGTTTCTTTTATATCCATACGCCCATCATCACCGGTTCCGACTGTGAAGGAGCGGGGGACCTCTTCCGTGTGACCACACTCAATCCCGCGGCCCCCCAGGGCGGGAACGAAGCCTTCGAGCAGGATTTTTTCGGGAAGGAAGCCTTCCTGACCGTGTCCGGGCAACTCACGGCCGAGGCCCTGGCGACGTCCCTCGGGAACGTGTACACGTTCGGTCCGACTTTTCGCTCCGAGAATTCCAATACCCCCCGCCACGCGGCCGAATTCTGGATGGTCGAGCCCGAAGTGGCCTTTGCCGACCTCAGGGACAACATGAATCTGGCCGAGGAGTTCCTGAAGTCGGTGATCGAACACCTGAGGGCTCATTGCGCCGAAGATCTCGAATTGTTTGCCCGTTTTGTGGACCCGCAGCTCGAAGCGACCCTGGACAACATCATGCGGGAACCCTTCGAACGTGTCTCCTACCGGGCCGCCATAGACATCCTGAAGAAGAGCGGCAGGACTTTCGAGTACCCGCCGGAATTCGGACTGGATCTCCAGACCGAACACGAACGTTTCCTTGCCGAGCAGTGTTTCAAGAAGCCGGTCATCGTGTACGACTATCCCAAGACGATCAAGGCGTTTTACATGCGGATGAACGATGACGGCGAAACCGTGGCGGCCATGGACGTCCTGGTGCCGAGGGTGGGGGAGATCATCGGCGGGAGCCAGAGGGAAGAAAGACCGGACGCCCTGCAACGGCGCATCGACGAACTGGGAATGGATTTCAGCAACTACTGGTGGTACGCGGACCTCCGCAAATACGGGACCGTCCCCCACTCGGGGTTCGGTATGGGGTTCGAGCGGTTCCTCATGATGTTCACGGGGGTCACCAATATCCGTGACGTGATTCCCTTTGCCAGGACCCCGGCGAACCTCGAATTCTAGTGCGGCCGCTTCCCGCCTTTGACATGCCTTGCGGGAAATCCCACCGGCCGGCCGCTCCCGGGAAAACGACCCGGACCGCGTTTCGCGGGGCGCCGCGGCGCCGCCACCCGCATGCGCATAGCGGTGTGGGGGGCGCGGGTCCCGTTTTTTCGCGAAACATCGCCTAGTGTTTTCTTGAACGCAGCCCGGTATCAGGGCTGTTTTTCGTCCAGCCAGCGGCGGCCGGCGGGGGTGGGGTCGTACCCGAACTGCGACTGGAAGAACCGGATCACCCTGACTATCTTCTCTCGATCGACGGCGTGAGGGATTCCCTTGAGGGCGCAGTATTCGACCATGAGGGCTTCGATGGGCGGGTTGCCCGTTCTCTCCCCCAGCCCCAGCAGCGTTCCGCTGACGCCGGAACACCCGTGCAGCCAAGCCGTGACGGCGTTCACCAGGGCCTTGTGAAAATCGTTGTGCCCGTGCCATTCGAGGAGCCGCGACGGCACTCCCGCATCATCGGTGAACGCCCGGACCAGGGCCGGGACACCCCTGGGCAGCGCGGCCCCGGGATAGGGCACGGCCAGCCCGAGAGTGTCGCACAGCCGTATCTTGATATCGATCCCGCTTTCCTCCCTCAACCGCATGAGTTCGATGGCGAAGGGCACACAGAAACCGTGGATGTCCGCCCTCGTGACGTCTTCAAAGCTGCACCGCGGCGTGATGCCCCTTTCCAGCGCGGCGGAAACCACGTCCAGGTAGCGCCGGAGAACGCCCTGCCGGGTCGACTTGAGCTTCAGGAAGATGTGGTAATCGGATGCGGACGTGAGAATCCCGGTTTCCCTGATTCCCATCCGGGAAACCAGGTTGAGGTCTTTCCCGCACGCGCGTATCCATCCCGTGATCTCGGGAAAGCGGTAGCCCCTCTCCGCGCACGCCTCCACCGCTTCCCTGTCCTTCCTCGTGTACAGGAAGAACTCCGACTGCCGGATAAAACCGTCCGGTCCGGACAGTTCATGGAGGAAATCGAAGATCCCGCCTATCTGGGACACGCTGAACGGGGGCGCGGCCTGCTGGCCGTCGCGCAGGGTCGAATCGGTGATGTAGGCGTATTCGGCGGGGTGAGCCGGTTCCTCTTCGTGATCGAACGCGATGCGCGGCACGGTGCTGTACGGGAAGATTTCCCGGAACAGGTTCGGCCGCGGAACATTTGAAATTTCGGAGTGCTTCATGGCGGCTGTTTTCCGGTCCGCTCTTCCCTGAAAACGGTTGGGAGGTTGCCCCTGAGAGGGTGGAGGACTGAAAAGTTCCCTCTCAGGGACATACAGCCGGGTCATTTTCCCCCCGAGCGGGGAGAGTCGGGCGCTCCCTGCCCGGAGAGGAACGGCACTGCCGGCCGGTTGCTCAAGGGAGGAGAAACCTTGAGCGCTCCTGCGTTCATCATTGCCCGGAACCCCCGGACGCTTCCCCGTGAGTGAAGGCGATCAATCGGCCCTCAACCACCGGGGAAGGGCCTTGGACGGCCGGCCGGACGAAAGGGAGAAAGACCGGGGAAGCCGTCACGCCAATGCCGGGGAACCGGAACATCTTCCCCGCCACGGAAAGGAAGGGTCGGGTCTCCCTCCCGGGCGGGAAAGGTTTTACGCGCCTGCCGCTCAAGGAGCGGGCGGGCCGAATGCTTTTCCCTCTGCAGGGGGCAGGCCAGGGCCGGCTTCCGTTCGAGGGAATGGAGGAGACTCGGGGAATTCTCCGAAAACCGGAGAATTCCCCCGGAATGTCTCCCGGTAAAAGGGCGAGGGCCCGGGGCATTTTTCCATCGTCAAGGGGGAGAGTCGGGTGCTCCTCCATCATTGGAAAACGCCCTGGGAACCGTCCGTTCAAGGGGGGAGGCTCCTTGAACGCCGTACACTTACCAGTCGGGATACCTCGCCCGGGTTGCCTTTGATCCGTGGTTCAATACGTTCGTCGTTTCCCGGAAGCCGTGAAAGAAAGCAAAATGCCGGGATAGCCACTGCCCAACCGTTGAATTCGCGGGGTTGCAACGGGCAGTTTTCACGGCGTCCCGCCGGCAGCGGTGAAACTCCCCCCGGTCCGGCCTCCCCCGACAAAGCGGGAGACCGGGCCGGCGTTCTTCCTCCGAAAGAGATAAGGGTTGCGTCACTCTCCTCCGGACGAGAACCCTGGGGCGTTCTGGACGCCTGCCGGCCATGTACGGATGGCGTCCCGTCGGCGGCGGAATGGGAGGGAGACTTCACCCATCGTGAAATTCTCTTCCGCCGCCCGCGGAAAAACCGTCCGCTTTCAACCGCTCGATTGCAGGCTTCCTTTCCTGCGTTCCTCGACGGTCTTTTCGAGCCCGAATTTTCTGATCCGGTAGCCCATCTGCCTCAGAGTGAGCCCCAGTTCCCGGGCGGTCCTGGTCTGAAACCAGGAATTCCGTTCGAGGGCGGCCAGGATCTCTTTGCGCTCCATTTCCTCGAGACGCGACCTGGGCTGCGCTTCCTCCCGGGGTTCCTCCCGCCGCCTCAGGTGCACCGGCAGGATATCCGTTCCTATCTCGTCCCCATCGGCCATGATCACCAGGCGCTCGATGAGGTTTTCCATTTCACGAACGTTGCCCGGCCAGTCATATGCAACCAGGACCTCCACGGCCCGGGAGGAAACGCCGAGCTTGCGCCCGTAGTCGGCACAGGTCTTTTCGAGGAAGTGCTCAATCAGCACGGGGATGTCCTGCTTCCGTTCCCTCAGAGGCGGAACGTAAATCGGAAACACGTTCAGCCGGTAGTAGAGGTCTTCCCTGAACTGGCCCGCCTTCACGGCCTCCTCCAGGTCCCGGTTGGTTGCGGCGATCATCCGCACATCGACCTTGATGGTTTTCGTACTTCCCAGACGTTCGAATTCCCGTTCCTGCAGAAACCGCAGAAGCTTGGACTGAAGCGGCAGGGACAGCTCCCCCGCCTCGTCCAGGAAAACCGTGCCGCCGTCGGCTTCTTCCAGCCTTCCCGTTTTGGCCTTGGACGCCCCCGTGAAAGCCCCCCTTTCGTAGCCGAACAGCTCGGATTCCAGGAGATTTTCCGGCAGGGCCGCGCAGTTGATTTTCACGAACGGGGACCGCGCCCTCATACTGAGTTCGTGAATGATGCGGGCGACCAGTGTCTTACCCGTTCCCGATTCCCCGAGCAGCAGGACGGACGCCCGGCTCGGGGCCACTTTTCTGATCTGTTCCTGTACGGCGACCATGGAACGGCTTTTGCCGACCATGAAGAACTCTTCGCCGCTTCCCATCCTTTCGCCCCCAGCCAGGGATTTAAGGCCTCGCAGCTTCTCCTCCCGCCGTTTCACCTGCCGGTTCAGGCTGACCACCTGGGCGATAAAGGTGGAAACGATCGAAAGAAACCGGATGTCCTCCTCGAAGGAAACCTCGTCCCCGAACAGCCGGTCCACGTTGAGCACTCCGATGGCCTTGCCGTAGAGCATGATGGGAACGCCCAGGAACGCGATGCCGCCCTTTTCGATACGGCGCGATTTTGTCTTGTTGAGAAACAGCGGTTCCTTGCTGATGTCAGGGACCACAAAGGGCTCGGCCGTCCGGAAAATCAGCCCCGTAACCCCTTCGTTCGTGCGATAGATCCCCCGCCGCCTCTCTTCATCGGTCAAGCCGTGAGACGCGCGTATGATGAGGTGCCCGGTCTCTTCGTCCCTGATCGTAACCGTGGCACGCTTCATCTCCAGGGTTTCGGAAATGATCCCCAGGATGGTATCCAGCACCTGGTCAAGCCTGAGCGCCTGGCCGATGATCCGGCAGACCTCGAACAAGACCTTGAATTCCAGTTCCCTCAGCTTCGTTTCCATACCCGATGATGTTACAATAACCGTGCCATCCTGAAACGAAGCGGGAGAATGGAGGACACACGGGCCTGTTCCGCGCTGCGGAAGCGGTCGGAACCTCAAGCGAAAAGGGATCGGCTCCAAATCAGCGCGCCCCCGTGGACCATGGACAATCATAGACTGCGCAACGTTATCCGGTGATACGATCCTCGATCATTCACGGGAAAACAGGCATAAATAAGAACAAATTTGTTGCAAAATCCCCCCATGCTCCCCACTCTGTAAAGGTCCGTTCCAAAAGAGCGGGGGGAATGATTTCCGGCCTGCTGCCTAAAAAGCGGGCTGCCCCTCCGGAGACGGAACGATCGTTGGTTTTAGCCTCACGCAACGGCGCAACGAAAAGCGGAAGACGGGCAGCGGGTAGCCCGGAAACTCGTTTTCCGGGTCCGCCGGGACAAAGGGTTTCGACCAGCGCGTTGGCTCGTGAGGCTGAACGCTTGACGTCGCGGCAGTGCCCCGCGTCTCGCGGGGCACTGCCGCACAAAGCCGCGCAGCGGCGTGGGGGTGTGGGGGACGCAGTTCCTCACTTTGTTCACTCCGCCTCGTGCCGCTCCCGGCTGAGCGGTCTCACGCCGGTCAGCATTCGGAACCGTCGCCCTCGCATCCGGCCCTTTTCCCCGCATCCGTTCCGCCGTGCTCTGAACTGGGCCAGGTTACGGCCGTGGTAGACGGCGTCGAGTCCCAGGCGGATGAAGCCGTTCATCACGATCGGCTCTATTCCGTGGTCCAGGAGGACGTTCCGCGGGTTTTCACCTATTCCTCCGACCAGCACGGCACGGCAGTCCCGCAGGGTTTCGGCCAGTTGTTTCCACCGGAGAATTCCTCCGCCGGGCTCCGGTGCGTCCCGTTCCTCGATCTTGCGGAACCCGTCGCCGGTTTCGGACCAGATCTGAAGGGTGGCCGTTTCGCCGAGATGCAGATTGACCAGGACGCCTTCGAGGGTCGCAACGGCCACATAAGGCTTTTCCGCGTTGCGCGAGGAACCCGTTGCGCAATCCCCGAGGCACCCGCGCATGGCGCGAGTGAGGTCCTCGTCGAGCAGCCCCACGGCATCGGCGCGGCACCTGGTGCAGTGTCTCATCTGGGGCAGGTGGGCTTCGGCTTCGCTCCGGACCTTTTCCATCAGTTGCGCGCCGGGTTCCGGGATTCCCTCAAAGGGCGTACCCGCGTTCGGGGCCATGGGCATGCAGTTCAGAACGTCCACGCCGAGTGCGGCCATGGTCCGTGCGACTTCGCCGACATGCTCGTCGTTTACGGAAGGAACGACGATGGTGTTCACCTTGACCGTGACCCCGTTGGACTTAAGGAGCCGTATGGCCTCGAGCTGCCGCTCGAGCAGGATTTCCGCACCCGCGCGTCCCCGGTAGACGACTTTTCCGCATCGGACCCAGCCGTAGATGCGCTGTCCGACATCGGGGTTCACGGCATTGACGGTGACGGTCACGTGGGAGACCCCCGCATCCAGGAGTTCCTCCAGGTGATCTGCCAGGGCGAGGCCGTTGGTGGACAGGCAGAGCAGCAGGTCCGGGAACCGGGCTTTCAGGAGGCGCAGGGTCTGCAGGGTTTCCACGGGATTGGCCAGGGGGTCCCCCGGGCCGGCGATGCCCGCCACCTTGATCCTCGGTTCCTTTTCCAGGACTTTTTTCACGTAAACGCCCGCCTGGGCGGGTGACAGAACGGCACTCGTCACCCCCGGACGGCTCTCGTTGGCGCAGTCGTACCTGCGGTTGCAATAGTTGCACCGGATGTTGCAGGATATCGCCACCGGCAGGTGTACCCTTCCGAAACGGCCTTTGGCCCCGGCGTTGAAACACGGATGATCGCCCGAATACCTCGATGTGCTCATGGTCCCGTTCCTTCCTCACAAGTAGCTGTAACCGATGGGGGAGTCTTCCTGGCCTTTGCGCAGGAGCGCGTTCACGATGCGGTCCAGGAGCATCTGGGTCCCTCTGTAACCGACGTGGAGCAGCCGCTGGCCTCCAAACCTGTCGTGAATGGGAAAACCGGTCCGAATGAGGGGGATTCCCAGCTTCTTGGCAATCGTATACCCCTTGCTGTTGCCGATCAGGAGATCCGGAGAAAGCGATTCGACGGTTTCCGCAATTTCGAAAAAGTCGGCCCCTTCGCACACGGCCGGAGGTTCCGGGAGCATCCCGGAAACCACCTGTTCGACGGCGGACTTCAGCCGCCCGCTTCGCCCGCCCGAGGCGCACAGCACGGGCCGGACCCCCACTTCCACGAGAAACGCCGTCAGGCCCGCCACGAGGTCCTCTTCGCCGTACACCACGGCCCGCCTGCCGAACAGGTACTTGTGGCCGTCCACGTAGGCATCGACCAGGCGTCCCCGTTCCGCCGCATGCCTGCCCGGGGTCGGCACCCCGCGAAGCTCTTCGAGCGCATGGAAAAAGGCATCGGTCTCCCTGAGGCCGATCGCCGTGCCGAGCGCGTGCAGCGGCACGTTGAAACGGTCTTCCAGGAGCTTTCCTGCGCTGATCCGGTCCGTGATCGTCCTGCCGAATTGCAGGGTCGCCGCGGCACGCCCCATGTTCCGGATGCCCTCCAGTGGTGTTCCGCCCTGGGGAATTTTCCGGTAATCCGGCTCAGCCGAGCCGTCGAGGGTATCCGAATAGTCGGGAAGAACGACGGCCGTAAAGCCGAAGTCTTCGAGGATTTCCCTGAGGTACCGGACATCGGCGGGAGACAGGAAGCCCGGAAGCAGATTCAGCCGGTCGAGGGGCATTCCGCCCCGGGACACCTGGTCCACCACCGCGTGAACGGCCGAGAGGAAACCTTCCATGTGGGTGCCCGAGTAACTGGGGGTGGACACGTTCACCAGGAACGGCAGGTCCGCGTCGCCCCGGCTTCGGTTCACCTCGGCGCGAAATTCTCCGAGGATCATCGGAACATCGTCTCCGATCGTTTCCGTGAGGCAGGTGGTGGCGATGCCGATCAACCGGGCTTCGTACTTGGACATCACGTTTTTCAGCCCCTGCTTGAGGTTGGCGCTTCCGCCGTAGACGGCATGCTTTTCCCCGAGGGAAGAGGAGGCGATGTCCATGGGTTCCCGGAAGTGGCTTATGATGTAGCGGCGCATGTAGGTCGCGCATCCCTGCGACCCGTGCAGGAAAGGTACGGCTCCTTCGATCCCCCGAAAGGCCAGGCACGCGCCCAGCGGCTTGCACAGTTTGCAGGCATTGGTGGTCGATACATAGGAAGAGCGTTCCATTTCATTTCCCCGCTTTCTTCCTGGGAACGAAGCCCCATACGGGGCTCATCACCGAGGAATGGACCTCTTTCGCAAAGTTGAGCATTCCGACGAAGCCTTCGAGCGGCCTTTTGCGTTCGTGGTTGTGATCGCAGAAGCCGACGCCGAGCTTGTAGGCGATGGGTCGTTCCTTCACGCCGCCGACGAAGATATCGACGTCCTTTTCCTTGAGAAAAGACGAGAGTTCCAGGGGGTTGGAATCGTCGACGATGATGGTGCCTTCGTCCGTGATTTCGTAAAGTTCCCTGTAATCTTCCTCCGTGCCGGTTTGCGAACCGACGAGCACCACTTTCATCCCCAGAAGCCGGAACGCCTTGACTAGGGAGAACGCCTTGAACGCACCGCCCACGTAAATGGCCGCCTTCCTGCCTTCGAGGTCCCTTTTGTATTCCTGGAGCTTCGGGTAGAGCACCGACAGTTCATCCCGCACGAGGTCCCGGGTGCGGTCCATGATGCCGGGGTCCCGATTTTCGAAAAAACGGGCAACCGCGTAGAGCGATTCGGCCATGTCGTCGATCCCGAAATACGACACCCGGAAAAACGGAATGCCGAAGGCCTCCTTCATCATTTTCGCAAGCTCCATGGTGGCCCCGGAGCACTGGACGACATTGAGAGCGGCCCCATGGGCTCTTTCGATATCTTCCACCCGCCCGTCGCCGGTCATGTTCGCCACGGTCTGCACGCCCATCCGCGCGAAGTAATCCCGAATGATCCAGATTTCCCCCGCCAGGTTGAAATCCCCCAGGATGTTGAGGCTGAGCGGCGGAATCCCCGTCGTGTCGCCCCTGCCGATGAGCCTGAAGAGGGCCTTGCACGCCGCGGCGTACCCTTCGCGCTTGTTGCCCTTGAAGCCCTCGGACTGTACCGGAAGAACCGGGATGTGCTTTTCCCGGCTCACCTTCGCGCAAACCGCTTCGAGGTCGTCCCCGATGATTCCCACGATGCAGGTGGAGTAGACGAAGGCGGCCTTCGGGGCATGGCGTTCGATCAGCTCCGTGAGGGCCGCGTAGAGTTTGCTTTCGCCGCCGAAGATGATGTCCTGTTCCTGGAGGTCGGTCGAAAAACTGAGCCGGTGCAGGGCGGGCCCCGAAGAAAGGGCACCCCGGATGTCCCAGGTGTACGCGGCGCAGCCGATCGGGCCGTGCACCAGGTGAACGGCATCGGCGATCGGGTAGAGAACCACCCGGGACCCGCAGAAAACACAGGCCCGCTGACTCACCGCCCCCGCCAGGCTTTCTCGGTTGCAGTCCATGTCGAAGGGGCGGTCCCCCTTCCTGTGGATCTGGTTCTTTCGGTCGTCTAAAATGACGGATGTGTTCGTGTTCATGGTTTTCTCTTCCTCCGCCGCGCGTGCGGCAGGGTCCCGGCCTATCCCACCTGGTTTGCGGCCGGAAATTCCCCTTTGCGTCGCCCTCTTATACCGATGATTCGCGTTCAGGACGACAGTCCCCGCATTCCCCAAAAGCGCGGGGAAATGATTTCTCCGAATTCCCGGCCCTTACGGCTGCAAAGCCGCGCAGCGGCGTGGGGGTGTGGAGGGCCAGCCCCCACTCTTTCGAGAAGCATCGTTTACCGCCTTCCTGAACTCAACCTGTTATTATTCCAGCAGGTATGCCTCCGCCGGTTTTCCTTCTTCGAGGGCGCCGAGGATCTCATCGACGACATCCGTGCTCGTGACGTTTCCGTACCAGTAGCCCTGGGGGTAGATCACCAGAACGGGGCCGTCATCGCAGAGGTTGAGACAGCCGGTGGTGGTGACCATGGCATTGATCCCCCGGTCGACCAGTTCTTCCTGGAGGTAGGGGACCAGGCCCAGGGATTCTTTCTTCATGCACTTTCCTTTGGCTTCGGTCCCTCTGAAGCTTGCGCAGACTAGGATATGATAATCGGGCTTCTGCATGGAGCGGCTCCTTCTTCCTGAGTGTATGTTTTCATACCGGGTTACCTGGAAAACAGCCTTCATTTTCATGCTTCGCGGGTGACGCGCGGCATCATGGGTAATTGCGTTCAAGCAATGCCGCCACGTCCTCGGACGCGGTTTGAACGAGAATGAAACTTGGGCCTTGCGCTGCCGGACGCATCATTTTAAAAGAACAAGCTCGGAACGGCAGGGGACGCCTTTGCCCTGATGAAGTTTCACAAGAGACGATATTTTTGGCATCCCCCCGGGGTTTCGATCCACGCTCTTGCGCGGGAGGCCGAGCGTTCGGTGCTTGCGGCTACTGCCCCGCGCTTCGCGGGGCGCTGCCGCAAGCGCCACACAAAGCCGCGCAGCGGCGTGGGGGGCCGGCTCCCCACTCTTTCAAAAAGCATCGTATGCCGCTGTCCTGAACGCCACTTGGCATCAGTTCAACATTCCGGCCGTACGACCGGGATGGATTCCACCTTCGTGGCCCCTTCCGGGCCGGTTTACATCACCAGTTCGAACTGCTGCTCGGGGGCATCCCGGTCCTGGCGGTCGAGGAGCGCGTCGAGGATTTTCACCAGGAGGCGCATGCCGCCCTGGTAGCCAACGGTGGGGAAGTACCCGTGCCCGACCCGGTCGAGGATGGGAAACCCGAACCTCACGAATGGAATGTCTTCATCTCTGGCGATGTACTTCACGTAGGTGTTCCCCATGAGCAGATCGACGGGCTCGTTTTTGATCCACTGGTGGAAGAGGAACATGTCTCCGGCGGCTTTTACGTTGACCTGGTACGGAACGTCCCTCAGGATGCCCCTGATTTTGGATTCGAAATCCTTCGACGACGTTCCGGTGACGATGTGGGTGGGCCACATGTCGATCGACGCCAGAAATTCCGTGAGGGCGATGAGTTGGTCCGGGTCCCCTACCAGGGCGACTTTCCTGTGGTAGAAATACTGGTGCATGTCGGTCACGAGATCGAGGAGCTTTCCGCGTTCCGTCGTGATCTCTTCGGGTACGTTGACGCCGGCGATCTTCCTCAGGGTGTCGATGAAGGCATCGGTCGCGCTGATCCCGATGGGCAGGTCCAGGATCTCGCAGGGCACCTTGCACTTGTTGTCGAGCGCACGGGCGGCGAAGCCCGAGGCGAGGGGACCCAGGGCGATGGTCACCATGCCGTCGCCGGTGGTCCTCAAGGCTTCAACGGTCACTCCGCCCTTGGGGAACATCTCGTATTTTCCGGTCTGCGGCCCGTTCAGGACCCCGGACGTGTCGGGAAACATGACCATGGGTATGCCGAGCAGATTGACGAGCCTCGCGATTTCTTCCATGTCCGACGGTTCCACGTAGCCGGGAATGATGTTCACCTGCCCGTTTTTCCGGCCCGAAGATTCGGCGAAATAATCCACCATGGCCCGGGTCATGCCGGCGAACCCGGTGACGTGGGAACCCACATAGCTCGGTGTGTTGACGTGGATGACGTATTTGCCCGGCGGGATTTTCCCTTCTGCCGCCGCCTTGCTCGCAATCTGGGGGATGTCGTCCCCGATGGTTTCGGACAGGCAAGTCGTGTGAACGGCGATGACGTCCGGTTCATAAATGGTGAAGATGTTGTCGATCGCCTGGATCAGATTCGCCTGGCCGCCGAAAACCGATGCGCCTTCCGTGAACGAACTCGTCGCCGCCATGACCGGTTCCTTGTAATGGCGCGTCAGAGTGCTCCGGTGATAGGCGCAGCAGCCCTGCGAACCGTGGCTGTGGGGAAGGCACCTGTGAATCCCCAGGGCCGCGTACATGGCGCCTATGGGCTGGCAGGTCTTTGCCGGGTTTATGACCAGGGCTTTTCGTTCCGAGATTTCCCTGGGTGTGTGTCGCAGCAACATCGTCTTATCCTTCCATGGCTTTTCAGGACCAGGCATACTTCGCCGCCAGTTCGGGGCTTTTCTGCCACGGCGCCTGCAGGGTGCTCCATATCCGGGTGTTCACCATCCGGTCGATTTCGCGGTAGAAGTTGACGGCCCCGCGGAAACCGGCATAAGGGCCGCCGGAGTCGTAGCTGTGGAGCTGTTTCATGGGGATGCCCTTCTTCTGGATGGCGAATTTTTCCTTGATCCCCGCGCAGAAAATCGCGGGCTTGTACATTTCGATGAGTTTTTCCGTTTCATACTGGCTGATGTCGTCGATAACCAGGGTCTTTCCGGGCATCTCCGGCATCATGCCGTCGTAGTCCTTGAAGCGGAACCCTTCCTTCAGCAGCCTTTCCATGTCTTCAGGGGACTTCCTGAGCCGGTATCGCTCGGCATCGGCGCTGACTACCAGTTCCTCGATGTTTCGGCTGTCGGCATCGACCTTGACCCCGGGAAGGACCCTGCGCCCTTCGTAGTCGTCCCGATGCGCGAATTCATAGCCCGCGGCAACGGTTTTCATGCCGATTTCGCGGAAGAGGTCCTGGTAGTGGTGCGCGCGGGAACCGCCCACGAAGAGCATGGCGACTTTCCCCTCGCACCGGGCCTTCACTTCATCCCGCACCCGGATGACCTCGGGCATTTCCCTCTCGATCACCTGTTCCACCTTGTCCGCCAGCTCCTGATCCTCGAAATATTTCGCTATCTTCCTGAGGGACTTGGCGGCGGATTCCGCCCCGATGAAGTTGATCTTGATCCAGGGAATGCCGAACTTGGTTTCCATCATCTCGGCCACGTAGTTGATGGACCGGTGGCACATGATGGTGTTGAGGTCCGCCATGTGAGCGTTGGCGAACTGCCCGTAGGTGGAATTGCCGCTGAACGTGGAAACCACGGTGATTCCGCATTCCCGGAGAATGCGGTCGATTTCGAAGCCGTCGCCGCCGATGTTGTATTCTCCGAGCAGGTTGATCTTGAATCTGCCTTCACTGGGCGTGTCATCGAGTCCGACCACGTGGGTGAAAATGCCGTTGTTGGCGATGTGATGGCCCGCGGACTGGCTCACACCCTTGTAACCTTCGCAACTGAAAGCGAAGACGTTGATGCCGAGTTCTTGTTTCATTTCGCGCGCGACGGTATGGACGTCATCGCCGATGAGGCCCACGGGGCAGGTGGCGAAGATACTGATGGCCCCCGGCCTGAAGAGTTCGTAGGCCTCGCGGACCGCGGCCTTCAGCTTCTTTTCGCCGCCGAAGACGATGTCCTCTTCCTGCATGTCCGTCGAAAAGCAGTAGGTCATGAAATTCTTGTCCTCGGGCGTGGGGGGCAGGGTCTGATTGCGCCGGGTGAGCCAGCTGTAGAACCCGCACCCGATGGGGCCGTGAGTGATGTTCACGATGTCCCGGGTGGGCCCCAGGACAACCCCCTTGCAGCCCGCATAGGTGCAGCCCCGCTGAGTGATGATGCCCGGAATGGCCCTGGAATTGGCGGAAATCTCGGGGACCGTGCCGTCGGGGTCGACCTTGTTGACGATGATCTGCCTGGCGCGCTTGCGTGCCACCTTGGTCGGATATTTGCCGAGGATTTCCTGCTTCAGCTCCTCGGGATCGATAGCTTCAAATTCGGGAATGTGTTCTTCTGCACTGAGGATTGCCATGTTCGTTTCTCCACTGAAAGCGGTCCGTTGCCTGTCAGGCGTCATCCAGGACCATGTCTCCGCTCATCCCGGTTCGGATGCTGACGGAATCGAAGACCGGCATGACGAATATCTTCCCGTCCCCCGATTTCCCCGTCCGGTTGACCCGCATCAGGGTCTTCACGGTTTTCCGGACCAGCTTGTCGGGAACGACGATGAGCAGAAGCCTTTTGGGAATGAGCCTCTGTGCCTGGCCCAACTGGGCGATGGCTTCTTCGTAGCCCTTTTCGGCTCCGGCAAGAAGATTCATGTCCACCAGCCCCTTCCCCCGGCCCAGTGCGTCCCGGGCCGTCATGGAAAAGATGCCGGCCTCGGTGAGGGCCTGTTTCGTCCGGTTCATCATGTTCATGCGAACAATCGCCATGACCTCTTTCATAGCTTCACCTCTTCAGTCTCACCCGAAGCCGTTTCCCTGATCCCCGAGCTGATCGTGTAGACATCCTCGACCGGCGACACGAATATCTTTCCGTCTCCGAAGGCGCCCTTGGTCCCGGTCCTCGCGGCCTTGAGCACCGTCTTGACGACGAAGTCCCTGTCCCCGTCGTTCACCACCGTGATGAGGAGTTCCTTGGGGATCTCATCGTAGGTGACTTCTCCGATCTTGATCCCGCGCTGCTTGCCACGGCCGACCACGGACACCTTCGTGACCGCCGGAAATCCCGCTTCCATGAGCGCGGCCAGGACGTTGTTCACCTTTTCCGGCCTTACGATTGATCTGATCATCAACATGGCTTTGACCTTTCCTTTGATTTCCGTGTGGCAGCCCGGTTTGCGGCCTTTTCCGTCAACCGGCCAGTCCGTGTTCGATCAGGAGTTTTTCCAGTTCATCCGTGTGCATGGGCTTCGGGATGACCTGCATCTCGTTGTTCTCGATCTTGCCCGCGAGTGTCCGGTATTCGTCTGCCTGTGGGTGAGTCGGCTCGTATTCGATGACGGTTTTCCGGTTGATTTCGGCCCGCTGCACCATGTTGTCCCGCGGCATGAAGTGGATCATCTGGGTCCCCAGCTTGGCGGCAAACGCTTCAATCATCTCTTTTTCATTGTCCACCTTGCGGCTGTTGCAGATGAGTCCCCCCAGGCGGACACCGCCCCCTTCCGCGAACTTCACGATTCCCTTGCAGATGTTGTTGGCCGCATACATGGCCATCATTTCGCCGGAAACCACGATGTAGATTTCCTTGGCCTTGCCTTCCCGGATGGGCATGGCGAACCCGCCGCACACGACGTCGCCCAGGACGTCGTAAAAGGCATATTCAAGACCTTCGCTGTCCGCGTAGGCCCCCAGTTGCTCCAGGAGATTGATGGAAGTGATGATGCCCCGGCCCGCACACCCCACGCCGGGTTCGGGACCTCCCGATTCGACGCAGACGACCCCTTTGAACCCCTTCTTGCGGATGTCTTCGAGTTCCACGTCTTCCCCTTCGGAACGCAGGGTGTCGAGGACCGTCTTTTGGGACAGGCCCCCCAGGAGCAGGCGGGTTGAATCCGCCTTGGGATCGCAGCCCACCACCATGACTTTCCTTCCCATTTCGGCCAGCCCGGCCACCGTGTTTTGAGTGGTGGTCGACTTGCCGATTCCTCCCTTACCGTATATGGCGATTTTCCTCATCGGAGCCTCCCTGTGACAGTTGAATGGTTGTACACAGGGACTGAGCACAACTCGTGCCAAAGCCGGTGTATGCATATCAATTTATTGGAATTACTTAATTATTCTATTCAGATGGACGTGCGGGATTTGTGGAAGCGGATTCGGGGACACCGACAAAAAAGTTAGTGAGGCTGACAAAAAGGTAAACTTATCGAGTAAACGGGAAACATCGCGGGGCCGACCGGGTCCGGTATACTGAGGGCGGCCCCGGTCGTCCCGATCACTTTCCGTCCCCGAACATCACCAGCGGGGCCCAGAAAAACGGGTGGCGGCTGAGTTCCCCTTCTTCGCCACGGACCAGGCGCAGCTTGGCGTCCCGCAGCGCTTCGGCCCGGGTCCTTCCCGCCTTCAGGTTCGTGAAAAGTCCGGTGCTCAGGGTGGCGGCCGATTTGGATTCGACGGACCACAGGGTGACGGATATGGCGGTAGTTCCGGCATACATGAAAGCACGGGTGAGTCCTATGACTCCTTCGCCCTCCTGCATTTCTCCCCGTCCGGTATTACAGGCGGAAAGGGTTACGAGGTCGGCGTTCAATTTGAGCCCGAACACGTCGGCCATGGTGAGAAAGCCTTCCTGTCCGGTCCCGGGGTCGGGATCGGAAAGCACCAGGGCGGGCTGCCGCACTTCGTCCAGTTCTCCGGGCAGGACCCCGTGGCAGGCAAAAACCACGTAACGGTAGTCGGATAGCCTTTTTTCGTCGTTGAAGCGAAAGACGTTGCTCCTGGACGCCGCTTCCCGCAGTTGAAGGGGCTGGCTCTGGTCGGGGGCTTCGAGGATTGCCTTGATCTTTTTCGCTTCAATTTCCGTATCGGGCAATTCGGGAAATGAGCCCCCCAGGATATCCCGGTAAGCCAGGGACCGCATGTCCTTCAAGGCGGAGGCGCCTTCGACGGCCCCGCGTTTGCCGAAATCATCCGGTCCGGGACCCTGTCTCGACGGCGCCTGTTTCCCCGCGCGGTAGACCGGGTTCGCAAAGGCAAGGAGGGGCTTCTTCGGCTTCCCGGTCTTCCGGGCTTCCCCTTCCCTCAGCACCTTGAGGAGCGACGCGGAGGAAAGATACGCGACAGGGTGTTCTTCCAGGAGGAAATGGGCTTCCCGCACCGCGGCATTCGCCGGGGCGGTCAGGGCTTCAAAGGGAAGGACATAGAGGGGACCCGACGGAACGATGTAAAGCGTTTTTGCCCCGGAGATCATTTTCACGGCTCCCTCGGGGAACAGCAGATCATGGAGTTCACGCCCGCGCACGCGCAAATCGGCCATGGAACTCCGGGCCACCTGCCCAAGGCGGGCATCGGAGTATTGCCTTTCCACGGCAGTGAGTATGGCCAGCAAATCGTTCCTGAACTCGTTCACTTTCTCCTGGAACTCCTGCCGGCCGGTTCCGATGCTGAAGAGTTGAAAATGTTCCCTGTCGATTCCCCACAGATAAGTCCCCTGGTCCATGACTCCGTAGACCAGCATGACCTCACCGGGCTGGAGCACGGTCTGCTGGAGTTCGGCAAGGCCGGCAGGCCGGGGATACTTGAGGGCATAGTAATCGGGATAGTTGTTTTTGATCTCTTCGCGTAGCGCCTCCTGGGCCGCTTTCACCTGCTGGATGCCGTCTCCGGCCGGCACGGTTTGATCGGGGCCTTCGTCGTCGGATGAATCCGATCCCTGGTCCAGGAGCGCGGACTGCAGCTTATCCAGCCGATCATCCAGTTCGGTTTCCCTGGCCAGTACGTCCGCGGGGATTCCGGCAAACTGCCGCGCGCCGCTCTGTCCCATTTCCTCGAGGAACACCCGGCCCTGTTTCCGTTCGAAGATTTCCAGGGATTTGCGATCGTAACCCGCAGCGGGGTCCTTCTTGTGCAGGCCGGCAAGAAGGGTGATGAACCGGTCGTAGACCCCCAGCTTGTCCTTCATGAACGACGTCTGCACGGCCTTTTCGGAAAGTTCGGCCCTCATGCCTTCTATGGTGTCCAGGGCCTGTTCGTAGTGGGCGATCGCCGCGGCGGAAGCCCCCTGCCGCGCTTCCGTTTCGCCAAGGTTCCACAGCGCCCTCCAAAGGGGTTCGGCCGCCTTTGTCGCCCGGGCGATCTTAAGGGCCTCGTTCAGTGGTTCCCCGGCCTTGTCGTTCCGGCCGAGAGTACGGCACACCTGCCCGATGAAGACGAGGTCCATGGCCTGGCCCCACTGGAATCCGGCTTCCTGGTGAATCGGAAGTGCCTGCCGGTAATAATCCAGGGCTTTCTCATACTGGCCCAGACGGTAGTAGACCAGCCCGATGGTGCTGAGGGTATTGCCCTCGGGGACCCGGTTTCTGCCCTGCTTTTGGCTTCCGCCGCCGTCTTTCCTGCCCATGCCGCGCAAGGACTGCTGCCCCCGGTTTTCCAGTTCCTTTTGAATCGTCAGCGCCTGCTGAAAATAATCCAGGGCCTTGTCGTACTGGCCGAGGCGGTAATAGACCTTGCCGGTATTCGTAAGAGCATTGCTCTCCCATCTTCGCTTGCGGGTTTCCCCGAGAATGGACACCGCCTGATCGAGGTATTTCAACGCCTTGTCATACTGGCCCAGGCTGGAGTAGACCATACCGACATCATTCAGGGTGAAACCCTCCCACACCCGGTTCCGGGTCTCCCGGTGAACAGCGACCGCCTGCCGGTCATATTCCAGCGCCCTTTCGTACTGGCCCAGCCTTTGGCAGGCAAGGCCGATCGTGGTGAGAAACATGCCGGTCATTCTACTGTCGTTGGCCTTCTTCGCCAGTTCCAGCCCCTGGTTGGCCCTGGCGAGCGCCCGGGAAGCGTCACCGGACCGGGCCGCCTCGAACCCGTCGTTGAGAAGTGCCTCCAGTTCGGGGGAAGAGCTTTCGAGATTCCCCGTTTTCGATCCTCGGAAATCCCCTGTCGCCTGTTCGGTTTGTTTGCCTTCCTCGGCGCTCCTCGCATCCAGATCGTTCACCGCCGCACCGAATCCCCACAGGAGCAAAAGAACGGTCAGTAGAAAGACTCTTCCTCTCATATCCTGTTCCCTTCTGAGGCTTCGCGCCCGAAGTTCCGGGCACGGCAAACGGGGAAAGCACGCCCAAGGCCGTTCACGGCCGCCGCACGGATGAAGTTTGCTCGGGTCTTGAGAGCATGGGGACCGTGGGCCGCGTTCACCGCAGCCACATCGGCCCCGATTCGCCTCTTATCGCATTACTTGCGGGAGGCGGCCCAGTCCTTCAATTGCAGCAGGCCGGCATTTCCCGGCTGCCTTTGCAGGGCCGCGTCGATCACCTTCGTCATCTCCGCATACTGTCCGTAATCCGCGAGTACGGACAGCAGGTACAGCTCAGGGGTGACGTCGCCCGGGTCTCTTCCTTCACGCAGACCACGGGATGCAGTTTCGGCGGCCGCGATATCCTGTTTTTCCTTCTCGCTGAGAGCCGCCGGGGCCTTTGACGCACCGGAGGACTTGCCGTTCACGCCCCGAATCTGAACGGCGCCGGAGGTCGGAACGGAACGGGGAAGGGGCATGGAAGAGCTTCCGAGAGCCTGCGCGACCGTCGTGGGAAGGGTTTTGACCTCGGGTTGCACGTCGGCCTCATTCTTGCGCACTTTGGTTTCCCCGTCGCCGGCCACGAGGGTCAGGTGCCCTTTCCAGGTTTCCTGGCGGCCGTTGGAAAAATAGACCAACTGGATCATACCGCCCGTGTGCACCTTGAACCGGTCACCTTTACGAATCTTCATGAAGGCCTGAACGTTCGCGGGTTCTTCCTGGTCCGATTCGTTCTCATAGGTGACATCCCCGGACACACCGGTCACCAGCCCGACTTCCTGCCCGGCGGCCTGCGCTTCCAGCCTGCAGGAAAAAACCATGGCAGACAACACCAACGCCACGAACAGCAGCATCGGGGCCAAGCCGCCGCAGCAAAAAGGATTTTTCTTAACGAGGGTAAACATCTTACGCTCCTTTGTTCGGGTGTTTCTTGATTGTCCAACCTTTTTCACATCATATCGACCACTTCGAAGACCTCCACCGGTTCTTTGCGCCCTTTGACGTTCACTTTTGCATGGTTGAGGGTCACCACCGAGGGGTGTGCCGCATCGACGACTTCCCTGCTCGCGGCAATGTCCCACCCGAGGTCCTTTGTCAGGCCTTCGATGCGGGAAGCCGTGTTCACGGCATCCCCGATGGCCGTATATTCCAGCCGTCTGGGAGAACCGACGTTCCCCGAGACCACGTCACCCAGGTGAAGGCCGATACCGATCTTGAACCGGAGCAGGTTTTTGCCCTTGAAACGCTCCTCCATCCAGAAACTGAAATCCCGGGCTTCCCGGGACATCCCCAGGGCGGCCCGCAGGGCGCGCCGAGCGTGGTCCTCATAAGGGACGGGGGACCCGAAAACAGCCATGATCCCGTCGCCGATGAATTTGTCCACGGTACCTCCCTGTTCCAGGATCGGCTCACACACCCGGCTGAGATACGTGTTGAGCATTTCAAGGACCTCATGAGGGGTCAGTTGTTCGGACATGGTGGTAAAGTTTCGGATGTCCGCGAACAGGACCGTCACCCGCATGCCTTCGCCTCCGAGATCGGGATGTTTCCCCAAAGCGAGGATCTTCTCCACTACTTCATCCGAGACATAGCGTCCGAACATCCGGCGCAGACGCGCCCGTTCCCGTTCTTCGCCGGTGAGCCTCAGGGCCAGCGCCCCGAGGTAGCTCATTCCAAGCCCCAGTTGCACCCCCGCGATGGGGAAAATCCAGTAATCGCGGAACAGCAGGAATGCGCTGAGGAGCGATACGGCGCTGAGTACCACCCCCGCTCCCAGGCCCCGCCCCGGGGGAAGCCCGAAAAAAAAGGCGGTGCCCACAACCAGGAAAAACACCTCGCAGATCATGCGGAAAAGAGCCGGGACGGGGCGCGGGAAACGCCCCGTGAGAAGAGTTTCCACGATGTTGGCGTGCAGTTCCGCGCCGCTCATCATGCGCACTCCGGAACCGAAAAATACGCGGGCATAAGGCGTCAGGTGGATATCCTGGGGCGCGGAAGACTCGGCCCCGACGATCACGACCTTGTCCTTGAGCCGCAGCACGGCGGGGTCGGATTCCGCCCCGGGAGCAAGCAGGCGGCGGAAGGAAAGCCGAGGGAACGTACCGGGAGCGGTTTCGGAACCGCGCCCGGGAGGTCCGGCGAAGCCGATGGCGGGAGGAAAAGCCTCCGGGCCCCCGAATACGAGGGAGACCGCGCCCGGCCGGGCGGCAGGCAGGGCCCGGGTTTGAATGCTTCCCGCACCCGCCGCGAGCCGTGCGGCCAGTGTCGGGCCGATGGTTCCGCCTCCGGCGTCGACAAGTGCCGGTAGAAAGCGCCGGATCACGCCGTCGGGATCGGAATAAAGGTTTGCCAGGGCCACATCGTCAATCCCGTTGGGGAGGGAAAACAGGTAGTCCCTGATGGGAAGGAGAAGTCTGCCCTCTCCGCGATCATCCGCCACGAGGCTCCCGACCAGCACGACCCGACCCGAAGCCAGTTGCATCCGCAACGGGATGTCGTAGGTGCGGCTCTTGTCGCTCCCGGCAACATTGAGACTGTTCAGCCACGACTCGGCGCTCACCGAAAAAAGGTAATCCAGGCCGATGATCCTCACGCCCGCACCTCGCATGACTTCGATGGCACGTGCGAAATAAGGCCCCCAGAAAGCCATGGGTTCTTCCGAATGTTCCAGCAGCGTCCGGTCATCGATGGGCACGATGACCACGTGTTCCGGCGTGTACCGCGTGCCCGCCAGTTGATGAAACAGGTCGTAGCAGACGCGCTCGGGCAGATCCAGCCATCCGGCCCGGGTGGACAATTCCGCGGCAAGAAAGGCGATCATCACGACCACCAGGGCCAGGCGGAACGTCCCGGACATTCCGGCCTTCCCGCGAACCTTGCCGGCCGCGCCGGGCGACACTTGGCGGTTTCGCATTTGGCGTATACTTCCGCACACTTCGAACGGACCTTTCGCCGCCCTCGGCCGAGAGTGGCGTCAGGCCGATCAAGTTATCGATATATAACCGTTTCTGTTGCAGGGCGTTGAATCATGGAGAGTCATCCATCCGGCCCGAAAGACGTTCTCCTTCTGACGCGCGGGGGGCAAACGCGCTCCGGGCGGCATGAACCGCAGGGATGCGGCACCCGGAAAGGCCCAACCCCTGGAAAGCACGGAACCGGTTCCGTCGCAGGGGCTTTTCCGCCCTGTTCAACATTAATTATCTCATAATCATTACAGAATACAAATGCTTTCACTCCGGCCGCACCGTGGCGAAACGTGGGCGCGGAGCGGACCGTCCCCATGAGTTTAAACCTACAAAAAAAACGGGCATGGGCATAGAATAAAGACGGTATGACGAAATCCCATACGATACAGGAGCCGAAACAACCCTATGAACGAACAGCACATCGCTTCCATTGCCGGAGAACTTCACCTCTCCCAGCCCCAGGTCCAGGCGACCGCACAACTGCTGGAGGAAGGCGCGACGATTCCCTTCATTTCCCGGTACCGCAAAGAGGCCACGGGGTCGCTGGACGAGACCGTCGTCACCGCCATCCGCGATCGACTGGGCCAGCTCGAAGTCCTGGACAAGCGCCGTGAGGCCGTTCTGAAGTCCCTGGAGGAACAGGGGAAGCTGACCGGTGACCTGCAGGCCCGGGTAGTTGCGGCCGAAACTTTGGCCGTACTGGAAGACCTCTACCTGCCTTTCAGGCCCAAACGCCGCACGAGGGCCTCCATTGCCAGGGAAAAGGGGCTCGAGCCCCTGGCCGACCTGATTCTCGCCCAGGCCCCGTCCACGGACCCTCTCGCCGAAGCCAAGGCTTTCGTGGATCCCGAGAAGCAGGTTGCCTCCGCGGACGAGGCTCTTGCCGGCGCCCGCGACATCATCGCGGAACGGGTGAACGAGGACACGACGGCCCGTGCAAGGCTTCGGGCCCTTTTTACCGATCGTGGGACCATGCGATCCGAGGTGGTTTCAGGGAAGGAAGCCGAAGGCACCCTGTACCGCGACTATTACAACTGGGAGGAATCCGCAGGGAAAGCCCCGTCGCACCGGATTCTCGCGGCACTGCGCGGGGAGAAGGAAAAGTTCCTCTCCCTGCACGTCTCGCCGCCGGAAATCGAAGCCCTGTCCGTCCTGGAATCCCTTTTCGTTAAGGGAGACTCGAGCGCATCCCGGGAGGTCGGGGCCGCTGTCCAGGACGGCTACAAACGGCTTCTCGCCCCTTCGCTCGAGACGGAAGCGAAACAGTCGTTGAAATCCCGCGCCGACTTGGAAGCGATCCGGATCTTTTCCGACAACCTGCGCCATCTTCTGATGGCCGCCCCCCTCGGATCGAAGAAAACGCTGGCCCTCGATCCCGGCTTCCGCACGGGGTGCAAGCTGGTATGCCTCGATCCCCAGGGGAAGCTCCTGCACAACGAGACGATTTACCCTCATACGGGAGAACAGGCGTCGGCCAGGGCGGGCGAACGCGTTCGGGCGCTGGCCGCCGAATTCGGTATCGAAGCGATCGCCATAGGCAACGGCACGGCGGGCCGGGAAACGGAAACCTTCGTCCGGGGGCTCGGACTTCCGAAGAGCATTCAGATCATCATGGTGGATGAGAGCGGGGCGTCGGTGTATTCGGCTTCCCCCGCAGCCCGTGAGGAATTTCCGGACCGGGACGTGACGGTGCGGGGTTCCGTGTCCATCGGCAGGCGCCTCATGGACCCTCTCGCTGAACTGGTGAAGATCGATCCGAAGTCCATCGGGGTAGGCCAGTACCAGCACGACGTCGATCAGTCCGAATTGAAGCAGAGCCTGGACGACACCGTGATGAGCTGTGTGAACGCGGTCGGGGTTGAAGCCAACACGGCAAGCCCGCAGCTCCTCGGCTATGTGTCCGGACTGGGGCCCCAGCTTGCGAGAAACCTCGTTTCGTATCGTGACGAGAACGGTCCCTTCCGATCGAGACGGGAACTGAAGAAGGTCCCCCGGCTTGGCCCCAAGGCCTTCGAACAGGCGGCCGGCTTCCTGCGCATCAGGAACGGGGAAAATCCCCTGGACGGGAGCGCCGTCCATCCCGAATCCTATCACCTGGTGGGAAAAATGGCGCAGGACCTGGGCTGTTCGGTCAGTAACCTCATGAGCGACGAAGGCCTTCGGAAGAAAATCGATCCTTCCCGCTACGTGACCGGGGAAATCGGGCTGCCGACTCTTCTCGATATCCTCTCGGAACTCGCCCAGCCCGGCCGTGATCCCCGGGAGACCTTCGATCCCTTTTCCTTCGCCCCCGGGGTCGAAAAGATCACCGACCTCACGGTCGGGATGAAACTGCCCGGAATCGTTACCAACGTCACGGCTTTCGGCGCCTTCGTGGACATCGGGGTTCACCGGGACGGCCTGGTTCACGTGAGTGAGCTTTCGGACCACTTCGTGAAGGACCCCGCCCAGGTGGTCCATGTTCACCAGCATGTTACCGTAACGGTGCTGGAAGTGGACACGGAGAGGGGCAGGATTTCACTCTCGATGAAGTCTTCCCCCGGGGCTGGAACGAAGCCGGCGGTCCCGAAGGAAAAAGCGCCTTCTCCTGCAGACAAAAAGCCCCGGCAGGAAAAACCCCGTTCCCCCGGGAAAAGCGCATTCAACAATCCCTTTGCTGCGGCCTTGAAGAACAGCGACCTGAACCGCAAACCATGAACCGGAGGCCGGGGAATCGCCTGTTTCCCCAGGCATCACACGGAGGCGTCGACCTGTGGGGCATTGCGTTTCCGTGCTTCCCGCTTCTTGTTTTTCGTTGCGCCGTTGCGCCGTTGCGTGAGATTTTTCAGTGACTCCGCAAGGGATGGAAAGCCGATCAGAAACATCCTCGGTGTTCCCGGCATTTCTCCATTGCCCCTTCTTGCGCTTCGCCCGGATAACAAGCATCCGGGCTACCCGGCTATGGGGGCATTGCGTTTCCGTGCTTCCCGCTTCTTGTTTTTCGTTGCGCCGTTGCGCCGTTGCGTGAGATTTTTCAGTGACTCCGCAAGGGATGGAAAGCCGATCAGAAACATCCTCGGTGTTCCCGGCATTTCTCCATTGCCCCCTCTTGCGCTTCGCCCGGATAACAAGCATCCGGGCTACCCGGCTATGGGGGCATTGCGTTTTCGTGCTTCCCGCTTTTTGTTTTTCGTTGCGTCGTTGCGCCGTTGCGTGAGATTTTTCAGTGACTCCGCAAGGGATGGAAAGCCGGATACGATCAGCACAATCGGCCAGGGGGGAAAGCCGGAGGCTCGTGCGACGGTTTCTTGACCGCTCCCCGGATTTCCAGCGGATACCAGACGGAAAACACGGTGCCTTCCGTCTCCGAAGTCGTGAAGCTGATTCGCCCGCACAGGTACCGTTCGGTGAGCAGTTTCATGCTGTAGGTCCCGAGCCCGCGGCTCGCTTCCTTGGTTGAAAAGGAACGCTGGAAAAGCTGGAGCTGTACCTCTCTTGGCATGGACGCGCGGTTCCACACCCGGAATTCCACGCCACCGTGGTCCCTCTTGCAGCCCGCCGTCACCGTTTCACCGCGGGCGGAAGCCTCGACGGCATTCTTGATCATATTGCCCAGAACCCGCCGCAGCACGACCCTGTCACTCCTGAAACGCACGTCCTCGGCCTCGGGATGCAGCCGGATCGTGCATTCCATGGCGGATTCCTCGAACGAGCAGATGAGATCCTGCAGGAGTTCGATCGAGCTGATCGTATCGGGATGGACGATGAGTTCGTTGTTTTCCGCGGCGGTTATGTCCCGCTGGCTGCCGATTTCCTCGAAGAGCCGGTCGACGGCGCCGTAGATCAGGCCCATCACCTTTTCCATCTGGTCTTCCCCGATATTCTTCAGCAGTTCGGACGCGAATTTCAGGCTGACCGCAGTATTCATGATATCGTGGAAGAAGATCCTCTCGAGCGACCTCCTTCGGTTCAGATGGCTGATGTCCTTCATGGCGAAAAGGGTGAATTGTTCATCCGCGACCTTCAACGGCGTGGCCTTAACGAGGAGGTTCAACGCTTCCCCGCCTCCATTGCGGCTTATTTCGCATTCCCTGATATCGGTTTTTCCTTTTTGGCCTGTCAGAATGGCGTTTACGGCACCGCACGCGGAACAGAATTCGGTCGTCCCGCAACCGCTCGGGCTCTCTTCGACGCGGATGCAGCCGACAGCCTCCCCGGGGCGGAGGCCGTAAATCGAATCCGGATCCGACGTCCCCAGCAGATCGACCAGGTTGTCGTTGAAAAAGACGATCTGCCTGTGTTCGTTCAGGACGACGACAATGTCCATGACCGCATTGGAAAATTCCTTCAGGAGGGCCGATTCGGCCAACAGCTTGACTTGCTGCCGAACCAGCAGACTGCAGGCCCGTTCAGCGGAGGCAAAATGGGTCGATACGCCGTCGCCCCCGGATTGGCCGTTGTAATGCATGCTTTTCACTCCTTTTCCGGTTCCGGCACAGGGAACCGGCCGGTGGTAATTTTGAACGCTGCCAAACGGTGCTATGCTATCACATTATCCGTAAAACATGAAGCCCGTGCCGGAGGGCTTTTTCTCCGTGCCGCCTCCCCACGAGCCCCGGATAACGCCTGACCGCGGTTGCAAAAGGCGGCCGAAATCCCTATGGTAAAAAGGAGTGCAAAGGCTCGGCCTTTCACTTCGTTTTTTTGTTTCCGGTTTTGCCGGAGCCGGCCGTCATTTTTCGACCCCCTCAAACACACCGGTCTAATGAAGGAAAAGTGAGCATGCCGATGATCACCATCGAAATCAAGGAAGGAACCGGATTCATCTGCTTCGACAACCCCCGCAGGAGGAACGCCCTGAGCGGGGAACTGGTGGACGACGTCATACGGGCGTTGAAAGATCTGGAGGAAAAGAAGATCTCCGTCGTGGTTTTCCGCGCCGCGGACGGGGCCTCGGTCTGGTCCGCGGGACATGACGTCAAGGAGCTTCCGCTCTCGCGCCGGGACCCGCTCGGATATTTCGATTCGCTCGAAAGGCTGCTGCGTGCGGTTCAAATCTACCCGGGCGCGATCATCGCAATGGTCCACGGAAGCGTGTGGGGCGGGGCCTGCGATCTCATCATGAGCTGCGACATCGCCGTCGGGGATGAAACCTGTTCCTTTGCCATTACTCCCGCAAAACTCGGGCTGCCGTACAATGCCACCGGAATCCTCCATTTCGTCAACCGGCTCGGCCTGAACATCGCAAAGGAGATGTTTTTCTCGGCAGACCCCGTTTCGGCGGACCGGGCACATCGCATCGGGATCCTGAACCACCTCGTTTCCTCCGGAGAACTTTACGATTTCACCATGGGGCTGGCGTCCCGGATCGGATCGCGGTCCCATCTGTCCATTGCCGTGATCAAAGAGCAGTTTCGTATTCTCTCCAGCGCGTATCCCATTTCCCCGGAAACATTCGAACGCATTCAGGGCTTGAGGAGGCAAGTGTACGACAGCCACGACTATGAGGAAGGAATTCAGGCCTTCCTCGAAAAACGTGCCCCCGTATTCACCGGGGAGTGACCGCGGTTGTTCATGGTGCCCGCCTCACCCGCGATGCATCGAAACGGGTATTTCGGGACTCTATTCTGTAGGTAACGCCCCAGGGATTGCACGACGCCGCCCCAGGGAGGGGAATGTCCGCTCACACAACATGGAAGCAGTGCCGAGTCGCGCCATCCCCATGGAAGAAACCGTGTCACAATCCGTTTTTTCAGCTTTCGGCGATCGTGAATGCAATTCTCACCACGTCCAAAACACGGGAACACGCAGTGACGGCACGGCATCGGAAGACGCCGCCCCGCATTCATCCCCCCGGGCAAAGCGGTCAGGGATTCGCGGCACATCATCGCGGGCGGCCCTTCGCAAAATCCCGGGGTCTCCGTAAAAGGAAACCGCGGGCCTTTTCAAGGCTCCGCGGTTCAGTCTGATGAGCACCTCAAATGAATGCGGCTCAGCGCCCTCCTCCAGAACGGGTCACGACCGGGAATCGGGCCCATGGCAGGAAGGCGCGTGGCAGGCCGGAGCATGACACGAAGGGGCATGGCACGCCGGCGAATGGCACGCGGGGGCGTGGCAGGATGGCGCATGGCAACTTGCCGCACTGAATTCCCTTTTTTCGACCGTCTTCAGGTTCAACATTGCTTGACCTCCTTTACTGATACTTTCTGCGGGTTGACGATGGGTGGATCTCGTGCCGCTTCGGGACACAAAACAACGGGGACTCCGTCCCCTCCGCGAAGCCGCAGGCGAATCCCCCTGCCGGAAATGGCGATTCTTACGGACGACCTTTCGGATACTTTAAGAACGGCACCCGGCCTTTTCAATTTGTCAAAGTGCAGATTCGGTTGAATTTCGTCGAATACGAAGGACCTTCCCATCGTTGCCGCTTTCTTGAACGTGATTGTTCATGATGCCCGCCTCACCCGCGAAGCATCGAAACGGGTATTTCGGAACTCTATTTTGCAAGTAACCTGGTCTTACAGAATTGGAGGGATTCATGGATACGATTCGGACGGCCCCGGCGGAAAGCCGCTCGGTCCTGAGCGAGCATGCGGCTAAACGGTTCCTTGCGGGTTTCGGCATCCCGGTCAATCGCGAATTCGTCGCCCGGGACGCGGCCGAAGCGGCCTCATCGGCATCGGGGATCGGTTTCCCCGTGGTTTTGAAGGCCTCCGGTTCAAAGCTCCTCCACAAGACGGAAGTTCGCGGCGTGGCTTTGAACCTGGGAAATGAGGCAGACGTGGAAAGGGAAGCGGACCGACTTTTGAAGATCCGGGGCTGCGAGGAACTGCTGGTCCAGGAAATGGTGCAGGGCGGACGGGAACTCGTATGCGGCCTGATCAGGGACGCTCAGTTCGGACCGTGCGTCATGTTCGGCATCGGAGGCATCCTGACGGAGGTTTTCAAAGACATCGTTTTTCGCATGGCCCCCCTCAGCCCATGGGACGCGCGGGATATGGCCACTGAAATCCGGGGGAGAACGATCCTCGAAGCCTTCAGGGGTGAAGCGGCCGTGGACCTGGATGCCCTGTCCCGGGTCCTCGTCGCGCTCGGGGAATTAGGGCTCAGGAACGAAGAGGTCCGGGAGGCCGACATCAATCCCCTGAAGATTCGACCCGACGGACAGCCGGTGGCCGTGGATGCCCTGGTCGTTCTCAAGACGACGCAGGGCGCTGGTGAGACTCCCGGCGTACCGCTCCGGCCCGCGTGAACGCCGGCGGGCGATAGGCGGATCGGGGCAGATCGGGCAACAACCCCTGGAGGGCAAAGCATGAAAAGCAAAATCGCTCCATTTTTCGAACCCCGGAGCGTCGCGGTCATCGGGGCCTCGGCGACCCCCCACAAGCCGGGCAATGATGTCATAAGGAATATCCTGGCCAACGGCTACGCGGGCAGGATCCATCCGGTCAATCCCAGGGGAGGCGAAATCCTCGGGCTGCCGGTCTGTTCGTCCGTGGCCGAACTGCCGGACGGGGTCGACCTCGCCATCATCATTGTTCCGGCCGGGAGCACACCGGCCGCGCTCAGGGAATGCGCCGAAAAGGGCATCCGGCACGCCGTTCTTTCCGCGGGCGGTTTTGCGGAAGTGGACGAATCCGGCGCAAGGATTCAGCAGGAGATCGCCGACATCATCGGTGAAACCGGGATCCGCGTCCTCGGACCGAACACATCCGGCCACACGTCAACGCCGCACCGCTTCACTTCCACTTTCTTTCCGCTGGGCCGGATCCGCCCCGGCAAGGTGTCTTACATCGCTCAGACCGGCAACTTCGCCACTCACACCATGAAACACATCCTGACCGCCGAGCACTTCGGTGTCGCTCGGGTCATCGGCCTCGGGAACAAAATCGACATCGACGAAAGCGAGGCTCTCGAATACCTGGCGGGCGATTCGGAAACCACCGCGGTCATCATGTACATCGAGAGCATAAAGAGACCGAGGCGATTTCTCGAAGTCGCGCGGGAAGCCACCCGGCACAAGCCCGTCGTCGTGCTGAAGAGCGGGTCCACCGAAGCGGGAAAACGCGCCGCCGTCGCTCATACGGCCGCCATGGCCGCGGAAGACAGGCTGGTCGACGGCCTCCTGCGCCAGGCAGGGACGGTCCGAATATGGAATTACACGCACCTTATCCTCGCTGGCAAAGCCTTCTCCATGGCGCCTCTTCCCCGGGGCAACCGGGTGGGCATCCTGGCCCCGTCGGGGGCCATGCTGGTGTCGCTCGCCGATCTCTGCATCCGCATCGGACTGGAAGTTCCCGACTTTGAACCCGAGACGCTCCAAAGGCTCAGGGAAATCAGCCCTCCATTCATCCGAATGAGAAATCCCGTCGACATATGGGCGGCCGCGTCGGTCAACGGAGTCGAGTTCGGTTACAGGGAAGGGATGGAGGCGGTGCTGAAGGACCCCAATATCGATGCGGTGGTCGCCGTCCTCATGCTCACCGCGGATACGGGCATCCCCTCTTTCGGCTTCATCCCGGAACTTGCCGCGAAATACCCGGGCAAACCGGTCATGATCGCCTTCAGTGGAGACAGGAGGTACGAAGAGGAATGCAGGGAATGCATCGAACCCCGGGGAGTGCCGTCTTTTCCGGAGATCGAACAACCGTTCGAGGCGATTTCGCTCCTCTCGCGATGCGCGGAGGCCACAAACCGGCCGCGCTGAACCGGCAAAGCATCAACAACGCCAAACGGAACGCCCGGAAGTTCAGGCGGCATACACCGCATCCGGGCGCCGTGGGGTGGAAATGCCCCTTGGCCCTACGGCTTCAGGATGGAAATCGCCAGGGCCTCGGTCAGCCTCAACACAACGTTGCTTCCGCCCCTGATCTTGTCCAGGTTGGCCACGCTCTTATCGACCTTCAGTGTGGTCGGACTGCCGTCGGGCCCCTTCACGGTCAGCGTCCGTCTCTTGTGGTTGACGGCTTCGACCCTGGCGCTGACTTCGGTGGTGTTGACCACCGTTCCGGACGGTTTATGACTCCTCGGTGCCACCTCGAACGAATTCAACTCATCCGTTTCCGGTTTTCCCCCGGCCCTTCGGATGAAAACCGCAACCGGTTCACAGTATTTCACGACCAACGGGTCGCCCTTGCGAATTTCGTCGAAGTTTTGCACGGCGTCGGACACCTTGACGGTAAAAAGCCTTCCTTCCGGCAGTTGCAGCGTGAGAGAGCGTTGCTGAAAGTCCATATCCCGCACTTTGGCCGTAACGGTGACGACGTCGGCGATAACCAGGGACGGTTTTTGAACACCGTTCCAGGCGGCCATGGCGGGAACCGCCAACGCCGCAATCAACAAAACTGCCAACACCGGGAAAATTTCCTTTTTCATAGCATTCGTCCTTTCCGCTCCTGTTGCCTGATTCCGGACCAATACCGGGTTGCATTCAAGGCGATAATCTTAACATCCCCCGAAGATGCGGGGAAATCCCGCCGGAACCTTTCCAGGAGCTTACCACCCGCCGCCCGCAGCAGGCGGCTTCCCCGTGTGTCTGCTTGCCATAAGCGAAAATTCATATAAAATCCATTTAGTTCCGGTGTTCATTATCGGTACGATAAGGGCCACGTCAAGACCTATTGTTTTAATGGCGCGAGAATTCACTGCGGAGCGGACCATGAACGACTGTTCGAACGGCTACGGGCGCACCCGTCTCCAGCACTGTGCAAAAGCCCTGGCGCGAGACGGCTTCGAGCGTGAGGCGCAGCATCATGGATAATTGCATTCAACAAGGCAGCAATAACGACGTTTCTCAAGAGAGCGGGAAGTTGCGCCCCTCACACACCCCCACGCCGCACCGCGGTTTTGTGCGGCGCCCCGCGAACCGCTGGACCGCTGGGCAGTGTGGTGCATGATTTCACAAAAAAGCGGCCGGGAACATGGTTTTGCGGCCACCCGAAACGATGGGAAAAACACGAAACTCCATGCAGCCGACCGCTCCCTCTTCAACCGGACGTTGCCTTTCGAACGGCATCGGCAAACGATTTTCGGCCACAACCCGCGGGGCGGGGCGGCTCGCTGTGCGGCCGGACGGTAAAATTGCGGAGACCGTGCACTTATTGTTGACACGCCGTCGGCATTGTACTAATTATAACAATGTGCATAACTTCACCTCCATAGTAGTACTCCCTCTGGGGTCGGGGGGGCTCCAGAGGGAGTATCTTCATCTTATCCCATGCCGCACGCAAAATCCCGCTTTGTCGATCCGCCGTTCCGGGCGTTTCCCGTGCGTTTGTGCCGTACCGCTCACCTATGCCAGGGCACGGCCGAATTCTTTGGCCCGCTTTACCGCCGAAGGGTCTTTCAGGAGCGCACCGCCTTTCGGGGGCGTGTTCGGAAACAGGCATGAACGAAAAGAACACCCGAGCATCTCCATCGCATACTTCAACTGTTTTTCCAGGAGTTCCAGGTTGTCTTCCAAGGGCCCGCCTCCGGTGGCCATGAGCGCCACTGTCTTGCCCGCAAGCGGCGTATGGATTTCTCCCGATTCCGGGAACTTGGCCAGCGAATACATGCGGTCGATGAAGATTTTGAGTTGAGCGGAATAACTCCACCAATAGAGAGGCGTGGCCATGACGATGACATCGTAGTCCGGAAGCGTGGCAACGACTTCAGCCAACTGATCGCCGATGGTGCATACGAACGCTTCGGACTGCTGGCATTTCTGGCAGCCGGTACATCCGGGGACCTTGAATTCCAGCCCGGTGGCGTCAATTTCAGCGACTTCGGCCTTTTGTTCCCGCGCGGCTTCCATCGCCAGGGCGACCATCGCCCGCGTGTTCCCGTTCTTTCGGGGACTTCCCTGAACGAATACAATTTTCTTCGGCATCTTTTTCCCTCCCTGGACAGTTTTCAACCAATCGATCTGCGGGCGGCAGAGCCTCTGCCGGATCATACCGCAATACGTCCGTCCGCCGCCAACGTCCCGCCGGTCTCGAATCGGGACTCCTCGCCGCTTCCACCCGTAAAGGATACCCGGAGAGATGCGGACGAGGGATGATTTTGTTTTGACAAGACCGGTCCTGCGTTTAGAATTGCACTCCGGCAAACCGTATGCAAGGAGAGAAAATGGACCCGGGACAGTGGAGAAACATCAGCTACATCGTCGTGCTCGCGGGCGCTGCCCTCGTGGTGCTCGGGACCGTCGGCACCTATTATTTCACCGCCCAGAAGGAAATGATCGCTCCATTCAGGCAGCCGATCAAGACCGCGGAAGCCGAAATCGAGGTTGCCGTCACATCACCGGTTCAGGTCAATACTGAATTCCTCGACAAGGGGGCCGCCGTAGTCTTTTCAAAGGACAACGAACCCCTCCTCAGAATGTCGGCCAACGGATCGTCGGCGAGACAAACCGGAGAAAACCAGGTGATCTTCAGGGCGACCTTCAGCATGACCACTTCGGATTCCGGCGCGGGCACCCCCCTGCAGGCCTTGAAGGCAGTGGACCGGATCCGGTTGTTCTTTCAGAAAATGCCCGAGGAAAGTAATGTCGTGGGCGGAAAAATCTCCTGCATCCTGAACGGCGAGGTCCGGCTGGAATTCGTCGTTCCCCCTCAGCAAACCACGGACGGTCTGGTGCTGGTCCGGGATTTCGAGGGCGCCTTCTCCCGGTTCAGATGACATGCGCCGGGCTCTGACCCCGGGGACCTGACCGGCCGTTATTCCAGTCCGCCCATGGTCTTCTTCGCCCCGGTCCCCCGGAAGAACCTTCTCAGCCGTGCAAAGCGGCCCGGGCGGACGGAAGCGCTTTCGATCTCTTTTTCCCGCTGGGTCTGGACGACTTCGGGGGAATACTTGTCCGGGACCAGCGGGCTCTTGTGAGAAAATACCGTTCCGTCCGTGGAGTCGTCGGAATCGGCCTTGCTTCCGGTTTCCGCCGAAGGTTCGATCTCGAGAGGGCTGCAGGGAAGAGGCGTCTTCCCGGACGGTTTACGGACCAATCCGAAAATCACGAGGAATATCCCGGCTGCGACAACCAGACCGAGAAGAACATAAACTAAGGGAAAATCACTCACCGAAGACTCCTTGGCCTGATATTCCAACTGTTATCGGCCAGAATCCTGATTTCAACGTCGTAGTAACCTCTCGCCGGCACGTAGGAACCGGACCCCCGCGGCCGGCCGGTTCCGATGTTCAAAACGGCCCCGCCTTCCGAATCGAGGCTGCCCGCAAGTTCCTGCGCGATATCGAAAGCGGGGGTGACCGTGAATTCATCGACGTCCCTCACGGGGGTCGCCACTACGGTCGGGAGTCCGGGTCCCCGGTCCCCACGCCCGGCATAACGGGAATCCCCGCCCCGAGGGGCCGCAAGGCCGACGTAAAGCCTGTCGGCGGCACCGCCCACTCTCCTGATCCGCACCTGCACCTTGTCACCCAGATGCACCTGGGCAACCGGAATCTCCCTGCCGCTGCCCGGATCGTACCTGAAATGAACGGTAACGGCGTTACTGCCGCCAGCGTTGGCGCGGGAAGTGACTTCAGTCCGTTTCGAGGAGTTCGATACGGCGTTCTGCCGCGAGTTTGCCCGGGCATACCTGTCCGCGCGTTCCACGGTTGCCCTTCCGGCCTTCGATCTATCGGCGGGGCGCGTCCGAGCAACGTTCTGCTCGACCGCGTTCAGGTTCTTCTCACTCTGTTTCTCGTCCAGTTTCCTGCGGAGGAGTTCCTCTTCCTTGCGCCGATCCTGTTCCGCAGCCAGCCTGGCTTTGGCATCCTCCGTTTTCTGCTTTTCCGCCTCGACCTGCTGCGCGAGCTGTTCCGCCTTTTCCTGTTCCTCGGCGGCCTTCGCCTGCTCCGCAGCTATCTTTTCGTGGTACGCTTTCTGTTGCTTCGCCTGTTCTCCGTGGTAAGCAACGATTCCCGTCACTCCGGCCCCGAGCAATACAAGGCCGAGGACCACCAGTATTACACGACTTTTCATGGTCGACCTCGTCAGTTAATTGTCTCCGCTATATTTTTGAATCTTCTGATATAATGGAGCACGAACCGCGTTTTTTGTCTACCCTTGCCGGCCGCATGCGGCAAAAATACCCTGCCCGGACCCGGCAACCGCCCGCTCCGGCACATCCGGCGGGATGATGTTCACAAGATTTATGCCGCACGATCGAATCATTGATGCTTTTGTGCAAGATATTTTAGCGCACACGCATTATATTGGGGAGCAATTGTATATCCTCCGGTCCGGATGTTTCGATCCGGACCGGCCCCACGGACCACAAACGTGCTTTTTCCCGGCATATGTTCATTCGAATCCGGCCTTCGGCTTCTCATCCCGGGTGAGCAGCCGCGCGGCCCCGGCACAATCGTTCGGGAAACGGTCGATTTTCGGCGTTTGCACGAATTCATGGACCAAGCGGAGCCAGACGGCTTCCGAAGGATGAACTTCTTTTGTCCCCTGTTGGAGAAACCCAGCCAGGGGAATCTCCACTTGGACAGTCAACCGGTGTTTTTGCAGGAGAACGGAAATGGCCAGGGAAATACGGAAGATTACGGTCGACATGAATGCGGGCAGGTTGAAGGAAGATCTGGAGAAGTATCGGGAGAAGGCGCTCGAACTGGGGGCCGACCGCGCCATCATCGTGCGGGCCGAGGCCATTCCCGTCGACGAAAGAGTGACGCTTAAATGCCGGATCCCGCGGTGTTTCGGTTACGGCGTGGGCGCCCAGTGCCCTCCCAACACGCTCAAGCCCTCCGAACTGCGGGAGCTTCTGGCGAAATACCAGTGGGCGGTTTTCTTCGTCAAGGACATCCCCGCGGAAATCATCACGAGAGACAAGGCCACGATCAAAGAGAGAGTGGAAGTCTACCGGCAGGCATATACCATCGTCAGTGAAATCGAATCCATGGCGTTCTATCACGGCCACTACCTGGCTTTCGGGCTTGCCGCCGGGTCATGCAGGCACACGTTCTGCGGCCAGCAGGAAAGCTGCGTTGCGATGGAAGGGGAAAAATGCCGGTTCTCACTGGTATCGAGGCCTTCCATGGAGGCCGTCGGCATCGATGTGTATAACATGGTCGCTTCGGCGGGATGGGACATCTATCCCATCGGGAGCGGCGTCAGGGCCGAAGAGGTTCCCAAAGGTCTTCTTGCGGGAATTGTGATCGTACAGTGAAGGACCGCGTATGGAAACCATCAGGATCGGGATAAGCACCTGCCTTCTCGGAGAGCCCGTGAGGTACGACGGAGGCCACAAGCTGGACCGTTTTCTCCGGGACACTCTGGGCGGATACGTGGAATACGTCCCCGTTTGCCCGGAGGTCGAATGCGGACTTCCGGTGCCGAGGGAATCCATGCATCTGGAGGGAGACCCCGGGGACCCGAGACTCATCACGACCCGTACGCGCGCGGATATGACCGGCAGAATGGTCGCATGGGCCGGCAAGCGTGTGAGGGAACTGGAAGGTGAAAACCTCTGCGGGTTTATTTTCAAGAGCAATTCCCCGAGTAGCGGGATGGAACGGGTAAAGATATTCACGGACGGCATGCCGAGGAAAATCGCTTCCGGCGTCTTCGCCGGGATTTTTATGAAGCACTTCCCCCTGGTCCCGGTCGAGGACGAAGGCCGCCTTCACGACGCCGTGTTGCGGGAGAATTTCATCGAGCGGATTTTCATCACCCGGAGGTGGCGGGAGTTCCTCGATACGAACCGATCAATGAGCGGGCTGATCGATTTCCACACCCGGCACAAGCTCCAGGTCATGGCCCACAGCCCGACGCATTACGGGGCCATGGGAAAGCTGGTCGCACAGGGGAAAGACCTTCTCCCCGATGATCTGTTTGCCCGCTACCACCACCTGTTGATGGAAGCGATTAAACTCAGGGCCACTCCCAGGAAGAACGTCAACGTCCTCCAGCACCTCATGGGATATTTCAAAAAGCAGCTTTCACCGGATGAAAAACAGGAACTCCTCGAACTCATCGGCTTCTACCACCGAGGACATATCCCGCTCATCGTACCGGTCACGCTCATCAACCATTACGTGAGGAAGTTCGATCAGCCGTATCTCAAAGGCCAGTACTACCTCAACCCTCATCCGATCGAACTGCAGTTGAGGAACCACGTCTGAGCGTGCCGAATCCTCCGGGATCGTTCCTCCCGGACCGAGCCGCCGGCGCAGAGGCAGTCCGGGAAGCCTCGAAAACACCGGGACTTCACCCGAAGTCAAACGGGAGGCACGGATGAATCCAGTCGATTCCGATTATTCGTTTCTGGATATACCCGAGGTGCTCAACCATTTATTTTATCCCAGGCGGGAATGGCAGCTCAGGGAATCCTTCGCGGGAGCACAGGACCTTCTCATCCAGGTGGAAAAGGACATCCTGATCGGCGCCCGCTTTCACGCCGCGGCCAAGACGGCGCACAATATCCTGTTCTTTCACGGCAACGGGGAAATCGTCGCGGACTACGACGAACTCGCGCCCTTTTTCACCCGCATGAACCTCAATTTTTGCCCCGTTGACTACCGCGGTTACGGGAGGTCGAACGGCACGCCGACGGTCTCGGCCATGATGCGGGACAGCCACACGATTTTTGAATTTGTCCGGCAGTGGCTCGGCGAAAACGGCTATTCGGGGACTCTCACCGTAATGGGAAGGTCCCTTGGAAGCGCATCGGTCCTGGAACTCGCCTCCACCCGCGGGGACTTCATCGACGGGCTGATCATCGAGAGCGGGTTTGCTCACGCGGGGCCGCTGCTCCGTCTCCTGGGCGTAAATTCAGACGCCATCGGGTTCAGGGAGGAAAGCGGATTCAGAAATCTCGACAAGATCCGGACGTTCCACAAACCGACGCTCATCATTCACGCCGAACTGGACCACATCATCCCTTTCCGTGACGGTCAGGACCTCTATGATGCCAGTCCGGCCGGCGAAAAGATGCTGCTGAAGATCCCCGGGGCCAACCACAACGACATCTTCGAGCGTGCCCTGCCCAGGTACATGTCGACGATCAGGGCCTTCACCGACAAATTGAAATGAATACGGGACCGGTCAGTGGTCCGATCCATTGCCCGAATATCTGCCCCACGGGCGGTGCGGGTTCAGAAAAGTCTCACGCAACGCCGCAACGAAAAGCCTGTGAGCCGATAACTGCTGCAGGACATCAGGCACCTCGACTCCAGGCTCATGGCTGTCCAGGTGCACCGCTGTCGCACGCGGCGTCGTTTGCACGGGTACCCGGCTCATTCCGCGATTTTGATCCTTTTGAGCATGGTGTACAAAGTCTGGCGTGAAATACCGAGATAGTCCGCCGTCCTCACCTTGTTTCCATGGTGCATTTCCAGGGCTTTCCTCACGATATTATTGCAGTAATCCTCATACGGCAGGTTCCGTTGCGGAAGAACGAAATCCGTCCAGTTGATCGGTTCTTCTACTTTTGCGGTCTCGCCGCGGCCATCGCCTTTCGCTTTTTTCACAACTTCGAGAATCTCGAGGTGCCCCGGTTTCAATTCGCTGTCGTCATGCATGGATACCGCCCATTCCACGACGTTTCGCAGTTCACGCACGTTCCCCGGCCATTGGTGGGACAGCAGCAGAGCGGCCGCGGCCTCACTGATGCTCTTAAAGCACTTCTTTTTCTGACAGGAAAAATCAGCCAGGAAGATTTTGGCCAGGGGCAGAATATCCTGGGGGCGTTCACGGAGGGGCGGAATGAGGATGTGCCCCACCTTCAGCCTGAAATACAGGTCTTTCCGGAAGTAGCCTTCCTCCACTCTCCTGGCCAGATTGACGTTGGTCGCGCAGATGAAGCGCACATCGACCTTGACCTTCTGCAGGCCGCCGACCCGGTAGAATTCCTTTTCCTGGATCACTCGAAGGAGTTTTCCCTGCAGCCCCAGGGGAAGTTCCTCCAGCTCGTCCAGGAAAATCGTCCCCTCCGAGGCCATATCGAGTTTGCCCTTCTGCCCCTTGCAGAGGCTGCCCGTAAAGGCCCCCGGATCGTAGCCGAACAGTTCGCTCTCGAACAGGTTGGAATTGAAGGTGGCGCAGTTGATATCCACAAACGGCCCCACGCCGTCCCCATTTCCAAAATGGACCATCCTGGCCACTATTTCTTTGCCCGTTCCGGTTTCCCCCTCGATCAGGACCGGCAGCAACCGGTCGGCATGATATCTCGCGGCAAGGTCGACTATCTTTTTCATCTCTTCGCAGAAGATACCGACACTCCCGAGGCCGGACGACCTGAGCATCATTTTTTTCAGCCGGTTCAACTCATGCTGCGTTTCCCGGGTCGCCGCCACCACAGCTTCGTCGAAATATTCCTTGAGCCGCTTGTTGTCGCGGCGCAGGGCCTGGTGTTCCGCGATTTTCTCGGTGATGGACGCAAGTTCCTCCGCATTCACGGGTTTCAGTAAATAATCGAAGGCTCCTTCTCTCAGCGCTTGTATGGAGGATTCCATGTCGCCATATCCGGTAAACAGGACCACGTCGGTCCGCCAGCCGCCCGGAAGCGATTGAATCGCCTTCAGCAGTTCGATCCCCGACATGCCGGGCATCTTGATGTCCGACAGGACCATGGGATAATCGTTCTTGGCGCAGGCGTCCAATGCATCCCCGGCATTGTTGAATTCGGCCACATCGTGCCCCAACTGCCGCAGGAACCTACCCACGGACACACGGCTGTTCGGATCGTCGTCTACAAGTAGGATATTCACTTGCGGTCACCTCAGCTTGTTAAACTTGCGGTATCGAGTATCGGGAACTCCAGTCGAAAAGTGCTGCCATGCTCCCCATCGCTTATGATTCGTATTTTCCCATCACATGAAGTGACGATGGAATTGGTGATGGACAGGCCGAAGCCCATGTTTTCCGAAGATCCCCTGGTGGTGAAAAACGGATCGAAAACCCTTTCCAGGATTTCGGGTTTGACCCCGGGTCCGTTGTCGTTGATTTCCAGAACCACATTCGCATCGAGCCCGGTCCTGATGAGTATCACCTTGTTGTCGCTATCGACCAGGTCGAGGGCCTGCATGGCATTGGCCAGCAGGTTGATCATCGCTTCTTCCAGGCCCGTGTGCGTTCCGAGAACCAGGGGAAGCTCATCTTCCAGGGACGACCGGACCCGGATGCCGTGAGCGGCGAGCTGGCTTCCCATAAAATCCAGGGCCTGCCCCACGATCCGGTTCAAATCACAGGGTCCCAGGTCCAGGCTCTCCCTGCTGCGGGCCAGGGCACGCATGTGTTTGATGATACGGTCTATACGGTCGGCCATGGAAGAGATCTCCTCGACCTCTTCCATGATTTCCGCCATGGGGCGATGCTTCTTGTGCCTGTACCAGTAAAGGATGCCGGTCGCCGAGATCTTTATCGCATTCAGCGGCTGGTTGATTTCATGGGTGACCCCCGCTGCGAGGGTCCCGAGTGAGGCAAGCTTCTCCGCGCGGGCAACCGTCTCTTTTGCCTCCAGCATGGCGGCTTCCGCCTTTTTGCGCTCCGTGATGTCCCGTGAGATTCCGCAGATGCCCGCAACCTTGCCTTCCTTGTCTTTCAAAGGGACCTTGATGTATTCGAACACATGCGCGTTTCCTCTCATCCTGATCTGAATTTCCTCGGAGACGACTTCACCCGACAACACCCGCGCGTCCACCGCAGCCGCGCGCTCCGCCACATCCGGTGAGTACAGGTCCACGTCCTTGTTCCCTATGATGGATTCCGGAGGCACGCCGAGGAACTTCGCCACAATGGGGTTGGCGAACACGTACCGGAAATTGGTATCCTTCACATAGATGAGGTCGGTGGCACTTTGCAGAATGGTCCTCACAAGCTCGGTCGATTCGTACAGGGCCTCTTCCGTCCGTTTCCTCTCGACGATTTCCTGCTTGAGCGCGGTGAACAGCCTCGCGTTGTCGAGGGCAATGGAAGCAAGGGACGCAAACCGGCTCAGCAGCAGCACCTCGTCATTGCCGAAAACCCGGCCGTCTTCGTCCGAGGAAATGGTGATGACCCCGGTTACCTGACCGCCCGATTTCAGCGGTATGCCCATTGCCGCCCGCAGGCCTTTGAACACGTTGTCCGGCAGGCTCGCCGGCCAGACGCTGTAATTGTCCAGGACTATCGGTTGTCCGGTTTTCCAGATCTTCCCGCCGAACCCCTCATCCAGGCGGACCTGAAACATCCGCGCCTTCTCATATCTTCCCACCCCGATTTTCATTTCCATCGTGTTGTTGTCTTCGTTCAGGATGTAGATATAGCCGTCCTCGGCCCTCGCGAGCTTCACGGCGCGCTCCACGATCGCTTCCAGCAGGTCCATGTAGTCCAGGCGGTTCATAATATCGATGGTCGTGTCGTGTATGCAGGACGACACGGCGCTCAGGTGCCGGACCTCCGACTCCGCCTCCTTCTGCCTCGTCACGTCGGTAATCAGGATCGTGATGCATTCATGGCCGCCCGGGCGGTCGCATGTTCCGTATATCCTGCCCCAGAAACAACTGCCGTCCCTGCGGAGGAACCGTGTTTCCAGGCTGAATTCGGAGCACTTGCCATGGCGCACATCCGCCGCATACCTCCGGTTCACCGGTTCATCGTAGGGGTGAACAAGGTCCAGGTACCTGGTTCCGGGCACGGAAGCGAACTCATAGCCGATCATCGCCTCAAAGGTTTGGTTCGCTTCCCGGATACAGCCTTCCCTGTCGATAAAGATCACACCGAGATACGGACTGTTGAAAATTGAATGAGCCAGCACCTGATTTCTGAAAACCTGTCCGTTGCCTTCCGCACCCGCATCGGCTCCCGAAGGGACCGGACATCCACACATGGAGCAGAATCGCCAATGCTCCTGCAGCGGTTCGCCGCACCGTTTGCAATCTTGCAACACGCTGTTCAACTCGCATCACCCCTTTGACTGTTTCTTGTCCACTCGGAAGGTCTCCGGCCCCCTCTTCGGGTTGCCCTTGCCGGGACGGGCCGAGTTCCGGAATATCCGGACCGCACAAATGGCCAGGTTTCGACGCCCGGATCAACGGAAACGGGATCGAAACAGGAGTCTTTGATGGAAACAAGCTTTGCAGGACGGAAATACGTGGTGAAATCGGAAAATGGCGGGAATGGTTCCTGCCGGCGAACGGGGTCGGCAGTTCTATGACTGTCGGCCCGGCGCCTGCTGCCGGCGCGTTTGAAAACATAGCCGTTGCTTCGTGCATGTCTGATTACCAACCGGCGGTTGAGTACATCATCGGCAAAAGCGTTCAGTGACTCGTTTGATCTTTGTTCTCTATGCGTATGGAATGGTTCCGGTCTGATGTACCGCTAACGGTATCCTCCTTCCGGGAGTGCTTCACGAAGAAACTCCCACCGGCAAAACAGGCTGATGAACATGGGTGGCACGGATACCCCCTTTGTCCCGTGCGCGAAGCGCAGGAGGGGATCGGAGATCCCCCCCGACGCCGGGGCCGGCCCGGCGTCCCGGCAGGATCATCCGTACCTGTAGTGAACGCCGAACCCGCCTCTCGGGTAGTGCCATTCAATGGCCCCTTCCTTCGGGCAGACGACCCGGCAGGTGCCGCATTCCAGGCAGCCTTCATAGCTGAAATGAAGTACTCCGTCCCTGACCTCGTAGAGGCTTGCCGGGCAAGCGAAGGTGCACGGCTTTTCCCGGCAGGTGGAACAGATATTCTCATTCACCTTGATGTGAGTTCCCGCGTCGTCGACCACGAATTTGTTCACACCAAGCAGTTGTTCGATGCTCAGACGTTTCACAGGCTCTTCACTCCTTTCCAACCATCGAGGGCCAATTGAATCAGGCCGATACCGCTCTCCCTGACCTGACCCAGCACCTTCTTCATGACGGGGACCGGAGGAGTGCCGTCAACGGTGAACAGGCTGCTTGCAATGCCCGTGGCAAGTTTCGGGTATTGTTTGTACATGCGGTCGTTTTCCAGAAAACCGGGTACCTTGCGATAGGCTTCGAGGTCCCTCAGGACAAAGCTTTCCCTGAGCAGATCCCGGTAGCGGCTGAGCCCCTGCCGGGAAAAGTCGTTGCGGGCCTTGGCTTCCATGACCGTCCTGGCGGCGGCTTCGCCCGATGCAATGGCGAAATCCATGCCCCGCACGGTGTACCCGAGGTTGAGGACCAAGCCGGCGGCGTCGCCGACCACCAGCATTCCGTCGCCGAACAATTGGGGAACCATCCCCATCCCCGCCTCGGACACCAGGTGCGCCGAATACTCCGCAACCTCCCCTCCTTCGATCAGGGGGGCGATATGCGGGTTGTTTTTGAAGTCCTCGATGACGTCGCTTATCTTTGCTTCGCACTTCTGGAGTTCCGCGACGCTGATGACCACGCCCAGGGAGACGCTGCTCTTGTTTGTGTAAAGGAAGCCTCCCCCGCGCAGACCTTTCGAGCAGTCGCCCACAAACATGTGGACGGCCCCGTCGTTGCCCTCCACCTGGAAGCGCTGACTGACGGTTTCCGCCGGCAGTTCGATGATCTGTTTCACGCCCGTCGCCACCTGGCGCGGGGTGAACATCTTCGCCAGGCCCGCCTTCTGGGCCATGATCGAATTGACGCCGTCCGCGGCGATCACCACGTCGGCGAGCATTTCGTCTTCACCGGCCCGGATGCCGACCACTTTCCCGTTTTCCATCAGCAGGTCGTCGACGCGGATGCTGCTGGCCAGGATGGCGCCCGCCTCTTCGGCCTTCGTGGCGAGCCAGTTGTCAAAGCCGGCCCTCAGAAGGGTGAAGGAATGATAAGGGGGCTTGCCCCACTTCCGGTCCTGGGAACTGACCGAAACGCTCTTTTCACCATCCAGAAAAGTGATGACCTCGCGCACGACGGGCCGTTCCACCGGCGCCTCTTCCCAAAAACCGGGGATGATGCGGTTCAGGGCATGGGTGTACATCCGGCCGCCGTACATGTTCTTGCTCCCGGGCGCAGTCCCCCTTTCGATAAGTACCACTTCGTGGCCTTCCTTCGCCAGCAGGTAAGCGGCCGTGCTTCCCGCGGGGCCTGCGCCGACCACAATTGCAGTGAATTTATCTTCCGCCATTTTCGAATACCACGCGACCTGATTTTTCAAGGCTTTTTAAGGTATTATGATGAATCGTGGAATGACCGTGAAAGGTCCTTCCGCCACACACATCCACCGGGCCCAGGCCGCGATCGCACGATTTCCCGTCATCCGCGATCAGCACTGCTCAGCCTGCTTTTTCAGAGCCCTTTTGATCTCCTCCATCAGTTTTGGAACCACCTGGTAGAGATCACCCACGATCCCGTAGTCCGCCGCGTCGAATATGGGGGCGCTTTCGTCCCGGTTGATCGCCAAAATGACTCTGCTGTCCCGGATGCCCGTCACATGCTGAATCTGTCCGGACACCCCGACACCGACATAGAGGTCGGGTTTGACTTTTTTCCCCGAAATCCCCATGTAGACGTCCTCGGGCAGCCACCGCAACTGTTCCGCCACCGGGCGGGAGCACCCCACTTCGCCTCCCAGCAGGTCCGCCAGTTCCCGGGCGATCTTGACGTCTTCCTGTTTCTCCACCCCACGTCCGACACAAACCACGATTTTGGCTTCCGTTATGTCCACGGCTTCGCGGACTTTCGGAATCAGGGCCAGCACTTTTGTAACAAATCCGGGAGCTGACGCCAAGGTCTTGACTGCTCCTTCTTCCGCAGTTTCTCGCGGCGCCGCGGGATCAAAAGTTCGCGGCGGAACGGTCGCCATCTGGGGCCGGGTGGTGCAGACCACCTTTTGCACCGCGGCACCGCCGAAAAGCAGCCGTTCCATCACCAGGAACCGCTTCTCCGCATCGAGTTCGAAACCGATGCATCCCGTGCACAGCCCGGTGTTGAGACGCACGGCGACACGAGCGGCGATTTCCTTTCCGCGCTGTGTCCCCCCGATCAGGAACACGTCCGGGTCTTCCGCTCCCGCGGCTTCCGCAAACACGGGAACGTAGGATTCCAGGGGCTGATCCCGGGCCAGGGGCGGCAGCAGCAGGACCTCATCGGCCCCATGATTTATATGGTCCCGGGCAGCCTCTTCGTTCACTGCAAAAGAGACGAGCTTCGTGCCCATTTCCTTAGCCGGGTTCCTGCCGGCATTCAGAAGCTCCAACGTCTGTTCGCGACTTTCGGCGAAAACCCAAATTCCAGCCATCGATGACCACTCCTCAGGCAATCACGCCTTCCTTGAGTAGAGCGTTTACAACCGCGCGGATGTCCGCTTCCTCCGACCCGAATTTCAGCCGCCGCCGTTCCATGGTCGCCGCCAGGACCTCGATCGTCTTCAGGCAAGGTCCCGGGATTGGCCCGAGCTTATCGAGGGTGATGTTCTCCACCGGCTTTTTCGCCGCGCCCAGGACCTGCTTCAGGGATGGAATCCTCGGGGTATTGATGTCGGGCAGGACCGTAATGAGCGCGGGAAGTGGCACTGAAAGCCTTTCAATGCAGTCGTCCAGTTTCCGTTCCGCCACCACCCGGCCCTCATCTTCCACGACCGTCAGCTTGTTGACGTAGGTGGCGCAGGCAATGCCGAGCCTTTCCGCCAACGCCGGCCCGACCTGCTGCGTATAGAGATCGCTCGATCCTTCACCGCAGAGAATAAGGTCGAACTCCATCGATGTGCCGATGGCCTTTGCCAGCACCGCACTCGTCCGGGCCGGCTCCAGGTCCGCGAAGGAAGGGTCGTTGATGAAGAAAGCCTTCTCCGGACCGCGGGAAAGCACGTCTTTCAGGCAGTTTCTGGAGGTCGGGGGAGCCACGGTCACGGCAACGACGCTTGCGCCGTGCTTTTCCTGAAGCAGCATGCCTTCTTCAACCGCATTGCGGTCATAGGCGCTGATTTTGTAGGCCGCCCGGTCCAGGTTCAATTTCCGCGAACCCGCATCGACCTTGATGTCGGCTTCATCGATGACCCACTTGAAGCATGTTATGACTTTGAGCATGTGTCGCCTTTCTTCTCATGTTCAGCGCAGTATGCTTCCTGAAATGACCATCCTCATGACTTCTGAAGTCCCTTCGTAGATTTCGGTTATCTTGGCGTCACGGTAGAGGCGCTCGACCTTGTGGCCCTTGATGAAACCGATGCCGCCGTGGATCTGAATGGCGCGGTTCGTCTGGCGGGCGGCCGTCTCGGCCGCGAACAGCTTGGCCATGGCCGCTTCCTTGCTGTACGGTCTTCCCTGGTCGACGCACCACGCGGCGTAGTAGGTCAGGTGCCGTGCGGCTTCGACTTCAGTGGCCATATTGGCGAGCATCCACTGGATGGCCTGAAACGAGCTGATGGGTTTACCGAACTGCACTCTTTCCTTGGAGTACTGAATCGATTCGTCGAGGGCCGCCTGCGCGATCCCCAGGGCCTGTGCGGCGATCCCGATCCGGCCGCCGTCAAGGGTCATCATGGCGATTTTGAAACCCTGACCCTCGGCCCCAAGCAGGTTCTCTTTAGGAACGCGGCAGTCCTTTAACACGACTTCCGAGGTCAACGCGCCGCGGATGCCCATTTTGTTCAGGTGTTCGCCGGGCTTGATGCCGGGGGTGCCGGCGGGAACGATGAAAGCGCTGAGCCCCTTGGCTCCCTTGGATTTGTCCGTACTGGCGAAAATGATGAACAGTCCCGCAACCGGGGCGTTGGAAATAAACATCTTGGTGCCGTTCAACACGTAGTCGCCACCGTCGAGCACCGCCGTAGTGGTGCCCGCGGCCACGTCGGTGCCGGCCCCGGGCTCGGTCAGGGCAAAGGACCCCAGCATTTCACCCTTGCAGAGGGGGGTGAGGAACTTCTGCTTCTGTTCCTCGCTCCCGAACTTGAAGAGGGGAAAGCTGGCAAGAGAGGTGTGGCATTCGAGGGTAAAACCCGTGGCGGCACAGGCGCGGCAGATTTCTTCCAGGACCATGATGTAGGTCAGGGTGTCGGCGCCGGCCCCGCCGTATTCCACCGGATAGGGAATGCCGAGCCAGTCCTGTTCGGCGAGCCTCTTGATGTTTTCCTCCGGGAATCGCGGCTGCATGTCGACTTCTTCGGCAATGGGGTCGACATATTTTTCGCAGAATTCCCTTACCCCGGCGCGGATCAATTCCTGTTCTTCGGTTGGTTGAAAGTTCATGACGTTTTCCTCCATATTTGACAGTGTTGTTATTCGCTTCATCAGGGGGCCGGCGGTCCGGACGGGAAGACCCGGGCGCCCGCCGCGGCCTGGTCTCAGCCGGGCGGCCCGGATTCTCCCGTCCGGGATTGAAATTCCGGCATGTTTTCCCAAATGTAAAGACGCCGCACAGGCTAGACAACGGGATCGATTTCGGCCTGTGCCTGTGCTTCCAGCATCGACGCCATTTTCTCCCTGGACGGAACCAGTATGACGAGGATGGAACCTACGACCGCAAGTGCCGCTATGAAGACCCAGGCCCAGGTGTACGACGCTCCAGCCGCGGTTTTCACAACCAGCCTGCTCATGACCAGCGGCGCCCCCGCGGCCCCGACAAAGTACCCGACCGCATTGATGATACCCAGCGCCTTGGCGTGCACCTCCGGGCTGAAGATCTCCGCGGGCCACGAGAACCACGCCCCCCAACTGCAATTGGCGAAAAATCCGCATGCGGACAGGGTCAGGAGCAGCGGAACCGCGCCGACCCCTTTCTGGAAGAATGCGAACAGCAGCAGGAATGGAATGACACCGATGTATGAGATGGCGATTATGGGCTTGCGATTTCCTTTGAAGAGCTTGTCGCTGAAACGCGAACCGACGAACGACCCTATCACGCCGCCCGCGAAATAGGTCGACGCCCACCACCCCATGGCATTCAGGTTGAAATCGAAAGTTTCCTTAAGATACAGCGGAATCCAGCTAAAAGCCGCCCACGCCAGGGCCTGGACGACGATGTAGGCGATACATATCTGGATCCATCCCGGGTAGCTCATGATTTTCTTTGTGGAAATTCTCTGTGCGGCTATCTTGGCCTGACTGATGTTCCCCTTTTTCACTTCATCCAGGGTATAAACGCCCGACGCGATTTCGTCTTCGTAGCTTTCGCTGATTTCATCCGGCGACAGGCTTTTCTTCTGCTCAGGCCTGTCGGTCACCCAAGCCATAATGCACAGGATCGGCGCGATGCCGATCAGCGCGGCGATCGTGAATATCGGCCTCCAACTCCCGAACGCGGTCATGAGGGGCGCGACCACCACCGGAACATACGCCGGAGTCAGTATCCACGCATAGGACAGGGCCGCCTGCGCCTGGGCCCGCTGCCGTTTGGCGAACCAGCGAACCAGGATTCTCGAACTCGGCACAAACTCGGTCGCACAGAGTATTCCGAATATGATCTGTCGAAGGTACCACTCATGAATGCTGGATACATGGGCCATCCACCATGTCGCGAGGCTCCATGCCACGATCGAGAACAGCAGAACCCGCTTCGCCCCGAACTTGTCGGTAATGGCCCCCACCACGGCCTGCATGGGGCCGTAAAATGCGAGCATCAGGAATGTGCCGTTGCCGTAATCGGCGTAGGTCATCCCCAGTTCTTTCATCATAGGCGACGCGACTACACCCATTGATATCCTGTCAAAATATTGAACGCTGTAGCATACGGTCAGTACCGTAGCCACCCAATATCTGTACTTCCACCAGGTTCCTTTAACCGTCGCGGCCGTCATGCTGTTTACCTCCCCCTTTACGGCGTTCCCGTATCAACTCTGAAGTGCGGTTGGATTCATCATGGTTTCATTGTCGTTTCTATCCCGGAATCAATCGAATTCCCGCCGTGCCCGGTTTTGCCGGCCGGCATGCCGGTGCGCCGCCCGGCACGGCGAGACACGCATCGTTGTTTAATCCCGAGCTGCATCCGGAAAACCTGCAAACGATGCTTCTCGGGAGGGTGGGGAGCAGCGTCCCCCCACACACCCCCACCGCTACGCGGCTTTGTGTGGCGCTGCGGCAGCGCCCCGCGAAACGCGGGACAGTCGCCGCAAGTGCCGGGCATTCGGCCTCACGCACCGGTGCGTGGGCCGAAACCCTGGGGGGTGCGGGGGGAATAATTCCCCGTTCTTTTTGGGTCAGCGCTTGTTGCTGTACCGCCAGATGCCCATCTCTTTGGCGCTCTCGACCAGCCCGTCCCGGAAGCCGGGATGGGCGATGGCGATCAGAGCTTCCGCTCTTTGCCACAAAGACTTGCCCTTCAGGGTTGCGATCCCGTACTCGGTCACGATGCTTGGAGCCATCCCCCGATGGATGGTCACGGCGGAACCGAGTTCCAGGGTCGGCCTGATCCGCGAGAACACTTGGCCTTTGTGGCTGTAGGTCGAAGTCATACAGATGAAGCCCTTTCCGCCGTTGGATCTGAAGGCGCCCAGGGCGAAGCAGATGGAACCTCCGGTACCGCTGATCTGCCGGGTGCCAGAGGATTCCGAATTGATTTGTCCGAAAAGATCCACATCGATGCAGTTGTTGATGGAAACGAACTTGTCCAGGCGGCCGATCACCGCCGGGTCGTTGGTGTAGTTGACCGGCATGGACAGGCACATTGGATTGTTATCAATGAAATCGTAGGTTTTTTGGGTCCCCAGTGCAAAAGTGCTGACGATTTTGTACTTGTCGATGTTCTTGCACGCTCCGGTTACCCGGCCCTTTTCGACCATGTCCACCATGGAATCCACGAACATCTCCGTGTGAATCCCGAGGTCCTTCAGATCGGAATTGGCGATCATCTCCCCCACTGCGTTGGGCATGCCGCCGATGCCAAGCTGCAGGCAGCACCCGTCGGAAAGCTCTTCCATGATGATCTTCGCGATCTTGACATCGATCTCGTTGGGCTTTGCAGCCGGTATCTCCGCGATGGGGTAGTCCGTCTCCACGATGTAGTCGACCTTGGAAATATGGATGCTCTCCTCCTGGCCGAGGCAGCGCGGAATGTTGGGGTTCACTTCGAGTATGATGATTTTGGCCTTTTCGCACATGGCCATGGTGTGAGAAACCTGGGGACCGAAGTTGAAGAATCCGTGCTTGTCCATGGGCGTCGCCGGAATCATGACAACGTCCACGTCAATGCAGCAGCGGTAATAATCGGGCATTTCATGGTAGACGACGGGCATGTATGAACACAGGCCCTGGTCGCTCAGCTTGCGTTCGTAGCCGCTGAACTGCCAGCCGTTGTACGTGAAGTGCTCCCTTGAAGGGTCAACCTTCGTCACTTCGGGAATTCCGGTGGCGCGGGTGCAATCGCGGATCTTCACGTCCGTGAGTTCGTCTTTTCGCGCGGCCAAAGCCTTGTCCAGGACAACCACGGAACCGGAAAACGAGCCGTATTCAACCCAGTCGCCTGATTTGACCACTTTTACCGCTTCCTCGGCCGTAACCAGTTTTCGTTTATATTCCTCGTCGTAACTCTTCATCGGATGTCTCACTCCTCAGGATGCGCCTGCCGGCGGCATCAGAGTATGCGTTCCCACTACGTGGGGTCATGGTTCAGACGGTTGCCTTCAGGTAGCCGTAGCTCACCGCCACTTTCCCGGTCGTTTCGTTCAGAAGCTGCCAGAAAAGCTCGACGCTGCCGTTTGCCGCCTTGCGTTCGAACAACTGGACTTTCACGTTGTTGCCGGGTAGCACCATGGCCGTGAACTTGCCGCCGATGGCCTTCACCCGCGTGGGGTCTCCGCCCAGTTCGTGGTTGATGACCTCGCGGATTCCCAGGGCCAGGTTGGCCGATCCGTGCAGGACGTTGGAAGGCAGCCCCACCGAGCGGGCGAACTTCGGGGAAGTGTGGATGGCAAAAACCAAGTCGTTGCAGCCGTCATAGATGTAGGGCAGTTCCGGATTGATGAAAATGGGGGCTTCCCATATCGGCTTGCCCGTATATTTGGTCTTCTGGTATTCGGGCAGCGAACCCTTGCCGCCGTCGGGGCATTCCACGTCGCGAAGCATCGAACCGATGTATTCGGTGTGGAACGGTTTGCCGTCCATGTCCGTGACGGTCTGCTTGTGCACGATCTGAGTCCCCGCCCTCTGGGGAAGCATCGCTGAAATTTCGGTCTTGATGAGGATTTGCACGGGCGGTTTGATGAGGCGGTCGATTTCGATGTACTCGGTATAGTGCATCAGGGTATCCCACACCTCCTGCGGATAGGGCATGTCGATGTAATTCGCCCTTCCGGCCAGGATGATGCGCCAGCAGAGTTTCACCGGAAAGGTCGGGGGGGCACAGATGCCGCCTGTTCTCGCGTCGTCCATGTAATAGGGATTCATGTCGCTCAGGGACGCGGCGAAATTTGTGGTGTCACGCCATGAGATCTGCTGGGTTTCTTCTTTCCAGGGCACGCCGACGAACTTGGAATCAATGGTCAAATTACTCATTACAGTCCTCCCTTTCGATGCTTGTCATTGAGTAAGGTACTTGTTGGTCCACTTGTTCCGGACACTTCCCATTGCAATCGGCTTGCCAGGATATAAATGCAGTAATATCGGTTAGATACTATATGGCGAGGCAGGAGTCCCCCTTGGCACTGCCTGATTCCAGGCAGAACGGCGGACAGGTTGCATGGAATGACGCACGGCGGTCCGTCGCTCGTTATTTCAGTGTGTTTTTCGTTGCGCCGTTGCGGCGTTGCGTGAGACTTCCCTCAACCCGCACCGGAGGCACCCCCAATTTCAGCCCCGGAGTTCCCTGTTTTGGGGACCGTGTTCGGCAGGCTGCACCGGATTCACCTGGGAAGGCCACGGGTTGAGGACTCGTCGAAAAGGGGAATTTCCGAACCTGAACGGGGAAGAAATGCTGAGACGTGCCGGTTGGAACCCGGCAAAAAGCTCCACGCACCGGGCAGCCCGCGGCTTTGTGCGGTGCCTGCTGCAGGCGTTCCACTATTGAGTAGGGGGGGCGAGCGCATTTCCCGGGGTTCGCATTTGAGGGTATGCCGATTCCCTTTGCCTCACGCAACGACGCTACGGCGCAACGAAAAGCAGGGAACTGGAAGCTGCGGGATGTGCCCCACCGGCTAGCACGGATACTCGGTAGCCGGGCGCGAAGCGCAAGAGGAATTTGGGGTGGGTCCCTTCCGGAACATTCCCGTGATTACGGACAAGTTTTGCCCACGGGGATCCCGATACGCGGAGGGATCGCGTTTCAGTGCTTCCTGTTTTTCGTTGCGCCGTTGCGCCGTTGCGTGAGACTGCCCTGAACCCGCACCGGAGGCACCCCCAATTCCAGCCCTGGATTTCCCTGTTTTTAGGACCGTGTTTGGGTTACCCCGCCGGTTTCGCCTGGGGAGGCCACGGGTTGAGGACTCGTCCAAAAGGGGATTTTTCGAACCTGAACGGGGAATAAGTGCCGGGACGTGCCGGTTAGAACCCGGCAAAGAGTTCCACGCAGATGTAATTATAGCAGGCAACCCCCACACGGCTGTATACCGGGTTCAGGATGTTCTTCCGATGGCTGCTGCTGTTCATGAGGCTTCTGTGCACGGCTTCCGCCGTGTTGTCCCCCATGGCCAGGTTTTCCCCGGCGGTGCGGATTCTTGCCTCAAAGCAGGAATAAACATAATTCCAGGCGGGATTTTCGCCGCTGACCGGGTCTTCGTGCGCGAAGTAGCGGTCGTCCCCGGGGTGTTTGTCCATCTGGTCCGCGATATGTCTGGCGCGCCTGAACGCCTGGCGGGCAAGGCAATCGTCCGGCGACAGCCGCCTGTTTTCCCGGCACACCAGGTCGCAGATGCGCCGGGCCTTCTCCCGCTGGGCTGCGTCGGGTTCCGTTGCCCCGCGTTTCAGGGGCGAAGGGGGAAGAGGCCGCTGCTGAGCGGCGGAAGAACACGCAATGCATGCGGACAGAAACAGCAGGGCCACTCCAAGAACAGTCTTTCTCATTTTCACCATAGCACCCACCTATATTTCGATATTACCGGTGTTCGAGCAGGTGGGAGGCTATCAAAAAACTTCATGTCTGTCTCGACGAATTCATCGAAGGGCTGCCGGACCCGCCCCCTTCAAGGGGAAACTCTCATGCTTCCGCTTTGATTCTCTTCAGGACTCTCTCCATCTCCCCGGTCGGGTAGGGTTTGCCGGGCCATGACGTGAAGAATCCGTCGTGGGCCTTCCGCGGAATCAGGTGAAAGTGGATATGGTCGATCAACTGCCCGGCGGACCGGTGATTGTTCTGGAGAAGATTGAGGCCGGACGCATCCATGCCGCGCAGAACCGCTTTCGCGATCTTCCGTGCGGCCACGATGCAGGCCTGAAGTTCCTCCGCAGGGGTCTCGAAAAGAGTGGCGTAATGATTCTTGGGGATAACGAGCGTATGCCCCGGATTCACGGGGCTGATGTCGAGAAAGCTCAGGACGAAATCGTCCTCGTAGACTTTGGCACAGGGAAGAATGCCTTTGACGATCTGGCAGAAAATACAATCGGACATAACCAATCCTCCAGCGCGCGAGCGAGTTTCAGCAGCAAAAAGCCGGGAAACGGGGCTGGAAAGAACCCGGGGGGTGCATGCGGGACCCCTGCCATCCCCTCCCGGTTGGACCGTTCGTTCGAAAGATCACAAGGTTGATTTAACGTAGCAGAGAAGAGCTGTCCTGTAAAGAACCCCGGTCCGGGATTTCCGGAAGACCGGATCAGGGTGGAAAGGCGTCACGCCCGCCTTCGGCGGGCCGAAGGTCCCTGGAGCATGAAGAACGAAGCGGCGCGGCGGGCACACCTCCCCACCCTTCCGGGGAATACCGTTCAGTGCTTTCCCGGACGCAATCCGGGATCAGGTCAGATCGAGCATGGAGCACGCTTCCTCGGCGAACGGATAGAGGCATTCCGTATCGAGCGTGCCGATGTATTCTTCGACGGTTTTCAGGTGCCGGAACCGCAGGAACCGTTCGATTCCGTCGATGATTCGCATGCAGACCGAAGGTTCCGTGAAATTGGCGGTCCCGATCTGGACGGCCCTCGCTCCGACCAGGAGGAATTCCAGGGCGTCCGGGGCGCCGGCGATTCCCCCGATTCCGATGACCGGGCAGTCGACCGACCTCACCACCTCGTAGACGCACCGGAGCGCAACGGGCTTTATGGCTGGCCCCGACAGGCCGCCGACGATGTTTGCAAGCTTCGGGCGGAGGGAATAAATATCCACCGCCATGGCGGCGATCGTGTTGATGCAGGACAGGATGTCGCTCCCGGAATCGACGGCGGCCCGGGCGATTTCGCCGATGCGGGTGACGTTGGGGGTGAGCTTCGTGATGAGCGGAAGGCGCGTGGCAGCGCGGACCGTCCCCACCACCGCCGACGCCATGGCCGGATCGGTCCCGAAGACCATGCCCCCCTGTTTCACGTTGGGGCAACTGATGTTGATCTCGAGGGCGGCGATTCCCGGGACCCCGTCGAGCTTTGCCGCCAGTGCCCCGTATTCCTCGACGGTGTTTCCGAAAATGTTCACGATCGTCGTGGCGTGCCGTTCCCGAAGGTAGGGCAGCTTCACCCCGAGGAATTCGTCGACTCCGACGTTTTCAAGCCCGATGGCGTTGATCATGCCCGACGGCGTTTCGACCAGCCTCGGGGGAGGATTCCCCGGCCGGGGGCACAGGGATATCCCCTTGACCACCACCGCTCCGAGCCGGCCGAGGTCGACAAAGTCGGCATATTCCTCGCCGTAGCCGAAGGTGCCCGAAGCCGCCATGACCGGGTTTGCGAGCCGCAGCGGCCCTAGTCGCACGGAAAGATCGGGGGAGCAAGCCGGTGAGTTTGCATTTTCTGCCATTGAATGGCTCCTGCGGAAAAAATGGGTCCGTCTTTACACACGTGTACGTAGTGATCGCCTGCCGAATCGCCGGGAACCGCCGAAGGCAGCGCGCATCCGAGGCAGGCCCCTATGCCGCAGGCCATGAGCGATTCGAGGGAAAGCTGGGCCGGAATGTTCCGGGCGAGCACCCATTTGGCCACGTGGAACTGCATGTCGAGCGGGCCGCAGGCATAGATCAGGCCGGGGCGGAAATCCTCCGCGTCGGAAAATTCCGCGAGCATGCGGGTGACGTACCCCCGGTACCCGAAGCTCCCGTCGTCCGTGCTCCAGTGGACCGGGATGCCCCTTTGCCCGAACCAGGCGGCCGGGAGGAATTCCGACGCCGTGCGCGCTCCGTAGAAAAGATGGACGCGGGAAGGCGACGAGGGGTCGGGACCGCCGGGGGCGAGCCTCACGAGGAGGTCGCAGAGCGGCGCGATGCCGATTCCGCCGGCAACGAAGGCCACGGGGGAAGGATCGTTACGGTCGGGCAGGCTGAAGCCGTTCCCCAGGGGGCCGATGAGATCGATGCGCGAGCCGGGAAGGCATTTCGAGAGGCAGAGCGTGCCCTTTCCGACGACGCGGTAGAGGAATTCGATCATCCCGCCTTCGGGGAAAACCCGGTGAAAGGAGATGGGGCGCCTGAGGAGCGGGTCGAGCCCTTGTGAGACCCGCAGCATCGCGAACTGGCCCGGGCGGGCTTCCAGGGCGATTTTCGGGGACTGCAGCCTCATGAGGTACGTCCGCTCGGCCACTCCCCTCTGGTCCACGATCAAAGCGCGTTCCTGGATCTTCGGCATGAAGCGCTAGTCCTCCCGTTCCTTTTCCCAGGCGATGACGGTCGCCATCCGCCCGGAGCTCCGCTCTCCGCGGTAGGAAAAAAAGTCTTTCGTGCCGCACACGGTGCACAGACCGGCGGCTTGGATGTGCCCGTCCTCGAGGCCCGAATCCAGCAACTGCCGCCGGGTGATAGCCCAGAAATCGAAGTGCAGGGGGCTCACCTGGAAGGGCAGAAAGGATTCGGGAAGCTCGTCCCGGAAGTTCCGGAATTCCCCGCAGCAGGGGCCGAGGGACGGGCTGATCGCGGCGAGGATGTCCGCGGGGTTCGAGCCGAAGCGGTCCGCGAGGACCCGCACCGTCTTGGGAACGATGCCGCGCACACTCCCTTTCCAGCCCGAATGGATGTTGGCGATCACCCGTTTGGTCGGATCGACCAGGAACACGGACTGGCAGTCGGCGATTTTGATGAGCAGCCCGACGCCGGAAAGCCCGGTCACGAGGGCGTCTCCGGGAGGAGCGACGAGCAGCGGCGGATGGGACTCGGCGCGCGACAGCACCGCATCGTCCAGCACGTGAATCACATCGCCGTGGACCTGGCAGCTCGAGACGACCCGGTCGAGGCCGAGCGCGCCTTTCATCCGGGAAAGATTTTCACGGACGGCCTCGGGGGAATCTCCGTTGCTCCAACCGACGTTCAGCGATGCATACGGAGGCAGGCTCACCCCGCCGTGCCGGGTGAACACGCCGTGCACCAGACCGGGCACTCGGGAGAGCATTTCGAATTTGAGGTACGGGGGGCTGCCCCCGTTGTTCTGAGCGATCATCGTACGCCACCGGGGAAACCGTTTGAGTCCGTCGAACCATGACAGGCGCTCGGCGAACCGGATCTGTTTCGATGGAACGGAATGTCCCTCCGCCGTTCTTCATGCGCTTGAACAGCTAAACGCGAGGGCATGATTCTTTTGAATCATGCAAACCGATTCCCGCCACCAATTAAACCAATTGGCACCCCGACGGCAAGTTTTATCGACAAAAAAGCGACGCGGATCGAAACCCGGCCGCCGCCCGCGACAAAATCGCCGGACCTTCCCCGGAGGCCTTGCCGGAACGCGCGGCGTTGCGCGACGGGTGATGTCCGTCACAACCGGTGGGCTCAAGTCATACCCAATTGCGTTCAAGAAAGCACCAAACGATGTTTTTCAAGAAAGTGGGGAGCTGTGCTCCCCACGCCCCTACGCCGCTGCGCGGCTTTGTGTGGCGCCGCGGCAACGCCTTGAGCGCCGGGCATTCGGTCCACGCGATAACGCGTGAACCGAAACCCAGAGGGGTGCGGTGGAATCATTCTCCCGCTCTTTCCGGGGATGCAAAGGCTATCATCTTGAGCGCAAATCAGTATAAAGAGACAGTTGCAGGAGCACGGCGCGGTGCGTTTCCCTTGTCGCCACGCACCGGCCGGTTTCGCGTCTTGGCCTCCGGCCCCTCTTGAGAGGCGGGAAATTGCGGGGCGCGGGACGGGGGCTTGCCTTGTCGCCGGGTGCGAGCTCCCCTTCCCGAGGGTCGGACCGAGGCAGGAAAATTCCCATGAAGGTTGACAAAAGCCACCTCCATGTGTTACCGAGACCGTACCTTTCGGGAAATCTCCGAATCGCAAGCGGCAAATGAGGGCGACTAGCTCAGCGGATAGAGCGTTGGTCTCCGGAACCAAAGGTCGAGGGTTCGATCCCCTCGTCGCCCTCCATGGTAAAATCAATACATTGGATACAGTACAAGTATTTTTCTCCTTGAAATTTCAAGCTCTCCCCAACACCTAACCTGAAAATCAGCCCACTAAAATAAAACTGCCGGAAACAATCGCTCCGGCATGGCGGTAAGTTGCTTCCTCCGAATAGAACATCGCGAATGTTTCGGAGGTCCTTCTTTGTCCTGTAGCTGAAAAAGGTTTGCGAGGTTCCATGAGTGCATTTTGAGTGCCAGGAACCGCGGGCCCACCCCTGCCTGTCCCCCGAGATCCAGTCTCGGTGCTCTCGCCCATCTTCTCTCTTTTGAAATGACTCAGTACGGGAACAAAGAAGCAGAGAAGTTTAACTCCGTGAGTTAGGTGATGAGGATTCAGTTGAAAGAGAATCGGCGTAGGTCTCCCGGAGTAATTCGCGGAGTTCCTTCAGATCACTGTCTTCCTCCCCGGTAAGGCAGTAGATCAATGCCGATTGAAAGATGGCAAAGGCCTGCTCCGACAGTGCAGCACCGATTCCGGAGATCGCGGAAGGGTCACTTTCAACCACGACCTGCATCCTATCAAACCTTGCGATGGCTTCCCTGAGTTCGGCTTGCATCTTCCGATTGCCTGGGCAATAGAAGTACTGCCGATAGAGCAGGCACTCAACCCTCCTGGTCATTTCAGCGGGGACACCGGTACCGTAATCGTCCTGCGTACTATATGCTTCTCATGGAGGTGCTTTTTCCCCTTCTGCAGCAAAAGACGATGCAATTCGGAATCAACCTCGGTATTCGAGGTCACAACTATCCCACGTCTTCTTTTTGCTTTCTGAGCAAGCAATTCCTCATGAGACCTTAGGTTCAGGTACTTGACGGGGAGATTCCTGTTCGAAACCCGAAAATCATCCCTTCGATTGGCGTTCCGAAGTACGAAGTTGACGCTCTCATGCTCTTCGGGTTGGCTTCTTTCAACTTCGAGGATTCTCGGGATTGGATCGATATGTGGTGTAACAATCCAGCAAAAATCGCCGGGTTCCAACCGTTTCGGATCGGTCGACACGTAGAACTCATCAGGGGCGATGTAATGTGTGATGCTCACTCTAAATCGATCCGAGCGATCCCTTGAAGACCCGTCTGCAGATCGTCACCTTCCATAATTTCCAGCGCCTGGCAAAGAACTTCATCAGCTAGCTTGGCGGATAGGATGGACTCACGGGCCAAATTTTGTTTTTTCCTTCTCATCTTCGAAACCAGCTGTGCGATATGCTCTTTCCCCTTCTCAAGGTCCTTCTTCGAAGGCTTTTTCAATTCAATCGGTTTCGCCCGCTGAGCAGGACGCGCCTTTGAGAAATCCAGCAAGTCGCCTTTTCTAACATTTTCCATGGGCTCAGTGTCAAAATACACGTGATCCAGGAGAGACTGAGTGTCGTTGCCGAATCTTCTGATGCTTTCTCGGAGCGGGTACAAAACCTCATTCGGGATCAGACCCTCCAGTTTTTCAGCAGCGGCATCTCGGCATGTGAAAAGAAAGTAGTCATTTTCTTCGAACTTGCTTGGAAGAGAAGTCCGGCAAACTTGGCCACTGGCAGCAAGGGCATCTATTTCCTTCATGACTGCCGAACAATACGGACCATAGTTGATAAATGCCCATGGAAGGCTGGTAAGCGTCTCGCCGTTGTGAGCCCTGGCATAGTAAAGATCTGCCAAGTAGAGGAACTTGACCAACCGGACAGTGGTCAATTCCGTCTCACGCTCTGTCGCAAACCAGACTATGTAACGGATGAGATCGGTTGCTTTCATAAGAAAATGCGTAGCTAACTTTCCCTGGGTGTTATCGTGGTGAGAAACTTGGACACTGGCAACAGATACCATGGTTAGTATGGTAAGACAACTCGAATCCTTCAGCAAGCATGGCCCTCTATTTCCGTAACCATCAACCAGTTGCCCCCCGGAAGAAATGAAATTCTTCTCTGCAAAGCGGCACCAGAAAAGCCTGTGCGCATCATAGTTCGCTGCCGCGTCGGCTTCGCGTTCCCACAAGCGCTCTGACCACAGGGGCTCCGCCGTGCCTAATAATACTGCCGGATGTAGCCGTATGCCTTGTCGAACAACTCCTGGTCAGTGTGAAGCTTGTATTTCAGGAGCGTGCGGCGGAGCTCTTTCTGCACGAGGCGCTCGCCCTGGCTCGTGTGCTGCCAGTCGGGAAAGCGGACTTTTTTTACAATGTCGTCAATGTCCGCGACGATTCGCTCGACGATGATATGAGTATTCTTGCACTTGGCTTCCTTGAACAGTTCCGTCAAGGCTTCTTTCGCCCGGTTGCGTTCTTCCTCCGGATCGCTTTCCCGTTCGGCTTCGACAACATCCCTGGCAACTTCGAGGATGGCCTTTAGAAACTCCAGGCTGGTGAGAAACCCCCGTTCGTGGCGCTCTTTTATTTTCTCAAGGCGCTCACCAAGGGCAGTGAACTTCGGGTTGCCGGCATGCCTGCGCAGGCGGGCAATAAGCTTGATCTCGATTTCGCGCGCTTTCTTGCCGGGCTCGGCATCTTTGAGGATTTCCTCCAACACCTGCGCATCCATGACCAAGGTCTCCACGTCGTCGCGCACCGATTCAACATGGACGTTCGCGTTGATCAGTTCGACCGTCTTCGCGCCGAGTGCGTGCCAAAGCAGTTTCCCGTTGCCGCTGGACGGTTTCACCGATTCGTAAACCATTGTCAGCCAGCGATAATCTTTCTCGTAAGGGCTGAGAACCGGGTCCGGTGACAGCGCCTCCCAGATGGTGCCAAGCGCTGAATATTCTGCGGCGAACTTGTCGCGGGCTTCGTTGTTCGGCAGGCATTCCTGAGCGGCCATCAAGCCTTGGTACCCCCCCTTGCTACGGTCGACTCCGGGGAATAAAGACAGGCACTCCCGCACCTGCACCGGCAACGCCTTCCGCAACTCGTCGATGTTCGAGACCACCTGTTGCACGGCTTTCTCGTCAAAATCCAGGGCGCGGGCCACATCGTCAAAAATACCGATGTAGTCCACGATCAAGCCGTGAGTCTTCTCCTGGCCGAACGTGCGGTTCGTGCGGCAGATTGCCTGCAGCAGGTTGTGGTCCTTCATCGGCTTGTCCAGATACATCACCTGCAGGATGGGCGCATCGAAACCGGTCAGGAGTTTGCTGGTGACGATGACGAACTTGAGCGGGTCCACCGGGTCGCGGAAACGGTCGAGTAATTTCTCCTCGGCGTCCTTGTCGCGAACGTGCCGCTTCCATTCCGGTGGGTCGCCTTGCGCGCTGGTCATCACGATGGCGCTGGCTTCGGGGCCGACCAGTTCGTCCATCACGGTCTTGTAGAGCACGCAGCATTCGCGGTCGAAAACCACCACTTGCGCCTTAAAGCCGTTCGGCTCCACCTTGGTCTGAAAGTGCCGCACGATATGGTTCACCACGGCGCGGACGCGCTCAGGGTTCTTCACCAGCACCGCCATCTTGGCAGCACGTTTGGCAAGGTCGTCGCGGTCCTGCTCGCTCAGATTTCCGGTGATCTCCCTGTAGGCTTCGTCGATGGCGGCCTTGTCGATCTTGAGCTTCACCTCCGGGGCTTCGAAGTGCAGCGGCAGCGTCGCCTTGTCGCGGATGGAATCCTGGAACGAATAACGACTCATGTACCCTTTTTCGTCCTCGTCGGCGCCGAATGCCCAGTAGGTGTTGTGATCCACGCGGTTTATGGGCGTGCCGGTAAGGCCGAAGAGGAAAGCGTTGGGCAAGGCTTCGCGCATCTTGCGACCGAGGTCGCCTTCCTGCGTGCGGTGCGCTTCGTCCACCATCACGATGATGTTGGACCGTTCATTCAACCTGCCGCCCGCTTCGCCGAACTTGTGGATGGTCGTGATGAACACCTTGCGCACATCCTGCCCGAGCAGGGTCTGCAACTCCCGACGCGTCGCCACGCCCACCATGTTCGGCACATCGGAAGCGTTGAACGTGGCGGTGATCTGCGTGTCGAGGTCGATTCGGTCCACCACGATTATCACCGTGGGATTGCCCAGCTTCGGGTGCATGCGCAGCTTCTGCGCGGCGAAGACCATGAGGAGCGACTTGCCGCTGCCCTGAAAATGCCAGATGAGGCCCTTCTTGGGATAGCCCTTCACCACGCGGTCCACGATCCCGTTGGTGGTGAAATACTGCTGATAACGGCAGATGATCTTGATGCGCCGGTGCTTCTTGTCCGTGGCGAAGAGGGTGAAGTTCTGCAGAATGTCGAGCACCACCTCGGGCCTGAGCATGCTCGTGACCGTGGCCTTGACGTGATGAAGCCGGCCTTCCTCCCGGTTCTCCTCGTCGCGCCATGGACCCCACGTATCGATGGGCATGCGGATGGAGCCATAGCGGAACAGGTGGCCGTCCGTGGCGAAGGAGAAGACGTTCGGCACGAACATGGCCGGCACCTGTTTCTCGTAAATTTCGTTCACCTGGAATGCCCCGTCGAACCACGTCACCGCGCTGCGCGTGGGCGTCTTGGCCTCGCCGATCACCATGGGCAAACCATTGACGAGAAAGACCACGTCGAATCGCTTCTCCACCGGACCGGCCTGGTAGGTCCACTGGTTGCAAACCGTCAACCGGTTGTCGGCGGGCCGCGCTGAATCCACCAGCCGCACGGGCACATGCTCGCCGGCACGGCCGAACGGCATGGTCTTTTCGCCCCGGAGCCACGCCATGAAGTTTTCGTTGGCCCGCACCAGTCCATCGGCCTGCACCGAGAGGATGCACGCTCGCAGGTTATAGATGACCTCATCGGCGCGATCGGGTTGAGCGGCGATTTCGGGGTTGAGCCTGATGAGCGCCTCGCGCACCCACGATTCCACCATCACGTCGCCGCTCTGGCGGGGAAGCAAAGCGGCGGGCACATAAACCCAAAGGATTGGCCTGAATTCCCCACCAAGCGAACCGCCCCAGCCTTGGGTGTCCTGGTGCAGGACAAACTTCTCCGTGCCACCATGCTTGGCGACGGCATCGAGAATCATTTGCTCGACCGTGTTGGATTCGGTAAAAGTCATTCAAAAATCCTCCCAGGTGCCCGCCCCTTGGTGGGACCGTTCCGCCGGATTCTCCTTCTTCATGCAGTTCTGCAATCTATTATTCCACTGCCCCTTGGGTTATCCTCAGTACGTCAACAATCTCCTTGGCAGCCAAATCTTGGACGCCTTTGAGCAACGCGAGAATCTTCTCCAAACCAGCATCTGGTTGTACCATACTCATCACGGCTTCATTGTGAACCGTGGCGGTGACCATACAGGCCTCGGGAATCGTTTGCTTCACGGCGCTGGATTCGGTCAAACTCATGACAAAATAGTCTCTTTGAGGGCATTTCGCAGCCTTGCCGATCCCGCCGCCTGTTCCTCCGCTGATGTTTTGGCGTGCTCATAGCCCTCTATGGTGCGAACAATCTCTTTTTGAGTCTTTGCTGATGGAGTTGGAATCGCGAGCGGCTGCAAAACTCGTACAGTAAGAAACTTGGTCGCGCTTCCTACAGAAAGTCGCTTCAAATCGTCGAGTTTGTGCCGCAAAGCCGCGATAAGATAGCGATAAGAAATCCTATTAGTGTCTCGAATCGTGAGCACGTACGTTCGTTGGTATGCGTCGAACTTCCCCTTGTAGTGCTTCAATGGGTAGACTCCGGCCGCATTGTTGCCGGCCAAAAGCAATGCCTCGCAATCGAAAGAGTAGGAATCAATTCGCAGTGTCTTTGGGTCGCACGTGAAGAACGGATACCTCCCGTCTTCGATCGCACGATTAGAATCAAGCTTGCCAGTCCGAAGGTCCGCCAGTTCTCCCAGAGGCACTGATTTCCCAATACCTTGTTCACTCACCTCTTGCAGCTTTCTGCTGATGTAGCTGTCAGCACATTTCCCAATTTCCAGGGATAAGTCGCCGAAACCTACACACTGTTCGTCCACCGCCCAGAGGATTTCGGCGATGCGCCGCTGCTGGTCGAGCGGCGGGAGGTCGAACTCGAAGTTGGCGAGATTGGCCCAGTTGGTGCGCGGCGAGAGCGAACCGGCCGAAGTCCCGACCGCGTGTTGAAAGAACCGCTCCGAGAGGCAAAGGAACGGCAGGAGTTCCGGCAAGAGACGGTCGTTCTTCGGAGCGAAGACGTAGATATCGCCGGACACCACCGCCTCGAACTCCGCCACGGCCACCTTGCGCTGATAGGCCCTGCGCTTGCCGAAGAGTACCTGCCCCGGCCGGCAGCGTCGCGTGAACGTGGTGCCGTCTGAAACGTTGCCCCACGTCCGGACGTGCAGCGAGCCGGGTTCGAGATGCTCCAGCCCGATGTACCGCTCCAGCCCGGCCTTGGCGGGATTGGGCTCCGTCTCGTTGAGGTTCTTCACTACGTCGCCAAAGCGGACGTGGACCCACTTGGCTTTGTCCTTGAGAAGTTCACAGGTATCGGCACCGCCCAAGCGGACCTCCAGCTTTGGAGGCGTTGATTTCGGCAGAACCTTGGTCAGAGCTTCCGCGACTTTCCATCTGGATTTGAGCCACGCATTCAACGTCCCCGCCAGCGAAGACGTCTCTTTCACTTCCAGCGTACCATGTGCCTTGGGTGGCTCAACATAGAGCGGAATGCTGAGGCTGCATTCCTTGGCGCGGACTTCATCCACTGTCACCACATGGGCAAAGCCTGGTTCATCCCTGAAGTCGCGATAGGCAGCGACGATGCGCTCGATGTGCTCGTCGGTGAGAAAGCTCTGGGCACGCTCACGGCCGACTTCGTTGACGGCGTTGATGAACAGGATTTTTCGCTTGCGCCCTCTGGGTTTGGTAGTGCGGCAGATGACGACGCAGGCTTCCATCGGTGAATTATAGAAGAGATTCGGACCGAGTCCGAGGACGCATTCGATGACGTCGGCTTCGATGAGCTTCCGCCGCATTTCCGCCTCTTCCTGGCGGAATAGGACGCCGTGAGGGAAGAGAATGGCGCAGCGGCCGGTTTTCGGTGCAAGGCTTACGAGAATATGCTGCCAGAAGGCATAGTCGGCCCGGCCCTGTGGCGGAGTGCCGTAGAGATTGCGGCCCCATGAGTCGGAGGCAAAAGCATTGCGGTCCCACTGTTTGATGGAATAGGGCGGATTGGCAAGGCACACGTCGAAGCGCATGAGGCGGTCGCCCTCGACGAATTTCGGCTCGGAGAGAGTGTCGCCGCGCACAATCCGAAAATCTTCGATGCCGTGAAGAAAGCAGTTCATGCGGGCGATGGAAGAGGTCATGAGGTTCCGCTCCTGGCCATAGAGGCGGACATTGCGCCATTCCCCGCCCTGGCGGCGGAGGTAAGCGACGCAGGAGAGGAGCATGCCGCCGGAGCCGCAGGTGGGGTCATAGATGGATTCGCCCGGTTGCGGTTCGAGCATTTCGGTCATAAGATGGACAACGGTGCGGTTGGTATAGAACTCCGCGGCGGTGTGACCGGAGTCGTCGGCGAATTTCTTGATGAGATATTCGTAACCCTGGCCCAACTCGTCCTCGGGCAGGTTGGCCAGGGAGAGTTCGTACGTGCTGAAGTGCTCGACGAGGTCGCGCAGCATGGCGTCGGAGAGGCGGTCCTTATTGGTCCACTGGGCATCGCCGAAAATGCCGTAGAGTTTGTCGGGGTTGGTGGTCTCGATGACGCGCATGGCGGACTGGAGGGACTGCCCGACGTTCCTGGCGACCTGCCGCACCTCGCGCCAGTGGGCCTCGGGCGGGACCTGGAAGCGATGATTTTCCGGGTAAGCGGCAAAATGGACGTCCCCGCCGGATTCCACCAACGCGATTTGGGTTTCTTCGTCGAAGACATCGCACAGGCGCTTGTAAAAGAGGAGCGGAAAGATGAATTGCTTGTAGTCCCCTGCGTCAATGGTGCCGCGAAGGAGTGTTGCCGCCCCCCAGAGGTAGGTTTCGAGCTGTTGTCGAGTGATGTGGGTCATTTGCTGATCTTGTCTTTTCGCTGAATGAATTTCGTCTTCCTGATGCCTGAAAGATCATTGGCAAGGCTTCGGACAAGCCTTGCTTCAACAGCCTTGATCATATCATCGACCGGTTTGTTTTGAGCGGCTCGATGATGTCATTGCCCCTCATGATAAAAGACCCTCTCGTTTCAGTATCTCCATCAGCCTCTCCTCCGCCGCAAACGCCGCCGCAGCGCTTTCCTTGAGCCGATTCATCGCATCCTCCACCGTGAGAACTTCCTGTTCGTTCTTCGGTTCGACGTAACGCGGGATGTTCAGACTCCAGCCATTCGCGGCGATGCCGTCGAGGGCCACCACACGGGCAATGCCTTCAACATCCTTGTAGTCGCGATACCAGCCGTGAATGCGCTCGACGTGCTCGGGGAGCAGTTCGTTCTGCGCCCGGCCCTTCTTGAACTCGCGGGATGCGTCGAGGATGAGCACCTTGTTCCTCCGGTCCTTATCCTTGCGCTGACGGAAGACGAGAATGCAGGCGGCAAGCCCGGTACCATAAAACAAATTCGGACCAAGGCCGATGACGCCTTCGAGCAGGTCCATTTGAAGAATCTTTTGCCTTATAACGCCCTCCTTGCCCATGCGGAAGAGCACACCGTGAGGCAATACCACGGCCATCCGACCGGTCGCGGAAGCCATGGACCTGATCATGTGCTGCACCCAGGCATAGTCGCCACTCTTCGCGGGCGGCATCCCGGCGAAGTTCCGGCCGTAAGGATCGTCGACCCAGACTTCCTCTCCCCACTTTTCCAGCGAGAAAGGAGGATTGGCGATGACGCAGTCGAAGGTGGCGAGGTTGTCGCCGGCGAAGAACGCCGGCTGGCGTAGCGTGTCGCCCCGGACCACCCTGAAATCCGAAGCGCCGTGCAGAAAAAGGTTCATACGCGCAATGGCGGATGTGGTCAGGTTCTTTTCCTGCGCAAAGAGTTTGCCCCAAAGCATCCGGTCATCGCCATGGTTCTCGCGGACGTGGTGAACGGCCTCAAGCAACATGCCGCCCGTGCCGCAGGCGGGATCGTAAATGGACTCGCCTTCCCTGGGGTCGAGAATCTTGACCATCAAGCGCACGACCGAACGCGGGGTGTAAAACTCACCCGCTTTCTTGTTCGTGAGGTCGGCGAACTTCTTGATCAAGTATTCGTAAGATTGGCCGAGGATGTCCGCCTGCGCCTCCCTGTTGCCGAGTGTGATGCGCGAAAAGTGCTCGATGAGATCGCGGAGCAGGGAATCGGGCAGGCGATCCTTGTTGGACCAGGCTGCATCTCCGAAAATGCCGTAAAGTGTATCGGGGTTCGCCTTCTCGATGCCGCGCATGGCCTTTTGCAGCGCCTGGCCGACGTTGGCCGTGATCACGCGGACGTCACTCCAGTGGCATCCCTCCGGGATCTGAAAGCGGTAGTTCTGGGGGAACCGTGCGTACTCTTCGTCACCGCCCGATTCCGCCAGCGCAGCCGAGTACTCCTCATTATATACGTCTGAAATGCGCTTGAAAAAGAGTAATGGGAAGACATAGGTCTTGAAGTCGGCGGCATCCACCGGCCCGCGCAGGATGTTGGCGGCTTCCCATAGGTAGGATTCGAGTTGGCTAAGGGTGGTAGTATCGTTGTTCATAATTGACTCGTTCTCGTCATGTCACTTGACTTGTATCGATGGCACGATCCCAGTGCAAAACTTTCGCCATAGCCGGTACCCGTCAAGGTCCCCAGCCAACATCAGCGCGCCGGACACAGGAGCCGTCTGTCATGATCGCAGGCACCAAAAGGTTATGACGTCTTGCGATGGCTCCACTCCATCGAAACCTTCTAACCGTTGCGCGAAACCCAGCTGAAGCAAACTACAAGCTGATTCAGCAAGGTCTCTTTGAACCTGAAAACCCTGAAATTTCTTACCACGCGCGGGAAAGACGCACAAGGCGAAACCATCCCTGCTTGTCCCATGGGTTACGCTCCCATGGGTCTCCGGCATCTCCCCATGCAGATGGGTACGCAGTCTGGCCCTTCCCCGAAAAACCTGCCAGGGAGGCGCGAAGATGTCCACGGCCGGGAAATCCTGCACGGAAGCGTTCAATGCCTGGATGGGAAAGCGCCCCCCCCCGGGTTTCTGCCCGGAGCGCCGGGGCGGGGGAATGGCGGAGGCACAGTGAAGGACGGTGTGTTTGAAATCCGGAATGAGTACGGGAACGAGTCGCTCGATGAGCTGAGAAAACACGGATGGACGATCGAGCGCGTTTGAGCGTTCCCATCCCGATGCGCCGTCATGCAGTGCCGACGGCCCGGAGCAAATGATGCTCAAAGGCAGTCGGTTCCTGCTGCTCAGAAACCATGATTCCCCTGAACCTGACCGGAAAGCCCGGCTGGACGTTCAGCTCCTTGCGTATCCTGCCCGGACGGCATCTTCCATGCCGGCCAACTCGTCATCTGACAGGAAGCGGAAATGCGACTCACGCTTTCCGGTTGCAAGACGGCCGTTGTTCTGCAAGCAGAGTCGAATGAAGAGATCGATCAGGCGGTCGGGCATGTCCACGATTTCCTGGATAGCCCGCCTGGTCTTGTCGTAATTCGCCAGAAAGTCCAGCTCTTCCACGAACTCGTGCTCGATGGTGAGTCTCACGAAATCGTGCAACGCCTCCGCCTGGGCCGTCATATCGATATACTGGTACCATCCGACGGTCTCTCCCGGTACGGTTATCCGGCCGAGATCGTCCAGATCGTATTCGACCAGCCGCATCAGGGGGGTCGAATACGCTTCCAGGGAATGGTCGTAAAGCGCCGGATTTTTCAGCATGGCGGCGGAGATCGGGAACATGAGACCTTTCGGGATCGCATCCCTCAGGGACAGGATATTGTGGATGAGAAACCGATGAATGCGGCCATTTCCATCCTCGAAGGGATGCATGAAGACAAATCCATATGAAATCGCAGCGGCATGGACAATGGCCGGCACCGCGCCTTTTTTCATCGTCCGATGTGAGGTGAGCAGGCCGTCCATCAGGTCGGGAAGATCATCGGGTTTCGGGGAAACATAATGAACGATTTGCTTCCGGCAGGAAATCGCCTGTCCGATGTAATTCTGTTTCGTCCGATAATCGGTATCCCGGAAACGGGGATCGACAATGCGGTTCTGCAGGTCGATCAAAAGAGGCTTTTCGCAAAAGTCCCTGTGCTCCGCGACCTCCAGCAGGCCCATGAATCTTTCGGTGCGGGAGGCGCTTGGCTTAATGTGCTCGATCTGGAATGACGACCTGGTCTCCTTGTTGTAGAGATAGCTCAAGGCGCGCCTGAGCAGTTCGGGTGGATATGCGCCAACGATCTCTTCGCAACGCTGGCGCAGATCGATCCCTTCCATGGCAGCCAGCTTTTCGGTGCGTCGGACGACGGGACAGAAATGCCGCCCACCCAGCAAATTGTCTATGACACGCTGGCGCTGCACGCGCCTGCCGGGTTTTGCGGTGTAATATCGATCCACCTCCAGAAGTTCGACGTAATTCCCCCTGGTCAGATCATGCAGGGGGAGGTCCCTCCCGGTCAGGGCCTCATACAGGAACCAGATCCTGCGGACGTATTTCCCTGTAGGTTTCGAGGTGATCCAGACCGTGATCTCGTCTTCCACGACCACTTTGAAAAGGGCCGACAGGATGCCCAGGTTGACACCGTCGTACTTCAGGGCGAATTCCAGATGCTCGCCCGTGCTATCTCCAGGCCAATACGACTGTGGGTAAACGGATTCGACCTGGCCCTCCCGAATCGTCGAACGCAGCGTTCCGGCCGGGCTGACCGAGGACGTGTGCCAGTTCGGCATGACGCTTAGCCCGTACTTCTCAATCAGGAACGCATATCCTGCCAACCGGTTCTCTGTCGCGTCCAAAGTCATCTCCCCTCAAAAATCGTTACGAACCTCGAAAAAAGATTACTGTTTAGCTTTTATCTCAAAATATAGTTATTCAACCCACTAATTCCAAGAAAATTGTTGTGCAAGACGGTTTGTGAACGAATCAGGCTGCATTCGCGAAAAACGTTTTCGGTCGCAGGAAAACGATTACAATTCAGCTCTTCAGTGAATAAACAGTTGCAGAAACCGCGTCCAAGAAGTCGGGAACGGGTGCATCCCAGCCGAAGTTGAACCCGGCCAGGAGCCCCGGTGCCTGCCGAATAACCGCGGAGCGAATCACTTTTCCGCCTTGTCCAGGTCTCGGCCGGTGTCGCGTTTGAAGTCCAGGATGAGGTAGTCGAGGTTCATGGGCAGGGCCAATTCCACACGGTTGAGTATCTGCACCCCCGCACGCACCTGGCAGGGCTCACAGGTCATAAGGTGCCCGCCATGCTTCAAGTCCGCGGAAAGAAAATGGAGGTGCAGGCCCGGCACGTTCAACGATCCAAGAAACGCAGGGGTGAAGAAGCCCGCCAGCGTGCCTTCCATTTTCGAGAACCGAAAGACGGGCTGATCTTTGGCGGCTTCCGCCAGGGGCCGGTAACTTTCCTGCTTCGGCACCGAGCGCAGGACAATCGAGTCGAACCGGCCTTCGATCCTCAGCGCATAGCACAGGTTCGGAGAAGGCAGCAGTTTTTGGAGCCACACGAGAAAATCGTCATGGGACAGGTGACCGTCCAGCTCATCGTGGCTGAACGGCCGGTAAAAGGTGACGCAACTGAAAGGGGTTTTTGCCTCGTCTTCGATCTGCCGTACACGGCCGTCGGAGGTGATCTGATATATCGTCCCGTCGAGCATGACCATCTCACCGTCCAGGCAGTCAAACGTCCCGATGCCGAAGTCGCCGAATCTTTTCACTTCGCTGAAAGCGATATTCTCTTCATAGATGCCTTCAACCAAGGCATTCACAGGTGCGCACAAGTAAAGGGAATTCCTGTTGCGCGACCTCGTATCTTCGTCTGCCATGATCACCCCCTGCCCCGTTCCGTTATCGCCGGGAAGGTAGACTCCGGGGAATCCCCCCCGATCTTCATCATAGTTTCCACAGCCCGGAAGATAGCGCATCCCACCCGAAATTGAAATCGATCAGGGGACGCAGGCATCGCCTCGTGACTGTTTTCCCGGGATGAACTCGGCGAAGCCTCCCTTGCGGAGATTCAACCGGTCAAGCTTCGGAAGAAAGTACTTGACAATGTCAATGACAATATCAATAATATCGTCCGAGGAGAAAAAGAATGGCCGACACCGTCCACGAACTCCATCACGAAGGCAATGAACCGCATTTGCTGCGCGAAGTAATGCGGATCCATCAAATCCTGCTCAGCGAGTTCAGCCGGCAAGTGGGGATGCCGGCCTCGAGGCTTGCGCTGATGCGGCTTCTTGCAATCAGCCGTCCCGAGGATATCGGAATCATGCGGATTGCCCGGTGCCTGGGAGTCAACGCCGCAGCGGTAACGCGTCAGGTCAAGGATATGGAATCCGAGGGGCTCGTCGACCGTGCCGCCGATGCCAGGGACGGCCGACGCAGCTACGTGAGGCTCACGCCGGAGGGCTTGCGGGTTTTTGAGCAGCTTCACGGGCGTGCGCACGAATTCGAGCGGGAACTCGAATCGCTCGCCGGCAGCGAAGACATTGCCACGGCGGTTCGGGTTCTGTCCCAGTTGCGTGGAGCTCTCGAAAGCCTGCGTTGAAAGGAGTAACCGTAGAGATGAAAAACACCGGGGGGAAACTGTTCAACCTGCGGGGATTCGTCATCCTCACGGCTACCGTCACCGGGCTCGGGCTGCCGATCACCGGCCTGGCTAACCACCTGCACCAGATGGAGCCGATAGTGTCCTTCCCGCGGCACGCCTGGATGTCGGCGCACAGCATCCTTGGCGTCCTCTTTATGGTGTCGGCCGTCACGCATGCCGTTCTCAACCGCCGCGTACTGCTCAGCTACGTGCGAGGTCATGCCGCCCGTTCGGGAATAGGCCGGGAAGCCGTCGGTGCCTTCGTCCTCGTGGCGGTAATGCTGTTTGTCGTGGTGGGCCACGCGTTTCACTAGGAGCCCTGCGCGCAGCCGCACGGAGGGCAAGCACATGAGGAGGATTCATGAGGATCAATAACGAGATTTACCAGACATACGGCCATGATTGGTGGTCCGAGGATGCCTCGTTTGACCTTTCCAGCCTCAGATATTGCATGAACCCCGTGAGGTACGGGTATTTCAAGCGCACGCTTCAGCAACTGCATCTTCCGGGAAAGACGCTATTGGACGTCGGCTGTGGAGGCGGTTTTCTGGCGGAGGAATTCGCACGGGACGGGTTCGTCGTAACAGGCATCGATCCGGCGGCCCGTTCCCTCGAGGCGGCTCGCAAACACGCCGCCGACAACAACCTGGAGATTGACTACCGGGAAGGAAAAGGAGAAGCCCTGCCGTTTCCCGATGCTTTTTTCGATATCGTTGCCTGCTGCGATGTGCTCGAGCATGTCGACGACCTCGGCCTGGTGATCAGCGAGGTTGCACGCGCGCTGAAGCCCGGGGGGATATTCTTCTACGACACGGTCAATCGAACCTGGTTGAGCAAAATCGCTCTGATCAAGATCAGCCAGGACTGGAGCTTCACCAGGTGGACCCAACCCAATGTCCATGTCTGGGAGAAGTTCATCAAACCGGCGGAACTCATTGCCGTAATGAACCGCTGCAAGCTCACGAATCAGGAACTGAGAGGCATTTCTTCGAGAAAGAATCCTCTGGCACTGATCAGAAGTCTGCGAGCGTTGAGAAAAGGAAGGATGAGCAACCGGGAAATAGCCGAAACCTTAGCCTTATGCGAAACCGGAGACCTGAGAATATCCTACATGGGCCATGCCGTCAGGTGAGTAAAGCCGCTTGCACCGGAAATGCAAACGATCTATTATGACAGCCTGGAGGAGTCATAACGGGCCAGGAGCGGCTGTTTACACTGAGTTGCAAGACATAACTGCAATGCGAACTTTGCAGGATGGGCACCTTGGTGCCCATCGCTTTCGATGGGCAGCGCTATGCTTCTGCGCCCCTGCATTCTGCTCGCCGTTCCGTTCGCTGACCAGTATAATCTTGAACGCAATTTCGCATTACACCCCGAAACCGGCATTCACCAAGGGAACATCCGGTTGACCCTATCTTAATCCTGGACAAGAACCCCCCATGTCAAGCAATTATGATCAGATAACCGGCGAGATGGAATGCGGAACAGGAGCGGGGGCGTGCCCGCCTTCGGATTTCGAACACGGTTCCGTACGCAGAAGCGACATCTGCTTTTGGGGGTCGTCCGGGAAATGAGTACCTCCGTGCGTGCAAACGGCAGGGCCGCGGTTCGATATGATCCATGTCCCGGAAGCTATCGGTCTGTCGCCCCGGTGTTTTGATTCTGTCGTTGGCTCCCTCGACCAGGGCGCGGCTCGACGGGATGCCCCATCACTGCCGTATCATCGGGACCGGCAACGGCTCATGGAAGATGAAACATGGAACCTGAAAACAAGAAATCATTCAAAGCAGGGTGGGTCAATTTTGAACGCTGACGCCGGGTCAGTATTCAACGCTGATTGACACCTATCGGAAGGCCTATCGGCAACAGAGGAACGAATGAAATGAACGGTCAGCAACGCAGTGACATCCGGCCCGGAAAGCGAGTCGAAATTATTCTGAAAAAAGACCAGCGAACCGGTAGACGAACCGCCGGGATTGTGAAGGATATTCTTACGTCTTCTTCCTTCCATCCACACGGGATTAAAGTCCGGCTGGAAGACGGCCGGATCGGACGGGTTCAGGAAATCCTCCCGGACGAACACTGACAGCAAGTTGCCTTCAGGAAAGCAGCAAACGATGCTTCTCACAAGCGCAGTGAGTTGCGCTCCCCACGCCCCTGCGCCGCTGGGCGGCTTTGTGTGGCGCCGCGGCAACGCCGCGAGCGTCGAGCATTCGTCCCATGCGCCAAGGGCTCGGCCTCACGCCCCTGCGCGTGCGACGCCCCCGGGGTGTTGGGGAATCATTCCCATGTTTTCTTTTGGAGGATGCTGAAAATACCATCTTGACGCACCACGGCTTCACAACGACGCCCGCCGGCCGAGGCCGGGAGAAAGCAGGCACCCGCAATTTTCCGGCGGCCCGGTCCATCCTTTTCGGACCAGGGGATGATCGTCGCGAAGAGCGAAAAAATCAGGGAACCTTTTTGTCCCTTCTTTGTCAAACAGGGGTGGAACGATCGATTATCAACCCACCTATGACGAAGGGACAACCGATGAAGCATCCACAGATTCTTACCGGAAGGAGAATTCTTTGCGCACTGGCGGCGGCGTTCATCCTGCCCGTCTGCTGCAGTCTTGCGGCATCCCGGTACCCAGGGGGACCCGGGCAGGCCTGGGCCCAGGAGCCGGAACCCGCTGACAAGACCCTTTCCCCTTACTTTTTCGTTAAATCCGACGATCCGGGCATCGATCAGCTTCCGCTGAAAAGCACTTCGGTGGTCGTGAACATTTCGGCGTTCATCGCCGATGTTGCCGTCACTCAAGTGTACAGGAACGACGGCAGCAAGCCGGTCGAAGCCATGTACGTCTTCCCCGCATCGACCCGTGCCGCCGTCTACGGCATGAAGATGACCATCGGCGAGCGCACCGTCACCGCGCGGATAGGGAAGCGGCAGGAAGCCCGGGAAGCCTATGAAAAGGCCAGGCAGGAGGGCAGGAGCGCATCTCTTCTCGAGCAGGACAGGCCCAACGTCTTCCTGATGAACGTGGCCAACATCCTGCCGGGAGACGAAGTCGAAACGGAACTGCGCTATACGGAGATACTCGTACCGACGGACGGCGTCTACGAGTTTGTCTACCCGACCGTCGTGGGCCCGAGGTACTCCAATCAACCGGCCGCCATGGCACCCGCTTCGGAGAAATGGTCCATGAATCCCTACCTGCACCAGGGAGAATCCCCGACCTGCTCCTTCGACATCAAGGCCAGGGTAACCGCCGGTGTGCCCATCGGGGAGATGAGTTGCCCGTCCCACAAGGCCGCCATCGCCTACCGGGACAAAAGCGCGGCCGATATCGACCTGGACCCCGGCGAGCATTCCGGCGGCAACCGGGACTTCATCCTCAGATACCGCCTTGCCGGGGACCGGATCGAGTCGGGACTGCTGCTCTACGAAGGATCTGAAGAAAACTTCTTCCTTCTCATGGGCCAGCCCCCAAAGCGCGTGACACCGGATTCCATGCCCCCACGGGAATATATATTCATCGTGGATGTTTCCGGATCGATGCACGGTTTTCCCCTGGAAATTTCAAAAAAACTCGTCAAAGATCTGCTCACCGGCCTTCGTCCCACGGATCTGTTCAACATAATGACGTTCTCGGGGGGTTCGGATCTTCTCTCCGAGCGATCCGTGGCCGCCAGCGCGGACAATATCCGGCTCGCGATCGAAATGATCCAGCGGCCGCAGGGGGCCGGAGGCACCGAACTTTTACCGGCAATGCGGCGCGCTTTCTCTCTGCCGCGAACCGAGAAATTTGCACGGACCATCGTCATCGCAACGGACGGATATGTGACGGTTGAACCCGAAGTCTTCGATCTGATCCGCCAGCTCAACGGCGATGCCAACATTTTCCCCTTCGGCATAGGCACGAGCGTAAACCGCCACATAATCGAAGGCATGGCCCGCATCGGCTCCGGAGAGCCTTTTGTCGTCACCCGGGCCGACGAAGCGCCCGGCATGGCCGAAAAGTTCCGTAAATACGTGCAATCCCCGGTGCTCACGCAAATCAAGGTGAATTTCGGCGATTTCCAGGCCTATGAGGTCACTCCTTCGGGGGTGTCGGACATTTTCGCGGAGCGCCCCGCGGTTGTCTTCGGCAAGTGGAAGGGCAAACCGCAGGGGACCATCACGATATCCGGATTGAACGGCCGGGAAAAATACGAAAAGCGGATCGATGTGGCCGAGATCAAACCCCTGGCCGAAAATTCCGCTCTGCGGTATCTCTGGGCACGGACGCTGATGACGCAGCTTTCGGACTACAACAACCTCAAAGCATCCGATGAGCGGGTGAAGGAAATTACGGAACTGGGCATCAGGTACAACCTGCTCAGCGCCTATACCTCCTTTGTGGCAATCGATACCCGGGTGCGCCGCCAGGGAGAGGACGCGGTGACCGTGAAACAGCCCTTGCCCCTGCCGCAAGGGGTTTCGGACAACGCGCTGGCCGAAACCCAGGCCTGCATACCGGCAATGGCGGCCACGTCTCCCGGCCGTTACGGTTATTCCGGTCCGGCCGATTCGTTCAAGACCAAATCGGAGAGCCTTGGAGGATCGTACCGGATTGCGGAGGCGAAAATCGGTTCCGCGCAGGATCAGGCGCGGAAAGCAGGGGGGAGCGGGCAGGAAGCGACCGACCGGACCGGGGACATGGAATCCGGACCGGACGAAGGGGCTCATCGTGCGGAATTTGTGATAGAAAGGCTGACGGTGCGAGGGGGACTTTCAAAAGAGGCGGTACGGCAGGCCGTCGAGCAGAATCTTCCCCTGCTTCGGCAATGTTTCGGTGGAAATATTCCGCGTTTCGGATTGTCCATGGAGTGGACCATCGACAGGACAGGTTCGGTTGTGAACGTGCGCGTATTATCAAATAAGGGCATGGACAAAATGGTGCTCGACTGCATCGGCGGGCAGATAGGAAGATGGAGCTTTCCGGCTCCGAAGGACGGCGGGAAAGTCAATGTGACGGTGACCATGAGTGCAGCGAACTCATGAGTGCAGCGAACTGAGGTTTGCTCCGTCCCGTGCCGCCGGCTCAGCGGCACGGGACGGAGCCGGCAATCATAGCGCTCCCGACATATTCCGATTCTGCTTGGTGCAGCACTGGGGGGTAGTCTTCCGATCATGGAATCCTGAGGTTTGACGAAACCTCCTTCGATCGGTCCCGTCTAATGCTGGTTTGCATTCAAGATGATAATCCTGGCATCCCCCCAAAGAGCGGGGGGTGATTCCCCAGCACCCCTCGGGGTTTCGGCCCACGCGCTCGGCGCCCGCGGCGCCGTGCAAAGCGGCGCGGCGGCGCAGGGGGGAGCACAGCTCTCCTCTTCTTTGGGAAACATTGTCTGGCGTTTTCCTGAACGCAACTTGGGATGAAACATCAAGGGGAAACTCCGGGTCGATTTGGCGCAGGTCATGACGAAAGAAGAAGACAGAACGGACATTGTGGCTTTCCTTTCGGGAGATCGTACGGGCCTGGACAGGCTGGTATTGCGCCACAAGGATCGCGTATTCAACCTGTGCCACAGGCTGCTCGGCGATTACGACGATGCCGAGGAGTGCGCGCAGGAGACTTTCATGAAAGTGTTCCGGTCGATCGACGGATTCAGGTTCGAGTCGAGTTTTTCGACCTGGCTCTACACCATCGCCGTGAACATTTGCAGGAACAGACACAACTCCGCCGAGCATCGCTTTTGGAAAAGGGTCATGAGGTTCGGGAAAAGCTCACGGGATGAAGATGGGCCCGAGGAATTCGAGATCGAGGACCCTGCGCCTTCCCCCCTGGCCCGGATGGCCCGGAAGGAGAGGGAGACCCTGCTTCAAGCCGCTGTCGATTCCCTCTCTCACGACCACAGGACCGTTATTGTTCTGCGGCATATAGAGGAACTCTCCTATGAAGAAATATGCAGAATTACGGGATATAATCTCGGAACTCTGAAATCGAAGCTGGCCCGCGCGAGACTGCTCCTCCATAATAAGCTTCAGCAGGAATCGAAAAGAGGTAGTTCCCATGGAATGCTCTCAGGTTAGAGCCATCCTTCTTGAACATGTGGATACGGAAATCCCGAGGGAATTCCGGGAGGGCGTGGAGGCCCATCTGGCCGTATGCAGGTCGTGCGCAATGCAGTTGGAAGCCCTGAGAGAGGAATTGCACGCCCTTGGAAACATGCCGAAGATGGAAGCGCCCGTGGACTTTCTCGACCGGGTCCGAAGCCGGGTGGAAACACCTTCCGTTCTCTCGAGGCTGAAGCAACGGCTGTCGGGTTGGTTCGCCGGAAAGCGTTTCCTGCAACTGGCAGGAGCTGCGGCTACCGCAGCACTGGTGCTCATCACGGCCCAGGTGGTTCTGAGAGATGCCGGCAACCGGAAGGGGTTGCCCTCTCCGGCACTCCCCCCGATCGGCTCGACGCCTTCCCCCGAAGCGCCTCCAGCCTCGCCCGCACTCACCGGATCGTTGCCCGATGTCCGCAGGAACACTGAAAAAGCTCTCAACCCGGCCTCCTCGTCCATGGCCGAACCTCATCGTCTCGCCGACGTTGAAGAGCAGTCGGTGGCCCTCACTCTGAAGCTGCCCGGAGCTTCCGCCGGGGGGAAAACGCGTGGCGGCTCATTCAGACCGGAAAGCTTTTCATCCTCGAATCCGGGTACGACGGGCATGGGCGCGACGGCCGAAAGAAGGCTGAAGCAGGGAGTGTCAAAAGGAGTTGCAGGACCAGCGGAAGTGTCCGAGGGCAGCCCGGCGCCGGGAGCGCGAAAGACTCTCTCCAGTGTCATACGGCTGATCGAGCGGGTGGACGGGAAGGTCTTGAACGCCGGGGCAGCAAGGGATGAGCACCGGTTCGAAACGCTCCTGGCCGAGATCCCTGCCGCGAACTATCCCGCATTTCTTGACCGATTGCGTCGGCTCGGTGAAGTGGAATTCAACGGAGATAAAGAATTCAGCCCCGCCCCCGGTGCGAGAATCCGGGTGTCAATCGGTTTCGACATTCGTGACTGATACCGGGCTGCGTTCAGAAAAGTATCAAACGATGTTTCTCGGGAAAGTGAGGGGCTCCGCCCCCCACATCCCCGCGCCGCTTCATTCCCCGGATTTGCCGGATTTTGTCCTTGACTGATCTTCTACAGTATCGATAAAAACATATAGCGATATCTATGAGTTATGTGTGCCATTGCTGCCTTTGGCACTACGAATCGGTGATCTGAGCATGGGTGAACTACCCGGTGATTTCCCGAATAGTCGGAGGCACGGCGACGCCGACTGCCTGAAACACTTGGCCGCGGATTCCCCGGCATTCGGTCCGGATAGCAAATCGCTTCCCGCCTTTTTCCATGGTGACCACCTGGAGGGCCTTGAGATCTTGCCTGATATCGGGCCACTCGAAGTTGTTTCCGGCAGCCTCGATGCGTCGGAACAGTTCCTTTCCAGGCAGGATGGTTCGGTAAAGAAAGGACCGAGATTTTCGGTTGACTGAATAGGACATATGTTCAATACTTTTGTTCAATACGGATGTTCAGAAGTCTTCATGGAGGTTGTTGGTGGAAGAAAGTTTGAACAGAAGCGAGAGGACCAAGGCAAGACTGATCGAGGCAGCCGGCCGGGTGTTTTCACAGCGAGGGTTCCGGTCGGCAACGGTCAGAGAAATCTGCGGCCTTGCCGGTACTCCCCTGGGCGCCATGAATTATCACTTCCGGAACAAACAGGGGCTCTATGCGGCGGCACTCGAATATTCGATGCAGTCGGCAATTAAAAAGTATCCGCCCCGCCTCGGCCTTGGAGACGAAGCGACACCGGAGGAGAAACTGCGCGCATTCATTCACTCGTTTCTCCTGCGGATTCTGGATGAGGGCATTCCCGCATGGCACATGAAGCTCATTATCCGGGAGGTCTCGGATCCCGCAGGCGCTCTGGGCCAACTGGTGCAAAACTCCATACGGCCTGTTTACGTGTACCTTGCAGGGATTCTCCGTGAGATTCTCCAGGAGGAGAGCGCAGCGGAAGGTCAGGAGAGCAACCTGGTATTCCTTTGCGCAATGAGCATCGTCGGGCAGTGTCTGTACCATTTCACGGGAAGGCGCGTCATCACGGCCCTCAATCCAGAGAGCTTCAATCCGGCCGATATCGATCGGATCACGGACCACATTGCGCAGTTCTCGCTGAACGGTATCCGACAGCTCGCCCATCGTGAAGCTGCCGGACCGGAGCCAACGAAGGGTGAGTCCAGGCTGTAAGCGGCATGACAACGTTTGACCAGGCACTGAAACGGGAGAGCCCATGAAGGTACCAAAGGAAAAGAAAATCGAGATGCTGTGGTCCATGCTCCTTTCGCGCCGGTTTGAGGATGAACTCACGGAGCTTTGCAAGGTGCAGGGGAAAATCCCCGGAATGATGATTTTGTGCACCGGGCAGGAAGCCGTGGGCTCGGGAGTTTGTGCGGCGCTTGCGCCCGAGGATGCCATAATTTCGAACCATCGGAATCACAATCATCTTCTGGCCAAGGGGGCCGACCCGAGGGCGCTCATGGCGGAAATCTACGGCAAGAGCACCGGCTGCAACAAGGGGAAAAGCGGGACCCTTCACCTTTCGGTGCCGGAGGTCAACGCCCCCTGCACAACGACCGTCGTCGGAGGGGGACTGCCGATAGCCGTTGGAGTGGCATTCGCTCAACAGTACCGGAAAGAGAACCATGTGACGGTCTGTTTTTTCGGCGACGGTGCGGCGGATGAGGGCTCATTCCACGAGGCTTTGAATCTTGCGAGCCTCTGGAGGCTTCCGGTCATTTTCGTTTGCGAGAACAATCTTTATGCAGGCGCACAGCGTTACGAGGAGCACACCAGGGTAAAAGACATCGCGGAAAGGGCCAGGGCATATGCCATGCCGGGTGAGATCGTCGACGGCAACGATGCCGTGGCGGTTTATGAAGCTGCCCGCAGGGCCAGGGACCTCGCCATCGCCGGTGGAGGACCTACCCTGATCGAATGCAAGACCTACCGCTGCCGCGGGCATGGAGAAGCGGACCATCAGCTCTATCAGCCCAAGCAGGAGATCGCGGAATGGAAGGAAAAATGTCCCATCCCGCGCCTTCGAGATGAAGTGCTGGCCCACGGTCTGATCAGCGCCGAGGAATTTCGGGAAATGGAGGCAAAGGCAAACAGGATCGTGGAAGACGCTGTACGGTTTGCCGAGGAGAGCCCCTACCCCGGTCCGGAAGAGGCGCTCGAAGATGTCTTCGCCCGTTGAAAATCTCCGGAATCTATGACCATCAGGAAATGGAGAACGCCATGCAGCAATTGGGAATGGGACAGGCCGTCAACCAGGCCCTCCGAGAAGAGATGATTCGGGACGCCGGGGTTTTCATTGCGGGAGAGGGCGTCGGGGTGGGCATACACGACAACCCGATGTTCCCGACGGCGGGCCTGCTTAAGGAATTCGGCCCCGGGCGTGTGAAGGATACCCCCGTTTCGGAGGCCGCCATTGCAGGGCTTGCAGTCGGCGCAGCGGCGGCAGGGCTGAGACCGGTGGTGGAAATCATGTTCAACCCGTTCTTCACCCTCGCCTCGGACATGATCGTCAACCACGCCGCCAAGTTGAGATATCTCTCGGGAGGAAAGTCTTCTTTCCCGCTGGTCGTGCGAATCAAGAGCGGGGCGGGATTCGGGGCAGGTTGTCAGCATTCGCACAATCTGGAAGCGTGGGCCGCGCATTCCCCGGGGCTGAAGGTGGTGATGCCCTCGACCCCGGCCGACGCCAAGGGACTGCTCAAGTCTGCTATCCGGGACGAGAACCCCGTCATTTTCATTGAGGACATGATGCTCTACTTCGGGCCCGGACCCGTTCCGGATGAGGAGTACCTTACTCCGATCGGGAAAGCGGACATCAAGCGGCAGGGTAAGGACGTCACCGTCGTGACCTGGTCCAAGATGCTCGGGGTTGCCCTGAAGGCCGCGGCACGGCTCTCGCGGGAAGGGGTTGAGCTGGAGATCGTCGATTTGCGGACCCTGGTACCGCTCGACAGGGAGACGATAATCTCCTCGGTGCGAAAAACCGGCCGGCTCGTGGTTCTCCACGAGGCAACCCGCACCGGGGGATTTGCCGGTGAGATTTCAGCCATAGTCATGGAGGAGGCGTTTTCCAGCCTTAAAGCTCCTCTCAGGCGGGTCACGGGACCGGACGTTCCGGTTCCCTCCAGCCCCCCTCTGGAGCGCTTTGTCATTCCCGATGAGGAAAAGCTGATATCCGCTGTAAAAGAGATCCTGTAGGCTTGGATGATCCAACCGGAGGACGCAGGCCATTCAAACGACTTGAAGCAAGGTCTTCACTTTGCAAAGGGTGCACCTCCCGGTTCAGAAATATCGTAAAGCCCGTGCGGTGGAGACACCGCTTCCGGCAGCCCGTTCAAGAGGAAAATGACATGAGTTCGAACATTGCGCAGGCTTTGTCCCTGAGATTTCCGCCCCTGGCGATTTTTTTCTCCCAGGTGCCTCCGGCCGATGCCATAGACCTCAAGCCTTTGTGTTCCATGCTTTTGGTGGCCCAGGCCGCCAAGGGCAAAACCGTTGCGATTTCCAGGGGTAGCTGCGGCTGCCCCGGCGCCGGAGAGGGCTTCGGACTGGAGCCGTCCTGCCCCGAGAATTTCCCGGGCGGGCGCGAGTGCCTGCTGCGTTTCCTTTCCATCGGAAACCGGGACTGGGAGCATGGCCGCGCCATGATCCAAAAACTTGCAGAGGGCGGCGCACCGAGGATCATGGTGGAGGAATTCAGTGAAGGGGAAGGCTTTCTGAAAACACCGGAACTGGCAGCGCGGTGGATCGAGGAACTGCCCGGCATCCAACCGGAAGGCCCATATGTGGTTATCAAACCTCTCGATGCTTTGAAGTCCGGGGAAAAGCCCAAAGTCGTCACGCTCCTGGTCGACCCCGATCAGTTGTCCGCTCTGGTGGTCCTGGCCAACTTCTCACGCCCCGGCACCGACAACGTGCGAATACCTTTTTCCGCCGGGTGCGCCAGTCTGGGGCTCTATCCCTTTTACGAGGCCGAACAGGCAAATCCGCGTGCAGTCGTCGGCCTCACCGATATATCGGCCCGTTTCTACCTGCGCAAACCGCTGGGAAATGACATTCTATCCTTTTCCGTGCCCTGGAGGCTGTTTGAAGAGATGGAAGGAAACGTGCCCGAAAGTTTCCTGGCGCGCTTTGCATGGAAATCCATGATGGGCAGGCAAGCCTGATCGGCATGCAAACAGGGGCGAGGCCCCTACCGGACCTGTCAATGCGCCTGCGACGCGGAAGCCTGTTCTTCGCGCCAAAAGGCTATCTTAGCTTTTCCCGTTCGTGCCTCTCGATCCAGCTCACCAGAATGCGCGTGAGGTGGGCGATTTCTTCCTCCTTCATTACTTCCGGCTGACTCAGCAGGAATTTATTAAGATATCCCATACTTGCAACCGTGATACCCTTCACGGGCTTTCTGGTCCGGACGAAAGCACTGGTAAAGCAGAGCACCGGGTGCACCTTCCAATGCATGGAGGTCTGCCTCCAGAGAAACTCCTCGAGATCTTTCTTCTGGCTCCAGGTCTGATTCAGGAAGTTCTTCTCGGGAGGATGGCCGTTGAGTAGCAGAGTGTCTCCGTCCGCATCGATTCTGCCCCGATGGCTCTTCGTTTCGATGAGGAAGATCCCGGCCGGTCCCACCACCACGTGGTCAACATTGAATCCTTTGAAGTCGATGTCATGAAAACCATGATAACCATCGGGAAGGTCCGCGAGACGGACGGCAACCTTCTCTTCGGCCTTGGCCCCGCGCTCGGCATCCCTGGCTCGTTTCTTGACGGCAACGCCTTTTTTCTCGATAGAGTCAGCCGCCACCATAAAAACGATCATAACAACAAAAACCGCAGGCAGCCCGAGCTTTGCGATCCTGGTTATGTTCGTCATAAAAAGGATTCCCATGGCTCCAAGAAGCACCACGCAGATCAATACCTTTTGACGGCGTCTGAAGGCCATTTTCCAGGTGCTGTCACCGGCTTTTCCATGCTGCAGAGCCATTCTCTCCTCCTGGAAATTGACATGGAACTCAGTTTGGATGCTCAATCCGGAGATACACCGAGGGAGGTCTTATACCGGCATGAAACCGGCGTCGCAGACGCATTCCGCCCGTGTATTGACGGAGTTGGATCTACTGTTCACAACTTTACGTAATATCGGCTATAATCGGATATCCCCTGACTACTTTTCCCGGTCCGGGGAAGAGTCCTCAATGCAGCAACGTTGCGCGGGTGGAATCGCGCATACCTGAGTCAGCCCCGGTGCATTTCACCCGGGTTATTTCAGGAATCGTGCGTGGTCATTTGTCTTTTTGAGGCCCTGCACACCGTCCGTTGATCCATTCCCCGGATTCCCCCGGATTTGCCGGAATTTGTCCTTGACAACTTTCCCATGTCGTGTAAAAGTTCATCTAACGACCAAATGTTCATATTTTAAACTTTTCCTTGCGAGCAAAGGACCGAAGGGTTTTGGAAATCCGTTATTCGGGGCGGGAAGTGGATTGATGAGGCCGGAACGCGACAGCCCTCGGGCCGTTTCCCATGACGCCGGGATGAGCAACGCCGGCGCAGAAAACGGCATCCACCCGGGCTCCGGGAGGGGTTTTCGGCCTGTTCTGCAAAATGTTAATACAAACGCGAGAACTAAAAAAAGTGAGTCGGCACATTGCGTGCCGGACAAGATACGGCAAGGGGACAAATACTAATGCATTCGAGGTTGGGTAATTGACATGTCGAACGATAAATATGAGAAACTCATCCGGCGACTGAATTCTACTCTCGGAAAATCTCATCTCATAACCGACAAGGCAAGGGTCTTTGCCTGCGGCACCAGCGGCGGCGGTTACCGTATCACTCCGCGCCTGATTGTCCGTGTGGACTCCGAAATGGAAGTCAAGGAAGTCATGGCCGCGTGCACTCAATTCGATATTCCCATCACTTTCAGGGGAAGCGGCACCAGCCTGTCCGGGCAGGCCGTATCGGATTCGGTGCTGGTGTTCGTCGGGGACAGATGGAAAAAAAGCGAAGTTGCAAGCGGTGGAGAGAGCATTACCCTTGGCATCAAGGCGACCGGAGGCGAGGCAAACGAGGCCCTTCAGCCCTACGGGAGGAAGATCGGGCCGGATCCCGCCTCCCTCCAGGCCGCCACCATCGTCGGCATCGTCGCCAACAACTCCTCGGGCATGACCTGCGGGACCACCCTCAACGCCTGGCAAACCATCACGGGCGTGCGCCTGATTCTTGCCGACGGTACCGTGCTGGATACCCGGGACGAACAGAGCCGGCAGAGCTTCCTCAAGACCCATGCGGATTTTGTGGAAAAGCTCCTGGAGCTTGGGCGCAGGGCCCGGGAAAACCCCGAGGTCCGGGCAAGGATCCTCAAGAAGTACAACATCAAGAACACCATCGGGTACAGCGCCAATTCACTGGTGGCTTTCGAGGACCCGTTCGACATCATCACACACCTCATGGTGGGTTCGGAAGGGACCCTGGCCTTCATGTCGGAAATCACCCTGAAGACCATCGAAGATCCCGCAATGAAAGCGACTTCGCTGATGGCCTTCGAGGACGCGGACGCCGCCTGCAGGGCGCTCCTCATTTTAAAGGAGCTTGACGTGGCCGCCGCGGAATTCATGGACCGCCGCACCATCGCCGCGGTGGAGGAGCTCTCGGGGGTCCCCGCTTTTCTGAAGGAACTGGGGCCCAAGGCGGTAACGCTGCTCGTTGAAACCCGGGCCCGGACCCGGGAAGCGCTTGAAAGCCAGGTCCGGGCCATAACCCAGGCGTTGGCCGGGATCCCGACGCCCGTTCCCGTCGTCTTCTCCTACGACGAAGCGGAGTGCCAGAGGCTTTGGGAGATTCGCAACGGCTTCGATGCCATCGTCAAGGCCAAGGCCCCCCGCGGCACCATGATCGTAGGAGAGGACATCGCCATTCCCATCGAACACCTGGGGCCGGCCCTGAACGATTTCTACCAGTTGTTCGAACGCTGGGGCTACAACGAATCCTTCGTCTACGGGCACGCGCTTTCCGGAAACCTGCACTATGTCCTCATCCAGGACTTCAATTCCCCCGAACAGGTCAAGCGGTTCAAGGGGCTCATCGAGGACCTGCCCTCGGTCGTGGTGGACAAGTACGACGGCTCGCTCAAGGCCGAGCACGGTACGGGGCGCTGCATGGCCCCCTTCGTCGAACGGGAGTGGGGAAAGACCATTTTCGACATCATGAAAGATGTCAAAACACTCTTCGATCCGGCCGGGATCCTGAACCGCGGGGTCATTTTTACCGACAACCCGGAAGCGCATGTCAGTTATCTGAAGCATTACTTCCCGGTGGACCCGGCGGTGGACGCCTGCATCGAATGCGGCTTCTGTGAACGGGTGTGCGTGTCCCACGAACTCACATTGTCCGCCCGTCAGCGCGTGGCACTCATCAGGGAGCTGGACTGGTTGAAAAAGACCGGCGAAGACCCGGAGCTTCTCAAGGAGTTGGAACGGGAGGCTCCCTACCTGCTGATGGACACCTGCGCCGCCTGCGAACGGTGCGAAACGGCCTGTCCCAGCGGCATCAACACCGGCAAGTACATCAAGAAGCTCCGGGGGGACAGGCTGAACTTCTTCTCCAAGTTCATCGCCGGAAAGATCGCGGACCATGTGGACATGACGACGGCCATCGCCCGCGCCGGCCTGTCCTTTGCCCTGGGAACCACCGCGGTCTTGAGCGAAACCCTCGTCAAGGCGTGCGTCAACAGGCTGCGCAATTTCCCGAGACCCAATTCCAAGCGGTGGCTTACCCACATGCCGCGACCCACGAAGGCCCTCTCCTTTGACAATGGGCCGGCAACCAAGGAAAATGCCCGCGAAGTGGTCTATTTTCCGTCGTGTATCGACCGCATGATGGGGGCGGACCCCAAGATCCCGGGCCAGGAAGACCTGATCCTCGTCATCGGGAAATTGTGCGAGAGGGCCGGCTACCGGGTCAGATTCCCGAAAGACACCGCGAACCTTTGCTGCGGCCTCGCCTTTGCGTCCAAAGGCTACCGGGACGCGGCGCAGGAATGCGAACTGAAACTGGCCAAGGCCCTTCTGAACGTTTCCAACGGGGGAGAACTTCCGATCCTTTCGGACATGAGTTCGTGCCTGGCCCACATGAAGGAAACCCAGCCCAAAACACTCAAACTTTATGAGCCCATCGAATTTACGATGACCTTTCTCGCGCCGCATCTCAAGTTCAGGAAGCTGGCCGAAACGGTCGTCGTGCACCCGGTCTGCAGCGCCAAGAACATGGGACTGGACAACATGCTGATGGAACTTGCCGGCATGTGCGCCGAAAAAGTGGTGAGCACCAGGACCAACTGCTGCGGGTTTGCGGGGGACAAGGGGTTCACTCACCCCGAACTGAACCGCCACGGATTGAGGCACCTGGTCGAACAGCTTCCCGCCGGGGCGAAGCGCGGCTTTTCCACCAACAGGACCTGTGAAATCGGGCTCTCCGAGGAAGGCGGCATTCCCTTCATGTCCATCCTCTACCTCGTGGAGGAATGCACCCGGGAGTGATTTTCGGCACCTTTGGTTCATGAGGCCGCCGAGCCTTACCGATTTGCGTTCAAGGCGGCAGCCTTGACCTCTCGGAAGAGGCCCGAGAAACGATCGATCCCTTCGGCACCGGGCGGTCGTCTTCACGCGCTTGCACGTGAGGACGACCGCCGAGGGGTGCCCGCGGCGACCGCCCCGCGAAACGCCGGGCGTTGCCGCAAAACCGCACAGCGGCGTTGGAGGCACGGCTCCCACTCTATTGAGAAGCATCGTTCGCCGTTTTCCCGGGCCCAACCGGGTACGGGAAGCGTGCACCGTGGCAGGGCGTTACCGGATTGGACACTCTTCCGGTTTTGACAAGGGGCGGCCCCCCGTGTTGCACCTCCCTTCTTTCCCCCTCCTTCCCGACCCTTTCCATTATACCGTTCCAGGGCGCAAGAGGTTGTCCGTACCGTTTCCGGAACCTTCCCGGAGGCGGATCGAGGGCATCTGCCGCCCTGTGCTGATCCCGTTCGCAGATTTCCAAGAGTTTGTCGGATTTTGTTCTTGACAAGTTATCCCCGTCGTGCAAAAGTTCAACTACCGCGCAAATGTTCATATAGTAAACATTAGCTCGGCTTGGGAAGCGGACACCGGCAAGGTTCTCGGAATTCGGTATTCACGGCATCCGAGAAGCCTACGGAACAGGGGGTGAGCCTGGTAAGATCGCATCGCGCGGGGAACATTCCCGGCGGATTTTGAGCGGAACGCACGCGAGGCCGGGCTTGTAGCGGCATGTTGCGAAGTTTCCACAACGCCGGTGCCTGCCGGAAATAGTGTACACAGGGGAAATTCTGCAAAAGTAATTTTAAGGGAGGAAGCAATAATGAAGCAACCGAAGGACATCGTAGCGCTTATTCCAACCCCTCTTACCGATGAAGGAAAGCTGGACGAAGCGGGATTGAACAACGTCATCGACTTCGAAGTGGAAAACGGATGCATGGGGGTGGGAGTCCTGGCGGTAATCGGTGAAGCCTACCTGTTCAGCCACGAACAGTGGGCCGCGACGATCAAGGCGGCGGTCAGGCACATGAACGGACGGGCCGCGGTGATCGTGGGCTGCCCGGCCATGGGGACCTATCCCGAGATCGAACTGTGCAAGGAGGCCGAGGGCCTTGGCGCCGACACCATCCTGGGCTTCAACCCCCAGGGGATCAGGTCCTACTCCGCCCAGGAACTGCTCGACCATTACCGGGCACTCACGGACGCCGTGAAGATCCCCATTGCACCCTACGCCCGCCTGGAAGACCCCATTCCGTTCGACGTGCTCGAAACGCTCGTCGACGAAAAACGAATCTCCTGCATGAAGTATGCATGGAAGAACTACACGGCCCTGCCGGACCTGGTCAAGAGAGTGGGCAGCCGGATGACCCTTTTCTGCGGCGCGGACACCCACACGCTGCGCTACCTGATGCTCGGCTGCACGGGTGTTGCGACGGCCACGGCGGCAATGCTTCCCAAGGAACACGTGGAACTCCTCGCCATGGTCCGCAAGGGCGATTATGAAACCGCCAGGACGTATTACTACGACAACATCATGCCGTGGAACGACATAGGGTTCTACGACATGAACCTGTGGCACTCCATTCACAAAGCGGCGCTTTACCACATGGGCCTGATCAAATCGATCAAGGTGCTGCCTCCCCAGGCTTCCGCCGCCCCGTGGCAGATCGAGGAAGTCAAGTGGCTCCTCAGGCGCCAGGGAAAGCTCAAAAGGTAAGGCGAACGCGTCCGCGGGCGGGGCTACCGGCCCCGCCCTTCACCCGGGTGTTGCCTGAGTTGCCAAGCACGACAAGAGTGTGAACGGTTCATCGAGCGGCCGATGCGCAACTATCTGAAAAAGCACCGCTCGGCAGACCGAACTGAAAGATATGCGGAGTAAAGAAATGCCCTATGACGCAACACGGATGAAAGACTGGCAGATATCGGAGGAAGCTGAAAAGGGGATGCCGACTCCCGGGGAATGGGGGGAGAAGCTGGGGCTTGAAAAAGACGAGATCCTGCCCATGGGAAGGCTGTGCAAGCTGGATTTCATGAAGATCATGAACCGGATGAAGGGCCGCCCCGACGGAAAATATATCGAAGTGACCGCCATTACCCCGACGCCCCTGGGGGAGGGAAAGAGCACGACGTCCCTGGGTCTTATAGAAGGCCTGGGAAAGAGGAAGATGAATGTCGGAGGGTGCCTGAGGCAGCCCTCGGCGGGGCCCACCATGAACGTCAAGGGAACGGCCGCGGGGGGCGGAAACGCCCTTCTGATCCCCATGACGGAGTTTTCCCTGGGGCTTACGGGCGATATAAACGACATCATGAACGCCCACAACCTCGGGATGGTGGCCATGACGGCCAGGATGCAGCACGAGAGGAACTACACCGACGAGCAGCTCCGGCGCCTGAGCGGCATGAGGCGGCTTGACATCGATCCCACGCGGGTCGAGATGGGCTGGGTGATCGATTTTTGCGTGCAGTCCCTTCGCCGGGTCATTATCGGCCTCGGGGGCAGGCTTGACGGGTACACGATGGAATCGCGGTTCGGGATCGCGGTGAGCTCGGAGCTGATGGCGATTCTTTCCGTCGTGAACGACCTGGCCGACCTGCGAAAGCGCATGGGAGAGATCACCGTGGCCTACGACAAGCGCGGCAACCCGGTTACGACGGGGGACCTCGAAGTCGCGGGGGCCATGACGGCCTACATGAGAAACACGATCAACCCCACGCTGTTGTCCACGGCCGAATACCAGCCGTGCATGGTCCACGCCGGGCCCTTTGCCAATATCGCCGTCGGCCAGTCCTCCATCATAGCCGACCGCCTGGGCCTCAAGATGTTCGACTACCACGTGACGGAGAGCGGCTTTGCCGCGGACATCGGGTTCGAGAAGTTCTGGAACGTAAAATGCCGCCTGAGCGGTCTGAAACCCCATGTCTCCGTTCTTACGACCACCATCCGGGCCCTGAAGATGCACGGAGGCGGCCCCAAGGTGGTGGCCGGCCTGGCGCTCCCCGAAGCCTACACCAGGGAGAATCTGAAGCTCCTTGAAGCCGGGATCCCCAACATGGTGCACCATATCCGCACCATCCGGAAATCGGGCATGAACCCCGTCGTGTGCATCAACGCCTTTGCAACGGACACGAAGGCCGAGATCGCGCTGGTAAAAAAATACGCCGAAGAGGCCGGGGCTCGCTGTGCGGTGTCGGAACACTGGGCAAAAGGCGGCGAGGGAGCACTGGAGCTTGCCGATGCGGTGATCGATGCCTGCGGGGAAGAGCGCGAGTTCAAGTTCCTCTATCCCCTCGAGATGAAACTCCGGGACCGTGTGGACCTCATCGCCCGTGAGGTCTACGGGGCGGACGGGGCTTCCTGGTCTCCCGAGGCGGCGGCCAAGGCCAAGGCCTTCGAGGCCGATCCCAAGTACGATCAGTACGCCACGATGATGGTGAAGACCCACCTCAGCCTGACGCACGATCCGGCGATCAAGGGCGTTCCCAAGGGCTGGACCCTGCCCATCCGGGACGTTTTGATCTACTCCGGGGCAAAGTTCCTGTGTCCCTGCGCGGGGAACATCAGCCTCATGCCCGGGACCTCATCCAACCCGGCCTTCCGGCGCATCGACGTCGACGTCGAAACCGGCAAGGTCCACGGGTTGTTTTAATAGAAAGCACGCAGTAAGGAGAAGAGGCAATGTCGGCTAAGCTGCTCAAGGGAGCTGAAGTCGCCCGGGAGATCCGGGAGGAGCTGAAGCTCGAAGTGGGGGCCATTCAATCGAAGTACGGGGTGCTTCCCGGTCTTGCAACCATCCTGGTGGGATCGAACAAGGCGTCCCAGAGCTATGTGCGGGCCAAGCAGAACACGGCCCACGAACTGGGGTTTTATTCGGTCCAGAAGGACCTTCCGGAGGACACCGCCGAAAAAGACCTCATCGAGCTCATAGAGGGCTTCAACCATGATCCCAGGGTCCACGGGATCCTCGTTCAACTGCCCCTGCCCCGGCATATCGACGAGGAGAAGGTCCTGCTCTCCATCGATCCGGGAAAGGACGTCGATGCGTTTCATCCCATGAACGTCGGAAAGCTCATGATCGGAAAGCCCGATTACCTGCCCTGTACCCCGGCGGGCATCCAGGAACTGCTCGTGCGCTCGGGAGTCGAGATGAAGGGGGCGGAAGTGACCGTCGTCGGCCGCTCGAACATCGTGGGAAAACCCATCGCCATGATGCTCCTGCAGAAAAACCGGGGGGCAAACGCCACGGTGACGGTCTGCCACACGGCGACGAAGGACCTTGCCTCTCATACGAAGACGGCCGACGTCCTCATCGTTGCGGCCGGCATCCCCGAGTACATCCGTGGCGATATGATAAAGCCCGGGGCCGTGGTGATCGATGTGGGGGTAAACGAAGTGGGCCGCACGGACTCGGGAAAGCGAATCCTGAAGGGCGATGTGGCCTTCGAGGAAGCCCTGGGTGTTGCGGGAGCCCTTACGCCCGTTCCCGGAGGCGTCGGCCCCATGACCATCACCATGCTCATGAAAAACACCGTGAGGTCCTGCAAGCTCCATAACCACATCGACTGCTGAGCAGGCGGGGGGGCAAACGTGTTTCCCGGGGGGCTTTTGAGGGTATGTAAATTCGGTTTGCCTCACGCAACGGCGCAACGGCGCAACGAAAAGCAGGGAACATAAAGCGATCCAATGCGGCTCCCCCGTGGGTCGGGATGCATCCCCCACGGGGGGGGCTTTTGAGGGTATGCAAATTCGGTTTGCCTCACGCAACGGCGCAACGACGCAACGAAAAGCAGGGAACATAAAGCGATTGAATGCGGCTCCCCCGTGGGTCGGGATGCTCCTCCTACGGGGCACCCCGGATACTCGTTATCCGGGAGCGAAGCGCAGGAGGAATACTGAAATGGGTCCCCGCCGCGATGGGCCAGCCGCTTAAGGCCCTATCGCCAGGGTGAAGATATCGGCCCGGTTTCGGAGAAGCAGTCGTTTTTTTGCGCGATCCAGCGTGCAGACCGTGCGGCTCATGAGATATAAGACTCTTCATTAAGGAACATCATGAGCGGCTTTTCTTCTGACACGGATGACCCCTCAAACGGTTTGGGCCGACCGGCGGCCGACCGTGGCGGGGTCTCGCGCATTGCAAACGGTTTTCCGTACTTTATTCTTGACAAGCTTAACCTGTCGTGCAAAAGTTCAAAATGCAACAAGATGTTCACATAGTGAATCTCATCGACGAGTCGGGAGGACTGAAAAAATGAGTAAGAAGAAACTATCGAGACTTGATCTTCAAAAAATGAAGGCGAACCGCGAACAGGCCGTGTGGGTCACCTCTTATGACTACTGGACCGCGCAATTCGCGGAAGCCGCCGGCATGGACATGATTCTTGTGGGCGATTCCCTGGGCATGTGCGTGTATGGGTATGAAGGAACGGTACCCGTCACCATGGACCAGTGTATATGCCATTGTGAAGCCGTCCGCCGCGGCGCCCCCAACACCTTTGTCATCGGCGATATGCCTTTCCTCTCCTACCAGGTTTCAGCCCCTGACGCGGTCAGGAATGCCGGACGCTTCTTCAAGGAAGCCCGGGTCGACGCGATCAAGCTGGAAGGCGGCCAGAGAGTCATTCCGCAGATCCGGGCAATCACCGATGCCGGGATGCTGCTGATGGGACACATCGGACTTACGCCCCAGAGTTCCGGCCAGTTGGGCGGATTCAAGGCCCAGGGCAGAACCGCGGACACCGCCATGCAGCTCATCAGGGACGCACGCCTGATCGAGGATGCAGGTGCATTTGCCCTGTTGGTGGAAGCCGTTCCGCCCGAGGTATGCAAGGTCATCCGTGACGAACTGACCATCCCGGTTTACAGCATCGGGGCAGGCCCCCAGGCCGACGGCCAACTGATGATCTGCAGCGACGTGCTGGGCATTTTCCAGGCGTTCACACCGAAGTTCGTCAAAAAATATGAAAATCTTGCGGAAAAAACCATCAAGGCTTTTTCCGATTACGCATCCGAAGCCAGAACGGGTGAATTTCCGGCAGACAAACATACGTACAAAATGGTGGAAGGGGAGCTTCCGAAGCTCTTACATATGTTGGGAAAAGCCGAATAACAACTCTGCCCTAAGGAGGAGCCTTAATGGCTTGCGTGTTGAAGACAATTCGAGATTTCATGGAAAAAGAGGGAATCCCAGGTCGTGACGGTTATGATTTGACCACTTCTGACAAAACATTCCCGGATGGTGCCAACTATCGTTTCGAAGTGGCCGGGGTGGAACGTGCCTCAACCATGGAAGCGTTGATCGACGAAGCCAGAAAGCGAAACGTCCCGATCCACCGGGTCGTAGCCACGGTGGGCGGGTCCACATACTGCGATTTTGAGGAACTGAAGGCCATCGCTCAGATGGCCCACGATGAAAAGATCGAAGTCGTAATGACCCTGGGTCATCGCAAGGCGTGGGATACGACGGCGAGGGAATTGAGCACGCCGGAAGGTCAGATGCAGGGTTTCCGGCTGCGGGGTTCCGACAATGTTTCCTATCACATCGCCGACATCATGAGAGATATCGAAGCCGGCTTTCGCGGCTTCCTGATCTACGATGAAGGAGTCCTCTTCATCCTCAACAAGATGCGGCAGGAAGGGATCATCCCCAAGGAAACCATCATCAAGTTCTCGGTTTTCGGAGGATATTGCAGCGCCGCCGGCATCAAGGTCATTGAATCCATGGGCGCCAATTCCGCCAATCCCACTTCCGACGTGAGTCTGCCGATACTGGCCGGAATCCGCAAGGCGGTCTCGATTCCCCTGGATGTATACATGATCGTGGTCGATTCCTTCGGTGGGGAGTTCAGAGCCTACGAAGGTCCGGAAATCGCACGCGTGGCTTCCCCCTGCTACTTCAAGTTCGAGCCGGGCACCTCGGAGGCCGACATTTACAAACCCTGGGTGACTGAAGAGTGGCACAAGGGATTCATAAGACAGAAAGTCAAGATCGTATCCATCGTGCAGGAAATCATGCAGAGGCATGCTCCTGGGCTGGTATTGTCGAAAAAAGGACCTTCCGACCTCGTCCTGCCGGTGGTCTGATACTGACCGTAACATCCGAGAAAAGCGGGGAAGGCCTTCCGCCGCAAAAAGGTATCGAGGGGCATCGTCCCCTCGATACCTTTTTTCCATTGCCGCGAGGGTGCGCACCGGATTCGCGGCAGCGGGAGGACCGGTGGTGATTGTGCTGTTTTGACTGCCTTTCCCCTTTAATTATGTTCCCGATACTGTTATTCTTTACGCGAAAAGGGTTGGGTTCCGCGGGGTGTTCGTGACATACGGGAAGGGATTCCTTCGGACAGCCGTTCGCGCCGTGGGTTGACAAGAGTAGCAGACGCATCTGATTGAATCGCTTCGACTTTTGCGAATACGGCGGGGTTCGGTGTATTCCCGCGGGTCCGTCCGAAAGGAACAACGCGTGTTCGGCCCGGGGAACACGGGTCACAGGCTGAAGGATATAGACCGGTCATGACGGCGGTTCCGACTGCGGGCCGCGTGCTGCCCGGCAGGAACGCCATTCCTTCCTTTCGCGCCTCCTGCCCGTTCAACGGGAGCAGGGGACCCCGAATGCCCGCACCACCTGTCAGGCTTCCCCGAGGGCCGCACCACCATGGTTTCGGTGCCGGCAGACCGGACATGCGGGGAGCGTGACCGGTCGTTTTGCCGTCGGGCTCCGAAACAGGGTGGGCCGCGGAATGTTCGGGACGTGCAAGCGATTCATGGGCTTTCCACACCCCCCGGGATTATGCCTCGGCCCCTTTGCGCCGGGATGTTCCGGGAGAGCGCCACGCCGGGGATGTGCAACGTCGGGCCCGGCATCGGGCGTGGGCAGCTCTACCAATAGATCATCGAAAGGGGCACACTATGCCACAGAGTTCTTACAGTCCCGTGACGACGCTGAAAAAGGCACTGGTCATTCTCGAAGTGCTTGCGGACAAACAGCGCATGCGTCCCGTTGAGCTGGCACAGAACACGGGGCTTACCAGGAGCAACGTCAATCGGCTCCTGGCCACGCTTCACGAAATGGGCTACGTGGAAAGCCGGGATGGAAAGAGCTATCAGCTCGGTTACAAGGTCTTTGTAATCGGGAACAGCGTTCCCAGACGAAACCAGTTGACCGCGATCGCCTATCCCCATCTCGCCCATCTGGCGGAGATCTGCCAGGAGAATGTGAACCTCGCCATTCTCCATAACAAGAAGGTGCTTTATATAGACAAGGTCGAAAGCCCTCATTATGTGAAATTCGATCGGGACATCGGCACCACCGATCCCGTGCATTGCACGGCGCTGGGCAAAGTCCTGCTGTCACGACTGTCCGATCTCGAACTGGCCTCATTCGCATCGTTCATCGATACCCAGCCGAGAACAAGGAACACCATCACGGACCCCAACGAATTCATCGCCAGTGTGAAAAAAGCCAGATGCGACGGTTATGCAACGGACCTGGGTGAGCTGTCCGAAGAGATCAGGTGTGTTGCCGCACCGATTATCGACCGGGACGAACGGGTGATCGCGGGGATCAGCATATCGGCACCATCGATGCGAATGCCTCCGCAGAGGATGCTCGAATTGCGCGACTCCATACTGAAAGCCACGCTTGAGCTGTCCAGGGCAATGGGATATGCTCCGTAAATCATTTATTGAAAGGTGACCATGATCATCCGGCCAGTCTCCTCTTCCGGGCAATTGTCTGAAGTATAGCCTCTCCCTCCCCAGCCGCAGAAAAGGGTCCGGTTTTCAGGAAGTCCCACTGACGTTGTCAGGGATGGGGAGCGGGTGGGCACATCCTGCGGGAGAAGAAGGTTTGCCGATGCTCGTATCGGATCGGGACGACAGGGGAAGAATCCTTTGCCCGTGTTGACGGGAAGCCGTGCGGAGGGAAGGAGTATCGTGTAAAGCGACGAAAATGAAAAACCGGCGGATTGCGGAACAGGAAGTCCCGCGGACCGTACAAACATATTGGCCGCCGGGCGGGGGCCTACCCTGCCTGGCGCCTCATTTTCGGTGTAAACAATGATTGATACCGCGCATGGCGGTTTTGGCCCCCCATGCGCGGTCAAAGACGACGTCGGAAGATCAGACCGCCCGTCAGGGCTTGAACGGTGAAGCTCTGCACGCACCTTCCCGTGGACCGCGGGGTCCCTGCTCTTCATACGCGCGGGATTGCCGCCTCTTCCGACCCGTATTTAAAAGGGGGGATCCATATGAACGTCAACCCGCCGTCCACCGAGGGCACAACTCCAAAAGATCTGGCCGTAAAGGCCGAAAATGCTGGCATAGCCAAGGCAAACCTCGGCACCGTCGAGATGTTCCTCCTGGCCGTTCTGGCCGGGGCATTCATCGCCATGGGGGCCGATTTCGCCACCACGGTATGGGCCGGCCTGGGCAAGATAGACATCCACGCAGGGAAGGACATCGTGTTCACCACGGCCTTTCCCTACGGCCTCCAGCGGCTTCTGGGGAGTGTCGTGTTCGCCACCGGCCTCATCATGGTCATCATCGGCGGCTCGGAACTCTTCACCGGCAACTGCCTCATGCCCATGGCCTGGGCTTCCGGAAAGGTCACAACCCGTGCCCTGCTCAGGAACTGGGTCATCGTGTACATCGGGAACTTCGTCGGATCGGTGCTCACGGCCTGGTTCGTTTTCCTCGGAAAACAGCACACGTTCGGCGGCGGGGCGGTGGGATTGAGCGCCCTGAACATCGGGGTCGCCAAGACGACTCTCGGGTTCGTCCAGTGCCTCAGCCTGGGCATCCTTTGCAACGCCCTGGTCTGCATGGCCGTCTGGCTCTGCTTCGCCGGCAAGAGTTCGACGGACAAAATCCTTTCCATCATTCCGCCCATTGCAGCCTTCGTGGCCTGCGGGTTCGAGCACTGCGTGGCCAACATGTATTTCATTCCCCTGGCGATTTTCATCAAGGATTTCGACCCGGCGTTTTTCGCGACCGTATCGGCCGGCTTAAAAGACGGCGGCGCCATGCTCACCTGGGGGAATTTCCTCACGGCCAACCTGCTGCCGGCAACAATCGGCAATATCATCGGCGGTTCGGTCATGGTGGCCGGAATGTACTGGTATGTCTACATGAGGCCTGCCCGGGCAAAACAGGCCGTGGAGGCCGTTCGGGCGGCCGGCGTAAACAAGTGATAACCGGGTTGCGTTCAAAGCGATAATCTTAGCATCCCCCAAAAGGGATGGGATCATTCCGCCCCCCGGGAGTTCGGCCCACGCGCCGAAGCGTGCGGCCGAACTCCCGGCGCTCACGGCAATTGCCATGCCTTTCGCGAGGCGCGCGCTGCCGCAGCGCCGAAAAAAGCCGCACGGAGGCCGTGCCGGCTTGCAGGAGCACCGTTTCCATCCTCCCGGCAAACATCCTCCGGCCGCCTTCCCGGACTCAACAGGCCGTGAGCCCATCGTCGCAAAAGCACCGTGCTCCTGAACGGGAAGGCTCTACCTCGCTCTTATACGAAAGTGCGTTCAAGATTATACTGGTCAGCGAACGGAACGGCGAGCAGAATGTAGGGGGGCAGAAGCGTAGCGCTGCCCACCGAAAGCGATGGGCACCAAGGTACCCATCCTACAAAGTGCGGCATTGCAGTTATTCCTTGGACGCAACTCAGTATTAGGCCCACGAGGCAACAGTCGCCGTTCGCAAGGTGTACGACCCCCTCGCCTCCCTCAGATAGGCATGAATTCGTTATACAATAATATAAACCGTGTGTTTGGGACTTTTAGAAGCGGTTTTCGATCCAGTAAGAATAATCTACTGAAAACGTTTTGTATGGTGAATACTCCGATTTCCCGCTGTTCGCACGACCAGCGGATGCTGTCGTAACTGCTGGATTTACAGTCCTTTTCCACACATTGCGGCCGGGTATACGTTTTTCTTCTTGCACGGTGGTTCGCCCCGCACCACCGTTATGCACGGGGGTGTGGGGCGCTGCAAATGCAGGCTTCACTCAGCGATGCCGATGTGACGCCGTGATTCCGGTCAGATCACCCGTGTGGGGAATCGACACAGGGTTCAGCCGGCGTATGCGGCATCCACCGCGTCAGCCAGTTCCCCGATGGTGCTGAAGTGATAGTCGGGCTCAGTCAACTTGGGCACGGACTTGGTGCCGCCGAAACCGGGTTTGCCCTGGCGCCGCTCGATCCAGCACACCTTGTAGCCCAGGCTGCGTGCCACTCCGATATCGTGGTACTGGCTCTGTGCCACGTGCAGCGTATCGGCGAGCGTAAAGCCTCGCGTGCTCAGACGCCCGCGCGTGTAAGCGAAAAACTGCGGATCGGGCTTCTCACACAGGGCGTCGTCGCTGGTCACCGTATCGTCGAAAGGCTGGCCCAAAGTGGATTCGAAGTAGCTCACGGCCCAGCGCTGCGTATTGGTCATGGCCACCAGTCTGCAGTGCCTGCGCAGGCGCCACAAGGCTTCCTTCGAATCGGCGAATCCCGGCCATTCCGAGACCGAGTCGCGGAATCCTCGGGCCAGCGCCGGCGTATCGGGAAGGCCCAGTTTCTTGGCCACCACACTCCACCCGCGTTCTATGTCGTCCGGGTAGGGACCGGCGACGTCGTAGGTTCGCGAATACCGGTAGGCGTCAAGAAAGGCCTCGTCCGTCACTGTGCACCCGGGCACACTTTTCCTCAGGTAGTTGATCATTCCCTGTTCGAAATCTATACACGTGCCCACCACGTCAAAGCTCATCACCTTGAAGCGTTTGAGCGCCATGATGGATTCTTTACCAAGTTTCTGACATCCGAGTTTTTCCACCATTCCCTTAACTCCTTTTTCGAATTAAATATAACTTTCTCCCGTGTACCCGTCACGAGTACAAAGAGCTGCTCTTGCAGAATTCTTTTACGGCGCCTCCGCCCGCGCCACCCCGTTGGACTGAACAAGCGCCGGACAAGTACGTGGGCCACCCCGCAGCATCGAACCGCCAGCCATGGTTCGACATCGGCAGGACCTGAGGCGAAAGACTCAGCCGGCAAAAGCCGCATCCACCGCGTCAGCCAATTCTCCAAGGGTTGCGAAATGGTAGTCGGGCTTCGTCAACTCGGACACGGCCTTGGTGCCGCCGAAACCGGACTTCCCCTGCCGGCGCTCGATCCAGCACACCTTGTAGCCCAGGTTGTGTGCCACTCCAATATCGTGGGTACTGACTCTGTGCCACGTGCAGCGTGTCGGCAAGGGGATAACCCCGCGTGCTCAGGCGCCCGTGTGTGAATGCGAAAAACTGCGGATCCGGCTTCTCGCACAGGACGTCGTCTCCGCTGGTCGTGTCAGCAAAGGGCTGGCCCAACGTGCGTACGAAGTATCCCATGGCCCATCGCTGCGTATTGGTCATGGCCACCAATTCGAATCGGCTGTGCAAGCGTTAGTATACCGATTACATGGAACCATTGCTCATAGGTAAGCGGACGGAGGCGCAGGGCACGTTTGCCTTACTTTTTGAGCTTTCCCTGGCGCCTGAGGAGCCACTTGACTTCCTCGATCTGCCACGGGGCGGCGGAAGCCTGGGGAGGCAACACCTTGATCGATTTGATCAGGCCCATGTGGTAAAGCGCCGCTTTGTGAATGGAGTGCCACAGGTTCATGTCGTAGAACCCTATGTCGTTCCACGGCATGATGTTGTCGTAGTAATACGTCCTGGCGGTTTCATAATCGCCCTTGCGGACCATGGCGAGGAGTTCCACGTGTTCCTTGGGAAGCATTGCCGCCGTGGCCGTCGCAACACCCGTGCAGCCGAGCATCAGGTAGCGCAGCGTGTGGGTGTCCGCGCCGCAGAAAAGGGTCATCCGGCTGCCCACTCTCTTGACCAGGTCCGGCAGGGCCGTGTAGTTCTTCCATGCATACTTCATGCAGGAGATTCGTTTTTCGTCGACGAGCGTTTCGAGCACGTCGAACGGAATGGGGTCTTCCAGGCGGGCGTAGGGTGCAATGGGGATCTTCACGGCGTCCGTGAGTGCCCGGTAATGGTCGAGCAGTTCCTGGGCGGAGTAGGACCTGATCCCCTGGGGGTTGAAGCCCAGAATGGTGTCGGCGCCAAGGCCCTCGGCCTCCTTGCACAGTTCGATCTCGGGATAGGTCCCCATGGCCGGGCAGCCCACGATCACCGCGGCCCGTCCGTTCATGTGCCTGACCGCCGCCTTGATCGTCGCGGCCCACTGTTCGTGGCTGAACAGGTAGGCTTCACCGATTACCGCCAGGACTCCCACCCCCATGCATCCGTTTTCCACTTCGAAGTCGATGACGTTGTTCAATCCCGCTTCGTCCAGCTTTCCTTCATCGGTAAGAGGGGTTGGAATAAGCGCTACGATGTCCTTCGGTTGCTTCATTATTACTTCCTCCCTTAAAATTACTTTTGCAGAATCTCACCTGTACGCTATTTCCGGCAGGCACCGGCGTCTTGGAAACTTCACGACATGCTGTTATAAGCCCTGCCTCGCGTGTGTTCCGCTCTCAAGAGCGCTTACAACATTTTCACGATCCAAGCCATTCCACCATCAGTAATATTTTCTGATGCTATCGTCATTATTGTCAATAAGTTTGGTGTACCCTATGCTCACTGGCATAACATCCAGCGTACATCCATAACGGCAGTTCCGTTTGTAATACCTTTTTCAATATTGGTTACTCTAACCATTGGTCCAGAACATTCTGATGCTTTAGCATTGGTTTTAATGCCTCGGCCCACGGTACGACCTTCAAGCAAACCCGAGCAGCCATTACGCATGACGTTGTGTAAGGTCACGCAGGCGGTACCATGCGTTTTCTGCGCCAGCCGCATCCAAATAGGACACAGAACGTTACGGAATTTAAACTGCCGAATCATGGGCCACAGGGTACAAAATATGACATGCAGTATGTAAGGTATCGAAAACGGCATGGGAAAACCGTTATTGACGACAGGGGCAGACCCGGGGTTTTGTGTGGCTGCCGCCTGTGGGCTGACTTGGTCGGCCGGTGGCGAGGGCATGGTGCGGTTCTCGCGACTTTGTGACACGGCCCGAATGATCATCGGAGCCCTGCTGGAACTTCGGGCGCCATTCCGCGCGTAAACGCCGACATTGCTCGCCTTGGCGTTTTGCAAAATGGCCTCAAGTTTAGCGGGGTCTGGTTTCATAGATTCACTTTCCGTCGCGAATAATGAATTGCCAAAACCATTTCATCCTTCCGGCGCAAGGATAAGTTCAATATGTAAACAATGGATTGGTAAATGAACTTTTGCACGACAAAGACAACTTGTCAAGAATAAATTATGGCAAATCTGTGACGGGTCGGCGGACAGCATGGGGGACTTCGCACCATCTCAGGGGATATCTCTGTTCGATTTTTTTCCGGCGTGAAAATTGGATACGCTCTTAAGTCCCGAAATGGGGCACGGGGTGGAACGGGGGAAAAAAGGGGGCAGGGACGACGATGGAGGTATGCCTGAATCAGCAATTGTTTCAGGCATTACACCTCTTTCAAGGTATCGGCAGCGACAAGCACGAGATGGAAGCGACGCCATCCCACCATGGGCTGTCTCTCGCCCCTCTAATACGAAATTGCGTTCAAGCCCAGCCGCCGCGTCCGAGGACGCGGCGGCTGGGCTTGAACGCAACTCAGTATAAGTTCGAACGACGACGGCTTTTGGAGGGTCAATCTCCCGCCAGGCCAAGCGAAGGCGGTGCAGCGGCGAACTTATTCCCCAAGGGTCAGTCCGTGCTTTCGCAGCTTTCGGAAGGCCGTGGCCTGGCTGACCATCAGGACCTGCGCCAGTTGAGAGGTGGACCGGCAGTCCTTGGCCGCTTTCATGAGCAGCCGCTTTTCAAAGGTGTTGAGTTCGTCTTCGAGGCTGAAAGGTATATCGGGAGACGAACCCCTCCCGCAGTCCGGCGCTTCGGTTCCTTCCCTCTTCAACTTCGAGACGATGAACCGGTCGATGACACGGCTGTCACAAATGACCACCGCTTCCCGAAGGATATTCACCAGTTCCCTCACGTTGCCGGGGAAGGAATAATTCCGCAGAGCGGCCATGCCTTCCGCCCGGATGACGCTTTTCTTTTTGTATTTACGGTTGAACAGGGCCAGGTAGTCGTGGGTCAGTTCAAGGATGTCCTCATGCCTTTCCCTGAGTGGGGGAATTTCTATGGTGAAGGTGTTGAGCCTGTGAAACAGATCGTGCCGGAACTGCCTGTTCCTGACCAATGTCCCCAGATCCTGGTTGGTTGCGGCCACCACCAGGCAGTCGATCTTTTTCGCTCGGGTCCCGCCGAGGTGCATCACTTCGTAGTCGTCCAGGACCTTGAGCAGCTTGGCCTGGATCGCGAGAGGCATGTCCCCTATCTCGTCCAGAAAGAGCGTTCCCTCGTGGGCCATTTCGAACAACCCGATCTTTCCGTGCTGCTTTGCCCCCGTAAAGGCCCCCTCCTCATATCCGAACAATTCGGCTTCCAGGAGGCTTTCCGGCAAGGCGGCGCAATTGATCCGGACGAAGGGTTTTCCGGCCCTCGGACCGTTCTCGTGAATGAACTTGCTCATCAGGCCCTTGCCCGTACCCGACTCGCCGAGGATGAGAATGTTCGAGGCCTCGATTTGAGAAAGCCTCATGGCGATGTTGTACACCTGTCGCATGACCTCGCTTTCGGCTACGATGCTTTGATTCTGCAGCGCATGCAGGTTCAGCCTGGCAAGTTCGTTCTTCATTTTTTCCGCTTCCATCTGCGCCTTTTCGAGTTTTTGCTGCAGCAGATTGAGGCCCGTCAGGTCTCGTTCATTGACGACCACCAGCAGCAGGCTGCCGTCCTCATCGAAAGCGGGCGTTCCCGTCAGCAGCAGGTAGCGGCCGGTTCTGTTGATGAACTGCATGATGCTGAGGGGGTGTCCTGCGCGGATGACCTCCGGCGTAATGTTGCGGTCCACGAGGTCTTTTTCGACCATGACGGAAACGTTCTGTCCGAGAACCTCCTCGGCCTTTATCCCGTTGAGCCTCTCCGAGGCGCGATTCATGGCGATGATCCGGCCCGATGCGTCGGTGACCCAGAGGCCGTCGGAAGACGCCTCGAAGATGGCTTTCAGGTGCTTTGTGATGAGCTCCAGCGAATTCGGTTTGCGGACCGGACCACCGGACCGCCGCACCGACAGAAAGTGCACGGCGGCCCCTTTCACGCTTCCGTGCCGGCCGGTTATGGGGATTACGTCCACGAAGGCCCGGCCGTTCCCGACGGATTCGACCTGCCCCGGTTCCGCCTTGCCCGTCTTCAGGCACCGCATCACCCGTTCGCCGGCCGAGGGCAGGATGCCGCGTATATCCGTGCCGACAACCGAGCCTCCGTCCAGTTTCAGGGCTTCTGCAGCCCTGGAGTTGACAGCGACCGCCATTCCACGGCCGTCGGCCACAATGACCCCATAGCTCGTGGAGTTGACGACGTCCAGTGCCGTAATCTGATTCTTCACCGGTGCTCCTTTTCCGGGCATTGCGCCTCGTTGGTCCGGGGCGGGCGGCCGCCCCGCGTCGCGGGAGAGGCCCCGGGAACCGGCCCGTTCCCACGTTCCCGGACTGCCACTTCAGCGTAAATTCACCCCGCCATTCTACCCCGTTAATGCACATATGAAAAGCAAAACACCAACCTATTGGAATTAAAGCTTAATAACAATTCATAAATGAAATATGGTATTATTGCCCGGAACGAGGACCTTTTCGGCGTATTTTATTCACGGATGAATATTATGATTTTAGGGTGGTGAGGGCAGCAAATTTTGAACTGAGGGGGATTGACTCGATATGTCGGCCTGTTGCGGTGCAACTCCCGGTCCGGGCACGTTTGTTGCTCCTGATTCCGGGTCCGGGGGCTTTTGATCGGCGAAAAGCCGGGCAGCGCGCATGGATGATTTCAGCTCGGGGGAGGAGCTCCTTTTGAATATGCATGTTTGCCTGCGGGGTTCACATATAAGGACATATATACCATTAGATCAGATTCAATTCATGAACAGTCATGAGCGAACCTGCAGCATATAAGTTTGATCGGTACATTGTGTACGGCACAAGTAATTCCAAAACATGTGGAACGTTGAATACGAACGGAATCGGACAACTGAAATGACGCAAGACAAATATGAATTACTCATCCATGATCTGAGTCTTACGATTGGAAAATCCTGCCTCGTAACGGACAAAGCGCGGGTCTTCGCGTATGGTACTGATGCCGGGTTCTATCGGCTGAACCCGCGTCTGGCGGTCCGTGTGAATTCCGAAAACGATGTGAGGGAAGTTCTGGCCGCCTGCAACCGCCTCGATATTCCCATCACTTTCAGGGGAAGCGGCACCAGCCTGTCAGGGCAGGCCGTGTCGGATTCGGTGCTGATGTTTGTGGGAGACGACTGGAAGAGGAGCGAAGTTTCAAACGACGGGGAGAGTATCACTCTTGGCATAAAGGTGACCGGGGGGGAAGCAAACGAGGCCCTTCATCCCTACGGAAGGAAGATCGGGCCGGACCCCGCGTCCATCCAGACGGCCACCATCGCGGGGATTGTCGCCAACAACTCCTCGGGCATGACCTGCGGGACCGAACTCAACGCATGGAAAACCGTTACGGGCATGCGGCTGGTCCTCGCCGACGGGACCGTGCTGGACACCCGCGATGAACAAAGCCGGCAGAGTTTTCTCAAGACCCATGCGGGGTTTGTGGCAAAGCTCCTGGAACTTGCCCGCAGGGCACGGGAAAACCCGGAGATCAGGCAGAGAATCATCAAGAAGTACGGCATCAAGAACACCATCGGCTACAGTGTCAATTCGCTGATCGCCTGCGACGATCCGTTCGATATCATCGTGCACCTCATGGTGGGCTCGGAGGGGACCCTGGGGTTCATGTCGGAAGTCACCCTGAGGACCGTTGAAGATCTCCCCATGAAGGCGACCGCCCTGATGGCTTTCGAGGACGCGGACGCGGCCTGCAGGGCGCTCCTCATTTTGAAAAAGCAGCACGTGGCCGCTGCGGAATTCATGGACCGACGCACCATCACCGCGGTGGAGGAACTTTCGGGGGTCCCCGGTTTTCTGAAGGACCTGGGCCCCGGGGCAACCACGCTTCTCGTTGAAACCCGGGCGCATACCCGGGAAGAACTCGAAGGGCAGGTCCGGACCATAACCCGTGCCCTGGCCGGGCTCCCCATGCCCGTTCCCATCACTTTTTGCTATGACGAAGCGGAGTGCCGGCGGCTCTGGGAGATTCGCGAAGGATTCGATCCCATCATCAGCGCCAAGGGGGCGCCCGGCACCATACTGCTGTCGGAGGACGTTGCCGTTCCCATTGAACATCTGGCGCCGGCCCTGAACGATTTCTACCGGGTGTTCGAACGCTGGGGCTATGACGATGCAAACATCTTCGGGCATGCGCTGACCGGCAACCTTCATTTCGACTTTCTGCAGGACTTCAATTCCCCCGAAAAGGTGAAGCGGTTCAAGGGGCTTCTCGAGGGGCTGGTCGATATCGTCGTGGACAAATACGACGGCTCGCTCAAGGCCGAACATGGCACGGGCCGCAATATGGCCCCCTTCGTCGAGCGGGAATGGGGAAAACCCATTTACGGCATCATGAAAGACATCAAATCGCTCTTTGACCCGGCCGGAATCCTGAACCGGGGGGTCATCTTCACCGATAATCCGGACGCACATGTAAGCCATTTGAAACATTATCCCCTGATAGACCCGGCGGTGGACGGATGCATCGAATGCGGGTTCTGTGAACGGGTGTGCGTTTCCCATGAACTCACCCTGTCCTCCCGCCAGCGTATCGCTCTCGTGAGGCACCTGACGCAGTTGAGGCAAAGCGGCGAAGACCCGGCTCTCCTCAAGGAATTCGAACGGGAGGCGCCCTACCTCCTGATGGACACCTGCGCCGCCTGCGAACGCTGTGCGACGGCATGCCCCAGCGGCATCAACACGGGAAAGTATATTAAGAAACTCAGGGCGGACGGGTTGAACTTCTTCTCCAGGTTCATCGCGGGAAACCTCGCGGACCACGTCGATATGACTACGGCCATCGCCCGCGCCGGGCTGGCCTTGGCTTTCGGAACATCCAGGGTCGTAGGCGACGCGCTTATACAGAAGTGTGCCGATAAACTGCGCAATTTCCCGAGGGCCGATTCCAAACGGTGGCTTTCCCACCTGCCGCGGCCCACGAAAACGCTGTCTTTCAACGACCGGCCGTCGGTGAAGGGCAATTCCCGCGAAGTGGTCTATTTCCCGTCGTGTATCGATCGCATGATGGGGGCGGACCCCAAGATCCCCGGGCAGGAGGACTTGATACTTGTCATTCAGAAACTGTGCGACAGGGCCGGCTACCGGGTCAGATTCCCGAAAGACGCCGCGAACCTTTGCTGCGGGCTTGCCTTTGCGTCGAAAGGCTACAAGGACGCGGCACAAAAATGTGAACGGAAACTGACCGATGCCCTTTTGGAAGTTTCCAACGGCGGTGAACTTCCGATCCTTTCGGACATGAGTTCGTGCCTGCTCCACATGAAGGAAACCCAGCCCAAAACACTCAAGCTTTATGAACCCATCGAATTCACGATGACGTTCCTGGTCCCCCGTCTCAAGTTCGGGAAGCTTGCGGAAACGATCGTCGTGCACCCGGTCTGCAGCGCGAAGAACATGGGACTGGACAACATGCTGATGGAACTTGCCGGCATGTGCGCCGAAAAAGTGGGAAGCACCCGGACCAACTGCTGCGGGTTTGCAGGGGACAAGGGGTTCACTCACCCCGAACTGAACCGCCACGGGTTGAGGCACCTGGTCGAACAGCTTCCCGCCGGGGCGAAGCGCGGCTTTTCCACCAACAGGACCTGTGAAATCGGGCTCTCCGAGGAGGGCGGCATTCCCTTCATGTCCATCTTCTACCTCGTGGAGGAATGCACCCGGGGATGAGCCCGCACCTTTCGGACCAGGCAAGAGCAACGGCCGCTCCGCGCAGGGCGCCCCGGACGATCGCACCGGAGCGCCCACGCACCCGCCCCTCGCGATTCCGCCAGTCAAACCCATTCAACCGGTCAAACCGGGGAGTGCACAACTTCACTGTCCCAAACGGCCGGCGTGTGTTAAATGTTCCGGGACAAAAGGAAATACGCCAAGACTAACAGTATCGGGACTGTCTTTATGTCGGATCAGAACACACCGGACGAGTTAGGAACCGGGAAGATAGGAAGTCTCCTCCTCCGGTATTCCACCCCCGCCATCGTGGGCATGACGGCTTCTTCCCTGTACAACATCATCGACAGGATATTCATCGGCCAGGGGGTCGGGGCTCTCGCCATTTCGGGCCTCGCCCTGACGCTTCCCATCATGAACCTGGCCGTGGCATTCGGCGCCATGGTAGGCGTGGGGGCCTCGGTCATGGTGTCGATCCGGCTGGGTGAAAAAAACAGGGAAGCCGCCACCCTGATCCTCGGCAATGCCGTCGCGCTGAACATCGGCATAAGCATTGCTTTTTCCATTGTAGTGCTCGCCTTCCTCGACGGCATTCTTCGCGTCTTCGGCGCCAGCAGTGAAACGCTGCCCTACGCAAAGCAATTCATGCAGATCATTCTTGTGGGAAACATTGTCACCCACGTGTATATGGGGCTCAACAACATTATGCGCGCCGCAGGCCATCCCCGCAAAGCCATGGTGACGACGCTGCTTACCATAGGGATGAACATCGTGCTGGCGCCGCTTTTCATTTTTGTGTTCAAGTGGGGCATACGGGGCGCAGCCACGGCAACGGTGTGTTCTCAGATCGTGGGGACGGCGTGGGTCCTGAAACATTTTGCGGGCAGGCAAAGCTACATCCGCTTTGAACGCGGATGCATGAAGCTCAACACACGTGTCATCGCGGATATCGTTTCCGTCGGGATGCCTTCTTTCCTCATGAATGTGTGCGCGTGTATCATAATAAGCATCATTAACCTGAGGCTGGTGAAGTACGGAGGAGATTTCGCCGTCGGCGCTTTCGGGATAATAAACAGCATCCTGATGTTTATTGCGATGGTCGTGATAGGCCTTACCCAGGGGATGCAGCCGATTGTAGGCTACAACTTCGGCGCACATAAGCGGGACCGGGTCGTCAAGACCTTCAGATACACCGTTGTGGCGGCAAGCTGCGTGACTTCCGCGGGCTTCCTGACGGCAGAATGCATCCCCGGGCTGATCGCACGTGCGTTTACGACCAATCGAGAGCTGATCGATCTTTCCACGACGGGAATGCGCATCGCTTTAGCCATGTTTCCCATCGTGGGTTTTCAAATGGTCACCTCCAATTTGTTCCAATCCATCGGAAAGGCGAGAGTATCCATTTACCTTTCCCTTTCTCGACAGGTCCTGCTCCTGATTCCGGCACTTTTCGTTCTTTCCCATCTCTTCGGGCTGAATGGGGTGTGGGCGGCCATGCCGGCATCAGACCTCGCGGCTTCCGTTCTCACTTTCGCTGTTTTGAGAAACCAGGTAGGAAAATTCCGGTCGGGCCACTAATACTGAGTTGCGTTCAAGACATAACTAAAATGCCAAACTTTGTAGGATGGGCACTTTGGTGCCCATCGCTTTCGGTGGGCAGCGCTTCGCTTCTGCCCCCCTACATTCCGCTCACCGTTCCGTTCGATTACCAGTACAATCTTGAACGCAATTTCGTATAAGGGATTTTATAGTCCGATCGGCGCTTGCAGCGGCGTGGGGGTACGGGGGGGCGCAACTCCCCACGGGGGAGCCGCATTCAATCGCTTTATGTTCCCTGCTTTTCGTTGCGTCGTTGCGCCGTTGCGTGAGGCAAACCGAATTTACATACCCTCAAAAGCCCCGACCCCGTGGGGGAGGCATCCCGACCCACGGGGGAGCCGCATTGGATCACTTTAAGTTTCTTGCTTTTCGTTGCGCCGTTGCGTGAGGCAAACCGAATTTACATACCCTCAAAAGCCCCCCGGGAAACACGTTTGCCCCCCCGCCCGCTCAGCAGTCGATATGGTTATGGAGCTTGCAGGACCTCACGGTGTTTTTCATGAGCATGGTGATGGTCATGGGGCCGACGCCTCCGGGCACGGGCGTAAGAGCCCCCGCAACACCCAGGGCTTCCTCGAAGGCCACATCGCCCTTCAGGATTCGCTTTCCCGAGTCCGTGCGGCCCACTTCGTTTACCCCCACATCGATCACCACGGCCCCGGGCTTTATCATATCGCCACGGATGTACTCGGGGATGCCGGCCGCAACGATGAGGACGTCGGCCGTCTTCGTATGAGAGGCAAGGTCCTTCGTCGCCGTGTGGCAGACCGTCACCGTGGCGTTTGCCCCCCGGTTTTTCTGCATGAGCATCATGGCGATGGGTTTGCCCACGATGTTCGAGCGGCCCACGACGGTGACTTCCGCCCCCTTCATCTCGACTCCCGAGCGCACGAGCAGTTCCTGGATGCCCGCCGGGGTACAGGGCAGGTAATCGGGCTTTCCGATCATGAGCTTTCCGACGTTCATGGGATGAAACGCATCGACGTCCTTTCCCGGATCGATGGAGAGCAGGACCTTCTCCTCGTCGATATGCCGGGGCAGGGGCAGTTGAACAAGGACCCCGTGAATCCTGGGATCATGGTTGAAGCCCTCTATGAGCTCGATGAGGTCCTTTTCGGCGGTGTCCTCCGGAAGATCCTTCTGGACCGAATAAAACCCCAGTTCGTGGGCCGTGTTCTGCTTGGCCCGCACATAGCTCTGGGACGCCTTGTTCGATCCCACCAGGATGGTTGCAAGACCGGGAAGCACCCCGTACTTCGATTGAATGGCCCCCACTTCGAGCTTCAGCTCCTCCCGGATCTCCCGGGCGACTTCAGCTCCCTTGAGCAGCTTAGCCGACATTGCCTCTTCTCCTTACTGCGTGCTTTCTATTAAAACAACCCGTGGACCTTGCCGGTTTCGACGTCGACGTCGATGCGCCGGAAGGCCGGGTTGGAGGAGGTCCCGGGCATGAGGCTGATGTTCCCCGCGCAGGGACACAGGAACTTTGCCCCGGAGTAGATCAAAACGTCCCGGATGGGCAGGGTCCAGCCCTTGGGAACGCCCTTGATCGCCGGATCGTGCGTCAGGCTGAGGTGGGTCTTCACCATCATCGTGGCGTACTGATCGTACTTGGGATCGGCCTCGAAGGCCTTGGCCTTGGCCGCCGCCTCGGGAGACCAGGAAGCCCCGTCCGCCCCGTAGACCTCACGGGCGATGAGGTCCACACGGTCCCGGAGTTTCATCTCGAGGGGATAGAGGAACTTGAACTCGCGCTCTTCCCCGCAGGCATCGATCACCGCATCGGCAAGCTCCAGTGCTCCCTCGCCGCCTTTTGCCCAGTGTTCCGACACCGCACAGCGAGCCCCGGCCTCTTCGGCGTATTTTTTTTACCAGCGCGATCTCGGCCTTCGTGTCCGTTGCAAAGGCGTTGATGCACACGACGGGGTTCATGCCCGATTTCCGGATGGTGCGGATATGGTGCACCATGTTGGGGATCCCGGCTTCAAGGAGCTTCAGATTCTCCCTGGTGTAGGCTTCGGGGAGCGCCAGGCCGGCCACCACCTTGGGGCCGCCTCCGTGCATCTTCAGGGCCCGGATGGTGGTCGTAAGAACGGAGACATGGGGTTTCAGACCGCTCAGGCGGCATTTTACGTTCCAGAACTTCTCGAACCCGATGTCCGCGGCAAAGCCGCTCTCCGTCACGTGGTAGTCGAACATCTTGAGGCCCAGGCGGTCGGCTATGATGGAGGACTGGCCGACGGCGATATTGGCAAAGGGCCCGGCGTGGACCATGCACGGCTGGTATTCGGCCGTGGACAACAGCGTGGGGTTGATCGTGTTTCTCATGTAGGCCGTCATGGCCCCCGCGACTTCGAGGTCCCCCGTCGTAACCGGGTTGCCGCGCTTGTCGTAGGCCACGGTGATCTCTCCCATGCGCTTTCGCAGGTCGGCCAGGTCGTTCACGACGGAAAGAATCGCCATCAGCTCCGAGCTCACCGCGATCCCGAACCGCGATTCCATCGTGTACCCGTCAAGCCTGCCCCCGAGGCCGATAATGACCCGGCGAAGGGACTGCACGCAAAAATCGATCACCCAGCCCATCTCGACCCGGGTGGGATCGATGTCAAGCCGCCTCATGCCGCTCAGGCGCTGGAGCTGCTCGTCGGTGTAGTTCCTCTCGTGCTGCATCCTGGCCGTCATGGCCACCATCCCGAGGTTGTGGGCGTTCATGATGTCGTTTATATCGCCCGTAAGCCCCAGGGAAAACTCCGTCATGGGGATCAGAAGGGCGTTTCCGCCCCCCGCGGCCGTTCCCTTGACGTTCATGGTGGGCCCCGCCGAGGGCTGCCTCAGGCACCCTCCGACATTCATCTTCCTCTTTCCCAGGCCTTCGATAAGACCCAGGGACGTCGTGCTCTTTCCCTCCCCCAGGGGCGTCGGGGTAATGGCGGTCACTTCGATATATTTTCCGTCGGGGCGGCCCTTCATCCGGTTCATGATCTTCATGAAATCCAGCTTGCACAGTCTTCCCATGGGCAGGATCTCGTCTTTTTCAAGCCCCAGCTTCTCCCCCCATTCCCCGGGAGTCGGCATCCCCTTTTCCGCTTCCTCCGATATCTGCCAGTCTTTCATCCGTGTTGCGTCATAGGGCATTTCTTTTCTCCAAATCATTCATATTCAGGTTATAAAACAGCAATTGCGAACACTTACCCAATTGCCACCAAATCACCTCCTCAACCGCGGTACTGCCTGGTGATCGACGGTCCATCCGACGGCAAACGTGGATTCACACAGAGTACAGGCGGGCTGTAGAAGGAAAGACCGGACCCCGCGAAGAGAGAGTGGGAAGCTGCGCCCCACACCCCCACGCCGCACCGCGGCCTTGTGCGGCGCTGCGGCAGCGCTCCGCAAAACGCGGAGCAGTAACCGCGAGCGCCGAGCGCCCGGCCTCACGCGCCGGCACCTGAGCCGAAACCACGGGAGGGCGCGGGGGGGAACCGTTCCCCCCCCCGCACTCCTGGAGCATATCAAGATCATCGTCTTAAACGCAACCCGGTATCACGAGCGTAACGCCGCGTACGACCGTTTTATTCTCCGCCGGGTCCCGATGGCCTTTTTCGATGTTACTTTTTGGAAACCGGCTGCTTCTTATCCTCTGCATCCAATAGTTCAGCCAGTTCCGCAACTTCTTCGTCTTTCATCTTGTACGCATGTTCCGAATTGACCGGAAATTCCCCCTTGCGCACTTCTTCGGCATAGTCTGAGAAAGCCTTCGTCAGGACATCTCCGACATGCGCGTATTTCTTTACGAATTTCGGGGTAAAGTCATCGTAGAAGCCGACCATGTCCGCATAGATCAGAAGCTGTCCATGGGTATATGACCCGGCCCCGATCCCCAGTACGGGGACCTCGGCCCTTTCGGTGATCGCTTTGCCGACGGCGGCCGGCATACCCTCCAGGAGAAGGCTGGCCGCACCCGCCTCTTCGATGAGCTTGGCCTGCCGGATGAGGTTCATCGCCGCTTTGGCCGTTTTGCCCTGCGCTTTGTAGCCGCCAAGCTGTCCCATGAACTGCGGGGTCAGGCCGATATGCCCCATCACGACGATGCCCGCTTCGTTTATGGCGCGTATTCTGTCCAGAATGCGGGGGCCGCCGCCTTCAAGCTTCACGCAATCCATACCGGCCTCTTTGATAAATCTGCCCGCATTGGCAATCGCAACCTCGTCGGAGGGCTGATAGGACATGTAAGGCATATCGCCCACGATGAATACGTTGGGAGCCCCCTTGCGCACGGCCTGGCAATGGCGGATCATGTCATTCATGGTCACGGGAAAAGTCGTATCGTACCCCAGGGATACCATTCCAAGGGAATCGCCCACCAGGATCATGTCAACCCCGGCCCGTTCCTCCATTTTTGCCGTAAGATAGTCATAAGCGGTGAGGTAGACGATTTTTTCCCCTCGCTCCACCATCGCCTGGAAGTCCAGAATTGTCTTTTTCATTATTGACGGTCCTTTTTCATCTTGAAATGTCGAATCACGGATTATCTATTCCACCTCTTTGAATACGGCGCCGCTCATTGCCGAGGACACCTGGGCGGCATACCTTCGCAGGTAGCTGCCCTTGGGAATGTCTTTCCTGAACAGGACAAGGCCTTCCCGACGCCGTGCCAGTTCCGCGTCGTCCACCAATACGTTCAGCCGGCCGGCCTCGATATCGATTTCAATCGTATCCCCTTCCCGCAACAGGGCAATCGGCCCGCCGGAAGCGGCTTCAGGAGACACGTGGCCAATGGCGGCGCCCGAAGTCGCCCCGGAAAAACGGCCATCGGTGATGAGGGCCACGGAGCTTCCCAGGCCCATGCCGATGATCGCGGAAGTGGGAGTGAGCATCTCCCGCATCCCCGGCCCGCCGCGGGGCCCTTCGTAGCGCACGACCACCACGTCACCAGGTTTGATTTTGCCGCCGTAAATGGCGGTCACCGCTTCTTCCTCCTGGTTGAACACCCGGGCTGGGCCGCTGTGTTTCAGCATTTCCGATACAACCGCGGCTTTCTTGCAGATGGCTCCTTCCGGAGCGAGATTCCCGGAGAGAAAAGCAATGCCGCCCGTTGCGGAATAGGGATCGCTCACCGGACGGATGACGCTCGCGTCCTTCACTTCACAGGGCTCGATGTTCTTCCCGGTGGTTGCCCCTGTCACGGTCAGTGTATCGGTATGGATAAGGCCGTTGTCGGCCAGGTCCTTCATAATGGCCCCGACGCCGCCCGCATTATAGACATCTTCCGGGAAGTGCACCCCGGCGGGTTTGATTTTGACGATGTGGGGGGTCTTCGCCGCGATTTTTTCGAATTCCTCCCTGCCCAGTTTGAGCCCCGCCGCATGCGCGATGGCCGGAAGGTGCAGGGCCGTGTTGGTTGAGCCTCCAATGGCCATGTCCACGGCAATGGCGTTTTCGAAGGCATCACGGGTGAGAATGTCCCGCGGCCGGATGTTTTTCTTGTACAGTTCCATGATTTTCATACCGGTAAGCTTGGCCACCGCCCGCCGCTTTCCGGCGACCGCGGGGATGGTTCCCGAACCCGGCAGCGTCATACCCATGGCTTCCGCCAGCATGTTCATCGTATTGGCGGTGCCCAGGAGCGCACAGGCCCCCGCACCGTGGAAGGATTCCCATTCGAACTTCGCCAGCTCCGCTTCCGTCATCTTCCCCTGGGCCACCTGGCCCACCGATTCGAACAGGTCCGTGTAGCCGACCTTCCGGCCGCAGTAGAAACCCGCCAGCATGGGCCCGCCGCTCACCATGATGGCCGGAAGGTTGAGCCGCGCGGCCGCCATCAGCATGCCGGGCGTAATCTTGTCGCAGTTGGTGACCAGGACCATGGCATCGTAGGCATGGGCGTTCATCATGATTTCGATGGAATCGGCGATGTGCTCCCGGCTGGCGAGAGGGTAGGTCATGCCCGCATGCCCCTGGGCGATCCCGTCGCACACCCCGATCACCGGAAATTCAATGGGGGTGCCGCCGGCGATCAGGATGCCGGCCTTTACGGCCGTGGCGATTTCATCCAGGTGAACATGGCCGGGCATGGTTTCGTTCTGGGCATTGACGACGGCCACCAGAGGTTTATCCAGGTCACTGGGCAGAAAACCCATGGAATAATATATCGCCCGGTGAGTGGCCCTCTCGGGCCCCTTCGTAGAGATACTGCTTCGCATAGGATCATTCCTTTCGTTTTACAGAAGCCGCTTCAATTCTTCTTCTTTCATGTGAAAGCTGTGCTCTTCCAGCGGAAATTCCCCGGAGTCGATCTCACGGCAGTAGGAATTGAACGCATCGACCGCCACCGTGCCGACATGGGCGTACTGCCGGATGAACTTGGGCACAAACTTGTCGAAAATGCCCAGGAGATCATAAGCGTTGAGGCAATGGCCATCCACATGGGGGCCGGCACCGGTCCCTATGGTGGGGCCTTTCAACTTCTCCGTAATGATCTTCGCAAGCTGCATGGGAACACACTCCATGAGTACGGAAAAAGCCCCGGCTTCCTCCAGGGCCACGGCCTCCCTGAGGAGCCGTCCCGCCGTGGCGGAATCCTTCCCCTGCACCTTGAAACCACCGAGCATCGAGACATTCTGCGGCGTCAGGCCTATGTGGGCCATCACGGGAATGCCCGCGTCCACGATCGCCCTGACCTTTTCCGTCACGGGAAGACCACCCTCGAGCTTCACGCAGTCGGCGCCCTCCTTCATGAGCCGACCGGCGTTCCGGACGGCTTCGTCGACGTTGATGTAGGACATGAACGGCATGTCGGCGACAACCATCGTGTTCTTCGCCGCCCGTTTGACCGCCCGCAGGTGATAGATGATTTCCTCCATATTGATGGGTACGGTTGTGTCCAGACCGAGTACGACCATCCCCAGCGAATCCCCCACCAGGATCATCTCGGCATCGGATCGGTCTATCAAGGCGGCCAGAGGATAGTCGTAGGCGACAATCATTTTTATTTTCCTGCCTTGTTCCTTGAATTGACGACATTGCGGAATCGTGATTTTCACTTTTCCCATGACAGATTGCCTTTCATCGCCTTGAACCGTTGAATTCAGCGGGCGGATACCGCATCGCCTGCTACTGCGGCAAGTTTTCCGGTTCCTTCGGTACGAATCATCCTTCGCGGGATAATAACCACGGAAAGACAAGCGAACAGCGCGAAACTCGACAACACATACATGCCCGCTGCTGTCGACCCGGTCATGTCTTTCAGGAAACCCACGGCGTAAGGACCGATAAAACCACCTAGATTACCCACCGAATTAATAATCGCAATCCCTACGGCAGCCGTCCCTTCACTCATGAACGAGTTGGGTATCGTCCACCAAGTGCCCACGAAAGAGTAGATCCCCGCAGTGCTGATACAAATGAAGAAAAGTGAAAGCCCCAGATTCTTTGTCATAGTCAAGGCAATCAGGCCGAAAAAGGTCACCAGGATGGGCAGCCCGACATGAAACTTCCGCTCCATGCTCTTGTCCGAATGTCGTGCCACAAGCACCATCCCGATGATGCCGACTATGTAGGGCAGCGCAGAAATCAGACCAATCTGGAAGTTGGTGAGAATCTGGGACAGGGCGCGCAGCAGCTGCGGCATCCACATCCCCAGGCCATAAAGCGCGATGACGTAGCACAGATACGGGAAGCACAGGTACCAGACTATGGGCTGCTTGAATACCGCCCATTTTGAAACCTGCAGTTTTTTCAATTTGGTTTCGTGCTCCCGCTGCAGTTCCGCAGTGAGCCAATCTTTCTCTTCCTGGGTGAGAAACTTCGCTTTTTCCGGTCTGTCAGTCATGGCAACGAACGTGACGAATCCCAATATAAAGGCGGGCAAGCCTTCAATAACAAACATCCATCGCCAGCCCGACAGGCCATACCAGGTCACATTGTCCATGATCCAGGTCGAAAGCGGACCCGTCACCATGTTGGACAAAGCCATCCCGCACATGAATATCGAGATGGTTCTACCCAGGTACTTGTTCGGGAACCAGAACGTAAGATACAGGATCATACTGGGGTAAAACCCTGCTTCCGCAATACCGAGCAGGAATCGACAGGCAGCCAGCTGGGTGATTGAATTGCAGAATCCGGTAAGGATCTCCACCACTCCCCAGCTGATCAGAATGCGTGCAATCCAGATCCTTGCCCCGATTCTGTGCATGAGCACGTTGCTCGGCACTTCGAAGAAGAAGTAGGAAATGAAGAAGATCCCGGCAAGCAGTCCGAAAGCACTGGCGCTGATTCCAAGCTCCTTGTTCATCTGCAGCGCACCAAAACTGATGCAGTTTCGATCCATCATGGAAATGATGTAAAGCAGCATAATAAAGGGTACTATTCTCCATCGAAGCTTCGTCATAAGCCTGTCTTGCCGTTCTTCCGATAATACAGCAACTGACATAACAACCCCCTTTTTACATATCGTGAGCTGGTCTTGTGACAGCTCTGGATAGCTGAAACTTTTTTTCTACCTGGATCCGTACACTGGTAACTCGATCAAGCGAATCAATCCGGCTTCTGTTTTCCCCGGTCAGAATGTCCGGATGGTGCCCTCATCATCAAACTGCATGTCCTCCGGATTTCGGATTACCTCCACATGATCGTTGGCCGCGGCTTCAGCCAGAAGGGTCTCTGAAATCTCCATTTCGGCGAGTTCCAGGGTGTTCTTGATCCTGACCACCTTGTGCTGCCCCTGGTTAACGCAAACGCAGGTTTTCAACGCGATCTCGATGGCTTCACGGTCACTGTCGACGGTCATTGGAACTTTTACAGTCGCCAGGACGATTTTTGACGTGAATGCATTCATGTACCCTTTCATGTAATCGATCCGGGAGACGAGCCTGCGGGTGGTTACATCGGCCATGCCGACACCCAGGGCGTTGCCTTGAGTTTCCGGGGTCATGCCGAGCACGACAAGACGCTGGTAATCTATATCGCTCTTGATATCTACGGCGTACCTTCCCGTAACGTTGGGATCCATGCCGTCTCCACTGATGTTCTTCCCCAGTTGGTCGACGATAAGAACATCGAAATGGTTGAACGGAATTGCGGGCATCATTCCAAACGCCTTTTTCAGCAGTTCCGGTTCCCTCTGTTCGATCATGGGCTGCGGTACGGCTTCAACCAAGGCCGGCTGCTCACAGCCGTTCTCCACGATTGCAACTCCGCACAAGACGGGCAGCTTGCTGCAAATCTTCCGATAGCTTTCGAAGAGCAGCGGCCCGAACCCGTCCACGCGAAATCGGGAATGCAGTTCACTGGCGCCGCGTTGCTTGCCACCACCGATGACCAGCATTTTCATCATTCCACTTTCGAACCGATGTCGGAAAGCAGTATGAGGTTTGACTCTGGCAATAGGGATAATGCCATCGGCATTCGCCGCGTTTCTGTCAAAAAACACCGGCATTCCGGAATCCGCCGGCCCCAGTTCCACAGTTTCCATGGACGAAACGATGGGAGCACCCACCTTGTCTTCCGTCACTCCCAGGCTGGCCAAAACTTCAGTCTGACCTTCCGCCGTGGCACCGCCGTGGCTGCCCATGGCAGGCACTACGAAGGGATTTGCGCCACGCGCTTTCACCTGCCGGACCACCAGGGCAACTATCTCGTCAATCCGCGCAATCCCCCGGCTGCCCACCAGCAGCGCGATTCGGCTTCCCGCCTTGATTCTGTCCGAAATCTCCGGCTTGGCAAACTGTTCGGTAATCGCCTCGTTGAGGTCACCGATGTGCTCGGACGCCAACCGTTGCCGTATCCTGGCCATTCTTGGGATAGAGACATCTTTCAGATAATTCTCGAACAAAACGCTCACCTCCAGTTGTTTAGATTACTTGAATACAACGCCAGCCATCGCCGACGAGACCCTCCTGGTCCTTTCGTGGAAATGTGGCGTCCCATGGGTCCTTCCTTCTCCTCGATTTATGAAAGCCGCTTCAGTTCTTCTTCCTTCATGTGGAAGCAGTGCTCCTTCCGGGGGAATTCCCCGGAGTCGATCTCACGGCAGTAGGAATTGAACGCATCGACCGCCACCGTGCCGACATGGGCGTACTGCCGGATGAACTTGGGTACGAACTTGTCGAAAATGCCGAGGAGATCATAGGCGTTGAGGCAATGGCCATCCACATAAGGGCCGGCGCCGGTCCCGATGGTGGGCCCTTTCAGCTTCTCCGTAATGATCTTCGCGAGCTGCATGGGCACACACTCCATGAGCACGGAAAAAGCCCCGGCTTCCTCCAGGGCCACAGCCTCCCTGAGGAGCCGCCCCGCCGTGGCGGAATCCTTCCCCTGCACCTTGAAACCACCGAGCATCGAGACATTCTGCGGCGTCAGGCCTATGTGGGCCATCACGGGAATGCCCGCGTCCACGATCGCCCTGACCTTTTCCGTCACGGGAAGACCACCCTCGAGCTTCACGCAGTCGGCGCCCTCCTTCATGAGCCGACCGGCGTTCCGGACGGCTTCGTCGACGTTGATGTAGGACATGAACGGCATGTCGGCGACAACCATCGTGTTCTTCGCCGCCCGTTTGACCGCCCGCAGGTGATAGATGATTTCCTCCATATTGATGGGTACGGTTGTGTCCAGACCGAGTACGACCATCCCCAGCGAGTCCCCCACCAAGATCATCTCGGCATCGGATCGGTCTATCAAGGCGGCCAGAGGATAGTCGTAGGCGACAATCATTTTTATTTTCCTGCCTTCCTCCTTGAAGATCTGACATTGTGGAATCGTGATTTTCGTTTTACTCATGGTTAACGCCTTCCTGGCTATTCGTGTGAAAACACCATTTATAGGTTATTGGGATGCTTGGCTCCCATACCCGGCCGCGTTCAAGAAACGGTAAACGATGCTTCCCGAAAGAGCGGGAACCCGCCCCCGGGGGAGGCGGGGGGAATCGTCGCCGTTCTTTTCGGGGATATCAGGAGCATCGTCTTGAATGCAACTCGGTATCAGTCCCTGTCTACCGCCGCTGTCTTATCGTAGGTGCGCGCCAGCAATTCCACGGGATGGCAGACTTCATATCCCCCGCCGAAAAGATTGCTGCCGTGTTTTAGCTGCATCAGGCAGGCCGGGCAGCCGGCCGTCAGCACGTGGGGCTTGACCGACCGGGCGTCTTCGGTTTTTCCCGCAAGGATTTTCAACGCAATGTCGGTGTGCTTGAAGGCATAGGAACCGGCGGCACCACAGCACCAGTCCGCGCGCGGCATTTCCGCATACCGCGCGCCGGGAAGGGACGCCAGTAATTTACGGGGTTGAGCCGAGACCCCCAGGCGCCTGTTCAAATGGCACGAGTCGTGGTAAGTGACGGTAATTCCCGGAAGCGCCACGGGCCCGACGCGGACGCCGTCCATATCGACGAGGAACTCCATGATGTCGCGGCATTTGCCGGCGAAGGTTTCGGCCCTCTCGCTCCAGACCGGGTCCTCCCGAAAATCCGAAGCATATTCCTTCAGCGAGTGGTAGCAGCTCCCGCAACTGGTCACGACGAAATCGACATTCTGCCCCATGAAGAAACTCATGGTTTCCATTGCCGTTTGCCGGCTTTCGGCAAACCCGCCCATGGCTCTGAAAGGCTGACCGCAGCACACGATGGAGGGAGGGACGATCACCTGAACGCCCTGGCGTTCCAGGGTTTCCACGACCGCCATCCCGACATTGGGAAAAATGGAATCGGTCAGGCAGCCCGGGAAGTAACCGACTTTCACCCGTCCCGCCGTATCCCGGGCTTTCTTCCGTTTGAGCCAATCCATAAAGGTGACGGGCGGCGGCGGGGGAAACATTCGGGCCTTGCGGCGCAAATCTTCCGGCAGGAGCTTCGTGGTGCCCATGCGCCTGCTGAAATCGAGCATTCTGACCAGGTACCGGAAGCTCTGCGGATGCGAACAGACCTGCAGCATCATCCTGTCCTGGAGCGTTCGCCCCTCGCTCGTCCGGATCGTCTCCTTGATCTCTCCGACCAGTTCGTCAACCCTGATTTTCGGCGGGCATACGGCCTTGCAGGCCTGGCAGCCCAGACAGGAATCGTTGTAGAATTTCAGAGTGGCACTCAGACTCAACGCCCCTTCCACAAACTGCCGGCCAAGCCAGATACGTCCGCGTGCAACCATCGGTTCGCGCCGCGTGACCCGGTAGGTGGGGCAGACGGTGGTGCAGCGGCCGCACCGTACACAACTGTCGGTTTCGTAATAGAGCTTGAGCAGCTTTTCGTTTACGTTCAGCATGGACATCTCCTAGAAGGCCTTGTCGGGATTCATGATGTCCAGAGGGTCGAACACGGCCTTGATCTTCTGCATCATATCGATTCCCAGCCGGCTGTGCTGAAGGCAGATCAGGTGCTTTTTCACAATGCCTACGCCATGCTCCCCGGTGATGGTCCCCCCCAGGGCAATGGCGGCCTTGTATATCTCATCTTTTATCTGGGGGACCTTTGCAGCTTCCGCTTCATTCCGGGGGTCATAACAAATGTGCGGGTGTACGTTGCCGTCGCCCGCATGTCCGAAGGTCGGCAGCAGCACCCCGAACTTTTCCGCTATCTCCTGCAGCCTGGCCACCATTTCGGGCAGTTTGCTCCGCGGAACAACCGCATCCTCCGGCAACACGACGGGCTTATACGCCGACAAGGCGGCAAATCCCGACCGGCGGCCGGCCCAGATGGCTTCCGCTTCTTCCTCGGTCGAGGCCACCTTGATGTTACGGGCTTTGCACTGCAGGCACAGGCGCGACACGGTTTCGATCTGCTTGTCCACGTCGGAAGCGCTCCCGTCCACCTCGATCAGCAGCACCCCTTCGGCGTCGGTGGGGTAACCGGAATCGACATAATCCTGAATCAGCTTCACGCTGATTTTATCCAGCAATTCCAACATGGAAGGGACGATCTTGTGATCGATTATCGCGCTCACGGTCCGCGATGCATCGGTGAGGTTGTCGAAAGCGCAGACTAGGGTCCTCTTGGCTTCCGGCAACGGCAGCAGCTTGAGAATCATCTCCGTGAACACTCCCAGCGTTCCTTCGGAGCCCACGAGCAGTTGCGTCAGATTGTACCCGCTGACGTCCTTGGTCGTTTTTCCGCCGGTCCGAAGGATCTGCCCGTCGGGCAGGACCGTTTCAAGCCCGAGAACATAGTTCCGCGTGACGCCGTACTTCACTGCCCTCGGTCCACCGGAATCGAGCGCCACGTTACCGCCGATGCTGGACATATTGAGCCCCTGAGGATCCGGCGGATAGAAGAGACCCACCGCTTCGACGCTCGTCTGCAGATCGATCGTCCTCACCCCCGGCTGACACGTTACCACGAGGTTTTCCCTGTCGATCTCCAGGATTTTGTTCATTGAAAGGACGTCGAGAACGATGCCTCCACGCAGGGGAATGGCGGCGCCGCAATTGTTGGTCGCACTGCCCCGTGTGACCACCGGCACTTTCAGCCGGGTCGCCGTTTCCATAACCTTCACGACGTCATCCCGGCATCTGGCTGTCACCACGACATCAGGCATATGCTGATAGGTGGAGCAATCGTAGGAATAACAGCTCAACTCTTCCGGCCGGGTCAGCACATTCTCTTCGCCAATCAGCCTTTTCAGCTCACTTGTCAGTTCATTTTTCATCAAAGGTCTCCAGTAGCCGCTGAATCAGTAAAATTCCGCAGGCAGAAGCATGCTTCGGAGGAACATGCTTCCGCCTGATTCCGAATGGTTGATTGTTAAACCGCAGCTTTACCGACTTCACCCTTTTCCACTGCCCGCGTATCGACATTTTTCACTCGAATGGCCAAAACCGACAGGGTTGCCATCAGCGCAAAAGATGCGAGGAAATACATTCCCGCATTTGTCGAACCGGTTGCGTCCTTCAGAAACCCGACCGCATAGGGCCCCAGGAAGCCCCCCAGGTTGCCGACGGAATTGATGATGGCCAGCCCCACCGCGGCCGTCGCTTCGCTCAGGAACATGTTGGGCAGGGCCCAGAAAATTCCTATGAAACAGTAAATGGCGGCGGTGCTGATACAGATGTAGCCGAGGGAAAGCCAGAGATTGCTCGTCATGGTGAGAGCGATCAATCCGAAGAAAGCGACCGAAATGGGCAGAGCAACGTGCCAGCGCCGTTCCATGGTCTTATCCGAATGTCTCGCCACCAGCACCATTGCGATTGCTCCGCAAATGTAAGGAATAGTCGAGATGAGTCCGATCTGGAAGTTGCTCAGCACCTTGGAAAGACCGCGCAGGATCTGCGGTACCCACATTCCGAGGCCGTAAAGGGTGACAACGTAGCAGATATAGCACCATGAAAGATGCCAAAACCGCGGCTGCTTGAAAACGGCCCACATGGAGATCCGCATCTTGGCCGTCTTTGCTTCGTGTTCCCGGCGTATTTCACCGACCAGCCACTCCTTTTCCGGAGGGGTCAGGAAGGTGGCCTGCTCAGGCCTGTCGGTGAGCACGAAAAGCGTAAGTCCTCCCAGAATGACCGCCGGCAGCCCTTCCAGCACGAACAGCCAGCGCCAGCTTTCCACTCCGTGCCAGGCCACGTTGTCCATGATCCAGGTGGAAATCGGCCCCGTAACGATATTCGCGAGGGCCTGACCACACATGAAGAAGGACATTGTCCGGGCAAAGTGCCTGGATGGAAACCAGAAGGTCAGATAAAGGATGATACATGGATAGAAACCGGCTTCGGCCGCTCCGAGCAAAAAACGCAGGATGGCCACATGAGTAACGGAATGGGCAACGCTGATGAATACCGTCACTATGCCCCAACTGACGAGTATTCTGGCAATCCAGCGCCGCGCACCGATTTTGTGCATGAGGATATTACTTGGAACCTCAAAAAAGAAATATGATATGAAAAAGATCCCGGCGAGCATTCCGAATGAACTCGCGCTGATCCCTAGCGAGCGATTCATTTCCAGCGCAGCAAACCCGAAATTCACTCGATCCATGATTGCAACCAGGTATAGCAGCATCAGGTATGGAACGATCCTCCATCGCAGTTTTGTCATGAGCTTTGCTTCATCAATTGCAGCTATGGCACTAGTCATCACTGTTCTCCTCTTTCTTAAGGATTTAAAACATGACTATACGATGCAGAGTTCAAGCATCGTCAACCAAGTACATGCCTCGAATAATTGCATAGGCACAGTCCGCAATGAACATGCTCAATGCTACGATGTACTACTGCCGTTCATGTCGTCCATCAGCAGCGACAAGGGCCATCAGGATCGATCACGTCTACCGCAACAACCTGGAACGGACAGATCTATAGCTTCCGAAACAGGCCGACCACTGCCGGCTACCTTACTTTTTGAACCTGAGTATTAGAAAGATAGAAATCTTATCAGCATAGCAGCATACGGACACTTCCCTCTTCTCAGCGGGTCCTATCCCTCAGGGGCGTCGAAGCGGCTTCCTTCGGCCAGAAACCCAGCCTGAAGGAAACTTCAGCGGCCGCCGTCCGCACCTTATTCTCAATCAGGGATATCCTTTCCGGTGTCAGGCGTTGAACCGGCCCGGAAATACTGAGCGCAGCGATTATCCTGCCATGCCTGTCGAAAATCGGGGCTGCAATGCATCTGACCCCGGTATCGAGTTCTTCGTTGTCGTAGGCAATGCCGTTTGTTCGAACGGTTTCGATTTCTTCCAGGAGGCGCTGCCGATCGACTATGGTATTGAGGGTATATGCTTTCAATCCTCTGGTGGAGACCACGCCGTCGATTTCATCCGACGTCATTCCAGAGAGGAGGATTTTGCCGACACCGGTGCAGTGCATGGGATTGTGCTTCCCGATGGGATGAATGATGCGGACCGACTGCGAGCATTCCACTTTTTCGACGTACGAGCATTCATACTCGGCCGCGACGCACAGGTACGAAGTCTCCTGCACGGTTTCGACCAGTCGGTTCATCACCGGTTGTGCGATGGTTCTCAGATCGGTGCTCATTTCCGCGAGGTTGCCGAGGAGCAGGATCGTCGGCCCCAGACGGTACAGCCCCTTCCCCTCCGAAACGCGGGAGAGAAAACCTTCCGACTCGAGCGTGGTGACGATGCGCTGCACGGAACTCTTGTGATAGCTCAAGGCCTCCACCATCTCTCCAACGCTCCATTCGCTCTTTTCCATGCTGAAGAGCTTGAGCACCCGAAGCGTTTTCACGGTGGATTTGATGCTGGAATCAATCTCGGGGACTGATTTCATTCAAAACTCCCTTCCGTATGTGATGGCGGAAAACTCTCCAAACTTTTTGTGTGTGATAAGCACAAGTTTGAGCGACCCTCGTAACAAAGTCAAGCTTAAAATTCACATTACGACACAGTGGTTCGCAATGTGAACCAAATGCCGGTGCCAATCGGCGCCGCTTCGCTATTTGAAGTTCCGCAAAAGCGTCTTCATCGGGGCTGCCGTGAGAACAGCGATTTTCGATGCTTCACGGGCGAGGCGCAGTTCTCAGCTTTCTCATAAAAAACAATTGGTTGCCGCTTTCCTGAACATCGATCGATACCGGTCGAAACTCGAATTTTGCTGCGGCGGGAAGTTGATTTTAAAAGAGCGTGCCGTATGATGAAGAGCTTCTCGTCCGGCGGCATGGTCATCGGGATATCCCGCGGGGGCCCGCGGGAGCTGCCGGACACCTATGAGGATCAAGCGGGTTTCCGCCCCCATTCCCCGGCATGAGATGCCGGGTGTTGCCCGGCAACCGGAGCGCTGAGCCGCTTGAGTCTATCCGGAAACACAGCGGAGCGAACATGCCTGAACTTTTCGAAACTACCGAACTAAACGGAATGACTTTGAAAAACAGGTTCGTAAGGTCGGCAACCAATGAGGGCCTGGCCACCGGGGACGGCATGGTAACCCCCCGGCTTATCGCTTGCCTGGAAAGGCTTGCAAGGGGAGGAGTCGGGCTGATCATCACAGGCCATGCGTATGTTCAGCGGGACGGACAGGCGAGGCCCCGCCAGTTGGGCATCTATGGGGATGAACTGCTCCCGGGGCTTTCCGAACTGACGAAGGCCATCCATGACAGAGGGGGAAAGGTCCTTGCCCAACTGGCCCACGCCGGATGCCAGGCGTGCCGGGTGCCGCCTTCCGGGCTGCCTTGCGGCCCGTCTGCCATGAAAGCGGAAGGGAGCAGGGAGTGCCGGGCAATGACCCGGAAAGAGATTTCGAGCCTCGCCATCGCCTTCGGGCAAGCGGCAGACAGGGCCAAAAGGGCCGGCTTCGACGGGGTTCAGGTTCACGCCGCGCACGGTTACCTTTTGAGCCAGTTCCTCTCTCCGTTTTTCAACAAGAGAGAGGACGAATACGGCGGGAGCACCCGGAACCGCGCGAGACTCCTCCTGGAGGTCTGCCGGGCGGTGCGAAGTGCGGTGGGGGAACGTTTTCCACTGACCGTGAAGATCAATTCCGAGGACTTCGTGGATGGAGGCTTTACCCGGGATGAAATGCTTCAAGTCGCCGCGTGGCTTGAAGAGATCGGGACGGATGCCATCGAGTTGAGCGGCGGGATGGTCTATTCCGGAGAACGTTCTCATATCAGAAAGACCGATCCGGATGCCGGAGAAGATGAGGTCTTTTATCTCGACGCAGCCAGGAGGTACAAGGCCGCCATCCATGTCCCACTCATACTCGTGGGTGGAATCCGGTCTTTCGAAACCGCCGAACGGCTCGTGGAAAACGGGATTACGGATTACATCGCCCTGTGCCGCCCGCTGATCCGGGAACCTTCCCTCATCAACCGCTGGAAATCGGGGGACACACGGAAGTCGCTGTGTCTATCGGACAATGCGTGTCATAAATCGCTCGTGAGCGGGGACGGCCTGCGGTGCATGGCTGAACCGACACCGGCGCAGGAGACTCAAGGAAACGTCGTCCCGTAAGCCTTCGACGGCTCCGGAGCAGGTGAGACAGCCCGCTGCCGTGAGCCACGGCACGCCTGGTGTTCTCACCTGCCTGGCGCATACCGAGCCGCGTTCAAGAAACCGGCAAACGATGCTTCTCAAGAGAGCGGGGAACTGCGCCCCCCGCGCCGCTGAGCGGCCTTGCATGGTGCTGCGGCAGCGCCTGCGGGGAAAATTCGTGGTTCTCAACCGGAAAAGCCCGGAAAACGGCTATGGACCGGTGGGACGGGATCAAGGGTAAAACAGGGGGAAGCCGGTAAACCGTCTCCGGTTCCTTCCCCGCCCTACTCCCGGTAATCTCTCACGATCACGGAGGCGTTCTGCCCCCCGAAGCCGAAGGAATTCGACAGCACGACGCTGACCGGTTTCCGCCGGGGCAGGTTGGGCACATAGTCGAGATCGCACTGGGGATCGGGATCGGAGAGGTTGATCGTCGGTGGGATCAGCCCTTCACGGATGACCTTGACGCTTGTGATGAGTTCAATGGCCCCGGCGGCCCCGACCGTGTGCCCGGTCGCGCCCTTGATGGAACTGACCGGAATGCGGTATGCCCCCGGGCCGAAGACCTCTTTTATGGCCGCCGTTTCCACCCGGTCCCCCTGCGGCGTCGAGGTGCCGTGGGCGTTGATGTAGTCCACCTCTTCGGGATTCAGCCCGGCAACTGCCAGGGCCCGGCGCATGCAATGTGCTTCACCCTTGCCTTCGGGCTCCGGCGCCACGGTGTGAAAACCGTCGCCACAGCTCCCGCAGCCGACCAGTTCAGCCAGCACGCGCGCATTTCGCCTTCGGGCATGGCCCAGGGTTTCCATCACCACCACGCCGGCCCCCTCCCCCATGACCATTCCATCCCGATGGAGATCGAAGGGCCTGGACGCCCGGGCCGGGTCGTCGTTTCTCGTGGACATGGACCTGGCCGAACAAAGCCCTCCGAACACCAGCGGACAGAGCATCGATTCGCAGCCACCGGCGATGATGACGTCGGCATGCCCCATGCGGAGATGCCCCATGCCGGCCGCAACGACGTCGCTTCCGGACGCGCAGGCCGTACAGATCGTCTGGCAGAGCCCTCTCAGACCGTGGCGGATGGCAACCTGGGCCGCCGCCATATTGGGGAGTATCTTGGGCATGAAGTGGGGGCTGACCCGTGAACCGGGGCGGGCGACCAGGCGTGTCTGCTCCTCGGTCACCGTGGTGATCCCCCCCGTCGAGGTCCCGAAAATGACTCCGGCGGAGTACGGGTCTTCCTTTTGCATGTCGAGACCGCTGTCTTCCAGGGCCATTTGAGCGGCCACCAGAGCGAAATGGATGAACCGGTCCGTCTCCCGGACAAGCTTTGCGGGGAGATGATCGACGGCCCGGAAATCCTTCACCTCGGCACCGATCCGGCAGGAAAACGGTGAAGCGTCGAACATGGTGATCTCACCGATTCCGCATTTGCCCGCGATAAGGTTTTCCCAGAACGAGTCCACTCCAATGCCCAGGGGAGTGAGCGCGCCCATTCCGGTGATCACGATCCGTTCGTTCATTGGCTTTCCCATTCGATAATTCCGTCTGAGACCGGTACGGTCAGGCCCGTTCCAGCAGCCCCCCCGCCAGATCGTCTGCGGCCTGTTCCCTGAGCATATGGTGGATTTTTTTCCCCGTGGCGGTAAACGGAAGTTGTTCCACAAACCTGTAATATCGCGGTTTTTTATACTTTGCCAGCATCGGGTGGCTGCGGCAGTGGCGGTCAAGCTCCCTGGCCGTGAGCGATGGGTCTTCCTTGATCACGTAGGCCGCGACGGACTCCCCGCGAGTCTCATCCGGGACCCCCACCACGATCGATTCCCTCACTCCGGGATGTTCGTTCAGAATGGCTTCGATCTGCACCGGATGGATGTTCTCGCCGGCCGATATGATCATGTCGTCTTTGCGTCCCACGACGGTGACGAATTCCTCTTCATCCCAGACGCCGAGGTCACCGGTATAAATCCACCCCTTGTAAAAAACCTTCTCCTGCTCTTCCGGATTGTTGAAATAGGAATACGTCGCCTTGGCGGGGGCCCTGATGATGATTTCACCGATGTCCGTGTTGTTTTTCGCGACCGGCTCATCGCATTCGGCCTTCCGGTCCTGATGGATCTCGACCACGGCGACATCGTCATCCGTACAGGCCCTCCCCGCCGCCCCCGCCATCTGCGGAAGATCGTAGGGACGCAGGAACGTGTTCCAGAACGTCTCGGACGTTCCGTACCCGTTGAAGATCCTGGAAGTGAGCGTCTCCTGGAACCGGAGACAGGCTTCCCGTTCGAGCGGGGCGCCCATGGTCACGATACCCCTCAGCGTGTCCAGGTTCTTCGGCCTCTTGGCCTGAAGGTCACAGAGCAGCTTCAGCATGGGGGGAGCCCCGGTGAGAAAGGTCAAACCGTACTTTTCCACGTAATCGAGGCACGTACGCGGGCTGAACTGCCGCATGATGACGATTTCTCCCCCCACGTAGAGCGTCGGGTTGGGACCTCCCGAGTGCAGACCGCCCCGGTGAAACCAGGGACTCATGTTCATGGTCTTGTCGAGCGGCGTCAACGGGAAGTGCATGATGACGTCATGGGCGGACAGGACTTCGTTGATGTCATTGAGGGGAACCCCTTTGGGCATTCCCGTGGTGCCGGAGGTGTAGAGCCTGGTCGTCTCGTCGTAGATGTGCATGGGACGAGGGATTCCGGGGTCCGTGGAAGGTTGGCCGTCGACAAACCGCTCGAAGGTCATGGTGCCCGCCGGAAGCTCTTCCTTTCCTAGAATATCGGCCATTATCACCAGTTCGGGCTTATGAAAGGCCCTCTCCAGGGCTTTCATGGCAATATCCCTGATGTCCGCGTCGTACACGTAGATTTTCGGCTTGCAGTCATCCAGGATGAACGCCGTTTCACCATGGGACAGCCTGAAATTGACCGGGCAGCCGATGGCGCCGATTTTCCGCAGTGCGATGTACAGAAAAACGAATTCGGCGCAGTTGTACAATTGATAAGCGACCACGTCGTTCTTCCCCACGCCCGCGGCGAGCAGCGCGTTGGCGAGCCGGTTGGCTTCACCGTTCAGTTCGGCATAGGTCCAGGTGTTTCCCCGAAGAGGGCATGTGAGCGCGGGTCTTCGTGCAAATCGATGTACGTTGCGCAGGAAGCCGTTCAGGTAGGTGAATTCATGTTCAAAAGTGTCTTTGAACATCGCTGCATCGTAAGTCAACTTGAGCTGCGGCATCAGGACCGTCCTTTCATCCTGATTCAATCAACATCAGCGTTGTTAAATGCACACCCCGCCGGAAACCGGCAATCGACCGGCGACTTCCCGCGGGATCTCACAGCCGTGGCGGCATAGGCGCCGCAGGATGGGGCGGGTTCCGAAGCCCCCCGCCGGAAACCTCACGCCTTTGGCTTGTATTCTACGCTTCCCGCTTCCACCAGCCAAGAGAAACATAATGCTTCGACGACGCGCAGCGGCACAAGTTCGACAGCCTGCTTAGAGATTTGACAGCCACTTCGCGCTTTGTTAAAGAAAAGGTGATGGTATGATATGATCGATTTATTCGTGTTCTGGATTTTGACTTCTGTTCTTCAGCTTCCCGGAAATACCGGACGGCGGGGGTGCAGCCCGGATTTTTCCCGCCCGCCGGAATGTATCAGGCCGGTTTCCCGTCTCAAACCCGTAGAAGCCCGGTGAATGGCCGTGGGAAAGATGTCTTCCGTTAAAGAAGCGCCTCCATTGAATCCCCTGTTTTTCGCCGCCCTTTTCGGGCTGTATCTCACAAGCCTGTACAGCTACCTGCTTTTCCACAGCCTTGCCGAGATATTCAGCGTTCTCGTAGCCGGTTCCATTTTCGTCATCGCGTGGAACACGCGGCACATCCTCGACGGCGGTTACCTGCTGCTTCTCGGCACCGCCTACCTGTTCGTCGGCATCATCGATATCACGCACGCGCTGACATATAAGGGCATGGGGGTATTTCCCGGCTTCGATTCAAATCCGGCCACCCAGTTATGGATATCGGCCCGGTATATGGAAAGCCTTTCATTGCTTGCCGCCCCGCTGTTCATCGGAAGGAAAGTCGACGCGGGCAGAGCGGTCGCCCTTTACTCGATCGTTACCGCCGTTCTTCTTCTATCCATTTTCGGAGGGGTCTTTCCGGATTGCTATATCGAGGGGGTGGGGCTCACCCCGTTTAAGAAGGCCAGCGAATACATCATCTGCCTCATTCTTCTCGCTTCCGGCATGCTGATCGTCGCAAAGCGCAGCGAACTCGACGGACGCGTGTGCGTATTCCTTATCCTGTCGGTGATCGTCACCATCGCCTCCGAACTTTCCTTCACGTCCTACGTGAGCGTCTACGGTTTGGCGAACATGGTCGGCCACCTCCTCAAGGTACTCTCCTTTTACCTGCTCTATAAGGCCATCACCGAAACCGGGTTAGTCAAGCCTTACGGCCTGCTGTTCAGAAACATGAAGAAGAGCGAGGACGAACTGAGGAAGGCTCGCGACGAACTGGAAAAGAGGGTTGAAGAGCGGACTGCGGAGCTCGCGGAAGCGAACGCGGAACTGAAGGCCTACGCATCGAAGCTTGAATCTTTGAATCGTGAACTCCGGGAATTCGCCTTCGTCGCGTCCCATGACCTCCAGGAACCTCTGAGGAAGATCCAGGTTTTTGCGGACCTGCTCAACCGGAACGATGGAACCGCGCTGAGCGAGCAGGGCAGGGATTTTCTCGTGCGAATGCGCAAGTCGGCCGGCCGGATGCGGGAACTCATCTCCGTTCTTCTCGATTATTCGCGGGCGGCGGAAGAATCCGAACCTCTTTCCGTCGTGGACCTGGGTGCCATTGCCCGTGAGGCGGCCGAAGACCTGCAAATGCTGATCGAAAGCAAGGGCGCCACGGTTGAAATTTCCACGCTTCCCAACGCTGAAGCGGACAGCGTCCTGATGCGACAGCTCTTCCAGAACCTTTTGTCCAACGCGCTCAAGTATTCAAAGGAGGGGGATCATCCCGAGGTGAGGGTCTACAGCTCCCCCACGGACGAAGGTTTCTGCCGCATATGCGTTGAAGACAACGGAATCGGGTTCGATGAACAGTACCTGGGAAAGATTTTCGCCCCGTTTCAACGCCTGCACGGCAGGGGCGGCCAATACACCGGGGCGGGCATGGGCCTTGCCATCTGCAGGAAAATCGTCGAGCGGCACCAGGGGACGATCACGGCCCGGAGTGCCCCCGGCCGGGGATCGACTTTCGTCGTCACAATCCCCATCGGCCGGAAGACAATCCCACAGTGATTCGCCCGGGCGGGTCCAGGACCGGAAGGCGGGTCGGGTTTCGCCCTCCGGTCCGTTCGGGGCGGACCACCGGTTGCAGGACCGTGCGGAATGGTTGAAGCCCCCCGACACGGCCCGCAACATCCTTCATCCTATTCCTACGACACGTTCAGCAGGAACGCACCGATCAGGTATCCCACCAGGGTGGCAACCGCAACGCCGATCAGCCCCGGGATCATGAAGCTGTGATTGAACAGGTACTTGCCTATATGGGTCGTGCCGGTCCGGTCGAAGTTGATGGCTGAAAGATCGCTGGGATAAAAGCAGAAGAAAAAGTATGCATAACAGGCCGGGATCATGCCGACCAGGAGATTGATGGGAATACCGAGTACGAACCCGATGGGAACCATGATGACCAGGGTTGCCGCCTGGCTTTTCACGAACGCCGAAATGGCGAACATCGCCAGCGCGAACAGCCAGGAATACTGGCTGACCATGGCTTTCATGTTGGCGACCAGGAATTCCTTGTTCGTCTCGATGAAGGTATCACTCATCCAGGCAATGCCCATGATCGCGATCACGGCCACCATTCCGGCCTTGAAAACCGAGGAAGAGGCGATTTGAGCCGCCTTGACGCGCGAGTAGAGCAGAGTGCACGCGCCTGTGGTGAGCATGATGATCTGGACGATGGTGGTCATCGACACTGCCTTGCCTTTGGAAACGGGCGCCAGGTTGAACATGGCGATGATCACGATGGCGAGAACACCGGCGAAAAAGATCAGCACCGACCGTTTCGCTCTCGTAGAAACTTTTTCACCCAGGAGCGTCACGCTTTCTTCGAGTTGAGCGCGAAAATCCGGGTCCTTCAGCCGTTCCTGGTACTCGGGGTCATCGTCGAGATCCTTGCCCCGCCTGAGGCTCCAGAGCGCACAGAAGAAAACCCCGATGGCGGTGGCGGGAATCGTGACGGAGAGGATATTCACGAGGCTCACGTGATGCCCCGCCTTGAGCGCCATGGCCAGGAAGCTCGTCACGGCCGCGGCAATGGGGCTCGCGGTGATGCCCATCTGTGAGGAAATGGCCGAGGCGGCCATCGGACGTTCGGGCCGTATCCCGGTCTTGTAGGCAACATCGGCGATGATCGGCTGAAGCATGTAAACCGCATGCCCGGTTCCGACCGCCATGGTCAGGAGCCAGGTACAGTAAGGAGCAAGAAAGACGATGTACTTGGGATGCCTGCGCAGCAGTTTTTCCGCCAACTGCACCATGTAGACCAGGCCGCCCGCCGCATGAAGGGTGGCGGAGGCTGCAACGACCGCGATGATGATGAGCATGACGTCGATCGGTGGTGAGCCGGGCTGCATGCCGAAAACAAAAGTAAAAACGGTCACACCCGTGCCGCCGATGAGACCGAGCCCCATTCCACCGATGCGGATACCGATAAGGATTGCAATTAAGAGAACCCCGAATTCCACCCAGAACATCTTTTCCTCCTCTTTCAGGCATCTCCGGAAATCGGGTTCCTCAGCCGGAGATACGGTCGGATGTTAAGCTCCATCAGTGCCTGCGGCAGGCTCACGGGCTGCGCACCACAGGGCGAACCGTTTTTCACCAGACACGGTTGTAGGATATCACCTCCCAACCATTCATATAACCGTTTGGATATTAAAGAAGTTTTAGAGAATTATGATGATTGTGACGATATTGTTCACGGCGCCCGAAGCACCGAAAACTCGAGTTCAAAAGGCTGGAACCGTCCGGTCGTTCATTTGAACACCCGCATCAGGGACGGCGGAAGTACCGGCGCTCCGGCCGGCCGACGACGCCGTAAAGAAGATCGGCGGCGAGAAACCCCTCACTGACAAGGTGTTCGAGGTAGCGGCGTGCGGTGGAACGGCTGACGCCCACGCGTTCACCGACTTCTTCCGCGCTGAAGGTGTTCCCGGGGCCTTCCGTGAAGACACGGCGGACCTTTCTCAGAGTCAGGGGATCGATGCCCTTGGGCGTCTGCGGCCCCTCGCCCCGCGGGCTGGAATGGCTGTGAAGCAGGCGGTCCACGTCCCCCTGGTCGACGGTCCCCCCGGACTTCGCGCGATTAAAGTAATCACGGTACTTTCGGAGCGCCTCCTGGAAACGGGGAAGAAAAACCGGTTTTACAATGTAATCGAATGTGCCGCTGCGCAGGGCCGCCTGCAGGGAAGCCATTTCGCGGGCGGCCGTGATGAGGATGACATCGATGGGATAGGCCCGCGCGCGAAGCCTCCCGAGGAACTCCAGGCCGTTTCCTTCCGGGAAGAACAGATCGAGCAGCACGAGGTCCGGGGCGAGCACCTCGGCCATTTCCTCGGCATCGCCGAGTGCATTGGCGATGCCCACGATTTCGAAGCCGTCCATTTTTTCCGTGAACCGGCGGTGCAGTTCCGAAATGCGCAAATCGTCCTCGACGATGAGCACTCGGATCGGGGTTTCATTTGTCATCGGCCGTTCCTCGTCCCTCAATTCCGTCCGCGTTCCCAACCGGGTGCACCCCATCCCGCGTTCCGGTTTCGCGTGCCGGCCGTTTTGGAACGCTCACGGTGAACAGCGCGCCGCCCAGTTCCCCGCGGGCGAAGGTGATGTTGCCCCCGAGCGCCTCAACGGCGCGGCGCACGAGATAGAGACCCATTCCCCGGCCTTTGTCCCCGTGGGTGGACACCCCCTTTTCGAAAAGCATGTCGGCGACTTCCGGAGACACACCCCGCCCCGAATCTTCGACCTCGATGATGAGGTCGAGTCCGAGGTCGGTGAGGAACACCCGCACCTCACCGTGTTCTCCCGCTTCGCGCACGGCTTCGAAGGCATTGTCGCACAGATTGCCGATCACGGTCATTAAATGACCGCGATCGATTTGCGCCGGGAGATCGGCAAAGGAACTTTCCGGGTTAAGGCTGAAATCGATTCTGAGTTCGCGGGCGCGGCTGAACTTGCCGAGGATGATTCCCGAAACCACCGGGTCCGGCACCGCCCGCGCCAGGGTTTTCACCAGTTCCTGGGTGCCGCTCGCCTCCGCCATGACCAGTTCGAGCGCCTCCTGGCAGGCCCCGATCTGGATCAGGCCCGCGATGGTGTGCAGCTTGTTGGAATATTCATGCGTCTGGACCCTCAGAAGTTCCGAATATTGCTGGACGTGCAGGAGTTCGCGCGCCACCCGGTCCAGCTCGTCCTTGGGCCGGAAACTGGCCACTGCCCCGGAAGGACCGCCGTTGCCTTTCAACGGGACCATGTTGACGATCATGGTTCGGCCCGCGAAGGGTAATTCGTGGTCGAGCAGCCTTTCCCCGGCGGCAAGCGCCTGCTCCATTTCCGGAGACGGGCAGAGGTCGCTCAGGTGGGATCCGCGCAGGTCTTCATCGGGGCCCTGGTCCAGGTAGCGCCGCGCCGCCTCGTTGACAAGGGTCACCCGCCCGTCTCCGTCCACAGCCACCACCCCTTCCCTGATCGCCGAAATGATGGCGCTGCGTTCCTGGAACATGGATGCGATTTCGTGCGGTTCCAGTCCGAAAATGGCCGCCTTGAAGGTCCTTGCGATCAGCGCCGCTCCGGCGATTCCCAGCAGGAGCACAAACACCGCGTATCCGAGGATGTCCCTCTGCTGGGCACGCACCCGGGCGTTGATGCCGCTTTCCAGGTAGCCGACCGCAACGAACCCGATGACGTCTCCCCCCCGGCCGCGCATGGGCGCAAACCCGCGCATCGATGGCCCGAGCGTTCCAACCGCCTGAGATACGTACGACTCGCCCTGTTCCAGGACTTTTTGAAAATCTTCGCCGACAAAGCGCCGGCCGATGTTTTCCGTAACGGGGTGGCTGTATCGTATGGCATCCAGGTCGGCCACGACGATGTACTCGGAATCCGATGCCCTCCGGATCCGTTCGACCAGTTCCTGAACGGTTTTTGCGTCGCGCGCTTCCAGCCCGTCGCGGATCGCGGGATTGCGTGCGATCGATTCCGCCAGCACCAGCGCTTTTTTCCCTATTTCCTGGAGCAGCAGGTTGCGAATGGAGTCGCTCAGCAGAAAGCCGATGAGGCCGGCCAGGAGAATCAGCAGTACCGTCACCAGCAAAGTGAGCTTGAACTGCAGACTTCGCGGCAGAAGGCGGGCTGTCCATAAGGTCGCTGGCTTCACGCGGCTCCTCCGGGATTCTTTGGCTGCGGACCACTCCTATTGTCCAACATCCCGGCGCGTGAAGCAAACGGGGAATTCCCGGGGCCGCGCTTTTTCGCGGCCCCCCGCGCTCCGGACCGCACTCGTGGTTTCCCCATGATAATATCAACCGCGCACTGCGGCCTCACCGCGCAAAAGTACGGCGCGAAAACTTTGTCTTCCGTGCCGGATCGGGTTAAATCAATCGGGGTTGGAGTATGATTCCCGGGGACGAAGCAGGCTGCGGCCCATACGGGGCATTTGATATCAGGCAGTGTGGAGTGGGCACCGCTTCAGGGGCTGTTGCCTGAAGCCGTGCCCGCCACACTATCTTGAGAACTTCCGGGTTGGCTACCCGGGTGAACGGGTCTGCGAGACTGATTTGCATTCAAGACGATAGTCTTGGCATCCCCCGAAAGAGCGGGGGAATGATTCCCCCGAAACCCTGAGGGATGCGGGTCCGCAGGGCCAGAAAGAGGAGGTTTCCATGCCCATATCCGTTTCATTTCCCCCCTGGCTGACGCAATGGATGCGGGAACACGGAATAGCCCTGTGGGGCGCAGCGGACCTGCGCGAATTTTCCACTCCCGTCGATGAAACCGGCCTGGCATTTCCGGCCGCCCTTTCCTGGGCCGTGCCCATGGACCCGCGGATCATGGCAGGCATTCAACAGGGGCCGACCCGGGCTTACGCCGATGCGTACGTGGCCGCAAACGTCGCCATCAACGAGACGGGGGAACAACTCGCTGCCGAAATCAAGCGTCATGGGCACCGGGCCCGGGCGCTGCGGGCTTCGGACCGCACCGATCCCGTGAACATCAGGGCCGACTTTCCCCACAAAACGGCTGCAACCCGGGCCGGACTGGGATGGATCGGGAGGCACGACCAGGTCATCACCCGCCCATACGGCCCCTGGGTCCGCCTGGGAACGGTTTTCACCGATATGGAACTCCCCTGCGGGCCTCCCGCCGAACGCGGCTTCTGCGGGCGCTGCACGCGCTGCGTCGAAGCCTGCCCCGCCGGGGCATTGAAGGGCCCCGCATGGCGTCCGGGCCTTCCCCGGGAAGACATCCTCGACGTCAAAGCCTGCGACCGGTGGAAGATCGAACACTACTTCATGTATGAATCCGGGCACACCTGCGGCATCTGCACGTCCGTGTGCCCGCACGGGCTGAAAACCCTGAGGAACAGCCCTGAAGACCCGTGAAAATCGGGAAAGCCTAAGAGAACCGCGGGGGCAACGGGCGCGGGCAACGGATTTCAATCGGCCCCCGGGCCGGGCAGCACAGCGATGCAAAAGCTTCGGGGCTGATACCGATCGGTGCTCAAAACGATGCTTCCGGCATTCCCCAAAAGAGCGGGAGAACGATTTCGCCGCACCCCTCGTGGTTTCGGCCCACGCGCCGGCGCGTGAGGCCGCCCCCCGGCTCTCGCGGCGCCGCGCGAACGGGCCTCAGGTCAGGGAAATGACCTTTTCCGCCACCTGCATGGAAGTGACGATGTCCACCATGTTGGTGATTTCGCCAACCCGTTTCTTTTCCAGGAGCCCGAACGTCTCCAGGCAGCGGCCGCACACGAGGATGCCGAGCCCCTCCCCGGCGAGCTCCTGAAGATGGGGCAGCGCTTCGGCCCCTTCCGCGGCCAGTTTGACTCCCCCGTTCAACAGGACCAGCCGCCACAGGTCCTCGCCCATTTCCCGCATGGTTTTGACAAAATTGGTGACGATGCTCCGCCCGAGGTCGTCATTTCCCTTGCCCAGGTGGTCCGTGGCCAGGAGCACCAGTGTTTTCCCGCCCGCCGGGCCGCGCTCTTCACAGGTCTTCCCCGCGTCGCCCAAAGCCCGGTTCGCCCGTTCCTTTTGCATGGATTCGGCCATTTTGCTCTCCTTTCGTTGAAGGATTCCCACCCTTGCGAGGTATGAGCGCCGCGCCCGGCGCTTCGCCCGCCGTTTACATCCCTTTTCTGATGAACTTCGCCAGATATCGTGCTAATAGAATATTGACAGCATATTATCGAGTCCAACGATTTGTTTCGAACCGATGAATCGAAAAAAGTGATGGGGGTCGAAAACATGGAGATCCGGCAGTTGCGGTCGTTCCGGACGGTGGCGAATCTTTTGAGTTTCAACAGGGCCGCGGGGCAGCTTCACTATGCCCAGTCGAGCATTTCGGCGCAGATCCTGTCCCTTGAGGATGAACTCGGCGTGCAGCTCTTCGATCGCCTGGGAAGAAAAGTCCAGTTGACCGAAATGGGGGTCCAGCTGCTCCAGTATTCCAACAAGATCCTGGACCTCGTCGACGAGACGCAGTCCGAAGTGGCGGCGGACCGGGAACCGCAGGGAGCCCTGACCATAAGGATCCCGGAGAGCTTCGGCGTGCACCGGCTCCCGGCCGTGATCGCGGATTTTCACTCCCGGTTTCCAAAAGTCAAGCTGACTTTTACCACCTGCGCGCATGAAGGCCTGGGGAAAGACCTCCGCAAGGGCATAACCGACCTGGCCTTTCTCCTGGCCGAATCCATCAGTGATTCCAGCCTGCTGGAGGAAATCCTGGGGTTCGAATCCCTGGTACTGGCGGCCGGCCCGAATCACCCCCTCGCGTCAAAGGGTTGCGTGCACACCAGGGACCTCCGTGGGACGACGATTCTTTTTTCGAAAGTGGATTGCAGCTATAAGAAAATCTTCGAACGGGTCCTGGATGAGGAAGGAGTGAAGGAATTCAACCGGATTGAATTCCACAGCGTCGAGGTCGTCAAGCGGTGCGTCGCGGCGGGAATCGGCGTTGCCGTCCTTCCTGAAGTGGCGGTGGCCGGAGCGGTCGAACGGAAGGAAATGGTGGTCCTGCCCTGGACGGAAGGGCCGATCGAGGTCGCCCTGCTGATGATCTGGTACCGGGACCGTTGGATTTCACCAACGCTCAAGGCCTTCATGGAAACGGCAAAGAAGGTGATGGCGCGGAAGGACTGACGGCCCGCGCCTCTGCCGGGTTGCATCCATGCCGGGAGGCCACATTCCGCGTGTCTATTGCTTTTCGTTGCGCCGTTGCGTGAGACAGCTCTTTCCTGCCAATTGTTTTGACATTTTCCCATCAAACAGGCATGGCCGGAGTATCGATATTGGTCCAGTTCTCCGAGGGTTTTGACGATTCGCGCCCGCAACGGATTCAAATGAATGTAGCGCACCAGTTCCAAAAGATAGACGTCTTCCTGACAAAGAATCGATTTATAGCGGTTCTGGAACAAATGGCCGCTTCTGTGGCGTCGCCGGTTGAAGCTTCCGGCATAGCCGCTCAACAATCGTCGCATGACGGTAGCCACGGAAACATTACCGGTTTTCAGCAAGAGGTGAAAATGATTGCGGATCAGCGCCCAGGCATAACACCGCGTCTGGCTTTGCTCGACGATTTTCCCCAACCGCTGCAGAAAATCATCCCGGTCCGCATCGTCACGGAAGATCTCTCTGCGCTCAAGGCCGCGCACCATGATGTGGTGCACCGCACCTGATGCATCTATTCTCGCTTGTCTTGGCATGTTCTCTTCTAGCACGATCAGATGCTTCGAGCAAATATAAAAATGTAAAGGGCGTCCCCTATTTTCGCCCCACGTCTTGTTGGCGTACCATCGCTGGCACAGCGTTCGAGAAAGATTCTGCTTGCGGCTATAGCCCTCTCCTCGTTCTGGACCCCATGCGAAACCACCCTGATCAGCCTGAAAGAACCGAGAAGTGCTTCACACGGGTTTGTTGCTTGCGTGTGGAGGGGGCTAACGTTTCCGGTATGAGTTGGACATCGCTTCTCAGGCCAGCGATGGGAGCGTGCCCGCTAATTTGCAGTACACTGCCGCTCGCCCCCTTTCTTTTATGGAGAGACTTGAAGCTGAAGGCTTCGCTTTTCATTGCGATTTCGCCAACTTTGTGACAATGTACCTCCTCATGTTCTTCAGATTGACAAGTCATGCACTTGATGACGGGAAGGGGGGCTATGCGCATCGATTTTGTGGAGATCCGAAACTTCCGGCGATTGGCAGAGATCAGGATAGATTTTTCTGAAAGTACCACATTGTTTGTTGGCGCAAATAATAGCGGCAAAACATCAGCGATTAGCGCTCTTCGCAATTTTTTGATCCAGAAGAACGCTTTTTCAATTTACGACATCCCTCTTTCGGTCTGGGCGAAGATTAACCAAATTGGTGAGGTGTTCGAGAAGACAGAAAGTGAGGAACCACCATATAGATGGAAGGACCTCCTCCCTTCTCTCGACGTTTGGCTCAAGGTCCAGGAAGATGAAATCCATCACGTTTCACATTTGATCCCAACTCTGGATTGGAATCCCGATCAAGGGATTGGCGTTCGTCTTCAGTTGGAGCCAGATGAACCCGATGAACTCCGTAAAGCATACTTGAAGGCAAAGAAGGCCGCATGCGATACCCTTAACAGCAGCGAGGCCAGCAAGTCCAATGGTGGTCCTGCGAAAGAAGAGGGAAAGATAGAGGAAACGGAAGAAAATAGAACTTGCAGTGAATTGGCACTCTGGCCAGAAAGCATCTCCGATTTTCTAAGTAAGCGAATGTCCTTCCTGGCAGTGAAGGCTTATTTGCTAGATCCTTTAAAGAAAGCTCCTCCTCAGAACGGTGTTGCCCACCCACAAGTACTATCTAATGATGCAGAACCCCTTGACGATGATCCTTTCAAGGGACTCATAAGAATTGATGAGGTTCCCGCTCATAGGGGTTTTAGCGATTTCTCGGGAAGTAAAAGAGAAGAGGATGCAGCAGATCAGGATGAAAAGAGCAGAAGACAACTCTTAACAGCCCAGCTACGAGCCTACTACGGTAAACACCTTGACCCGATGAAGGCACCCGAGCCTTCAGACATCCGTGCCCTACGAGCAATTCATGAAGCGCAGCTTGCTTTCGATGAACGACTCCAAGATTGTTTCAAAAGCCCCCTTTGCGAACTGGAGGACCTCGGCTATCCTGGGATTACTAACCCACGGCTCATCATTTCTACTTTGCTTAAGCCCGTCGAAGGGCTCAAGCATCATTCTGCGGTCCAGTATGATGTGGTTCCTACGACGGATCAGAGTGCAGCACGCTATAGGCTTCCTGAGCAGTGCAACGGACTTGGATACCAGAACCTCATTTCCATGGTATTCCGTCTGATCAGCTTTAGGGATGATTGGATGAGGGTTGGAAAGGCTGGCCGAATAGACGAAGAAGCAGGGGGACGTCAGTCTCTAATCCCTCCGCTGCATCTTGTTCTATTGGAAGAACCGGAAGCACACCTTCATGTCCAGGTACAGCAAGTCTTCATACGAAAAGCCTTCGACGTTCTGCGGCACCATATCGATCTACAGGGAGATAGTGCACTTTCGACCCAGCTTGTGGTCAGCACGCATTCGAGCCATATAGCGCATGAAGTTGATTTTGCCCACATGCGCTATTTCCGGAGACATCCTGTACGCAATCCGGGAGAGACGCCTACATCGACTATCGTGAATCTGTCCGAAGTCTTTGGAAATCCAGATGAGACAGCCAGATTCGTATCGCGGTACCTGCGATCAACACACGCCGATTTGTTCTTTGCCGATGGTGCGATTATGGTGGAAGGGGCCGCTGAGCGCATGCTCGTCCCACATTTCATCCAGAATCATTACCCCACCCTCCACAGTTGTTACCTTACGATTCTTGAGGTTGGCGGCAGTCACGCCCATCGCTTGAAGCCGTTGATCGAGCACTTAGGGCTAAACACTCTCATAATTACTGACCTTGATGCTGTGGACAAATCGACACGGAAAAAGACTCCACCTCAAAGAGAGGCTGGTTTGGTGACAGCCAACAATGTGCTCAAGGAGTGGCATCCCAAGGCAGAAGTCCTGGATGAACTACTGGACCTTGGAGAAGAACAAAAAGAGAAATCCTATGATGAGCTCTTCGTGATTCGGGTAGCCTACCAAACTCCATTTGAAGTTGCAGTGAATGGAGGAGATTCGTGTTCGATTGCGTTTCCTAGAACATTCGAGGATGCGTTGGTCTTTGAAAATATCGAGTTCTTTCGGAGTGCCAATGGGCTCGGCCTTGTCAAAAAATTCAGGGAGGCAGTAGAGAGCGGAAAGAGCATTCTTGAGTTGCAGACGGCCCTCTTGCACGCGCTTGACGGGGCTACCAAAGCTGAATTCGCACTCGACATGCTTTACTCCAAAGATCCGGCATCGATCCAGGTACCCAGATATATAGACAGAGGGCTTAAATGGCTGCAAAACATACTGGCACAGCGTCAGCAGGAAGTCTTGGTGAGTCCAACCAGCCCAACGAAAAACTTACAGGAACCACGGAAGGCCATGAAGTGATGGAAATCGCGCCTGAGCAAATTGATGACATGGCTGACGCTGAAGCGGACGATTTGATCGCCGAGTGTGTTGCCACCATTCCGCCAATCAGTTTTTTTCTGTTCGCCGGGGCTGGATCGGGCAAAACTCGTTCATTGGTAAGCGCTCTTGAGGTGATCAAAAGAAGAGTGGGTCTCCAATTTCGTCTCAGTGGACGGCGGGTCGGCGTCATAACCTTCACAAACAAAGCATGTGATGAAATCAAGCACCGCCTTGAATACGATGAACTCTTTGCCGTATCAACCATCCACAGTTTCGCTTGGTCCCTAATCAAAGGCCTCAACCACGACATTAGAGGGTGGCTCAAGGCCAACTTGCAAAGTGAGATTGTGGAACTCGAACAAAAAGAGCGCAAGGGGCGTCCCGGTACAAAAGCGTCGATTGACAGAATGAATGCGATCACTGCCAAAAGGGCACGTCTTGAATTTCTGGGGAATATAAAGAGGTTCATCTACAATCCCGACGGGGACAATCCAGAACGTAATGCCTTGAATCATTCCGAGGTCATTAAAATCACGGCTGGATTTCTTACCGAAAAATCGATGATGAGATCCTTGTTGGTGAATCGTTTTCCCATTCTTCTGATCGACGAGAGCCAAGACACAGATAAGGAACTCATGGACGCACTCTTCTATGTGCAAGCCCAGCTGAGGAGCCATTTTGCCCTCGGAATCATCGGTGACACAATGCAGCGGATATACACGGCCGGTAAGCTCGACCTTGGCAGCCATCTTCCTGCTGATTGGGTTACACCGGCCAAAAAGATGAACCACCGATCTTGTCGGCGCATAATCCAGTTGATCAATCGAATCCGGGAGCCCATTGACGATCGATCGCAAAAACCTCGCACAGACAAAGACGAAGGTTTCGTTCGTTTCTTCATACTGCCAGCAGAAACCATGGATAAAGCCGCACGGGAACGTGAAATCTGCATCCGGATGTCTGAGATAACGAATGATGAAGGCTGGCGCGAACCAGACGAGAATGTGAAGACTCTGATTTTGGAGCATCGCATGGCGGCCAACCGGCTTGGTTTCCTGCCTATGTGGGATGCCTTGAGTGGAGTGGACAGGCTTCAAACCGGGCTCAGGGACGGAACACTACCTGCCTTGCGTTTCTTTTCTCATATCATCTTGCCTTTGATTACAGCTCACCGGAGTGCGAACAGCTTTGCAGTGGCGTCCATTGTCCGCAAGCATTCTCCTCTACTTGAAAGCCATGCTCTTGAAGAGTGCGGTACTGGTCAACGAAGCCAGATTGAGAAGGCGAAAATGGCTGTAGACTCACTCGCTAACCTTTGGTGTGATGGGAATAGTCCTACCTTTCTTCAGGTGCTACAAAGCGTGCATGAGATGAGTTTATTCGAGGTACCGGAAACACTCCGCCCCTTTGCAACGCACCTGGAAAAGCCGACAGATGAATCAGAAGAAGCTGGCGATGGCAAGAAGGGAGAACTTGCACAGTGGCATGACTTTCTGGAAACGTCCTTCGACCAGATCGAGTCCTACAGAAAATACATCCTCGGAGAGGCTCATTATGACACCCACCAAGGCATTAAGGGCCTACAATTTCCAAGGGTATGCGTGATTATGGATGATTCAGAAGCTAGAGGATTTATGTTTTCCTACGAAAAGCTCTTTGGAGCAAAGGCGGATTCTACTAAGAGAGATCCTGGACAGGAGACCTCTATAGACCGTACGAAACGCCTATTTTACGTCACATGCAGTCGAGCTGAAAACAGTCTCGCTCTAATTGCGTATACCGATAATCCAAAGCAGGTGCAAGATCATGTGATCAGAGAAGGCTGGTTTAATGAGGCGGAGGTTGAGTTTATGGCACAGTCAAATCTCAAGTGAAGAGTATGAATCGCTGCCTCTTTTCTGTGTTCCGTACCATGAGATAAGTAAAAGTTGGATTAACCCTTCAACCGATTGAAAGGTTCTCCTGCGGTTATTGCAGGTTCGGAGTGGGCATGTCGCGTTTGAAGAGTTTGGTAACAGCTGAAGGTAAGTGGCTTGATGCGGAGCAGGTCTATCACGTTAATAATCCACACACCTTCACTCAGGCCGCAGGCTATCTGAAATTCGTTCTGCGGAATCATGGCCCCATTCTTTTCCGTGGGCAGTCCAAAATATATTCAAACATGTTTGCAGGCCTTCATAGAGGTCTGCAGGCCACTTCAGGTTTTAAGAACCGAGAAGCTGCATTCGCTAAGTACTTGCAAGAGGCTCGCCAAGCAAAAGCATTCATCAATAACACACCCGAATACGCACACGAAGCAATCCTCCAGCATTACGGAATCCGCACAAAATGGCTCGACGTAGTCGATAATATCTGGGTGGCTCTTTGGTTCGCATGCCATGAGGCACGAAATCTACAACGTACGGCTTCTTTTCTACATTTCCTTCGCCGCCGCCGCCCTTACCCTGACAATGGAACTATTGAATACGCCTATGTTGTCCTTATTCAGGCGCGCGATGTCATGAGCGAAGCTAACTCTCCAGGGCTGTGGCGAGGCAAGGAGGTTGAGTTGCTTGACCTACGTGTTGCAGCACCTTCCGTGTATGTACGGCCCCATGCACAGCATGGCCTATTGATCCGAAAGCGTAACAACCCCGACTTGGTTTCATGTGATCTCAAACCGTTAATCGTTGGGGTGCTTCGCGTTGAACTTGGGGACGCACTCGATTGGATTGGGAGTGGTGATCTCTTGTCTGTACATACACTTTTTCCGCCGCCGCACTACGACTTCGGTTACCGGCAACTTCTGCAGAATGCACCTCACCCCCCGATGGCCCTCGGCAGTATCCAGCATATTGGAGCTTAAGCTGATGCATTAGGGACTGCGCCCCGTTTTCATCTTCCCCCCCATACAAACTCCCCGGCAAGCCCGAAAAACCCTGGGAGAACGGGTTCTCAACAGGATTCCACAAGAGGTCTGCGTTGATTCAAGGTCCTCCTTGGAGCTGGATACAGCGCCGACGCGTTTGAGTTCCTTGTCCATACGTAATGCGGTAAACTGGCGCATCCAATTTCGACCACATGAGGAGGGAAAATGGCGAGCAGGTTGTCAGCGGTCCAATCCATCGATGAGATCACAGTCAATTGGAACGATTTCTACGAACTCATTGTTAGCCGTAATGGGAGAGTTCTTGAAACTGGATTCGTTATACGCGTTTTTGACGATCCCGAAGGATCTTACCTACAGATGGTGGACTCTTGCCAAGATGCCTTCGAGAGGTATCCATCATTCGCTGCTATGCCGGATGATTTGCGGAAAATCGTTGCTGGTTTCACAGGAACCGGTCGCTACTTTGGCAACATGGGTCTGTCCGGGCAGTTTATGCGAACCGTAAATCAGGCCCCTGAGTTGATTGCAAGGAGTCTGGACCTTATCCCGCTTGAAGGCGAACTGGTTCCTGCATTGATCGAAAAATGCATGACCTCGATGTTTGAGATACAAGGAATTGACATTGGCGGAACCACGCGGTTCCTGACTGTCAAACGCCCTGATCTCTTTCTCCCTGTCAACGGTGGGAACAGACCACAAATTCGTCAGGTCTTCGGCAGTAGATAGGGGACGCCCTTTATGTTTTTACATTCAGGAGTGCCCTGAAATCCAGCTTTGCATTCTCCGCAATTTTCATCCCCCTTTGCACCGCTACACTGACGGTTGGCACGGAGATTTCCAACCTGTGTGACAACAGTGTAAGAGACATTCCCAATTCCTTTGCAGCCCAGTAGCATAAAAGGCTGCGGGCACGCACGTTTTGCCTCTGTTTGCCTGTCCCGGCAATGGCCTCCACGGGGACTGCCGTCAACTTAGAGATCATCTGGGCCAGATGCTCATACCCGATGCCTCTGGCGGCCAACGCATATTTGCGGTCAAGCTGTTCCCCTGCAACCGAAAGAACACCCTCAACAAAGTCATTGTCGCCTAACATGCGCTCATCACTTTTTTGATGGATACCAGCTTTTCGAAGCGCGCCAACAGCATGCCATCCTCCCGCGCTTCGAAGAAGCCCGCCGCCGGTGAGTTCCGGGCGCCTGCCCTGGTCTATACCTTTTTCTACGAATGCGCGGTAGATTCGCCGTGCGGATAAAAGGCGATCCGCGAAAAGCGCGAGAACAGAGTGACTTTCCTGCCAATTGTTTTGACATTTTCCCATCAAACAGGCATGGCCGGAGTATCGATATTGGTCCAGTTCTCCGAGGGTTTTGACGATTCGCGCCCGCAACGGATTCAAATGAATGTAGCGCACCAGTTCCAAAAGATAGACGTCTTCCTGACAAAGAATCGATTTATAGCGGTTCTGGAACAAATGGCCGCTTCTGTGGCGTCGCCGGTTGAAGCTTCCGGCATAGCCGCTCAACAATCGTCGCATGACGGTAGCCACGGAAACATTACCGGTTTTCAGCAAGAGGTGAAAATGGTTGGGGATCAGCGCCCAGGCATAACACCGTGTCTGGCTTTGCTCGACGATTTTCCCCAACCGTTGCAGAAAATCATCCCGGTCCGCATCGTCACGGAAGATCTCTCTGCGCTCAAGGCCGCGCACCATGATGTGGTGCACCGCACCTGGTGCATCTATTCTCGCTTGTCTTGGCATGCTCTCTTCTAGCACGATCAGATGCTTCGAGCAAATATAAAAATGTAAAGGGCGTCCCCTATTTCACTACGAGGGGAGGCCCGCCGGCCATCCGGTCAGAACAAGCGGCGGTCGAGGGAGCGGTACTGGATGGCTTCGAGGAGGTGGTGCGGGGCAATGGCTTCGGCATGGTCAAGATCCGCGACGGTTCTTCCCACCTTGAGTATCCGGTGGTAGGCACGGGCGCTGAGCCCGAGGCGCTGGACGGCCTGTTCCAGGATGCGCTGACCCGAGGGATCGAGGCGGCAGTACTTCCTGATCTGCCTGGGTTTCATCTGGGCGTTGGAATAGATGGAATCCCCCGCGAACCGTTCGAGCTGAATCCTGCTCGCATCGGCCACACGTTCCCGTATGGCCGATGAAGGTTCGGCCCTGCGTTCCGATCGCAGATCTTCGATGCGCACCGCCGGGACCTCGATGTGAAGGTCGATCCGGTCGAGAATGGGGCCGGAAATACGCCCCCGGTAGCGCTGGACGGTCTGGGCCGAACAGCCGCACGGGCGGACCGAATCCCCAGCGTAGCCGCACGGGCACGGGTTCATGGCGGCAACGAGCATGAACCTTGCCGGGTAGGTGAGGGATATGGCGGCGCGGGCAATGGTTACGCGGCCGTCTTCGAGGGGCTGCCGGAGCAGATCCAGGATGTTCCGGCGGAATTCGGGAAACTCGTCCAGGAAGAGCACCCCGTTGTGGGCGAGGCTCACCTCGCCGGGGCGGGGGATATGGCCGCCCCCGATGAGACCCGCATCGGATATGGTATGATGGGGCGCCCGAAAAGGACGGTGGACCATGAGGGGCTGGTTTTTCAAAAGGCCGGCGACGCTGAAGATTTTCGAGGTTTCGAGGGCTTCCTCGAAGCTCAGCAAAGGCAGTATTCCCGGGATGCGCTGGGCAAGCATGGTCTTCCCCGATCCAGGGGGCCCGATCATGAGGACGTTGTGCCCTCCGGCGGCGGCGACTTCGAGGCCGCGTTTGGCGTGTTCCTGGCCTTTCACGTCTTCGAAATCCGGTTCCTCGGGCGCGGCAAAATTCCGGACGGCGGCTCGGTCGATCCGGGCCGGGTCGATATCACCGCTTCCGTTAAGATAATTCACCACTTGAGCGAGGTGAGCGACCGGAAGGACCTGGAGTTCCTCCGTCACGGCCGCTTCGGGGGCGTTGTCCGAGGGGAGCAGCATTTCCGTGTATCCGCCCGCTCTCGCCTGGATGGCCATGGGCAGGCTGCCGGTGACCGGCTTCACGCGGCCGTCGAGGGAAAGTTCCCCAACCAGGATGGATTTTTCCGCCTTCACGGGATCCACCATTCCCATGGCGGCAAGTATGCCCACGGCGATGGGAAGGTCGAACCCCGCGCCTTCCTTTTTGAGATGGGCAGGGGCCAGGTTCACGGTGATGCGTTCCATGGGAAACGGGTACCCGCTGTTCTGGAGCGCGGTCTTGACCCGGTCCTTGCTCTCCCGCACGATATTGTCCGGGAGCCCCACCGTGGCGAAATACGGAAGACCCGGAGACACGTCCACCTCGACCTCAACGAGAATGGCATCGATGCCGAGCAGGCTGCACGTATAGGTTTTCGCGATCATGACCGGGAGCGGCCCCCTTTTCTCTGTTCCCTGCCTTTATGACCTTCTTTTCTTTACTCCGGAACGACGTCAAAACGCAGCTTCCAAGCCGTCCGCACTCGACCGGCGACTGATGGATCCGAACCGAGCATAGCATATGAAACAAGCCGCCCGGCGGCAAACGGTATTTCACAACGGAAACAAAAACCTGCATTCAACGCGGGTGGCCTTGAACCTTGTCATACGGGACCGAAAGGATAAAAAGCTTATCCTTCTACCGGCCGACCAGGAATCAGAATCTTACAAGTCATTAATTTAATTATGTATAGTAACCCTATAGCATCGTGAGAGCCTGCACGCCGGATTCAAATTGCGCCTCCTGCCCCCCTGCCCCTCCTGCGCTCCGCGCCCGGACAGCGAGTATCCGGGCCACCCGCTACCCGCTCGACCTTGAACTCCACCAAACGGACGTTGCCAAGCTGCTGTGAGTCCAAAGAGATACGGTAACGTACCGGGAAAATAACCACACCATAGCAGGAAAAGTCCAATGCACATCGATAGGATCATGCCAACAGTTCGGAGCATCAGGCAAGCATCTTCCTGCCCCGGTCCGTATAATCCATGCATTCCCGTGATATCCGCAGCGAATTCGGAAGGAAAACGATCATGGCAAAGTTTGGTTTATCACAGGAACCGGCATCGGGACCGGGACCGCCACGGCACAACATTCAAGGAAGTTTTATGCACAGAATCCCTGCACTCAAAGCAGGCCTCTAATGCTGTTGTAGTGCCGGACTACGATAAGAGGCCGCGTGAATTACGGCTCAGGCGGCCCGTAATGGCAACGCAGACGTGGAATAAGATAATATTATCTTTAACTTAAAGACAGGAGTTCAGAAAATGCAAAAACGCAAACTCGGAAAAAGCAATCTTGAAGTCTCGGCTGTCGGGCTCGGCTGCATGGGAATGAGCTTTGGCTACGGTCCGGCTGCAGACAGGCAGGAGATGATCTCTCTGCTTCGGTCGGCCGTCGAACACGGCGTCACTCTTTTCGACACCGCCGAAGTCTACGGTCCGTTCACGAACGAAGAGCTCGTGGGCGAAGCCCTCTCTCCCTTCCGTGGGCAGGTGGCTATCGCCACCAAGTTCGGATTCAAACTTGATCCCAACGGCGGGCCGAAATGGATTGGCCTCGATAGCCGACCAGAGCACATCAAGCAGGTCGCCGAGGCCTCGCTCAAGCGACTCAAAGTCGATGCCATCGATCTGTTCTATCAACACCGTGTTGACCCGGACGTGCCGATCGAAGACGTGGCGGGAGCGGTGAAAGAACTCATTCGGGAAGGGAAGGTCAAGCATTTCGGCCTTTCTGAACCAGGAGTGCAAACGGTCCGTCGCGCACACGCAGTGCAGCCGATCACTGCGGTCCAGAGCGAATACTCGCTGTGGTGGAGACGCCCCGAAGCGGAACTGTTACCGACGCTCGAGGAACTCGGGATAGGCTTGGTTCCCTACAGCCCTCTGGGCAAGGGCTTCCTGACTGGAAAAATAAACGAAAACAGTACGTTCGACAGTTCCGACTTCCGCAACATCGTTCCGCGCTTTACGCCGGAGGCTCGGAAAACCAACCAGGCTTTGATTGATCTGCTTCGAAATGTCGCAGAACGGAAGAAGGCGACACCTGCTCAGATAGCGCTCGCCTGGCTGCTCGCCCAGAAGCCGTGGATTGTTCCAATCCCGGGCACCCGGAAGCTGGAACGCCTGGACGAGAACATCGGAGCAGTTGCCGTCAAACTTACCTCCGACGATCTCCGCGAAATCGACAGCGCCTCCTCAAAGATCACGGTGCAAGGGGATCGGTATCCCGAAAACCTGGAGAAAATGACCGGCCTCTAAACGGCAGGAAATGTGTTCTCTGATTGCATTCCGGTCGTGGCATCGGGCTGCAAACAAGAATTGAGAAAATGGAAGTCAAAAGAAACGGCTCACAGCCATCCGGTAAAGGACCGGCCGAATGTTTTACCGGCACCGTACGTATCGGCCCCCTGTTCCAGGCAAAGGATCCGGCACGCGCGCCAAGCGCCAGTGCCACGTTCGGGCCAGGTGCCGGGAGAGCATGGCGCACCCCTCCGCGGGGCCAGACCCTGATCGTGACGACCGGCCCCGGCCTGGTTCAGCAATGGGGCGTCAAAATTGAGGAAATCCGGCGAGGTGATGTTGTCCGGATTCCGCCGTGGGGGAAACGTTGGCATGGAGCCACGGCAACCACGGTTATGACGCACATCGCGATTCAGGAACAGATCGATGGCAAGACTGCCGGCTGGATGGAAAAGGCCGGCGACGAGCAATACCAAGCCTGATTCAGCGTCAAAATGGAACCAACAGGAGGATAAATCCATGTACAACACCAAAGCCTACTCCGCTGCGAGTGCGACATCGCCGCTTGCTCCTACCACGATCGTACGGCGCGATCCAACCGAACACGATGTTCAGATCGAAATCCTGTTCTGCGGCATCTGCCACTCCGATCTCCACCATGTCCGTAGCGAGTGGAGCAACAAACCCACCATCTACCCCATCGTCCCCGGCCACGAGATCGCCGGCCGTGTTACCACGGTCGGCTCCGCAGTCACCAGGTTCAAGCCCGGCGACATCGCCGCGGTCGGCTGCCTGGTTGACTCCGACGGCACCTGCCCTGAGTGCCAGGCCGGTTTTGAACAGTTCTGTCCGAATAGGATCCTCACCTTCAACGCCCCGGACAAGCACCTCGGAGGCGTCACCTATGGCGGCTATTCCAACAGCATCGTCGTCGACGAACGCTTCGTTCTGCAAGTGCCTTCCAACCTTGATCTTGCCGGAGTCGCGCCGCTCGTCTGCGCCGGGATCACAACATACTCGCCCGTGCGCCACTGGGGCGTCATCAAGGGCAAGAAAGTCGGCGTTGTCGGTCTCGGCGGACTGGGTCACATGGGAGTAAAGTTTGCTCATGCGCTCGGAGCCCACGTCGTTGTCTTCACCACTTCACCCAACAAGAAGGAAGACGCGCTCCGCCTCGGCGCCGACGAAGTCGTCGTCTCCCGCCATGCCAACGAGATGCAGAAGCACGCCGGCAGCTTCGATTTCATCCTCGACACGGTCTGCGCCGATCACGACATCAACGCCTATATCAACCTGCTCCGCCGCTACGGCAATCTCACCCTCGTCGGCGCTCCGGAGAAGCCTCACGCCGTCACGGCCTTCGGCCTTCTGTTCGGATGCCGCAGCCTCTCCGGCTCACTCATCGGCGGTATCCGGGAGACCCAGAAGATGCTCGATTTTTGCGGTGCACATAACATCACCGCCGATGTCGAAATCATCCCTATCCAGAAGGTCAACGAAGCTTACGAGAGACTGCTCAGGTCCGATGTGAAGTACCGTTTCTCCATCGATATGGCTTCTCTCAAATCCGAATAACCGGCCGGCTCAGCGCCAAAGCTTTGGCGCGGGCCGGCATGGTTCACGAAAATGGAGTTTGGAAACACTTCAAAGACGAGGCAGGGGCCTGCCGAAGCCAAAGGGGTTGCGGTCCGGCACACGGCCGGGAAGTTTTCGGCATGATCAACACCCGGGGACCGGCTGGGATCGTGCCCTGATTTTGTTGTCAGAAACCAGGACGCGGGACCTATGCTTCCCTGCAGGTCGCTTATTGCTGCAATCTGCTTTTTTTCCGGAATACGAACAGCAAGGATGCAGACGCAAACGGCATTCCAGGGCATTGATATATCCTCGAGATATTGGTAATATATCGGCAAAGAAGTTGTTTTTCAAAAGGGATTCTTCCGGGTGACCGGAAACCAACGGACGGCACTTTCTGAGAGAGCTTGCCGGGGAGGTACCCAACATTGAAATCCATTGACGGCAATTCCCATCCACCGCAAGCGGACACAGTCGTAGAGGCAAGCGAACCGGGCGTGGCCCGGTTGGCCAGCCTGGTCAGCGCTTATGCCCCCCATGACGGTTGCTTTGAGTTACGCGTCCCAGGGGTGTACGCCATCCGCAGATCACGAACGAACACGGAGTTGATGCATGCCGTGCAGCAACCGGCCTTGTGCATCGTCGCGCAAGGAGCAAAGAGCGTGGTGCTGGGGCAGGAGGTCTATGAGTACGACGAGTCGCATATGATCGCCTTCTCCGTTGATCTGCCGGTGGCTGTCCAGGTCACGCGTGCCAGCTACGCCGAGCCTTTCCTCTGTCTCAGGCTGGATCTCGATCGGCACAAGGTCGCCGAGCTGATCTTGAAGGTGTATTCGCACGGTCTGCCCCGAGTTCACGAGAGCCGTGCCGTGTACGTCGGTCAGACCAGCGTGAGCATCGTCAACGCCGCAACAAGGTTGATCGAGATGATGGCGCAGCCCGGTGTTGAACTGCTCACCCCTCTTGTGATCGATGAGATTCTGATCCGTCTGCTACTCAGTCCCCTCGGTGTCCGGGTGGCCCAGATCGGCCTTGCGGAATCCAGCGTGCACGGAATCGCGAAAGCCGTATCCTGGTTGCGCGCGAACTTCTCCCAGCCAATGAAAGTCGAAGAGCTGGCAGAGTTGGCGCACATGAGTGTCTCCTCCTTCCACCAGCACTTCAAGTCCGTCACCTCAATGAGCCCCCTGCAGTTCCAAAAGGTGCTGCGTCTTCAGGAGGCTAGGCGTCTCATGCTGTCCACGATGACGGACGCGAGTACTGCGAGCTGGAAGGTGGGATATTTAAGCGCTTCGCAGTTCAGCAGAGAATACAGCCGCCTTTTCGGGAGTGCGCCAAGCAAGGACATCGCCAAGTTGCGTGAGCACCCGACGCTGGATCTGACCCAGTTCGTATCTTAGGCCGCTCATGCAAGGGGGAGTGGTGAACACGTCCCCTCAAGGTGGCTCATGTTCTGCTGCGCCGGACGGTGGGATTGTCGACGTACACACGCTTTTTGCGGCCGAATCCAGGAGGAGAGCGCACGACCGCATCTGGACCGGCAAGACCCTCCACGAATGCCTGCGATGGATTCAACTCGCTCTCCAGGCAATCGCCCGGTCGAAATACAAGCCCGGATCGAACCGATTTTTTAAAGGAATTTCAAGCGATGAGCCCATGGGCCAACGCTATTGAATGCGTACTCTCTTTTCCCGGTTACCTCAGATGTCTCCGTCCCCGACTCGCATGACAACCAGCGTGATATCGTCTTCGGGCTGAACGCCGGTAGTGAATTCTTTCAGTTCTTCAAAGACGGCCTCTATGATTCCCTCCACTTTCATCTCGGCCAACCGCCGGAGGGCATCTCTGAACCGTGCTTTTCCGAACATTTCACCATGCCTGTTATGGGCTTCCCATATTCCATCGGTTCCAATGGCGATGATTTGCCCTCCGCCGACCCCGGTCACAGAATTCTCTTCGTATTCGAAAGATTCATCAAGCCCCAGAGCCACTCCTCTTCCCTTCAACTCCTGGAACGTATCCCTATCGGGGTCGTAAAGGACAGCGGGGTCATGGCCCGCCCTGACCCAACGCAGCCTATGCTCACCGAGATCGAGAGCGAGGTAGAATAATGTCATGAATCTCCCCGCATCAAAAACATCCAGCGTCAAGTGATGGTTCATTTCACTGATGATCTCAGCGATGGTCCCCGACCGCAAAACACGGCTGCGGAGAAATGAGCAGACACCTGTCATGAGTAACGCGGCATCGACACCGTGGCCAGTAATGTCACCGACAACCACATTCAGGGGACCCTCGGCATGCTCATCTCCAAACAAATAATCGAAGTAATCCCCTCCGACCTCTTCACAGGGAATGTTCCTGCCTGCGATTTCAAGTCCTCGCATCCGGGGATTCGCCTGAGGCAGAAAACTCCTTTGTACTTCTGCCGCGAGCATCAAGGCCTTTTTCGTTTCACTCAGATCAGCTACGAAAGCCATATGCCCAAGAAGGCTGCCCCCCGAATCCCGGAGCGCATTACCGTGAAAAAGGGCGGGTACAATCATCCCATTCCTGGAAACCAGTTTGCCTTCAAATCGCCTGTAATCCTCGGAAATAAGGTTTTCTCTGTTTGCCAGCAAGAACTGTCGAAAGTCCTCAGTCGCAAAGTCCATGGGACTCCTGCCGATCAATTCGTTCCTGCTGAATCCCAGCATCCTGCAGTATGCATCGTTGACGTCTATGATGATCAGGCTTTCGTCCAAGAGCAGAAAACCCTCTCCGGCGGTTTCGACGATGCGGCGATACTTCTCTTCACTTTGGCGCAGGGCCTTTTCTTTTTTTATGATCTCTTGTTTGGCTGCATCAATCTCATGGATGAGCTTTCTATGTAGCAAGGAATTGAGATCTTTCACCTCTTCAAGCCGCCTTCTGTAAACTTCCGAACGGGTCAGCTTTTTTTTGAGAAATTCGTTTTCCCGCTTCAAATCCTCATGGAGGTGATCTTCGGGCATATCCATATCTTCGGACTGCAATCGATTCGCTGATTCGTCTTCAGGAGCCTCACCATCCTTATATTCTTGTCCCCTTTCACCAATCAGCACGGTTACCAGGGTAGCGTTGTGAAAGAAGCTCCTGCCGCCGGGTGACAGTGGTGCAATCTCCCCGTTGCTATAAAACCCGGCGACGGCAGTCGAAGGGGGCAGAGCCTCTCTCAATACCGAGAGTTCCTCCTCAACCCGAGTTCCAAGCGCTTCTTTGCGCAGACAGCACGAAAATGCCAGCGCAAGCACGGCATGCCTGCCCGGGTAAGAATGGTAAAGCGATTCTGCAGAACCCCTGGCATCTTCAATGAGGTGATCGCGAACCGATTCGGTGATCTGGACCGTGGCCCCAAGTGGAATGGTTTCAGAAAAGGAGATGGTGCCGGTCAGATCATCGTAATGAATCGGGACTCGCAAGTAGAAACGTTCCTGGCCGGGTTCGTATACCGCCAGCGGAAATTCCTTCGCCGGGTCGGTATGTCCCCCCAAATAGTGGCGGTAGAAATCCAGGGCTTTGAACTCGCCGATTGTATTCACTTCACGGCCTGACGATTGCGTTACCTTTGCTTTTTGACCTACCGGCTTCCAACTGTTGGCTACACTGAAAGCAAACTCAAGTGGCCCCCCAAAGAGCAGAATAGGCAATGCATCATGCAGAATCTCGGCGCCGTAGAACTGGGCAATCGTTCGCTCAGGCAAACCACATACCGTTTCACAATCGGCGAATACCTGGCGTGCAGCAAATCCACCGACCACCGTACATCGAAGCCCTTCGCAGAGCTCTTCAACAAGCTGGTTGGCTGAGTTGTAAAACAAATCGGGGAGCGCGATGCACAGGGAAGCCGATTGGACCAGTCCCGCCTGCGCTTGACTGACGGCAGATCGAACGGCAGTTTTGTAATCCTTTGACACGTTACGGCCGAGGCCCGCTCGTATCTCGATAGTATCCGAGCAAAAGAGGATCAAGGTTATAGAATCGTCGCTGAAGCCATAACTCCATGAAAAATCACCCGCAGTGGTGCAACCGATAAGGCTGATTCCAGGAAAAGACTCCAAAACCGTATCCAGCATTTCCCAACGGTCAAAGTTGCTGCTGCACAGTATTATTCCCGCCTGCGGCCGGATTCCGCCAAGATGAATTCGGCTTCGAGCAACTGCGGCCCTGGTTGCCTTCAGGATGTCGATATCCTCCGCCTGACCAACACCCACTTTAAACATTTTAGAGTGAAGTTTAACAGTGGATGAAAACTTATTCAGCTATAACAAATAGTTGCTGGTATAGATATCGACCTTGGCACTACCTGGGCACTCCTGTTTGGGAAAATTCACAGCTCACGGATGGTCGGCGGGATGGCGACGCCCACGGCCTGGAATATCTTGCCGCAGTGTCCAGCACACTGGCTGCGGATGTTGAGCTTTCTCCCGTTTTCCTCAATGGTGATTTCCTGCATAGCTTCAAGGTCCTGTTTAATGTCCGACCACTCAAGGCCGCAGTGGCCGGCAGCTTCGAGCCGTCTGTAGAGTTCTTTTCTCAAGGCGAGAGAAAGGAAGCTACAGAAAACATGGCCACGGATGGTTGCATCGCGCTGATGAAAAACGGGCCTTGTCTCCAGGACGGATTTCATGTCTCTAAATGCGTGCTCAACCATCCAGAGCTGTTTGTATTTGAGCGCCACATTCTTGGGAGACAAACGGGTGTTGGTTCTGAGGACCCATATGCCGTCGTATTTGGCTTCCTCTTTGACTTTTTTCATGTCGATAGAGACGCTCCCGCTCTCCATCTTAACAAACCTGCGGTAGCCGCGATTTCCAATCATGGCTTTTGCTCCGCTTTGGATCTGCTCCTTGAGCGATTCGATAATGGCTTCCCGGTCCAGGGCATCTTTCCTGGCCTGCCTGGTGTTGAGGCAGACGATATAGCGCCTGCCCTCCACGAGCACCTCTTTTACCTTCAGGGGAGAGGGGTCTTTGCTGGAGTTTCCTTCGGGGTGGACCTCAACGTAATCGCTTGGTGTGTTGAGTACTTTCTCGCCTACCTCTTTGACATTTCGCATTCTCTCACCAAGGATGTACCGGATTTTATTCGCGGGATCATTAAGGAGTTCCAGTACGGCAGGAGCCGGAACGGGTATGGTGCCGTGGGCACAGGTAACGCTCCCGTCCGCGAGCGGCAGGGGGCTGACCACGAAACGCGAAGGCGCAAGGCGGGTGAACAGCTCACAGGACATGCAGATGTCGAGAATGCTGTCCAATGCGCCGACTTCGTGGAAATGGATATCTTCCGGCTTCTTTTCATGCACTGCGGCCTCAGCCTTTGCCAGCATGGTGAATGTGGCCGTGGCCAGGCGCTTGGCCGCATCTTCCATGCCGCTCGCAGCAATGAGTGCGGTGATGTCAGCAAGCGTGCGATGTTCATGCTGATGCGGCAGCGTGACCGCCGCGAACCAGCCGCCGATGTTGTTCACCTGTCGTCTTGTCAGGCGCACGGTTCCGGCTAGTTCGGGAAGGATGGCAGAGAGCAGTCTATTCGTTTCCGCCTCGTCAGTTTCCGTCATACGCAGCAGCCCTGCGAGAAAAATATCCCCGGACAGGCCGGAATTAGCCCGTATGGTCAGAATACGACCGTTCTGCTTCCTGTCTTCGCAATGAACATGATCATGGGCAGGCGCATGCTCATAATGACAGCCGCGGCCGTCGTGCGCGATTTTTTCCTTTTCGCCGCTCATAGTCCGTTCACCACCCTTGCGGCGGCGCAGGCCGCGCCATATCCGTTGTCTATGTTCATGATCGCAACGCCGGGGGCGCAGCTTGAAAGCATACTCGCAAGGGCGGCCCTGCCGCCTTGGGCCGCGCCATATCCGACGGAGGTCGGCACGCCGAAAATCGGCTTGGGCGTGAGGTCTCCCATCACGCTTGCCAGAGCGGCGTCCAACCCGGCCACAACGATCACCGCGTCAAAGGCGTTGATCTCTTCCAAACGCTCCGCAAGCCGCCACAGTCCGGCGACACCGCAATCCTCGAAAATTTTGTGTGTAATGCCCAGATGGGCTAACGTGCGCACCGCTTCCCATGCCACGAAACTGTCCGCCGTTCCTGCGGAGATTACGGCAACCCTGCCCTTGGCCCTTGGGGGAAGCGTGTCCCCGAAAGCCGTGCGGGACAAAGGATGATAGTCATAGCCATTACGAATCGTTTCGGGCGCCTGAGCAAAAACATCCGGGGCAAGCCTCGTGAAAAGGACAGGATGCCCGGCCCCGTTGCCGAACCGGGAGAGCAGTTCCACTATTGCCTCAAAAGGCTTTCCTTCGCAGAAAACCGCTTCCGGCAGACCTATTCGCGCGGTGCGGGAATGGTCGAAAAGAATACCGTAATCCATATCACCTCTTGTGTTGACCGGGGGGCGACATCCCGGCACAGGGAAGGTCCGGGCGCCCCCCTTTTGGGGAGGGAGCCGTGTCTCGACGAACGGACGATTTGCCTAACCCGTGCCAAGCCCTTACCCGTGGGCAATCTCGCTCATCGGATGCCTGGCATTGACGTGCGCCGGTCGCCCGGCGGTGCCGGCTCGCATTTTCCCTTAGAGCGTAATCAACTCATACTGATCATCGCCCATCTGCAGGGTCTTCATGTATTCAAGCTGGTGCAGCCCGTTTCGGGACTCGATGCGTTCCACCATGTCGCGTCGCTGCTCTTCCGGCAGCGCATACACCAAATCGACCGAAGCCTTGTCTATGGCCAGAATATCCGTCGACCCGAGTATGCCGATATCGTCGCAGGTAGGCTTTACCCCATGCGCATTGCAGTCGCAGTCCACGGAGATGTTCTTCAGGACATTGAGATAGGTGATGTGCGGGCCGAAATGTGCGGTGATCCCTTTGCCGGACTCGACCATGCGCTCCAGAAACAGCGGCCCTTTAGGCCAACCCTCGCCGTGGATCTGCCGCTTGCCCACCTGCCCGGACGCGCAGCCTATGGCGATGTTTTTGAGCGATCCGCCAAAACCTCCGCTCGTATGACCCTTGAAGTGCGTGTAGACGAAGAGGGAATCGTAGTTCAAAAGGTTTTTGCCCACGGCGATTTCCATGAGATGCACCCCCGGAGTAAAGGGGCGCTCCGTTAACGTGGGCGACGACCATGCATCAAGAAACTCACGCATTCCCGGTATGGGAAGCGTGGCATTGCCGTCCTCGTCCATTATATCGACCGGACAAAAATCGAACCCGTTGGTTTTCAGTGTTTCCCTGTGTCCTTCCGTGGTTTTTCTCGGGCTCGGATAGAGGACGTTGCATTCCACGATATTGCTGTTCGGAATATGCGGCTGCAAGCCCTTGATGAGCTCTACAGGTAACAGGTTCGCCCCATGCGGCTCACCACTGTGCAACTTGATGCCTATTTTGCCCGTCATACCCTGACTGACTTTGGAATAGATTTTCAGCAATCCGTTGACACTGATATCCTTCGTGAAAAACACTTGAGATTTGTCCTGTTGTGCGGCAAAAGCGCTGCCCATACCTGTAAAATTGCATACGGCAACGGTACCCAGCGCGATGGCACTTTTCCTCAGAAAACTGCGACGCGAAATTTGCCTTTCCATGGTTTTACTCCTTTCGATAAAAGTCCATTTCAAAGGCGTAAGATCAAATGCGGTATTGTTCGCCGGTGACCTTTTCCATCCAGCCGGCGGTCTTGTCGTCGAGTTGTTCCTGAATGGCAATGTGCGTTACGGCCGTGGATGGCATGGCCCCGTGCCAATGCTTCTCCCCCGGCGGGAGCCAAGTTACGTTACCCGGTCGAATCTCCTCGATCAGGCCACCCCGGTGCCGCACGAAGCCGCAGCCAGCCGTCACGATCAGGGTCTGAGAGTGCCATGCTGTCCGGCCACCCGCTCGAAGGTGAGACTGGCTCCGAGAGCGCGCCGGAGCGTTTGACTGGAACAGCGGGTCAATGCGAACCCCCGTAAAATACTCGGCCGGTTCTTTGCTGGAGGGCTGTGAGCTGCTTCTTTTGATTTCCATCGTCCGGACCAAGTTTGAACCCGACCTTTGCGGCTGTCACCACTTGCTCACGGAGGGGAGAGCGCTTCGCCCACGAGCTCTTCGTTGATGAACGGACCATGGACTTCGGCGGTACCGAAGAAAGTGACGCCGCGTTCGACGACCAACCGAAGCAGTGAGATCATCTCCTCCTTGTCCATAGCCGGACCTTGGCCGAAGCTCATTCCCATGCAGCCTTACCCGAGGGCGGAAACTTGCAGGTTACTCTCTCCAGGTCTGCGCTTTTGCATTATTTCTCCCTCGAAGCTTCTCCTGAGCCTATGCATTCTTTCCCATTTCGTATGCCTGAATCATCGCCTTGCTGCCTTTGATGTCTCCCATATTCCAGGCACCTGTTCCATAGATAATCCCCTTTTCTTTTGCCCCGCTAAGGCAGGAAGTAAATCCTCTGAATCCTTCCAGAGTTCTTTCCATCGCCTGCTTCCTGCCGTCCGCGGCAGTCACAATGAGATATATCTCCTTGTTGCTGATTTCGGTATACCTGGAACAGGTTCTGTCAATCAATGTTTTCATCTGTCCATTCATGGTGTAAAAATAAACGGGCGTTGCCATAACGATAACGTCGGCAGCTATCATTTTATTGAGGACTTCAGGCATATCATCCTTTTGAAAACAGTTACCTGCGTTATCTTTGCAGATACCGCACCCAATACAATAATTGATTATTTTGTCTCTTAAGAATATTTTTCCCACCTGATTGCCTGATTCTTTAGCCCCAAGCAAAAACTGATCACATAACAAATCAGAATTCCCACCTTTTCTTGGGCTTGCAGACAATATCAATATTTTTTTCCTCATAGGTATAATCCTTTTCGCTTTATCAGTCTTTCAGTGACGCCATATCAATCACAAAGCGGTATTTCACATCGCTTTTCAGCATTCGCTCATACGCTTTATTGATATCCTGAATCTTTATCACTTCGATATCTGAAGTGATGCCATGCTCGCCACAGAAATCGAGCATTTCCTGCGTCTCGGCGATGCCGCCAATGACGGAACCCGCCACCGATTTACGCCCCATCACCAAAGAAACGGTGCTCAATACCGGCTCCAGAGCGCCCAGAAATCCGACCAGCACCAACGTGCCGTTAAGCGAAAGCGACGGCAGATAAGGGTTGAGATCATGGACATAGGGTACGGTATCGATAATCAGTTCAAACCGGCCTTTTACGGCTGCCATCTGCTCTTCGTCGCCGGAGAGCACTACATTATCGGCGCCCAGACGACGCGCATCCCGCTCTTTGCCCGGCGAACGGGTAAACAGCGTGACATTGGCGCCCAGCCCTTTTGCCAATTTCAGCGCCATATGACCGAGGCCACCGAGGCCGATCACCGCCACCTTACTGCCCTTACCCACCTGCCAGTGACGCAGTGGCGACCAGGTGGTAATCCCGGCGCACAGTAAAGGCGCGGCCCCTTTCAGATCCAACCCATCAGGAATTCTCAGTACAAATTTATCCGACACGACGATTCTCTCTGAATAGCCGCCGAAGGTGGGCATTTGATCATGACGATCAACCCCGTTATACGTGTAGGTTGGGATTTCTTCGCAATACTGCTCCAGTCCTTGTTCGCAGGCGGTGCAATGTCGGCAGGAATCGACCATGCAACCGACGCCGACGTGATCGCCCGGTTTGAATCGAGTGACAGCCGGTCCGACGCTCACCACGCTACCGATAATTTCATGGCCCGGCACCAGCGGGTAAATAGTGTTACCCCAGTCATTGCGAACATGGTGTAAATCCGAGTGGCAGACGCCACAGTAAAGGATTTCTATAACCACATCGTCAGTGCGCGGATCGCGGCGCACAAAGCGATGCGGTACGAGGGCGTCACCGGCGGACTGCGCCGCGTAACCAAGTACATTCATTGTCATCGTTTCTTCTCCATGGTTAATGAAGTCCGGCTTTGTGACTAATTTTCATTGCGTTGCCCGCCAGCGCCGCAGGTTGAGGCGGCGGAATTCCGGCCAGCCAAGCATGAGACAGGTCTAAATATAGCGTGCTGATCCTTCGGGCGTTTGCCTGTTTGAGCAAAGTTCTTGCCGGATTCTCCGATACTCCACCGGAATCGCGTCATCGGAAGTCAGGACCTGAGATTCTGGATAGTCGACATAGGGTCCGGTGCCCAGGGCGGCGCTTCCGGACTCGCGGGTGGGGGCCTGTCCCAAGGGACGAGATGATTGACGGGGATCGTGCTACGCCTCTCCGCCGATGTCACAGCCGCCAGGCATATGCGTGTTCAGCCGGGTGTTGAACGGGCACTGCGCTCTGTCTGCGGAATTTCATTCATGCGCCCACCGATCTGTAGGTGCGTTCCGTAGCGGGCATGTACGTCGGCATGGATCGCTCCGTGCCCGTGCCGGCGCGAACATTTTGCTTCTATGGCATCAGAACGGAAAATCCTCGTTGCTATCAACATTCTCTTCGATCTTCTTCACCACCGGCTTCTTCGCGAGCTTGTGCACCGGATTTCCGTCCACGTAGATGGCCTTGTAAGGCTTCGTGGGGCACGCGTGTTCGCATCCTCCGCAGCCGATGCAGTACTCCGGCTTCACTTCCGGGATCACGAGCCGCTTGTTCGCCGGATTCGGATACGGCACCATGTTCACCGCTTTCGTCGGGCAGTGTTCGGAACACGCGCCGCAATCCGTGTTGTCCGTATAGACCACGCAGTTCTCTTTGATGAATTTCGCGACGCCGACCTGAGTGAGCTTCTTCTTTTCCACCGTCAGCGGTAGAATGGCGCCGCTGGGGCAAACATTCATGCAGATCGTGCAGTCGTAGTTGCAGTGGCCTGTGCGGAAGTTCATCCGCGGCTGCATCACCCGGAAGAAACCGAATTCGAGGAACGAAGGCACGAGCACGCGCGACGGGCAGGAACTCACGCAGAGATGGCACGCCGTGCAGGTGCTGGTAAAATGCTCGATACTCCCGGAACCTGGCGGCGATACCGGACTCGTCACGCGCTCGGGAATCATCGTCGGCCTGCTCTGGACGGTCTTCTTCATTTGCTCGGCGACACCGGCAAGTCCCAAAAGATATATTCCCGAGTTGAGAATGAAACCCCGCCGCCCGAGATCCGGCTTCGCCGCGGGAACGCGTCTTCGCCACCTTTTTTCGAACCGCAGTCCTTCTCTCGGACAGACTGCGAAGCAATTGCAGCAGCCAACGCAGCGACTGATATCCACCGTCTTTTTCCGGTGATCGATGCACCCCGCCTTGCACACGCCTTCGCACAGTTTGCATCCCTTGCAGGCACCCGGATCGATGCTGATTTGAAGAAATGAGATCTTCGAGAGAAGGCCCAGCAGCGCGCCCACGGGACAGACGGTGTTGCAGTACAAGCGGCCGCGCGTCGCGGCAAGCCACAGGATCAGCATCAGTATCGCCAACGAAACGCAGGCGGATACCGGCGCGATCACCGCCCATTGCACCTGGTAAAGCGTATGCACGCCCAACCGCTCGAACGCGATCGCGGCCACATTGTTCACCGCAAGGACAACAGGGCGGAACAGGTTCGAGAAGATCCGGCCGAAGCTGCTGAACGGATCGAGGAGGTTCAGTAGAAAACCACTGCCTCCGGCCAGAAGCAGAACCGTGAGGATGAGAATGGAATATCGGAGGACATTGTGCGGCTCGGAGAATTGGAATGCGCGCCGTTTCTGTTTCTTCCGAGCCGCGAAACCGACCACATCCTGGAGTGTTCCGAGAGGACAAACGGTCGAGCAATAGACACGACCGAAGAGAACGGTGAGGATCAGGATCACGATGAATCCGGCCGAGCCGAGCGTCGCGGCGTGCACGAACTGCAGCAGCGAGGGAACGAACTGCAGGTACAGCAGTCCCCCGGCCACGGATGGTGCAACGATGTTCCGAAAATCAAGGAACAAAACCGCGATCAGCGCGAAGAATAAAACCGAAATGCCCGCCCGAAGCGATTTTAGCCGGTGAAGTGCCATGGTATCATAACTTGATGCGGTTGATCGACAGGGCGTCCAGATCGATCCGGCCGAGATTCATCTGCGCCGCGAGTTGAATATGGCGGATGTCGCCCGGCTCGGCACCAAAGAGCTTCGCCGCAGCGGCGTCGGCGGCCACGAAATCTGTGGAGACGATCTGCGATTTCATCGGGACGATATCGCCGACGGACACCCCGCGCGGGCCGTTCTGCTTCATCACGTTGTAAGCATCCACAACGGTGAGTGCGGGCTTGCGATACGACGCGAAATCCGCAATGCACTGGTGAAGATCATTCCGGTGCCAGTACTCCCGGTCCCACACCACTCCCATCAGGTTCTTCATGCCGATCGTGACCATCGAAGAGCTGTGGTGCTTCAAAATCGGGACGTTGATGAACACATCCGCACTCAAAAGGAGTTCGTGAACCTTGGCCTCGGTGAGCCGCTTCCCCTTCGGCACGTCGATCTTCTGGTAGTATCCTTCGCTGTCGCCGGAGACAATTTTCCCGCCGGCATCTTTCACGGCCCTCTCGATGCCGCTGTTTTTGTAGCATTGCACCCAGTGCTCGCAGGTATGATCGAACACGGAGACTTCTTTCGCTCCGGCGTTCAGACAATGCTCGATGATGCGCGCCACGAGTTTCGGGTGCGTGTTGCCCGCGCGCTCCGGTGTCACGTCCCAGCCGATATTCGGCTTCACCAAAACCTTGCTGCCCCTGGGCACGAACTTCTCCATCCCACCAAGTGACGCAATGGCCTTGTCGAACATCACCTCCGGCTCGCCTCCTCTCACGGCGACGAGATCGTATGCCGCAGGAGAAACCGGGGATGCGGCCAGTAGCCTGGCGTATTCTCCGAAAACCACCGTGGAGCCGGCCAGGATACCGCCCCCAATCGCTTTCTTCAAAAAATCACGACGGTCCATGGAACCCTCACTATCTTTTCAGCCGGATGGTGGCACAAGCCCCACCCCGCTTTTGCCTCTGTTACAGCGGAAACTCAGCGGCGTGCTATTCGCTTTTCAATTTCTCAACCAGCCGGTCCGACGTTGGCGTCACCTCATCCTGATTCTGCCCAATCACAATGGCGATGTACCGCCCCGTTTGGTTGATCACGACGAACTCCTTCCCGCGGCCGACTCTCGAGTACTGATTCCCTTGCGGGGAGCAGCTCATGAATCTGGGGCTGATACGGAGACTCGTGGTGGCGTGTTCATAGACCCCGGCACTCTCGTTTTCGTCCGCATAACGAAACACGAAAGCGTGACAATCGCCGACGGCGCCGATCATGCCCTCGCGGACGCGGAAGATATCTTCCGTGTCGAAGATGTAGCTGTTCATCACACCAAGGGCTCCGCGAACGTACTTAGGATGGGAAAACGCGAGCGGGTCGCGGAGCAGCAGAGCCGCCAGCCCGGGCCGATCGGCCGTCTTCGCGATGCGCGCGTCAACTGCCTTTGCGAGCGATACGACACCTTCAACGGTTTCCTCCTCCGAGTCCTGCCCGATCGCCGTGATTAGCAGGTTTCCTTTCCAGAAGTTGAGGTAATAATCTTCGAGGAGTGCTTCCCGGCCGACCGCCAGCGCCTTGCCACCGTCACCGGTCTTGAACGTGTAGATACCGTACGCCGCAGCAGGGCTTTCCATTTCGTAGATTTCCAGCTTGATCGATTTCCCGCGTACATTCACGTACTCTGCGCATAGCACTTGCGTGAATCCGTACTCGCGGTAAATGTCAGCCCCACCGTCGATCATCACGTAGAGCCCATCGCCGCGATAGTTCTTCGGTTCGTCGTTTGGCGTCCAGCCGGCAACCTCAGCGCTTGAGGGCAGATAACCGAAGAGATCCCCGGGCGCTTGCTGTGCCACGGCGCCCGCCGCGGTCAGGAGCAGGATCAGACCGATGCACATTCCTCGCATGATCTTTGCTCTCACAGCGTGACCTCCTGAATCTGAAGCCGCGCCAGGTCGATCTCTCCCAGTCCATGCTCGTACGCCTTCCGGGTCGTTCGAATCTCCACACCCTTGATGCCGAGCAGATTGGCACCGTACACATCGACCGCGACCCGATCCATGCCGGCAAAGACTTTCTGCGGCCTGATCTGCTTCCCCGGACCCTCCGGGCCGTTCGTCGCGATCACTTCCGTCCCGTCAACGATACACAAATCCGGCTTTCTCACCAGATTCACATCGGCGATGCATTGCGAGAGAAACTCGACATCCTCGTAGTAGCCGCGCGCCCCGGAGCCGGAGTGAAAAAACCCGTTGGTGCCGGAAGACGTCGTGCCCATCATGTTCTTCATAGTGCCGGTGAAGCGCGTCCCGGCATGATCTTTCGCAATCGGGATGTTGATGAACACGTCGCAATCCAGCAATCCTTCTGCGACCTCGGCTTTCTTCAGCGCCCGGCCCGGAACTGACACTTCCGTATACTTGCCCTTCAGAAATCGAAGGCTCTTCACCTCGTCACGGAATTCTTCAGAGAGCGCGCTACGCCGCCAGTAGGAGTCGCTGAGGCTCTTGAAAACCCCGATTTCCTTCGCTCCGGCATCGCGGCACATCCGGATCACGGCCAGGGTGATCTCCGGTTTCACATAAGTGCCCGGATGCTCCATGGAAGAATTGATCAGCAGGCCCACCCTCGATTGCTTCGGCACGAACCTGCCCATCCCGCCCAGGATTTCCACGGCTTGGATGGTGTTCTTGAAATAGTCGGCGCCTTTCACCGCCGCGATGTCGACTTTGCCTTCGGCGAACGCGAGCTTCTGCATCCATCCGGCGACACTGCCTCCCAGGATCGATGATGCGCCCAGAACGGCGCTCCCCTTGATGAACGACCGACGACTAATGGACATGAATCGTCTCCTCATAGCCAGTACGGCAGAGTGAGGTTTTGAAGGAAATCGGATAGAATCAAACCCGAGTTCCTTTTGTTTCGACTCACTCGACCGAATGGAATACGGGTCCCATCCGCAGGCCGTGTGATACCGGCTTCAAATTGTTCCCGGTCCGGGACCGCGCCCTTTTTGGGGCCGATTGTGAATTCACCCTCGAAAAAACGACCGGGAAGCCGGTCATCTTCACGTCGAAAGCCCTCGCGGTAACTGAGCATCTTCTCCAGGTTGAATGCCCTTCCGCCGGTTTTCATGAACTCTGTTTTGTCGTATTCGCGGTCGGTTGTCGCGCGGAGCAGGTCCGGTGCCGGCCCACCGAGCACCGTTTCGAGAGCGGGGAAAAAGCACAGGCCTGTTGAGTCGAGCGTAGCCCGCGTGGTCTGCACGGCATGCCGTTTCCATTCAGGGGCACGCTCCTCTGTTTGCGATAACCAAAATCCCATAGCGCCGTCTTTCGCTGCCGCAGGCGAGGCGCGCCCCCCCGGCCGGCTAAGAATAAGACAGATTCAAGATAGCCTGCTGACCATTCGGAAGTTTGCCTATTTGGGTAAAGTTCTTGCCGGATCCTACGATACTCTGCCGAAATTGTGATCTCCACCCCATGCGGATCACCATGCCGATATGGGCGAGCCAGTGTTATGTCCCGGATACCGGTTTACCTACAAAACAGAGTCCCGAGATACCCATTTTGATGCTTCGCGGGTGAGGCACGGCATCATAGACAATTGCGTTCAAGAGGATAGTCTCGGCATCCCCCCAAAAGAACGGGGGGATGATTCCACCTCACTCATCAGGGGTTCGGCCCACGCGCCAGCGCGTGAGGCCGATCGTTTGGCGCTTTCTTGAACGCAACCCCCGTATAAGCGCTAGGTGATGCTTCGCAACGAGCGTTTTACCGGCATGGGTCCACCGGAATGGATATGCGCTTTTCATTGTAACGTTTGATATAGAACACGATTTGGTTGATGGGTTCCTGTGTCAAACGCCAGGCTCGGCCCCTGACAAGATCGCTCGAGAGGATTCCAAACCGGATCTCGATCCGGGCCAAAGGTCGGCGTGAAGTGCAATGTCAACCGTTTTCGTTTCGAGACCGATTCCGACACCGTCTGGTGTTTGTGGAGGCTGCAATTGTCTACGATTACGTGCAGTTCCCTATGGGGAAACTTGCGATACGGATGCTTGGGGAAATCAGGGAATTCTTCATGGGTGTGATGATCCACACATCTCTCGATGGTCCTTTCAAGGACAAGAAGAGCGGACGGTAGTGTAAAGAATCTTTCGCTTTTTTGTCAGCAGAGCCCCAACGCGGTTTAGATGGCCTCAGTCATTTCTTGTAATCTCTCCAGGTCGAGTTCCCTGAGCAATTCCATATTCAGGTATCGTCTTGATCCCCATTGTGTTCCAGCGACGTGCCGCAGTCTGGCCGCACACAGCATCAGGGCCGAGTGGCCATCAGGGAAAGCGCCGACCACCCTCGTGCGTCGGCGAATTTCCTTCATGATCCGCTCCAGGGCGTTGTTGGTTCGAATCCGTGTTCGATGCTCCCTGGGGAAATCGTAATAGGTCAGGGTTTGGACGATGGACTCCCGGACCTTCCTGGCCGCCTCTTTGAGTTTGCAGCCATCGAGCTTCCCGCAGACGAGTTCGGCTTTGTTCATCGCCGCTTCCTTATCTTCCGAGGCGTGAATGGCCTTGAGCATCGCCGCCACTTCCCGCATCCGGCTTCTTGGAACAATGCTGAAAACATTCCGGTAAAAGTGCACCGTGCAGCGCTGCCACTTGCTTTCGGGATAGAATTCGGCAAGGGCTTCGACAAGCCCCAGGCAGGCATCGGTCACAAAGAGCCGCACTCCCATAAGACCCCGCTCCTTGAGATGCCGAAGAAAACTCGACCACCCGGCCTTGTCCTCTTTGGCCCCCTCACAAATCCCGAAAATCTTGCGAAACCCCGCGGCACTGACTCCGATTGCAACCAGGACCGAGACATTGCTCACTTCGCCGGCCCAGCTTCGCTTGAGCACGATCCCATCCAGGTAAACGTAAGGAAATTGATCTTCAATGGGGCGATTCCGCCATGCTTCGATCTTCTCGTAGACCTTCTTGTTGAGGTTGCTGATCGTGCCGGGGCTCACCTTCGTTCCCCAGAGGGCCTCAGTGATGTCCTCGATGCGGCGAACCGAACCCCCCGCCAGATACATTTCGATCAGCGCCTCCTCAACCGAAGCTTCGCGCCGCCGGTAACGCTCGATGATGGCCGTCTCAAAGGTCTGCTGCCGAAGTTTCGGGACCCTTAAAGCCACGTCCCCGGCCCTCGTTTGAAGCTTCCTCCGGTAATGCCCCGCGCGGGTATCCGTCCTCGCCTCGTTTCGCTGATACTTCTCAGCATTGCAGAGCCGGTCCGCCTCGGCTTCGAGCATCTGATTCAGGGTTTCCTCCACCGTGCTCCGAACCATCTCTCCGAGGTGGTCGAGCACAACGGCCTCATTCAATTGAATCATCTTTTCTCGAGTTGGTGTAGAATCCTTGTTCACGGCAGTTTCCTCCTTTTTCGGGTGAATTGGTTTTTCACAGATTCCATTCTACCCGTGAAGGGGGCACTGCCGTACCCCAAAAAAGCAAAAAATATTATACGTTATCGGTCATGGGGCCGGCCGAAAATTCGGCCTCAACAGAGCGCGAATCAAGGTTTGCAAAAGAGAGTTGATTATGACAGACTGTTTTCAACGGACATTCCTTTCGTTTCGTGTTTTCTCTTGTCAAGTTAGCACGTTACAGAATGTCCGTTTCTTTTTTCAAACACTATTATGAATTTTCCGGGCTAACTATATTGAATCACTGCAGCCTCCGGAAAGCAAAGACTTATCCGCACCACCGCCGGCAACCAAATCAAAAGCCCGGGCCCTGGTAAAGTGCGGACAGGAACCAATGCGCCAAGCCCTTTATAGAATGACCGGCATTGACCTCACCTCCATTGATGGGGTCGGCGTGGACACTGCCGCCGTTCTAACCAGTGAACTTGGGCTTGACTTCTCCGCATTTCCCGACGAAAGGCATTTCGTTTCGTACCTTCGACTTGCTCCCAACATATCCATCAGCGCCGGTAAAAAAGTTCCGGGCAAGTTCAAGGCGGTCACCTGCACCCGCGTATGCGGTGCATTGCGTATGGCAGCTACTTCCTTGCGGAACTCGAAAACAGCGCTGGGTGCCTACTATCGTCGCATTTCCTATCGCAAAGGCGCCTCTGTTGCCGTTTTTGCCACAGCTCGCAAACTGGCACAGCTTATTTATCGGCTGGTTCGCTACGGGCAAGCCTACGTCGACACGGGGGCCGACGTCTACGAGGCCCGTTTTGCTCAGCGCCGCCTAGCAACATATACGAGAGCCCTTAAAGAAATTGGCTATAAAATCGAGCCCATGACTCCTCAGGGGGCACGTTCCCCCAATGAAGTTTCATATAAGAATGCAGGCTCCAGGATACGCATGTTTGAGACGCCGGATGATGCGATCGAGGATGGCCACCGCTCCCTTGGAAGCATGGGCGTTGCCCGCTCGAAGCACCGCGGCCACCGGAAAACCGCTGAGCCCGTCGAAGATCAGCAGGGGATAAAGCATGTACTGATCGTAATAGCCGTGAAAGAATGAGAGTTGCTGACCGCCGTGCGTCGGATCGTCCGTGGCGTCCATATCAAGGACGATGACTTTCCTCGGGGCCGGGTGCGCAGCCACATAGGCGTCTATGAGGGCATCGGAGAGGCGGAAAAGCTCTCCCGTGCGAACCCTGTTTTCAAACCGCGAGAGTGTCGGCTGCGAGGCCAATGCCGGACCCGTCTCAGGTAAGGAGCCGACGGCTGTTTTCAATCCGGGATCGAAGCGCAGGGCTTGATGATCGTTCCCGTCTTCGTACCCCATGGCAATGGCGCAAAGGCGCTGCCGCAAAAGTTCCTTTTGATCATGGCGCACCTTGGCTTGCTCGCGACGGTCGTAAAGTGCCCCGCTCATCGAGGACGAAAGTCCCGTCACCCGATCGATCTCACGCAGCAGCAAGGAGCCCCCGTCCGAGGTCATGGGACCGGCGGAAAATTCGGCCACAACGGAACGGAAATCAAGGTTTGCAAAAGAGAGTTGACTATGACAGGCCGTTTTCAACGGACATCCTTTTTGTTTCGTGTTTTGTCTTGTCAACTCGACACGTTACAGAATGTCCGTTCCTTTTTTCAACCACTCTTATGAACTATCCGGGCTTCGCCTTCTCGAAGGGTGAACGGGGATGGCTAACCTGATCCGGCAGCTGCCTTCTCCTTCCTTTCCAGCACATGGAAAATTGTTCTTGACAACCAATTCCGATCGTGCAAAAGTTCAATCCACGACAACATGTTCATAGAATGAACTTTTCACTGCGGAAAAGCTGCTTGGAAATGAGGTTTGCGGGAAGGCGATTCTGGATTGCATGCACAGCTACGGAATCGATCGCTTTGTTTTGGTGAAGGATAGAAGTGCGCCCGACATCCATGGCTGTTTGGCCGCGGGAGTCCTGGTAAAGCAAAGATTGTACCTGGTTTTTCGGATCGTAGTTTATTTTCGTTTTCCAATCTGGGCCCCAACAAGATTAACAATTAAACGAATGAGGGAAGACACATGGAAAAAGGAATAGCTATCTTCAAAACAATAGGCCTCATGCTTTCGGTTCTGCTGACTCTGGCGGTATTCGACAGCGCAATTGCGCAGACTTCTGGCAAGGCCAGGACCGATTTGAAATTCCTGATTTCCTATGAGCCCACCGCCATCTCCCCCGGCGCCGGCACGCGCGGCGTGGACATGAGCCTGTGCACTAATTTTTATGACACATTGATTTTTGAAAACGGCGCGGACCGTACCACGTTCAGGCCCGGCATTGCTTCCGAATGGAAGTTCAACGATAAGGGCGACGAGCTTGTCTTGAAAATCCGCGATGATGTAACATTCCACGATGGTGCGAAGCTGACTGTCGACGACGTACTTTTCTCCCTGAAATATGACCTTGCGCAACCGCCTAACGGTTCTGCCGCTGCAACCGTAAAGGATTACAAAGTCACTGGCGAAAACCAGATCACCATCTATCTCAACTACCCCTACAAACCTATATTAGGAATACTTGCTACTCCAAATATGAGCATCATCAACAAGGCGTTCTATGAAAATTGTGAGAAGAACGGCACGAACTTCAAACGCGTAGAGAACGGCACCGGCCCATACAAATTGGATAAATGGAGTTCCGGAGTCCAGATTACGATGAAGGCCAATGAGAATTGGTTTGGCGGTAAAGTAGCTATCAAGGATGTTGTATATATGGTTACACAGGATAGCACTACCGCAGCCTTGATGATCGAGAACGGCCAAGCAGATGCTTACTTCAGCCCCGCGGCTTCCGACGTCAAGCGTCTTGATCAACTGCCAACCGTAAAAAACGAGTGGGCGCTGAGTTACTCAACATACATGGTATTCTTCAATACGACAAAGGCTCCTTTCGACGACCCGAAATTGCGTGAAGCCATTTCGTACGGGATCGACCGCAATGCTGTTATTCAAGGAGGCCTTGCGGGTGTCGGTATGGTGCAGCCCTACCCTGTATCCCCCGGCTTCTTTGGCTATCATGAAAACTTCAAGGTAAACGAGTATAACCTCCAGACCGCCAAGAAAAAACTGGCTGATGCCGGTTATCCCGAGGGCAAGCTGAAAGTCGTAATGCGCACGAGCAGCGACATTTGGTATTCTCTCCCCGCACAAGTCGTACAGGCACAGTTTGAGGCAATGGGCATCAAATGTGAACTGGAGATTATGGAGAACGGCGCATTCCAGAGCCAGGTACTTACAAACCACGACTACCAGGTTGGCTATTATAATAGCTACGCATTTGTCAACGACGCGGACGCACAGCTCTGGCAGTACTATCATTCCACGGGTGACCGGAACTTTGCCGGCATCAAGAACAAAGATGTCGACGATCTGCTGATGAAAGCCCGTCAGTCCATGAACGACGATGAGCGTAAAGCCTGCTACCTTAAGATAGCCGAGATAAACCGCGACAATAATTGGTATATCTACACTCTGACCGGATACAACAACATGGTCCACAACAACAAGATTAAGGGAGTGTTCGGCAATAACGCCGGTATTTACAAGCTCTCTTACTGGTCGTGGTAACCCGCGCCTGAAGAAATCCGTCCCTGGAGGATGGCGTTCAGAACATAGGGTCCATGGAGCCACCGGGTGCGGGGAACCCGCACTTGGGGCTCCTATCTGGCGCCTTTATTTAAAACCATTTATGTTGAAAGAAGGTTGAGAAAGATTGACAAAGCTGATCATCAACCGACTGATACTGATATTCCCAATCATACTAGGCATATCCATTATCTTGTTTGCCATTATGGACCTGACGCCTGGTGATCCCGCACAACTGATATTGGGCGAAACAAACACAGAACAGGCCATTCAACAACTCCGGACGGAACTGGGGCTCGACAGCAACTTTGCAGTTCGCTATGTCCGCTATGTTGGGAATGCCTTGCGTGGAGATTTCGGAATTTCCTACCGAACGAGAAACCCTGTTTTTGAAGACGTATTTTCCCGTTTTCCACACACACTTTGGATTACACTTCTTGCGATACTGTTCTTCACTACTATAGGAATTCTCGTCGGAGTTATCTCTGCTGTAAAACAATACAGTTTAACGGATACCCTATCCCAAAGTGGAACATTGATTCTGTCGTCCGTGCCCGACTTCTGGCTGGGTCTTATGCTGTTGATTTTGTTTTCGGTAAAATTAAAACTTTTTCCGCTTTCCGGAGTGTACCACTGGACAGGATATATCCTGCCCGGCTTTACTGCCGCCATGCAGGGAATGGCAAACCTGATCCGGATGACTCGCTCCACAATGCTGGACGTTCTTCGCATGGACTATGTCCAAACGGCCCAGGCAAAGGGCGTGCCCAAGAGAACCGTCATCATGAAGCATGCGCTGAAGAATGCGCTTTTGCCTATCATAACGGTTATCGGTGTAAACATGAGTTGGCTCCTTGGAGGGACCATCGTTATCGAGCAGGTCTTCAACATTCCAGGTATTGGCTCGCTAATGATCCAGTCAATCCGTATGAAGGATACACCAACGGTTATGGCCACGGTCATGTTTATTGCAGTGCTGTCCTGCCTGATCAATCTTGCTACTGATCTATTCTACGCCTTTATCGATCCCCGTGTAAAAGCGCAGTTTAAGGGTTAGGAGAGGAAGGGCATGAGTACGACAAATACCACCGTCGCGTTATCCGCCGCGCGCGAAACGCGAAAATTTAAGAAAAAAAGCAATTTCCACATGTTCTGGATGCAATTCAGGAAGAACAAATTGGCTGTCGCCGGCCTGATTGTGTTTGGAGCAATAATCCTGATATCCGCCACGGCACCGCTGTACTTGAACTACGGAAATGACGTGATCAAGCAAAATATCATGGAAAAGTTTCAGCCCCCCAGCGTGAAACATCTGCTCGGCACGGACCACTTCGGCCGGGATATCCTGGCTCGGTTATTGTGGGGTTCTCGTTTATCCATTTTCGTGGGACTGGGCGTTATCGGCACTTCGCTTCTAGCAGGCGCGCTGCTCGGTGCAACAGCCGGTTTTTTCGGCGGCAAATTTGACGATGCCGTTATGCGTGTTTTGGATATGTTCTTTGCCATCCCCATGACACTAATGGCTATCTCTATCGTGGCGGCTTTCGGCAACAACATACCAAACCTGATCGCCGCAATCAGCCTGGGCCAAATTCCCAAATTATCACGTATCATCCGATCTTCCGTCATCACGCTCAAGGCGCAGGACTTCATTGAAGCGGCATATGCCTGCGGCACAAGCAATGCACGCATAATCCGCCGCCACATTTTACCCAATGCCGTCGGCCCCATTATTGTCGAGGGCGCTTTGACCATGGGCAAATCCATTATCCTTGTCGCAGGTCTGAGTTTCATAGGCATGGGTGTTCAGCCGCCCGCCCCGGAATGGGGTGCCATGCTCTCCGAAGCCAAAAACTACATGCTCAACTATCCCTACCTGGTTTATGCACCCGGTATTGCCATCGTGATAACGGTTCTTGCCATTACGCTGATCGGTGACGGCCTGCGCGACGCCTTGGACCCCAAGATGAAAAGCTAGTGAAAGGAAAGGGTGTCGGACATGGCAGAGAAATTATTGGAAATCAAGGACCTTTGGGTGGAATTCAAAACCGATGACGCGCTGGTACATGCGCTCAACGGGGTCAACATTTCCGTCAACAAAGGCGAAACTTACGGACTGGTTGGCGAAACGGGCGCGGGCAAGACAACCACATGCAAAAGCATACTGCAGCTGCTGCCGGACCGGGTGGCCAGGATCAGGAAAGGTGAACTCCTATTTGAGGGAGAGAATATATTGGAGTTCCGAAAAGAAAAGTTGCTCCAATTCCGCGGCAAGCAGTGCGCCATGATCTTTCAGGACCCCATGACGAGCCTTAACCCGGTGCTCACTGTAGGCGATCAGGTCGCCGAAGCGCTCAAACTTCATTATCCGGATCAAAACGAAGCACAGATTCAGGAACGAGTGGACGAATTGTTCAAGCTGGTAGGACTTTCGCCACAGCGAAAGACCGAATATCCCCACGAGTTCTCTGGCGGCATGAAACAGCGTATCGTCATCGCCATGGGACTTGCGTGCAAGCCAAGTCTTCTTCTGGCCGATGAGCCTACTACAGCCCTGGATGTGACCATACAGCTTCAGATACTCAAGCTTATGGTGGATTTAAAGAAACAATTACAGACAGCCATGATCCTGGTCACTCACGACTTGGGTATTGTGGCAAAAATCTGTGATCGAGCAGGCATTATGTATGCGGGGGAGATCATCGAGGAAGGAGACATCGAGGATATTTTTGAGGGAAAGTGCCATCATCCCTATACGGTGGGCCTATTCGGCGCTATACCGGATATGACGAAAAAGACCTCGCGCCTTAATCCCATCGATGGACTTATGCCCGATCCCGCGGAACTGCCAAACGGCTGCAAGTTTAATCCAAGATGCCCGCAATGTTTCGGTATCTGCAAGGAGAAGGAGCCAGAGATTGTTCCGATCTCCGAGTCGCACAAAATCAAATGCCATTTATTCGACAACAATTTTCGCACAATGGATAACCGGCATTTGGATATTTAGATCGCGTCACTGAAAATCAAAGCTGACTAGACCATAATAAAGAACATGGGAAAAGAGAAAAGTGACACTGGCGCAAATAGGCAAGCGAGAAGTTAATCGATTTTTCATCGACTTAGCAATCCGATGTAGCACGATGATTTTGCTACGCTGTGTTGTTCTACCTGGAATTTTCCATCACTCCAAACGTCACATTGGATAATAAGACGGAAAAGTGTTCGGTGAACTGCAAAGCATGATCCCTCCAACTCATTAGTTCATGTAGTCATGGTGAGCGATATCCGCGCAAGTTTGTTATCAACAAAACCTGCGCGAAATGCGGTGTTCAACTAAAGGTGACGATGGGGAATAAAATATGTCTCTACCAATGATTGAGACAATAGGATTGAAAAAATACTTCAAAACCAAGCACGGCATGCTCCATGCGGTTGACAATGTGAATTTCAGGATCGAAAAAGGCCGCACTCTGGGAGTGGTAGGCGAATCAGGTTGCGGCAAAACAACGCTTGGCCGTACGATTATCCGGCTTACTCCGGCAAGTGACGGACAGATACTGTTCAACGGCAAGGACATAAAAAAGGCCAATGGCCAAGAACTGTTGGAGTTCAGGAAAAAGGCCCAGATCATCTTTCAAGATCCCTCATCTTCGCTCAATCCGCGTATGTCGGTGGGCACACTGATTGCGGAGCCCATCAAGGTTTTGGGTATTCTCAAGTCCAAGATTGATATCGAAGGCAAGGTATTCGAGCTTATGAAGACGGTAGGTCTTGACGACCGTTTTTATGTGTCTTATCCGCACGAGCTTGACGGCGGCCGCAGGCAGCGTATTGGAGTGGCCAGGGCGCTGGCGGTCAATCCGGAGTTTATAGTCTGTGATGAGCCGGTGTCTGCTCTGGATGTGTCGATCCAGGCGCAGATTCTTAACCTGCTGATGGATCTGCAGGATCAGATGGGACTTACGTATTTGTTTATCACACACAATCTTTCGGTGGTCAAGCATATCAGCAACGATATCGCCGTCATGTATTTGGGCCAATGTATAGAGAAAGCTCCCACAGACGAATTCTTTGACAAACCGTTGCACCCGTACACTCAGGCGTTGCTCGAAGCTATCCCTGTGCCAAATCTCAAAAACCGTGAGATCGTGAGCACGATTAAGGGCGAGATTGGGAGCCCGATAAATCCCGAGCCGGGCTGCCGATTTGCACCGCGCTGTCCCTTTCCGAAACCAGAGTGCACGCAAAGGGACATGGAACTTAAGGAGGTTTCGCCGGGTCATTACGTAGCCTGTGTTATGTTTGAGAAGCAATAGTCACAGGTTAACCACCGGCAAAGCCGGCGGCTTGCTTAGCCCTATAAGCCTGGAAATTCATGAAGCATGACAGAATCTGTGCTGTATCTCTTGTAACTATTGGATAGAATGCACTAAAATCTGATAAAACAGGAGGCGCAGCACGCAGGCGATTGGTAATACTGATTTGCGTCCAAGATGATAGTCTTAGTATCCCCCAAAAGAGCGGGGGAATGATTCCCCCGCACCCCTCAGGGTTTCGGCCCACGCGCTAGCGCGCGGGCCGAACGCTCAGCGCTCGCGGCGTTGCCGCGGCGCCACACAAAGCCGCGCAGCGGCGTAGAGGTGTGGTGAGCACAGCTCCCCACTTTCTTGAGAAACATCGTTTGGCGCTTTCTTGAACGCAATTAGGTATAAAAGCAGGAGCGAGAGTATTCGGCCCGGCTTCGATCCATCCATCTCGATAGATTTTCAAGGAGCACACGCCACCTCTGGCCTGGGATTTCTCCTCCTGCGCCAAATCGATGAGCGATATCGGATTCTTGAAGAGGTGGCCTCCAACCTCAAGGACCCGAGGCTTCCTTCTCGAACGGATCACTCTTTGCTCCAACTGCTCCGCCAGACAGGAGTTTAAGGAATCCCGACCCCTCCAAGCGGTTTCATGAATAAATTCAAGCAGTTCCAGGCACCGATAGCGTAGACCCTCCACAAGCTGCAAAAGCTGAGTAAAAAGTCCAAAAATTTAGATAGGTTGATCATTTTTTGCTTGACATAGTAGACCCTACTATGCATACATGCCTGCATGGCGCATATTCATAAAAAAATGAAAAAGGGTAGACCCTATTACTATGTCCGCGAGATGGCCCGAGTCGACGGGCACCTCAAGGTGATCGAGCAGATCTATCTCGGCAGTCCGGAACGGATCAAAGAATTAGCCACCGGTGAAAAGGCAAGCTGCACCAAAATCTCCGTTCGGGAGTTTGGGGCATTGTGGCTTTCCAACCTAATGGCCGGTGAGATTGATCTCGCCGGAATCGTCGATTCTGTTGTTCCGCGCATGCGAAAGGAAAAGGGGCCTACAGTGGGCGAGTACTTTCTCTACGCGGTATTGAACAGAATGGTGGCGCCTCGGTCGAAGAGAGCTCTGCCGGAGTGGTATAAAAATACCGCCATTCAGCATATCAGACCCGTCGATGTTGACGAACTCAACTCGCAACGGTACTGGGAGAAATGGGAAAGGGTGACATCCGAACAAATCGAGCGGATATCGACTCTGTTTTTCTCCGAAGTCCGGGCGATGCCCGAGAGCCGTTCGGATTGTTTTCTTTTCGATACAACCAACTACTACAGCTACATGGCCAGTCAAACGGAGTCGGAACTCGCAAGGCGAGGGAAAAATAAGGACGGGAAAGATTGGCTGCGCCAGGTCGGAGTTGCACTCCTGGTCTCAAGGGAAGGCCGCCTTCCGCTTTTCTATCGCGACTATGAAGGCAATCACCATGACTCCAAGGTGTTCTGGCGGGTAATGGATGATATGTTCTCCGCCATGCAAAACTTTACCAATCCCGGAGCCGAACTCACGGTCGTTTTTGACAAGGGCATGAATGCCCAGGAGAACATAGAACTAATCGACTCTCGGGACGGATTCCACTTCATAACCACCTACTCCACCTATTTTGGCGAGGAGTTTCTGCGCGCAAAGCTTTCCGCTTTCAGGCCGGTTGATTCAGCCAAAAATCGTGAACTCGAAAAGCTTGGGAAAGAGGATGATCGGATTGTTGCCTGGAGAGGTACGGGGGAGTTTTGGGGAAAGCAGAGGGCGGTTGTTGTTACCTATAATCCCAGGACTGCTGCAAAGCAGAGGTATGGTTTCGACCGGAAGTTGCTCGAACTCCAGGAGGTGCTCCATGAACTGCGAAGCAAGGCTAAATCCGGGAAGGCCCCCTGGAATCAGCTGAAACAACTCGAGAAACACTATCTGCAGGCCTGCGCGAAGCTCTACCTGCCAAATGACCTCTATCAATTTGACCTTGAAAAGGAAGGGGGAACGCCGAAGTTCGTCTTCAGAAAGGACTACTACCGGATAGGTAAGCACATCGACAGGTTTGGGAAAAACATCATAGTTACCGACCACACCGACTGGCCAACCGATGAGATCGTGAAAGCAAGCCTTGACCGCTACCTGGTCGAAGAGGCATTCCGACAGTCAAAAGATGATGAACTTGTGAGTGTGCTTCCGATGCACCACTGGACGGACGGCAAGATCCGTTGCCACATTTTTACCTGCATGGCGGCCCTTACGTATCTGCGCATACTTGAGAACCGTCTGGCAGAAGCCGGTATCGCGCAGACCGCCTCAGCGGCAATGGAGTCGATGCGCAACCTCCATTCCTGCCTCTGTTGGTATACCGGAAAATCGAAACCCCAAAGAATGATCGAGGAACCGACAGAGAGTCAATCCGCTATCCTCAAGGCATTTAGACACAAAATCACCAGTGGGGTCTTACAAAAAGTTGACTGATAAGTATTGGACATTTCAATATTAATGTCCTATTTTGCCCTCGGATTCCTTAAACTCCTGTTCGAGAGCGCGCTTGGCGTGTTCCTGGCCTTTCACGTCTTCGAAATCCGGTTCCTCGGGCGCGGCGAAATTCCGGACTGCGGCTCGTCCGGCATCGGCCTCCCGGGAAATGTTCACGCTCCTCTTCTCTGCGTCGACTTCGATTCGACGGGCAAAACCGAAAGGATAATTCCACCATGCCCAATCCGGATATGATCTATCCTCATCCACGCTACACGCAGACGGTTTATCTCAAAAACGTCGTCAGCGGTCCCAACGTGATCGTCGGCGATTATACGATCTATGACGATCCCGTAAGCGATCCGCGCGACTTCCTGAAAAACAACGTCCTCCATCATTACCAGGTCAACGGAGACCGCCTCGTCATCGGCAAATTCTGTTCCATCGCCTGTGGAGCGAAATTCCTGATGAACGGCGGAAATCACACTCTCTCTTCTTTTTCGACCTATCCCTTTCCGGTGTTCGCAAATGAGTGGGACTGCGATATGAAATCTTCGGAAGCGTGGGACAATCGAGGGGACATCGTGGTCGGCAACGACGTCTGGATAGGGTATGAAGCGCTGATCACGGCGGGCGTGACGGTCGGCGACGGAGCAATAGTCGGAGCCCGCGCCGTCGTGACGAAAGATGTTCCCGCGTATGCCATCGTCGGGGGTGTGCCTGCCCGTGTCATCCGCCGGCGGTTTTCGAACGAGACCGTTGCCGTCTTGCAGGCGGTTCAGTGGTGGAACTGGCCGATTGAAAAGATCGTGCGGAATTTGAAGGCAATCAGATCCGGTGATATCGATCTGCTGAAGGCGCATGCCGAAGGCGTGCAATAACGGCGGGCGGCCCGGATGTCTGCCATCCGGGTCCGCCAGGACCAGGACAGGGGCTCATCCTTCTCCAGGCCGACCCTGGTTCTTAATCGCGCAAGACCTCAACTTCCCCGTGTGCCGATGCCCTGTTGCACCAAAAGATTCCGTACCCCGAATTTGAGCCAAACCTCCCGCGTTTCACGCCCGGGCAGCGGGTATCCGGACCACCCGCCAAACCATGGAGGGTCGCCGAGAATGGGTCCGAGCGTGACTCATCGGAGGCGCCCGGACGCTGAAGTCACGGAAAGAAGCCACGGGATGAAAAGCCAGGGAAGGGTTTCAGCGCTGACAGCCGTTCGCGGGATCCCGCAGAGGTGTTCCAACGGAATCCTCCGTCAGGACTTCATCCTGTTCCCCGCTCATATTATCGGGGCGGCCATCCACCATCCGATCGCCGTGTCGGTATCGATGAATTGGAAGAGAGGCTCCATACCGGTAACGGAGAAGATGTTTCGCACGGTCGGGGGTACATTGCCCAGATAGAGCTTCCTGCCGCTGCCATGGAGTCTTTTTTGCGTGGCGAGCAACACTCCCAATCCGGCCGAGCCCATGAAAACGACCTCGCGAAAATCGATGAGAAAATCCCGCGTCACTTTTTCCAACTGCTGACAAAGAACCGTGGCGTTCTCGCCGGTGATGCGCCCGATGAGGAACATTCTGTCTTGAGCCCACTTGATGGTGAGGCCGCCCTCGCTGATTTCTTCCGGCGATACGGCCGTTTTCCCGGAGGCCCATCCGGCGGGCTCGTTGAGGGGATCGGAGGGCAGGACGACGTAGATGTCATTATCCTTATTCTCGATCACCTTTATGGATATGCCTTCCGGCACCTGGATACCGAAGCGCCGCAGCACCTTGGCGGGGTCCTTGATGAACTCATTTCTGAAAGTCCGATCCAGGCAGGTTCTGGCGATGATATCGTGTAAAGGGTTTTTCTCCATGATTGAGCTCCCTGTTTGCTTTTTCTATTCACCCACATAAGGAGGAATAACGATGTGAACCGTGTCGGCCGTGTTTTCCACGAAGTGGACTTTCATGCCCTCGGGTAATTGGATTCCGGCTTCGGCCAGAACCGCTTCGGAGCTGTCGAGAAGCCTTTTACGGAAGTCGGGGGACCGGAGGGCCTCCAGGATCACGGATTCATAGAACGTTTTGGCCGACACGGCGCATTCCCCGCTGGTGGGCGGTGCGAAGGATATGTAGAAATTTCCCAGGAAATTGTTCAAAACCGACATGAGCTTCATGATGATTTCTCCTCAATGGCCGAGTTCCGAGCGAAGGGCGTTATCGGGAGCGGCCTCATCGCTGACATCACAAAAACACTTCTTCTCAGAATGGATATGGAGCAATGCTTGAAAAAACAGCGATTTCTTCTGCATGGATGGCGCTTACGAATTTCGCTGCATATTGTAGACGGTGTTGGCTGCAAATTCAACAGTGATGGGGCCAACGGGGCGGGGCGGGCGGAGTCCTCCTGCGCTTCGCGCCCGGATAGCGGGTATCCGGGCCGCCCACGGTGGTCCAAAAAAGGCAGGAGTGAAGCCTTCGCAGGTGTTTGACAGCTTGAAGCCGGCTGCGAAGAGCCTGTCCCTGATGATGCGAAGATGGATGAGGGGGATGATGCAGGTTAAAATACGGAGGCGGATTTTTCCTTCCCCGGTTTCACCGAAACAGGAAAGAACCGCACCGGGCTGCTGCAACCGACCGGGCCGCAGATGAAACAGCCTTGAGAGCAGGTTGCGATTTGAAACCGGCGTGCGGGTTGGAGACGGCTTCCCGGGAGCAGGACCGCGGGCTTCGGTCATGGACCTCTCGAATCGGATCGGAGGGATTTTATGGTCGGCCATCAGCTGCAGGCGGAAATAGAAATCAATGCGGGGCCCGAACGGGTCTGGTCGATCCTTGCGGATTCCGCCAGCTATCCGGTGTGGAACCCGTTCATTCGGTTCATCCGGGGAACGCTGGAGCGAGGCGCACGTCTCGAGGTGCGGATTCAGCCCAGCGGCACCAAGGGCATGACCTTTCGTCCGTCTGTTCTGGCAGCGGATGCCGGGCGGGAACTCCGATGGCGCGGCCATTTTCTGTTCCCCGGCATATTTGACGGCGAACACCGCTTCGTGATCGAGCCCCTTGCCGCCGGGAAGGTGCGGTTCCGGCAAAGCGAGCGTTTCAGCGGAATCCTGGTGCCGATATTCAGAGGCAGCCTCGATCGAGATACGAAGAGAGGTTTTGAAGAGATGAATCTGGCGCTGAAGGCACGGGCTGAAGCTTGAGAAATTTCAAATGATTCATCGGGAATCGCTAAGGGAATCGGACCATTGCAAGACACGATCGGGGAAGACCCGGGGAAATCGTCGAGAACGCCGGTGAATGAATAGCCGGAGCGTTGAAAGACATCGCTCCCGGTCCTGCTTGTTACAACATTGAGTTTCCTTCTGCCGGTCTTATATTCTCTCGGAATTCCGAGCTTGAAAGCACGATAAAATAGTTTTTCCCAAGAGGAGCGAATATGACTGTTATCGCGATTAACGGGAGTCCGCGGAAAAAGTGGAATACGGCAACGCTTCTGACCAAGGCACTGGAAGGCGCTGCCGCACAGGGGGCCGCAACAGAGCTTGTTCACCTGTACGATCTTGACTACAGGGGATGCATAAGCTGCTTTGCCTGTAAGACCAGGGGAGGCAAGAGCTATGGAACGTGCGGTTTCAGGGACGGCTTGTCGCCGATACTGAAAAAGATCGTAGACGCCGACGCCCTGATCATCGGTTCACCGATTTACCTCGGCTCGGTCACCGGCGAGGTCCGCTCCTTCCTTGAACGCCTGCTGTTTCCGTATCTGACCTATACCATTCCTCATCGTTCCCTCTTCCCCAAAAGAATCAAAACCGGCTTCATTTATACGATGAACGTTACGGAAGAACAGAGCAGGACGGCCGGTTACGAGTACATCTTCAACTCCCACGAACATTATCTGCGGATGATCTTTGGGGAGGTGGAGTCGCTTTGCAGCTTTGATACCTGCCAGTTCGACGACTACGGGAAGGTAGTGGCGGAGAGCTTCGATCCTGCCCACAAGATGCAACGGCGCAACGAGATTTTCCCCCTGGAGTGCCAAAGAGCCTACGAACTTGGGGCCAGACTCGCCGGGAAAAAGAACGGGTAGGCGAAGATGCAGTTCCGGTTCGCCTGAAAGCAGCCACCCTCAATTATGTCGATTTGGCGGGGGGCAGCGGCAAACCGGATCCCACCATCCGCGTTCCATTCATCCCGGTGGCTGACGGCACTGGAACGGTCGAAGAGGTGGGGGGGAATGTTCGATGCTTCAAACCCGGAAGACAGAGTTTCAACCCTTTATGCCAATTTGTATTCAAGCCCGGCCGCCGCGTCCGAAATTGCCACGGGCCAGAAAGCTATATGCCTCTCCACTTTTCCATCGATCTCGGCGACCAGGGAAACGGGGAACGCGTTGGCGGCCCGCAATGCACCAATTATGAACCGTTCCGTATGGTTACCGTGTGGATGATCCTGAAAAGCCACCATGGGTGACATCGTCGATCACATCGACATCTGACTTCACTTCATTGCGGATGGGTATATCATCTCCCAGAAATATCCTATGATGTCAGGATGTTGTGCCCTACGGGCATTCCTTATTGCCGCTTTTGCGGAAAAACCGCACGGGCCTCCCTCACGAACAGAGATCTGAGCTTGTCCCAGAAATCTCCCCCCAGGACGAACAGGCTGGCCAGAAACATGCCGTCCGCACAGAGGTTTACCCAAAGCCGCCCGGAAGAATCCTCCGGGAGCCATTTCGGCAGGTAGGCCATGAGGTAGGTTGGAACGACGGGCAGGATGAACAGCACAAGCCCGATCACGTGCCGCACTCTACCCACCTCCCGGGAAGGCCTCAGTCTGCCGATCCAGCCTTTTGCCATGGCCACGATGCGGTCGAAATTTTCCTTGCCCATGACGGCCACGGCGGGAATCGCCATGATCTCAAAACCGAAAAAGAGTACCCCGCCGACCGCGGTTTTCACGGCTGCAGGCCAGGATGCCTGCGCGACCGGGTACACCCCCGCGGGAAGAATAAGGCCGATGACCAGCAGTGTAACACCGACAATCAAGCGCACATTGGAACTCATCCCTCACTCCTTGCTCGCATGAAAGCAAAAACCGGCGGCAGCATAACGCTCCTACAACCGGCCCGCAACCCTTTGGACAAACCGCAGAAGGAGACGCCCTTTATATTTTATACTGATTTACCTACAAAATAGAGCCCCGAGATACCCATTTTGATGCTTCGCGGGTGAGGCGCGGCATCATGGATAAGTGCGTTCAAGATGATAGTTTGAGTATCGCCCAAAAGAGCGGGGGAATGATTCTCAGGCACCCCGGAGCTTCAGGCCGAGCCCCCGGCGCCACGCACAGCCGTGGGGCGGCATACCGGAAAATGCTTTACTTGGGCTGTAATGCCGTGTAATAAAAACACTTATTAAGACTCAGTCCAGCAACCGGCCACCGCGCAGCGTCTCGAATCGATCAGGGCGGTGGGGATGCCGGAAATCCCTTCAGAATTTGTGCCGTCGAATCGTTTCTCTGAATTGACCTGATGGCCTGAGGCCGTTTGCCCCGCTTTTCCTGCGCCTGCACGGAAGGTTTTGCGGAGTTCCAGGCCCGTGCCGCCGAAAAGGGGACTGTCGATGAGCGACATTTCCGTTCCGGAGGATATGAACCCTGCGGCCGGGGGGCTTCCCGGCCACACTTACAGGGCCTTCGGACTGCACATCCGTTCCTGCCTTCCGTGCCCTGAGTTGGTTCCCATTGACCGCAGCCCCGACGTGACCGTTCGCTACGGACCGGTGCCCGATTCCCTGGAATCCCCCACATCAAAGGGGGTCTGCTACCAGGCTTCTCCGGGGAAATTCCTGCTCAGGCTGAAGGAAATCGCGGGCTACCTGGTCCTGGACGGCAGGGAAATCATCGTCGAGCCGGCCCGGGGGGCGGCGGACGACGACATACGATTGTTCCTGCTGGGATCGGTCCTGGGGGCCCTGCTGCACCAGCGAGGCCTGCTGCCGCTGCACGGAAGCGCCGTCCGACTCGGGGACGGGAGCGCCGCCGTCTTCGCCGGGTGTTCGGGCGTGGGCAAATCGACCCTGGCCGCAGCCCTGCGCAGGCGCGGGTATCCCGTCGTTGCGGACGACCTGAGCGTCGTCCGGACGCGAGACGACGGGGTTTCGGCCCTTCAGCCCGCATACCCGGAACTCAGGCTTTGGGCCGATGCCGCCGCGAAGGTGGGAGAGGCCGTCGATACCCTGCCGAAGTCCCGTGCGAAGCTGGAAAAATACAGCCTGTGCTTCCACGAACGCTTCGACGATCGCCCTCTTCCCGTACGGCGGTTCTATGTTCTTGAAACCGGCAACACTCCGGATTTCAGGATCGCGAGGCTCAAAGGGACGGAAAAGATGGAAGTTCTCTCGGAACATACGTTCCGGAAACACTTCGTAAACGCCCTGGGACAGACGCCCGCTCATTTCAGGCATTGTGCGGCGCTGGCCTCCAACGCGGTGTTCAGCCGGGTAACCCGGCCGAAAGGGGCTTTTCTCCTCGACAACCTGGTAAGTCTCCTCGAGAAGGACTTCGCATGATGGGCGATATCGTCTGGCTGGCGTCCTTCCCCAAATCGGGCAACACCTGGTTCCGCGTCTTCGTGGCCAATCTGCTTAGCGGTAGTGCCGGGCCGGTAGGAATCAACGGCCTGAACTCCGTTCCCCATGCCTGCGGCCGTGAGGAGTTTGAAGGGGCCGTTGGAGTGGAGGCGTCCGATCTTGCCGCCGACGAAATCGAAGTGCTCCGGCCGTACCTGTACGATCACATTGCGGAGAAGGCCGAAGAGAGGCTCTTTCTGAAGATCCACGACGCCTATGCCCACACTTCGGAAGGCCGGCCCATCGTGTCCGAGAAAGCAACGGCGGGAGCGGTCTACATCCTTCGCAACCCGTTGGACGTGGCGGTGTCCTTCGCTCACCACGTCGGCGCGGACTTCGATACGGTCATTTCCAGGATGGCGGATACGGAACTGGCACTCTGTTCCAGCCCCGCATCGCTGCACAGCCAGCTCCGCCAAAGACTTTCCAGTTGGAGCCGGCACGTGACGAGTTGGGTGGATGCCCCAGGGCTACGAGTGCATCCCATGCGGTATGAAGACATGCACGGAAGCTCCCTGGAAACCTTTGCGGGCGCGGCACGGTTTTGCGGACTCACGGAAAACCCCGGGCGCATCCGCGAGGCACTGGAGCGTTCGTCGTTCGACGAATTGCACCGTCAGGAGCGGGAACACGGCTTCCGGGAGAGGAGCCCCCGGGCGGAGTGTTTTTTCCGCGCGGGAAAGATCGGTTCCTGGCGGGACGAACTCACGCAGCGGCAGGTTCGGCGGGTCGTGGAAGACCACGGGGAAGTGATGCTCCGTTTCGGCTACCTGGACGAAAACGGGGAAATCCTCTGCTGAGCCGTTGCCGCGTCAGGCCAACGAGGAGGCGGGATGGCTGCTGCAATCGAACGAAGCGATCTCGAACTGGTTCCGATAAATCCGGGTGACACGGCCTTCCTGATGGCGCTTTACCTGGTGTCCCGCGATTTCGAAATGGAGATGAACCCCTGGCCGGAGGCGGATAAAAGAGCTTTCCTGGAATGGCAGTTCAGCCTCCAGCACAGGCACTATCAAACACATTACGCCGGGGCCGACTTCGACCTGGTCCTCCTGAAAGGTGTGCGGGTCGGCCGGATATACGTCCACCGGCAGAAACACGATATCCGGCTTATGGACATCACCCTTCTGCGCGAGCACCGTAACCGGGGGATAGGCTCCCGCCTGATCCGGGAACTGCTCGACGAGGGAACACGGCTGAGCACGAGGGTGAGCCTGCACGTGGAACCCGCCAATCCGGCCATGAGACTTTACAGGCGCCTTGATTTCCGGGTGAAGAGGACGGAGGGCGCCTATCACTACATGGAATGGCTCCCGGACGGCGGTTCCGCGGGGGGCGACGCATGAATTCACGCAGCCGCCCTGCCTTGGGTCGACAGGCCGTCGGCCCGGCGGGAACCGGGCCTTTCACGGGAGATGATCATGAACGGAGGCATAATCGGGTTGAACACCGTTGTGAGCCGGAACGAACGGATTGTCGGCAGCACGATCGACGGCGAAGTCGTCGTGATGAATATCCAGGACGGTCAATACTACGGGATGGACGATATCGGCAGCCGGATATGGAACCTGCTGGAAACCCCGCGCACGATCGATGCGTTGATCGGGGAACTCCTGGCTGAATTCGACATCGAACGGCAGACGTGTGAGAAAGACATTCTGCCGTTCCTGGAGCGTCTGCTGGTTGCGGGCCTCATTTGCATCCGCCGTGAACGGCAAATATCTGCCGGATGAAAGGCCGTGCCCTTACCGGGTAAGGGCGGCCTTCGCCCATGAACGGAACCGGATTCTTTCTCATGCCGCCCGGCGCGGAGAAGTCACCGCCTTGCGGTCGACGTGCGGATTTCCCCGTTCGCCCGAACCGGATGGAAGGCGCGTTCCGCAAGATCACCCCCGGAACGGCCGGCTTCAATTCGCCGTAGCCGCTATCCGCAGATGGCCTGATCGGCGTGATTCAGGAAAAGGTTAATTCCGATCCATCCGTGGGGACACCGGCCCCGTGTGAGGTCTGGTCCGTTTTCAGGCTTTTCAGCGCCGGCGCATGCCAGGAAGGTTCCACGCGGGGATTTTCCGTTTTGGTGGATGCCGCTTCGTGCCGTTCCGATGGTCCTTTCAGCTCAGTGGACATGGTGTTCTCCTTTGGTGCGGATGAGTACCTCTTCCCACTCTTCGCGCTGGCGCCCGTTTTCCCCGTGCCGGTTAAAACCCGGCCAGGAAAAGTCCTATGTCCAGCCCCCGCATCAGCATCAGTCTGACGTTTGCCACCGATTCGGGGGCGACGCGGTTTCTGATGGATTCCAGAGCGGACCGCATGCGCGGCAGATCCAGCACTTCGCGGGCCTGTCCGCACTTTTCGATCCGCGTCAGGGCCTCTTCCGTTTCCTGGTAATGAGCCCTGATTTGATGGCCGATATCGGCACCCTGGATACCCCTCAAAGGGTTCCACAGCACCTCTCCGGGCAGACGGCCGGCCATGGCCCGCCTGATCAGCCACCGCCGCCGCCCGCGATGAACGTACTGGACCGCCGGGATTCCCAGGCAGAATTCCACCACGCGCCTGTCCATGGTCGGGTCCCGTATCTCGATCCCGTAGCCCGCCCCAAGGGCCTGAACCAGCGCCCCCGAAGGATCATGGCCCGGCCGGATGATCAGGAAACGGTGTCTGACCGGGTCCTGTGGAATTCTGCGGTCCGGGTCGTGGCCCAGGCGGACCATCGACCCGGTCAGGTCCAGCCGTTTTCCGAAAACGGGATTCAGGGCGCAATAGGCTTCCCAGGGTTCATGCCCCGCGGCTTCATGCCGAATCCGATCGTACCATCCCAACGGCAGCATGGGCCGGACCACCTGCCCGAGAAACCTCCTGAGGGACTGCCCGGTGTATGCCCCCCCGGGGGTTTTGAGCTGATCGAGAAGCTCGCCCAGCCGGCCGTCTTTGAACAACCGCAGCAGGCAGCCGGTCCCGTCCCAGGAAATGGTGCCGTTTCCGCCGCCGCCGGTCAGGAGCACTTCGATTCCCAGGCCCCGGGCACGCACCATCCTGGAAATGAGCCAGGGATAGTTGGATGCGCCGATTCCGGGTTCGCCCCGCAGATCGTGCATGCGCCGTATCGCCTCTACCGGGCTCACATCGTTCGCCGTGGCATAATGGAGGTCCACGTTCCCGATATGGCGGCAGGTGGCTTGAATCCACGCCGTCTCATCCCCCGCGCGCATGGCCGGACCCAGTTCTGAAAGGTCGAACCCGGGCACGGCGCTCAGTGCATGCAGGCGGCGGCCTCCCGCCGCCAATTCCTTTGCGGCCACGGCCGCCACCGAACCCGAGTCGAGTCCTCCACTCAGGCTTATGCCGATCTTCCCGCGGCTCCTCAGTCTGCAGCGAACCGCTTCCTCGAAGACTTCCGTAAAAGCGTGCACGTATTCGTCGTCCGTTTTCAGACGAATACCGGGGCTGTCCTCAAGGCGCCAGTACCGCTCCAAGCGGTCGCCGCGGCCGTCGAGGCAAAGGCGATGAGCCGGTGGAAGCTGGTGAACCCCTTCATAACAGGTGGTCGTATCCCCTTTTGCGACCCAGAGGGCACAGAGCCTGGCGATCCTGTAAAGGTTCGGCCTGACTTCGATCCAGGGCAGGGCCGTAAGAGCTTTCAAACTCGATGCAAATGCGAACCGCTGCCCCCGGCGGCAGAAGTAGATGCCGGTCGTACCGCAGTGGTCCCGTGCGAGCAACAGGCTTTGCCGGGCGGGGTCCCATACGGCGAAGGCCCAGTCACCCAGAAGACGCTGTGTACAGTCCGCTCCCCACTTCTCGTAGGCCCGAAGGATTAGGCCGCTGTCCGGCACGGGACGGCTCGCATGCCGGGGCAGCCCCATGGAATCGAACAGATCTTCCCTGTTGTCGAGCCTCACCCGGGCGGCGAGCACTGCGGCGCCGCGGGAGTCTTCCCGGGGTTGGACGTCTCCCTCGGATTCGGGAGTGACGCAGCTCATGAGATGACCGAGGCCTATGGGACCATCCGACCACATGCGCGATCCGCTGGGCCCCCAACATGACATGGCGTCCCGCATGACGATGAGATCGTCCGGCTCCACCGGTTCCCCGTCCGTCCGGAATATTCCGAAGAATCCGCTCATGCCGTGCCATCCGGAAACAGGTGTGGCAGCCGTCTTTCCCGCCGCCGATTCAAATCATTGCCGGCTTTCACTCCGGTGCGGGGTACTCGCCTTCCAGCGCAATACAGAAGTTGAGGCACAAAACTGGCTGGTAGTTCCCATGCGCAGCGGGAGGAGACGTGCCGGCAGAAGCCATGGCCTTGTCCGAAAACGCCGTTTCCGTGTCGGCGCTCCAGGCATGGAATGCTTTGCACGGGTCATGCACCGTGCCTGCCTCTCTCCTTACGGCCGAAGGATAGGACACGTTCGCTGTCGGCTGCGCCAGGGTGGGCGCCAACTGGGCAACCTTCACGGTGTGGCTGTGGGAGGGCAGGTTGGAGACCGCCAGCACGGCCCCGGCCGCCCCGGCCTTCTTGCCGATCTCACGCTCGGTAAGCCCCTGACCGGCTCCCCAGTGCATGGGTGCACGGCCCTGCAGATCCGGCAGGGCGAAAGTGGTTCTGCCGTCCCCCCCATAAACGTTACCGAGCACGGAATGGAGGACCGCACTCTGCCCGATCTGAAGCGTCTGGCCGTTGCACCATGCCCATGACATGGGGGCGAAGTTATACGGCATTATGCGAATTTCACCGATAAAAGGATCTGACATGAGGGTATCCTCCATCAATTCGGTTTTGACGGGTACAACCCCTGCAAGCAGATGATAAAACTGACGCAGAGGGTGGGCATGAGGTTCGAGTGCGGCACCCCGCCGCCGGCGGAGGCCACGGCATGATCCGACAGGTCCACCAGCTTGTCCGAAGCCGGATTGTCGACAAACCCCGATCCCACGGGGAGCTTGGACAATACCGCGCCCGCAGGGGCGTTTGTGCCCGCGTCGTTTGCCGATGCCACCAGGCGGTGCTGGTGTACGGGCATTTCCGCCTCGGCCACCGTAACCGTCTCCGATCCGAAATTCTGCCCCTGCTTATAGGCCTCAAGGCCCGGTCCCTGACCCGCATGGACCGGCAGTCGGCCACGATAGTCCGGCAGCGCGAAATCAGTCCTCCCGTCTCCGCCGTACAGGGTGCCCAGAAGGGCGAACAGTGCGGGATAGTCGGCGATTTTCAGAAGCTGCCCGTTGCAGAAGGTCCAACACCTCGGCGGCCTGAAGCCGGCGAACATTCTGATTTCTCCGAGATATGCGTCGCTCATTCGTCTTCTCCTCTATGGCCGCATGGGGTAGGATCCCTCCAGTGCGATGATGAAAAGGCCCACGAGGCTCGGCTGCCTGTTCTCATGCCTCGCTCCGCTACCCGAGGTCGTACAGGTGCCGGGGTTGAGCGGAATTTCTTTTCCTGTTGCATAGGGGCCGTGGATATTGGACGAACCGGAATCGGATGTCCAAAAGGCCTTGGCATAGAGCTGGCCTTTGGGCGTTACCGCATCGCCGTTGCTCGTGACCCCCACAAAAGTGTGCGTGTGTGCCGGCATCGTGGTGGAGTCGAGCGCGACCGCCTCGCTCCCTCCGGCGTCGCCCTGTTTCTGGGACTTGGACGTGTCAGGGTGTAAGGGAACACGCCCCCGCAGGTCCGGGAGTTTGAAATCGGTCGTGCCGTCTCCGCCGAAGGTCTTCCCCAGCAGACTGAACAAAGCCGTACTTTGCTTGACCGACATCGTTGTCCCGTCGCAATTCGCCCAGCCACGAGGGGCGTAAGGGAACCCGACCAGCTTGATCTCGCCCAGGAAAGGATCCGACATTTGAAGCCTCCTTTCGTCGTTCGTCCCCGCGCGCATCCCCGGCGGGCGCCGATTCCGCCGCACGGGACCTCGCGGTGAGGGTTGCCGTTATCGCTTCAACCGGTTCACGATCGCCTGATACTCATAACCTTGGCCGGTTTTCCCCACCGGAACGATGAAAAGTCCGAAATCACCCATTTTCTCATGGCTGAACCTGTGGATCCGCTGATCCAGAAAGGAATCGGCGGGGCCCCGAAACAGCAGTGAGTATCCCTCCGTGGTGCCGGTTTCCTTCCACACGGCGCTTACCAGCTCCAACTTGATTATCCGGGGGCCGGCGCTTTCCCCCTCGGTAGTCTCCCCGCCGATTCGAACCGCAAACCGGGTGTTCAGGAGTTCGGCAAATGCGGCGAAGCCCTCTTTTCCCTGCACTCTCTTCTCCTTGTGTTCGGGGTTGACCGCAGGGAACGCCGTGGCGCTTCCCATCGGCTGCACTTCGGTGGATTCCTGGTGTTCCAGTGTCGGTACGAAATGGGTCGTCAATGATTTGTCAATCAAATGGATTGATCCGAAGCAGGGCGTCCCGCCGGAGCCCGATTTCCGGCGGGCTGCCGGGAACGGGCTTCTGTTCCCCATGCCTGTCGGTCCCCGCCGGAGAACCCCATACCGGGACTTTTGTGCCGTCCCCGGCAAAGCACGCGACGATACCCGGATGTAGCATGAACCTTGTTCATAAACTGCGGCATTAGAGCATGAAGCGGATGTACCGGAGAAATCGCTTGAATTGTGATGCAAAGCCGGACTATATCTTTGATTATGAACAGGCCCTATCAAAACATGCACTGAATGCTATAGAAAAAACAAACCGGTTGCAAGAAGTTTTTGCTACCGGAATTCAAATAGGAATGGACGAGCGTTCCCGGAGGGAACTCCAGCCGCGGGAAAGGATCGACTCAGCGGCCGCCCCCTTGAACCGGGGCTTATCCGCGGATGCCCAGCCTCTTTCGCTTCGCGCAAGGTCCTGCGCAGTTGTTATTCGCTGCGGTGCCTTAAAAGCTTTGCCGGCTTCCTGGGGCTGGCGGAAATTCAGCGCGAGTCCGCCAGGCAAACCACCGGCGAATTCCATTTGAGAAAACTTCCGCTGCTCGATCATGTTGTGCACTTTCATCTGTGAGGTGAGGATGCGACGAAGAAAAAAGCGGGCCGATTTCCTGAACGACCTGCCCTCATCAGACGACATGGCGCGATGGTTCTATTCCGGGTTTTTCCGGCCTGTCCACCCGGACCGGAATGGAAATCCGAGTATGGGCCGGTCGCCGTCCCGATGATGGGCGAGAAGGGCTTCCTGGCCGACGTCGCCGGGGAAAAAGGGCTTTATATGCCCACGCTATGGTTCGATGACGTGAAGTATCACGAAACGCGAACATCCGGCGCACAGACATGAAGCAGCCCGGTCTCGGTGACGGGACTCCCGCCAAAACCATCGGGTTATACGGCGGCACGCCCTGAACGGATTTCACTTCCGAGTTGACAAAATCGAAGGGTGGGCACGGCCCCACCGTGTCCACCCTTTTCGCTTTTTTTCAAGCCGTGAGGGAACCTCCGCCTTTAGTTCTTCGAATAAACGACCTTACCTCCCAGCACGGTCTTTTCCACGACGGTGTCTTTGATGGTCGAGGGATCGATCTTCGTCGGATCACGGTCCAGGATCGCGAGGTCCGCAAGATATCCGGCTTTGACGATGCCCTTGATGTCCTCTTCATTTGAAACATATGCGCCGTTGGCCGTGGCGACACAAATGGCTTCTTCGGCCGTAATCGCCTGGTTTGCACCGCGGACTATCCCTTCCTTCGAGGTCCTGGTGACCATGGTCTGAATGTGCACAAACGGATTGTAGCTGCTCACCGGGGAATCCGAATGATGACCCGGGCGGAGTCCCTTGTCGATGGCGGACCGGTAGGCATGGACCCAGGCGATAAGGGCGTCGCCGAACTCAGTATACTTATCCCCGTGTTCCCAGGTGTATTCGTGGAAGACGGGGACGGCTCCTATCTGTTTCATCCGGCTGAGCAAAACGTCGTTGGTAATACTGCTGTGCTCTATGCGATGCCTTAACTGGGGTTTGGGATCAGCCCGCTGCGCGGCTTCATAGGCATCGAGCAGGTATTCGATCTCCTGGTCCCCGTTGGAATGGATCGCCCATTGGAAACCGGCACTGTGGGCCGATTTAATCTTCTCGTTAAAGGCCGCCCTGCCCTCAGGAGTCGTCAGGTCGACGCCCCAGGAAGCGTTCTTGAAAGGAATACCGTAATAGGGAGGGGTCTTTCCCGGAGGAGCGATCGCATAGGGCTCTTTGAGCCAGCAGGTGCGCCCCGAAAGGGAATTGCCGCCGAAGAGCTTCAGCGGGCCGATACGAAGCATCTCATGCGTGTCGAGGTATTTTCCCGTCGTCCATCCCTTTGCCGCCATCGAGTTCTGAGTGGAAGGCTTGGAACCCGTCGCGGGATACGCAAAGGTGAGAAAATTGACGCGCACCGGCAGCTTGTTCTGGGCGAGCAGTCTTCGGTAGATGCCGATGGTCGGCGCCGTGTCTATGATGCTCAGCCCCGAAGAGAGCAGCGGTCCCGATTCGCTCACATTCGATCCGATAGAGGTGATGCCCGCCTTCGAATACGCCTTCAGCGTGTTCTCCATGCCTTCGATGTCGTCGCGTTCGCTTGCCTTCGGCATCGGATAGCCGGCCGCCACCGCCCTCTCCGTCACCCAGGTCATGGCCGTTTCTCTGAGGACACCGGTGGGATTCCCGGACCCGTCCCGTTCAACCGTACCGCCAGAGGGGTCGGAAACGCCCGCCGTCACTCCCGCCTTCTGCAGGCAGAATGAGTTTACTGAACTGGCATGAGCACTGGAATGAACAATCGATATCGGGTGCGTCGTGGAGACCTGGTCCAGGTCCGCGGCCGACGGCCACCTGCCCAGTTTGGTGTCCTGATAGCCGGAGCCGATCACCCACTGGCCCGGAGACGTAATAGCGGCCTTTTCCTTAAGCGCCGCGATCAAATCCTGCATGGATGTCTTGTCGAACAGGTTCACGACGTACACCGGGCTCTTGAACGGATAGCTCGGAAGCGGATGCATGTGATTGTCATTATACCCGGCGGTCACCGTCTTGCCGGTTGCATCGATCACCGTCGTTGTTTTGCCGGCGTGTTTCCGGATGTCGTCCGTTCTTCCGACGGCCGAAATCTTGTCCCCCTTGACCGCGATTGCTTCGGCCCGGGGCTGGGCGGGGTTACCGGTGATTACGTTGGCGTTGATGATGACCAAATCCGCTTTCGGGATTTTGTCTTTCGTTGCGCCCATGGAGGTGTTGACGTCCAGAGCAAGGACGATCAGCGGAAGGAATGCCAGAACGAACAGGGCTAAGGCTCTTTTCACCACTTTCATTGTTGCTCCTTTCACGAGAGACACGGGACCCGGGACGGGCCCGCCGGGGGGAAGACCGTTCCGCCGCAATGTTCGGAGATCAAGTTACCGGGTGATTATCCTCCTTTCCCGGAAACCGACGGGATCGAGTGCCATGCCTCGGACTTCAGGATCGGCATGTCGGATCAAGGCCGGTGTCTCCGGGATATACACCCTCCGCGAGGATAAACCTCGCCCGCTCCTGAGCAGAGAAGTCCCCTGCAGCAGGATATCCCTCTCATCACCGGCCACAACCAAGCACCGTCGAGTGTCCCTGTTTCGCAATTGTTGTATTTGTGTTGGTGTATTCCGATCCGCTACAGTAGCGAAGCATCTATCCTAGCGGTGATATTCATGAAATTCAAAATAATATTTGTCATATGGTAAACAAGTGGCGATTACATTCATTCTTGACATACCAATGATATGGAACCGCGGTATCCTTATAAGGGACAAGCGGAAGCCGTTCTCAGGGGCGGATTGCAGACAGGATCAGGAAGGGAGGGCGACGGCGGTGCAGGGCGAGTTCGGGGCGAGCGTTCAAGGCTGTGGCCGTCGGCTCGGGTTCTTCGAGACGTTCGATAAGAAACCCCGCATCGATCAAACCGTTCACGTAAGTCTCAACCGTTCGATGATATTTGACAACTCCGTCGACAAACCACCTGGAGCGGCGTTCCCCTTCCTCCCGGTAGCGGTCCACGGGCCAGTGCAATTCCGCTCCGTCCGGGGAAAGCTGCCAAAGGCCGGTGCCAAGCGCCGTGCACATGGGATGTTCGACCGAGAAAACCAACCGGCCTCCCGGGACCAATGCCCTGCGTATCCGAACGATCACCGCGTGATAGTCTTCCACGTAATGAAGCACAAGAGACGACACGGCAAGATCAAACGATCCGGTCCCGGGGTCGAAATCCTCAATCGAGGACCCGATGTACCGAATCCTCGTATCATGGGTGCATTGGCGGGCTTCGGCAAGCATGCGGCCCGAGATGTCGACGGCGACGACTTTCAGCGCTCCACGAGAACGCGCAAACCGGGCAAAGCCACGAAACCGCACCCCAGATCCAGTACCCGAAGTCCATCGAGTACGCGTGGGAGCAGCCGCTCAAGCGCCGGCTGTTCCAGGGCGGCATTGCGGCCTCTTTCCGTGCGGCGCAGTTCGCTGTAGCCCGCGAAGAAAACCGGATCATCGTAGATGTTCTGAGGCATGTAACCTTCCGCCGTATCCGCAAGTGAGACAACGATCGATGATACTCCCTGGGACGCGCCGGTACAAGCCCTGCCCGCGCAGGAGCAACCCACACGATCAGCGCGCGGAACCCGTTACGTCCGGATAATCGGCTGGGGTGTCCACGGGCACGGAAAGCACGCCTTCGGCCCCTGCAAGCGCTTTCATCACGTCAATGTAGCGCCAGTTTTTGTTCCCGGCCGTGTTGAAATAGAACCGCTTCCTCGCAAGGTCCGAAACCACCACCCACTGAGTGAGATCGTACACAACGCTGCCGTCGGTCTTTTCCCTTACCGCCCCCCTGGGAATATCCACGTTGCCGATGATGGTCATCGCGAGGTCGAGTCCCGCGCCCGGTCCGTGCACGGGCAAGGCCGACTCGGTGAGCGCCAGAATCCTGACGAACCGGTGTGGCGGCGTGAAATCGCCGGGAAGCCCGAGCATGCCGGTTCCCTGGCCGAGTTCCCGGAGGGTCGTGCCCTGCAGCTTGAGTTCCGGGACGTTCACCGCGGAGAAGCTGACGAAGTTTCTCAGGTAGATCATCATCCAGTCGAACGGCGGAGAATTGGTGAGGACCCCCAGCGGGTTTTCATAGAGGTTCATTTTTCCTTTGACGTATTCGATGACGATGCAGCCCCCACCGGCATCATGCATCACGTAATGCAGCGGCACGGGGCCCAAATCAAGGGCCTGCCCCATACAGACACGCACCCCGGCCATGCCCCGGCGCACCTCCTCGACCGTCGCGAAATTCGACAGTATCCATGTGACGACCTCGTACTGGCCGATGGTGGCGTCCGCCCGGGCGGGATCGAAAGGTTCGTATTCGGCAAACCCGGGGAAAAGCAGGGCTCCGGCGGCCAGCCCTTTTTCATTCATTCCATCGATGATAAGAGGCTGCCCCGATGCGTTCATTCCCGCAAATCCGTACTTGACGTCCCAGGTCATTCCTTTCGGAGTGCCGTCCGGCAGCGTTCCCTGACGCCGCGTTCCGGCGGGGACCACTGAAACGGTCGAATTCATGGGCGCACCGTATTCCATGGTCCTGGTGTAAAAAACACAGCCGTCGTCGGTCCTGATCCGAGTGCTGGTGCATGCATCCGCCGACCGGGCCGCAGGGGAAACAATCGCCACAACCAACAGAACATTCAAATACTTAAGCATTGCACCTCCTTTTTCGTTCCGGATTGGTCGTTCGGAAAGCGAGCGGTTCGCGCCGCGCGCCGGTGTTTTCACGGACCGGGGCCGACAAGCTGAAATGAAATACAGCAGCGAATACGGGAAGTGATTCGAGCGGCCATGCCTGGAAGGAGGGCGGAAGAAGTGCAAGAATCGCCGCGGTGTCTGTGAATCCCCGTGAGCCGGGACGGTGCACCTGAGGACGGAAACGATCGCAGGAAAGAGATTCGACCGGCCGGGTCCGTCCCGTCAAGTTTAATCATGCGCGAGGTGAGGTGCCACGGCCGGGGGCAATCACTTCGGCATGGGGGAAAAACCGTTCGATATACAGGACGAACGCCTGGGGGTCCGCGGGGGTCACAACCACCGAACGCTTCGGCAGAACCAGGACCACGGCACGTGCCGGGTCGGTGGCGAACATTCGGAAACGTCCGACCTTCGCATTTTGATAGAGCCCCGTAAAACAGAAAAAGCCGGCGTTCCCGAAGATTCTTCCCGAACACCTGATCGCCGACGGATCATGCCATACCTGTTTCAGGCCTTCCAGCGAAACGACGGTCGACCACAGCAGACGGCGAACGTAAAGCCTTTGGAAGTCAACGGAATAGCCGGCGACAATGAACAGCACGCTCCCCAGCCCGAGCAAAAGGGGCACGCACGTGACAAAAGACCCGAACACATGGGCGAACCCGCCGGGTGGAATGCTCCTCCATGCGCCGTATCCGGCCCCCAGAACCACGAGCACTCCGAAGCAGGAAGTAAGTTTCAGACATCTCGGCCAGGGAGCGGGCGGGAAATATTCCATGACTCATCAGCCTCCTCGTGAAAGAACCGTACAGAGCTTTCCAACCTCGACGCCGCGCCATGCTTAAGCGCTTCTTTTCTTCTTTCGCTTTTCGTTGCGCCGTTGCATGAGATTTCTCCGTAACTGCGTGAGAGAAGGGAAAACCGATCTTCCCCGCTCCCGCCGGTCCCCTGCTGCCCCCTCTTGCGCTCCGCGCCCGGACAAACGAGTTGTCCGGGCCACCCACGGCAAGACTGCCGGGATCGGCTTCGCTCAACCCTTGGACGGATTCCATTTGTTCGCCGGCTTTTCGTTGCGCCGTTGCGCCGTTGCGTGAGACCGGTTTCAGGCACTTTGCCCGCCGCTATAATTGAGCAACAAGGCGCTGAAAAAACTGGTATGGCACAGGCACGGTCTCTCTCCCACCCCCGAAGCCGTCCCGCAAAGCTCCGGCCCTCGCCCCTCGGTATTTACGGCAATGAATATGTTGTCCGGGCCACCCACGGCAAGACTGCCGGGATCGGCTTTGCTCAACCCCTTGGACGGATTCCATTTGTTCGCCGGCTTTTCGTTGCGCCGTTGCGTGAGACCGGTTTCAGGCACTTTGCCCGCCGCTATAATTGAGCAACAAGGCGCTGAAAAAACTGGTATGGCACAGGCACGGTCTCTCTCCCACCCCCGAAGCCGTCCCGCAAAGCTCCGGCCCTCGCCCCTCGGTATTTACGGCAATGAATATGTTGTCCGGGCCACCCACGGCAAGACTGCCGGGATCGGCTTTGCTCAACCCCTTGGACGGATTCCATTTGTTCGCCGGCTTTTCGTTGCGCCGTTGCGCCGTTGCGTGAGACCGGTTTCAGGCACTTTGCCCGCTGCCATAATTGAGCAACAAGGCGCTGAAAAACTGGTTTTTATGGCACGGACACGGTCTCTCTCCCACCCCCGAAGCCGTCCCGCAGAGCTCCGGCCCTCGCCCCTCGGTATTTACGGCGATGAATATGTTAGACTGCCGGGATCGGCTTTGCTCAACCCCTTGGACGGATTCCATTTGTTCGCCGGCTTTTCGTTGCGCCGTTGCGCCGTTGCGTGAGACCGGTTTCAGGTACTTTGCCCGCCGCTATAATTGAGCAACAACACTCTGAAAAAACTGGTTTTTATGGCACGGACACGGTCTCTCTCCCACCCCCGAAGCCGTCCCGCAGAGCTCCGGCCCTCGCCCCTCGGTATTTACGGCGATGAATATACGGGAATCCCTTTTCCAGGGGCGTTTAAGCCTTCGCGCGTTTTTTTGCCAGGGGGATCTTCGATTCGCAGGGCACGCCCGTCTGGCAAAATCCGCAGGGGTAAGTCTCCAGCCCATAATGCTCCCTGACGTAGGGAAGGCTGCTCTCATGGAGGTATTTCTGACATTTCGCTTTGTCGTGTCCCTCGGTCGTTATCGCCCCGGAGGGGCACCTTTCGATGCATTTTTTGCACGCGCCGCCGTTGGAAAAATAAAGGCAGTATTCATGATGGTCCTTATAGGGCCTCGGGGTCGGCTGAATGGCGATCCGAGCGATCACTGAACCGCACCGCATGGCTTTGCCCACCGGGGTGATGAGCCCGTCGCACAGGCCGAAGGTGCCCAGTCCCGACACATGGGCGGCATGCCTTTCCGACCAGTTCGAAGACATGCCGTACCGCTCCGACGTCCCCATCGACCAGAAAGGGGAATCCACGGCGGATACGGCATCGAACCCGGATGTCTTCAGAGCTTCTACGACGTGTTTCCGAAGCGCGGCGTTGAAGACTTCTCCGAACAGCCGCGCCCGCGCCCAGCGTTCCGCCGGATACACCGATTCTTTCCGGTTGTCGCTCTTGGTGGCCTCCGTCTGGGGCAGAATCCAACTAATGACCGTGAGTTCACCGGCGGTCACATCGGACCCGGGGAACGCCTTTTGAAAGATCTCGGCAGGGGTGAGATAAAATGGGCCGATGTCGTCCCTGATTTTCAGGTAGAGCGGGTCGGCGCCGTTGGAAAAACCCACAAGCGGTTCTCCCCAGGCTTTCTCACCGGTGCCGTTCTTGAGAGAATTCTCCGGAGAGTTCCTGCAAAAATTCCTGATGATGCTTTCCACCAGAGCGGATGGCCCACCGTCCGTTCTGTTTCCCTGATCTGCAGTCATTTTTCGCTCCTTCGGGATATTCCGTTCAATGCGGATCCGCGGGACCCGTTCCTTCGGTATTGTATCAGTGTATTATTGTAGCCTCTTGATTGTTTATTCGTGAAGCATAAGAATTGATTTGATATAGAATATGAAAGAAATGCAAAGACATTCACCCGTCGCATTCCTTCTCACGGGACCTTCGGATCCGGGGCGGGACCGCCGCCGCGGAGCCCGGGGAGAAAGAATTCGACGGGCTGTCCTTACAGCCAGGAATGAACCGGAGACAAGAATTGGAGGCAATCGCCATGGACGTATTCTCCGCCATCAGTGGAAGACGCAGCATCAGATCGTACCTGGAAAAGGAGGTCGAACAGGAAAAGATCGACAGGATCCTTGAAGCCGGAAGGCTTGCTCCTTCCGCCGCCAATCGGCAGGAATGGAAGTTCATCGTGGTGAGGGACCCGGACACGAGGGAAAAACTCATCCGCGCGGCCAACGGCCAGGCTTTCGTGGGGGAAGCCCCCGTCGTGCTCGTCGCCTGCGCGACGGAATGCACCTCCGTCATGCCCTGCGGTCAGCCGGCTTATACCGTCGACCTGTCCATCGCCTTCGCTTTCATGCTGCTCCAGGCTTATGAACTGGGCCTCGGAACCTGCTGGATCGGCGCCTTCAACGAAAACGCGGTCAAGGAAGTCCTGCATATACCGGAAAGCGTCCGGGTCGTGGCACTGTCCCCGGTGGGATACCCGGGTCAGTCGATACCCCCGAGGCCGAGAAAGAACCTCGAACAGATCGTGTGCTACGACGGGTACCGGTAACGCTCGTCCCCGGCGGCGGGGCCCTCTTGCGGCACACCGCCGCCGTTTTCGTCATACGCCGGAGCCGGCAGAGAAGATGAGCCCTCCGGCCGAAGTCTCCTCCCTGTTTTCAGAAGCGATTATCGGGGAATGCCGTCCCCGATCCGATGTTTTTTCCGCAAGGCACGCGGTTCCCGTCCCGGCTGCAGAGCCCCCCCGCAGGGGCTGACGCGGGAACCGCCCCCAATATGCGGCCCGGTTCTTTCAGGGTTTCCGGTCGAAAACGGGCAGCGCGTCGCCGGCGGGTTGCACCCTTTCCCCCGCGATGCAGGGTGCGCCCGAACACAATTTTATCAAAAGGATGTAGACCTTAGGCGGTCGTATTCCGATCTATTGTGAAAAGCAGGCAAAAGGCTGCGACGGGTGCAACGGCAGTGTGGAGCGGGCCGGCTTTCCTCCGGCCCGGAGGCGGAGATATTTCCAGGAACGGGAGGAGCGGGAAGATGACGTTTCATTTTGCGGAAACAAGCAACATCATGTTGAAAACCATGCCTTACCTTCTCATTCGGGCCGCGGTCTATGCGGTTCTCGGCGTGGCTATGGTGATCTACATCGGCCTCGTCGTACTCATGGGGAAAGCATTCGGAAACGGCGGGGCCGTCGTGTTCGTCATCGGGCTTGCCGTTCTTTATGGTCTCCTGCGCCTGGCAAAGCAGTATGTGCTGTACCTGGTCGATGCCGGGCACATCGCCGTCATCACGGAAATCATCCACAAGGGTTCGCTTCCCGAGGGAGTCAGCCAGTTCAGGTATGGCAAGGAACTGGTTATGAAAATGTTCAAGGAAGTGTCCGCCCTTTTCGTCGTGGATCGGCTCGTGGACGGGATTGTCCGGGTCGTCAATCAAACCGTGGCCACCGTTACGGACCTTTTGCCGCTGCCGGGGATAGACGGCCTGACGAAAATCGCCAACAGCCTGGTGAATTTTTCCCTGACCTACGTGGATGAAACCATTTTGAGCTACAATCTTTCCCGCGGCAGGGAAGACATATGGGAAAGCGCAAAGCGCGGAGTCATCCTTTACACCCAGAACTGGAAACCGATCCTGACCACCGCGGCTGGCTGCACCATAGCCAATTTTCTCGCTTTTGCCGTCGTTTTCATTATTCTCCTGGTCCCTTTCGGGTCGTTTGCCATGATGACCCACAGCGAAACACTCAAAATATTCTGGCTTGCCGTCGCCATCGTCCTGAGCTACGGGATCAAGATGGCGTTTTTCAAACCTTTTTTCCAGACATCGATGATCCTCACCTTCAATGAGGCCATAAAGGGCCAGGTCCCCAATCCCCAATGGGAAGCCAGGCTGGAGGCCGTGTCCGATAAGTTCAGGGAACTGAAGGAAAAGGCCGCTGCCGCCATGAGTTCGGGGCAGGCGGGTCAACCCGGCCCTCTGGCAGCCGATTAGCAATACCGGGGCGGGGTCCGGCTCGACCGCCGCCCGCCGGGAACGTTGAATCACACCAGGGCGGAGGCCGCCCGGATCGGGTGGCACTGATTTCAGGGAGGGGAAATTGCCGTTTCCCTGCAACCCGGGGGAAACCTTCGAATCGATGTCTTTTGACGAGGGGAGGAGAGCGCATGGGAAGATGGAGGGTATTACCGGTCGCCATTGTGATGGCATTCATTGCGGCAACGGTTTCTTCAGGGCTGGGCATGATGAGCGTCCAGGTGAGAAACGGCCAGATCAGGGCCACCCCTTCCTTTCTCGGGAACCCGGTTGCACCCGTGGCCTACGGGGACCAGGTCGAGGTGCTGCAGCAGCAGGGGGACTGGATGGAAGTAAACGACCAGGGCGGAAAGAAAGGCTGGATCCACCAGTCGGCCCTGAGCAAGAAAAAAATCGTCATGAATTCGGGCGGGAAAAACGCCGAACTTTCCGCTTCGGGTGACGAAATCACCCTTGCCGGCAAGGGGTTCAACGCCGACGTGGAATCGAAATTCAAAGCGGACCACAGGGGGGCCGACTTTTCATGGGTCGACAGAATGGAGCAGTTGAACATCACGTCCCAGGAAATGATGGCATTTCTTAAGGAAGGCGGCGTCAAGCCGCAGGCGGGAGGTGCAAAATGAACCTTCGGCCCTTCCGGAGAATACCTTGTGCTTTCGCCGTGCTGATCGTTCCGGTGCTTTTTATCATCGCCAGTTGCCAGACGATGGAACCCGCCCTCAACGTGGGGAGCGCTCTCGGCGTGTCCACCGGGGTGATCTCCTCGAGCCAGGCGGGTTCGCTGGTAAAAAGCGTCCAGGCAGTGGGAAAAACCTTCCAGGACATTACGCCCGAACAGGAATACTACATCGGTCGAGCGGTGGCTGCGACGGTCCTGCAGCAGTATCGCCCCTACCCGGATGACGCGGCCAACCATTACGTCAACCTGATCGGCCAATCGCTCGCGGAAGCCTCCGACCGGCCCGAGACCTTCGGCGGCTACCATTTCCTGATCCTCGACACGGAGGAAGTGAACGCCTTCGCGGCACCCGGTGGCCTGATCCTGGTAACCCGGGGGATGCTGCGCCTGTGCACGACGGAAGACCAGGTCGCCGCGGTGCTGGCCCACGAAATCGGCCACGTCCAGGGTCAGCATGGACTGCGTGCGATCAAAACGGGAAGGATCACCTCCGCTCTGACCATTCTGGCTGTGGAAGGAGCCAAGAGTTACGGCGGCGCCCAGGTGGCGCAACTGACCGAAGCTTTCGAGGGGTCCGTCACCGACGTGGCGACGACTTTGATGAACAGCGGCTATTCCCGGGGACTCGAAACCGAGGCGGACCAGCAGGCCGTGGTGATTCTGAAGCGGGTCGGCTATGACCCCGGAGCGCTCACCGGCATGCTGCGGGAAATGGATAAACGGATGGCACGCAACGGGGCCGGGTTCGCCAAGACCCATCCCGACCCGAAGGAACGGATTCAGAACATAGAAGCCAAGGCGGGCGCGGGGACAAAGATCGCCGTCCCGGCCGAACGCAAAGCCCGGTTCGACCGGTTCATCTCCAAGGTGTGATGCGGGGGACCGTCAGCGTAATTGCCCGGAGGTGAAATGGATCGGAAATGGATACAGGCCGCACTGGTGGGAACGTGCGCAGCAGCGGTCGCTCTCGTCCTCTGGATGGCGGGGACATTCGACCTTTGGGAATTTGCGACCTGGCGCTGGCGGGCCGAGTTTTTCTCCGCCCCGGGTGCCGCGACCGAAAAGATCAAGCTGATCCTGGTGGACCAGAACAGCCTCGCCTGGGGGGAAAAGGAAAACGGATGGTCCTGGCCGTGGCCCCGCGAAGTGTATGGGCCGATCATCGACTTTTGCGCGAGGAGCGGGGCGAAGGTTGTCGTCTTCGACATGCTCTTCACCGAATCGTCCCTCTACGGCGTGGACGACGACCGGGCACTGGCCGAAGCCATCAACCGCGCTCCCGCTTTCGTGGTCCCCCTGTCCCTGGGGAAGAAATCCGGCACCGTGAAGACATGGCCCCGGGAAGTTCCCCGGCGCCTTCGGCTCCAATCGGACAACATCGATCAATGGCTGGCCTCGGGTTCGTGCAGGGAAGCCGCCATGCCGGGGGCAGCCTTTCCGGTCCCGGAGGTATGCGCGAGTTCGGCGATTCTGGCAAGCGTTTCGCAGGAACCGGACTTCGACGGAGTATTCCGGCGCTGTCATCTTTTCCACCTGTTCGACGGCAGGATCACCCCTTCCCTCGGCATGGCGGCCTTTCTTGCGGGAAAGGCCGCGGAGACATCCAGGGCGGGTTCCGCGCCGGCCGATGCTCGGCAGCCGGGGGAACATGCCCCCGTGGAGTCCGGTGAGGACCCGGGCACGGGACCCGGGAACGGCGAACCCGCGCCACCAGGGGAAGGCTCCTGCCCGCCGCAGGAAATGACGCTCCGGCGGGGCAGCCTCGACGTCGCGGGCAGGACCGTGCCCACGGACGATTCCGGGAAAGCCGTCCTTCGTTTCCGGGGACCTGCCGGTTCGTATGAAACCTTCAGCGCCGCCGCGGTCATTCAGTCAGAACTGCGCCTGCGCGAAGGACTGACACCGGTCCTTGAAAATCCGGAAGTTTTCAGGAATTGCTACGTCTTGCTCGGCGCCAGCGCTTCCGGCCTGCTCGATCTCAGGCCGACCCCCGTCGGCCGAGTCTATCCGGGGGTCGAGCTTCATGCCACGATGCTGGACAATCTTATTTCGGGCGATTTCCTGGCCGAAGCCCCGAAATGGTCGTGCGTTCTCACGGTCCTGCTCCTCTCCATCCTCAGTTCCATCCTGGTCGTAAGCGGGAAAAAGGCATGGCAGAGCGCCCTTGTGGCCGGCGTTTTCCTGCCCATCCCCGGTATCATCGGTTTTGCGGCCTATCCCATGGGGTACTGGTGGCCCATTATTTTGCACCAGGCGGCCGTAACGGCATCCGTGGCGGGAGGCGTCTTCATCAACTACAGCCGGGAAGGGAGGCAGCGGGCCTTTATCAAAAAGGCTTTCAGGTATTACCTCAGCCCAGCGGTAATCGAAAAGATCCTGCAAGACCCCGCCAAGCTGGAACTGGGAGGGGAACGCCGAGAACTGACCATATTCTTCTCGGACCTCCAGGGTTTTTCTTCCATCTCGGAGCGGCTCGATCCTCACAGCCTGACCACCCTGCTGAATGATTATCTCTCCGACATGACGGACATTATTCTCGAAGAAGGCGGCACGCTGGACAAGTACGAAGGAGACGCCATTATCGCCTTCTGGAACGCGCCCGCCGACCAGCCCGACCATGCCCGCAGGGCGTGCCGCGCCGCGATCCGGTGCCAGATGAAGCTCGAGGAACGCCGGGATGAATTTCTTCAAAGGACGGGGGCGTCCCTGCACGCCCGCATCGGCATCAACACGGGACCGGTCGTCGTGGGAAACATGGGATCGAGGAAGCGGTTCGACTACACGGTGCTTGGAGACGCGGCCAACCTCGCTTCGCGCCTGGAAGGCGCCAATAAGGTGTTCGGGACTTTCACCATGGTTTCGGAAGCGACATGGTCCCGGACGGGCGGTGAATTTTCAGGCCGTGAACTAGGGCTGCTGCGGGTGGTCGGAAGAAAGACACCCGTTCGCGTCTACGAACCTGTCGGCCCTCACGATTCCGATACCGAAAAAGAACTCGAACCTTTTCGACGGGCTCTTGAAGCCTATTATGCCCGTGACCCGGCGGGGGCCCTCGCGATTCTCTCCGGCCTCCCCGACGATCCCGCCGCAAGGGCTTACGCCGCCAGGTGCCAAAGTCTCGCGGACCATCCCGATTCACCTTGGGACATCGTTTGGAACCTCAAAGAGAAATGATGCCGGCTTGCGTTGGAAGAAGCGGCAGGTCGGGTGCCCCGGCCTGTCACTGGCACCACCGGGGCCGGCTGTTTCGGCCCTGCGGCGCGTCACTGCGCAAGTTGACACTCCCCGTGGCAGCGGTTAGGATCCCTTTCATTCGTATCGGTGATCGAAACCTGAACAGGAGGAAGCTATGCGCAGGCTTTATTCCGTGTTTTTGGGTGTTGCGGTGGCGGTCATGTGCGCCGGATCGGCGTTCGCGGCAAGCGACCAGGCGATGAAACTGCGGAACCGGAGCGATTTGACCCCTTACACTCCCCCCGACGCCTTCCTGTCGGGCAATTTCGTTGCGGATGAAGACAATCCCGGATTCATTTTCGGAAAGGTAAAAGACTTCGTTTCAACACGGTCCTGCCCGACTTCCTGGCTCATCGAGGAAGGCGAGAGAAACCGCATCCAGGGGCTGGACCCCAAATCCGGACCGGTGGAATACACCCTCTACCTCGAAGAGGATTGCCCGGGCAAAATCGTTTACTACGTCTTCGTCGACCAATCCCAGGCCAACACAGCCCAATGGCTGGAATGGCGCAAGCGGTTCCATAAGAACAAGGCCGAACAGCAATACGGGGCGGCCAAAGCCAGCCTCGACCGGGCGTCCGAGAATGGGTTCCCGGTGGACGGCGAGTTGCGCTTCGTTGAAGTGAACGGAGACCTGGCTTTGAAGCAACCGGAACAGATACTGACCGGCGATCTGAAATTTCAACCGCTCTACGATATCACGCAAGGCAAGGCGATTTCCCGCTAACCCCCGGGATATTCGCTTTTCGTGTCTTTGAATGAACACCCGGACGGCGGGTAAGAGAGGACTGTCATGGGAAAGATAAAACAGCACAGTGGTGTGACGCGTCGGGATTTCATCAAAACCGTCGGGCTCGGCGGAATAGCGGCAACGGCGGGTACGGGCACGGCGAGCGTTCTGGCCGCAGCCGACCCGGGGGGGAACAAGGCCCCCTCCATTCCCCGGCGCAAACTGGGGAAAACCGGGGTCGATGTATCGATCCTGGCTCTCGGCGGGATGTTCGACACGGTCAACAACCAGTTGCTGCTGCGGCAGGCATACAACTGGGGCGTGACCTACTGGGACACGGCGGAGGCATACGGCAACGGGTTGAGCGAGGAAGGTTTCGGGCGTTTTTTCAGTCGCAATCCCGATGCGCGTAAAGAGATCTTCCTCGTGACCAAAACGCGGCCCACTGAACCGGCCAGCATGACCGAAGGCCTCGATAAGTGCCTGAAGCGGTTGCATACCGATTACACGGACATGTTTTTCGTTCACGGCATCGCCGATCTGAAAGAGATCCCGTCCTCCTTCAAGGACTGGGCCTCGCAGATGAAACAGGCGGGCAAGATGAAGTTTTTCGGCTTCAGCGCGCATTCCAATATGGAAGAATGCCTCCTGGCCGCCGCAAAAATGGGCTGGATCGATGCGATCATGTTTGCCTACAATTTCCGGCTCATGCAGACCCCGAAGATGAAAGAGGCCATCGCTGCCTGCGTCAGTGCCGGTATCGGCCTCGTCGCCATGAAAACCCAGGGGGGCGGTCCCGTGAAAAAGGACAGCGAAGCCGAGTTGCAGATAGCCGGAAGGTTTCTCGAACGCGGTTTCACAGACAAGCAGGCAAAGCTCAAGGCCGTGTGGGAAGACCCGAACATCGCGAGTGTCTGCTCCCAGATGCCGAGTCTGACCGTTCTTTCGGCCAACGTGGCCGCGGCGCGGGACCTCACGGCCCTCGCCGGGGCGGATCGGGAACTGTTCGAACGGTTCGCACGGGAAAGCCGTTCGGCGTATTGCGCGGGCTGCGGCCGGATCTGCCGGGAGGCCGTGGGGGGAGCGGTCCCGGTAAACGACGTGATGCGCTGCCTCATGTACTATCGGGATTACGGCGACCGGGAACTCGCCCGGGAGGTCTTCGCCGCCCTGCCCGAGGAAGAGCGGGCGAAGCTGACCGAAGTGGACTACTCAAGGGCCGAGAAGGCTTGCCCCCAGGGACTTGCCATCACCCGGCTCATGCATGAAGCGTCCCGCATCCTGGTCTGACCGCGAGCCGGAAAACCGCATGCCGTCGGGAAATCGCTCTTCGGCGGGAAAGCGGCGCTCGCTGCGCCACACAAAGCCGCGGTGCGGCCCAGGGGTGTGGGGGGCACAGTTCCCCACTTTCTCGAGAGACATCGTTCGGCGCTCTCCTGAACGCAATTGTCCATGATGCTGCGCCTCACCGGCGAAGCATCAAAATGAATATCTCGACACTCTATTTTGTAGGTAATTTGGTATCAGGCGATGCGGAAGAAGATGTCCCCCTGTACAGGTCGAAAGGTCGGCACGCATGGATAGAGCGATTATAGTCGGAGCATCCTCGGGAATCGGGAAGGAACTGGCCGTTGGGCTTTCTCAGGCAGGATACGCCGTCGGTCTTGCCGGCAGACGGATTCACCTGCTGGACGAGCTGAAAGACTCTCTTTCCTCTCCGGCCTTCTCCAGGCAGGTCGATGTATCCGATGTCCCCCATTCGATGGAACTCATCGAAGGGCTCATCGAGGAGATGGGCGGACTGGACCTCATGGTCGTGAGCGCCGGTACCGGGTTCGAGAATCCCGATCTGAAATGGGAAGACGAAAAGAGGACGATCGACGTCAACGTGACGGGGTTCGCGGCCATGGCCACTGTCGCTTTCCGGTATTTTGTGCGGACCGGTAAGGGACACCTGGTGGGAATTTCCTCCATCGCCGCAATCCGCGGAGGCCGGACGGCCCCGGCCTACAACGCGTCCAAGGCTTTCGTTTCCAACTACCTGGAAGGCCTGCGGATAAAGGCCTCAAAAGCGGGTCTGCCCATTGTCGTGACCGAAATACTGCCGGGATTCGTGGACACGGAAATGGCCAAGGGCGAGGGACTTTTCTGGGTGGCTTCCCCCAGGGAGGCGGCCCGGCAGATTTACGGGGCCATCAGACGCAAAAAGCCCCGGGCTTACATAACCAGGCGCTGGCGCCTCATCGCCTGGCTGCTCAGGGGATTGCCGGACTTCATCTATTCACGGCTGTAGGACTTCGGCCGTCCCCGGCGTATCCTTGCATTTATCCCTGCCCTTACTTTTATGTCATCGATTCAACAATCGTTCCATAACAGTCCAAAATATCCTATAAGGACCCACTGCATCGACAGCATATTCACCGTCAACCCGCATGCCTTTCCTGACGCGACGAGAAACCCTGTTCCCCCGCCCGGTTCGCGCACCCTCCTTTCGGCCGGGCCACACGGGAGGCAAGACGGCAACGCGGGGCGGTTCGCCGGGGCATTGGTGGCGATTTGTCACCGGGGCACCGGTCAGGCCGGTCGCCGTGAAAGCGACCGGACCGGTTCGGAAGGCGTCGGGACTTGACAACAACCGCGCGGATTCTTCTGTTTGCTGGGGAACCTCGTTACGCGGGTGAATTGAATATGCGGGTTTCGTTGTTGTACAACCGGAAGGGAATTTGCTCTCATCCGAATAAAAAACGACAGGGAGTAGACTATGCCGAAAGCCATCATCATGCATGAAAAGGGCGGGCCGGAAGTCCTGCGCTGGGAAGAATACGACCCGGGCAAGCCCGATCGCGGCGAAGCGCTCGTACGGCAGGAAGCCGTGGGATTGAACTTCATTGACGTGTATCACCGAATAGGCCTTTACCCGCACCCGATACCCGGAATAATCGGGACGGAGGGAGCGGGCATCGTGGAGGAAATCGGAGAAGGCGTAAGCGAAGTGAAGGTCGGAGACCGGGTCGCTTATGCGGGAGGTGCCCCGGGTTCCTACACTCAGTTGCGCCGCATCGCCGCCAATCGTCTGGTACCGCTTCCCGACGGCATATCCACGCGGCTGGCCGCCGCCATGATGCTCAAGGGAATGACCGCCCGCTACCTCCTGCACGGCTGCTACCCGGTCAAGTCGGGGGACACGATCCTCGTCCACGCCGCGGCGGGGGGCGTCGGCACCATCCTCTGCCAGTGGGCAAAGCATCTCGGAGCCACGGTGATCGGCACCGTCGGTTCGAAGGAGAAGGCCAGCCGCGCACGGAGCCGGGGCTGTGATTATCCCATCCTCTACCGCGAGGAAGACTTCGTCGACAGGGTGAAGGAAATCCTCAGGGGAAGAGGAGTGGACGTGGTTTACGATTCGGTGGGGCAGGCCACGTTCATGAAATCGCTCGATTGCCTGAGACCCATGGGAATGATGGTCAGCTTCGGCCAGTCGAGCGGCTCCGTGGCGCCCATCGACCCCGGCATTCTGTCGATCAAGGGTTCCCTCTTCCTCACGCGGCCGACCCTCATGACCTACACGGCAAAGCGCGAGGACCTGCTGGTGCATGCGCGGGACCTCTTCGACGTCGTGAAAAAAGGGTTCGTCAAGATAGAGATCAACCAAACGTATCCGCTGTCCGAAGCCGCGCAGGCCCATCGGGACCTCGAAGCACGAAAGACCAGCGGGTCCACTATCCTGATTCCCTGAAGCGCTGTCGTTTCCTCCCGTTTCAGGGCAGTTGCTCAGGATCGCCGGGCCGTTGTTTCTCACCTCCCCGGCCCCATGCCAAAATGGGGGCCGGGGGACTCGACGGTGTTCACCCCCCGGCCGCAGGCACCGGGCACCATCGTCCTCCCCTCTCCTTTTGATCTTCCAATAATACCAGGCTGATACTGGACCCTTCGAAGGGCGGTATTTATCATAGGACTATACCCGGCAGCCGGGCTGCCGCATTGGGGAAGACACGGTTTCTTCCGCCGCCCGTTCGGGTCTTCCGGTGCCGCGGACACCGGAGCGGCGAAGTGGCATCGCCCACGGGGCGCTCCGCACAAGGCCGCATAGCCGCATTGGAATGTGGGGAGCACAGCCCCCCACTTTTTTGAGATGCATCGTTTGCCGTTTTCTTGAGCGCGATTTTTCATGATGTTCGTCTCACCCGCGAGGCATGAAAACGAAGACTACTTTCCAGGTAACCTGATATCAGACGGAAAAGGAGCGGAACATGAGTGAGCTGGTGGTGAGTGTTTTCGAAGACGAGTTGAAGGCCGAGGAAGTGCGCCTCACCCTGCTGAAGAAGCAGAGCGAGCACCTGGTGGACCTGGAAGACGCGGTTGTCCTGGTCAGAACAAGGCAGGGCAAAGTCAAGCTCCACCATGTAACCCACTTCACCGTCACCGGGGCCCTTGGCGGAGGATTCCTCGGGACGCTCATCGGCGTAATGCTGCTCAACCCGGTTTTCGCCCTCTTCGGCCTCGCGACGGGCGCCGTGGTCGGGGCGGTTTCCGGTTCCCTGTCTCACGCGGGAGTCGATGAGGATTTCATGGCGGACCTGGCCGGACACCTGAAACCCGGCACATCGGCGTTGTGCGTCATCGCCGATGAACATCTGGACAACGTTTTGCAGGAAGTGTGGAAATTCAACGGGAAGGTCTTCCGGACTTCATTGCTGCACGAGGATGTAGCAAGACTCCGGGCGGCGCTGGATGATGTTCTGGCGGGCAATGCCGGGGCGTGACCGGCAAGGAGCCCGCCCAGCCGGTGCACATCCGGGAGCAGGCATGAAGGCGTTTATCCCCAGGCCGTAAAATCGTCGAGTTCGGCTGCATCCGCGGGCCAAATCCCGCAGACCGTGGTTCCTTGACCTTTGGACGACCTGATGATGAAATTTCCGCCCGTAAGTTCCATGCGTTCCTTCATGCCGGCGAGTCCCAGCCCGCGCTCCTGGTTGCCTTTCTGCAAATAGGAATCGAGATCGAAGCCGGACCCGTCGTCTTCCACGGTCAGTTCTATGCTCGAGGCGCTTCTCACCAGAGAGATCCTCACGTTTTCCGCTTCGCTGTACTTCATTATGTTGTTGATCGCTTCCTGGATGATCCTGAAGATGACGATTTTCAGGGAGTTCGGAATTTCCTCTTCGCTGATATCGATCTTTTCGTCGATGGCGATCCCCGGGCAGGTTTTCCGGACTTCGCGGCAGTACCACCGGATGGTCGCCGTTATTCCGAGATCGTCGAGGATGGACGGCCGCAGCCCCATGTAGATTCTCCTGGCTTCTTCGATGGCGTTCTGAATCATGGGGATGAGACGTTCGAACGACTTGTAGGTCTCCGTGGTGTCGCCCTTCTGCCCGGAACTCAGCGCGTTTTCCGCATAGAACTTCAGCGCGGCCAGTGACTGCCCCGTACTGTCGTGAAGTTCCCTTGCGATTCTCTTGCGTTCTTCCTCCTGTGCCTTCAGCAGCCGGGCCGACAGGTGCCGAAGCTGCCTTTCCGACTGGAGGACGGAATCCCTGGCCTTCTTCCGGTCCGTGATGTCGCGAATGGATTGAATGGCCCCGATCCTGTTCCCCCTGGCGTCGAAGAGCGGGGATGCGGTCCCCCAGAGGTAGGCTCCCTTGCCGCCGTATGCCTTGGGCGCATACACTTCCCCGAACACGGTATTTCCCTTCTTTTCCACAAATTCGTAATGTTCATCGATGTCGATCCTATCGTCGATCACAACGTCGATGAGCAGCGGTCCCGGCTCACCGTAGAAAGGAATCCCGTAAACATGTCCGCCCCTTCCGAGGATTTCCTTCTTGCTCACACCGGTCATCTCTTCGATGGCCCGGTTCCAGGCGATGACCCGGCCTTCACCGTCGACGACGAGGGTCGCGTCCGGCAGGAATTCGATGATATCGAGAAGTTGCTGATGGGAGGAATGCAGCGCCTCCTGCACGCGTTTTCGTTCACTGATGTCCCGGTGGACGGAGACATACCCGATCGTTTCCCCGGAGTCGTCTTTCATTGTCGTAGCGGTCGTTTCCACATTGACGGTGGAGCCGTCCCTGCGGAAGAATACCATCTCGGAGCGCAGTTGCCCGGTGTCTTTCAGGGATCTCAGCACCTCGTCCCGGTCGACACCGACAAATTCGCAGCGCAGGACTTCGTCAAAGGACCGGCCCAGGACCTCGGACGCTTTCCACCCGAACATCCTTTCGGCGGCATGGTTCCACTCGGTCACGAGGGACAGGGTGTCGCACGCGACAACGGCTTCGTTCACGACAGCAAGCAGATTTGCCTTGTAGGCCAGAAGCTTCTCGGCGTCCCGGCGGTCGGTAACGTCCGTGGCCACGTCCATCATCCCCATTGGAAGTCCTTCACGGTCGAAGAGGGGAATACTGCGTACGATCAGACGCCGGCTATTGAAGGAATCCTTTTCAACCTGCTGCGGGACCCCTGTTTCGCGGGCTTTCACGGCCGGGCAGCCTTCACACGGGCGATCGAGACCATAAAAATAGCGGTGACAGGTCTCTCCGACCAGCCCGTTTTGGGTAACGCCGTAATACTTTGCCTTGGCTTTGTTCACCCAGACAAACCTGTGCTCCAGGTCCCTGAAGGAAACCATTTCCGACAGGTTGTCCAGAATGACCGATTTTTCCGCTTCGGATTTTCTGAGCGCTTCCTGGGCGCTCCTGATTTCACTGACATCCACACTCAGCGAGAAGAACCCTTTCACCTCGTCTTTCGGACCGAAATTAGGGACATAGCTCGCCTTGAGATGGTGGTCCGTGCCGTCTTTGAAAGTCACCACACGTTCATGGGAAACCGTCCGGCCCGTAAGGACGGCATTCACATGCCGGAGGATCCCGGCATAGTGGTCCTCGCTCAGCACCTCTGCCAGGTGCCTGCCCCTGATGTCTTCCAGGCGGCACCCGAACCAGTCCTCATACGTCTTATTGTTGAAACGGTAGCACTGGTCCGAACCCACGTAGGATATCGTGACCGGAAGAGCGTCCATGATGCAGCGCAGGAGCTTCTCCCTTTCCTTCAGGTCCCTGATGGTTTCCTTCGGTTCCATACCCGTTTACCTCGTCGGTCTGAATCATCGCCCCGGTTTTCGACTTTTTAACAGTCCGCCTCGCACATCGAGCCGGGGTCCCCGGGGCTGTGTTTTTCCCGGAAACCGGGGTCGCGGCGGCGGAAAACCAAACCAGGAAGCACTCTTGACGTTGCCGAGGGAACAGCCGTTCTCAGGATGAAAATCAGATCGCGGGATACCGCGCCTCGTGAGGCGGAGGCGCCAGTCAAAACATGAGGAACAACCACATTGTTATTGTATTATAAAGGAGAATCCCTGGTTGCCAACCTTTTTCGTGGCATTCAAGAATCCATCCGGGAATTCATCTTTCATTTCAGAAGGTTCTTGTGATTCTTCAAAGTTGGACCTAGAATTCGGTGGTGTTGGGGGTTGGATAGTATTGTGAAAATTTGTACTATTGGAGAGGCTTCCCGGAATTCCTCGGAATTTAAACGGATATTCGAATGAATAAAGTTTTACGCGGGGCTTTGGTCTTTGTCCTGATAGGCGCGCTGGCCGGGGCGGGTATCTGGCTGTGGCGGTTCAACCACGGAAAATCCCGGGACAATACGCTTGTGCTGTACGGCAATGTGGACATTCGCCAGGTGGAACTCGCTTTCAATGACAGCCAGCGGATCGCCACGATGCTCGTCAGGGAAGGAGACAGGGTAAAGAAAGGCCAGCTCTTGGCCATCCTTGAAACGGAACGCCTGGAATACGCGGTCGCCCGCTTCGAAGGGCAGGTGGAATCCCAAAAACAAGTGGTGGCAAGGCTCCTGGCGGGAAGCAGGCCCGAGGAAATCCGCAAGGCCAGAGCCGACACCGACGCGGCCATAGCCCAGGCGGCAAACGCGGCCCTGTTGGCCCAGCGCCGCGGACCGCTCGCAGCGCAAAACGCGGTTTCCAAGGAAGAGGCCGAAATCGCCAAATACAACGCTCAGGCCACCGAGGCACAGTTGAAATCCGCCAGGGAAACCCTGCAGCTTGCCGTCATCGGTCCGCGCGTGGAAGACATCGCTTCGGCCAAGGCGAGCTTCAAGGCCCTTGAAGCGGACCTGGCCCTGGCGAAAAAAGAACTGGCTGACGCATATCTCTATGCCCCGTCGGACGGGATCATCCAGGACAGGATCCTCGAACCCGGCGACATGGTGACGCCTCAAAAGCCCGTCTATACCATCGCGCTCATCGATCCCCTCTGGGTGCGCGCCTATGTCTCCGAACAGGATGTGGGAAAGCTGCGTCCGGGAATGCTCGCCGAGGTCACCACGGACAGCTTTCCGGGCAAGCACTATCGTGCATGGGTGGGCTTTCTGTCTCCCACGGCCCAGTTCACCCCCAAAACGGTCGAAACCACGGAAATCAGGACCAGTCTGGTTTACCAGGTGCGGGTCTACGTCTGTAATCCCGAGGACGAACTGCGCCTGGGGATGCCCGCCACGGTGCATATCCGGCTCGATCAGCCCCGGCAGAACGGCGGCCCCACGCCGCAAGACCCCTGCAAGAGTTCCTGATGCCGCCTGAATCCACCAAAGCGACAGCCGTTCAAGGCGCGGAAGAGATCGTCTTCGAACTCGAGGATGTCACCAAGCGATTCCGGGCCGAACGTCGGCAAATCACCGCGCTGGAACATCTCAGCGTGAAGATGAGGCGCGGCCTGATCGGTGGGCTCATCGGCCCCGACGGCGCGGGGAAAACCACGTTGATGCGCCTGGCTGCGGGCCTGCTTGCCCCCGACGAAGGCCGGATCCGGGTCCTGGAGATGGACGCCACGCGGGATTCCCTGGCGGTACAGGCCTCCATCGGTTACATGCCTCAGCGCTTCGGCCTGTATGAAGACCTCACCGTTCAGGAAAACCTCGATCTGTACGCCAACCTGCAGGGAGTGCGCGAAGAGGATCGGCAGGCCCGTTACGCGGAACTGACGCGCATGACCGGGCTCGCCCCCTTCACCTCGAGACTTGCGGCGGCGCTTTCCGGAGGCATGAAGCAGAAGCTGGGCCTGGCGTGCACGCTGGTGCGCCCTCCGCGCCTGCTTCTGCTCGATGAACCGACGGTCGGAGTGGATCCCGTTTCCCGCCGCGAATTATGGGCCATCGTCCACCGGCTCGTGCAGGAAGAGGGAATGAGCGTTCTGCTCAGCACGGCCTACCTTGACGAGGCGGAACGATGCGACGAGGTGATCATGCTGCACGAAGGCCGGCTGCTGGGGCAGGCTCCTCCCCGGGCGTTCAGTTCCAAAATGGAGGGATGTTCCTATTCCGTGGCGGTCCCGGGCATGAGAAAGCGAACGGTCCAGGAAAAGCTCGCCGGAAGCCCGGGGGTGGTGGACGCCATCATCCGGGGGGACAACATCCGCCTCGTCATGGAAACACGGGACCGCCCGGACATGGAAGCCCTTTTGCCCGGCGTCGAAAACGTTTCGCTGAAACCGGTCCCCGCGCGGTTCGAGGACAGCTTCATAGCGATGCTGAAGACGCGCAGGACCGACTCCGACGGGACCCGGCCACGGGAACATCGGAAAGGCACGGGGATTTATCGTCGCGACGGCGGGGAAAGCGTCATCCAGGTGCGCGACGTGGAACGGCGCTTCGGTGACTTCTATGCGGTGAAAAACGTCAGCTTCGATGTGAAGTACGGCGAGGTGTTCGGGCTTCTGGGGGCCAACGGAGCGGGCAAATCGACCACGTTCCGGATGCTGTGCGGGCTGCTGCCCGCGAGCGGGGGGAGCCTCCTCGTTGCGGGGCTGGACCTCAGGAAGGCCGCGGCCGACGCACGGGCACGCATCGGCTACATGTCCCAGAGGTTTTCCCTTTACGGCGCTCTCAGTGTCATGCAGAACCTGCATTTCTTCGGCAGCGTCTACGGTCTGTCGGGCACCCGCAGGTCCGAACGAATCCGGGAGGTGCTCACTCGGTTCGACCTCGACCGCATGGCCGATTCATCGAGCGCGGACCTTCCCCTCGGCTTCAAACAGCGACTGGCGATGGCCTGCGCCCTGGTGCACGAGCCGGAAATCCTCTTCCTGGACGAACCGACCTCGGGAGTCGATCCGCTCGCACGCAGGGAGTTCTGGCACCTCATCAACCAACTGGCCGACCAGGGCGTAACCGTCCTGGTCACAACCCATTTCATGGAAGAAGCGGAATACTGCGACCGGCTGGCGATCATGGCCGCGGGGGAAATCCTCGCACTGGGGACCCCCGCCGACATCAGGGCCAGGGCCAGGTCGGAAGACCACCCCGAGCCGACCATGGAAGACGCCTTCATCAGCCTCATCGAAACCAGGGGACAGGCCGGAGGGACCTCATGAACGGGCTGGGGGAAAGGACTTCCGGCGGCAGACTCAGGCGGGGCGGGGCGGGCATGCGCATGAAGGGCCTCATCCGGAAGGAAACCTATCAGATCCTGCGCGACCCGAGCAGCATCGCCATCGCTTTCCTGATGCCCATCGTGCTCCTGTTTATCTTCGGCTATGGAGTTTCACTCGACGCACAGCATGTGCCGGTCGCCCTGGTCATCGAGCAACCCGGTGCGGACGCGGCGGACCTGGCCGGTTCATTCTTCGGGTCGCTTTACTTCAAGCCGGCAGTCGTGACCAACATGGCGGATGCCGTGCGGGAACTCAGGTCTCACCGGGTAAATTCGATCGTGCACCTTCAGGACGATTTTTCGCGGCGGCTCCGGCAACCGGACGGAGCGCCCATCCAGGTCATCGTGAACGGGGTTGATTCCAACACGGCGCGGCTCGTTTCGGGTTACGTCGACGGCGTATGGGAAGGCTGGCTGCAAAGCAGGGCCGTTGCAGCGGGGACCCCCCTGAAGACGCCCGTCCGGGTGGAACACAGGGTCTGGTTCAACAGTGAGGTCAGGAGCCAGAACTTCCTGGTGCCAGGTCTCATTGCGGTGATCATGACGCTGATCGGCGCCCTCTTGACCGCGCTGGTGATTTCCAGGGAATGGGAACGCGGGACGATGGAGGCGCTCCTCGTCAGTCCGGTGTCCATGGGGGAGATACTCCTGGGGAAACTCATCCCCTACTTCCTGCTGGGCATCGGGGGCATGATGCTTTCGGTGGCGATGGCCGTGTGGGTCTTCGACGTGCCTCTTCGCGGCTCCACGTGGGTGCTCTTCGGCGCCTCGTCCCTGTTCCTCTTCGCGGCGCTCGGCATGGGCCTGCTCATTTCGACGGTGGCCAAGAACCAGTTCATTGCGAGTCTCGCCGCCATCATCGGAACTTTCCTCCCGGCTTTTATGCTTTCCGGCTTCATTTTCGATATCGGCAGCATGCCGCTTTTCATCCGGTGCATCACGTACCTGATCGCCGCCCGCTATTTCGTCGCCATTCTGCACACCGTCTTCCTCGCGGGCAACGTGTGGAGCGTGATCCTTCCGAACGCCCTGGCGCTCCTTGCCATGGCAACGATTTTCCTGGGGCTGACCAAGCGAAGGTCGAGAAAGCGGCTGGAGTAGGAGACGATCATGTGGAGAAGAGTTTTCGCGCTGGCCCTCAAGGAGTTCCTGGCAGTGCTGAAGGACAAGCGAAGCAGGCTGGTGATCATTGTACCCCCGCTCATCCAGTTGTTCGTCTTCAGCTATGCCGCGACCTTCGATTTGAAGAAAGTCCCGTTCGCCGTCTACAACGAGGATACGGGGGAGGTCTCGCACGAGCTTCTGGCAGGGTTCCGCGGGTCCCCGACTTTCAAGGAAGCCGCCGTAATTACGAACGATTCGGAGATCGCTCCCCTCATCGACGGCAAAAAAGTGCTGATCGTCATACGCATCGGCCAGGATTTCAGCAGGAACCTGCTGGCCGGCGACCCGGCCTCGGTTCAGATCATCGTGGACGGGCGCAATTCCAATACGGCCCTCATTGCACTGGGTTACGCGCGTTCCATCGTTCAGACGTTCAACGCCGCGTGGGCGGACGTTCATGACATGCAGGCACCTCCGGCCAATCTCGAGGTGCGCGCCTGGTACAATCCGAACCTCGAGAGCCTCTGGTTCATCGTTCCCGGGGTCGTCGGCTCCCTGGCCCTGGTGGTCACCCTGGTCGTGACCGCCCTTTCCGTCGCCCGCGAACGGGAACAGGGCACCTTCGATCAGCTCCTGGTAACCCCGCTCCGCCCCGTGGAGATCCTGGCCGGCAAGGCACTGCCCGCTGTGACCATCGGAGCGGTGGAAACGTCCCTGACCGTGCTGCTCGCCGTCCTCTGGTTCCACGTACCGCTGAGGGGCTCCATCCTGACGCTCTACACCGGGATATTCCTGTTCCTCCTCTCGGCCGTGGGCGTCGGACTGTTCATTTCATCCCTGGCGGTAACCCAGCAGCAGGCGCTGCTCGGCGCGTTCATGTTCATGGTGCCGTCCATAGTCCTGTCGGGCTTCGCCACCCCCATCGCAAACATGCCCCCGCTCGTTCAGACCATCACCTACCTCAATCCCATGCGCTACTTCATGAACATCCTGAGAGGCGTCTTCATCGAAGGCACCCCCTTCCATCTGTTCATCAACCAGTTCTGGCCCCTGGTCATCATCGGTCTGACCAGTCTCGCGCTGGCGACGAGCCTTTTCCGCAGGCGCATGTACTGATATTGATTGCGTTCAAGATGATAGTCTTAGCATCCCCAAAACGAGCGGGCCGAACGTGCCGCAGACGGGACATTTGCAAAAACAGGTCCGTGACGCGTACCCCGTGGAGACGAAAAACCGGCAGCCCCGCCCGGGAGCGTCACACCAGGTTGGAATAATGGAACTCGGGTTGGAGTTCGAAGCTCCGGACGTGTTTTTCCAGGACGAGGAACCGCCTGATGTCCACGCAGAGGTGGCATTTGGAAAGATAAAGCTCCCTGGGCTTGAAGCCGTAATTTTCAACGGCGATTTTAAGAAAACCGTTTATGCCCGAAGTAAAAAGGCTGGAAATGAACGGATAGCGGTCCGGAAGGATTTCCGTTCCCAGGTCTTCCCGGCGGATGGAAAGACCCGCACACAGGCCGGGAATGTAGTTGCCGAAGAGGTCGACATGGAAATGGCCCGTTTCCATGAGTTCGGAACAGCCCCGGCGGCTGGTTGAAAGCAGGTACTCGGTGTCTTTCATGTCGAACACGTTCTCGAAGGTCCCAAGAGCGCGGCCGCCCAGATGAATCCAATACCTGAAGGGAATCCGCCTCAGGTAGTCCACTCCGAATCTGGCCGAATATTCCGAGAGGCTGTGCGGGATGTGTTCATCGAACCCTTCGATGTCTCTGCATAAATCAGACATCCAGAGTAATGGGGAAACCTTGGCGATCCGGCATGCCTCTATGGTCCCCCTGACCTTGTAGAACGGGATGTGCTCGTTGTGGAACGGGCTGATCGAGATGAGAATGGTCGAGAGACCGGTCTTCGCGAGCGCCGCAAGGATATCGGCCGTGGAGTCGAGGTCCCTGTACCAGGATGAATTCGTTTCGACGTATTCAATGTGAACATCTTCCTCCCAGGCCAGATGAAGAACCCGTGCAAGCCCGTCGACATCGAGGAACGGTTCGCCCCCGCCCACGTGGATGGACGAACACCCGAATTCTTTTATTGCCCGAAGGTTTTCACGCGCGGTTTTCTCATCGATATATTTTTTTTCCCACTCCGGGCCGCAGGCATAGAGGCAGTGCCGACACCTCGACGTACAGTAATAATTCGTTATGATGCCGCCGGATTGCAGGTGATCGATCCGGAGTCTTCTACCGGTTGAGTTCATCGACCCTTCCTCCATGAGTTAGACATCGGAGAATGCACCACCGCACAGGGAAGTGCGGGCCTTTCCCCTGAAGAATGCCGATCATTCCCAAGAAACAACCGTAAATACGATCACTTACGGGCACTGCCCTGAAACTTCCCTCACCGTTTTGTACTCATTCGTGCAGATTTAATTAAATATAACATTAAATCTGACGGTATTAAGAGGAAAACGAAACGGGAAATGAATTTCATCCGAAACCGCGGGCACTCACCCGCTCCGGCCAGTGGCGTCCCAGTGAAAAGCGCTCTGCGGCGCCCTTCAGTCCCCGTTGCGGACCACGGGGCCATGAGCGGTCGGCTGACGAAGGCAGCGGACATCCCATCGATTCAACCGGCGGGAGAAATCCGCGCGAGGCTGACACTCCAGGGGATCTCCCGCAATCGTGAGGTTCACGACGGCGGAACAACCGTGCATACTCCCCCGGAAAGGCCGACCGGGAAAGCGCCTTGCCGGTCCCGAAACGCCGCAAAGCCGCTCCTGACAGGGCATGACGCGGGAAGACAATGAATCGTCGGTATGCCTCGGAATTGCGCTTGACAAGCTTTCCCGATTGTAGCATGAAGGGTAAAATTCCTCGTTAGCATGAGGCGTTTGCACAAACATAGGCTGCTGCCCAGAAATGTCGAAAGACGCCAATGGGTAGACAAGGTACTGTCGGCACAAGGCTTTACCCGAAGCAGCTGGTTCTTCGAAAACCTACGTTGTGCACTGCCGAAAATCTACGAGTGGGGAAAAGAGGAGTCTGAAGGACAAGGCCCTGGGTTTTCCCCAGGGCCTTTTTTGTCTGCAATCAGGACCCTTGGCTTGGAGGTAATCAACGACTTTGGACTGTCACATACGCAGCGTTAACCGTTTCGGTGCGCCATCCCCGGGTCAAGCCCGCTGAAGCATCCTTCCACCTTGCTTTGGCTGCCTTCCCGCAGGAGGGCGGCAAAATAAAACAGGGCAGGGAATCTCACGGCATCCTGCCGGATTCATCCAGATAGCCCATAGAGCGCAAAGTTTGATAAGAGCGCCGTCAGGAGAGGCTCATGTCTTGCCTCAAGCCATGTTGTTGCGGAAGAAATACGCGCAAAGGCGACCCCCCAGGGGGCCTTTCGGGCGCATGGGAAAAACGGGGGAAAATGTTTCACCCCGGTTGACTTGCCGGAGTAATTCTTCGCTCAGGCCGGACTCCATTCGGAAGCTCTCTCATCGCTTTCTCCCCCCACGGTGCGCACCGGTTTCACACGCTTTCATGTCCGGGGGGCAAGCGGACTTTGCGGGGCCGACGCCGCTGATCCTGGCGCCAGATAACCAGGCGGATGCCCGGTGTGCACGATTCATTTTCGACGGAATGCATGTGAAGAGGTGTGTGCATGCTGAATTTTTCGAAGTTCTACTACGAGTATCGACGCATCTGGAAAGCGATTCGACTGTTTTTCATTATTTCCGGGCCGGGTATCGTCGTCATGATCGCGGACAACGACGCCGGAGGAATCACCACTTACGCGGCAACGGGAGCCAAGTACGGGTACAATCTGCTCTGGTTTCTGGTGATCCTCGTCCCTGTCGCCTATTACGTTCAGGAAATGACCGTGAGGCTCGGGGCCATAACCAAGCGGGGGCACGCCGAGGCGATTTTCAGGGGCTTCGGTCCGTTCTGGGGCTGGTTTTCGCTGCTGGATCTCATCCTGGTCAACTGGCTCACCCTGGTCACCGAATTCATCGGCATGACCTCGGCACTGAAGCTCTTCGGCATCCCCCCCTACCTCACCGTGGTCGCCGTATGCTCGCTCATGTCGATCATGGTGATCCACGGCCGTTACTGGACCTGGGAGAAAATCGCCCTTCTTTTCTGCGCGGTCAACCTCATCTACATCCCGGGGGCATTCATGGTGAAACCGGCCGTGCGGGACATCCTCCAAACCGGATTGATTCCCAATTTCCCAGGCGGATTCAACAACCAGATGTTCTTTTACCTCATGGCCAATATCGGAACGACCATCGCCCCGTGGATGCTCTTTTTCCAACAAAGCGCCGTGGTGGATAAGGGGATGAAGGAAAAAGACATTCCCTGGGGAAAGCTCGACACGCTGCTCGGCTCGATCCTCACAGTGCTCGTGGCGTTGTTCATCATCATCCTGACCGGAACGGTGCTGAAGGGCGTCGAAATAGACTCCGCCGCCCAGGCGTCCGAGATCCTGATGAAAACGAACCAATATCTCGGCACTTTTATGGCGATCGGCCTGTTCGACGCAGGACTTCTGGGGGCCATCTGCATCTCGCTGGCAAGCTCCTGGGCCTTCGGCGAAGTTTTCGGCTGGGCCCACTCGCTCAACTACAAAATAAAGGAAGCGCCATGGTTCTATGGGAACTATTTCATCACCCTGTTTTCGGCCGGACTGGTCGTGCTCATTCCCAACGCCCCGCTGGTGCTGATCACGCTGTTCGTCCAGGTGATAGCGGTCACGCTGCTTCCCGCGGCCCTCGTGTTCCTGGTTCTTCTCCTGAACAATAAGAAGACCATGGGGGATTACACCAACACGCTGTGGCAGAATGTAGTCGGGGGAGTGATCGTGGTGGGGATCGTGACCCTGTCCAGCCTCTATGGGATCAGCATCCTGTTTCCCAGCCTGTTCAGATGATGAGGGAAGGTGACCCATGCTCAAGAGATTTTTCTTCGAAAGTTTTGTGAGAATCCAGGAAATTAACAAAAAATACGCCGTCCGGAACGTCGAGATGTCGAAGGCCGTTTCCATCTCCCTGCTGTTCCTGAGAGTATATCTGGTATTCCTGGTATGCCTGCTGGTCTACAAGTTCATCACTCTTCTGTAGGATGGGGGACTCAGCCATGAACACTATGCTTTCCGGGAACCGGAACAACATCGAGTCCGTCTTTTTCCTGAGCGATCTGATCAAGGTGAAGATCGTCAGGAACGGCATAAAGATAGGGAAATTGGAGGATATCGTCATTCATGAACATGAAAGGCTGCCGGAAGTGACGCATTTCGTCGTCGCCAGGCCTTTCGGACACAAGTCTTTGCTCATTCCATGGGAAAGGATCGGCCGGATCGCTCCCAAAGAGATTACGATCGATATCGAAAGCATCGAACAGTATGAACGTGAACCCGGGGAATCACAGATTCTGCTCAGAGACCACATCCTGGACAAGAAGGTCATCGATATGGACGACAAGGAAATCGATGTCGTCTACGATGTCAAGATGGTGCTCCGGAACAAGAAACTCTACGTCACGGATGTGGATTTCAGCAAATACGGCCTCCTCAAACGGATTCATCTCAAATGGCTCGCAAGGCTGATCTACAGCCTGGCCGATATTTTCAAGAAGGAGAGCCTGTCCTGGTCCTACGTGCAGCCGCTGCCGGAAAACATCGGAAGCTTCCGGGGAAACGTCAAGCTGAACGTCCTGAAGGAAAAGCTCCCCGAAATACACCCCGTCGACCTGGCGGACATCCTTGAGGAACTCGACGAGGGGCAACGCCTGGCCATCTTCCGGGAACTCGACACGGAACACGCCTCGGACACCCTGGAAGAAATCGAACCGCGCGTCCAGCGAACCCTGATTTCGTCTCTCGAAAACGGAAGGGTGGCCGAACTGATCGACGAAATGACCCCGGCCCAGGGAGCGGACGTGCTCTCCATTCTTCCTTCCTTCGAAGCCGACGAGATCCTGAAGCTCATGGACCGGGAAAAAGCCCGTAAGATCGAGCTTCTTTTGGATAATCATTATGAAACGATCCTCAACCTCGCCACTTCGCGCTTCCTGAAATTTCTGCCGGCCACGACCATCCGGGAAGCCATCATTCAATACCGGCACAGCTCGATCGACAAAGACGTGAACATGTATCTCTACATCGTGGACGAGCAGGACACGCTGGTGGGAGTGATCGACATTCAGGAACTCCTGCAGGCCCACCTCGACGACAAGCTGGAAGACATCATGGCGACCGAGGTCATCACGCTGAGCCCCGGCGACACGCTGCAGCAGGCCACGGAGATGTTTTCCCGGTACAACTTCCGCGCTCTGCCCGTCGTCGATGAACAGGAACACATCCAGGGGGTGATCCCCTACAGGGACATCATGAACCTGGAACACCGTTTCGTTTGAACCGGGTACAGGAGGGGGGTAATGGTCTGGAGCGTTGCCACTTTCAATGTCAACGGCATAAGGTCCCGTCTCGCTTCGCTGCTTCGCTGGCTTGAAGAACGGAACCCCGACGTGGTGTGCCTTCAGGAAATCAAGTGCCGGGACGAGGACTTCCCGGCGGACGCCCTCAGGGAGGCGGGCTACACCGCTGCCGTGCGCGGCCAGAAGTCCTTCAACGGCGTTGCGGTGCTGAGCAGAACTGAACCCGAGGAGGTGCTCAAGGGCTTCGCCGACGGAATGCCGGATGACGAAGCACGGTTCATCGCCGTGAAAACCCGGGGCGTATGGATCGTCAACACCTACGTGCCCCAGGGGCGCGACCCCGGGAACCCGGCCTTTCGCTACAAACTGGATTTTTTCGACCGCCTGAAGCGATGGTTCGACGAACGCCACACCGCCACCCAGCCCCTCATCTGGACCGGCGATCTGAATGTCGCCCCCGAGGAAATCGATGTCTTCGACCCGAAACGGATGGCGGGCAAAGTCGGCTTCCACCCGGCGGAGCACCAGGCCCTGCAAGATGTTCTCTCCTGGGGCTTTTTCGATTTGTTCAGAAAGCACCACCCTCAGACCAGGCAATTCACCTTCTGGGACTACAGGCTCCCACAAAGTTTTGCGAGAAACCTGGGCTGGCGCCTCGACCACATCCTCGCTACGGAACCGGCGGCCGGCGCCTGCGTGGAATGCGAGGTCGACAGCGCACCCCGGGGCCGGGAAAATCCCAGCGATCACACTCCCGTGTGGGCCGCTTTCGACATCGGCAAGATCGGCATTTTGTCCGCACCCTGACCGTTCAGCCTCCGCCGCATGACCGCCGGGGGTCCTTTTCCGGGGCAGGGCGCTGCACGGCTGCCCGCCTTGCCCCGGCCCCCGGATGCTACTGGGTCGGATGATAGTAAGGCGGATAATGGCTCACCCGGTCCCCGTTCGGCGCCATCATTTCCTGGGGGGAACTGAAGCCGGGCTTCGGCCTCAGTTGGTCCGTCCGCCAGGGACCGTCTCTTGTCACCATAACCGTTGCCAGGAAAACGACCATCACCGCTATTTTCATTATGGTTTTCACTATTTCCTCCATGCCCCCCGTGCCCCGGCAGGGACGCGAAGCAGGTCAAAGCGTCGCTCCTTGATTTAAGAATTACTCGTCAATAGAATCTAACACTCCACAATAACGTGTCAATATCCTCAAAAACTCCGACGGGGACCGAGGAAAACCCTCCTACTCTGAAAGAAGGATTCAACGTCGTTGAGAAAAGCGCTATCATGCAGTGGGGTGTTCCCCGGATGAGGCATGCCGCCCCAATTCGCAACAAATTTCACGATTGGGACCGGTTTTCGTGGAGAACGATGGTTTTTCCTTTGAGCAAAGGCCGAACGGAAAGCCCCCCGAAAGGCCTTTGTTCAGGCCGTGGCCCGGCCGCCCGGTACGGCAGATCAAGGGGGGAAAAGCCTATAGGCGATTCAAAAATGTTTCGATACGGATGCATACTGTGAATGAAGGAACAATAAACCATTTGAAATTGGGCATAATTCAACAAAAGAGGCGATAACGTCGATTCAGCACTCGACAAAAGTTTTTTTTTCAATAATATGAGAAGTTGACTTCGGGCAATGCCATGCGCTGGCTGACCAGTAAACGCACGCAAAGGAGTGAAAAATGGCAGAATTCAAGTATCAGGATCCGTTCCCCCTTGGAAAAGATGCAACCAAGTATCGTTTATTGACGAAAGATCACGTATCGGTCACCAATTTTGACGGGAAGGAAATTCTGAAAGTCGATCCCGAGGGACTGACCTTGCTGGCCAACACCGCCATGCGCGACGTCTCTTTCATGCTCCGGCCGGCGCACCTGGAAAAGGTTGCGGCCATCCTGACGGATCCCGAATCCTCGCCGAACGACCGCGGGGTGGCGATTGCCCTGCTGAGGAACGCGGAAGTGTCCTCGAAGGGAATCCTTCCTCTCTGCCAGGACACCGGCACTGCGACCATCGTGGGCAAGAAGGGCCAGCAGGTCTGGACCGGCGCCAAAGATGAAGAGTACCTCTCCAAAGGGGTTTTCAAGACCTACACGGAGGAAAACCTGCGGTATTCCCAGACCATCCCCCTCACCATGTACGAAGAAACCAACTCCGGGAACAACCTTCCCCCTCAGGTCGACCTCTACGCCACGGAAGGAACGGAATACAAGTTCCTGTTCATCGCAAAAGGCGGGGGATCGGCCAACAAGAACTACCTCTACCAGGAAACCAAGGCCCTGTTGAACCCGGCGAGCCTCGAGAAATTCCTGGTGGAAAAGATGAAAACCCTGGGAACGGCGGCATGCCCTCCCTACCACTTGGCATTCGTTATCGGCGGGACCTCCGCCGAGGCCTGCCTCAAGACGGTGAAACTCGCATCGGCCGGCTACCTGGATGCGCTCCCCACGACGGGCAACAAGGGCGGCCAGGCTTTCCGCGACATCGAACTGGAAAATAAGATCCTGCAGGCGGCTTACAAGTGCGGTTACGGAGCGCAATTCGGCGGCAAGTATTTCGCCCTGGACGTTCGCATCGTCCGTCTGCCCCGGCACGGTGCGTCGTGTCCCGTCGCCATGGGCGTCTCCTGTTCGGCGGACAGAAACATCAAGGCCAAGATCACCAAGGACGGCATCTGGGTCGAAGAACTGGAGAAGAACCCGGGACGCTTCATCCCCGACAAATACCGCGGAAAACATGAGCACGGCGTCGTGAAGATCGACTTGAACCGGCCCATGAAGCAAATTCTTGCCGACTTGAGCAAGTACCCCGTCACCACCCAACTGTCCCTCACCGGAACCATCGTCGTCGGCCGCGATATCGCTCACGCGAAACTGAAGGAACGGATCGACAAGGGTGAAGGACTGCCTCAGTACGTCAAGGACCATCCGATCTATTACGCCGGTCCGGCGAAGACGCCCAAAGGCATGGCTTCGGGTTCCTTCGGCCCCACTACTGCCGGCCGTATGGACTCCTATGTCGACCTGTTCCAGAGCAACGGCGGTTCGATGATCATGATCGCCAAGGGCAACCGCAGCCAGGCCGTAACCGACGCATGCAAGAAACACGGCGGTTTCTACCTCGGTTCCATCGGGGGCCCCGCGGCACTGCTCGCCCAGGAGAACATCAAGAAGGTCGAAGTGCTCGAATACCCGGAACTCGGGATGGAAGCCATCTGGAGGATCGAGGTCGAAGACTTCCCCGCCTTCATCCTGGTGGACGACAAAGGAAACGATTTCTTTCAGCAATTGAACTGCTGAACACCAGTCTCACAGGAGTTCATCCCCCCGCAGCATCGGACGGGCGTTGATCCCGGATGAGAACGCGGGCGCACCAAAAACAGAGCCCCGGGGTGTTTGCCCCGGGGCTCCATGTTCTCTCTCCTTCGGTCTCCGCCCGATAAGTCACCAACCGTACGGAGCACCGTAATAGGTATATCCGTCGTAATAGCCCGGATAGTAATAATAAGGCTGAACGGCTACCGTAGGAACGGGTAAATAAACCTGAGTGCCGTAGGGGGTCGACACGGCACAACCGGCAAGAAGCGCCAGAACAAACCCGAGCAGTATCAGTTTTTTCATATCCGACCTTTCTTCCTTTCCACGTGGCAAACCCTTGCTCAGGGCCCGAGCGAGGCGGCACAACCGGGGAGATTATCCATTCGCGCTTTCGGACGGAAACCCCGGGGTTCCTCCCGCGATCTTCCCGGAACACCTCTCCAGCAGATCTTATACCAAAATAAGGAAAGAGCAATGCCGACCGGTCTTCCGTGCGCGGATGCGAAGGGGAGTGCAACGGCCGCGCCCGGGGAAATGCTGAAAAAGGGGGAAAAGGAGCCGCGAATCTTCAAACGTGTCGAAGGGGCCGAAACCCTGAGGGGCGCGGTGGAATCATTCCCCCGCTCTTTTCGAGGATGATGGAAGTGTCATTTTGAGCGCAATCATCCATGATGCTGCGCCTCATCCGCGAAGCATCAAAGTGGGCATCTCGAGACTCTATTTTGTAGGCAACTCGGCATCGAAAGCACCCAGAGCGGGAAAACGCACCCGCCCCGGTGCACGGCGCAGGCGATTACGGCAGGATTCGGCGGAAACACGCACGGTTCACCGGCGCGCTTTTTCACCTCTTGGCGCGACCGGTGACTTCTCCTGAGGCGGAGGCCGGCGCAGGTATCGCCGCCCGCTCAGCAGAGAACTTTCCGCTCAGCCAGCAGCGGGAGAATCCGGCCCACGATTTCCTCCGGAGTTTCCTTAGCGGCGTCCACCGTCAGTTCCGGTTTTTCCGGCACCTCATAGGGGTCGTCCACACCGGTGAATCCCTTGATTTCCCCGAGTCTCGCCTTCTTGTAGAGGCACTTGGGGTCGCGGTCCTCACACACGCTCACGGGAGTGTCCATGAAGACCTCGATGAACGGAAGACCGGCTTCTTCGTGGATCGCCCGGGCAAGGTCCCTTTCCTTCCGATACGGAGAGATGAAACTCGTGATGGCAACCAGGCCCGCATCGGCAAAAAGCTTGGCGACTTCCCCGATGCGCCTGATGTTTTCCTCCCGGTCCGCCGCCGAAAACCCCAGATTTTTGTTCAGGCCGTGCCGGATGTTGTCTCCATCCAGGACATAAGAAATACAGCCGCGCCGGGTGAGTTCGTACTCGAGCGCAAAAGCGGCCGTGCTTTTCCCCGAAGAAGGAAGACCGGTCAGCCAGACCGTACAGCCTTTGTGATTCAGAATGGCTTCGCGGTCATTCCGTGAAACCTGTCCCCGGTGCCATGTGATATTGGTCGCTTTAACGATGGTCATAGCAGGCTCCGCATGTTGGGAATTACAATGCTTCCGAATGAAACCAAACGAGGGATCGGACCCGAATACAGGTCATTATAATGGAAAGCGGCAAATGCGCCACAAGAAACGGCCAGGGCACCCGCCAAGGTGCGGCATCCCCCCCGCACTGCGCCCGAATCAACCCGTTGGAACGATGCCGCCTTGACCCGCGGCCCGCGGCAACGGGGCCGTGATCCTCCGCGCCGTCAGGAGTCGGATCGTCCCTGAATCATCAGGATGAAATACGGCTTCGCCGGATCGTTACAGGTTACGAGAGTAGATTTCTTCATATCGCCATTGCAGCTTTTCGGGTTCAGTTTCAAGGTTATCGTGCCCTCCGCGCCCGGAGGGATTGCCCTGTCGAAATGGGCAACCATGAGACCTCAGCCGGGAAGGACCTTCTTGATCTGCAACACCCCCTTGCCCACGTTCCTGACGTTGAAACGATGAACGAGGTCCCTGCCCTCTTTCACCTCTCCGAAATCGAAGCTGGTTTCGGTGAGCTGTACAACGGGGGCCTTATCAGGGTCGGCCACCTCCGGCGGCGGCTGTTCATGGGGAATACTGGCCGCCGGATCGAGAAGACATACGTTCTGCCCCGCTCCGGGGTCCTGCGAAGGGGCTTTTTGCAGGTGCAGAAAAACCATGACTTTCCGATAGGCATCGCCGGAATAGCTCGCAATGTGCGCACACCCCGTAACAGAAATTAAAAACAGGATGCAAACCAACGCCCGAAAATATCGATTCGATCCCTTGCCGTTTGCTTCATAAACCACTATCCACCTCATACCGTTCCAGCCCGGGGGCTTCCCTTTAACATCAGGTCTTTTCGAAGGTGGTATTATATTCAAGCGTGGATCAAAAGCAACTTCGATCAGCAATCCCTTCCGAAGCGGACGGAACGGCGCCTGCCCGCTCGGGGTGGAACCCAAGCCGGGTTGCGGTCAGGAAAGCAGCAAACGATGCCGCTCGAAAACGGTGAGGACCCGCGCCCCCACTTCCCTACCGCTCCGCGGCCCTGTGTGACGCCCGCGGCGGTGCCCCGGGATACGAACGGCCCCCACCGTGTAGCCGCATCCGTTCGGACTCTACATTAAAATTCGCCGTTGCGGCAGCAAACGCCACAACCCGGGAAAGGGCAAATGTTCCACCCTTTTTGCGCGGAAGCACGCCCGCGCGACCGCGCCGGGCGCGGTTTTTCCCACAACTGCAACTGATGAAGCGGAAGTCCGGCAAGGCCGGCATAAGTTAAAACAGAAGGGGTATGGAATGTCATGCTGGAAATTCATTTCATAACTGCGGTATCATTCCCTTCGCCCAAGGCCGGAAACTCGGCATCGCACTCAGGGACCACGGGAGAAGCGACGCTGGAGTCTTCCGCGGAACGGAACCACATGCCGCCGGAAATGTTTTCAGCCGGGAAAATCACGACGGCCGGCGCGTTTCACCTGGAATTGCCCATCACCTGCCCTGGTGCCCGTTGGCGCGAACAGGGCATTGATTCATGTTCATATCAGGTACGGCGTTTCATAAATCCGTTGCAGCCCTCCTCAATTCAACCCGCCCTGGAAAGGATCGGGGTAAGGCCGCATTTATGGAACGAAACACTCGTGGAGGTTCAAAATGCCTTTATGCCCTGTCTGCGGATCGCGCACAAACAGAGTTCATCGCCGCACCAGAGACCGGCTGCGCAGTATTGTCAATCCCGCCAACCGGTACAGGTGCAGTTCAGAGTATTGCGCCTGGGAAGGCAATCTGAAGTCGGGAAAGCCGTTGATAAACCTGATCATCAAGTGGGTCGTCTTCGTCATCGCGGCGGCCATAATCGGAAAGATCATCGTGCGATGACCGCGCCGCTTTGGACCGGAGAGGGAGAACCGCCCTGAAGCGTGGGAAAGACCTCAGCCCGGGACTCGATTCTCCCCCCGGTTTTTCGACATCGCCGTGGCAATTCACACGCCGAAGATGTCCAGTTTCTCTTCCCAGTTTCCATTGTTACAGATCATGCAACCGTCCTCGGTGCACCGCACTTCTCCGTGCAGATACGCAAGGCCTTCATGGGTACAATCCTTCAAGTCGGTTCTTTCCATCAGTGATACTCTCCTCTTCCCTCGGTCCGCCTATGGTTTTTCCATTTTAAAAGAGTTATTGTCCCAACTTACCACTAATCAATCATCCATTCGCAGTTAAGAATAAGCATCCGGCATCCAAAACGCCACTGACGCTCCCCGCATTTATCCCGGATGACGTGAGGACTGCGCGGAGGACATTCCCCTGCCCGGGCGGCAAAAAGGCGGACGCGAAGGTATGGGCGCCAGTTCCGGCAAGGCTTCTCCCCTGCCTTTACCGGACCGGGAGCACAGGGGGGAGCCTTGACCCTTACAGACTTTTGGATACGGCTTTCAGGATGGTTTCGTAGTCGGGTTCGTTGGTGACTTCTTTGACGAGGTCGACGTGGCGGATAATTCCCTTGGAATCCACGACAAAAACGGCCCGGGCCAGCAGGCGAAGTTCTTTGATCAAAACCCCGTAGGACCGGCCGAAGGACGCATCCCGGTGGTCGGACAGCGTTGTGACACGGTTGACACCGGCCGCACCGCACCAGCGCTTCTGTGCAAAAGGAAGGTCCATGCTGATGGTCAGTATCGATACGCCGTCGCCCAGCTTTGCGGCCTCTTCGTTGAACTTCCGCGTTTCAAGATCGCACACCGGGGTGTCAAGAGACGGCACCGACGAAATCACGACCGTCCTGCCGATATAGGAACTCAATTTTACCGGCGAAAGACCGTTATCGAGCACCTCGAAGTCCGGCGCCCTGTCCCCCGTCTTCACCTCATTGCCCACCAGTGTCAGTGGAGACCCTTTCATCGTAATAATGCCTGACCGTTCGGCCATAGTTTATTCTCCTTGAATAAGATGCCCTTGGGTGCGGAACCCCCGACCTACGTCCGGGCGCTCCATGCGGCCCTGCCCGCAAATGGGCCGCCGTTCTCAACTGCCTGGTCTCACTCAGGGGAAATTTCAGGCTTCATCCTGGGTAGCGTTGGTTTCGATGAAGGACTGGACCTGAGCGAGCTGTCCGCTGGAGAGGTCCCCGAATTGGAGTCCGCAACGCCGAACCTGCAAAACACCCCAGGATTCGTCCGCCAGTTCGAAATCGTACACGATCCGGCAGGGCAGTTTGCCGAATTGCCCGTTTGGACCGGACGATCCGAACAGTTCCACCTCCACGTTGTCCGTGGTCGGTTTTCCGAAAGCAACGTAGCGGATGGAAAGGCCTCCGAGGCTGATGTCAAGTATCTGGCCGAGTTTAACGAAGTCCTGCGGAGAAGAGTAGAAGGCCGCACGCGCGTTGCCCTTGGCCCGGAACCGCTCGTTCTTCCTCAACTCCTTGGTCCTCTTCCGCCCGCTTCCTCGAGCCTTCCCGCATGCTTGAGATTTTCCCTCTCCAATCATAGGAATTCCCCAGTTCAACAGTTATAAGAACTCCTGAGCCCTTTTCAATGGGAATGAATGCAAAATTCCCCCGCCGGACATTCACCTGAAAGGAGCGTTGCTCCGGATCGATAAAGCGGAAACGTCACCGGCCGTCGCAGGCACGGCCTGCATATGCCGCCTCATGAACCACCGCCGAACGGCACTGGAAAGGAGATGAACGGAATCACGGCCGCGATCAGGCGGAGGCCCGAATCGGCGTTTCCTTTCGCTGCAAGTATTTTTCATCAGTCGTTTGCCAACGGGGAGAATAAAAAACTTTCATCCTTTGTACTCGGCGGAATTCAGACCTTTCTAAAGGAAAACCATGCCGATGCCCCCCCCGTAACGGCTTCCCGCCGGCGGATGCGACTATTGCCGGATGCCGACCTTGTAAAGGCCGATGTCATTCATGGAAAAAGAATCCAGCTCTCCTTCGGACCGACCCAGAATGTCCACGACGGCAAAAAGTGATTTCGCCTCTTTATAGTTGCTGGAAGATGTTACGAGCGTTGCGGCAATGAACTTGGCCTCAACCACGAATACGCGTTCCCGCAGGGCGAGCCGCCGGGCCTCCAGGACAATGCATTTGTCCGCCAGTTTCAGGTATGCCGAAACCAGCGGCTGCCACGGAGCTTTCCATTTCTTGCTCCACTCGGCCAATTGCTGATTGCTGCGCGCCTCTTCGTCGAGATCGCCTTCAAGGCTCTTCAACGAAGGAGTGTCCGTGATGATCCGCTCCATGTCGTCCCATCCGGGATTGTTTTGAAGGGTTGAAATTGCCTCCGTGACGGCCCGCAGGTCTTCATAGAACTGGGCGGTCTGAGCGTTGAGGGAATCCAGGGCGCTGTTTGCGTCAGCCACCTTGGCTTCCGCATCCGGGTCCTTTACCGGTGTGGTCGCGCAACCGCAAAAGGAGACGGCGATCAGTACCACCGTCACGATCAATCGAAACATCGGTCTTGCCTCCAATCGAAGAACTCAGGGATCGACATGCATCCGGGAAACGCACGGCGTTCTTACATGAGTTTCTACCGGAATTTTCAGGTAAATACAGTCTTTTCACCTCAAAAATACATGAAAGACCCGATTTTATTCTATAGAAATGCTGCTAATGTCGGCTACCAGAGAAGCCTACCTATACCCCAACCTAACCTCTTCGTTACGCCCTATGCATTATGGAAGCCAGGCAACCCCGCCCCCTGGCTTCCACTCTTTTTTTATGCCTATCAAACCCGCATCGGAATGCTTTTCCTGACGCGCGGCAACGAACCCGACGTACCACTCCTCCCGATGGAAAACCCGCTTTCACCAAAAAAGATGCCTCCGGTGATTCCATCTTCTGCATGGAATGCTTAGCTTCATGCCTGTATTGGCTTACAGACAGGAGGTGATCACATGAGACTGATCGAATATTACAACAAGATGGTCAATGGCCTGGCAGCACTTGCTTCGTTTCTCATGGAAGCGCTCACAGGGGAAGATGCTTTTAGCTATCGCCTGCAGGAAATTCGCGTGGCGATTCCCCGCAACGTGCGGGTGCCGTTTTTTCCCGATGTTAGGGCGTATCACCATTTTCCCCAGGGCAGATGCGGCAGATACTGAGCCCTTTGGAAGTGCAAAAAGCCCGGCGCTCGATCTACCGGGCTTTCAGTTCGCGACGTGAAGCCCATGGCGAGGTGATCCCGGGCGGGATTCCGGGAGCATCCCGAAGCCGCGTTTTCATTACTTGGCAGGAAGCGCCTGCAGCATCCTGGAGACTTCATTGTCGACGTAACCCGGCACCTGATGAGGCGGAATCCGGCTGATGTCGAGTGTTACACCGCCGGATGACGATTCACGGGTGTTGAAGTCATAGACGTTCATATCGATTCGGATCAGCGGGCTTGAGGCCGGAGCCACGAGGCCGAGTGCACCGCCGCTGGCCGCTCCGATCGCAGCCCCGGTTCCGGGCGATCCCGTCGCACCGCCGATGATCGCTCCAAGGGCCGCCCCACCCAAAGCACCTCCCAGCGTATTGGCCGCCCTCTGGTCGGGGTTGTCCTCCATTCCCGGAGTGAAGGCAATGTTGATGCTGAAGTCGGCCTGGTTCTGCCTCCTCACCTCGTCGTAGCCCTTGTTATACAGGGTGTTTCTCGTCTGCGGCAGGCTGAAAAGGCCGAACGGGGTCCTGTCATCCACCTGCATGCTGTAGTAGTGGTCATTGGGTGCTATGTTGTTGAAAAACATCTGGGGCTGGGGTGGAGGCTGAGGAGGCCCGGGAGGTCCAAAGGTCGGGCCATAGGGACCCGCCGCGCAGGCGCTCAAAAGACCGGCGAAAAGCAACACGACCAGTAATCTTGAATAGTTCCATCGCTTCTTCATGGGCTTCTCCTTCATTATTTCAGGCTGATTCAGCATAACCCGTGGCTTTTCCGTTCCCGGAGTCCGGGCATTTTTTCCCATTCCGTATTTTTCCATACACACCGCCATTGTATAACTTACCATAACATTCTTAACGCCGCTACGGGTAAGGTGCAACAGCGCGGCGGCCGTGGATATGCTCATCTCAATGCGGGAGACGTATACGGCAGCCGTGCGGCCTACAAGCATCGCAGAAAATGTGCCCGGCCCGCCGGAAATATATTGAAACAACGGACGTCCGAGGGGAAGAGAGGGGCCCGCAAGGGCATCGTCCCAGCCGGCAGAGCGGCGGGCGGGTGCTTTGCCCGGCCGGAAGCCCCTGCACGAAACCAACGGCACAGCCTGGCATTTCCTACCGGTTCTGCGGGTGGGAATCTTTTTTCCCAACACTATGTCAGGCAATTCGAATATTGCTTGACCTGAGCGATGTTACAAATATACTGTTCGCAGCCGTGTCTTTAACCCAGTGACATTGGAATTTGCCAGAAAAGGAGGAGGAAAAGCATGAGCAGAAAATTCAATGTATTTTTGTTTCTACCCCTGCTACTTGTCCTGTTGTGGGGGACTGCCTTTGCCTGGGAAGGCCGGATGGGCGGTATGGGAGATCCCTACGGGCTGGTTTCGGATGAATCGGATTTTCTCATCCTTCCCTCAAAGATTGCGAACGGCAGCAAGGGGGTCGAGTACTTCGGGACCGCGCGGTTCCTTTACCATGACGTGACGGACTGGAACTGGAGCGGCAAGTTGGCGGGACCCATTTCGATCCTGGGCTCGAGTCTGGACGGACTGAGCGCCAGCGGGAAATGGAATTCCTCCGGAGACCTGTTCGATTACAGCACCACCATCGGCGCGGCATTTCCTGCTGGGGCAGGCAGGATGGCGTTGTTCTTCAACTACACCGGCCAGCGCGGGAGTTTTGACGGCGATCAGAAACTCTATGGCGCCGTCGACGATGATTCGATCTCTGCACGTTCCAGCTACAGCATGGACAACAGCCTCGACAACTTCAACCTGCGGATGATCTACGGCCAGCCCATCGGCTGCGACCTGCAACTCGGCGGGGAAATTCAGATCGCCTACACCCAGGATCAGAACAAGTATTTCAACAGTCTCCGCAACCTGCTGGTGAACGGGTCACCGCTCGACGACGTGGATATTTCCCTGAACCAGAAGAATGACCTCGTGGGGGAACTGTTCCCGTTCATGAAGCCGTATGATTCGAACTACTGGGAAATCCTCCTGAAGACGGGCATCGAAGGCAAGTTCGGCCCGGCGTGGATCGGGATGGACGTCAGGGGCGGCCCGATCTTCGGCGGAGACAACGAATGGAATTCCAGAGGATCGCTTTCGGTTTCTTCCCCGGACATTGCCGTGGATGCCGGTAATGCTTTCAACTTGAAGGGCGATGTGAGCGGATGGAAGTTGGGAGGAGACCTGTGGGTCCGGTACCCGTATTCGGACAGGGTTTCACTGCCTTTCACCCTGCGCGTCGACTACAGAGAGAAAACGAGGGACGGCTCCGGCATCGGAACTGCATCTCTGGGAATTGTGACGGCCGGGCCCACATTTTCCGCCCTGGCCCACCCGGCCTGGGGGTACGACAACACGGAGAAGTCTCTGGACCTGGAAGCGGGCGGCGGAGTTGACGTGCAGATTTCCAAAGACTGCAAAATCGCTGCCGGCCTCTATTACAATTACGTCCAGACGAAAAGTCAGTTGAACCTCGCCCTCGATACCGGCCTGGACCTTCTGGGAGAGGATGTCATCATCGGGATGAACGACGACGAGTTTCCGCAGATCAAGGAAAACCTCGTGAAGTTCAAGATCGCGGCCGAACGGAACATGAATACCTGGCAACTGCGCGGCGGCTTCACGGCTTTTGGCGGACCGGTGACGGAAGACTACCGGACGACGCTCGGGACCCCGTTGCTCGGCGGCCTCAACGTAGTGAACAATCATGCGTCCATCGATGGCACCACCTGGGGAATCCTGGGATCGATCGGCGCCACGACCAGGATTCAGGGCATTACGGTTGAGCCTTTCATCCAGGCCGGCTACCAGGAATACAGCGTGGACGGCCCCGCGAAAACCGATGTGCTCGGCCTCATCGATGTTCCCTGGGCTCTCACCAAGGACAAAAACGAGGCTTTGATCGGGGCAGGCTTCTCGATCCTGTTCTAGCCGCCCGGCAATGCCGGGGTTTTGGCACGGCTTTCTGGAGGGTTGTGTGGTTGTACGGGGTGGGTACGGCAAGGCCGTCTCCCACCCCGTTTCGTACATCGGCGAATTGGTCCCCCGGATTCCGGCCCGCATCGACACCCAGCCTCCAAACCGGACTTCCGAAGCGTTCTTTGCCCACCCACACCGTCACACTCCATCACCGGGACGCTACGCACCCCGTTCCATAATCGCTTCTCTTTCGCTCTTCGTTGTGGCGTTGTGCCCCTGCGTGAGGCCACTTTCGGTTTTTCACGTTGAGTGCCGCAAGCGGGAAATGCGCCGCCCTTCCCTCCCACTGGAACGGAAAGACGGTGAAAGAATCGGGAATTTGCCCAGCGGCATCCTGGTATTTCACGTGATTTTAAGATGTTATATGCGGGAGACCCTGGTCTTTTGAATTATTCCACGGCCTCGAAGGACCGGCGTTTTTTGGCTTGACGCAAGAGGACATCCGGGCGTTCCGCCGGGCGTCAGCGCCCGTTGCTCAAAACGATCTGGGTGCCCGATTTCCCGACGACCGTGGCATGGCCCTCCCTTGTGAGGGTCTCCGCCACGTTGCCTTTCGCTTCATCGGCCACGACGACGACCTTCCGATTCGAATTCCAGAGGGCGATGAGGGCGCCCCGGTCCATGAACCGGTCCGGCGGTTCGCGAAGCCGGTCTTTCACCCCTTCGAATTTCGGGTCTTTCAGGATGTGGACCATGCGCCTGGTGTAATAGGTTATGCCCCCGGTCCACATGTATTCATGCGGTTCCTGGAATACCACCATGTCATCCGGGCCGGCGGCCCGTTTGACGATCTGCGCCGTCTCGTAGGAGGATTCGAAAGGGTTCACCGCAGTGAAGCCCCAGTGAACCATGACGAAAAACGGGGCCATCATGGCCGCCAGGAGGCCCAGGGCGATCCGGGGGCGTGATTTCAGGACCGCGATCAGGGCCGCGAAGGAAAACAAGGCCCCGCCGGCCATGGCGGCAAGAGCGGGAACACGCATCCGGTCGAGCATCGCGGCCTGTTCGGGGCCGTTGATCCACCCCGCTTCGGGCCAGGAATCGGTAAAGGCCTTGAAGATCAGGTCCTTCCACGGCCCCAGCACAACGAAGGCGAAGCCGGCGGCCAGCACCATGATGAAGGTCATCAGGGCAAGGGCAGCCGCGAAGGCGCGGGTCGAAGGGCCGTCGGGCAAGGGTTCCAGGACATCGGCCCAGAGCTTTCCGCAAAGCAGGGCGAAGGCGGGCATGGCGGGCATGGCATAATATTCGAGTCTCGAGTGGGAAGCCGAGAAGAGGCCGATGACAACGATCAGCCAGAGGAAGGGGAGCAAGTCGGCGCCCTCGTGCATCGAAGCGGTCCGGAGTCTGTGCATCGCCTGCTTGAGCGCCTGGGGAACGAGCGTCAGCCAGGGAAAGGTCCAGACAAAAGTCAAAATCAGGAAAACGGGCAGGGAAAGGCATTCATCGGGTGGAAATCGTTTTCCGGTGAAACGCAGCAGGTGTTCCCGGATGAAAAAATAACCGAGGAAATCGGGGTTGGCCAGCGCGACGGCAACGACCCAAGGAAGCGCTATAATCGCGGCGACCGCCAGGCCGCAAATGAACTTCCGGGACAGGAAGCAACGGATTCGTCCGCTCAGCAGGGCATGAAGCCCGATGATCGCGGCGGGGAGCCCGAGGCCGACAAGGCCCTTGGTGAGGGTCGCCAGGGCGAGGCTTGCAAACATGATCACCGGCCAGGCGCCGGTTCCCCCGCCCCTGTCCCAATAGCCCTTCACGTAGCCGAGAATGGCCAGGTTGATCCACAGCATCAGGAGCAGATCGGGCATGGCCAGTTTCCCGAAGGTGTACGGACCGAGGCTGGCCGCATAGACCAGAGCGGCAATCCATCCGACCTTCCGGCCGTACAGGGCCGAACCGATGCCGCTCACCACGGGAATCGAAGCCAGAGCGGCCAGGGCCACCCACAGCCGGGCCGAGAATTCCGTTTCTCCCAGCGCCTCCTGCCCCGCCCCGATCATCCAGTACAGGAGGGGAGGTTTGTCGAAGTGGCGCTTGCCGTTCAGATGAGGAGTAATCCAGTCGCCCCCGGCGCGCATTTCACGCGCAATTTCCGCGTACATGGCTTCGCCTTCGTTGAAATGGCGGGGCCCGGAAGTGAGAAAAAGAAAGGGGGCCAGGGCAAGGACCAGCCAGAAGACGGGATGCCTCAAGATGCGGCATGCCGCCCCCGTCCAGCCCGAAGGCACGTGAGGTTCGTAAGGTCCGGCAAGCCTCTCCCCGGCCTCATCCCCCGAAGAACCGGCCTGGGGAGCACTCGGGTCGTCCAAACTGCATTTCATTGGATCACCATTTTTCCTATAGTCGAAAAAACCGGCCGGAAACCCTTTTCCAATGCTGGGAAAATGGGTTTCCTTCCGGTATTCCTCGTGTTTCTGCAACGCCATGCCCGATGTGTATTCGGGAAAAACAGGGCTGGATGATACCACAAGACCCAGGCGTCGCCACCCCCAAAGTTTCCCGCTTCCTTTTGTCGGCCATCCCGCGGCCCAGACAACCGAAACCGGCTCCGCCCCACGCGGCACAGGTAGGCCACGGCCAAGGCAAAACCGCATCAAGCAAGCGCCTCTTGACTTTCGCAGCACACGACCTTAGCCAATGCATATCCTGGAAGTTTTCCAGGTATGCCAGGGAAGGTTTGTCTGTTTTTGCATTTCTTAACAGCTCGATGACAAAGAGAATTTCTGCCGGAAAGCGAGGAAGGAATCTCCAGTTACGTCATTCCCGGGAATTACGATAACACGGAGGTCACACCAAGCGATGAAGACGGATCGGGGCACGGCCAAGTTCCAGCCCGCCCGGGGGATTCCCTCAAGACAGCGGCCCCCCCGGGTCTTCCAAGTTAACCGATTGATTCAAAAGAATAATAATACCTACCCTCCATTTTGACGGTAGTGACGACAGCAGGGGACTCCTCTGCTTTCACCGAAGTTTGCACTCATTCAGCGGACGAGCGACAAACAGCGTTGAAAGGGGTCTCCGCAGGGTATCGGGTAGGTTTGATTTGATTTCGATTATGGAAAAAGGTGGCTTGAATCATGAAAATACTCATCGTTCAACCTGCAACCGTATTCAAGAATGGGCTTCCTTACAAAACCAGGAAGCGTTGGATCATGGGACTCGCTCTTCCATATATGGCGGCCCTGACCCCCTCGTTCGCCGAAGTCGAACTGATCGACGACAGGCTCGATGAAATCGACTATGACCGGGGCTACGATCTTGTGGGACTCTCCACCACGATCTCGACGGCGCCCCGCGCCTATCAGATCGCCGCTGAATTCAGGAAACGGGGAACGGCGGTGGTGATGGGAGGGTTTCACCCGACGCTGCTGCCGGAGGAATGCCTTGAACACTGCGACGCCGTGGTGGAAGGCGAGGCGGAATACGCCTGGCCCCGGCTCCTGGAAGATTTCAGGGCGGGCCGGATGAAGCACCGCTACAAAGGCGAACGGTTCCACGACCTCAAAAACCTGCCCCTGCCGAGGTGGGACCTCCTGGACCGCAGGAAATATTTCGTCCAGTACCTGCCGCTTCAGACCACCCGCGGCTGCCCCTTCAACTGCAGTTTCTGCGAGGTTCCCATATTCTACGGCGGCACGTACCGGCACAGGCCCATCGCCGAAGTGGTTGAAGACATCAGGAACATTCCGACGGGAAAAGTGCAGGTGGTCGACGACAACATCACCGGCAACCACGACTACGCCCGAGAACTTTTCAAGGCCATGATTCCGTTGAAGATACGGTGGAGTTGCCTGTGGACCATCAACACTTCCCGCGACACCGGACTGCTGGATCTCGCGATCAGGGCGGGCATCTACCATGTAAACATAGGCATAGAGTCCGTTTCCCAGAAGAGCCTTTCCAGCATCAACAAACGCCAGAACCGGGTTAAGGATTATATGGAGATGCTCCGTGAACTCGAAAAGAGAGGGATCTTCTATTCACTGAATTTTCTTTTCGGGCTGGATGAGGACACCCCGGAGATCTTTCAGGAGACGATGGAGTTTCTGCGGGAGGTCAAAGCCCCGATGGCCTTTTTCAACACGGTTTCACCCCGGGAAGGAACCCCGATGCGAAAGAAACTCATGGAGGAAGGCCGTGTTCCGAATCCCCTGGCAGACCGGTACCTGGGCATGGAGTGCACCTTCATCCCTAAAAACATGACCCGGCAGCAGGTCGAAGACGGGGTATGGAGCTGTTTCAGAAAGTTTTATTCGTTTCCTCGAATCATCAGGCGCTTTGCGACGGCCCCTGCTTTCTCCTATGTCACCCAAGGGCTCCCCAGCAATCTCATTTTCTGGTGGGCCGTACGCCACAAAAAAGACCCGGTGGACTATTATTGAACGTTTAGGCGGCCTGGGGGGCGGGATTCGCAATCCCGGTGCCGGGACAAACCTCACCGGCCCGCACGGTCACTCCGCCGGCTGCGGGCGGGTCCCGCCGCGGCGGACCCATGGCCTTCCTTCAACCGCTCCACGAGCATGCCCATTTGTAAGGCCGCTGAGCCGCCCAGGATTCCTTGTTCTTGACGGCCGTGGGCAAGCCATGCTATTGCCAAGACGGTATCTTCCTACAAAGCCATATACAAAAAGTAATACACTTGTCAGTACGTAACCCGCTCATATCAAGTCGCTCTATTTATTCGTTCAAGGAGGAGGCAGAATGAAGAAAAGGACCGTTTTTTGGTTGACCCTGTTGTCGCTGACCGTTCTTCTTGCGTCTCCGGTCACGGTCCCCGCACAGGACACCCAGGGTCCGGCACCCATGCGGCCCGAGCAGCTCGATCAGATGCTCGCTCCAATTGCGCTGTATCCGGATTCACTGCTGAGCCAGATTCTCATGGCTTCGACTTATCCTCTCGAAGTGGTCGAAGCCGACCGGTGGGTCAAGGCCAACCCCGGTCTGAAGGGCCAGCAACTGGACGACGCCGTGCAAAAGCAGGACTGGGATGTGAGTGTCAAATCCCTGGCCTACTTTCCGGACGTGCTGGCAATGATGAGCGACAAGCTCGACTGGACATCCAAACTCGGCGACACCTTCCTTGCCCAGCAGAAGGATGTGATGGACAGTATCCAACATCTGCGCACCAAGGCAAAAGCCTCGGGAAACCTCAAGACGACCAAACAGCAGAAGGTGGTCGTCGAACAGCAGGCCATAAAGATCGAACCCGCCGATCCCCAGGTGGTATACGTGCCGGTCTATAACCCGACGGTCGTCTACGGCCCCTGGTGGTATCCGGCCTATCCCCCGGTCGTTGCCTATCCGCCGGGATATGTTGCCACAGCCGGCCTTGTCGGTTTTACGGCTGGCTTCTTCGCGGGGGCCGCCTGCTTCGGCGCATTCAACTGGGGCGGCGGAGACGTCGTGATCAACAACAATAACTTTTACAACCACAACAACGACTGGAACCATCACCACCCGGGTCCAGGCCCGGGTCCCGGTCCGGGTCCCTGGCACCACGATCCTTACCACCGGAAGGGCCAATTGTACAAAGACCCGGCCTCGGCCAGACAGTATGGTCAGAAGGGGGCGATGTCGGCAGATGCGAGGAAGAACGTTCCCCGGAATCTGTCAGGTGAGGGAAAGCAGAGTTTCCGGGGCCACGAACCGGACAATGCGATGAGGAACCCCGGCAATCAGGCGATGAACCGACCGGGCGCCGGCCACCAGCCGCAGAATGCCTTCGGCAACTATGGCAACGGAAAGAATGAGTGGGCGTCCAGCCAGCGGGGGCAGACCAGCCGCAACAGCGATCGCTACATGCATGAGGCCCCGCAGGCCAGAGGAGGCGGAGAATTCTCTCGGCCTCGCGGCGACGGCGGAGGCTCCCACGGTGGAGGCGGTTTTCACGGCGGTGGCGGTGGACATCGAAGATAAGGCGGCCGGGACCCACTCCGCGATGCCCCGGTTTCCATCAGTGGATGAGAAGCGAACTCTTGCCATATAAATACTCTGACGGAGGAAAAAGCGATGTTTCGATCTGCATCGAATTTCAAAGAAAAACCCGTCTGCCGCTTGGGTTTGGCGTTGTTTATGATTCCGGCGCTGGCTTTCGTGCTCGCCTGCCCCGCCGCACACGCCCAGGACCCGGGCCAAAAGACTTTCGGCACCCCGGAAGAAGCGGTGAGTGCCCTGATGACAGCCGCCCAGGCGGGCAACAGGGAAGAGGTGCTGGCCATTTTCGGGCCTGAGGGAAAAGACATCATCTCGACGGGAGATGAAGCTACGGACAAATGGGAACGGGACCGCGTGATCGAAGCCTACCACGAACTGGCGCGGCTGATTGCCGAAACGGACGGACGAGTGTTCCTGCATATTGGAAAGCAGGAATGGCCTTTCCCGATCCCGCTCAGGGAAAAGGACGGTGCGTGGTACTTCGACACCAGGGCGGGGAAGGAAGAAGTCACAAACCGAAGGATCGGGAGGAACGAATTGAGTGCCATCGAGGTCTGCAAGGCGTACGTGGACGCGCAGCGTGAGTACGCAAGCAAGGACCGCGACAACGACCAGGTGCTGGAATACGCTCAGAAGGCCTCCAGCGAACAGGGGCAATACGACGGTCTGTACTGGCTGCCCCCGGAAGGCGGGGAAGACAGCCCCATGGGCCTGTTCTTTGCCCGGGCCACGGTGGATGAGATCACTCCGAAGCAGACCACGACCCCCAGGGCTCCGTTCCACGGATATTACTTCAAAATCCTGAAGGGGCAGGGACCGCAGACGCCGGGCGGGGCCTACGATTACGTGATAAACGGCAATATGATCGGAGGGTTCGCCCTGCTCGCATTTCCGGCGGATTACGGAACAACCGGAATCATGAGCTTCATCGTGAACCAGCAGGGAATCGTCTACCAGCAGGACCTGGGTGTTAAGACCGACCGGATCGCAACCAAAATGAAGAGGTACAACCCCGATAAAAGTTGGCAAAAAGTCGAATAAACCACCGTGCACGGTCCGGAATCGGAGGCAAAGCGGCAACTCCGGTGCCGGACCGTGTTCGTGTGGCTGAGCCGAAGTATCTGCAATGCAACGAGTCTTCGACCTCGCATGACTTCACCGCAACGTTGCATCGCCCCGTGCTTGACTGCTTCTTCTCTGTTTTTCGTTGCGCCGTTGCGTGAGGCCGGTTTCCCGTTTTGACCTTCCATAAGGCACACGCACGCACCAACCCGAACACCCCCTCTTGCGCTTCGCGCCAGGATAACCAGTATCCGGGCTACCCTCGGCAAGCCTGCCGCGGTCCTCTTTGCTCAAACCATGGGTGGCTTCGACTGGTTCGCCGGCTTTTCGTTGCGTCGTTGCGCCGTTGCGTGAGGCCGGTTTCCCGTTTTGACCTTCCGTAAGGCACACGCACGCACGTCACCAACCCGAACACCTCCTCTTGCGCTTCGCGCCTGGATAACCAGTATCCGGGCTACCCGCGGCAAACCTGCCACGATCCCCTTTGCTCAAAGCATGGATGGCTTCGGCTGCTTCTTCTCTGTTTTTCGTTGCGCCGTTGCGTGAGGCCGGTTTCCCGTTTTGACCTTCCGTAAGGCACACGCACGCACGCCCGTCACCACACCGAACACCTCCGGATTCCTCCTTGCGAAAGCTTCTGGCATCCACCGGGGACGACCGTTACAGGACGAAGCGGGCAGAACTTCCCCGGTTGCCGGGAACCACCTCCAGCCGGACATCGATGCGTTCCTTAAGTTCCGGCACGTGAGAAATGACACCCACCAGGCGATTGCCTTCCTGCAATTCCACAAGGGTCTGAAAAGCCAGGTCAAGCGCTTCGGGATCCAGGCTCCCGAAACCTTCATCGATAAAAATCGTGTCCAGCCTGATTCCGCCGGCGTAGGCCTGAACGACATCGGCCAGGCCGAGGGCCATGGCCAGCGACGCCAGAAAGCTTTCTCCGCCGGATAGGGTATTCACGGGCCGAGTGGTCCCCGTATAGGTGTCGAAAACCAGGAGGTCCAGGCCGGCAGCGCCGCGCTGGCTGTTCCGTTCCCTGGACCGCTGCAGGTCGAAGCGCCCCTTGCTCATGCGGCGCAGCCGCCTTGACGCCGCCGCGAGAACATCGTCCAGAAGAGCCGCCAGCACGAACCGCTCAAACGTCAGCCCCTGGGCGTTCCGGCCGTTCGCCACCTCGGAAATCCTGCCCATGACCGCATACCGCCGCTCCTGCGCTTCCATCTCTCCGGCAAGCTTTTGCAGTTCTTTCAGGAACTTGTCCATCTGAAGGGTTTGGGCATTCAATTCCCCCCTGTGCGCGGTTGCCGATTGCAGGGCCTCCCCCGCTTCATCGAGACCTCTCCGAGCCCCTTCAAGATCGGGCTCCTTCAGACCGACGGCCGACGCGGCGGCACGTTCGAACCGGTCCTGAGCGGCCTTCAAAGCGCCATGGTAATCCCGGATCGCCTTATCCAGCCGGTCGATTCCCTTCTGATCCAGCTTTGCCGACCGATAGTCCGGAACGTCCCGGAATCCCGCAGCATCGAGGCGAAGTTCGAATTCCGACGCCGCAGTCTTTACCTGCGCGTCCGCGGCTTCGACCGCGTCCTTTGCGCCCCTGAACGATTCCCCACAGGCGGCAAGTTCCCCGGCCGTGTCTTCCTTTTTCCTTCGCGCGGCTTCAAAGGCTTCCGTAAGGAATTTCAACCTCTTTTCAGCCGATCTCACGGCTTTGCCGAGCACCCGGGCATCGCGGAGTTCCTCCGGGACCCTTGCCTCGCGCTCGGATACGACGGCGCCTGCGGCATCCCTGCGGCGGAAGGCCGCCTGAAGGCCGCTTTCCAGCTTTTTCAGCCTCTGCGCCGTTTCCCGCTCTTCACGTTCCATCACCTCGACCCCGGCGGCGAGATTCACGAGCAGGCCCCGGGCCGCAACCGCTTTTTTAACCCGTTCCCAGGAGTCCCTGAGCCGCGGTTTGAGGTCCGCGGCATCAGGTGTCCCGCCGCTCCCGAGTTCTTTTTCCAGGCTCTCGATTTCAAATTGCACAGAAGCCGCGTTGAGATGCACCCGTTCGGACTCCCTCCGCGCGGTTTCATGGGCCGTCTCAAAAGCCCGGACCTCTTTCCTTGCTTTTCTCAGGGCCGTTTCCGTGGGCAAATCCCCTTCAAAACGGGCCGGCGACGGATGTTCCCCGGAACCGCATACGGGGCAGGGGGAACCATCGTGAAGATCCCGTGCAAGGATCGCGGCCTGGCCTTCAAACCAGTTCTTTTCCACGGCGTCGAGCCTGGCTCGGGCCTGAACGAGGTTGAGGCGGTCGCTTTCCACGGCTTCGTCCGCCTTCCTCATGATTTCCAGGACCACTGCCAGGCGTTTTTGCCCTGTTTTCAGTCGGATGGCCCTTCGGTAGGAACGGGCGGCCTGTGCCAGCTCGAGGCGGTACCGTTCCAGGTGCACGGCAACGGCCCCGGCGTTTTGCTGCTCGATCCTGACTTTTTCCAACGTCTCAAGGCATCTGCCGAGGAGCGCCTTTTTCCCTTCGCAAAGCCGCCCGATGTTCCGCACCCTGAGATCCCCGGTACCGAGGCTGCGCCGCGCCTCTTCGAGTTCCCGGCCCAGGGCGGCCATCGCGGTCAACCGGTCGAGCCCCTTTCGGGCATCTTCTCGTTCTACACCCCGGCCTTCCTCGCTGGTGAAAGCGGCATCGGCCGCCTTCTTTGCTTCCAGTGCAATCCTGTGCCGTTTTTCGGCGGTTTCCAGCCTGGCCGAGGCCCCCTGAAATTCCTTCCCGCGGCTGAGCAGATTCGCCTCCACATCCCGGAGGTTCAGGGCTTTCCTCGCCCGTTCGAGCCTGCCCCGGTCGGCCTCGATGTCACTTTTCCTGCCCTGCAGGGCATCCAGAGCACCCCGCGCTTCTTTTTCCTCATCAAGTTTTCGGCGGGCGTCCCGCGCCTTGTTCAGGGCTTCGTTTGCCAGTTTTTCCTTTGCCTTGAGGGCCTCGATTTCGAGCGCGAGCGCGGAAAGGCGCACGGAAAGTCCGTCCCGGACCTCGGCAAGCTGCAGTTCGGATTCCACGGAGGCCTGTTCGAGGATGATCCGCCTCCTGTTTTTCAGGTCGTCATACCGTTGGCGGACTTCCCTGGCCGCCTCTTTCAAGGCTTCTTCGATGCGCCGGTAGCTCTCGGTCCGGAACAGGACTTCGAGGATCGACTGGCGTTCGCGGGAATCCGCCAGGAGGAACCGCCGGAACTGCCCTTGCGGAAGCATGACGACCTGGCGAAACTGATCGCTTCGAAACCCGAGCAGGCGCTCCACCTCTTCGGTCACCTTCGTCCACTGGCCGGCAAGAACGGTCCCCTCTTCGGGGCCGTCCCCGGCACCGGTCCGGTCCCACAGGGTCGCCGTCGGGCGCTGCGTGGTCGTCCCCGCTCCCCGCAGCCTCACCCGTTCCTGTTCGGGGACCCGCGTTACGCGGTACACCCTGTCCCCCAGGGAAAAATCGAATGTCACCTCGGTGAGGGTCTCCGCGCCGGCGTAGTCGCTCCTCATGTGTTTCGTGTCCCGTTCCCCACCGGAGGTTTCTCCGTAGAGCGCAAAACAAATGGCGTCGAGGATGCTCGATTTGCCGGAGCCCGTCGGGCCGTGGATGAGGAAAAACGACCGGCCCCCGAGCCTGCGAAAATCGAAGACCTGTTCCTCCGCGTAAGGTCCGAAAGCATGCACGGTGAGTTCGACGGGTCTCATGATCCCGCCTCCCTCTCGTCCCGATGGACGTTTTCCGCGATGTGTGCGTATGCTTTCGCCTGTTCCGGATTGAGGTCCTCCCCTGTCACCTGGGAAAAAAAGGCGCGGAAGAGTTCGAGGTCGCTCAACCCGCGGTGGTCCCGCCCCGGCCCCCGGACCTGCTCTTCACCACCTTCCGCCAGGTATGGGCGCTCGATGTGAAGCAGGTTGGGATAGACGAGTGAGAGCTTCCCCCGGGCATCCAGGATAGGTCCCCTGTCCGTGAGGACGGCCATGAGGTAGTCCTCGGGGCTTTGGCCGCTCTCGGGCCCCGAGAGAAGCTCACTGAAGCTTCCCCGGATGCACCGGATGGCGTGCCGGGGGCTGAGGGGCACACGTTCGACGGAGCATTTGCCGGCGGCGTCCAGGTCGACGAGGTTGACCGACTTGGCGTGGGATGCCTCGGAAAACGAATATCCCAGCAGTGACCCGGCGTATTGGATGTTGTCCGCTCCGGCCCGCTGGGGCCGATGAAGATGGCCCAGGGCCACGTAATCAAAACCGTCGAAGCACCCGGAGCTGACCGTTCCGGCCCCGCCCACGGAGAGGGACCGCTCCGATTCGCTTCCCTCGCTCCCCGCAACGAACGCGTGAGCGACCAGGACGGAACGGGCCCCCGTGGGCTGAGACTGCTTTACCCGCTCGACAAGTGCTTTCATGGCCGAATCGTGGTCGCAGATATCCTCCCGCCCCAGTCTCTCCCGGACGAGGGGAGGTTCGGCATAGGGCAGGGCATGCACGCACACGGGCCCGTACCGGTCCTTCAGAGTGACGCAGACCGGATTGGGGGAGAGTACCCCCGCAAGGTGCAGGTTCCGTGCGGCCAGGACCTGAGACGCGAAGCCCAGACGCTCGGGGCTGTCATGGTTTCCGGCGATCAGGATGACCGGAATCCTGAGGCCGAGGACAAGCCTGGAGAGTGTCTCGTCAAGAAGCTTTACCGCATCGGGCGGCGGAACAGCCCGATCGTAAATGTCTCCGGACACCAGAACGGCTTCCGCCCTGCTGTCGGAGGCGAGCCGAATCAGATCGTCCAGCACCCATGCCTGGTCGTCCGTCAGGTGAACCCCGTAAAAAATCCGCCCCAGATGCCAATCCGCCGTGTGAAGGAAGCGCATGTCGCATTCGTCCTCTTCCGGGAGATCCGATGTGGTTTGCAGGAGCCCTCCGCTCGTGGAGGGAAAAAGAGAATACAACTCTACCTTGCCTCGCGTTTTTTGCCAACCCTGGCCGTGGCCCGGACAGGAATACCGCGGCGGGGAGTTGCGGATTAAGACTTGGCTATTCGAGACTTCGTTGATATTTTCAGTAAAGAAGTTAATAGGTTGAATACAGAATTGTGCCGGAGTATATGTTAAAGGTCCTCTAAGCGATCCGATCGCGAACCTGAATTCCTGGTGCGATGGAACCGGCGCTGCGCCTCCTGAATTGCCTGACGCATAAAGTCCGCCCATTGCCGGCTCCGTAAGGACGGGAGGCACCGGTAAACACCATCACTTTTGAAGGAGGGGACAATTATCGATCCCCTCTTGCGCTTCGCGGACGGACGAATGAGCTGCCCGTGCCACCCGCCGAAGCAGCGCAGGCCGGTCGGATTTCGTTTCACAGCATCCGGCGTTCGTTTTTCCTTGCACCGTTGCGTAAGGTTTGAGGTTTTATGGTTCTGTCCGGAAGCCCGACGGATATACGGGCAACTCCGGGGGGCCGGATGAGGACACCCCGAAGGAGCCGGTTCCGATGCCATCGAGACCCGGAGCGTCACACACACCCGCAGGGCATGCATTTGCCGCCGGAACCGGACGGATCATGCATGCATGATGATTTATTATGCATGACTACAGGCACTTCCCTTCATTCCCCACTCTACGACGGAGGTCCGTACATGGAAAAGGTGATTTTCGAAAAGAAAGGCAGAATCGCCTATGTAACGCTCAACCGCCCTGAAGCTCTCAACGCCCTGGATGACGGGATCAACGGCGAACTTTCGGAAGTCTGGGCGGAATTCAGCGAGGACGCGAACCTCGACGTGGCGATTCTGACGGGAGAGGGTAAGGCGTTCTGTTCCGGGGCCGATCTCAAGACGTTCATTCCGAAATGGAAGAATGCCGACCTGATGGAGCCCAGGAGGAACATGCCGATGGGCATCGGAGGCGGTCTCACACGGGGGCGCCACAGGATGAGCAAGCCCGTTATCGCCGCCGTGAACGGGCTTGCCGTCGGCGGAGGGTTTGAACTGGCGCTGGCATGCGATATCCGAATCGCATCGGAGCGGGCGAAATTCGGCGTATTCGAAGTGCGCTACGGGCTGCACCAGGGAGACGGCGGCATCGTCCGGCTCGTGGCGGTTGCGGGCATCGGGACGGCCCTCGAACTGACGCTCACGGGGCGTGAAGTGACGGCGGACGAAGCATACCGGCTGAAGCTCGTGAACCGGGTGGTCCCCCACGCCGAATTGATGTCCACCGCCGAAGAATACGCCCGCATGATCCTGAACAACAGCCAACAGGCCATCCGGTCCGCCAGGGAAACCATCCTCGAGGTCATCGGCCGGACGCTGGAGGACGCCCTGCGACTCGAAACGCTCTACGGCTACTCCAGCCTCGGGGACTTCAAAGAGGCCGGGGAACGGCTCTCGAAGTTCGGAGATAAAAGCAGGGAATGAAATACCCGCAAGAGGGCGACGCGGTTTGCCGTTCCGGCGCTGGCTGAGCTTCCTCCGTTCCACGTACCACGGGCGACTGGAGTCCTATCCCTCCTGATTTCCCCCATCGCCGGAGGGTAACTGAGAAAACAGGTCATGTACTCTCGGGTCTTCCAATGGATTGGACCTTGAAGAACGAATGGACGGCTCCCGAGAGTTCACCGGTGAGACATGGCGCTTTCGTCATGATCCCCAAACACAGCGGTTCGTTACGATCGGCAAGGCTCTCGATACCGGAGCGGGCATGCAACGTAAGGAAACGGCGGCGTGCTTCGATTATTTGAACGGCAGGGAAATAACGGCACTCCTTTGGAACAGCAAATGCATGGTGATGATCACAGGCAGAAACCGGAAGGGGCCTCTCCCGCTGGAGAAAAGCGTGCATATTTATGGAATCAAGCAAAGACATGTTGCCGATCCTGTAATCTTCACCATACTTCTCTGGACCTGATTCCCTGGAGCGGATACCACACCTGCCGTGGACGAACGGACCGTGAAGAAATCTTTCGGGGCCAACCACCTCGAATTCTCCGCAAGGGCTCCAATCTGCATTCCCACTATTCATACTCAAGCTGACGTGGAAGCACCGAGTAATGCGATCCGGCATCGAAAAGTCAAGAAACCCGGTCGAAAAGGTTGAGAGGACTATGCGAAGCCGGTCAACGGATTATGCTCTCGGATCGGCCGGGCCATCCGGAGCCTGGTGTTTTACTCTGAGCAAAGGCTGATGACGTCCGGGGGGACGGTTGATGAGATATGCAACCTGCTTCCGGTCATGACTGGCGAAACGGCATCTGAAGGACCCGTGGTTCGTGCGGTGCAGGACCGGAGGTCTTCTACGGACGGCGCCGGCGGGATGCAGAGATGGCGGTCAAGCCGAATGAGTGGGCATTCTCCGTCCACGATAACGGCATTGGCATCGATCCCCGATGCGCCGAGCGCGTCTTGGTCGGCTGCCTTCCAGCGCCTGCTCCGGCACAAACATTGGCCCGGCCGGCTGCAAGAAGATCGTGGGCACCGCGGTGGGCACGTTTGGATGGAGTCCCAACCGGGGATATGCTCCACGTTTCACTTGACCACCCTTAGCAGGAGGTAGCGGACCATGTGTACCGTGGCTTTTGGCAGGCCGGTTGAGATTCTCCTGGTGGAAGACAACCCCGGCGACGTGGGCCTGGCGCGGGAAACCTTGAAGGATTCCAAGCTGCTCAACCATATGAGCGTGGTGGCCAATGGGGTAGAGGCTATGGCGTTTCTGCGCCGCGAAGGCAAGTACGCCAACGCAGCCCGTCCGGATCTCATCCTGCTGGATCTGAACCTGCCAAAGAAGGACGGCCGTGAGGTGCTGGCGGAGATCAAGACTGATGAGCAGTTGAGACGCATCCCCGTGGTCGTCCTGACCAGCTCAAGCGCCGAAATGGACATCCTCAAAATGTATGATCTCCACGCGAACTGCTATATCACAAAGCCCGTTAATCTGGACCAGTTCAGCGCGGTGCTGAGAGCCATCGAGGAATTCTGGTTCACTGTCGTGAAACTGCCACCGGAATAGGGAGAGGCCATGTCATCTGAACCCATTAAAGTATTGCTGGTTGAAGACAATTTGGGGGATGCCCGCCTGATGTACGAAAACCTGGAGGAAGCCCTTCCTGAAGAGTTCCGAATGACCCACGTCCGGCGGCTCAGCGAAGCTCTGGAATACCTGTGGGAAGAGACCTGCAACGTGGTTCTGCTGGACCTGGGGCTGCCGGACAGTCATGGCATCGACACCCTTGTCATGACGCGGGCTCAAGCGCCGGGTGTGCCGATTGTAGTGATGACGGGCTTCCAGGATGAAGCGCTGGCGGGCGAGGCATTGAAGAGTGGCGCGCAGGACTATCTGGTGAAGGGAGAAGTGGATAGCAAGCTGCTGGTGCGCTCCCTGCGCTATGCCATTGTACGCAAGGCCACGGAGGAGGCATTGATACGGCATGGGATCGCTTTCGCCAGGGCGGAGGAACTGCAGCGCTCGCGACAGCGGCTCATAGCGGCGCAAGAGCGCGTTCGCCGGGAGATCTCCGTCCAACTGCACGATGGTGTGCGGGAAAAGCTCATGAGCCTGAAGGCCAACCTGCAAGAACTCCTGCAAGGTACGATCTCCGCTTCGGGAACAACTCGGCTTTTGAGCGAGGTGATCGAGGGTCTAAGCCAGGTGATTGAGCAACAACTGGACGTTCTCAGCCGCCGGCTCTACCCTCCGACCCTCAGCCAGGGGCTCGTTCCGAGCTTTTTGTCCTTTGATGACCAGTTTAAGGCGGGTCCGGCTGTTCAGATGGAGATGGATGAAGAGCTGATAATGCAGGAGAAGACCGACCGGAACTCGGTTGCAGAGCCGGTGAAGCTGGCGGTATACCGCATCGCCGAAGAAGCCCTGACCAACGTGGTCGAGCACGCAAAGGCCGGCAAGGTTACCGTGCGGCTGGACGCTTCCCGGAAAGGCTGGCTGCGCCTCACGGTGCAGGACGACGGCCAGGGCTTCGATGCGCAATCCGCTCCTGCTGGGCTGGGGGTGGCAACAATGCAAGACTATGCGGACGCCATGGGTGGACAGTGCGTGGTCCACAGCACTCCGGGCGTGGGCACGGAGGTTACGGCTGTGCTCCCTCTCTCGCGACTTGACGCGGAGCATCCGGAGACCGTCGAGAAGGGAGGCGACTGATGGAGAAGCAGATACAGAGCTGCCCCTGGTGCCATAGAGAGGTACAGGTGGAATCGGGGCGTCAACGACGCTACTCATGCCCCTTCTGTGAGAAAGAGTTCACCTTTACCCCCGATGCCGGCCAGGGGGAAAGGAATCTGCCGGACCAGCGACCTGGGGCAGGAACCACTCCATCATCGGACTTCGTGGAGACACCCTTTGTCAAGGACCTGGTAGAGCGCACTCTGGTCTATCTCCGGGACGGTTTGCACGTTCACCTCTCCGGTCCGGCGGGAAGCGGCAAGACCACCATAGCCCTCCACGTGGCCCAGCAGTTGGGTCGCCCGGTGATGCTCATCCATGGGGACGACCAGATGGGCACCGCGGACCTGGTGGGAAAGGAAAGCGGCTACAAGCGAAGTTATACGCGCGACGAGTACATTCACACCGTGCTCAAGGTTGAGGAAGAGTCCAAGCCGCTGTGGGTGGGAAGAGCCCTCACCGAGGCCTGTCAGAAAGGCAACACCGTGGTCTATGACGAATTCACGCGTTCGCGGCCCGAGGCCAACAATGTGCTTCTTTCGGTCCTGGAGGAACGGGTGCTGCCTCTACGCGGCGAGCATATAGCCGTTCACCCCGATTTCCGAATCATCTTTACCAGCAATCCCGCCGACTACGCGGGGGTTCACGGCGCCCAGGATGCTCTCCTGGACCGAATGGTCACGATCATCCTGAGCGGGTTCGACCTGGAGACCGAGATAGGCATCACCCAGACACACTCCGGACTGCGTCTGGTGGAGGTCGAGAGGATCGTCGCCCTGGTCCGGGCCTTCCGCGATGCGGGGCTCAAAACCAGCAGCGCAAGCGTACGGCCGGCCATCCTGATCTCAAGAATCCTTCGAGTGCGAGGTGGACACGCCTACGCCGAGGACCCCATCTTTATCCAGACCTGCCGGGATGTCCTCCTCTCCCAGGCACGTCGCATGGGCGCGACACTTCAGGAGGACCAGCAAAACGAGCAAACCCTGTTACACCTGATCCAGGATCTCTGCTCTGCACCGCTGCCCACGGAATGGCCTACTCTCGCAACAGCAATCGGTGGGGTGGAAACCGGCAACCTTATGGCAGAACTGGGCGAAGACAAGGAGGTTCAGGAATTGCTGCTCAGGAAAATACGGGAGATGGGGCTTACCGGCAAGCTCCTCACGAAGGTCTCGAAAAGCTGAGACGGAGAGATTTACAAAACGCTGAACGCAAGGGGTCATGATCCGAAATCCAATCCTGGTGAGGCCTGGAAAACTTCCATCTGCCATGACACCATCGGAAACCGACCGGTAGATTTGGTGATCCGACATTACTCTTTCAGTAAACCCAGAGGTTGTAATGGAACACATCGATGTTTTCGATAGTATCTACAATGATTATCTCAACGCCCTCATCACCGGTGACCAGAATCAGTGCCTGAGCATGGTCCGGGACTTGCTCGACAGGAATGTGGAGATCTGCGATCTGTATGTCCGCCTGTTTCAGAGGGCCATGTATGAAATAGGTGAGCTGTGGGAGAGGAACAAAATCTCCGTTGCGGTGGAACACCTGGCTACGGCTATTACGCAGAGGCTTTTGAGCCTGGTTTCTCCTCGGATTTTCGCCGCCGATCATATCGGCAAAAAGGCTGTCATCGCCTGTGTGGCCGATGAGTATCATCAGCTTGGCGCCAGAATGGTGGCCGATATCTTCGAACTCCACCGCTGGGATGGCTATTTTCTGGGAGCAAATACCCCACCGGAGGCACTCCTGGAATTCATCGACCACAAAAAACCGGATCTCATCGGTCTTTCATTGGCAATCTGCATTAATCTCGACAGTCTTTGGAACACGGTCGAGATGGTCCGCGCGGCCTTTCGCGAACTGCCCATCCTGATTGGAGGGCAGGCTTTCCGCTGGGGAGGAACGGAACAGATGTCGCGATATGAAGGGGTCGCTTATATTTCTTCCCTGAAAAATTTGGAGAGCAGAATCACGTGACCAGCGCTTCTCTGACGGAATCGATCATACGGTATGTCGAGGAGGAAGCCGCCCTTCTGATGTTTACCCTTGACTGCAACGGGCACATCCTGAAGGCCAACCGTTATGCCGGTCGCCTGATAGGGGAAGGACTTCAGCGGCAAGAGTTCACCGACATCCTCGTCGATTTTACGGATGCGGTGAAGTTCCCGGCTCTCCTGGCCGGGCCGGATCGCGTTCACCTCCTCAATGTCAAGGTGTCGGGAGGTCTTCCGCAAACTTTCTATTTTCGCTTCCTCCGAGCCGGTTCCAAGATCCTGGCCATAGGCGAAGTGAACAGCCTCGAGCTTGAATCCCTCCGCGAAGTGCTCGTCAGCGCGAACAATGAACTGAGCAACCTTGGCAGGAAACTTCAGAAGAAAAACGCCGATCTGGTCAAGCTGAACCAATTCAAGAACGAGCTTCTGGAACTGGTGAGGACTTCCGAGGAACGATACCGTCAGGTCGTGGAAAACGCCAATGACGCTATCGTCGTTGCCCAAGACGGCATGATCAGGTTCGTGAACCGCATGGCATGCGAGATCACCGGCTATTCAGAGGCGGAACTCTTAGAGCATCCATTCCTGGATTTTATTCACAGGGATGACCGGAGCATGGTGGCGGACCTCCATGAGAGGCGGCTCCGCGGCGAGAAACTCCCAACGCAATACCTGTTTCGTTTGGTGGGCAGAGACGGAGGCATCAAGTGGGTGGAGATCGGAACCGTCCTGATCGAATGGGAAGGCAGGGCTGCCACACTGAACCTTCTGACCGACATCACCGAGCGCAAGCGGGCGGAGGAGAAGTTGGGACTGACCCTGGCCGACCTGGAACGTTCCAACAAGGAACTGGAACAGTTCGCCTACGTCGCTTCACATGACCTGCAGGAACCACTGCGCATGGTGTCGAGCTATACTCAGCTCCTGGCCCGGCGCTATAAGGGCAAACTCGGCACCGACGCCGACGAGTTCATCGCTTACGCCGTGGACGGTGCAAACAGGATGCAGGGGCTGATCAACGACCTATTGGCTTATTCTCGTGTAGGCATTCATGCCAAGGAATTCGTGCCGATCGATTGCACGACCGCCCTTGTTCAGGCGCTCACCAATCTGAAGGCGGCGATTGAACAGAACAGCGCGGTAGTGACCCACGACCCGCTGCCGACCGTGATGGCCGACAACTTGCGTCTGGTTCAGCTGTTTCAGAACCTGATCGGCAACGCCATCAAATTCCACTTTGAGGAGCCACCGCGCATTCATATCTCGGCCGAGCAAAAGGGAAATGACTGGGTCTTTTCCGTCCGCGATAACGGCATCGGCATCGAGCCCCAATATGTCGAGCGCATCTTTGTTATCTTCCAGCGCCTGCACACTCGGGAAGAATATGCCGGCACAGGCATGGGTCTGGCCATCTGCAAGAAGATCGTGGAGCGTCTCGGTGGGCGCATTTGGGTGGAGTCGCAACCCGGGCTGGGTTCCACGTTTTACTTCACGATCCCTGCAGGAAGCGACGGACCATGAGCACTGCGGTGTTTCGCCGGCCGGTTGAGATTTCCCCGGTGGAAGACAACCCGGGCGACGTGGGGGTATGGGGGGCAAGGCTCAATGCTGTTGAGTCAAGCAAGATCAAGATTCTCTCTCCGGTTGGAGCAGCACTTGTTGATTGGGTTCTTGCTGACCCCGGGCTGTGAGGGCCGGGGAGATTTTGGCTCTGGTCTTCTCCAAAAAAACGGGTCAGGAAGTTGACCACCTTATTACGAAAGAATCCGTCAGGGAGGTGCGAAGATGACATTCCTTAAGTCAGCGGCATTGACACCCCCACACACACCCACGTCATTACACGCCATGGCGTGGCAACGCGGCGAGCGCCCGGCATCCGGCCTCACGCGCCGGCGCGTGGGCCGGAACCCCGGGACGCGGGGAAATCGTCCCCTCCGCTCTTCCTAAGGATGATGAACGCAGCATTCCGAGCGCAGCCCGGTATCACTCCTTCCCTGCCGGTCACCTCCCGAATCAGGGCGCTGCCTCGTTGGCCAGAGCGGACTCGACGGCGGTTTGCAGTCGCGGAACGGCACTTGCCGGAGTGAGCCACTCTTCCTGCGTAACCTTCAAAGCCAGCCGCGCGGACTGGAGCGGAACCAGGTACTCGCCTTGGCTCGCTTTCACATAGAGCAGGTCGGCGCGGGCCTGAAAAATCCTGAGAAGCTTGGGGGCTTCAAGGCCGCTCAGGCCGTCCCGGCTCGCTTCGGCGGGAAGCTGCTGCGTGACCTGTTCCAGTTCCCTGGCCAGTTGAGCCGCCGAAAGTCCGACCACTTCCCATGCGCCTCCCGTTCGGTCCACCGAAAGCAGGGCACGGTAGCGGCCGTCCACGATGATGGGTACGTACCACTGGGCCAGGGCACGAGGGCTGAGCTTATCGGCATTGCTGTCGGAAGCGGCCTTCAAATCATCGGGAGTCATCGTCACGATTTCGATGGGATCTCCCAGTTGAGCGATTCCAAGTTCATCCGTGGAAGCAAAGCCGTAAAGATTGAGCTCATCGACCGGCAGGGCATCCAGCCAACTCTGCAGCCCGGCCTGCGCGGCCTTCACCACTGCGTCGGCCTGGGTGCCGCCTGCCATGACGGCGCCCGATCCGAAGGCCAGCACGGCCGCAACGGAAAGGACGGCCGCAACGATTGCGAATATATTGGACCATCTCATGGGATTCATCTCCTCTTATCCGAAAGTGGGCAACTCACCAGGTTTTCATCTTCCGCTCTTGGGCGTGCCGAAAGCCCCCGGTCCTTCGGTCTCATCGAGCACGGAGGCTGCTCCGGGCTGGAGGCGGATCTTCTTGGAGACTTCCTTGGTGGTCCCGGAGTCGCACGTGATCTGGAAGGTGTATTTCACCCAACCGGACAGCCTTCCGCCGAGGTTGACCCAAATCCCGCTCCCACAGAATTTGGTCTTGCGCGGGAGCTGCTGGTCGGGATCCGCGCAGTCGTTGAACCACACGGGAAAGTCCGAGCCCGGTTGTGTCTGAGTGCCGAGATACACATTGTGCTCATCGTAAAAATCGAGATAGAACCCGGTGACTTTACCGCAGCCGCCCGCGGTTTCCGCCAGTGAAAGCGTCATGGTCCAGCATTTGCCGGAATATCCGCCGCACCCCTGGCTGATCACCGGGATCGTGTTCGTGACCTTCCAGGCCCCCTCCGTGGCCAGGGCCTGGATGTTCCTGAGGGTGTGCGTCCAGGCGTGGTCCGAGGCGCTCTTTACCGACGCATACGTGAAAACGCCGTATCCCGTGCCGGGCCAGGGATTCATGAGGTAGACTTTCTTGACCTTGGTGGAGTCGTATCCGCGGAGCACGATGAAATGCCCGCCTCCGGAAGTCCAGCCGTAGCGGATGATAAAAGGCCTGTCGGCATTGATCTGTGTCTGGACGGCGGCAAAAGTCAGGTAGGAGGCAACACCGCCGGAGTTATAACACCAGTGTTTCAGGATGCCCTGGATGCTCCCGGCCGTTCCATACATGGAATTGGCATAGTTGCATCCCGCGGGGGCACTGCAGCAGGATTGAAGCGACCAGCCGAAATCGGCGATGTAGCACTGCGAGATGTTCTTGGCAAAATACCCGAGAACGGCGGCCGAACTGCCCGCCCAACACCAGTTATCCTGCTCCTGGGCGACGAGAGGCACGCTCAACACCTTCGTCGCGCTCATGGCCGCCTGCGGGACGGCACAGACGAGCAGGCACAACAAGATGACCCGATAAATCCTGTTTCTACCGTTTTTCATAAGCGTTCCTTTGTTTTCCGGTTTGAGAAACGGGGCTCCGCTTTCGAGGGGAATTCGCCCGGACCAGGAAGATAAACTTCTGATGAGGGTTGCATCCCCGGACTTTGTGGAAAGGTGCAGATGATGACAGTTCTATCGACAGGGTGTCGAAAAGGGGAACCCCGTTCACAAAACGGGTTGGAAACGTTGAACGGCGTCTCCATCAGCGTAAGCGGGAACCCGGAGCCTTTCGTTCCAGGCCACCGGTTCCGGGGAACGGGGGCACGAGCCCCGGCTTGCGCAGGGGCACCGCCATGTGCGGGTTATCCATAGGTTGCCAAATGGTCCCGCTTTTCAACACATCTTCAAGGAGAGGGGAGGCACCGGCCGGCACGAACCAACAGGAACGTGCCATTTCAGCCGGGACAAGCCTTCAGTTGCAGCAAGTGAGCATCACGGCGACGCGTTCGGAGCAAGAAGTCTTAAAGACCTCTACGCCGGGAAGAGATTGGAAGTTCGTAGTGACATGGCTCTGCAGCGGTCGTATGGTCCCGCCTGGGGGCCGTCACATCAACCGCATGCGATCATTCGAAAATCAAGACTCGGATTATACTAATACAATTAGCAATACTGTAAATGACACTGACGGGAGCGTCAAGAAAATATTATCATTTTTCTCATTTGATGCTCTCCGTACGACAACGCTTCGGATTGACTCCTCGATCCGGATATACGGCTGCCCTTGTCAGGAACCGGTCTTTATCTCCTGAAGATTCTTCCAGGTGTTTTCGGAATACCAGATATCAACGAATTCCCTGATTGAAGCATCCTCGTCCCGGACCATCTCTTCCGCCGTCGGACCCCGCAACAGTCTTTTTATGCTTCTGAAGGCCGTGGCGTCCTTTTTCGCATATTCCCGCGCCATCCGAAGAGCTTCGGGCATGAGGTCTTCTTCCGGGGTTACCCGGTCCACCAGTCCGAGCCTTCTGGCTTCCTCCGCCACGTACATCGTCCCGGAATACAGAATCTCCTCGGCGTTTCTTGCGCCGGTGCAGTACCTCAGCATTGCCGCGCTCCCGGCGAATATCGACGATCCGAAATTCAGTTCGTTCAAAGCGATCTTCGCCTTCCCCGACACCATGACGCGGTAGTCGCAGGCGGTCGACAGCATACATCCCCCGGCGACGGCATGGCCGTTCAGGGCCGCGACGACGGGCTTGGGAAAAAGGAAAAGGTACGTGTAGAGCCCGGTGAACTTGTGCAAATACGCCGTGAATGCTTCTTTTGAAAAGCTCAGGAACTCGGGGATATCGAATCCGAAGGAAAAGAACTTTCCCTGGCCGGTCAGAATCACCCCCCTGACCGCCGGATCGATTTCAAGGTCCTTCAGCCGGTCGTGAATTTCCTCGATCACCGACCCGTTCAACGCATTCACTTTCCCCCTGGACAGTGAGATGGTTGCAACCTCCTCATTGCGCGACAGAATGGCGTAGCTCATCACGGCCTCCCGTTTAGAAATGAAAGAAGAAGGAAAATCCCCTGCGATTTCACACCCGGCGGCATGCAGACCCGCCCGTTTTTTTGCAGAATACAGGAAAACAAGATGATATCGAGTCGAAAAGACTTGTGGAATCAATAGAAAAAATCGTATTCGGGAAGGTGATAGAGGCGCCGAATGTGCGAGTTGAGAGTGTCGGGCAGATATCTCCCCCAAATCTTGATCGGGGGCGGTTCTATATCCACTTCCGGACAGAATCCCACGGAGAAGAGATATTCCAGGAGGAATTCCACATTGAGCGGAATGTAGCCCTTGTAAACCTTGTTGTCACGCTGGGCGACGATCCGCTCTTCGTGGATGCTGTCCCCGAGTTCGGATTCCACCATATCCGGAAAGGTCGACAGGATCAGTTCCACGTTGATCTCCGGTTCCCCTCCTTCACGAAACCCGGGTAACCCCTTCCGCAGCCTCCCTTCCGGGATTCCGCGATTGAGGTACTGTTCCCATGCCCTCGAATCCGCATAACGGCGCATGACATATTCCGGGTCCCAGGCTACCTTCAGGACCTGGCTCATCGCCCGGTACCCCCCCCGGAAGATCTCTTTTTCCACGACGGATATCTCCCGATCCCGGGCCAATGCGTCTTCGAGCTGCGACAGGTGCTCCGGGGCCGCAATGATCTTTATTCCCGCCACGTCGTGTATGGTCAGGGCCTCCCGGTCGAATTCGACGCTCCCCTCCCTGAAGCTCCCGGCTATGGCCTCCTCGGCATCGACGAATTCGCGGACCATCTCCTTTTCCGGGGTGTACAGACGCTCGATGGGAATCTTATATTCCCGTGCGCGCTCCTCGGCCATCTTCCGCGCCTTGCCCTGCACCGACCGAAAGATCCAGGCGGCAAGCCGTCTATTGGCTTTTTCCGCAATCCGTTTCGGGCGCTTCACCCGGTAAAGCCCCAGAAGCTGGCCCTGTCCGTCAAGGCACATGACCCCATTGATGGGGGCTTCGGTGTAATAATAGTCGGGGTTTTCTCCGTACAAGTCGCACAGCATCTTCACCCGGGGCGTGACGCCTTGCGTGCACCTCGACAGAGCGTTTCTCAATTCCCCCTTGAGATGGATCCTCTTTTCGGTAATGGGGTCGGGATGGATGATCCTGATAAGCCGCCTCGCCAGCGCCTCCAGCGTGACCCCCGCAACAAATCCGTCGCAGATGAGGATTTCCGTGAGGGCAAGGCCATCCGTCTTCAAGGGCCGGCCGCAGAACCAGCGTTGAGCTATTTCCAGAAGATCAAGGCGATGGATGAAGGAAGTAAGATACATCACCCGTCCGATCGATCTGTTTTGGGGAAGCGGACCAAAGCCTGCAGAACGATAACGGCCGTACGAACAGCCGGATCACTGCACGGGTCTTCGATTGATTATAAAAGAGTATACCACGCCGGTATCCGAAGTGGTAATGAGTATTAGCCGGGGATTTCAGGTATCCCCCGACGAGCCGGAAATCGTATACAGTGGCAGGTAGTCTTTGTTCGAGAGCACTGGGATGTTTATATTGGATGCGAGGCCTTCCTGAAAGGAAGGGGCCACTGCGGGAGGTTTGTTTCATGAGAGAAAATTCGACACGGTATGGACTTGTCATCATTGACATGCAGAACGATTTCGTTCTTCCCGGCGCTCCCATGCGGGTCGCGGGGGCTTACGAGACGATTCCGAAGATCCGCGAGGCTCTCGAATACTTCAGAAGCCTCGAATGGCCGGTATTTCACGTGGTGAGAGAACATCGGGAAGACGGCAGCGATGTCGAGATCACACGGTATAAGAGTTTCAGGGAACAGGCCCGGTACACGGTGCCCGGGACGCCCGGAGGGGAGATCATTAAGGAACTCACTCCGACACCCGGGGAATACCGCATCGTAAAAAAACGGTTCAGCGCGTTCATGCAGACCGAGTTGGATTTCCTGCTGCGCAGACTTGGAATCGAGCGGATCGCCGTGTGCGGTACCCAGTATCCCAACTGTATCCGTGCCACGGTCTACGACGGAGTTTCCCACGACTATGCCGTCACGGTCCTCACGGACGCATCCTCGGCGAAAACCCCTGAAATCGCTGCGGCCAACGTCCGGGACATGCGCGATATAGGCGTGGAATGCATCACCGTAGCCGAGTTCAGGGCAAGAGCCGGCAAATGAAGCAGTACCCGGCCATACCTCCGGTCGAAGCTTGAGCGCCGGTTCGGGCGGGGGCGCAAAGCCGGGGAGAACGTTTCCTGCGCCATCACAACATATGCTTTTCCAGACAAGGAGAAAAAATGAAAAAGAACCTCATGGCGGCTTTGCTGTCGATTGCAGTCGTCGCTTTGTTTTCACTTCCATCGCCGGCCCAGGGGCCGAAGACCGTGGAGTTGTCGAAGCCGCAGACGGACGGCGGAAAACCGCTGATGCAGGCCCTGAGCCAAAGGAAATCCTCGCGGGACTTCGATACGAAGGCAATCCCGCTTCAGGTGCTTTCCAACCTGCTGTGGGCCGCTGACGGGATAAACCGGCCGCAGACCGGCCACAAGACAGCCCCTTCGGCCATGAACCACCAGGAAATCGACATCTACGTCACGACCGCCGACGGCCTTTTTTTGTACGATGCGGTATCGAACGCCCTTAAACAGATTCATTCCGAGGACATCCGCGAGCTGACCGGCCGCCAGGCATTCGCACAGCATGCGCCGTTGAACCTCGTCTACGTGGCCGACCTGTCGAAGGCCGGAAAGGGGTCCACGGAGGAGCAGGTTTTCTATGCCGCGGCGGACACGGGCTATATCAGCCAGAACGTCTACCTCTTCTGCGCCTCGGAGGGGCTGTCCACGGTCGTTCGGGCATCCATCGATCAGGAAGCCCTGGCGAAGGCCATGAAGCTGAGGCCGGACCAGAAAATCATCCTGGCCCAATCGGTCGGTTATCCGAAGCCCTGAGCCTGCCGTAAAAACGGGGCTCCCCCACGCGAAAACCGGGAAGAAACGCCCGGGAACCCGTTTCCGCAAAGGAGAGAAGACGGACCGCATCGTTTCAACACTTTGATTTCAATCGACAAAAACATCCCCTCCCGGCGAAAGCCGAGGGGGGATGCCTGCGGAACGCCCACATACTTGCGCGTGCCCGCGCATTTTTTACACGCAATCGGAAAAGGAGGTATTTCACGTTTATTTCGCGGGGAACGATAAAATAGGTTTGCAAAGCCAAAAAACATTTGTATTATTCAATAATTGAAAAGTATCTCCGGGCAGTTTCACGGATCGTTCGCAAGCCGACCTCTCGATCCTCGATCCTGACGGCGTGGTTCAGGAACAGCACAATTCACATTTGAAGAGGAAACGTTATTGATAGGATCTATTTTCGGTAAGGTAAACCATTTCATCAAGAAAACCCTGAAACTGGACAAGCAAGAGAACAAAAACCAGGCCCCCGCTCCGATTGAAGCCAAACAGGAAACCGGCCGGACATCCGCCGAACCCGTAAAAGCCATTCCTTTTGCAAGACCGCAGAGGCAATCGTCGCAGCAGCCAAACCACAGGCGGAGGCGTCCGCAGAAGAGGCGCAGCCCGATGGGCACGGCGCCGCCGCCCGAAGAGACCGAAGCAAGGGAAGCCGCCCCCTGGGACATCAGCCTGTACCAGGTGCCGCCCGTGGAAGGAAAGAACCGGTTCCATGATTTCAACCTGAACCCCGAAATCATGCACGCCGTCTCGGACATGGGCTTTCAATACTGCACCCCCATCCAGGCCCAGATGCTCCCCCACACGCTGAAGGGCAAGGACGCCACGGGCCGCGCACAGACGGGCACGGGCAAAACCGCCGTTTTCGTCATCACCATTCTGGCCCACCTGTTTGAAAGGCCGGAAAGAAATCGCGACCGGGGGACCCCTCTTGCCCTCATACTGGCCCCCACGAGAGAACTTGCGCTTCAAATAGAAAAGGAAGCCTCGGCCCTCGGCAAGTACACCCCCTTCAATGTGGTGGCCCTTTTCGGCGGGATGGATTATGAAAAACAGCGGCGGCAGCTCACTGGACAGGTGGTCGATATCGTCGTTGCGACTCCCGGACGCCTTCTCGATTTCAAGAGGCAGGGGGACCTGCACCTGAGCAAGGTCGAAATACTCGTGATCGATGAGGCCGACCGGATGCTCGATATGGGGTTCATTCCCGATGTTCAGAGGATCATCCACTATACCCCGCAGAAGTCCCAGCGCCAGACCATGCTCTACAGCGCGACCCTCACGAGCGACGTCACGCGGTTTGCCTCCCAATGGACCAGGGACGCCGTTACGGTCGAAATAGAACCCGAACAGGTCGAAGTGAACACGGTCAACCAGCAGGTCTATATCACGACGATCGAAGAGAAATTCAACCTGCTCTACAACATGATCACGCTGCAGGATTTGCAGCGGGCGATCGTGTTCAGCAATCGGAGAGACCAGGCTCGGAGGTTGACCGAGCGGCTGGGCAGATACGACATCAGTTGCGCCCTGCTTTCCGGAGAAATCGACCAGAGAAAGCGTGTGAAGACCCTCGAAGACTTCAGGGCCGGGAAAATCAGGGTGCTGGTCGCAACGGACGTGGCCGCGCGCGGTCTGCACGTCGAAGGGATAAGCCACGTGTTCAACTACAATCTGCCGCTTGATCCCGAGGATTACGTCCACAGGATCGGCCGCACGGGACGTGCGGGCGCCTCCGGCATATCCGTCAGCTTTGCCAGTGAGGACGACTGCTTCCAGATTCCGGCAATAGAAAAGTACCTCGGCCACGAGATCCACTGCGAAGAGCCCGACGACAAATGGCTGACCCCGGCTCCCCCCATGGCGGCGGCGCCTCCCGCCGAACAACCTTACCGCCAGCACCACGTGAGGCCCCAGCGCAGGAGCGTCAAAAGCCGGTAGCCTCGAGCAGACCAACTTGCAGGGTCACGGGAAACGGCGAATGAAGCTGTTGCCCGGGTGACCCTGCCAACCGGTCGGTCGGCCGCGCATGATTCAAGTTGCGCTTCGCGCACGGACAAGCAAGTTGTCCGTGCCACCCCGCGCTTTTCTTTCGTCCCCTGTTTCCTGTTTTCCGTCTTTCGCTTTTCGTTGCGGCGTTGCGCCGTTGCGTGAGGCCTCCTTCGGCTCACCGGCCCCGATGGAAGCGCCCGCAGATCCGGCCTTCTTTATTTTTTCTGGGAAAGGATGTGGGTGGCGCTGCCCAGAAAAGCTTCCGCGGCTTCCTCTTCGCTCTCCGACAGGGTCGGATGGGGGTGAATCGAGAGGGCGAGATCTTCGGCCAGAGCGCCCATCTCCACGGCGAGCACCCCCTCGGAAATCATTTCCCCGGCATCTCTTCCGACGATGCCCACCCCGAGCACTCTTTCGGTATCGGGGTCGATGATCACCTTGGTGATCCCCTGGGGCACCCCCATGGAAACGGCCCTCCCCGAAGCGGCCCACGGGAATCGTGACACCTTTACCGGACGGTTCTCGCGGCGCGCCCGGTCCTCGGTCAGTCCGACATAGGCGATCTGGGGGTCGCTGTACACGACGGCGGGAATCGCCTGCGGGTCAAAGGCAACCTTCTTCCCGGCTATGACCTCGGCCGCGACCTTCCCTTCGTGCATGGCTTTGTGGGCCAGCATCACGCCGCCCACGGCATCGCCGACGGCAAAGATTTTCTCATCGGACGTGCGCCGCTGTTCATCAACGATGACGAAGCCGCGTTCGTTCAGCTTGACCCGCGTGTTTTCCAGGCCGATGCCCGCGGAATTGGGTTCGCGTCCGATGGCGACGAGCACCCGGTCGAAGGACTGGCCGAACGGTTCGATCTTTCCCTCAAAAACCACGTCGACCCGGTCGTCGCGTTCCTCCATGGATTTCACCCGCGTGTTGAAATGAATGGACGAAAAAAGCGCGTTCAGCCTGCGGGACAAAAGCTGGACGAGGTCCTGGTCAATGCCCGTCATGAGGTGGCCGTTCGTTTCGACGAGGGTCACACGGCTGCCGAGAGAAGCGTAGACGGAACCGAGTTCGACCCCGACGTAACCCGCCCCGATAACGAGCAGGCGTTCCGGAATGTCGGCAAGTTCGAGTGCCCCGGTTGCGTCCATGATCCGTCCGCCCGGCCTGAATTCAATCCCGTTCACGATCCTCGAATGGGACCCCGTGGCGATGACGGCATGCTTGAACCTGATGTGGCTCGCCTCCGTCCCCATCACGCGGACGTGGTCCGAGGACTCGAAGACCGCGCTTCCCTGAATGAGCTGGACCCCCCGTTTCCGGCTGAGTTCGACCAGGCCGGCCGCAAGCTTGTCCACTACCTTGTCTTTCCACTCCCGCAGCCGGCCGAGATCCACTTTCGGCTCTCCGAAAAGAATGCCCATCTCCTCGGCGCGGCGCGCGTCGTGCAGGATTTCGGCCGCGTAGAGCAATGTCTTCGAGGGGATGCAGCCGCGAAAAAGACACACGCCGCCGGGCCTCGCATCCAGATCCACCATGGTGACGTCCAGCCCCAGGTCCGCCGCCCGAAAAGCCGCCGCGTACCCGCCGGGTCCGCCGCCGACGACCAGCACATCCGTTTCCTGTGTAAATTCACCCATGACCATAACGTTCAGTCTCCCAGATTATTCTCCCCGGGGGGGCACCCGAATCATACCGAGTTGCGCTCAAAATGAACCTTTCTTCATCCTCAAAAGAACGAGCGTATGGTGGGAGTGGGGGCACAGCTCCCCACTTTTTTGAGGAACATCGTTTGACACTCTCTTGAACGCAATTCAGTATTAGACCACCATCAGCAGTTCTTCGGGGTTTTCCAGGGTCTTTATGACCATCCCGAGGAACCGCGCCGCATCGGCCCCGTCCACGACGCGATGGTCGAAGCCGAGGATGAGCGGCAGCATGAGCCGCGGGACGATTTCGTAACGATCGAGGCTGCCTTTCACCACGGGCTGCAGCCTTGCCCGGGCCATACCCAGGATGGCAACCTGCGGGAAATTCACGATGGGGATGAACGCCGTTCCGCCCAGTGTGCCGATGTTCGTGACGGTGAAAGTGCCTCCCGTCATTTCAGCCCGTTCCGCCTTCCCCTGCCGGGTCTTTTCAGCAAGTTGGCGAAGCTCGATCCCGAGATCTCTTATGCTCTTGCAGGTCACGTCTCTTACGACCGGCACGATGAGCCCGCGGTCCGTATCGACCGCAACGCCGATATTGCAGTAATGCTTAAGAACGATTTCTCCGCTTTCGGCATCGAGGCTCGCATTGAACCGCGGGAAGGCTTTCAGCGCGGCCGCGGCGGCCTTGAGCACAAAAACCGTCATGCTGAGCGCCCCGCCCGCCTGTTCCATTTCCGCCTTATGCTTCCGCCGGAAGGATTCCAGTTCCGTGACGTCGGCGACGTCCTCGTGAGTCGCGTGGGGAACCTGGGACCATGCCCGGGCCATGTGCTCGGCCGTCGACTTCCTGACCGACCGCAGGGGCATCCGTTCGATGGGCCCGTATTGATCGTGGTCGGGGGCAGCGGCAAGAACCGGGGCGGCCTCGGGAGACTCCACGGGTTCGATGGCGGGGGCCCGGCCCGGGGACGGGGCTTTTTCTGGCTGCTTTTCGGCCAGGGCCCTGATGTCCTCCGGGGTCACCCTCCCCCCGGGTCCGGTCGGTACGGCACGGCGTATATCGACGCCCAGTTCTCTTGCAAGCCGCCGGGTGGACGGCGCCGCGGCCACGGGTTCACTGGCGCCCCCGCCGGCTTCCGCCGGCTTGCCGGGGGCCGCTTCCCGTGGTTCCGGCAAAGCTTTTCCGGCTGTTGCGGCGGGTTCCGCCTTGCCCTCCGCCTCGAAGGTCATGAGCACGTCTCCGACCTTGACCATATCCCCCGGTTTGACTTTGATTTCCTTCACGGTGCCCGTCACCGGGGCCGGGATTTCCGCCGTCGCCTTATCGGTTTCGACCACCATGACCGGCTGTCCGTCGATCACCCGGTCCCCCGCCGAGACGAGGACCTCAATGATTTCCCCTTCATGGATGCCTTCCCCCAGGTCCGGGAGCTTGTATTCCACGAGCATAGTCCCTCCTTCACATCAGAAACGCCACCGATTGTCGCGGCCGGAACAGGCGATCCCGGTTCGCGGCGTCCGCCGCGTCAGAATTCCAGGGTCTCACGAACGGCCCGGATGATCCGGTCCGTCCCGGGCATGTATTCCTGTTCTCTTTGATAGAGCGGGATCACGATGTCGAAACCCGTGACCCTGCGGATCGGCGCCTGCAGGTAGAGGAACGACTTCTCCACCAGTCTTGCCACGATTTCGGCGCCGGGGCCGAAGCTCCTCGGGGCTTCATGGACCAGCACGGCCCGACCGGTCTTTCTGACGGATTGAGTGAAAAGACTGTCGTCGAGAGGAGAAATGGTCAGCAGGTCGACGACTTCGGCCTCCACCCCGTCCCGCTCCTTCAGCAGGGATGCCGCTTCGAGGACCGGGTGCATTGTCGCGCCGTAGGAGATGATCGTAATGTCCTTCCCCTCCCTGGCCAGTTGAGACTGCCCGATGGGAATGGTTTCCTCCTCTTCGGGAACTTCTTCCCTGAACGCCCGGTAAACGGCCTTGGGTTCGTAGAAGACCACGGGATCCGGATCGCGGATGGCACTGACGAGCAGTGCCCGTGCATTGCGTGGAGATGACGGGATCACCATCTTGAGACCCGGAGTGTGCGCCCAATACACTTCCCGGCTCTCGGAATGGTGTTCGAGTGCGCGGACCCCGCCTCCGTAAGGCGCGCGGAGGACCATGGGGACGTGGAAGCCGCCCTGGGACCGCCAGCGTATGCGGGCGGCCTGGCATTCCATTTGGTGGAAAGCGAGATAATCGAACCCCGCAAACTGCATCTCGCAAACGGGCTTGAGCCCGAAGACGGCCATTCCGATGGAAATGCCGGCGATTCCCGATTCGGCGAGCGGGGTATCGATCACGCGTTCCGGGCCGAACTTTCCGATCAGTCCGTCGGTCACTCGGAACACGCCGCCGTCGACTCCGACGTCTTCTCCCAGAACGATCACATCGTCGTCTTTTGCCATTTCCTGCATGAGGGCCAAATTGATGGCCTGGACCATAGTCATTTTTGCCATTGACGTGAACTCCCTCGCCCGCAGCCCGTTGTACGAAGCCGCATTAAAGTGCCCGACGGGATGCGCTTCATTGAGCGGCTTTTTTTCTTCCCTCGAGTTCCCGTTTGAGTTCCTCTTTCTGCTCGACCAGGACCGCCGGCATCTCCCCGTAGAAATGATCGAACATTTCCAGGGGATCGACCGGTTTTTCGGTCATTTCCTTCCACCGCTCCTCGGCTTCGGCGATTTCGGCGCGGACTTCGGTTTCCACCTGTTTCGATTTTTCTTCCGAAAGCAGTCCCTTCCCCGTCAGGTACTTCTGAAACCGGATGATCGGGTCACGCTTCAGCCACGTCTCAACCTCTTCGTCGGTCCGGTACCGTTTGGGATCGTCCGCCGTGGTGTGGACGGACAGCCGGTAGGTCACGTTCTCAACGAGGGTGGGACCGGCCCCGGACCTGGCGCGGTCCACGGCTTCCTTTGCGGCCGCATAAACGGCGAGGACGTCGTTGCCGTCCACCTGGATTCCGGGCATATCGTAGGCCAGGGCCTTTTGGGCCAGCGTTTTGGAACGGGTCTGCTTCGCCCTGGGGAGCGATATGGCCCAGTGGTTGTTCTGGCAGATGAAAACGGCGGGCACCTGGAAGAGCGATGCGAAGTTCAGCGCTTCGTGGAAATCGCCTTCCGAGGTCGCCCCGTCTCCGAAGAAAGACATGACGACATTTTTCTTTTTCCTGTATTTGACGCCGTAGGCCAGCCCGACGGCGTGAATGATCTGAGTGCCCACGGGGATCGAAACCGGGAGGTTGCGGCTCCCCTCCGGGGACCGTCCGGCCTCGTTGTACCCGCTGTAGAGGAGCAGTACGCTTTCCATTTTCCGCCCGCGCCACAATTCGACCGGCGTTTCGCGGAAAGAGGGCACCAGCCAGTCCTCCGGTTCCAGCAGGGCCGCGGCCCCCACCTGGGCCTCCTGCCCCTTGATCGGAGCAAAGGTCCCCAGGCGGCCCTGGCGCTGGAGGATGAGCATCCGTTCATCGAACCTGCGGCCAAGCAGCATGGCCCTGTAAAGTTTAAGCAGCAACTCGTCCGGAATTGCGGGTTCGAGTTCCCTGTCCACTTCTCCGAATTCATCCAGGATGGAAAGATGGTTCACCCGGCAGGGCAGATCGATTTCTTTTCTTGGCATTGCCTGTTCTTCCTTCACTGTTCGGAGGGTTCGAGTCCGGGGCGGCGTCCCTGAAACGATCGATGGCGTTATTTGGTTTTTCCTCCTCATTCCGTGAGCGGAAACCCCGCTCTTTCGACAGGCCGATAAGGACAACCCGTACGGATTCGGCCTGACACACCGCCCCATTCCATTCATAACAAGCAGTAAATAGATGCACGAATATAAGAATCCGCCCGGGGATTGGCTAGTGTGAAGCCGGGCGGACAAATCGCCCCGCCGCCGGAACCGCCGATGATTTCACCGTACGGGCCTTGATGGAATGTACCATTGTTGCTATGTTTAGCACTTCTTGAGACCTTCAATTCCAACCGCGATTGCGCGGAAAGTGACTGCCCAATGAAGTGGCCCAGCATCTCTCAATTCCAAGGGAAATACCTTTCTCTGCTCCGGCGCCTAAGGATCAGTGATCAGACCTTTCTACTCGTCCTGGCCGTGATCGTCGGGGGCGTTGTCGGTGCAGGCGCAATCCTTTACGCGAAGCTGTTGGAATTGTCCCATTCCTTTTTCTGGGAAATTCTTCCCGGCTGGGTCAACGGGAACGGAGCAATGGTCATTATCACTCCCTGCCTGGGCGCCCTCTGCCTGTGGCCTTTTCTCCGGCTGTTTCCCCGGGCCACCTCCGAAGACGGGGTGCCCGCCGCCATGCAGGCGGTCGCCATGAACAACGGTCGCATGCCCTGGCTTCATTCTTTCCGGTGCATGGTGATGTCCGCTTTCACCCTGGGGTCCGGGGGATCGGCGGGCAGTGAAGGCCCCATTATCCTGATCGGTTCCGCTCTTGCCTCGGGCGTCGGACAGTTGCTCCGCGTTTCCGGCGAGCGTCTTCGCGTGATAGCGGCCTGTGGGGCCGCGGCGGGACTGGCTTCGGTTTTCAATGCCCCCATAGCGGGGGTCCTTTTCTCCCTCGAAGTCGTCATGGGGGAATTCAATGTCCACTCCTTCAGCCCCATCGTGATTTCTTCGGTCGTTTCCACGGCGGTTTCCCGGGCTTTCATGCCCCGCGGGATGATGCTCGGGAACCTCCCCTACACGCTCTTCAGCCCCTGGGAGATCGTCTTTTACGCAGTGATGGGGGCATTGGCCGGCCTGGTTTCAGTGGCGTTCATCAGGACCATGCAGTCCATGACCGGCTTCTTCGATCGTCGGGTCACAGTGCCGCAGGCTTTCAGGCCGGCGGTCGGAGCGCTTTTCGTGGGGATCCTGGGGTATTTTTATCCGCAGGTTTTCGGGTTCTCCTACGCCCCCATCACCGCCGCCATCTCGGGCCAGTTCGTTTTCACCACCCTGCTGATCCTGCTCGCACTGAAGATCGTCTGTACAACCCTCACGCTCGGCTCAGGCGGATCGGGCGGAATCCTGTACCCGTCCCTCTTTCTCGGAGCCATGCTCGGGACGGCATGCGGCATGTTTTTCCAGCATTTTTTCCCGCACATTGTGGGGCTCCCGGGAGGCTACGGGATCGTGGGCATGGGAGCGGTGCTCGGCGCCGTGGTGCAGGCCCCCATGACCGCCATCATCATGATCTTCGAACTGACCAACGCCTACCGGGTTATCCTGCCGATGATGACCGCCTGCATCATGGCTTCCCTGGTCCAGAAAAGCATCCTTTCGGGATCGATCTACACGCTCAGTCTTGCCCGAAGAGGAATCGACATCGAAGCCGGGCGTGAGATGGGAATCCTGACGAGTCTCAAGGTAGGGGACGTGATGGAACGGGAGGTTGCCACCATTCCGTCCGATACGAGTTTTGAAAGCATTGTGAATCAGTGCATCACGGGGGCGTGCAATTATCTGTACATTATCGACGACAGGCGCAACCTGGAAGGCGTGGTTTCTTTTTCGGACGTGAAGGAATTCGTTTACGACGAGGACCTCAAAGGACTCGTCATCGCAAAGGACCTGTCCAGCCCGGACCTCATCTATGCAACACCCGACGAAACCCTGGCTTCGGCCATGAACAAATTCAGCTTCATCGACATGGAGCAACTGCCGGTGGTCGAACCGGTCAACGGCACGCTGAGGATCACGGGAGTCATCACGCGAAGCCGCCTCCTCAATGCCTACCGCCAGCAGATGCTGAGGCGCACCCTCATCAACCACGGGACTTGACCCGCGACCGGGACGGTTTTCAGGCCCGGGGGCGAATCCTCCTGTGCCGTGAGGCCCTTGTGCCGGGTCACCGGTTGGCCCGGATGACAAGTCTCCGGGTTATCCGCCGGGAGCTTCATTTCACCGCTTCATGTTTTTTGCTTTTCGTTGCGTCGTTGCGCCGTTGCGTGAGGCCAATGGAATTTGCGTAGCCTCAAAAGCGCCTCCCCCGGAGACACCCTTGCCCCGTGCCGCCCAACGCCGGGACGCCCGATCAGGGGACACCGCAACGGCTTTTCAGGACGCGGTGCAGTTCATCGTCCAGGTTCTGCATGGTGTACGGTTTTTCGAGAAACCCCGCAAAGCCCCCTTCGCTGATGAGCCGGGGAATATCACGCAGGCTGTAGCCGCTCGACAGGATTACCTTCACGCCCGGTCTGACGCCGGACAAATGTTTGAGCACCGTCGGCCCGTCCATACCCGGCATCGTCAGATCGACGATCACACAGGAAATTTCATCCGCATGGGCGCGAAACACCTCCAGCGCCTCTTCCCCGTCCGCGGCCGAAAGTACCCGGAAGCCCAACTGTTCGACCGTCGCCGCGCACAGGTCCCGAACCATCTCCTCGTCATCCACGACCAGGACCGTGTCCAGGGATGGAGACCGGCATTCCCCGGCGGTCCGCGGATTCTCATCTTTCAGCGGCTTCAGGCTGACTTCCGCGACGTCGGCTACCGGGAACAAGACGGAAAAAGTCGTCCCCCTCCCCGGTTCGCTCTCCACCATGATCGCTCCATGGTGGCCGCGAACGATACCGAGCACCGCCGACATGCCCAGCCCCCGGCCGGTGAACTTCGTGGAGAAATAGGGATCGAAGAGAAGCTGACGGGTCTGTTCGTCCATGCCGCAGCCGGTATCCGACACCCGGAGGCGCACGAAGGCGCCAGCGGGCGGCTTCTCTTCCAGACGGCTCAGCATCAGGGTCTGTTCGTCGCAGTCCGGGGCATCCATCGTGACGGTTATGGCCCCGCTTTGCGCTCCGATGGCCTCCGAGGCATTGATGATGATATTCATGACGACCTGTCGGATTTGCCCCGGGTCAGCCATAATGAGCGGCAACTCGCGGGTCAGGCGAAGATCGAGGACGGCGTTTTTCGAGATGGAGATTCTCAGGAGGTTGAGCATGTCCTGCACGAGTTCGGCAAGATTCAGGGCCTCTTTGCGGATGGTGTTTTTCCCGGAATAGGCCAGCATCTGGCGGCTGATATCCGACGCCCGCGTCGCCGCGGCGACGGCATCGGCGATGTTGGAATGCGCGGGAGACGAGGCGGGAATCAGGGTCTGCGCCAGTTCCAGGTTCCCCAGGACTACCATGAGCAGGTTGTTGAAGTCGTGGGCAATGCCGCCGGCCAGCACCCCGAGGCTTTCCAGCCTCTGCGCATGCAGCAGGCGGCGCTCCATATCGAGTCTTTCCTCTTCCACCCGCTTGCGTTCCGTGACATCGCGGATAACGATCAACCGCCCCCTGGCGACCCCACGGGGGTCCGGCAGAGGGGAAACGTTCATTTCAAGCCATACCGGCTTTTCGGGAGAACCGTGCATGACTTCCAGCCGACCCCCGACGCAATGGAGGATGCGGTCCCGGATTTCGGACCCGAGATTCAACACGGCTGCGGCCGGAAGCCCGATCCCGCTTTCAGCAGCCCCCACCAACCTCGCCGCCGCCGGATTCATATCCAGGATACGGTTCTGCATATCCAGCACCAGCACTCCGTCGCTCATCCCCCCGAACACCGTGGCGCGGGCAACGGGCACGAGATCCAGGAACCCGCAGCGCAGCAGCCCCCACACGCAACCGCCGCCGGCAATCGCGAAGGCAAAAGGATCCAGGTCCAGGTTCCAGGGGCCGTACCCGGACAGGTAGATGAGGTTTCCCACCCAGGGCACAAGGGAACTCAACAGTACGGCATCGGCCTGTCTCCTGTACGGCGGCGCCGCGCTCAGCCTCACCTTCAGGAACATCAGGCCACCGAGAAGAAAGGCAACGTTGGCGTAGGACATGTGTATCCGGTAGGCAATCCCACCGGTAACCGCGAGCATGGGAAAGGGCCCCGTGTGGCTCACACCTACCGCCCGATAGAGGAGGTGCCAGTACTCGTTCGTGTAGCAGGCAAACAGGGTGAAGGCGGGAATGGCGAAGAGAAAAAGGCAGGTGCGCCGGGTCAGCCATTTGTCCCTGCCGGCGTATTGGACCGCGAAAATGATCCAGAGGGCCGGCATCACGGCGATGCCGAGGTATTCCAACCTGATCCATTGGAGCATCTCCCGGAGTTCGGTGGAAGAAAGCTCCAGGGCATATCCGAACGAATAGATCGAACACGCCAGCATGAAGGCACTGAAGGCTTTCGCTCCTTGCCGGTCGCGGCGATGCCAGCCGGCGGAAGCGAGCAACAGCTCGACAATGGCGGGGATGAATACCGCCAGGGAAAGGAGATTCAAACGCAAGGCAACACCTCGCCGTAGTCCCTGCGGCCCTTGGAATGGGCTCGTAGTCGAAGATTCATACCGTGGCATCCGAGAAGCATGCGGTCGGCCCTTCCCACCTCCGCCGCGTCATCCCCCTCCGTCCCCGGGACATGACTTCCGCCGTCCCCCTCAGCGGAACGTCGTTTTACGGCATTCCCGGAGTCCTGCACGATTTCCCGGAAGAGAACGCAGGCATGAAACCGCCGCCCCCGTCACATCGCAGGTTTTTGCCATCGTGCGACGACAAACGCCCCCGTGTCCAGCCCGCGGGCATCGCCGACTTTTTCCAACTCCCTTGCCCGGTCGGGATTCTCGTGCTTCTCAAAATGAACCGCCGTCCTGACCAGCGCGGGGACGGGCATGAGGCCCGCCATTTCCGCCGGGGACCTGAGGCGCGCATGTGTGAATATGGCGTGGCCCTCTCCGGCTTCGGCCTTCCTCCGGGCCGCCCAGGGGCTCAGGCTGTTCAAGCTGGCCACTACGACGAACCCGCCCGGCCTCGTAACCCGAAATAATTCAGCGATACTGCCATGAGCGTCCTCGATAAACTCGATGGCGGTTACCGAAATGGCCTTGTCAAAGGTATTATCGGCAAAAGGGAGCGCCCGCATATCGCCCTGCACCATCCGGAAGGATCGCCCGGCCGTCTTCTTCCCCGCCGCGCGCAGCATGGGGAACGAGAGTTCGAGCCCCGTGACGTGCGCACCCGCGGTGAGAAGATCCAGGGTGAAGATGCCGGTCCCGCATCCCGCGTCCAGGATCCGTTCCCCCCGGCCCGGACGGGCCAGGTCGAGAACCAGCCGCGCCTCGAACTCCTTTACCAGTTTCCCGATGGGAGTCTCAAACCACCGATCGTACTTCTCCGGCCAGTCATCGAATATCTCCGCCATTGTTCACACCCCCCTCGCTGCGCGCTCCCATAAGCTGCCCTGCAGGGCAAATCTTCCGGCACCCGCACGTCGTTGCAAGGCCGCACCCACCGTGCACCTTTTACCGCCGATGGCTTTCGGAGGCCGGCCCCCTCCGGGCCAGCCCGGACACCTTGCGTAATATCAAACTCAGCATATCGGAAAACACAACATTTTCATCCACGATTTTTGTCCCACCCCGCGCGGCTGGTAGCCGCCGGGGCCTATTTCGTGGCCTTCAGGGCCGTGCCCTGCTGCACCGCACCCTGGAGGGCGGCCAGTGAATCCAGACACTGGAGCATCACGTTTCTCTTCTGACCCAGGGATATGGCGGAAGACAGACTGTTGCTGTTCTGCCGGGAAAGTTCGATGATTTTCGCGTTGATCTTCTGGAATTCCGCGTAGGAAGCCTTCGCCGCGTCGAAATAAGACCTGCCCGGCTGGTCCACCAAAGCATCAAGGGTGCTGAAGGATTCGTCCACCTGTGCATCCAGGCGCTTCATGGCCGCCTCCATCTCATCCATCCCGGTGCTCGATGTTTCCGCGATATGCGGGGCCTGAAGCGTGTAGATGTGGCATGCACCGATGAGACTCCTCGCGGCGAGCCTCATGATTTTCGGCGCATCGGGGGATGAGTCGCTGCCATCCATCAGTTGACCCAGCGCCGTTTCCATGCGCCTGATAGCCTCAACGGCCGGGATGAAGGAAAGCCTCAGGGCCTTGAGATTGGTATTCTGGACCGCCAGGGGGAGGAGTTCCCGGTCGATTTCCTGGAGCTTCACCCAGCAACCGTTAAATTGGCGGAAAAGCTCCATCTCCTGGCGAAATTTATCTCCGTCGAGCAGTTCTTCAAAGTCCAGCCTCGCCCGCTCGACCGCCGCTGAAGCCTGTGCCGACTGGTCCGCAAAGGCCTGTGACGCCTCGTCGGTTTCCGCCAGGACCGAGCTTTTTTCGGCTTCCGCGGATACCAGCAGGCTGATCCTCATGGTGTCGACGAGATGGATTTTCCTGAGCGACTTTTCAAGGACGCCCATCCTTCCGCTTCGATCCTCGTGCGTCGAGCGGACAGCCCCCATCACGAGAAACACCAGGATGAGGAGGAAGGCAACTCCGGCCAGAACATACGTCATGTTCTTGTTCGCGGACAATCGTCCCACTTGAAACACTCACTTTCCAGGCCGAAACGGAAGCTGCGCCGTCCGCCCCCGGGGTTCATACGGCACACCAAGCCCCTCCCCGAAAGAGTCCTTTTCCGGCGCGGATATTCTCCACCGGCGCTTCTACGTCCCGGTGTTGAGCCTCTGTTCAAGGAATCGAACGCATACTCTCACCTTGGCGGATTCGGCGAGGCGTAACGGATACACCGCCATCACCGGGGCATCCTGCCGGTATTCGGGAAGCACCCTCACCAGGAGCCCGTCCTTCAGGCTGGAACCGACGTCCCAAATCGAACGAAGGATGATCCCATGCCCGTCTAGTGCCCATTGGTGAACAATTTCCCCGTTGTTCGCCGACAGGGGGCCGCTCACCTTGACCGTTTCCACCCCTTGCGGTCCCTGCAGGCGCCAGACCCCGAACGCCGGATCGCGCTCCCGGTCGACAATGCATCGATGCCCGCTCAACTCCGCAAGGCTTTTCGGCATTCCCCGCCGCTCGATATAGGCCGGAGACGCGCACAGAATGCGGGCGTTGCCGGCTATGGGCCTGGCGATCAGATTCGGTTCGACCACACCGCCGATGCGAATGTCGAGATCGAATCCTTCGCCCGGCATGTCCACCGGGCGGTCGAGCAGTTCGAGGTGGATCCGCAGGGAAGGGTAGCGCAGAGCAAGTTCAGAGAGTACCGGGGCCAGCCGCTTCCGCCCGAATCCGGTGCTTGTGCTGATGCGCAGCGATCCGCGCGGGAGGGGAGCCGGTGAGGAAACCGTTTCGGCCATCTGTTCGAGGTCTTCGAGAATCCTCTGAGCCCATTGAAATACGGTCTGGCCGTCTTCGGTCACACTGACGCACCGGGTCGTACGGTACAGAAGGCGAACCTTCAGGGCGGCCTCCAGCAGGGCGATCCGCTTGCTGACATAGGCCGGTGAAGCTCCCAGTTCCCGGGCCGTGGCCGCAAAGCTCAGGTTGCGCACCACCGCGCAGAACAATTGCAAGTCCTCTACGGGGGGCAGATTATTCACGATTCGTATCCTATCGGTTCACATATTATCTGATTATCCCAAAAAAGTAAGACCTAAAATTACAGTGAATTTCAGTTTCGGCACCGTCTTCGGAACTCCTTTTCCCCGCGGCCCTCATATTTCCGCAGATTCATCATGCGGTCTGTGAAACGCCGGAATCGAACTTATTTTGATAGGTGCTTCAGAGCGATGCAGGAACATCGGAACCTCCCCGGCGAGGGGAGCGCCCGCCGGCAGCGGGCCGGACCACCATACCGGAGACGCAAAAGAGGAAGATCACTTACGACGGGCCGTTTGACGCCCGCATCGGAGAAAATCGACCATGAAACGTCCGCTCATCGGAACCGCTCTTCCGGGCCCCCGGGCAGAGGCCCTGATCGCCATGGACACCATTTACGTTTCACCTTCCTACACCAGGCAATACCCCCTGGTAGTTGACACCGCGCACGGGCTATGGGTGAACGACCCCGACGGGAACGTGTTCCTGGATTTCACCGCGGGCATAGCGGTCTGCGCCACGGGGCACTGCCACCCGAAAGTCGTTCAGGCGATCCGGGACCAGGCCGACCGGCTGCTCCACATGTCCGGGACCGATTTTTACTACACGCCTCAGATCCATCTTGCCCGCAAGCTTGCGTCCCTCAATGCGGTCGCGGGACAGGGCAAGGTCTTTTTCGGAAATTCCGGGGCCGAGGCGGTCGAGGCCGCCTTCAAGCTCGCCAGGTGGCATACCCGCAGGGAACTGAACATCGCCTTCTTCGGGTCCTTCCACGGCAGGACCATGGGCGCGCTGTCCCTCACGGCGAGCCGGACCATTCAAAAGAAAAACTACAGCCCGCTCGTGCCCGGAATCACCCACGTTCCGTACCCCTACTGCTACCGGTGCCCGTGGGGCCTGTGCCACCCTTCGTGCGGCGCCGCATGCGTGCGGTGGATCGAAGATCCGCTCTTTCGCACCACCGTCCCTCCCGATGAAGTCGCCGCCATTTTCGTCGAACCCATCCAGGGGGAAGGCGGCTACATCGTTCCGCCCCTCGAATTCCACGTGGAACTCCGGAACCTCGCCCGGAAATACGGCATTCTGCTGGTTTCCGACGAGGTCCAGTCGGGTATGGGAAGGACGGGGAAAATGTTCGCCATGGAACATTACGGGGTCACTCCGGACATCGTCGCACTGGCCAAGGGTATCGCTTCCGGCATGCCCCTGGGAGCGATGATAGCCTCCGCCGAAATCATGGATTGGGAAGCCGGTTCGCACGCGTCCACTTTCGGAGGCAACCCGGTCGCCTGCGCCGCCGCCCTTGCGACCATCGAGCTCATCGAGGATGAGCTTACCGCAAACGCCGCGGCACGGGGAGAACAACTGATGGCGGGGCTTCGCGAAATGCAGAAATCCATCGAATGCATCGGAGATGTGAGAGGCGAGGGCCTGATGATCGGGGTCGAACTGGTGAAGGACCGGGTAACGAAGGAACGCGCGCCCCAATGGCGAAACGAGGTCATCCAGAAGGCTTTCCGCCACGGCCTGCTGCTCCTCGGAGCGGGGGAAAACGTCATTCGCTTCTGCCCCGCTCTCACCATTTCACGCGACGAAGCGGACGTCGGGCTCTCGATCTTTGAAGAAGCCGTCCGGGAGGTGGCAGGTTAAATCTGCGGGAAAAACGCTCAGGGCTTCCGGCGGTTGATCAGCCATCCCCGGAGGCCACCGTAATTCCGTCTCCTCCGAGTTGCTTTGCCCGGTACAGGGCCGCGTCGACCCGTCTGAAGAGTTCATCCGGTTCCAGCATACCGGTTTCGTTCAGTGAAATGACCCCTCCGCTCAGGGTCACGTTCATTTCTCCCGGCAGAAAGCCGAACGCCCTGTTCCTGCAGAGGGCGCAAAGCCGTTCCCCCGCCGTGAGGGCCTCACTGAGGTCGGCGCCGGGCATCAGCACGATGAATTCATCCCCGCCGTACCGGGCGATCACGTCTATCCCCTGCCGCATATTCCTCTTGAGGAGTTGGACCAACTCCCGCAGGACACCGTCCCCCGTCTGGTGGCCGAACCGGTCGTTTACGGCCTTGAAACGATCGATGTCCAGGAAAAGGACCGAGAGCACGCCGGGTTTCCTTTTCAGCCTGGCGAGCTCCTCGTTCAGCCTGATCTCGTAGAACCTTCTCAGGAAAGCACCCGTCAGGCCGTCGCAAACCGCCTGCTGGAAGAGTCTCGCGTTTTCCAGGGCGATGGCCAGAACCGTCGTGAGCATCCGCAGGTTCTGCATGTCCTCATGGCTCGGATCGAAATCGTCGTCGAGCACGATGATCGTGACTCCCACAAAGCTGTGGTTCGTGGAAACGAGAGGAAGAAACAGGCACTTCAGGGGATCGGGTGAGTCGGGAGGCCCGGGCAGGGGAATGTCTCCTTCAAGGCAGCACGGCTGCACGCTGGCTTTGCAGAGAACGTCTGTATCCCCGGCGAAAATCTCCGGGATGCTGACTTTCCGCCGGATGGACAGGACCCGCCGGTCCAGGAAGAGCCTTTCGGCAAGGAAGCGTTCCCGCTGCTGGTCCCAGGTCACGATGGCGGATCTGCGCCCGCGGCAGAAGTCCGCGATGCATTCCATGCCGTTTGTCAGCAGGACTTCCCTGTCCGTCATGGAAGCCATGAGGCGCGCCGCATAGTTCAGAATCAGCAGGTTTTCCATGATGTCGTCAGACAGGTCGGAGGGTTGGATCATGTGGCCTCCTTTTCCTTTTTCTTTTGATGGAGACACATCGAACCGAACATTTTCATCCGTCCTGCCGGGGCAGGCGGGGCCATCGTGCGAATTTTCATCAACTATATGTAAATTTGACTCATTTTCCGCTGCATATCAATAAAAAGAATCCGGGCAGGACCATCGCCCGTGACTCGCTCTTATAGTTATGGGTGGTGAGTGCGGTGCTGCGGCCGGACGGCGTTGCGTTCCGGGTCTCGGTTCAGGACGAAAAACTGTCTCACGCAACGGCGCAACGGCGCAACGAAAAGCAGAAGGCAGAAAGCAGAATAAAAGTACCTGAAGCGCCTGGTGAGTCCGGCACTGTGGAATAAGCTGGCTGCATGGTGCTGCGGCCGGACGGCGTTGTTTTCCGGGTTTCGGTTCAGGATGGAAAACCGTCTCACGCAACGGCGCAACGAAAAGCAGAAAGCAGAAAGCAGAATAAAAGTACCTGAAGCGCCTGATGGGTCCGGCACTGTGGAATAAGCTGGCTGCATGGTGCTGCGGCCGGACGGCGTTGCGTTCCGGGTCTCGGTTCAGGACGAAAAACTGTCTCACGCAACGGCGCAACGAAGAGCAGAAAGCAGAATAAAAGTACCTGAAGCGCCTGGTGAGTCCGGCACTGTGGAATAAGCTGGCTGCATGGTGCTGCGGCCGGACGGCGTTGTTTCCCGGGTTTCGGTTCAGGATGGAAAACCGTCTCACGCAACGGCGCAACGGCGCAACGAAAAGCAGAAGGCGAAAGGCAAAGGATAGAATAGAAGCGATGGAGTGAAATGCGGCGCTGACAGCGCATAAGGAGCAAACATGTTGGAAGTTTTAAGAAATTTGGGCTTATCCGAGATCAATTCCGGCGTGGGGACGGGGGGCGCCCCCAAAGATGCCACAGGCGACATCCTTGAATCCTTTTCACCAATAGACGGCAGCCTGCTCGCCCAAGTCCGCCAGGCATCGGAAGACGACTACGGGAAGGTCGCCGAGCGGGCAGACGAGGCATTCAGGTGGTGGCGCATGGTGCCGACCCCACGCAGAGGCGAACTCGTACGTCGGATCGGCAACGCTTTTCGCGAACGCAAAAAGGAGCTTGCCGTTCTCGTGAGCCTCGAGACGGGGAAAATCCTTCCGGAAGCCCTGGGCGAAGTCCAGGAAGCGATCGATATCTGCGATTTCGCGGTGGGCCAGTCGAGAATGCTCTACGGTTTCACCATGCACAGCGAACGTTACGGGCACCGCATGTATGAACAGTGGCACCCGCTCGGCCCCATCGGGGTCATCACGGCATTCAATTTTCCTATCGCGGTCTGGTCCTGGAACGCCATGATCGCCCTCGTCGCGGGAGACACCGTCATCTGGAAGCCATCCGGTAAGACCCCGTTGTGCGCCGTGGCAGCCATGAACATCGTGGGCCGGGTCCTCGTCGAAGACGGCCTTCCCGAAGGCATTCTGAACCTCGTTGTGGGGAACGGGAATACCGTCGGAGAGGCGATCACCGCGGACCGCAGGCTGCCCCTGGTCTCCGCCACCGGAAGCGTGCCCATGGGGCACCGCATCGGAGAGCGGGTCATCGCCCGTCTCGGAAGGCCGCTCCTGGAACTCGGGGGAAACAACGCCGCCATCGTCACCCCGAACGCCGACCGCCGCCTCGCAGTCCGCGCGATTCTATTCGGGGCCGTGGGCACGGCAGGCCAGCGCTGCACCACCGTCAGGCGGCTGATCGTCCACGAAAGCGTCTTTGAACCCCTGAAGGAAGCGCTCATCCACGCCTATGGACAAATCAGGATCGGCAATCCGCTCGACCCGGGGGTCCTCATGGGACCGCTCATCGACATGGAAGCGATACAGACAATGCACGAGGCCCTCGCCGCTCTAAAGGACCAGGGCGGCCGCGTGCTCTACGGCGGCGGCCGGCTTACCGGGGGGCTCTTCGACAAAGGGCCGTACGTTACGCCCTGCATCGCCGAAGCGCAAAGCGGAATGCCCATCATTCGGGAAGAAACCTTCGCGCCGATCCTGTACCTGATGAAATACGGAACCCTCGAGGAAGCGATCTGGATCCACAATTCCGTCCCCCAGGGACTCACATCCGCCATTTTCACCAACGACCTGAACGAGGCCGAGCTTTTCTTGAGTCATACGGGGAGCGATTGCGGAATCGCCAACGTGAACGTCAGTACATCCGGGGCCGAGATCGGCGGGGCCTTCGGCGGAGAAAAGGACACCGGGGGCGGGCGGGAATCCGGATCGGACGCCTGGAAGGCCTATATGCGCAGGCAAACCGTCACGATCAACTGGTCCAATGAAATGCCACTGGCCCAGGGGATTGAATTCGGCTCCGACTGAACGGGCAGGTACCCGGCGTCTACTGCCCGGAATCACAGGAGAAGGCATCCATGCCGGTGATGTCGCGCCCGATGGCGAGAGTGTGAATGTCCTCGGTGCCCTCATAGGTGTTTACGGTTTCGAGATTGAGCATGTGGCGGATGACGGGATAGCCGAGGCTGATCCCGTTGGCACCCAGAATGTCTCTGGCGTTCCTTGCAATCTTGAGGGCTTCGTGGGCATTGTTCAGCTTTGCCATGGAAATGTGCGTGTGCCGGGCGCGCCCCTCATCCTTCAGCCGTCCCAGCCGGATGCAGAGGAGCTGGGCCTTGGTGATTTCCGCCAGCATCTTTACGAGCTTGCGCTGGATCAGTTGAAACGAACCGATGGGGCCCCCGAACTGGACCCGCTTCGATGCGTAATTCAAGGCGGACTCATAACAGGCCATGGCCGCCCCGACGGCCCCCCAGGCAATTCCGTATCGGGCTTCATTGAGGCACATGAGAGCCGCTTTCAGGCCCACGGCGGCAGGCAGCATGTTTTCCGCGGGGATCACCACATTGTCGAGAACGAGGGCCGAGGTGACTGAAGCCCTGAGCGAGAATTTCCGCAGAATCGGGTGGGCGGTGTATCCCGGAGTTCCTTTTTCAACGAGGAACCCTCTGATTCCTTCTTCGGCCCGGGCCCAGATGACCGCGACGTCGGCCAATTCCCCGTTGGTTATCCACATCTTCCTGCCGTTGAGAACGTAGCGGCCGCCTTCGAACACGGCACGCGTCCGCATGCTCCCAGGGTCAGACCCAGCTTCCGGCTCCGTCAACCCGAAGCATCCGATCTTTTCCCCCCGGACCAGGGCCGGAAGCCATTGCCGCTTTTGTTCCTCACTGCCGAAAGCGGCGATGGGAAACATCACCAGGGAATTCATGACCGACACGAAGGACCTCAGCCCACTGTCTCCCCGTTCCAGTTCCTGGCAAACCAAGCCGAAAGCCACATTGCCTTGACCGGCCCCGCCGTATTCCTTCAGCCTGAAACCAAACAGGCCGAGCTGCGCCATTTCCGGGACCAAGTCGACGGGAAACCCCCCCTGTTCGAACCACTCCGCGATCCGGGGCAGATACCGGGCCTCGATCCATTCCCTCACCCTGCCCCGCACGGCCTTCTCGGAATCCTGCAGCAGATCGTCGCACTGATAGTAATCGACGCCGTGATATTCGTTCACTGGCTCCTCCCCGGTAACCTCTCAAACAGCCACGCCGCGCTTGCCCGCTTCTCTTTCGCTTTTCGTTGCGCCATCGCGCCGTTGCGTGAGATGCTTTTTCCTTCTGAACCTGCACCGGACACAACCCCGGCCTCCCTCACAGGGCAGAATAATCACGGCCGCGCTTGCCCGCTTCTCTTTCGCTTTTCGTTGCGCCGTTGCGCCGTTGCGTGAGATGCTTTTTCCTTCTGAACCTGCACCGGACACAACCCCGGCCTCCCTCACAGGGCAGAATAATCACGGCCGCGCTTGCCCGCTTCTCTTTCGCTTTTCGTTGCGCCGTTGCGCCGTTGCGTGAGATGCTTTTTCCTTCTGAACCTGCACCGGACACAACCCCGGCCTCCCTCACAGGGCAGAATAATCACGGCCGCGCTTGCCCGCTTCTCTTTCGCTTTTCGTTGCGCCGTCGCTCCGTTGCGTGAAATGCTTTTTCCTTCTGCGCCTGCACCGGACACAACCCCGGCTTCCCTCACAGGGCAGAATAATCACGGCCGCGCTTGCCCGCTTCTCTTTCGCTTTTCGTTGCGCCATCGCTCCGTTGCGTGAGATGCTTTTTCCTTCTGAGCCTGCACCGGACACAACCCCGGCCTCCCTCACAGGGCAGAATAATCACGGCCGCGCTTGCCCGCTTCTCTTTCGCTTTTCGTTGCGCCATCGCTCCGTTGCGTGAGATGCTTTTTCCTTCTGAGCCTGCACCGGACACAACCCCGGCCTCCCTCACAGGGCAGAATAATCACGGCCGCGCTTGCCCGCTTCTCTTTCGCTTTTCGTTGCGCCGTTGCGCCGTTGCGTGAGATACTTTTTCCTTCTGAACCGGCACCGGACACAACCCCGGCCTCCCCCACAGGGCAGAATAATCACGGCCGCGCTTGCCCGCTTCTCTTTCGCTTTTCGTTGCGCCGTCGCTCCGTTGCGTGAGATGCTTTTTCCTTCTGAACCGGCATGGAATGCGGCACCACGTTCCATCTCCTTTTTAGGGGGAGTTCGGGCCATACGCGGCCGACAAAAATGCCCCCGTACCGAACGGGGGCATCGATTGTTTTGCATGAAACCGGGTGTTCCTCCCCTCCTTTCACGGGGAGGGGAAGAACTTTTTCCACCGGCCGGTTTGTTCAGGCGGTCCTATTCGGGGACAACCTCAAGCACCTTCTCGCCGTAAGGATCGACCACCTGCTTCTTGATGTGCAGGAGTTCGTCCCATTTTCTGAAGGCCCCGATAAAGACGAAGAGCATGAGAACCATAATGATGATGGAGAGCACCGTGAGGAGGTACTTCCCCTGGGGCGCATAGTTGTACACGATGTTCTCATAGCCTGCCCAGAAAGTCACAATGGCCATGAGGACCCCCGGGATGCCGGTAATCAAAGCGTACTTCCTGGCCCTGCCCATGCGCAGGATCATGGTGGTCCCCACGATGAGCGCGCACGACGCGAGCAATTGGTTGCTCATGCCGAACAGCGGCCATATGGTGGAAATATCCCCGGTGTAGACCAGATACCCCCATACGAAAGTGAAGACGAAGCTTGTCAGGAGGATACCCGGCACCCATCTCTTTTCATTGAACTTTGGAATGAATTTTCCGACCATTTCCTGAAGGAAGAAACGGCCCACGCGGGTCCCCGTGTCGACGGCCGTCAGGATGAACACGGCCTCGAACATGATCGCAAAGTGGTACCAGTAGGACATCAAACCCTTCATGGCAGGAATGGCGGAGAAGATGTACGCCATGCCCACGGCCAGGGAAACGGCGCCACCGGTTCTTCCCGCGAGGTTTTGCTCACCGACGGCCTGGGTGAGTGCACCGAGGTTGACGGTATGCATGCCGAGCTTCTGGAAGACGGCCGGTGCCGCGTTGATGGCGAAGTAATCAGCGGGAACGAGGACGCAGGCGGCAACGAGGGCCATGATGGCGACAAACCCTTCAACCAGCATCGCTCCGTAGCCGACGAAAAGGATATCGTGTTCGCTGCCGATCATCTTCGGCGTTGTGCCGGTACCGATGATGGCGTGAAAACCCGACAACGCACCGCATGCGATGGTGATGAAAACGAAGGGAAAGACGGGGCCGGGGATGATCGGGCCACCGCCGTGTATGAATTGCGTTACCGGCGCCATGAGGAAATTAGGATGCATGAAGACGATTCCGCAGGTCAATATGACGATCGTCCCGAGTTTGAGGAAAGTGGAAAGGTAATCCCGGGGGCACAGGAGCAGCCACACGGGCAAGACGGACGCCACGAACCCGTAAATCGGGATGATGATGGATATTTGTTCCTTGGAGAGGCTGAATATGGCTTTCAGGGTCGGCACCGATTCCATGTAAGGACCCACGAGAACCGCGCCCAGAAGCAGCACAACGCCGATGATGCTGGCTCCCTTGACGTCACCGTCCCGCCAGACATGCAGATAAAGTCCCATAATGATGGCGATGGGCATGGTGGAAAAAACCGTCCAGGTTCCCCACGGGCTCGAATACATTGCGCTCACGACCGCGAGGGAAAGCCCTGCAAGGGTCAGCAGGAGGATGAACAGAACGGCCACCGATGCAACCGCACCGGTAGCCTTCCCGATTTCGCTTTCGGCGATTTTTGCCAGACTGTGCCCCTTGTGGCGGACAGAGGCGAAGAGGATGACCATGTCGTGGACGGCGCCCGCCATAACCGCGCCGATGAGGATCCACAATGCGCCCGGAAGGTACCCGAACTGGGCGGCGAGCACCGGTCCGAGAAGGGGACCGGCGGCCGCGATTGCGGCAAAATGGTGGCCGAAGAGGACGTACTTGTTGGTCTTGACGTAATCGTGTCCGTCGGCCATTTTGACCGACGGTGTGGGCCTTTTGGCGTTGAGGCCCAGAACCTTGTCCGCTATGAATATTCCGTAGAACCTGTAACCCAGCGCGAACACGCATAATGCAATGAAGACCAAAGTGAGGGCGTTCATTTGAAGCTCCTTTTCAGGTGACCCCGGTTTCCGCAACCGGGCATCTGTAACTGCCGGAACCGATTGAGCTCCATGTCCTCGGTGGACATTCTCTCAGCGGAAGCCTTGCTTCGGCCCCGGTAGAATGGGAGAATCCTTACTCGTCTAACCATGCCTTTCCATAACTGAAATCCGCGATATCCCACTCCTTTCTTTGCTTTCTGCTCGTCGAATGTTCCAGCGATCCGTTAACGGCACTTTTGTCTCTACCTTTTCTCATTCACTTCTTCCCGGCCCGCGGCACGGGAAACCCTGAGCATTTTTTCAAGCACGGCCGCCACTTCCGTCAAGTCGGCATCGATGTGGCTGAGGAACCTGGGGTGGAGGCTGTGCCCCTTGGCAACCGTCTCTGTTCCCATGTCCGGCAGAACCAGCAGAACCCTCACATCCCGCAGAAGATCACGGATGGACAATATCCCTCCCAGATCCTCTTCCGTCCTCGCGACCAGAACGGCAATGGTCGGGTCATCCATGGGCTGGCGGAATCTTTTGGAAAGATCCCCGATCGCCCGATAGACGCGAGTGCCAGGGAACAATCCTTCGACCGCTTCCTGAAGCTGCTCCCCCGCTCCATTTGGTGCAAAAAAGAGCACCTGCATTTTGCCCCTCCAATATTCCGGTGGCGCCGTCAAATCGATGAATACCGTTTGTCTTTAAAAGCATAATTTATGCCATGAACCGGGAATTCGGCATTTCAGGAAACGATCCCCCGTTTATATTTAACATACTGAAATAACTATATAAATTAATATATAGTCCCATGCTCCGGAAGATCCGCCGCAAGGGCCGAAACGGCGAACAACGGGTCCACCATTGAATCGGTGCCCTATGGGCTCCGAAACACAAGAGAACGAAGAAAGCATGCAAGTTCACTTGTCAGACCAAAATCAAGGCAATTGGTTTAAAGGTTTGTCCGTGAGGCAAGCGGGCCGGGGCCTTTGGCAGTCATTCGGGAAATAGTCTAAATAAATAGTTTTTACGGTAAGTTATCATTGATTTGTTATGAACGAATGGGGCAGGTGAGGGTTTTCGGGGGTTCCTGCCAAATGGGAATTTTCCTGTAGCACAGGAATTTTCCCGTGCGGCGGGAGCGGCGGGCGAAGGCCCCCGTGCCGTCCGCCTTCCGGGGAACGGCCGTCCGCAGGGGATGCACCGGCGGGTTCAGGTCAGCCTTTGGATATGCCGTGTTTTTCCAGGAGGGCGTAGATTCGGGACTGTGAAAGCCCCGAGATGCGGCAGGCTTCCTTGATGTGTCCTTCCGTCAGGGCCATCAGTTCATGGAGGTATTGCTTTTCCGCCTGAAGATACACCGATTCCCGGAAATCATGCAGGGGCGGCATATCCTGCCGGGAGCCCGCGCCCAGGGCATCGGGGGCCGTTCTGGACTTTCCCATGGACGCCCGGGCCAGTTCCACCCGTATGCTGGTCGGCAGGTGCTTGCCGAAAAGAATCGGTTCGAAGCGCGCCGCGGCGAGTGCGCGTTCGATGGTGTTCGCGAGTTCCCGCACGTTGCCGGGCCACGGGTAGGACGTCAGGGCTTCGAGAAAATCCGGGGAAAAACCCTTGGGAGGCAGTCCGTAGCGTTCGCAAAACCGGTCCACATAAAACCGACAGAGATCCTTGATGTCCTCGGGCCGTTCCCTCAGCGGCGGAAGTTCAAGCCCGAAGGAGCGAAGGCGAAACAGCAGATCGCTCCGGAACTGGCCGGCCTTCACCATCTCATCCAGGTTCCGGTTGGTGGCGGCAATCAGCCTGAAGTCGCTTTTGACCTCCTGGCTACCCCCCACCGGCCGGAACTTATGTTCCTGGAGCACGCGCAGAAAAGCCTTTTGAAGCGAAAACGGCAGTTCCCCCACTTCGTCCAGGAACAGCGTTCCCCCGTTTGCCTGAAGAATCAGTCCTTCCCTTGCCTTTTCCGCACCAGTGAAGGAGCCCTTTTCGTGCCCGAAGAGCAGACTTTCCACCAGCGTCTCCGGAAGCGCGGCGCAGTCGACCACGACAAAATTCCCTTTGGACCTCGCACTGTTGCGATGGATGACCCGAGCGAACACTTCCTTGCCGGTGCCGGTTTCACCTGAAATGAGAACGTTTGCCTCGCTCGCGGCGGCCTGCGCCGCATTCTCCAGGCAGGCCCTTATCCTCTGGCTGCTCCCGATGATGTCGTCCCGGCTGAGCACGACCACGCTGCGCGGCTGACTGGCCGACGCCTTTTCCTGGCGGTATTGCAGGGCGCGGACCAGGGGGAGCATCGTCTCCTTCACGGAAGAACCCTTCTGAACATAATCCCACGCCCCGCTCTTGATGGCCAGTTCCGCGGAATCCGGGTCTCCGAAGCCGGTCATGATGATGACCTCGGGGGATGACACGGCTTCCTGGATCTTCGGCAGGCAGTCCAGGCCGTTCCCGTCCGGCATTCTGACATCGAGGAAGACCACATCGAAAAGGCCCGAATAAGCTTTTTCAAGCCCCGCGGCAAGGGTCCCCGCACAGGTTGCCTCGTGACCCATCCGGCGCACCATGCGAGACAGGGAATAGCACACGGACTCGTCGTCATCGATGATCAGGATTTCCGCCACCGGCACACTCCCGTCAGGTTTTCACTCCATTTCGATCCTTGAGGCCTTTCAAAACATCGCTAATTATTTCAGCTAATTCAATCCTGTCAAGAGGCTTCACCACCAACCGGCTGATTCCGATTTCAGCCGCTTCCTCCGGGGAAACGGCCCCCCTTGATCGAGGGCTGAAGCCGCTGCAGAGGATAACCGGAACGTCAGAACGTATGGCCAGAATTTCCCGGGCCAGTTCCGTCCCAGTCATCCGGGGCATGCTCTGGTCCGTAATTACGAGATCGAAAAGCTGCGGGTCGGCGCGAAAGGCGGCCAATGCTTCCGAACCGGATGATTTTGCCACCACTTTGTAACCGAGACGGGAAAGGAGTTTCACCCCGGCGTAAACCAGGCCTTCTTCGTCATCCACGAACAAAATGGTCTCGTGCCCCCCCGGCGCGGGCCCTCGCCCGGCCGATTCCGCGATATCCCGGTTTTCGGGAAGCCGGGGCAGGTAAATGCTGAATGTCGCGCCTTTTCCCGGTTCGCTTTGCACCGTAACCGCCCCTTCGAGGCTCTTCACGATCCCATGGACCACCGAAAGCCCCAGCCCGGTCCCCTCGCCGCGCGGTTTGGTGCTGAAAAAAGGATCGAAAATCCGTTCCATGACGTGCTTGTCCATACCGTGTCCGGTATCGCTGACCACCAGTTTCAGGTACGGCCCCGGCTGAAGTTCCTTCGGAATGGCCTCGGCACCGGCCCCCGGTTCGATCGACGATAAACGCACCGTGAGCACCCCTCCGGTTCCTTGCATGGCATGGGCCGAGTTGGTGCACAGGTTCATGAGCACCTGGTGAATCTGGGTCGGATCGGCAAAAATCATACCCTTTCCCCCGGAAATACCTATTTCCTGCCTGACTTCGATATTGGCCGGGAAAGAGGCGCGCAGCAGCCTCAGGCATTCCCTGAGGATGGGACTCACCTCCACGGGCTGCCATTCCTGTTCGCTTCTCCTGCTGAAGGTCAGGATCTGCTTCACGAGGTTCCGCCCCCGATAGCCTGCTTCCAGCACGTGTTCCAGGTCGTCCGCGGCCGTGCTTCCCTCCGGAGCATCGTCGAGGGCCATTTCGGCGCAGGTGATGATGACACCGAGGATGTTGTTGAAATCATGAGCGATTCCACCAGAGAGAGTACCGATCGCTTCCATTTTCTGCGCCTGGGACAATTGCCCCTCGAGCTGAGCCTCTCGGGTCACATCGCGGCTGACGAAAACGTAGTGCATCAACCGGTTCGAATCGTCCATCAGGGGAGAAAGCGTGGCATCGATATCGCGGACCGCGCCCCCTTCCGCCCCCACGACAAAACGGCCCGCCCACGTTTTCCTGCGGTTTACAGCGCTCATGATGGCGCTGTAATTTTCATCTCCCCATTCTTCTTTCCAGAAATCACGGAAGTTCCGTGCGATGACTTCTTCCCGGGAATATCCCGTGATCTGCTCGAACACCGGGTTCACGTACCGGACGAGTCCGTGAGCGTCGAAAACGGCAAAACCTTCCGCCGCATTTTCCACGACCTGCGCGAGGAGCGTCCGTTCCTGTTCTTCCCGCCTGCGTTCGGCGCTTGCCCTGAGCGCCCTGATCCCGAAGGCGAGGTCATCGGCGAGCTTTTTGAGAAGGTCGACCTCGTCGGCGTCGAAGGCATCGGGGTCTCCCGCATAAATGACGAGGGCTCCGAAAGGGGGCTTCCCGCCGTTGAGCGGGATGGAGATGCTCGAAGCGTATCCGCGCTGAACCGCTTCTTCCTTCCACAGAAAATAGTCGGGGTTGGTGAGTATGCGCTGGACCACGACGGGTTTTCCCGTTCTTATGGCAGTGCCGGTGGGACCTCTGCTCCGTTCCGTTTCATCCCAGGTGATGTCGAGCTTATCGAGAAACCCCTGCTCATAGCCCCACCGGGCCACGGGGCGGATCGTCTTCCGATCCGTTTCCTCGGCAAAGCCCACCCAGACCATGACGTATCCGCCGACCTCAACGATAACCCTGCAGAATTCCCGGATGAGTTCCAGTTCGTCCGAAGTGCGGATGAGGGCCTGTCTGCAGGCGCTCAGGCTTTCAAGGGCACGGTGCGCGTTCTGCAGAGACTGCCTCGACTCGGCGATCGTCTTCAGGCTTTGCCTCATAAGACCGTACAGGAGCAGGGCCGATATCAGGACAAACGAGCATCCCTTGAGGATCTCGAACCGCTTCAGGTCCCCCGCATTGAAGATAAAGCGGGCGAAGAGTTCATCGAAAAGTATGATCCAGAGAACTCCCACGGTCCCGTAGATCAGCGTGATCGTTGAAGGAGTGAGCTTCCATTCGCGACTGTGCATGGTTTTCGCTTCTCCGTGAACGGGGTCCTGTGTCGGTTCATATTAAGTATTATTAAATTCTATACTATTTGAACAATTTATGGGAAATAAGAAAAGATCACAGCAAAGGTCGGCCCCACGGCATTACGAGTTTGCAAGAAACCCGCCCCGAGATCCATCGATCGTTTGCAGCGATTGTGCGCATCGATTAAATTCGTTTGATTCCCCGTAAGATTCCACCCTACGATTGAATGCACGCCGGCCGAACAGCGGACCGACACACAATCTCATTCACATGGAGGCTCCACATGAACGACGCAGATGTTCAGAAAATCGAGGGAATCATCCGGGACCGCAGGGAAGCCCACGCCGTCTTTGGAAAACATTCGAAAACCTACCGGTCTTTTGTGGCCATGGAGCAGCAGGCCTTCAGTGACGGGCAGCTTCCAAGGGTGGAGAAGGAATTGATCGCAACCGCGATCTCCGTCGTCATCAACTGTGAGCCCTGCATGGAATGGCACATCAGCGAGGCTTTGAGACTAGGGGCTTCGGAAGAAAAGGTCATGGAGGCCATCGACGTGGCTTTCGAAATGGGGGGCGGCCCCGCCACGGCATCCGCCAGGTTCGCCATGAAGGTCCTCCAATACCGCAAGGAGCGGGGATTTGCTCTCGGGGGCAAATGACGACTGCCGGAAAGTTTTTAGAGTCTTCTCTACCCCGCCACACCTTGTGTTCTGATTTTTCCTCATTAGTTTCCAAAGAACAGGCAGGGGCCTGAAAAGCTCGGGCCCCGTCTTCTCATTGCTTTAAATTCTGCCTTTTCAGGGGTGAAGATCATGAACATCCATCCCGATCAGCCCGCAGAAGGTCCTTTCCGCTTTATGGAATGCTTCATCATGACCATGCCCACGGGACGGACGGCGGCAAACCTTCGCGAGCTTTTACAGGAGCTGAGGGAAGCCGAGGAGGCGGTACTCCATTACCACCTGTGGCAGTCCCGCCTGGCCATCGCTCACCAGGTCGTGGAGTACCCCAACGACTTTGCGGCATGGGCGGCCACGGCCCTGATGGATAGCAAACTTGCGGAGATCCTCAGCTCCATCGATCCGTTCAGTTTCGATAACACGGAGGAGATGCGGGACACCCTGGCGGATCTCCTGGAGGGGTACCTTTGGGATTTGCCTCATTCCCCCATGGCGCGACCCGGCTTCGAGTTCTATTTCTGCAAGGCCTCAACGGTGGTCCTGCGCTCTCACATTTCCGCCGGGTCCCTCATCGAATTCTGCCCGGCCTTTTCCAAGGTGGGGCTGGATTCCATTTACTATCACTTCGTGGATGCGCGCTGGAGGCTGAGGTCGAGCAAGAGAGACGACTTTTCCTCCTGGATCGAATCCAGCTACGGCCTGCCGGAACTGGTCGCAGAGCTTCAGGGTATCGACAGCTCCTTTTATTCCCTCGATGAGCTCCGCAGCACCATAACGGAGGTCGTCAACCGGTACATAGAGAATAACCATGGCAGGACTGAAAGACTTTGAACCTTTCGTGGGGGCCGAGGTTGTCGACCAGTTGCATCGGCTGGCCGAGCGCCTGGGACGCAAGAGTCTGGTGCACGTCAACTCGACGCGAATCGGCGGCGGAGTGGCGGAGCTGCTCCAGCGGTTCGTTCCCATGCTGCAGGAACTGGGAATCGATACACGCTGGGAGGTGATCCAGGGAGATCAGACGTTCTTCGAGGTCACAAAAGCAATGCACAACGCGCTTCAGGGGTTCAAGGTAAGGGTTAGCCCCGCGATGCTCGACCATTACCTCGACGTGAATCGCGAAAACGCCGAGCGGCTCAACCTTGACGCGGACTACGTCGTGGTACACGATCCCCAGCCCGCTTCCCTGATCCGGCACGTGCGGTCCCACGCCAGGCGTTGGATCTGGCGCTGCCACATTGATGTGTCCAGACCCGACCGCCACGTGTGGAGGTTTTTGCGGGAAGCGGTCGCCCAATACGACGCATCCATTTTTTCCATGCCCAATTTCGCGCAGAACCTGCCTCATCCCCAGTATCTCATCCATCCCTCCATCGATCCCCGGAGCGAGAAGAACCGTGAACTCACCGGGGAAGAGATTCAAAAGGTCCTGGACCGGCTGGGCGTGGAAAGGGACAAGCCGATCATCCTGCAGGTCTCCCGGTTCGACTCCTTCAAGGACCCGGTGGGCGTGATCCAGGCGTTCCGCATGGTCCGGCGTCACACCCCCTGCAAGCTCGTGCTGGCCGGCGGGGAGGCGACGGACGACCCGGAAGGCGCCCGCATTTATGCCGAAGTACAGGAAGCCGCTCAGGGGGAATCGGACATTCAGTTGCTTCTTTTACCTCCGGAAAGCCATCACGAAATCAACGCGCTTCAACGCGCGGCCGATATCATCGTGCAAAAATCAACCCGCGAGGGCTTCGGCCTGACCGTAACCGAGGCCATGTGGAAAGGGAAACCCGTGATCGGAGGCGCAGCGGGGGGAATCGTGCTGCAGTTGCGGGATTATCATACGGGATTCCTCGTCCACTCTCCGGAAGGCTGCGCCTTTCGGATTCGTTACCTGCTCCACCATCCTGAAATGGCACAGCGACTGGGCCAGAGGGCCAGGGAATTCGTGCGCCATCATTTTCTCATGACCCGCAATGTCAGAGATTACCTGACCCTCCTGATCCTCTGTGACAATCCACAGAGTCAGATTCTCGAAGTGTAACGGGGCGAGGGCCGCTTTTCCCTGGGCCTCCGGCCGGAAGACGGCGAAAACCCGGGCTTCCGGGCCACCTTGAACGTCCCGTGGCACAGCACGACACGGGGGTTCTTTGCCCCCCTGAACCATGGCAGCGGAGAGGTTTTTTCAAAGCGCCCTTCGGCGGATCGTTTTGCTCATGTCATCAGAACCCTGGAGACCATCTGTGAACTCCCCCATCAGCCTTGGCGCGATCCCCCGGGAAGGTTCCCGATGCGACTTTCTGGTGTGGGCGCCTTTTGCGTCCACGGTCGAGGTGCAGATCGTCGCCCCCAGGGAGCGGCTCGTACCGCTCACCAGGGGGAGCCGGGGCTATTTTCACTCGACCCTGGACGACGTGGAGCCCGGCGCCCTCTATTTTTACGCCCTGGACGGATCGAGGAACCGCCCGGACCCCGCTTCCCGGTTTCAGCCCCACGGCGTTCACGGCCCCTCCCAGGTGGTCGATTCCCGTTTCCCGTGGGAAGACCAGTCCTGGAGCGGCCTGCTTCTGCCGCATTACATCATCTATGAACTCCACACGGGCACATACACGCCGGAAGGGACCTTCGACGCCGTCATCCCCCGCCTGGACGAACTCAGGGAACTGGGCATAACGGCCATCGAACTCATGCCCGTCGCGCAGTTCCCGGGAAACCGCAACTGGGGCTACGATGCGACTTACCCTTTTGCGGCGCAGAACACCTACGGAGGCCCCGGAGGACTCAAGCGCCTGGTAAACGAATGCCACAAGGAAGGACTGGCCGTCGTTCTGGACGTCGTCTACAACCATCTCGGGCCGGAAGGGAACTACCTCGGGGATTTCGGGCCCTACTTCACGGACCGCTACAGGACCCCCTGGGGCGCAGCCCTCAACTTCGACGGGCCGGACAGCGATGAAGCACGGCGCTACTTTATCGAAAGCGCTCTCTACTGGGTCCGTGAATGCCACATCGACGCGCTGCGGCTGGACGCGCTTCATGCCATCGCGGACCGTTCGCCGTACCCCTTCGTCGCGGAACTGGCCGATACGGTCCATCGCGAAGCCGATCGGCTCGACCGGGCCATATGCCTCATGGGAGAAAGCGACCTCAACGACCGTCGCCTGGTCCGCCCCCCGGAACTGGGTGGCTACGGTCTCGATGCCGTCTGGAACGACGACTTCCACCATGCCCTGCACACGCTGCTCACCGGCGAACAAACCGGGTATTACCAGGACTTCGGACGGATCGGGCAACTCGCCAAGGCCTTTCGTGAAGGTTTCGTCTATTCGGGTGAATATTCCCGGTACCGCCGCATGCGGCATGGTTCGTCCTCCCGCGGCATCCCGCCGGAGCATTTTGTGGTTTTTTCACAAAACCACGACCAGGTGGGCAACCGGTTCGCAGGCGAACGGCTGTCTCGCCTCGTCTCGTTTGAAGCGCTGAAACTGGCTGCGGGGGCCACCGTTTTGTCTCCTTTCGTTCCCCTCCTGTTCATGGGCGAGGAATACGGCGAAACCGCACCATTCGAATATTTCGTGAGCCATTCGGACCCGGACCTCGTGGCGGCCGTGCGAAGGGGCAGGGCGGATGAATTCGCCGCCTTCCGCTGGATGGGCAAGCCACCCGATCCGCAGTCGGAAGAGACCTTCGAGCGCTCCAGGCCCGACCACGGACTGCGAGCCGTAGGAAACCACCGGGTCCTGCTGGATTTCTACCGTGAATTACTCAAGCTCCGTAAGGCTTTCATGACCTTGAGCGATGTGAAAGAAATCTTAAATTATGAAGGGGACGCATTGTTCGTCCGGTTTGCCGGTCCCGGGGGAGAGGCCGCCGCAGGGTTCCATTTCGGCCGGACGGACACATCAGTGACCTTTCCCTGGCCGCCGGGTACATGGGACACGATATTGGATTCAGCACGGGAAAGGTGGGCCGGCCCGGGCAGCAAGGTTCCCTCGACCATTTTCGGCAATGCCGAAACCACTCTTTCTTTGGCGCCGCATTCTTTTGTATTCTTTGTTAGGCGGGAGGATGTTTGATGGAGAGATACATCTGCATTCACGGCCACTTTTACCAGCCGCCAAGGGAAAACCCGTGGCTCGAAGCCATTGAAGTTCAGGATTCCGCTTATCCCTACCATGACTGGAATGAAAGGATTCTGGCCGAATGCTACGCGCCGAACACCATTTCCCGCATCCTGGACAATGAAGGCCACATCATAGAATTACCGAACAACTACGCAAAGATCAGCTTCAACTTCGGCCCCACACTCCTGGCCTGGATGGAGGAAAAAGCGCCGGAGGTCTATGAGGCCATCCTGGCGGCCGACCGCATGAGCCAAAAGAACTTCTCCGGCCATGGGTCCGCTCTCGCCCAGCCTTACAATCACATGATCATGCCCCTGGCAAACCGGCGTGACAAATATACCCAGGTGCGGTGGGGGATTCGGGATTTCGAACAGCGGTTCGGGCGGCCGCCGGAGGGGATGTGGCTGCCCGAAACAGCCGTGGACCTGGAAACCCTGGACATTATCGCCGAGCAGGGAATCCGTTTCACCGTTCTGGCTCCTCACCAGGCAAGCGAGGTGCGCGGTCCCGGCGAAGATGCCTGGACCGACGTGAGCGGCGGACACATCGATCCCACCGTTCCCTATGAACTGAATCTGGATTCGGGGAGGAAGATCGCCATCTTCTTCTATGACGGCCCGATCTCGCGCGCGGTGGCTTTCGAACGTCTGCTGGCAAAGGGAGAATACCTGCCGCAAAGACTCATGGACGCATTCTCGGGGGAACGTTCAGCCCCCCAACTGGTGAATATCGCCACGGACGGAGAAACCTACGGGCACCATCAGCAGTATGGGGACATGGCCCTTGCGTACGCCCTCAGGCAGATCGAATCCGAAAACCGGGCGCGCCTCACCAACTACTGGGAATACCTGGACCGGTTTCCCCCCGCCTCCAAAGTGCGGCTCTTCGAGAACACGTCCTGGAGTTGTGCTCACGGAGTGCAAAGGTGGTGGAAAGACTGCGGCTGCAACAGCGGCGGCCATCCCGGGTGGAACCAGGCATGGCGGACCCCGTTGAGGGATTCCCTGGACTGGCTGCGCGATACCCTGGCCCCCTTGTACGAAGAACATGCCGGACGACTCCTAAGGGACCCGTGGGCCGCCCGCAACGACTACATCCGGATCGTTCTCGACCGCGCCCCCGAACACGTCGACGAGTTTCTGAGGATGCAGGCGGTTCGCGAACTGAACCAGACCGAGAAGGTGTCGGTCCTCAAACTCCTGGGCTCGCAGCGGTGCGCCATGCTGATGTACACGAGCTGCGGCTGGTTTTTCGACGAGCTTTCGGGCCTCGAAACCGTCCAGGTCATCCAGTATGCCGGACGTGCGATCCGGCTTGCCGAGGAGACCTGCGGCGTTCAGTTGGAAGACGCTTTTCTGGAACGGCTTGAACAGGCAAAGAGCAATATCCCCGAACACCGGGACGGCCGGGAAATTTACATGAAATTCGTGAAACCGGCGATGGTCGACCTGATCAAGGTCGGGGCACACTATGCGGTGAGTTCCCTTTTTGAGGAATATGCCAAGAAGGACAAAATCTTCCGTTATTTCGTCGACCGGAAAGACTATCAATTCTCCGAGGTCGGGATTGCAAAACTTTCCGCGGGGCGTGTTCGAATCACTTCGGAGGTTACCCGGGAAGCGGTAACCGTAAACTTCGGGGCGCTGCACTTCGGAGAGCAGAATCTCTCGGCCGGCGTTCGTGTATCCGGAAGTGAAGAAGAATACGGGATTATGCTCGGGGAACTGGAGGAATCTTTCAGCACGGGAGATTTTCCGGAGACCATCCGCCGCATGGACCGGCATTTCGGCGCCTCCACGTATTCCCTTCGGTCCCTCTTCCGGGATGAACAGCGGAGAGTTCTGAAGCAGATACTGGGATCGTCCATGGAAGGGACCCGCATCCTTTACCGCCAAACCTACACTCACCACGTCTCCCTGATGCGCTTTCTCATCGACCTGGGCATCCCCCTGCCGAAGCCCTTTCTCTGCACGGCCGAATACGTTTTGAATTTCGGTTTGCGCGACGCCTTCGAGGAAGCCGATTTTTCTTCGGACACCATTCAGGGTCTGCTCAGGGAAGCCACTGCCCTGCACATCGACCCGGATGCCATGGGTTTGGGCTATGTGTTGAAACTGACCCTCGACCGCATGGCCGCAAAGTGCCGTGAGGACCCGGAAGATTTCGAGAGCCTCGACCGATTGGCGGATGCCGTGGACATGGCCGCCGGTCTGCCTTTCAAAGTCAATCTGTGGAAGGTCCAGAACATCTATTTCGAAATGCTCCATACGGTTTTCCCCGATTGGCTCTGGCGGGCGGAACATGGGGCAAGTGACGCTCAGGTCCGGGTCAACCGTTTCATGAACCTGGGCAGGCGTCTCTCGGTCCGCATCGATTAGGAAGCGTTCCTTTCCCTTCGCCGGTCCGCTCCAACCGGGAAAGCGTCCCGGGAGCGGGAACGGCCAGCCGTTGATCACCATTTGTCCGGGGTCTGAAATGACGGATGTCAGGATACCGGGGGCCACCTACCGGTTGCAGTTCAGCCGCAATTTCAAGTTCAGGGCCTCACAGGCGCTCGTGCCATATCTGCACGACCTGGGCATCACCGATTTGTATTCTTCCCCCGTCTTCAAGGCCCGCCGGGGCAGCCTTCACGGGTATTCCGTGACCAACCCCATGGAACTCAATCCCGAACTCGGCTCCACCGCCGCCTTCGACACCCTGCTCCAGCGGTTGAAATCACGGGGCATGGGCCTACTCTTCGACATCGTCCCCAACCACATGGCGCTCAGCCCCGACAATCCGTGGTGGATGGAAGTCCTGGAAAACGGCCCGAGTTCCCCGTACGCCGTGTTTTTCGATATCGACTGGCACCCCGCCTGCGTGCCCCTCGAAGGGAAAGTGCTTGTTCCCATCCTCGGCAAGCCTTACGGTCAGGCCCTGGAAGCGCAGGAACTGAAGCTGGCCCTTGAAGAGGGCGGTTTTTTTGCAAGTTATTACGACAACAAATTCCCCCTGGATCCGAAAACCTACGGGCGTATCCTGTCGCACAGGCTGAAGGATTTGGCGGAAAGCCTCGGGGAAGCGCATCCCGCGATAATCGGGTTCAGAGGACTCATCCCCCTGATCGAACACCTCCCCGCACGCACGCTCCTCAGCTCCAAGAAGGTCCGGGAACGGCAGCGGGACAAGGAAATCATCAAGAAAAGCCTTTGGCTGCTGTACCGGGGCTCCCCCGAAGCCGGGGAATTCCTCGATGAGAACGTGAGGATTTTCAACGGCAAAAAAGGGGACCGGAAAAGTTTCGACCTTCTGGATGCACTGCTGCTCGAGCAGCCCTACCGCCTGGCCTTCTGGAAGGTTTCCCTGGAAATGATCAATTACCGGCGTTTCTTCAGCATAAACGATCTTATCGGAATTCGCATCGAGGACCCGCAGGTATTCGAAGCATTCAGGCCCGGCCTGCTCTTCAGGCTGATCGAGGAGGAAAAGGTCTCCGGGATACGGGCCGATCACATAGACGGCCTGTACGACCCCCTGGAATACCTGGAAAGGCTGCAGCACCGGCTGGCGGCAAATTCCGGGGGGGCTCCCGCGGGGGCCGGCTTCACCATTCTCGTGGAAAAGATCCTCTGCCGGGATGAAAGCCTGCCCGCGGAATGGCCCGTCTCCGGCACCACCGGTTATGATTACCTCAACCAGGTGAACGGTCTTTTCGTCGATGAGCAGGGTTTGCGTAAGCTGTGTTCCGCGTATTCCGCGCGCACGGGACTCGACATGACCCCGGAGGATCTCACCTACGAAAAAAAGAAGCTCGTCATGGAAGCCCTCTTCGGGGGGGAAATCAACACCCTGGGGCATGGCCTGGTGCTCCTGGCATCCCGGGACCGGCAGTCCTGCGACGTCTCAGAGAGCGATCTGAAAAGAGCGCTGGTGGAAGTGACCGCATGCCTGCCCGTCTACCGCACCTATGTGCGGAGCTACGCGGCCTCTGCGCGAGACCGTGAATATCTCGAAAGAACCGTCGCGGAAGCGGGGCGCAGGAACCCGTCTCTCGATCCCCTCGCCATGGACTTTCTCAAGCGCGTATTGCTGCTCGACTTTCCCCACTCACTGTCCAGAGACCAAAAGGAAGAGTGGCTCCGCTTCGTGATGCGCTGGCAGCAGTTCACCGGGCCCATCATGGCCAAAGGAGTGGAAGACACGGCCCTGTACGTCTACCACCCGCTCGCGTCGCTCAATGAAGTGGGCGGCGGCCCGGGACCGGAAGCGGTGCCCCCGGAATCGTTTCATCAGTTCAACCGGGCCAGGCATGAGTCGTGGCCCTTCACCATGAACGCGACTTCCACCCATGACACCAAACGGAGTGAGGACGTGCGCGCCCGCATCAATGTCCTTTCGGAAATGCCGGAGGAATGGGAACGTTCATTGAAACGGTGGAACAGGATCAATGCACCGGAACGGGGCATGGTCCAGGGAAGAGCGGTGCCGGACCCGAACGAGGAAGTGCTCCTCTACCAGACCCTGCTCGGCGCCTGGCCCCTGGAAGCGCAGGAACTCCCGGCTTTCAGGCACCGGATCGGGGACTACATGGTCAAGGCAGCGCGGGAAGCCAAAGTGCACACCGGGTGGACGCAGCCCGACACTTTGTACGAAGACGCCCTCACAACTTTTGTGGACCGCATTTTGGATGACGCGGGCGGGAACAGGTTCCTGGAGGATTTCCTCAAAACCCAATCGCGCACGGCCTACTGCGGGGCGATGAATTCCCTATCCCAGACGCTCCTCAAGATCGGCTCGCCGGGCATTCCGGATTTCTACCAGGGGACGGAATTGTGGGACTTCAGCCTGGTCGATCCCGACAACCGCCGCCCGGTGGATTTCAAAAAACGCATCCTGCTGCTCGAAGGCCTCAAGCGCAGGGAATCCCGGTCGTCGAAGGGCCTGATCCGTGAACTGCTCTCCCACTGGGAAGATGGCCGGATCAAACTCTTTCTCACCTGGAAGGCCCTGAATTTCCGGAGGAAACACCAGGCCCTGTTCCTGGAGGGGGAATACCTCCCCCTGTGCGCATCCGGGGCAAGAGAGGGCAACGTCGTCGCCTTTGCAAGGCGCAGGAGCGACCACTGGGTGATCGTGGCGGTCCCGAGGTTTACCGCCGGGATAGCGACCCACGGCAAGCCGCCTCTCGGGAGGAAGACATGGGGGGATGGTCTGCTCAAGCTCCACCCTGAGGCCCCGTCATCATGGACGAACGTTTTCACGGGAGACCCCCTGGAGGCCGCCGCCGGGGCGGAGTCAAAGTCCCTCGCCCTTCACCGGGTCTTCTCCCGTTTCCCCGTCGCTCTGCTGGGGGGCATGTGACAGCCGGGTTGCGTTCAAGAAACCATTAAGGACTTATCCGAGACTAAGAGTGTACGATCAGGGGGCAGCCCGGATACTCGTTATCCGGGCGTGAAGTGCAAGAGGCCGCAGTATTTACAGATAAACCCAAAAATGCGCAGAAGGTTTCCTTTGCTGAAACCATCCGCCGGAGGCGAAGACAAAACCGGCCATGCGGTTAAACCACCGGCATTGCCTCCGCTCCATCGGAGGATATCAATACCTGGAAAGCACCTGCATTAGCCTCTTGGTCCCGGCCGGGGCTTTGACCTTCCCGTACAGAATCTGGTCCGGAGTGACCGCACGGCCGTAGTACGCGGCGTTTGCATCGTTTCTCGTGGCAATCACCGTGCCTTCGAGGGAAACCCCGCCGAACAGCCCCTGGCTCCGGCTATACGTGTAAACCGCCGCAACCGGAGTCACACCGGCCTCGGCACTGCGGCCCACGGGCCCCGCCGCCACGCTGACATCGGCGCCCAACTGCACGTTTCCGCCCCTGCTGAACGCCTTCACCGCGTCATCGGTATTGAGAATAAACACGAACTCCGTGACCTGCGCTCCGATCTGAAGGCCGAACCCGGCCCCCCCGGTCCCGATCGCCGAAGGAGGACTCCATCCTCTGCCTCTCCGGGCCACCACCACTCCCGTGCCTCCACGGCCGCTGAAGATGAAACCCGCCTTGATCACCGTCAGGATCGCCAGCCCTCTGGCGTCTCTGAGGACCTCTCTCGGGATGGACTTTTCTGGAATATCCTGGAAGCGTTGAATTATGGTCGCCGCCTGATTGACGTCGTCCTGCAGTCCTGAAGCATTCGCCGCCACCGGGTAAAGCGCTGTCACCAGGGCCAGCAGCAGTACATACATAAGAGCCTGTTTCATCCTGATCTCCAGTGCATTGTGATTGATTTAAACCTGTCTCGCCAGTTGATGCTCAAACCGAACTCAAGCCTGATCTTAAGACTACTATAAGTCCCGGCCAGGGCCGATCAAGAGTTTGAAGGCCATGTTCATCCCGGCGTTTCAACCAAATCCGTGCAACGGAGCTGACAGCCGAACATACCCCGCCCATGGGAAGATGGTGCGGCCCGGTACTCATCGCGATACGGAAGGACCGCCCGACCCCGGCTGCGGTCAGGACCCCGGTCGCATACGCCGTGCATTGTTTTCGGGATACGGATATTCCATGCGTTCTGCTGCCGCGCGTGCAACGTTCCCGCCGAAGGTGCGTTCGACCACTTTCAATGCCATGTCGATGCCGGCTGAAATGCCCGCGGAAGTGATCACACGCCCTTCTTCCACCACGCGCTTCCCGCGTTCCACGACGACACGCGGGAAAGAATCGCGCATCCAATCCAGAGAATTCCAGTGCGTCGTCGCATGAAGTCCGTCAAGAAGGCCCGCAAACCCCAGCAGCATGGAACCGGTGCACACCGAGGTGAGAATTTCGACCTTCGGGGCTAGTTGCTTCAGCCATTCGAGCAGGACCGGATTGCTTATCTCCCTTCGGACCCCCCACCCTCCCGGCACGACGAGGATATCCGGTTCGGGGCATGTTGCGAACGTGTGATGAGGGATGACCTTCATTCCGCCCGTCGTCACGACGGGGCCGCTTTCCTGGGCAACCAGCAGCACCTCAAACGGGGATGGGTCCTCGAACCTTTTCCTTTCATCGAGCCGGGAGATGGAAAAGACTTCGAAAGGACCGCAGAAGTCGAGAACTTCAACCCCTTCGAATATGACGATACCAACGCGTTTCTTCTGCACGCTTTCCTCCACGGGCTTCGATGTCCGAACCCACGGGCCCCGAGCGCCCTCGCCGGTGCGGCGGTTCGTCAGGAAGACCGGAGCGCCCTCTCCGTCACTTCCCGTACGAATGCACCTTTTGCGGTGGTGTAGCCTTCACGGTCTTTGCGGTACTTCAAGGCCAATTCCCTTTTCAGCGTCGCGTATCGCGATGCCTCCCCGGGATTGTTCCTCAGGTAGTCCCTGAACGCCAGCCCCTGCCACAGCTCATGTCCTCCGGGGGCCATGTGAATATGGTGGGTCCGCTGTCCCATGAACTCCTTCCTTTTGATGAAGATCATGTGCATCCGGTCCCAGTACCACCAGTACTCCCACGTTGTGCCATTCAGGAGCGGAACGGCAAGCTTCCCCGCTTCTTCAAACGAGGGGATTTCAACCAGCACGTCGATGACCGGTTTGGCGGGCATTCCCGGAATCGCCGTACTGCCGTAGTGCTCCACGCGCAATGCGGGATCCAACCCCAGGCGGTCCCGAATGCACCGCGCGGTCTCGGTGAAAAGCCCGGGCCAGGACGGATCGTAATCCACCAGGTGAACGTCGTCGTCGCAGCCCTTCGCACCCGGCCGGACATACGCATTGGCGGTAACCCGAAAGTCGCATCGCCCGGGAACGCCACCGCCGCTCCATTCCAAGGGAACGCCGGCGCTGAATTCCCCGATGGGCCTTGCACGGCGGGAAGGCACCCGATCAATCCATCGCCGGGTTATTTTCTCCCGCCAGACGACGGTCTTCCGGCCGCTCCCGGCTTCCCACACGGTCCACGTGTCCCCGTCCAAATCCCATGCGGTCATACCTTCGGGAATATCTTCGATCTTCTCCACCTCGATTCCCAGGAAACGAACCCGGGTCCCACCGGCCGGGCACCCTTCGAACCCGACATATCTCGTCAGGCTGCCCGTGTGCTTCACCTCGTTCGTCAATCTGCCGAAAAGCTCCGCATAAAACTCCCGAACGTCCGGGGATGCACCCGTCTGTCGGCCCCCGACCAGCATCATCCGGGACTTTTGCCGGGTTTTGCTTCGCTCGATGCGGCACCCCACCGCTTTACCCCGCTTTTCCTCCACTTTCATATCCGCCTGCAACCGTCCCGAATCACTTCATCGCCGCCCATGCTTCGTAACTCGTTGAATACCATTTCAAACCCGGCACCCACAACTGTTTTCCGTCCGGGAACAACCGCACCCCTAGAGGGATCGGCAACAATCCGAAATCCGGATATGGAAAATACGGCATGCGAGGAAAACGTGGGAAACGAAGACATGTCTCCGGCGGACAAACAGGGCGCGGCAGATGCAGGAATACGGACACGGGGCCGGCGATCATCGCGGCGAACGGGTCACATCAAATTACCTGCAAAATAGAGTCACGAAATACCCGTTTCGATGCTTCGCGGGTGAGGCGGGCATCATGAACCATTGCGTTCAAGAACGCGCTACCCGTTGCCGGCAGAACACTTTTTCACACGTGGAAGAAACAATCGTAAACGCAGCGGGCGAGGGGATTCCCTCACGGCATCGGGAAAAAACACCGGGAACGGTCATTCCTGCTTATCGGGCCTGCAGGCAGGGCAGTAGCCCTGGAAAAGAACCCGTCGTTTCAGGACCTTGAATCCGCTCAACTCTGGCAGGGGGGGCTCCTCGGCCTCGTTCGCATCGTCGTCCAGATCGAAGATCGAATGGCACCGGACACATACGAAATGATGATGCGGGCCCACTTTTGCGTCGTAGCGCGCCACTTCGGTCGCGGGGTTCACCTTGTCCACTAGCCCTGCCTCGTGAAAGCGTTCCAGTGTTTTGTAGATGGTCCCGAGAGAGATCATCGAAAAGCGCCTGCCGACCTGGAGATGGATCTCCTCGGCGCTGGGATGTGCGCCGGAATTGCACAACGCCTTGTATATGGCCAGTCGCTGGTACGTGACCTGCAACCCGTGCTCCCTCAACTTCGAGATAAAATAGAAATCATCCTGAGCCTCCATCCCTCTCCTCCTTTCAATCGCCCCTCATGCCCCCGAATTCATGGGCAAGTACTGCACCGGCAATAGGAACACCTCATGCAATCAGCCGGATATAAGACAAAATTTAATGACCTATATAATATTCATTCTCGATTCTTGAGAGTGAATAACACTAGTTCGGTACTCCTTCTCCATCGAGATGTAAAGTAGAAAATCGGATGCCCCCCGTCAAGCTCCCTGGAACACCTGAAAATGGCAGGGGAAGCGGGTTTGCGTCGAATTCCCCCGGGTCCCCGCGGATTCGGAAACTGGAGGTGAGCGGCCACGGCTTCTTGAAAATACGAAGCTGTCCCGGCCAAGGGCAAAAAGCGCGAAGAGTACCCGGAACCGGGGGTTTTTGCGCTGCATTTGAAATGACAAGCGCGTTGTGCGCTTCTTCAGACACCCCACGGGATTTCCCCCGAACCGCGGGCAACGGTCCCCCCCGGGGAAGAGCCGGCCGCCCGGGCGAAGTGCTCCACCCGCTCAACCGGCGCGAATCAACGGTCTCGTTGCCCAGGGGCGGGACATGCTTATCATTTGAAAAGCAGGGACGCGTGATCTCGCGCGAATTCAGCTTCTCACTGCGGCAGACGGCATCTGGGGCATTGTAGCGGAAGGAGCGACGCTCATGGCAACGGAAACGGAAAAGGTCAAGACTTTGCACCCCCAATTGGAAGTCACTCACCTGGACCCTCAAAAAAGGGTGGGACTTGTCGTAGTACTCACGGGTTACGGAAAAGGGAAAACGTCGTCGGCGCTCGGAATGGTCGTCCGGGCCTGCGGGCACGGAATGAAAACGTCCGTGATCCAGTTCATGAAGGGCGATATTTACTCCGGGGAATGGGACGGGCTGAACAGGATGGACTGCGACGTCGAACTCATTCGCACGGGAATGGGATTTTGCGGAATCCAGGGAAACCCCTACAGCCACAAAGTCCACCGGGAAGCGGCTCAGGAAGCTGTGCGGCTCGCACGGGAAAAACTGATCTCCGGCGCCTACGGTCTCATCGTGCTCGATGAAATCAACAACGCACTCCACCTGGGGCTGGTCGACCTCGAACAGGTCCTTGATCTGATCCGCGCAAAACCGCCTCTCACGCATCTCATCCTGACCGGCCGGGACGCACACCCCGACGTCGTCGAACGCGCCGACACGGTCAGCGAGGTGAAGGAAATCAAACACGCCTACCGGAAAGAGATCGAACCGCAGCCCGGGATCGACTTCTGAGCGGGCCGAAAGGCGCGCCGGGCGGGAACAGCATTCAAGGGATGCAGTTCAGTGCGCGATCGAGGTCCTCACGGAGGTCCTCGTAGTCTTCGCATCCAACGGAAAGTCTCACCAGTTCGTCAAGAATCCCCGCCTGTTCCCGTTCTTCCCGGGGCACGGCGGCGTGGGTCATGGAAGCCGGGTGTTCGATCAGGGATTCGATCCCCCCGAGGGACACCGCCAGGTTGATGAGCTGCACGTTGTTCATCACGGTGACACCACCCTCCAGACCGTTCTTCACCCCGAAGGAAATCATGGCGCCGAATCCGTCCATCTGGCTCCTGGCCGTTTTGTGCTGAGGGTGATCCGGAAGGCCCGGATAGCGGACCCACGCGACTTTCGGGTGGGAACGCAGAAACCGGGCGATCAGCGAAGCATTCTGCTGCGCCTTTTCGATCCTCAGCGGGAGTGTTCTCAGCCCCCGGAGGATCAACCAGGCCTGGTTGGGGTCCATCGTGGCCCCGAAAATCGAGAACATCCGCTTCACCTTCCGGTGATCGGCTTCGTTCCGGGTGACGACCATTCCTCCGACCACGTCACTGTGGCCGTTGATGAATTTGGTGAGACTCGCCACGACAATGTCGGCCCCGAGTTCCAGAGGCCGCTGGATGTAGGGACTGGCAAAGGTATTGTCCACGACCAGTATCGCTCCGTGCGCGTGGGCGATCTCGGCCGTCGCCCGGATGTCGGCGACTGCCATGGTCGGATTGGTGGGGGTTTCGAGGAAAACCATCTTCGTATCCGGGCCGATTGCCCGTTCGGTGTTCCTCAGGGCCGAACTGTCGACGAAAGTCGATTCCACGCCGAACCGGGAAAGTTCAAACTGAAGGGCGACACGCGAGGCGCCGTAAATGGAATCGGTGGATACGACGTGATCCCCCCGGCCGAGGAAAGTCAGGAAAACGGTGGTGACCGCCGCCATGCCGGTGGCGGCCGCAATGCCTCCCCATCCGTTTTCAAGGGAGGAGACAGCTTCCTCCAGGGCGTTGACCGTCGGGTTGTTCAACCTGGTGTAGATATAGCCGGGCTTCTCGCCCGCAAAACGCGCAGCCCCTTCGGCGGCATCCGAAAAGGCAAAAGTGGACGTCTGAAAAATCGGAACGGAAAGCTCTCCGAACACCGTTGCCGGAAGCTTGCCGCCATGTATGGCTCGCGTGGATTTGTGCAGCAAACGAGGCCGATTCTGTTTTTTCATCCTGTCACTCCCGGTCCCGGCAGGAGCCCTCCGCCCCCCGTCGAAGCATTTGGAATTCCACTGAAGATGAATGTCACATTAAGAGTAATACCAACTACCATATGGCATTTAACAATGAACCTTCCCATGTCAATACGAAGAACGAGCCTCGGCTCCCGAGCCCGGAACCGGGGCTCGCCGTGTTTTTCGGAAACCCGGACCTTCCCGGTCCCGGAGGACTTTGGGCCGGGAAAGCGGCAAACCATGTTTCTCAAGGGAGTGGGGAACTGCGCCCTTCGTTCCCCCGTTTTTTTGAAGGATATTCGGATCATCGTCTTGAACACAAATCAGAATGAGGCGCTTTTGGAGGAATCGTTGCGGGAAAATCCAATCAGCCGCGGCGGGTCCGGTCATGCCGGATGTCCCGGAGCGGCAGTTCAACTCTGAAGACAATCCCCCTGCCGGGGGGCCCTCAGGATTTTGAGGCAGCCCAGGTGTGCGTCGACGATTTTTTTCACGATGGGAAGCCCGAGACCGGTCCCTTCTTTTTTGGTGGTGAAAAACGGGGAAAAGATGGCTTCTTTCTTGCCCGAAGGAATACCGTCTCCCCTGTCGCGCACGTCGACAATGATGCGGTTTCCCTCACTTACGCCCGACACCGTGACCGTTTCGCCCGCTGGCGACGCCTCTATCGCGTTGATCACGAGGTTGATGAACACCTGTTTCATGCGCATGGGATCAACGCGAATGTGCGGAAGAGCCGCGGGAACACACCGTACCATCACCTGCCTTTGCCTGGCCATATCGTGCACCACTTCCAGGCATTCCTCGATGAGCCGGAACACGTCTTCTTCGGATTCATGGAGTTCGAGGGGCCGGGAAAAATCGAGCATCTCCTTGACCATGATCTCGAGCCGCCGGGTTTCCTTCACGATAATTCCAAGCTTATCGCGGCCGGGATCGCCTTCGGGCATATTCCTCAGGAGCATCTGGCTGAATCCCCCGATAGCGATCAGCGGCGTTTTCATCTCATGGGCGACGCCGGAGAGAGCCCTTCCCATGGCTGCCAGGCTTTCATCCTCAAGCAATCGTTTCGCCACTTTCCGTTCACGGTCGCGAAGGATTCCAAGGCTGACCGCCACAACGTTATAGATGCCGAGCTGCAGGAGATCATAAAACTCCATCGGAGTAAACTTATCGGAATGCTTAAGCAAAGACGGAAAATTCACCAGCGTGACGGCAACGGATGTGGCCACCGCCCCTTTCAGCCCGAACCAGAAGCCCGCAAGAATGAGGGGCAGGAAAACGAACGCATGGTAGAGGTACTGGAAGTAGTCTTTGCTCAGGGAACTCACGCAGTAATGCGCAATGCTCAGGACCAGCACGAGGGATGCGAGCAGGATTGTTCTCTTTCGATTGTTGACCGCCGCCATGAGGCTTCCTTCTTGCTTCAACGAGCCGGGACATCCCGCGGGTCCACGGGCCGAGGAAGGACCGCATGAACCGGATATGCGACACTCTTTTCCGATCGGGGACAACGGCGGTTTTGCTTCGCGGAATTCCGTTACACGGGCGACAGCCCTTTGCGGATTCCCTGATTGTTGTCCGGGCGATGTCGAAGTCAGCTCCCGCTCGAATACGAAACCAGGCGGCGATGGCACCTCGAAGACAGGTCTTTCCGGGGCGCCGCGAAAGGGAAATCCATTTGGAGGTTCCAAATGCGAAAGATTCGGAAAGCTTCGTTTGACATAGCAGAATCGGGGAAAGCTGGAAAGCCCTTTTTCATGGAGGGCGGCGGCGCGCCCTTGATTCAGGCGCCGCCCCGGGGAGGCAAAACCAGGGCGAAGAACCGGCGAAACGCCGGAGCACTCCAACCCTTTCCGCGCTGATGCGAAAAGCCTTGAAGGCCTCGTGCAAAAACCTTAAGTTGTTGGGAATTCATGGATCATGCCTAAAACAGGAGGAAAGGGTATGGATTTTTCTATTCCCGGGGAACTGGCGCTGGAACTGAGGAAGTTCAAAGATTTTCTCAACGTGCAACTCACACCCTACCTCTCCACCTGGTATGAGCAGGAGGTGGTGCCCAGGAGCTTTTTTGCCGCACTGGCCAAGTATCAGTGGCTGGGGCACGATGAAAACAGTGGTTCATACGTGGAGCAGACGGCCCTCAAGCAGGCGGTCCTCATGGAACACCTGGCAAAGCTGTCCCCGGGGGTCGCCGTCGCCGTACTGGTTCAAACCTCACTGGGGATCAAGGGCCTCTCGCTTTTCGCTTCGGAAAAACAGAAGCGCACCTACGCCGGTCCGGCCGTGCGGGGGGAAACCCTCATATGCCTCGGAAATACCGAACCGAGCGCAGGAAGCGACGTGGCCAACCTTGCGGCCAAAGCGGAAAAGGTCGACGGGGGCTGGCTGTTGAACGGCACAAAGGCCTACGTCACCAACGGCACCGTAAGCGACCTGGCGCTCATCACGGCCATCGCGGACCCGGACGCTCCCAGGAACCGCCGCGTCAGCATGTTCCTGGTGGATCTCTCGTCCAAAGGCGTGGCGCGCAAGAAACTGCATAAACAGGTATGGATCCCGTCGGATCTCAGCCGCATCACGATGAAGGACGTTTTCGTGCCGGAAGGGAACCTCATCGGCGAACGCGGCAGGGGGCTGCAGCAGGTCCTGACCATTTTCATGCACAGCCGGGTCAACATCAGCGCGCTCACACTGGGAACGGCGACAGGCGCCTTCGAACTGGGCGTCGAACACATGCGCAGAAGAGAGATTTTCGGAAAGAAGCTCAGGGAATTCCAGGCAAAGGCCTTTGAGGCCGCAGACTTCTTCACCCGGATCGAGGCCGCGCGGCTCATGTTGTGGAAAGCCTGCCGGGCCAAGGACCAGGGAGCGGACTTTCAGCTCGAAGCATCGATGGCCAAGTATCTTTCGGTGGGAATCGCAAGAGAAGTCGGGGCGTGGGCCGCCGATCTGTTCGGCGCCGCTTCGGTGCTATTCGAGCACCCGGTGCACAAATACCCCCTGGACGCATGGGCGTCTTCGCTGGCAGAGGGGACCCAGGACGTTCAGAAGCTCATTATTTCACGGGCAATACTCGGGAAAGTCGGGCCGGGAGCGTCCTGAACCCCGTTCGCGGCCCATTGGAAAAGAGGATTTCCCCGGAGGCGGGCAGCACCGGAATACGCTCGAAATGATACCTTCTTCATCGTCGAAAAGAACGCGGGAATGATTCCCCCGCACCCATCAGGGCGCTCGGCCGGCACGCCGGCGCGTGGGCCGAGCGCCCGGCGACCCCGGGCGTTGCCGCGGCACCGTTCAAAGCCGTGGTGCGGTGCGGGGGTGCCAAGGGGGGCTTGACTCCTCCCTTTCCCGGAAAACATCGTTTGGCGTTTTCCTGAACGCAGCCTGGTATATGGCCGTCAACGTGGAACGGCGGCGTTTAAGGCTCCAGGACGATTTTGCCGAACTGGTCGCCGCGCTCCAGCATGGCCATCGCACCGAGGCCTTCCGATAGCGGCATGACCGCATCGATGACCGGCTTCAGTTTTCCCGCCCACAGCAGCGCCGCGACATCGTGAAAATCCTGGTGCGAACCCATGGTGCTGCCGATGATGCTGACCTGTTTGACGAATACGTGGCGAATGTCGATGCCGGCGTCGGGCCCGCTCGTGCTCCCCACGATAACGATCCGGCCGCCCCTGGCAACGGCCTTGATGCTTGTGCCGAGTGTCGCCGCCCCGACGTTGTCCACGACCACGTCGACGCCGCGGCCGCCGGTGAGTGACTGGATTCCCCGGCCCCAGTCGACCTGCGAACGGTCAATCACGTAGTCCGCACCCAGTTCGACGGCCCTGGCGGCCTTTCGGGCGTTGCCCGCAACCACGTACACCGTTGCCCCCGCGAGCTTGGCGACCTGGACGGCCATGGTATTGACGCCCCCGCCCGCTCCCACAATGAGGACGGATTCGCCGGGCCGCAGCCGGGCTCTGTGGATCAGCATCCGCCAGGCGGTCAGGGTCACGAGGATCGGAGCGGCGGCGGGCGCGAAACCCATGTTATCGGGGATAGCCAGCAGGTTCCGCGCCGGCACCACCGCGTATTCGGCAAGCCCTCCACGGACATTTTCCCCAATGATGCCATAGCCGGGGCTCACGCTGTCTTCCCCTCTGCGCGTAAATTCATCCTCGAACGCATTGATCGAGGGGTCGACCACCACTCTCTGCCCCGTCTGCCACGAGGCCACGCTGCCTCCCGCTTCGACAACGGTGCCCGCGATGTCTGAGCCGCCCCAGTGGGGCATTTCGAGCTTCAATCCGGGCCATCCCCTTCGCACCCAGATATCGAGATGATTGAGAGCGCATGCCTTGACGCGGATAAGCACTTCGTCCGGGCCCGGAACCGGGTCCGCCACATCCTCGTACTTCATGACTTCCGGGCCGCCATGCCGGTGGAAACACACTGCTTTCATACTATCGTTCTCCTTATGTCGCCTGATGGAGATTCATGTTCGTTTCAGCCTTCATCCAACTTAATGCCGCCCCGGTCCTGCCGCTTGAGTTTTTTCCAAGGATCTGGAACAACCGAGGAAAAGGGGGGTTCCGGGTGCGGAGGAAACGGTGCACGGACCGGTTCGAGGCATCGAGGCCGATCCATCCGGGTTTGCCGGCCGCGGTTTCCCTCGAACCCGCTCTTCGGCCATTATCCAATTGACGGGAGTATCCTCCGGGCTATACGATTAAATTTTGGGTTAATAACTCTTCAAGCGGAGAGTGGGGTGAAGAAGCGATTCAAAACATAAACATCGTGCGGCAATGTAAAACACTTTGCGCCGCCGCGTCTTTTCCGGAGGGGAAAACTCATGCGGAAGATTCTCATTCTGGGCGGCACCTTCAATCCCACGCACGTGGGGCACCTGCGCCTGGCAATAGAAACCGCCGAGGCCCTGCTGTGCAGCAGGGTGGAACTGGTTCCCTGCCGAACCCCGCCTCATAAATGTTCGAGCGGTTTGCTGCCGTTCGAACTCCGGCTGGAGATTCTGCGCGCAGCCCTCGAAGGGGCGCCCGATATGGTCGCAAGCGACATTGAGGATCGGCTCCCGCGGCCCTCCTACATCTTCAACACCCTCACCGCCTACGCTTCACGGTATCCCGGCGCCGAACGATTCTTTGTGCTCGGGCTGGAGGACTTTTCCCACATGCATCTCTGGTACCGGGGCGCGGAATTGCCGTCCCTGGCCGCGATGGCCGTTATTCCCCGCGAAGAATTGGGCACCGTCGACTTCCGAAGCGCCGTGCACCTGCACTGGCCCGGCTGTCGCGAAGTTCATCCTCCCGGCCGTTCGCAGGCCGCCTTTGCCCTGCCTCAAGGCGGCCGCGTCCTCCTGCTCAACCTGCCCCGGCTCGACATCAGCGCTTCGCTCATCCGCCGCCGATGGCTGGCCGGGCAGAGCATCCGTTTCCTGACACCGGACCCGGTCCCGGCGGTGCTGGAGAGACACCGACCAGCCGTGACCGCCGCATGGCGCATCGCGGAACGGGCACCGGGCCTTACGGCGGCCGGGGTCCACGGGGGCTGCCCCCGCGGGAAGGCCTCAACCTGATGCCGGATGCCGCACCGGGTCGGTCCGCAATCGGCCGGACCGGCAGGGAACGTCGAAGGATCAGGCATGCGGATGCGCGGGGAATGTGCGGGGTGGATTCAGCGGCGAGAACCCAGTTGGCGGGAGATTTCGTTCGCGCTCCGCCGGATGAGAACGCTGAATTCGTCGAGTTTTTCCCTGGTGATGCGTGTACTGGGGCCGGACACGCTGATGGCGGCGATCACCTGTTCGCGGGCGTTGAAAATGGGAGCCGCGACGCAGCGCAGACCGATTTCGATTTCCTGGTCGTCTATGCTGTATCCGCGTTCACGGATGCGGCGCAGATGGTCGAGCAGCTCACCCTCGTCCGTGATGGTGTGTTCCGTCAGCCGCGGCAGCCCTTCGGCGATGGCCAGGGACAACTCTTTTTCATTCATGTGGGCCAGGAGCACTTTGCCGACCCCCGTGCAGTGCAGCATGGCGCGCTGCCCCACGCGTGAGGAAATGGTCATGGCGTGGAGCCCTTCCACTTTGTCGATATAGACCGCCCGAAACCCTTCGAGCACCACGAGGTGCATGGTTTCTCCGGTTTTTTCGACAATCTGCCTGAGGTAAGGCTTGGCGAGCTGGCGCAGGTCCATGCCGTTTATGTAGGCCTGCCCCAGTTCGAACGCCTTGAGCCCGAGGCAGTAGCGGCCATTTTCGGCGTTCTGCTGGATGTAGCCGAGGTGCTGCAGCGTGTAGAGCAGACCGAAGCAGGTGCTCTTGTGCAGGCCGACCCGGTTGGCGATGGCGGTGACGCCCAGTTCCCGCTCATCCTGGGAAAACTGTTCGAGAATGGCCACGGCCCGTTCCACGGATTGAATGAGGTTGTACTTTTTCGTCATGGACTACTCCGGTGCGGAATCGCCGCACAAAGTTTTATAACAGCCGCCCTGGCCTCCCATTCTCACCGTGATGGGACACGGGGAAACGATCACTCCCCCCCTCGCATGCACGCAACCCACCGCTTTCCGCAACGCTTTTCGAACGGGCGGGTACATTTATAACCCGTGCCTGTGAGAAAGGTAACCGCCTGCTCTCCCCGAAAACACCGGCCCGCAGAACCGGTCCGGACCCGAAAAGGTCGGAAGACGCCCGATGCCGGTGAGGAAAACAGAAACACACTTTACAACACGACAACAAATTATGCAATGTTTCCGGCGAATTTTCAACAGAGGTCGGACCAGGAGCATGTCATCGGAACCGATGGCAAAAAAAGGCGGCCCGCCTGCCCGATTTCCAGGAATAATTCTTGACACGGGAGCGGTTTTGTACAAATATAAAACACGGTTCGATATTACAGAACACTCTCCCAATCCACACGCTTACTGGAAGACCCGCCGGGGCTCAACCGCCCGGGCAGGCCCGAGGAACCTCAAACCCTGGAGGAACCGATGAAGCTCGTGACACTCCTCGCCCGCATCGATCAGGACAAGTGCATCGGCTGTGGGACATGCGTCAAGGTTTGCCCCACCCTGGCCATCCGCCTGGAAAAGAAAAAGGCGGTGATCGACCCCTCACGCTGCCGCGCATGCGGCAACTGCAACCAGCGCTGCCCCACCATGGCGGCTTCTCTCGAAAAACTGGACCACCCCTTCACCGTTCACGTCTCGGTTGAAGATTTGCCCGTCGAGCAAATCGAGACGCTGTGCCGCAAGGCCGGTTTCAACCCGAGCCAGATCGTCTGCTACTGTACGGCCACCCGGGCCGAAGAAGTGGCAGCCGCCGTTTTGAAAGGCGCCCGTACGCCCGAGGACATCTCACTGCAGACGGGGCTCCGCTGCGGCTGTTCCGTGGAATGCATCCAGCCCGCCCTGCGCCTGCTCGAAGCCCACGGTATTCATCCCGTCCCCCCCGAAGGGGGCTGGCAATGGTACGGCCGCACTCCCACCCTTCAGGAAATCCCCGAAAAGATCAAAGCCAAATACAGCCACCGTGGTTTCTACTTCGACGAGGACATCAAACTTTTCGAGTCCGTCGTCCAGAGCGACAGGAGGTAGTCATGCATCGCAAACCCATCATGCCGGCTCCGGCCCGAGTATCGCAGTACGGGGTTGATCCCAGCTTCGTTACCAAACGCGCGGCGGAACTTCCGGGAATGACATCGGTCATGCTGAACGACCTCTTTTCCGACACTCCCTTGCTGATCTATCCCTCGGAAAGAGGGGTCGCCGTTATCCGCGAGGCAACGGAAAAGGCCCTGGAAAAAGTGGACATGAGCATGATCAAGCCGGGCCAGTCCGTCAACATCTGCGCGTCCCACCACGGATTCACCATTCTCGGCGGGTTCCCGTACGCCGAGATGCTCAAGACCATCCGCGACGTCATCGCCAGGCGCACCGGTTGTGAGAACATCCGGCTGCGGGCGGGCGTCGGCCTCCGGTTTCGCGAAACGGAGGAATACATCAGAGCATTCAAGCTCGACGAACACTTCGGCAAGGGCAAGGCAAAGGGCATGGCCCCCATTGACGAAGGCATTCCCATCTCGAAACTGAAATCGGCACGCTCTACGGCATCAAGGCCGTCTACGACGCCGATTGGATCGTGCATGCCCACAACAGCGACGTGCGCGAAGTGCATTTCCACCGCCAGGTGGACCGAGCGGTCAAGCCCTTCGGCATGTCCTACGCCCGCATTGAAACGCGCTCCACCTACCACCAGAACCTGGGGCCGCGCGGGGCCAATTTCACGGCGCGCGCCATCTTCGCCTCGGACTTCGTGCAGAGCAAATTCGCTTTCGCCACTTTTCTCGACATGTCCCCGGCCGGGGTCGTGGGCGTGGACGCCGACAACGACCTGTTTGCCATGAACGACCGTCTCACCTTGTCCGGATGCAAGTATTACGGCAAGATCATGACGCTTCTCGGTCGAATCGACGAATGCATCGCCGTGCTCGATTTCCCCTGCCCGGTGCCCTACGTGTTCGCCGCGGGGGTCATCTACGCCAACTTCGTGGGTGCCAACACCGATCTTTTCGACCTGGAAGGCTCACCCCTGCCGGCCTACACCTGGTACACCGAAGCTTTCTACGGGAAAAACGGCCCCCTCATCGAGAGCATCGCTCCGGTCAACCCCTCCATTAAAATGTGCGTTCACAACTATTCCTGGGGCGGCTATCCCAGCGCTTTTTTCAGCGAACACATTCCCACGGTGATGGTGGGACGGGAACAGGCCGAAGTCATGAACCGCGATTCCCAGAACATCGAATACATGAAATATGCCGTCACGGCGGATTCCACGGACACGGCCATGAAATTCGCTTACGCCACGGCAAAAACCGACAAGGTGATTCTCTTCGACGGCGCCGCGGGCGGCATCAACGTCAGCCTCCCGCTGGCCGAACTGCTCAAGGCCCGCGCTCCCGGCGTGGACCGGGAGGTGGACCGGGTCCTTCTGCCCAAATGGCTCCGGCAGCGGGGGATAGACCCGAAGGACTTCCCCGGCCTGATTCCTCCGGCAGGGCCGTGCAGCGGTGCCGGAAGCGAGCCGCTCCGATGAGCTCCGATCTGCGGGACGAGATCTTTGCCTCCCTCGGGGAGAGGCAGTTTACGGCCGAAGTCCGGGTTTGCACCCCCGGGCTGGTCTGCGGAATAGATACGGCCCGGGGCAAAATCGAAGCTCTGGGCTGCCGGGTGCTCACGACCGTCGCGGACGGGGCCGCCGCCCGCGCCGGCGAGGTGATCCTTTCCTTCCGCGGCGGGGCCAAGGCCGTCGCCATGGCGGAAGACTGCGTGCCGGGGGCGATCTCCAAGCCATCGGGAATCGCCCGGGCCGCAAGGCGGGCGGTGGAGCTTGCCTCCGGGCGCCTGCGCATCGTCTCTGGAGCGGGAAAGAAGATGCCCGACGAAATAAAAACGCTGGTGCGCGCTGCCGTTCATTGCGGCGGAGGCGCGGGGCGCATCGTCGAGGGGCCCTTCCTGTATCTCGACAAAAACTACGTGCGCATGTTCGGCGGGGTCCGTGCGGCACTGGAGGCGACGGCTCACATGCAGGGATTCGCCCGCGTCATCCAACTCCGGGGCGCGCTCGAAGACATCGCCTCCGAAGCCCGGGCAGCCCTTGCCCTGAACGCCGAAGTCCTGATGGTGGACACGGGCCGGATCGAAGACCTGGACCTCGTTTCCTCGCTGGTGCGTCGATCGGGCCGCAGGCCGGCCACTGCCATGGCCTTCGCGGGGGACCTCACCCTGGAGGACATCCCACGGCTCACCGGGCATGACGTGGACATCCTGGACATAGGGCGGGCCATCATCGACGCTCCCATGGTCGATCTCAAACTGGACGTGGTGACCGGGACCGCGGTTTACACCGGACAGACGAGTTCCGTTCCGGATTCCACCGGGAAACCCGGCCTGGAACTCAACCTGCTGGAGAAAACGGAAATCCGCATAGACGGCATCGCCCTGGAAGGCACCAACCTCAGCGAACTGGCTTCGGTTGCGGCTTCGGTCCTGGAGCTGCCTCAGGACAAGGTGCTGGTCATCGACGTACGTCCGAACCAGGTGGCGCTGGACATCCTCATGCGCGTCGTGCGGGCGGAGCAGATTTTCGGCAAGAAACGCGCCCTGCTCACCGCCTTGGCGTCCGTACCGGGAGTAGTCCTCAAACCGGACGCGGACATTCATTCCAGCGGTATCCTGATGGCCATCGGCCTGGACGAGGACCGGGTTCCGGCGACCATCGAAGCGAGCAGGACCATGGGTGCTGCCATCCTCAAGAGCCGCAGGGCCAGGGTCCGTGTCTATCCGACAGGGTTCGAACTGCTGGAGGGTCGCATTGAAGACACCAACACCCCGTACCTCATCAAGGTCTTCTCCGAGGCGGGGTACCTGGCTGACGCGGGACCGGCGGTACCGGACAACCGTGAACGGCTCGTCGAAGCCCTGCGCGCCGGCGCCGCGGATTGCGGCGTGGTCGTAACCACCGGCGGGGTCGGGGCCGAGGACAAGGACTTCAGCGTGGAAGCGGTCGAAGAACTGGACCCCGCGGCCGCCGTCACCTATCTGGCGCATTTTGCCAGGGGCGAAGGCCGCCACGTCAAAGACGGGGTGCGCCTGGCCGTGGGAGAGCTGGAAGGCTGCATGCTGGTAACTCTGCCGGGCCCCAACGACGAGGTGCGTATGGCCGCTCCCGTCCTCATTCACGGTCTCAAACAGGGGCTGCCCAAGCAAGTATTGGCCGGCAATCTGGCCCTTTGCCTGCGGAGGAAACTTTTAAGTACGGACGATGCCCGTTTCGTCCATGCCCACGGCTTCGGGAGACATGCCTCATGAAGCCAGGGTTCCCACGCCGCCTCATATAGAAGGATTCTTTTACCCGGACCGTGTGTATCGCCCGCCGGGGCATACGCCGCGGGGCCGAAGGCCCAGCCTGCAAGGCCTTGGAGCCGTTTCCGGCCACGGCACGGATGCAGGACGGCTTTCGCCGCACCATTCAAGGAGAGAGAAAATGATGGACCAGGAAACGATTCAAAAATGCGCTTCGGCCCTGCGCAGGGCCGAAGCGGACAAAAGGGCCATTGCGCCCTTGACCGCCGCTCATCCGGCTATGACCATCAGCGATGCCTACCATATCCAGATGGCGAACGTGGAACTGCGCACGGCTGCGGGAGCGCGCGTTATCGGCAAGAAGATCGGCCTCACCAGCCACGCCATGCAGCAGTTTCTGGGAGTGGGCGAACCGGACTTCGGACACCTTTTCAACGACATGCTCTTCCCCGAGGAATCGGTGGTGGACCGGGCGGCTTTTCTGCAGCCCAAGATCGAGGCGGAACTGGCATTCATCATGGGCGAGGACCTCACCGGTCCGGGAGTGACCCTGCCCGATGTGCTCCGTTGTGCCGCCGCCGTTGTGCCCGCCTTCGAAATCATCGCCAGCCGCATAGCCGACTGGAAAATCAAGATTGAGGACACCATCGCGGACAATGGATCAAGTGCGGGTCTGGTGCTGGGTTCGCGGCTCAGACCGGTTGATTCGGTGAACCTGAAATACGTGGGCATGGTGCTCGAGAAAAACGGAATCATCCTGGAAACCGCCGCAGGAGCCGCCGTGATGGGGCACCCCGCAGAGGCGGTCGCCTGGCTGGCCAATAAACTTGGGGAAACGGGCATCAGCCTGCACAAGGGCGAAATCGTGCTGGCCGGCTCCCTGACCAAAGCGATGGAAGTGGGACCCGGGGATGTTTTTACCGCCACTTTCGGCGGCTTGGGAAATGTAAAGGTCGTTTTTTCAGAAGAATAACCTCAAGCGGGCAGGCGCTCCGTCGCCCGCCCGCCGCTCGCAAACAGGAGTAAGGCATGCGGAAGGTCAAGGCAGCCATACTGGGCCCAGGCAACATCGGCATGGACCTCATGTACAAGATCATCAATCGCGCCAAAAACCTGGAACTGGTCCTCGTGTCCGGTGTCATCGAGGGTTCACGCGGGTTGGATTTGGCCGGGCAGAACGGGTTCGCCACCTCACTCGAAGGAGTGGAAGCCATCCTGGCCGACGACAGCATCAAAATCGTCTTCGAAGCCACCAGCGCCAAGGCACACCTGGCCAACGCCCCACGGTACCGTGCAGCGGGGAAGATCGCCGTCGACCTCACCCCGGCGGCCGTCGGACCCTACGTCGTGCCCGCCGTGAATCTGGAGGAAAACCTGCAGGGCGACAATTTCAACATGGTCACCTGCGGCGGCCAGGCCACCATTCCCATGGTGGCGGCCATCAACCGGGTGACTCCCGTCGACTACGCCGAGATCGTGGCCACTCTCGCCAGCAAGAGCGCCGGGCCGGGAACGAGGCAGAACATCGATGAATTCGTGATGACCACCACCCTTGCCCTTGTTAAGGTGGGCGGCGCCAAGCGGGGGAAGGCCATTATCATTCTCAACCCCGCCGAACCTCCTCTCATGATGCGCAATACCATTTACTGCCAGGTCCGCGAACCTGAAAAACTGCCCCAGGTCCGCGAAAGCATCGACCGGATGGTCGAGCAGGTGCGCCGGTACGTGCCCGGTTACCACATCCGCCTGGCCCCCATTCTCGACGGCAACCGGATCACGCTCATGGTGGAGGTGGAGGGAGAGGGTTCCTACCTGCCCAAGTATTCCGGCAATCTGGACATCATCACGGCAACGGCGCTCGCCACGGGCGAGAAACTGGCCGAACGGCTGCTGGCCCAGCCCGCATGAGGAGAACAAACATGAGAAAAATCAGGATAATAGACGCTACGCTGCGTGACGGCATGCACGCCATGAGGCACCAGTTCACGGCCGAGGACATGGCCGCCATCGCTCAAGCGTTGGACCGGGCCGGAGTGGACACCATCGAAATAGGCCATGGAGACGGCCAGGGCGGGTCTTCCTACCAGTACGGTTTCAGCAAGGCGACGGACCAGGAATACCTGCAGGCGGTGTCTTCCGTTCTCACCAAAACCAAGCTGGATATATTGATCCTCCCGGGCATAGGCACTCACCTGGACCTGGAACTGGGCGCCAGGTATGGCGCAAAGGTGGTTCGCATCGCCACGCACGTGACCGAGGCGGACATTGGAGAACAGCATATCAAGATCGCCAAGTCCATGGGAATGGAAGCAGTGGGCTTCCTGATGATGACCCACATGGCTCCCGTGGAAACCGTGGTGGAACAGGCCAAATTGTTCGAGGACTACGGCGCCGACCTCGTCTATATCGCCGATTCGGCCGGAGCCATGCTGCCCTGGCAAGCGGCGGAGAGGGTCAAAGCCGTGAAGGCCGCCGTGAGCGTGCCCGTGGGCTTCCATTCCCACAACAACATGGGCCTGGCCACGGGAAACGCACTCGCGGCCATCGAGGCCGGAGCGGACAGCATCGACGGCTGCCTGTGCGGCCTTGGCGCGGGCGCGGGCAACGCCCAGACCGAAGTGCTCGCCGCGGTGCTGGACCACATGGACATCGAGACGGGCGTAAACCTCTACGCGCTGATGGATGCGGCGGACGACCTAGTGGCCCCTCGCATGCAACGTCCTCAGACCATCAACAAACTGTCCCTCTCCATCGGCTGGGCGGGCGTGTACGGCAGCTTCCTGCTGCATGCCATCCGGGCGGGGGAAAAGTTCGGCGTGGATACCCGCGACATACTGGTGGAACTGGGCCGCCGCAAGACCGTCGGCGGGCAGGAGGATCTCATCATCGCGGTGGCCAGCGAACTGGCCGAACGGCGGGAAAAACAGGGAAAATAGCGGATCGCCGGGCGGGCGATATCCGCGATCTTTTCACACCATGAATCCCGATCGGCACTTATCCGCTACGGCGGAGGCAGCGGGGCGGGTTGTCCGAACCGACGACGATCGGTTCTCCGGTCGAGCGAAAGACGATCCGCTTCGTCTCCTCAGCGTGGCATTTGCGGGCGCCGTTCCGGGCGGGGCATCATGCAACGCTGCGGCACCCGGTCGTTTGGGGGCGGATCCCGCTCCACGCGGCAACGATCCGACGGCAGCGATTTTTTCGTTCAGGTTCAGAGCAAGGAGATTTTCACAATGGAATTCACCTCACTGCGCCAGTGGCTCTCAATTGTTAAAGAAATGGGTTCATTCAAAACCGTCGGCCGGAACGTCGACCTTCGCCATGAATTGGCGGCGGTCGCCAAAAAGGCGGACGGCAGGTTCACCCTGCAGTTCAACCATCCGGGCAACAGCGGCATACCCGTGGTGTCAGGCGTCGTCGGCAGCCGTCGGATGATCGCGAGGGCAATGGGAATCCCTGTCCGGCAGGTGGCCGAACGGTTTTCCCTGGCGCAGGCCAACCCGGTGGAGTGCACCGTGGTCGGCAAGAGCGCCGCCCCCGTGAAAGAGGTCATCACCCGGGATGTCGACCTGAACCGGCTGCCCATTCCGACCCACCATGAAAAAGATGCGGGGCCCTACATTACCGCCGCTTTGCTCATTGCCAAGGACCCCGTTTCGGGGGCACGCAACGTCTCCATCCACCGGTTGCAGGTGCTGGGCCCGAACCGGCTGGGGATTTTGATCCTTCCGCGGCACCTGTCCCATTTCTTCCAGGCGGCGGAAAAGACGGGCAGCCCGCTGGATATCGCCCTGGCCATCGGGGTCGACCCGATCCTGCTTCTGTCATCCCAGGCCATCGCCCCTCTGGGTTTCGACGAATTCGGTATTGCCGGTGCATTGTACGGGCGTCCCCTGGAACTGACCAGGGCCGAAACTGTGGACCTGGAGGTGCCGGCACAGGCTGAAATCGTTCTGGAGGGAAAGCTCCTGCCCCTGGTCCGGGAGGTCGAAGGCCCGTTCGGCGAATATCCCAAGTATTACGGGCCGGCTTCGCCCAAGCCCGTCATCGAACTGACGGCCATGACCACGCGCGCCGATCCCCTCTATCACACCATCGTTCCCGCCACCATGGAGCACCTGCTCCTGGGGGCCATTCCGCGGGAAGGCGGCATGCTGCAGAGCATCCGCAGCGCCGTGCCCAATACCCTCGCCGTGCATCTCACTCCGGGGGGAACCTGCCGCTATCACGCCGTGGTGGCCATCGACAAAAAGCACGAGGGAGAATCGAAAAACGTCATGTTCGCGGCTTTCGCCAGCAGTCAGGAAATCAAGCGGGTCGTCGTCGTGGACAGAGATGTGGACATTTTCGACCCCACGGACGTGGAGTGGGCCATCGCCACGCGTTTCCAGGCAGGGCGGGACCTGGTCATCGTTGAGCGGGCCATGGGCAATAAGCTTGATCCCTCCGGCGATGACGGCCTCTGTGACAAAATGGGGATCGACGCGACGGTGCCCATGGCCGCAGACCCTTTCAGATACGAGCGCATCAAAATCCCCGGAGAAGAGGATATCGACCTGGACAATTACATCGATTAGTCCGTCCATGCCGGATGCCACACCCTTCCGACCGTATGAAACCGCAGCGATCGGACTGGACGGCGGCAGGGATGAGTGATTTCGTCCGAACCACATCGAATCGGGAATTTTTTATTGCATGTTCCGCACAAGTTCCGGAAGCGGCATGCAAAGCGATAGAGGTGCGCGAATAAGCAATGTGGTTATTAACATAGATATTACAACATATTATCAAGAAAGGAGGTGAAAGCACAGACTGGATCCGTATTGGGGAGGATAGCCAAATCTCAATGTAAAACATTGGAGGATGATCCGTTATGTCGTCAATACCCACAGTTGAATCCACTGCTGATGCCATTTCCCCCGGTCAGGTGAACCGGAAACAAATCATCATGGCTTTGTTTGCGTCCACGGCCGGATGGTCCCTTGACCTTTTTGACCTCTTCCTGCTGCTCTATGTTGCTCCAACCCTTGGCAATCTGTTTTTCCCGAGTTCAATCCCCACCCTTTCACTCACCGGCGTTTATGCGGCGTTTGCAACCTCAGCCGTGGTAAGGCCTCTCGGCTCCGTCGTTTTCGGCGGCTACGCCGACAAGCACGGCCGGAAAAGCGCCTTGTTCCTGGCCATGGGTGGGGTGGGCGTCATCACCGCTCTCATGGGAACCCTGCCCACCATCAAACAAATCGGCATCTCCGCAACCGTGATTTTTCTCCTGCTGCGGCTTGCACAGGGCTTATTCGTCGGAGGCGTCACTGCTTCAACCCACACGATCGGGACGGAGACCGTTCCCCCATCCTGGCGCGGATGGGTTTCGGGCGTCATCACCGGGGCCGGCGGCGGCTTCGGCGCCCTCCTCGCATCGATTATATTCTACATCGTGTCTTCGGCCTTCCCCGGCGAGGCTTTTGAAACCTGGGGATGGAGGTGCATGTTCTTCTCAGGGCTCCTGAGCGCCCTGTTCGCCCTGTTTATTTTTTATAATCTGAATGAATCCCCGTTTTTCACTGAAATGCAGAAGAAAAAGAAAATTGTAACCCAGGCGCCCATAAAGATACTTTTCTCACACGAATATAGAAAAATCGCCCTCATAAACATCATGGTCGTGGTGGGCGCATCCAGTATGTATTACCTGACGTCCGGGTACATTCCGACGTTTCTCAGCCTCATCAATAAACTGCCAAAGCCGGTAACGGCCACCACATTGATCTGGGGAGGCATTGCAGCTACCGTTTCACCGATCATCATCGGCCAGTTGAGCGAAATGTACGGCAGGCGCAAAGCGTTCATCGGGACATCCATTCTGTGCTTTCTCGTTTTCGGTTTTGCCGGATACAACACTCTTGCCGGCTGCACGACGCTCGGCCCCATTACCCTGTTCACCCTGATGCTGGTGTTTGCCGGCAATGCCGGTTATGCACCGGTGCTCATTTTCCTCAACGAACGCTTCACGACTTCCATCCGGGCGACCGGAACCGCCGTGTGCTGGAACTTCGGATTTGCCATAGGAAGCTTCATGCCCATGATCGTTTCCGCCACGTGTCCGCAGGTCGCCGACATCCCGTCGCGCCTGACGTTTTTCCTTATCGTGGTCACCGCATTGATGCTCATCGGCATTCTGCTGTCTCCCGAAACCAAGGGGAAATTTGATTAGGTATTTCGCGGGCGGAATTCTCATTATCGCACCGCTCATTTTCACCTTTTGTCCGGTCCGTTGCATAGCCGGCCAGGGCCGGTTCCCGAACCGCCGGACATTTGACGAGCACCTGATAAAACAATCGAACAAGGGAGTGACCAACATGGCCAATCAATTCTTACTGCCCACCAAGATCATTTCCGGCTCCGGGTCAAAGGAGCTGGTGGCCGCGGAAGCAAAATTTTTCGGAGCACGGACGGCTCTGGTCGTAACTGATCCCGGCCTTGCCAAAACCGGGCTCCCGGACACCGTCGCCGGCTGTCTCAGGACTGACGGCATCGAAACGGCCATTTTCAGTGAGGTGGAACCCGATCCCAGTATCGCGACGGCGAGCAAGGCGGCGGAAGAAGCCAGAAACATGCATGCGGACGTCCTGGTGGCCATCGGCGGGGGGAGTTCCATCGACACCGCGAAATCGGCGGGGCTTCTTGTCGCCAGCGGCGGTTACCTGAAGGACTACGCCGGCGTCAACAAAGTCGCCAAGCCCACTCTGCCGGTTATCGCCATTCCGACTACGGCAGGCACGGGAAGCGAGGTCACCATTTTCGCGGTCATGAGCGATCCCGACAACAACGAGAAGTTCACCATTTCCAGCCCTCTCATCGCTCCGCGAACCTCCATCCTGGATGCAGAACTCACGCTGAAGCTGCCTCCGTCGATCACCGCCTTCACCGGCATGGACGCCCTGACACACGCCTTCGAGGCCTTCGGCTCGGTCATCGCCCAGCCCGCCACCGATGCACTGGCGGTTCATGCGATCAGGATGATCGTGGAAAACCTTCCGGTGGCCGTGCACCGGGGCGATCGTCTGGCCGCCCGGGAGAACATGCTGCAGGCGGCTTTCATCGCCGGGGTGGCCTTCAACAGCGCCTTTCTGGGCCTCGCCCACGCGATTGCCAGCCCTCTCGGAGGCTATTTCCACGTGTCCCACGGTCTGGCCAACGCCGTCATGCTGCCCTACGTGCTCGAATTCAATCTGCCCGCAGCCATCGACAAGTACGCCGCCATCGCCGTAGCTCTGGGACTCGGCTCTTCATGCGAACCGAAGCGTTCCCTGGCGGAAAGAACCGTCGCCGCCGTGACGCAGCTCACCCGGGACATCAACATTCCCGAGCGTCTCCGGGAAGTCGGGGCGAAGGAAGAGATCCTCCCCCTGGTTGCAAAAGACGCGTTGAAGAGCATTCAGCTCAGGTTCAACCCGCGTCTGGCCGGCGAACCGGAAATCCTCGCGCTGCTTCGAAAAGCCTACTGATCGGGGAGGCTTAATTGGAGAGGCCGTGTGAGAAGAACGGCCGCACGAACATAAACGCAATTCCGCAATGCAGAACGGGAAGGTCCGCCGTATTCGACCAGCTGCCGGAGGCGGACCGGGCAAATGCGGGCCGGTCTCCGCTTTCGGGCGATGCGGCAGCTCCGCCCCGGGCGAAACAGACCCGGGTCGAAAAAAGGCTCGAAACATCTTTCAACGACAACGGAGTGATTCACGATGTCCGATATCAAAACCTATTTGAATTATATCAATGGCGAATGGGTGCCCTCGTCAAACGGGCAGACTTTTTCCATGATCAATCCCGCCGACCAGGAAATCATCGTTGCCCATGCCCAGCAGTCCACTCAGCAGGACATGGAAAGCGCCATATCCGCCGCGAACCGGGGTTTCAATGAAAGCGAATGGCGCTCGAATTCGTCCCTGCGGGCCAAGGCGTTGATGGAACTGGGCCGCCTCATGTCCGAAAGGAAAGAAGCCCTGGCACGGCTGTACACACTCAACAACGGGAAGACGATCAACGAAGCGCGGGGGGAATTGGCCGGCTGCATCGACACGCTCCAATACAATGCGGGACTGGCTCGAAACGTTTTCGGACGGACCGTCGAACCCGCACCGGACGCCTTGTCCATCCTCATCCGGGAACCGCTCGGCGTCGTTGGAGTCATATCTCCCTGGAACTGGCCCATACAGCTCATGCTCAGGGAAATGGTCCCCGCCCTGGCCGCCGGAAACGCGATAGTCCTCAAACCCGCAAGCCTCACCGCCGCCATCTCGATGGAAGTCATCCGGCTGTTCTCCGAAGTCCCGGAGTTTCCGCGGGGGATCATCAATGCCGTCACCGGCCCCGGCCAATCGATCGGCGAAGTGCTGGCGAAGAGCCCGGACGTGAACATGATCAGTTTCACGGGAGATACACGGACAGGGATAAGAATATCCGAACTTGCGGCGAGCACGGTAAAGAAGGTCATGCTGGAACTTGGCGGCAAGTCGCCGAACATTTTGTTCGAAGACGCCGATCTGGACAAGGCGATCCCGGCGGCGATCACGGCATCGTTTCTTACATCCGGCCAGGTCTGCATGGCCGGAACGAGGATGGTCGTTCAGGACACGCTGTTCGACGAGGCCGTGGCACGCATGAAGGAAGCGACGGAAAAATTGAAAACGGGCAACGGACTGGATGAAAACAACCGGCTTGGACCGTTGATTTCGAAAGGCCAGTTGGATACCGTGATGGACTACATCGACACGGGCAAAAAGGAAGGCAGGCTGATAACCGGCGGGAATCGTATGACCGGAGCGGGCTACGACGGGGGCTTTTTCGTCGCGCCCACGATATTCACCGATCTCCCCAACGATTCGAGGCTCGTCCAGGAAGAAATCTTCGGGCCCGTGCTGGTCGTACAGAAGTTCCATACGGAAGCCGAGGCCGTCGAAATCGCCAACGGGACTAAATTCGGCTTGGCTTCCGCGGTCTGGACGGCCGATCTGAACCGGGCGATCCGGGTTTCGCGTGCGATCAAGGCGGGGACCGTCTGGATCAACACGTATTTCAAGCTCTACAACCAGACCGAATTCGGAGGGTACAAAGCCAGCGGAATCGGAAGGATCCGTGGAATAGACGGCCTGCATGAGTTTACCCAGATGAAACACGTCAACTTCGACACCAAACTGACCTGCTAAAAGAGAGGCATTCCCGTTTCGCGGCAGAACCCGCCGAAATGGGGGAGGGGGTTCCGGACCGACGCAGGTTCCGGGCCGGGCCCCTCATCCAGCCTTCATCGTCAGCCCTTTCTTCGAGGCCCGCCCGAGGATCTCGCACGGTCCGCCTCGCCCTCTATTGCTCCCCTGCCGCACCGGGAGCGCACCACCAAACGCACCTCGGGGCCGAAGGATCGAACGCCGCGCTTCCGCCCCGTCCGCCGGACCGCGCCAAAACAGCCCGGAGGGCCGCAGTTTCTTTTCTTTCAGAGGTATGATATTAAGATAATTTGAGATGTTTTGGCGAGTGTCTTCGATCTCACCGGCAGGGCATGGCCGCGGCGCGGCAAAAGGTCGGGGGAAAGTCGAAATCCCCCCCGCCGCATGGCCTGAAGGCTGCCATCCGGCAAGGTGGAGTCGCAGACCCGTGAAGGCATGTTCCGGAGGTATCGGTATATATTAGGCCGAGCCCGGAACACAAGCAATACAGTCCCCCGCTGTTGGGGCTCAAGCGGTCTCGATGACCAGGTGGAATATGAGAAAAAGAGGTCCCTCGAAACGGGCACCCAAACGAAAACCCATACGTTGGTTCGTTTTTGCGTTCCTCTCTGTCGCTTTTTGTGCCGTGCTCGTTGCGGGTATCGGCCTTTGCGCGTTTTACATTCAACTGGACCGGTCGCTTCCGAGCACCCAGTCCCTCAAGGATTACCATCCTCCGCTGGTTTCCACCGTTTATTCGGCCGACGGGGAATTGATCGGAGAATTTTTTGTCGAACGCCGTTACATCACCGCGTTGAAAGACATGCCCCCCTACCTCACCAAGGCCTTTCTGGCGGCTGAAGACGTGAGGTTCTACGAACACGGGGGCGTCGATTTCTTCGGCATCCTGCGGGCGTCCTTCAAAAACCTTCAGGCCGGAGAAATCGTTCAGGGAGGCAGTACGATCACTCAGCAAGTGGTCAAGTCCCTTCTGCTCACTCCCGAGCGCACCATGACCAGGAAGTTGAAAGAGGCGCTCCTGGCGTACCGGATCGATCATTCCCTGAGCAAGGACGAGATCCTCTACCTCTACCTCAACCAGATTTACTTCGGCTCGGGCGCCTACGGGGTCGAAGCCGCAGCGAGGACCTATTTCGACAAGCATGTGCAGGATCTGACCCTCGCGGAATCCGCCCTCCTGGCCGGACTCCCCAAGGCTCCCACGCGCTTCTCGCCGGTGCAGCACCTGGCGGTCGCCAGGGAGCGGCAGCATTATGTGCTGAGCAGAATGGCGGAAGTGGGCTTCATTTCCGACGAAGAGGCCCAAAAGGCCTATGCAAAGCCGCTGCAGTTCGCCAAGCCGAAGCACTGGACGCTGAAAGACCTCGATTCCTTCACCGAGGAAGTCCGCAGGCAGGTCGAAGCACGCTACGGCCGCGACGTGCTCTACAAGGAAGGCCTGACGATCTACACGACCCTCGACTCCAAGGCCCAGGACCTGGCCGAAAAGGCGCTGGACCAGGGTCTCCGCGAACTGGACAAGCGGCACAAGAGCTACCGGGGGATCCATGCCAATGTTCCGCGGGAGGACTGGCCGGGTTCGCTCAAGGTGCTCACGCAGAGCAACGGCGACCTGGCACAGGGCAAGGTGGTGGCCGCGCTCGTGAAGGATTTCGATGCCAGGACCGACACGGTCCTGCTCAGTTTCGGTTCGGGTGAAGGAAAGCTGCCGGCCTCCGGATGGGGGTGGACGCACGTTTCCGACAAGCGGGCGGCCAAAATGTTCCGGGTCGGGGACATCATCAGGGTCAGGCTCGATAAGCGCCAGGAGGACAAGACCTGGCTGAGCGTGCTCGAACAGGACCCCGGAATGGAAGGCGCCTTCATGGCCATGGTTCCGGACACCGGCCGGGTGCTGTGCATGGTCGGGGGCCGGAATTTCGAGAAGAGCCAGTTCAACCGCTGCACCCAGGCCATCAGACAACCCGGCTCCTCGTTCAAGCCCATCATTTATTCGGCCGCACTCGATAAGGGCTACAGCGAAGCGTCGATTCTCATCGACTCTCCGCTCGTCCTCGACGACCACAGCCTCAGGGGCCCCTGGAAACCCGCAAACTACGACCGCCAGTTCTGGGGACCGATCCTGCTCCGCAAGGCGTTGATTCACTCACGGAACGTGGTTACCGTAAAGCTCCTGGACGCCATAGGCGTGAACTACGCCATCAGCTACGCCAAGCGCCTCGGCATCATGTCGCAACTCACCCCGACCCTGGCGCTGGCGCTCGGGGCATCCGGAGTCACGCTCTCGGAGCTGCTCACGGCCTATTCCTCTTTCGCCAACCTGGGAGAACGGGTGGATCCGTATATCGTCGACAAGGTTTACGACCGCCACGGGCAGTTGCTCGAAGAGCACCAGGTGAGCAAGGAACTGGTGATTCCTCCCCAGACGGCCTATGTGATGACGAACCTGCTCGAAGGGGTCATCCAGGAAGGGACCGGGACGAAGGCCAAGGAACTCGGAAGACCGGCGGCGGGGAAGACAGGGACCACCAATGAACTCAAGGACGCATGGTTTATCGGCTACACGCCCACCGTGCTCGCCGGCGTGTGGGTGGGATACGACGATCACAACATTTCCCTCGGGAAGGGAGAGACGGGCGGAAGGGCGGCTTGTCCGATCTGGCTGTATTTCATGAAGGAATACCTCAAGGACCAGCCCGTTACCACTTTTGCCATTCCGGAAGGGGTGGTATTCGCAAAGATCAATCCTCAAACCGGAAGCGTTTCAAAATCCGAAGAATCCGGAGGGGTCTATGCCGCCTTTTCAGGCGCTCCGCCGGAACCCGGGACCGGGCCTTCAGCCGAAGCCGAAGGTTCCGAGTCGCCAGCCGGTCCCCTGTCGCCCCCATCGGAATCCGAGTCGTTTTTCAAGTCCGATCTGTTTTAGGCAGCGGCCCCCGTTCCCTGCCCCGCAAAGCGGGTCCGGGAACGGCATCACGGCCTCCGTTCGTTTTGGATCATGTGGGAAGAACCGGGAATATGGAACGCTATTTTGGTCCTGACGGCCTTCTGGCCAAAAATATCAACCAGTTTGAATTCCGCGCCTCACAGTTGAAAATGGCCAGGGCCGTTGCCGAATGCTTCACCGGCGAAAAGCCGCTCATGGTGGAAGCGGGGACCGGCACGGGAAAGACCTGGGCCTACCTCATCCCCGCCATCGAAAGCGGCAAGAAGGTCATTGTCTCCACCGGGACCAAGACGCTCCAGGACCAGATCTTCGATAAGGACATCCCCTTTCTCAAGCGCCTGATTTTCCCTCGGCTTCATGCGGTGTGCATCAAGGGGCGCAGGAACTATCTGTGCCAAAGACGGTTCAAGGACTTTTCCTATCAGCCGACCCTCTGGAACCGGGATGAGGCGAAGCTATGGAAACGCTTCCAGAAATGGGCGACCCGGACGATAAGCGGCGACAGGGCCGAGATTTCATGGCTCCCGGACCAGTTCCATACCTGGAATGAAGTCTGTTCGAGCAGCGAGCACTGCGTCGGGCAACACTGCCAGGAATATTCCCGGTGCTTTCTCACGCGGCTGCGTGCCGAGGCTTCCCGCGCCCAACTGCTCGTCGTCAACCATCACCTGTTTTTTGCGGATCTCGCCCTGAGAAACCGGTCGGGGGCGGAGGTCATTCCCGAATACGAGGCCGTGATCTTCGATGAAGCCCATCAGCTCGAAGACACCATCGGCCAGTACTTCGGGGTGCAGTTCGGCACTTCAGGACTGTCGGACCTGGTTCGCGATCTGCAGCGGGACCTCAAGAAGGACCCAAAAGGGTTGGACAGGTTTCAATCGGCCCGGAATATCGCCCAGCAGCTTGAAACGCTGAACCGCCTCCTCCATCACGGACTCGCCGCACCCGGCAGGACCCAGGGGCGTTATCCGCTCGATCTCGAGAAGCTGGGAGGCGATCTCATCCCAACGTGCCGTGAGATCATTCATGCACTCGAACAGTTGGCCCCTCTCCTCGAACCCGGTGAAAACCTGCCGCCGGCGTTCGAATCCGACCAGCGCAGGGCCGTTGAGCTGGCCGGGGCCGCCCGCCGGATTCTCGACCGGGACGACGATTCCCTCGTTTACTGGTACGAAGTGAGCCAGCAGGCGGCCTCCATGCATGGAACCCCCGTCGAGGTGGCGTCCATCTTCCGTGACCGGCTGCTCGCCTCGGACAAACCGGTCGTCCTGACATCGGCCACCCTGTCCGTGGGCGGCACTTTCGATTTCCTGCGCCATTCGCTGGGAATACCGGAGGAGAGCAGTGAACTGCTCCTTCCCTCCCCTTTCGACTTCGCGGAACAGGCCGTCCTGTACGTGCCGTCCCGCTTTCCGTCGCCCAGCGACCCCACGTTCTGCGAGGAAATGGCGCGCGAGGCTTACGAAATCTTGAAAAAAACCGAGGGGCGGGCGCTCTTCCTTTTCACCAGCTACCGCCACATGCACGACGTCTACCAGCGCCTGCGCGACCGGCTTCCCTACCCGCTGCTGGTACAGGGTCAGAAACCCAAGCGGTCGCTTCTGACCGAATTCAGGGAGAAGATCGATTCCGTGCTCTTCGCCACCAATTCGTTCTGGCAGGGAATCGACGTACCCGGAGAAGCCCTGAGCTGCCTCATCATCGACAAGCTCCCCTTCGACGTGCCGGACGATCCCCTCACGTCCGCACGGATGGAACATCTTGCCCAAAAGGGCGGAAATTCCTTCTTCGGCTACCAGGTCCCGAGGGCCGTCATTCAGCTCAAACAGGGCGTCGGAAGACTTATCCGCTCATCAAACGACCGGGGCGTCATTGCAATTTTCGACATCAGGCTTCTCAGAAAGAATTACGGGCAGCTCTTCATAAGGAGCCTGCCGCCGTGCCGGCTTGTGCATAAGATGGAGGAGGTCATGCGGTTTTCTTTTTCGCCGGGAGAACCCTCCGAAGCCCCCGGCCCGGGCTGTCCGTCCCGCGATGTCTCCGGGTGATAGGTTTTTCCCCGAGCGGGCGGACTTGTGGGACCTCAGAGCAGTGCGGGGGCGGGAGTTTGCCGCATGGCAGAGGCCCGGGGAACAACTTTTCAAAAAGTGTGCGGTAATGGACCACCGGGGGGTTCCCGTTTGAGGAGATTTCTCGCGGGCACTCGAACGGCATCGACCATTGCTGCGCGAATCAATGGTTCAGCACATCGGATGGTTCGGGAAACGGAAGCAGGCGTTTCAGAAGGGAGGAGAACCGTGGAAAGGAAGATTCTTTTCGCAGTCGACGGCACGGAAAAGGGGCTGGAATCTGTGTCGGTTGTAGGGCGTCTTTTGAAGGACCAAGCCGATCTGCAACTGGTGCTCTTTCATTGCGTCCAGCAACTGGCAAGCCTTCTTCCGGGCAGCGTCTGCCTGGATGTGAAGGAAAGATGCGAAATATCCTTCCACGATCAGCAGGCGGTCTGGACTGCCGTGATGGATGAATCCCTCAAACGACTGGTTGAGGCCGGCTTCCCCCGCGACAGGGTTGAACCCCGGATGAAGCTCGACAGTGCGGACCCCGCCCATGACATCATCGCGGAGGCACAGAACGAAAACACCCGGACCATCGCTCTCGGCAGGCGGGGGAGAAGCCAGGTGGAAGCCCTGCTCCTGGGAGGCGTGTCCGGCAAGGTGGCCCACTATTCCCAGCACAAGACCATATGGATCGTCGACGCACCCATAAACGAATCGGGAAAAGTCATGATCGCCATGGAAGACGGCGTCGAGGCCCGGCAGCTCACCCAGTACGCCGCGGAATACGTCGCACCGTCTCCCGGACTGCGTTTTACGCTCCTGCACTTCATGCCCCCGGTGCCCCCGATGTTTTGGGACAACGGCCATATCCTGGGACCTTCGGAGGAAAAAGACCGCCAATCCCGGATCGAAAAATGGCGGGCCGACTGGAAAGACAGGGTGAGCCGATTCATGATCGAGGCAAAAGGCATGCTGACGGCCGCGGGCGTGCCCGAGGAAAACGTGGAAACCCTGATTCTTCCGGCCAGGCTGGGCGTTGCCCGGGACCTGCTCAATGAAATCGACGCGGGAAAGTTTCAAATGGTGATCATGGGAAAGAGGAGCCTGCACGAGAGGAAACCCTTCCTCATGGGCAGCCATGCGAACCGGGTGGTCCTGAACGCCAAGGGTGTCGTGATGTGCCTGATCGATTCGTAGCGCAGTTCCCCACACTTTTGAAAAACTTTGTTTGCCGGTTTCCTGAACGCAACTTGATCAAAGATTCCCTCTCCCCTCACGAGGGGAGAGGGAATCGACTATTTGAGCAGGCTGGAAAGCGGAATTTCACGGCCGTTCAAAACCAGTTTCCCGTCTTTAAAACTCGCCCGGGCCGCGTAGCTTTCGTCTTCTTTGACGATCAGTTCCTCGACCCTCAGTTCATGGAGCGTTTTGGTGACATCGTCATCGGAGGGCGGAGGCCCCTGTTCCCCGGCCTTGCCCCGCAGCATGCTCCTCACACCGGCCCGCGCAATACCCTCGGAAGCCGACAGTTCACATTCCGCGGAAAGGGCGCCCAGAATCAGCAGGGGGTTCAGCACCCGGGCGGCTTTCGGACCATCGAACCCGATCTTTGCTTTGCCCGAAGCGTCTCCCAGGGGAGTGGCCAGGTTGAACCCGGTCAGCTCGATCTCGGGGGATTTCCCCAGGAGCGCCCCGATCATCCCGATGGCGGCGTTTCCGGCGAGCGTGTTGAAGTCTTCGGGAGACAGCGCCTCTTCCCGGCCCGACAGTTCCTGCATCTCGGTCTTGAACCTGGCGATGCTTTCCGCATCGAGCCTCCGCAGTTCGAGCCCGAGCCGGCCCGGTCCGAATGGCTGGCCGTTTAGAACCATGCGTTCAACCTTCAAAGCCAGGGAAGAGTCGATGAGTTCATTTCCGGTCAGCTTGTCCGAACTTTCCCACCTCGTGCCGCTCAGCAACAGGGACGTTTTCCCGCCCTGGCGGTTCTCCAGGAATTCAAAAGCGGGCACGTCAAAGAAAAAGTCTCCGAAATACAGTCCGTATACCCCCTCGCGCAGATTCGCCCCGGAAGTGACCCCCTTGATTCGAAGGGTCCCTTGCGAACTCCCGGTCTCGATTCCGGGGACAGAGAAGGAAAAGGCCAGGTGCTGCATGTCCGCACTGAACTTAAAACGTGTGCTGATCCCTTCCGAATTGAGGAAGGCGTTTTCTTTCTCGGGGAAAGTCTTCTTTATCGCGGGAACCTTGAACTCTCCTTCGCCCTCACCCGTCATATAAAGGACCGCGACAAGTTCCATGTCATTCAGCTCGGGAAAGGATTCAGCGAGGCCGCGGGCCCAGCCCGCGTTCCCGGAACTCAGCGATGCGCGGCCTTTGATCAGTCCGATCAGGGGCTTCGGGGTCCATCGATCCCCCGGACCCCTGGCAATTGGGATAGGGCCGTGGTAAATCTGATGGGTGAAGGCGATGCGAACCGGCAGGCTGCGGGAAGTGTTCTTGCCTTCGGGGAAGACGAGCTCGGCCGTTACTTTGGCTTCGGAAGTCCAGATCCCGCGCCGGTAGCTGTCGAGTGTGACTTTGAGGAATTTCGACTGCACGACCTTTCCCAGGTCGGTCCGATATCCCTCTTCGATTTTTTTGCCGCACCAGGTGCTCAAACCCGTCCACACAGCCACCAGAATGACAGCCGGAAGCACCACAAAAGTGAGAAATTTCCGCATTGTTTCTCCTTCGTACGCAAGATCGGCCGCTTGGGCACAAACCATCCACGGGAGCCTGGATCACCGTTCGCTCGTGAAGGCAATCTAACCTCCTGGCACGACAAATGCCAGACAAATTAGGATGTTCTCCCGAGGAACGGCATTGGCGGACCGAGTGTCCGGGTTGCCGTCCGGAGTATGAATGGTTATCGATAGGGTGCCATGCATGGACGGGGCGGATCCGGGAAGACGTCAATGCCGAGTAAATCGATCGGTCGTTTTTCCATTGACTTGACAAAATGCTTGTATAGGCTAACTATAATTGTTTGGGTCGGGGTTTTTTATCCGGTGCCGGGGCGATATCATTGTTCATGGTCCCCGGCGGGGTAAAACCGACCGGGGGTGGGCGGTCTTTGCGCCTGGACACGGGAAAGCGGGACCGGCAGGACCGCCATATATTATGAATGCAGCCAGACCAGTTTCCTTCTCCCCGGTTTCCTTCCGCCGGATGGAACGGAGATGAAGGGCGTCGGACGCTAGACAGGCGTTCCGGCTGGGGCTTTAGCGATTCAAGGGGCCGGAAAAGTTAATATTGGAGGTTAAATCTATGTGGGATTATACGGATAAGGTCAAGGAACATTTCCTCCATCCCAGGAACGTGGGGGAAGTGGAAGACGCTGACGGAGTGGCTGAAGTGGGTTCCATCGCCTGCGGTGATGCACTCAAGTTCACTTTCAAGCTGGACGAAAACAAGCGGATAAAAGATGCCAAGTTCAAGACGTTCGGGTGCGCCAGTGCCATCGCTTCCGCCTCGGCTCTCACCGAAATCGTCAAAGGCATGACCCTTGAGGAAGCCTCGAAGGTGACCAACCAGGACATCGCCAAGTATCTCGGCGGACTTCCGGAAGAAAAGATGCATTGCTCCGTCATGGGCCGCGAAGCCCTTGAAGCGGCGATTGCCAACTATAAGGGCGATTCCGAAAAGGCCGTGGAAGACAAAGTGGTATGCGAATGCTTCGGGGTCACCGAAAAGGAAATCGAGAGGGCGATAACCGAGAACCACCTCACCACGCTCGAAGAGGTTACCAACTACACGAAGGCCGGTGGAGGTTGCGGGAAATGCCATGCATCCATCCAGGAAATTATTGACAGGCTCCTGGGATCCATCGAGGCGAAACCGGTCCCCAGGCCGGCTATGTCCAACCTCCGCAAAATCAAGCTGATCGAAGAGACCATCGACCAGGAAATCAGGCCCTCCCTCAAACACGACGGCGGAGATATCGAACTCGTCGATGTGGTCGGAAACCGGGTGCTCGTGGCGACGAGAGGCGCATGCGCATCCTGCCAGGCATCCAACCAGACGCTGAAGAATTTCGTCGAGGCCAAGCTTCGCGAGTTGGTTCTGCCCGAACTGGTGGTGGAGGAGGTGACCCAGTGAACACGATATATCTGGACAACAACGCGACGACAATGGTTGCCCCGGAAGTGCTGGAGGCCATGCTGCCCTACTTTCATGATTACTACGGCAACCCTTCGAGCATGCATACCTTTGGGGGCCAGGTCGGGCGAAAACTTCGGGAAGCCAGGGAACAGATGGCTACGCTGCTCGGGGCCTCACCCGAGGAAATCATCTTCACGAGCTGCGGGACGGAGAGCGACAACGCCGCCATCCGGTCCGCGCTGATTTCCAATCCCGACAAGCGGCACATCGTCACGAGCCGCGTGGAGCATCCGGCCATCCGCGCCCTGTGCGCCCATCTGTCAACCAGAGGATACCGGGTGACGGAACTGCCCGTGGACGCGGAGGGCAAACTCGACATCGAACTCTACAGGAAGAGCCTCACCCCGGACACCGCCATTGTCAGCCTCATGTGGGCCAACAACGAAACGGGGGTCATTTTCCCGGTGGAACAGGCCGCGGAACTGGCACATGAACGCGGGATCCTCTTCCACACTGACGCCGTGCAGGCGGTGGGCAAGGTCCCCATCAACCTGAAGGCAACCGCTATCAACATGCTTTCTCTTTCAGGGCATAAGCTGCACGCCCCGAAAGGAATAGGCGTGCTGTACGTTCGAAAGGGGACGAAATTCTCGCCCTTTATGATCGGAGGCCACCAGGAAAAAGGCCGCCGGGGCGGTACGGAAAACACCCCGAGCATCATCGGCCTGGGAAAAGCCGCCGAATTGGCCGCACAGAACATGGGGGCTGAAAACGACAGGGTCAGAAGGCTCAGGGACAGGCTGGAAAATGGCTTGCTCGCCGGCGTTTCCAGTTGCAAGGTCAATGGAGAGCGCGTCAACCGTCTGCCCAATACGAGCAACATCAGTTTCGAATTCGTCGAAGGCGAAGGCATTCTTCTGATGCTCGATGAATTCGGGATCTGCGCATCTTCCGGTTCCGCATGCACTTCCGGGTCGCTTCAGCCTTCTCACGTGCTCCGGGCAATGGGCGTGCCCTTCACCATGGCCCACGGTTCCATCCGCTTCAGTCTGAGCATTTACAATACGGACGAGGAAATGAGCTACGTCCTCGAGAAAGTTCCTCCCGTCATCGAAACGCTGCGGAACATGTCTCCCTATTGGAAGACCGGCGAGAACATCTGCGCAAGATCCTAGAAAAAACCCCGCGGGATTCCCGGGGCGCTTCCCCGGGTCTCTTCCGCGCGGTGGCGTATTTTCCCCCCGGCCGGTATGCTCCGAAAGAACCAACGGAGCATACCGGCCGGGGGACATGACCCGAATTTCACCGAACTAGACGGAAACACTGCCATGCATGACATCCCCCAGACGGACCTCTGCAAGAGCGAATTCGACACCGGCAGGCGCATCCGGGAAGAAATCCCCGGAGTGGTTGACAAACTCGTAAAATCTTGCAACGGGCCGCAGGGTTTCGACCACATCGGCCCGGAACCGATACCTTCGCGCGAAGCGGTCATCGATATCCTCCACCGGATCAACCGCGTGCTCTATCCGGGTTTCTTCATCAGAAGCCGCGTGGAGAGGTTCAACCTGGGCTACTACTTCGGCCAGGAATTGACCGCTCTGTTCGAAGTGCTCTCCGAACAGATCACCCTTGCCATGCGGCATGACTGTATCCGGAACGATCTGCCCTGCGTCCAATGTGAAGACCAGGGGCAGAGTGCGGCCATGGACTTTCTGTACAAGCTTCCCCGGCTGAGGAGCATCCTGGCCGACGACGTGCGGGCCGCCTTTGAAGGGGATCCCGCGGCCAAGGGTTACGACGAAATCATTTTCAGCTACCCCGGGCTGCTGGCCGTGACCATATACCGCATTGCGCACGAGCTTTTCGAACAGATGGTGCCCCTGATGCCGCGGATCATGACCGAATACGCGCACAGCATTACAGGGATCGATATCCACCCGGGGTCGCGAATCGGCGAGAGCTTCTTCATCGACCACGGAACGGGCGTCGTTGTAGGGGAAACCACGGAAATAGGCAATCGTGTACGGGTTTATCAGGGGGTGACACTCGGAGCCCTGTCCCTTCCCAGGGAAGAAGTGGAAAGGCTCAGAAGGAAGAAGCGCCATCCCACGATCGAAGATGATGTGATCATTTATTCCGGTGCTACGATTCTCGGGGGAGAGACGGTGATCGGTGCACGGGCCGTCATCGGCGGAAACGTGTGGCTGACCGAGTCCGTTCCTCCGGACACCAAGGTTTATCTGAAAATACCCGAACTCGTTTACATCGGCAGCACTCGCTGACATTCACTGTTTTGGTGGAGTGAAAAATGACGCAAATTTTCGCAAGCGTTAGCCAGACCATTGGCGGCACGCCCCTCGTACGCCTGAGCTGGATCACCAGAGGGCTCCATTCGACCGTTCTGGCAAAACTGGAATATAAAAACCCCCTGGGCAGTGTGAAGGACCGCATCGGGGTTTCAATGATCGAAGCCGCCGAGGCCCAGGGGCTCATTAACAGCAAGTCCCTGATCGTCGAACCCACGAGCGGAAACACGGGCATAGCCCTTGCCTTTGTCTGCGCCGCCAAGAGGTACCGGCTGGCCCTCACCATGCCCGAGACCATGAGCATTGAACGCCGGAAGCTCCTCAAGCACCTCGGGGCCGAACTCATCCTGACTCCCGGTCCCGAAGGCATGCCCGGGGCCATCAGAAAAGCCAGGGAACTGCTCGCTCAAACCCCTGGCTCCTACATGCCCGACCAGTTCTCCAACCCGGCAAACCCGGAGATACACCGGAAGACCACGGCGGAAGAAATCTGGAAAGATTCGGGAGGGAAGGTCGATTTCGTGGTCGCGGGCGTGGGAACGGGAGGAACGATCACCGGAATATCCGAGGTCATAAGACAAAGAAAACCATCCTTTAAGGCCGTTGCGGTGGAACCGGCCGGCTCCCCCGTGCTGTCGGGCGGCAGGCCCGGGCCGCATAAAATCCAGGGGCTCGGGTCGGGTTTTATTCCGGATGTTCTCAACATGAAAGTGATCGATGAGGTCATCTGCGTCAGCAACGAAGATGCCATGGAGACCGCCCGGGCCGCCGCCAAATTCGAGGGCATTCTCTGCGGGATTTCCTCGGGGGCCGCTTTGTGGGCGGCACTTGAAATCGCCAGGCGCCAGGAGAACAAGGGAAAGTGTATCGTCGCGATTCTCCCGAGTACGGGGGAACGCTACCTCAGTACGGAACTCTTCAAGGATTGACCGAATTCATGCCGGGCAACGGATTGCCGGGACCGCCCGCCGCATCCCCGACGGGGTTGCCCGCTTACCCGCCGGCGGCCCCGGTCCGTGAATGCAAATTCCCTTGGTCTCACGCAACGGCGCAACGAAAACAAGATGCAACGAAATATACCCCAATAAGAATCTTGAATGGCGCCAGGGGCAGAGTCCGCCCCGGCCTGATCAATGCCGTCCGGAGTGGCCGGGTGGCCCGAATAACGAGTATCCCGGCGGCCACGGTCCGTGAATGCAAATTCCCTTGGTCTCACGCAACGGCGCAACGACGCAACGAAAACAGGAAGCACCCAAATATGGCACCATAGGAATCTTGAATGGCACCAGGGGGCGGAGTCCGCTCCGGCCTGATCAATGCCCCGTCCGGAGTGGCCCGAATAACGAGTATCCCGGCGGCCACGGTCCGTGAGACCAACAGAATTTGGTTCATCCGGATAATGAGTACCCCTGAGCATGCAGGTGGTAGAGGCGCAGTTTGAAATACGTCATGTCTCGAAAACCGTACGCCTGCCTTTTCAGGGTTTTGATTTTGTTGTTGATCCCCTCTACGATCCCGTTGGTGATGAAGTGTTTGAAATAATTGAGAAGCCCGGTCCTGTATCCGGCCAGGGTTTTGGCCACTTTGGCAAGCTGTCTGATTCCGGAGTTCATGGCATCTTTCAGCCAGACATCGAGAAATCCCTGGGCGGTGTGAACGTCTTCCTCCCAGAAGAGCCGCAGTTGTTCTTTCATGGAATGAGCGATGAAGAGGGGCCGATTGGCCTCAAGGAGGGCGTCCAGCCTGGCTTTCCTGCCAGGTTCAAGGGAATCATAGTTTTTGAGCAGCAGGAACCGGTTGCCTTTGAGCGTCTTTTGCCCCAGGTCGTCGAGTTCTCTCTGCTGACTCCTTCTGATTTCATCCAGGGCATGGTTCATGAGGGCCATGATATGGTAGCGGTCAAAGACAATGTCCACATTGGGCAGAGACTCCCGGACAGCGGAGAAGTAACTGCTGCTCATGTCCATGGCTATGGCCTCAAGGTTTTTTGCTTTGTGGGAAAGTCTTTCCAGAAACGGGCGGATATTTTCCTTGCTCCTACCCTCAACGGCATGCAGGATTCTTCCACTCTCCAGGTCCGTAATGATGGTCATGTACTCCTGGCCTTTTCTCAAGCTGAACTCATCGATTCCGACATGCCTCACCTCTCCAAGCGGGATGGTTCGGTAAAGAAGGGAAAGCCGTTCCTTATGAATCGCTTTAACCAAGTCCCAGCCTACCCCGAGGTACTCGGAGGTCGCCTGGATGGTACAGTATTTCAAAAGATCCAGGACGGTGAGCGCAAAGAAACGAACATAGCGGTGTTTACCATCCAGAAATGGAAGATGGTGCCACCACAGCCCTCCACATTCCATGCATTTGAGCCGGTGGAGCAAGAGATCGAGGAAACACCGTTTCCGTCCAATCGGGCTCATCCTGAACAGCCGCCTTTTCTGCCCTTTAAAGGTAACCCTCTTTCCGCCACATTGAGGGCATCTTACGCTCTGATCAGTTGTCCGGGCGCTGATCAGGACACAGTCTCCAAAGAAACGCGCCGATTCATACTGGATACCTTTGAGCCCAAAAGCGTGGTAAAGTATCGATGTGGACATGGTCCGGAACCCTCCCGTGTTGTTCGATTGCCGTCAAACAAACACGTGGTTCTGCCATGTCCATTTCTTTTTTGCAAATACTCAGGTACTCATTTCCCGGATGACCCCAGAATTTGCGTGCCATCAAATTCGCCCCCGAGCAAACACGTTTGCCCCTTTCCCGAACGCGGCGGGGTAATGGCGGTCACTTCGATATATTTTCCGTCGGGACGGTCCTTCATCCGGTTCATGATCTTCATGAAATCCGGCTTGCACAGCCTTCCCATGGGCAGAATCCCGTCCTTTTCAAGCCCCAGCTTCTCCCCCCCATTCCCCGGGAGTCGGCATCCCCTTCTCCGCTTCCTCCGATATCTGCCAGTCTTCCATCCGTGTTGCGGCGTAGGGCATTTCCTTTCTCCGAATCATCCGCACCGAGGTTCAAGAACAGTATTTTTTCAGACAGTTATCTTCCCTATGCAAGATCGCCTCTTCGGCTGCCAATGCTGATGAGCCCGGGCCGGGACCCCGCGCAAAATCATTCATGCTGGGTTACCTACAAAATAGAGTCCCGAAATACCCGTTTAGATGCTTCGCGGGTGAGGCGAGCCTCATGAATAATTGCGTTCAAGACTATAGTCTTAACATCACAAAAAAGAGCGTTGGAAATGATTCCCACGCTCTTTTTGAGGATAATAAAAGCATCATTTTGAACGCAACCCGGTGTTATGCAATGGGCTGCTGGAACCGCGATCCGTAAGGACAACGTTAAGACACGACTCTCTGATCCCTCCGGGGTGGATATCCGACAATTCCTTCGGCATCAATTACAAGAATCGTCGTCTTAATCCGTTGTCATACTCATGGTTTATGGAAGTATCGTTAAATCCTCCATCAAATCATGAGCTTCTTCATTTTACTTGTGCTGGTCGTGACCTCCACCACCGTGACCGCCACCACCGCTATGGCCACCGTGGCTGCCGCTACCAGGTGAATTTCCGCCACGGCGGCTGGAACCACCACCGCGAACGCTATCGCCCCTGGATTTCCCGGAGGCTGTACTGCGGCTCACCTGGGCACCGGATACCCCGGACTTACTGCGGCTCACCCGAGCACTGGATTTGCCGGAAGCTGCGCCGCGGCTCACCTGACCGCGCTCTGAACCCATCCTTGTCTGGCCGCTTTTGCCTTGACGCACCTGGGCCTTGCCCTCTCGCTGCTGGAGTCCCTTCTGGACGGAGGCTGCCGTCGGTCTGGTTCCGGTACTCAGCGCGGCTTTTCCGGAAGCGGGCTTGTTCCCTTGCAGTCTGACAGCCCGGCCTGGGCCAGGTGCTCCTCTCTGGCGGTTCACATCATGCCAGCTCGAGGTCCTGATATCCCCTCTTCTGATATCGTTGCGATTGATATTGATGGTTCGGTTGATATTGACATCGACATCACGCCTGCCCCAATCCCAGCGCCCCCATCCCGAGTTCCAGACCGATCCGACCGCTATGCCGGCAGCAAACCCGAACAGCCCGGCCGAAACAAAGCCCAACCCCGTGTAATAAGGGTCATAAGCGTAGTGAGGATAATAAGGATTATAAGCGTAGGGAGGGTAGGCGGGGTACGACCAGGCTCCGTAGATCTCCGTGGGGTTGTACGTGGGAACATAGATAACTCGAGGATTGGCCGGCTCAATTTCGATACTCTCCCCTCGGACAACCACTTTCTGCTGATCCGTGCTTTTGAGGTTGCCCTGAGCGTGGGCCTTGCCCCGCAGTCTCTGGATGGTATCCATGACATCGGCCTGCTGAGCCAGGAAAGCGTCACCCATTCTTTTGGTCCAATCCATTTTATCGGTCATCATGGAGAGAACCTGTGGAAAGGGAACCAGCGCCTTCACGCTAAGGTCCCAGTTCATGCCATCCAGGGCGGCATTCAGTTGATCGCCTTGGAGGTTGTTATTTTTCTTTACCCATTCGTCCGCCTCCGCCACTTGGTCGGGGTAGGTCGCCGCCACCAGGATCTGTCCGAGCAGGGAATCGGGATAGAGAGCGATCGGTGCAAACATCTGGTCCAGCTCTTCTTCCCTGAAGGCCGCACCCGTTCCGGAACCCTGTGCCAGGATCCAAGGCGGGGCCGCCATCAGCAAAACGAGGAACCCAACAAGAACTCGCAGACAAAATATTTTTCTGTTCATGGCTTCTCCTTGTCTAAGTTTTTGAACTCAATACGCCGAGTACGCCCGGCTTGAATTTACGATCACCTGGATGCAACACTTCACGCTCCTTTCGAATGGTTGCCCGATTTCGATTATCCCGGACTATTTGCCTCGCCGGGTCCATTTCCCTTATTGCTGTAATGCCTTGTTTACGGATTTAAGCAGCCCTGCCTGTTTTAACGGTTTGACAAGGTAATCAACGGCGTGCATGCGAAAACTGGTTTGAGCGGTTTCCGTACTGGGATATGCCGTCATAATGATCACTCGAGTTTTAAGGTTTCTCTGTATTACCTCCTGTAAAATATCTATCCCCCATCCATCTTCGAGAAAGATATCCGCGAGTATCAGTTCAAATTCAGTTTCATCCATTTTTGCCAGAGCTTCCCGATAATTCTTGGCGGTGATCACGTTATGCCCTTCGGCTGCAAGGAATCTACTGAAGCTGAACCTGATGCTCTCTTCATTATCGATCACGAGAATATTCACCTTCATCCATTCTCCATATGAGAGGTTTCCCCCTTTCAGAAGCAATCCCACATTCCACGTTTCTTCTTCAGAATCGCCATCGCCACTGCTTACCTGTCAGGACCGATGATCGGTGGATAACACACCGGATGACGATCGGACATGCTTTGGAATGATCAAATTCTGTGCCGGAAAGGCGAAGGATATCGATTATTTCATATTATGACGATATAACGGAAACTTAAGTCTGTGAAGGCAGTGTACTGGTCGGTAACCGGCAAGGAAATGAATGTTGCATGCAACAAAAGCGTTGCATGATTTCGATGTTGCATGTAACACGCGATCATGAAATGGGCTGGTGTCCATTGGAAAATTTCGCTATTTTTTCCCCGGCGGAATTGGATTATGCCAAATTTTTTCCCATTTTGACTGGATTTCGGTGAAGGAAACGAGAGGCTGCTTCGATATCGAATCACCTCCATGCCGCAGGTTTGCTCTCACGACTTCCGCCTTGCCTCACGATCTGTTCGGTTTTCATCTTCCGTTGTAACCTGCCAGGTCATGGGGGTTGGTGAGGTTGTATTTTTTTATTTTCCGGTAGAGGGTCACTCGATCTATACCCAGCAACCGAGCTGCTTTTGCTTTGTTCCAGGCGGTTTTATCCAGAGCTTCAAGAATTGCGTGAGAATCGACGGCCTGTGTCCCATCGGGAGAGCGGTGCTCAATTCCGGGAGTGCCCAAGAAGTCGGGCGGCAGGTGATCGAAGGTGATGATGTTTTGGCGGCAAAGGACAAAGGCATGTTCCATAGTGTGCTCCAACTCCCGCACATTACCGGGCCATGGATATTTGAGAAAGGCTTTGAATACATCAGAAGACACCGCCTCAATTGTTTTCTTGAATTTGACGTTGAATTCATTACGAAAGTGATCAATCAGGAGAGGGATGTCCTCGCGCCTGTCTCTTAAGGGCGGCAGCCTGATTTCCACCACCTTCAGCCGGTAGTAGAGGTCTTCCCTCAATTCTCCAAGACTGACTTTTTCCAGGAGATTCTTGTTTGTTGCAGCGATTAACCGTACATCCACTTTCACCGGAGTGGAGTTTCCGACTCGCTCAAATTGCCTCTCTTCAAGGACACGCAAGAGTTTGAGTTGTATCATCGGCGAGATGTCACCAACCTCATCCAAGAAAATGGTCCCGCCATCCGCTCTGTGGAATCGCCCCACGTTGTCTCTGATGGCCCCTGTAAACGCCCCTTTCACATGGCCGAAGAGCTCGCTCTCAAGCAGGCTTTCCGGTAAAGAGGAGCAGTTCACCTTAACCAACGGCTTATGGCTGCGTTCTCCGGCACGATGCAGTGCCTCGGCAACCAGTTCCTTTCCCGTCCCACTTTCTCCCGTGATCAGAACAGTCGTTTGAACGCCGGCCAGAGCCTTTATAAGAGAATAGACCTTCTGCATCTCCTTGCTTTTGCCTACAATGCGATGAAATTGACGGTGCTCTTTGAGCTCCCTTTCGAGGTCGGCCACGTGCGTATCATCCCTCAACACCATAACGGCACCTGAGAGCGTGCCCTGGGGGCCAAGCAGAGGATAGGTCCTCACGCTGATAACCTTCCTTGCGCGGTTGTCAAGCTGGCATTCGATACGGTCTACCTCAGCAGGTTCTCCTCTCTTGATCGCATCCGAGAGAATCTCCACAAGTCTTCCGCCGCACACCCCTGGGAGAGAGCTAAACACCTTCCCGATGTCATCACGAGAATATCCACACACGGCAATAGCAGCATCATTAAGTTCGATGACAACCAGATTTTTATCTACCGTGATGATAGAATCCGTGACACTTCTGAAAATTGCCTCGATATTTGTACGGTATCTTTCCTTTTCTTCATTTACTGCTTTATACTTCAAGGCCGTGTAGGTGGCATGCAATAGTGATTCCTGGTTGATTGGCTTAGGAATGTAATCGAAAGCACCCAGACGAATAGATTCAGCAGCGGTCTCTATACTCGGATTTCCGGTAATCATGATCACCGGGCAGCTCAGTCCTCTTTCCTTGATTTCACGCAAGACATCAATTCCGGTTCCATCCCCAAGGATGATGTCCACAAATATCAGATCAAAGCTCATCTCGTTTATTCGCGTCAAAGCTTCGCGGCAGCTTTCAGCAGTCGCTACGACATGCCCCTCGGCCTTGAGGAACCTCTCGAAGGTAAACCTGATCGCTTCTTCATCGTCAATTACAAGAATCTTGGCATTCATTGTTTTCCTTAGCGGGCAGGTCAATTATCACTTTGGTAAATTCCCCTTTGAGACTCTCAAAACTGAGGCTCCCCCCATGATCCGTGATGATCCTTTCGGTGATGTTCAACCCCAGCCCGGTTCCTTTCCCAAAAGGCTTCGTGGAAAAGAATGCCTTTGTCAGCATGGGCAGCTCGTGCGGAGAAATTCCGACTCCATGATCGTGGAATACGATTCGTACATACGGGCGATCGTTGATGACCACCTTCTCGCCGGTGATTTCGAGGAGTTTATTCTTATGCCTTCCCGGATATTTTTCGTTCAACGCATAGCGCGCGTTGCTGATAATGTTTATAATGCTTTGTTGAATCTGCTGAAAGTTGACATCCACTTCAGGAAGGTCGCCGAAAACATCCGTCTTGAGATCAATGCCTTCCTTTCGCATTTGCGCCTGGGTTAGAATGATTGATTCTTCAAGTAGTTCAGAAACGTATGCCCCTCTTTTGATCTCTCGCTCATCATTGCGTGCGTAGGAGACCAGAGTCTTGACTATACGGCCAATGCGCTCCCCTTCCTTAACGATTCGCTTGCCGATGTCATTTTCCATCTTCTCGGCGCTGCACTCGTTTATCAGTATCTGACCATAGTTTATGATACCCGTGATGGGGTTGCTGATCTCATGAGCAATTCCGGCGGCCAGTTCCCCTAAGGATGCCAGATGACCTGCCTGCATGGCTTCCGCCTGCAGTGCCATCTTCTCGGTAATATCACTGGCCAGCAGGAGTACGCTGCTGACCCTGTCACCCTCTTTGATCGGAAAGGCCCTTACGTCCAGTACGGCACCATTGTGGGTCACCACGGAAACTTCCTTCTCCCCGCTATTAAAACATCTTGTCACCGGAGAGTCCCCAGAGAGGGCCGACAAATCGTACAATAATTCATTACAGTATTGCCTTACCACCTCCGATAGCGTCTCATTCAACTGCTGAGCATTCCCGCGGTTTGTCCACAATATTTCCATATCGGGAGAGAGCAGGATCAAAGTATCGTTGATAGCATTCAGAAGAGTATGGAATTCCTGTGAGAGTTTTCTGAAGTTATCACGTTCCACCTGCAGAGCGGTTCGACTCTCCTGGCGCTCCAAAATTTCCTGGCTCAGTTGCGCATTTGCCCGCATCAGTTCAGCGGTCCGCTCCCTGACGCGATGCTCTAATTCATCATTGGCCTCGCTAAGCTCCTTCGTCCGCTCATCAACCAACCGCTCAAGTTCCGACCGATGCTTTCTAAGCTCCTCCTCAACGAGCTTTTGCTCAGTCAAGTCGGTCACCACGGCGCAAGCTCCCCGGAACTCCCCCATGAGCAAAGGAGATATGGAAACGTGCGTTGGAAGTAAGCTTCCCCCCTCGGTTCGAAGCGTAAATTCCCCTTTGGCGCTGCCGGTAATGCCCGCTTGAAGCAGTTTCTTAAATGCGCCCAGCTCTCCCCGCCTCAAGTAATTAAAAAGGGAAGCCCCCGTGAGGTCCCTGGCCGTTTTCTTGAGCATCCCGGCGAACCGGACGTTGCAGTAGGCAATCATTCCGCTCGCAGAGATCACGAGGGCTCCTTCGCTTATGGCTTCGATGAGTACACGGTAGCTGTAATCGGCCCCTTTGAGGGTATAAACCTGTTCGCTTGGATGGTAGACGACAACGGCATCAACGCCGCCCTGGCGGATGGCGTCAACAACCGCCTCCGATTCCTCGAGCTGCTCCCGCAGTTCGTCAATCTCTTTGATCAAAATCTCTTCTTTGGGCACATGGTCCGTTGCCATGGCAAAACCTCCGCTCACTGCGCGATTTTTATGGAAGCTCTCTCGATGACTCACCAGGTATGAGATTGAGCTTCGCGAGGGTATGCCTTTTGTCCGCGAGGTCGCCGATGAATCTGCGCAAAGGCGGCGGCAGCTTCTTTATGAGGGCAGATGCGGCCACGATCCGTGGCATCGCCCTGCCGGCCTGTTCATACCTTTCCGCTCTATCCCCGGTGTCTTTCATATAAGGCGAAGGCTTACGCTTTAGGGCGAGGCAGCAAATTAAGCCCGATGAGCACTCGCTCGGTGTCGGAAAGGTCGCCTATAATCTTTCGGAGCGGCGGGGGAAGCCTTCTCACCAGGGTCGGCAGGGCAACGATCTGATCCTCTCTGGCAAGTTTCGGGTTCTCAAGAAGGTCAACGACTTCTATCTCGTACCTGCCCTTGAGCTGTTCCTCGCAGATTGTTTTCAGATTGGCAAAGGCCGCAATGGCCTTGGCGGTTTGCCCGGCCACATAGAGTCTCAGTATGAAATATTCACCAGGGTCACACACCAATTGATCTCCTATAGCTTTTCTGCTTGAGTGGCTGTTTCGTCGGCTTTGCGGAGCCGGGCAATTTCCGTGCGCTCTTTGGCGAGAACGTTTTCACGGGATTGCGCCTGTGAAATGGCTCTCTTAAGGTTATCCTCCCTGGCCTCGAACTCGGATCGCAGAAGTAATACCTTAGCCTCAAGCGCTTGACGCTCCCGTGTAAGCTCTCTTTGCATACGCTGAACTTCCTGCTCATGCTCAAGAGCCTGCGCCCTTTCTTTTGCCTCCTGCTCAGCCCGCAGTACCCCGGTCATCACTCCGCCCGGACCTGTGTAAATATCCAGGAGGTTGATTCCATTGCTTGTCAGGAGGAACTCGCGCACCTGGTTCGAGTGCGCCATGCCGCGAGATTTGAGGATATAGAGCCCCCGGTTGCGCTCCCCATTGGTCTCGATGTCCCGGAGCATGATCCAGGTATCCATGAGAGAGGAGACGTCAACTGCCGTTTCCTCAGTACTGCCTCCCGCGAGAAGGCTTGTGAAAAAGGCTGTTATGCCATCCATTTTCATGAAATCAATGAGGCGGGTCAGGACCGATTTCACTTCCGGCGGTTTGCCGATGGTAAGGAGGTTGGATATCGGGTCGATGACAACAACTCCCGGTTTGAACTCCTTGATGAGCTTGTGCATCATGACGAGATGCATCTCAAGGACGTATACGCTCGGGCGCACGTTGTGGAAGCACAGAAGTCCTTTCTGCTCCCATGGGGCAAGGTCAATGCCTATGGAACGCATGTTTCGCATAATCTGCTTCCTCGATTCCTCGAAAGCAAAATAGAGGCACCGTTCGCCGGATTTGCAGGTCTCGTCCGCAAATCGGGCCGCAATGCTTGTCTTTCCCGTGCCGGCCGTCCCTGAGGCAAGAATGCTGCTCCCGCGATAGAAGCCCCCTCCCAGCATGGTATCCAGGCGAGTCAACCCGGATGGGATCTGCTCGGATGGAGCGTCATAGTCCAGGCCCATGGAAGTGATGGGAAGGACGGAAATGCCGTTCTGTTCGATAAGAAAAGGATACTCGTTGGTGCCATGCCGTGATCCGCGATACTTCACAACGCGAAGGCGCCGGGTGGCTGCCTGCTCGCTCACACGGTTGTCAAGCTGGATGACGCAATCCGAGACGTATTCTCCAAGGCCATGGCGGGTCAAGTCCCCGTCTCCCTGCTCGGCCGTGGCAACGACTGTAACTCCCTTGCTTTTGAGGTAGCGAAAGAGACGGCGGATTTCCGCCCGAAGAATGGCGGGGTTGGGAAGCCCGGCAAAAAGTGCCTCCAGAGTGTCGAGCACCACCCGCTTTGCCCCCACAGTTTCAATGGCATCTCCAAGACGGATGAAAAGTCCCTCAAGGTCGTACTCTCCGGTTTCCGTGATATCGCTCAGCTCGATGGACACATAATCCATGAACAGCTTTTCACGGGTTACCAGGTCTTGAAGATCAAACCCAAGGGATGAGACATTTTTCTTAAGCTCTTCCTCGGTTTCTTCAAAGGACACGAAAACCCCCGGCTCGTTAAACTCGGTAGCACCGCGCACAAGGAATTCCATGGCAAAAAGCGTTTTCCCCGAACCGGCAGAACCGCAAACAATGGTCGGTCTTCCCTGCGGAAGCCCGCCGTTTGTGATTTCGTCAAAGCCCCGTATACCTGTAGGGGACTTGGAAAGCTGATTGGAAGCGTCGTCTCTGCCCCCTTCCGTGTAGTTCATGCACTCTTCCTCCCGCGCCCGATGACTTTGGAGCCTCCGGATTTCGCCTTATTCCCCATGGCCTCAGTATAATTGTTTGTGCTTCTTTATATTGCCGCCGGTTCGGAAAGCCGGCCAGAATCAACGACTCGTAATACAGAGTTGCGTTCAAGACATAACTGAAATGCCGAACTTTGCAGGATGGGCACCTTGGTGCCCATCGCTTTCGGTGGGCAGCGCTACGCTTCTGCCCCCACTACATTCTGCTCACCGTTCCGTGCGCTGACCAGTATAATCTCGAACGCAATTTCGTATAAGCCGGCCTTTGCGGCCATCAAACGGACTTCACCCGCTTCCCGTGTGGAAGGATGCGAAGACCGAACGCCGTGGAGTGGTAAAATCATGGTCACCCCCTGCGCGGTTTCCACGGCCGGTTGAGCATCAGGCCGTGCGGCCTGATGACATCGCGGACCGTTTCCACTACCGGATGCCGGGAAACCCTCTCGAAGAGCGGCGCAGATTGCGAATCTCGGCGAGTGCACATGATCATCTTATCACGAGGAAAATAATCAGAAGATGAAGAAAAAACAATCCTCCTCCATCCTCGCAATAACATGCCACCATCAACACGCTTCAAATTTCCGGAGTACATCTTCGAATCGCGTAACCGTAAACGGGGCTTCACCCCCCGGCAACGGGAGCCGCGGGGAGAAGTGATCTCCAATGGGCAGCCTTCCGGCAGGCCACCATTTTTCAGGTAATCCCGCACGAGAGGATGCCGCGCAGCGGCCGGTAGATCGAGCGGAAGCGAGGCGGCCCGCCATCAGCGATATTACAACGCAAAAAAGGCCACAGCGGAAGAGCGCCTGGACCTCCCGCATTACCCGGCCCGTGCAATAAATGCCCCGTTCCCATCTTGCAGGAAGCTATTCGGCAATGGCAAAAACGACGATCGAGATCAGGCGGCGGCGCCTGACAAAAATCAGAAAAGATATTTCGCCAAGGCCTTCATGGCCTTGACAATATCATCCATCGCCTCATGCACTCCGTCACTGTAAGAACTTCCCTCCGATGTTCCCTCCTTCTCGATCTTGTCGTGAACCTCAGACTTTAGCTTTTTTAAGCTTTGAACATGCCGTTCGAGTTGGAGTCGCCGTTCTTCCTCTATATGTTCGATGACCTCGGAATCGGTTTGCTTGAGGAGATCATCGGCATCAGCCAGTATCCGTTCGATATCTTCGTGCTTAAAGGTCTTTTTCATCATTCTACCTCTATACTTGATTCTTACCTAATGGTTTCATGAAATAGGGCAGCGGTTCATCAGGAAGCAAAATGAAAAGGTTTAGTTGGATTAATATCGAAAGCCTCAGGTCCAAACGTGTTGTAATCGGAAACGATTCTATAAACCGTTGCTTCAGACAGAGCCATATGCAGAGCGATTTGCGATAGGGGCCTCGGGTGCACGATTAAGTTATAGATCACAAGCCATTTTTGCATCGTTAAAAAGCCTGGCCTTGTCTGCATCTTTATCTTTATCTCGTCCAATGACAGGTGTTCTTCCAGTGTGCCCGCTTCGAACCCTTCCCTCTCTCGATTCTCCATATCCATTTCCTTTTGTAACCTCTCTGAATATAAGTCATCATCGATTCGTCTCCCACTTTAGAAAGCACATTTACACGCGTTCTTAATGAGAGGCTACGTTGCCCCCGGAAGTAGCAGCGGCAGTAGTCGCTTCTTATTTGGAAACATGCACCGCCGCCGCTCGCCTGCCAGGAACGTGGTGGACAGATGAGAGATGTGGCGACAACGTCCGTTGTGATTTGCAAATATCAAAATCCGTGCCGAGAAAATATGCGATCTCATTTATTCCATATTAGGCAGGTTTAACATATAGTTAAAGGGTGAATGGGCAGCGTGCCGGTCTATAGCCGGTCGGACAAGATATGTTGCATGCCACAAAAGTGTTGCACGTCCTTTGTGCCACATGCAACATCTTATACTGAGTTGCGTTCAAGATAGAACTGCAATGCGAACTTTGTAGGATGGGCACCTTGGTGCCCATCGCCTTCGGTGGGCAGCGCTACGCTTCTACACCCCCTACATTCTGCTCACCGTTCCATTCGCTTACAAGTATAATATTGAACGCAATTTCGTATTAGCATCAGGAAGTGTCTTCATATGAGAATCGATATCCGGTGTCCCCTCGGGAGAGCGACGCTCGACTCCCGGAACATCCATGAAATCATACCAAATTGCGTTCAAGAAACCGCCAGACAGTGTTTCTCAAAGAAGTGGGGAACGCGGCTTTGTATGGCGCCGCGGCAATGCCGCGAGCGCCGAGCATTCGGTCCACGCGCCAGCGCGTGGACCGAAACTCTGAGATGACGTTTGGCCGCAAAGGACGAAGGCATGCTCCTTGAAGGGACCGGGCAGCCTTGCGAAAGGCTTTCGGAACATCCGAAGATATCATCGTCTCAATCGTTTCTTCAATTCGACGACAACACTTCTGTTGCACGCCACACTATTTCTGCTCCAGCCCGCAATCATCGACGGGTTTCATCCCTCTGCAAGTGTCTCTACACATTGCCCGAAATAAAAACTCGACGTCCTTCGATCTGTTGGGCATGTAAGTTGCTTACAGCTAGCACAGTATAGCTGACTGCTCTTTTGTTCTGCTCCCCCGCTATCGTCCCGCGTTCGATACAGGACAACAGGCAAGAGTCTTGATGGCGGGACTCACTTGATTCCGAGGAGGAATGTCACATGAAAAAGCATTTTCTCACGAGCCTTCAAATCCTGACTTGCCTATTGTGCGTTCTACCGTGGTCTACCGTTTACGGTTCTCAAAACCAGCCGCTTCCTGCAGGATCACAGCTTCCCCAGTTCACCCTGCCGGCGCCGGACTCGCAACAAACATTGAGTTATCTCGGCCTGAAAACGATGGCCCCCTGCACCCTCTCCCAGATAGGTGCAAAACTTGTCCTTATCGAGATCCTGAGTGCATTATGCCCTGGCTGCCATGCGAGCGCGCCTGTAGTCAACAGGCTTTACCAGGTGATTCAGAAAGACGCTGCTTTGGCCAACGATGTAAAAATCATCGGGATATGCATCGGAAACGACCAGGCGCAAATAGATGCTTTCAAAAAGAACTTCAAGGTACCGTTCCCGTTATTTCCCGACGAGAATTTGGCCATTGCCCAAGCCGTCGGAGTGATGGAAACGCCGACCATGATCCTGGTAACGCCCAGTGGCATGGTGCTTACGAGCCACAGTGGAGTGATCCGGGATTTCGACGGGTTGCTGAAAGATCTGAGAAAAAACCACAAGAAACAGTAGAGCGTAATGGCCGGCAAAGATAACAAAATGAACATCCTGAGGAGAAGCCCGGTCTTCCGGGACTTGCCGAAGGAAGCACTGAATGCAATCATCCGGGTGGTTCAGGATCGGGTGCTGCCGCAACATGCTGCCATCTGCAGAGCGGGCGATCCCGGAGATAGCCTCTACATTGTCAGTTCAGGCAGAGTGAGAGTCTTTGGAAAGAATGAAAAAGGAGTGGAAATTGACCTTTCCATCCAGGGGCCGGGCGATACTTTCGGCGAAATGGCGCTCCTCACGGGCGAACCGATGTCTGCCGATGTAGAGGCCATGGAAGAGGCTCACTTGATGATCCTCTCAAAAGATCAGTTCGACCGTATATTGAGGGACTTTCCCGATGTCTCCAAAGTGTTCGTGAAAGAGATGAGGCGCTGGCTTCTCAGGGATGACGAGCGTCTTAACCTGGAAGCCCGCAAAGCCTACAAAGCCTCCCGGATGTCCTGGGTTGATTTCTTTCTGGTCATCGTAATCAGTATTGTCCTCGCGGTGATTTTCAACACCACCAATCCCAACGGGATCCCTCTTTTCCCCGAATTCCCTGACAGAAGCTCCATCCCTACGGTCAGTCCTTCTGCCGCAATGGAAGAGATCCGCCGCGGTGAAACGTTCGTCTTAGATGCCATGCCAACCAACTTTTACCAACAACGCCATATCGGGGAAGCTGTGAACATCCCCCTGGGGCTCTTCGACATTGTTTACCTGATGACTTTCACCGAAGAAGACAAGGAAAAGAAAATCGTCGTGTACGGTGGAACGATCAGCAAACCCTATGATTTTGAGGTCGCCAGTAAACTGCTCCTCCGCGGTTACAAGAATGTAAGGATCCTGGAGGGGGGACTAACGGCTTGGGAGAACAGAGGTTATCCGGTGGCGGAGAAGGCAAGGAAATGATCTGGCCATATCTCAAACGAATCGGTACGAGCAAGTACGTGGCTTTTGTGCTCAGGATATACGTGGGCAGTTTCTTCCTCTACGCCAGCCTGAGCAAGATTCCATACCCGGCTCAGTTTGCCGAAGCAACGGCAAACTACCGGCTCGTGCCCTATTGGTTCCTCAATCCGGGAGCAGTCATTTTGCCGTGGATCGAGTTTGTGTGCGGGCTATTCCTTATCATCGGGTTCCTGCCGAGGGCTTCCGCAATCTTCATTGGATTCATGCTCATCCTGTTCAATGTCATGATCCTGATCAACATGTACTGGGGTGCGCCCATAACCTGCGGGTGCTACGATACGGTGGGGGAACCCATTGGCTGGAAGAAAATCACGGGAAATATCCTTATGCTGATTTTCACCATCCAGATCTATTACTTTGATCGGCTCTTCATCTTCCGCAGAGGAGGGCTCGCAGATCCTGCAAGAATCAGGGTTACTCCTCCTGCTGCTTCGCGATAGGTTAACGCCATGCCGATGGAATCAAGATCCAATAATCGCATCCGGCTGCTTCCACTATGCCTGCTATTGATCCTCATGATTTCATGCGGATCGAAAGACCCGTTTACCGGCACCTACAAGGCAGAGGGAAAAGGCTTGCCAAAGCAGGCTGTAACCGTCTTGGAGCTCAACGCTAATGGTGACGGCGTATGGAGAGTGGGCGACGATGAGGTCCCTTTTTCATGGTACACCAAAGGCAGTGAACTTAGAGTCAATACTAAAGCAGGGGGAGTCCTTGTAGGCAGCATCGAACGTAGCACCATTTACATCACCATCCCAGGCTCCAAAACATTGTGTTTCAAGAAAATACAATAGCTATAGGCTCTTCTTATATAAATGCAAACCTGCTGAAACGGAAGCAAAGTGAGAAGTATGGGGCATGATTGCCTATTTTTCCGGAATAAGGCGTCATTTCATATAAAAAACTTTGCGGCACTGCCGGAATATTCAGGGCCCGAGGTTCAAGCACAAGCTCACTAAAGCAACCTCTTGACCTGGAAATGTTGCATGTGACATGGAAGTAATGTAACGCTTCTGTTGCAAGCAACACTTCTCCTCCTCAAATCCACAATTTTCGATGGGTCTCCCACTACCATAACTGCCATTAGTTATTATCTAAATTTGAAATGCACCGCCTCTCGATCTGCCGGGTATGGAATTTGCTCATCAGGTAATAGTGTATGGTTCATTAGGCTTCCATCCCGGTTCTCTTCAGTGATCTGGCGTTTGGCGATGGAGAGTCGGCGAAGACAAACACACGCCGGGTTTACAGCAGGAAGGAAAGAGAAAATGTTAGGGACGATTCTCCTTGTTTTACTGGTTCTTCTGCTCATTGGCGCGCTCCCTGCCTGGCCTCACAGCAGGGCGTGGGGATACTACCCCAGCAGTGGCCTGGGACTGGTTTTTTTGATCGTGGTCTTGCTTCTGTTATTTGGTCGCATTTGAGAGGAGTGAGTGCATCGAGCAGAGCTGGAACGATCAGCATCAGCTTGTCACCGGGCTATGGACGTGAAGGGAGAAAAAATGCCTTTGATCAACTTGGTTATTATTCTGGTTGTGGTTGGGGTTGTCCTTTGGCTGATTAACACCTACATACCGATGGATCGGAAAATCAAGAGAATCTTGAATGCAGTTGTGGTGATTGGTGTGATTCTCTGGCTGCTGAACGTTTTCGGGATCATGAGTTCACTTTCGGCAATTCATATCGGAAGGTAGGGTTCCGCCAGGGTGCAGGCTTTCGCATGCCGGAAGGAAGCGCGCCGACCCCTTGAGAAGGACCTTGCGTTCCCCGGAGTCCTCTGCGGTAAACGGTTGCGGTGCCGGCTGACATGCCCTGAAAAGAAGGCCGCTGCGCTCCAATATGAGGCCGATTCATTGACGGCATGAAGAGACATGATGAAAACCAACGGGAAAGGAACCTTTATGAACAGACTGAAAAAGGTAGGGATTTACTTCGTAGTCGCTCTTTTTATCGGGTTCACGGCCTGCTCGTATGACTTGCTGGCCGCGGAGAAGAGTCCAGAGCAAAAGGCAGATCGAAAAGCCCTCGAAACAGGACTGCAGGAATCTCTGGGAATGCCGGTCCTAACAGGAGATTTATGGCAAAAGATGACGCACGATTCCAAAGTGGCTTTTATCTGGGGTTTTGGACATGTGGTGACAATTGAACAACATTTGATGAATAAATATCCTGAACTCAAAAGAGACAGCTTTGTCCCGAAAGTTGTTGAAGGAATGGCTGATATACCCATGAACGATGTTGTTGCCCGTATAGATAACTATTACAGCGCGAATCCGGATCATATTAAAGAGCCTGTAACAAAAGTGATCTGGGATACAATGATCAAACCCAATATAAAAACGGGCATTGCTGGTCGTCCGCTGACGAAAACCCCTTAATGACATTACAGTAAGAAGGAGAGATGAGATGAAACGCATAATGTTCGCTTTTGTTATTCTTGCTTTTGCCTGCACACTTGGGTGTGCTGGAATGACACACACACAGCAAACAACCCTGAGCGGTGGGGCCATTGGCGCTGCCGGCGGAGCCGTACTCGGCGCCGTCGTTGGCGGAAATCCCGCTGTTGGAGCCGCTGTCGGTGGTGCGGCCGGTGCAACCGTAGGCTACTTCGTCGGCGAGCACGATCAGGGCAGGTAGGACCGGATAATTAGGAATCGGCAAGATCAGTGACGGGCCGGGAGATTGCCCCGCACTTCCCTCTCCCCCACGCGGTGGGTGAGAGGGAGAAGGGATGGCTTCCTCCGATTTCGGATTTTTTGTTCTGATGACCCGTGGTGGTTGAGCTTTTTGATTGTTCTATGGCTGCCTGATTCGGATTTTCAAGACTACCGGTGCAATTTCAATCCATGTGCGCTGAAAGCGCCCGCACGAAGAACGCTGCCAGGGAAAGACGTATTTTTGACGGGAAGAAAGAGCAATCCATGGTGTGCGAAAAGGTGGTCGAAACACTATATTTTCCCTGTGTGGACAACGGCGGGAAAGGTGACTGTGTGACCGTGATCTCCAATGCCGTGTTCGTCGTATTCATGCAAACAGCCCGTGATCGCTGACATTATCTGCTCTTTCGCCTCATTCGCCCACTGGCTCGAAAATGGGGTGCAAGTTCATTCCAGGAAGGCAAACCACCATGAAACGGATCGGAATTATTCTCGGCGGCGGGATTCTCATGGTCATTGTGCTCTTCGGGTGGTGGGTCTTCAGCCGCCCCGAACGCGGCACGACCGGTTCGGTCAGCACGAATTTTCACTTGCTCGGGGCCAACGACAAGATCGTGGTCGACGGCTTCGACGACCCGAAAGTGCAGGGCGTCGCCTGCCACATCTCCCGTGCGCAAACGGGAGGGATAAAGGGCGGACTGGGTGTGGCGGAGGACACAAGTGACGCCGGCATCTCCTGTCGTCAGGTCGGCCCGATCAAGATCGTCGGCGAACTCAGGGACGGCGAGCGCGTCTTCGACGAGCACCGCAGCCTCGTGTTCAAGAAGCTCCAGGTCGTCCGGTTCTTCGACCGCGAGCGCAATGTGTTGGTTTACGTAGCGTACAGTGATCGGGTTATCGAGGGTAGCCCGAAGAACAGCATCAGCACGGTGCCGATCATGGGGTGGACGGCACCATGAAATCGGACTTTGCCGCCTCTGAATCGAGTTCTTAAAGAGACCCTTTATCCTCGTGAGTCTGCAACCGGAGGGCTGACTGATGGACCGATATATTTGTATCCATGGACATTTCTATCAACCTCCCAGAGAAAGTCCCTGGCTGGAGGCCATTGAGATCCAGGATTCGGCGTTCCCGTACCATGACTGGAACGAGCGGATTGCCGCTGAATGCTACGCGGCGAACGCTGTGTCGAGAATATGGGATACGGGAGGACGAATCGCCCAACTGGTGAACAATTATGCCAGTATAAGCTTCAACTTCGGTCCGACCCTCCTCCTTTGGATGCAGAAGTACGCCACTGAAGCCTATGAGGCCATTCTGGAAGCTGACCGGCAGAGCCTGGAGAAATTCTCCGGCCACGGAAATGCCTTGGCCCAAGCCTACAATCACATGATCCTGCCGCTGGCCAGCAGCCGCGATAAGAACACCCAGATTATCTGGGGAATAAAGGATTTTGAATATCGCTTTGGACGTAAGCCCGAAGGGTTGTGGCTCCCGGAGACGGCGGTGGATCTGGAAACCCTGGACCTCATGGCACAACACGGCATCGGCTTCGCCATACTTGCCCCCAGGCAGGCACACCGGGTTCGGCCTATTGACGGCAATGAATGGCAGGACGTAAGTGGTGGAAAAATCTATCCTGCCATAGCCTACCGAGTGTCGCTGCCGTCCGGTCGCGTCATGAACCTGTTCTTTTACGATGGTCCCATTGCACAGGCCCTTGCATTTGAAGGATTGCTCGACAACGGCGAGGCGTTCGCCAACCGGCTGCTGTCAGCCTTCGCCGACGACTCTCCTCGCCTTGTTCACATCGCCACGGATGGCGAAAGCTATGGACATCATCATCGCTATGGCGACATGGCCCTGGCGCATGCGCTCCATCACATTGAGTCCAACGGGCTGGCACAGGTGACAAATTATGGCCGGTACCTGGACGAACACCCACCGACGCACGAAGTGGAGATCTTCGAGAACAGCTCGTGGAGTTGCATTCACGGCATAGAACGCTGGCGGTCGGACTGCGGATGCTGCAGCGGAGGCAACCCGGGTTGGAACCAATCCTGGCGGGCGCCCCTGCGTGCGGCCCTGGATTGGCTCCGCGATGCCGTGAATCCGGCTTTCGAACAAATGGCCAGACAGTTTCTGACCGATCCATGGGCGGCTCGAAACGACTACATCGACATCATCGTGGATCGATCACCCGAGCGAATCAGGGCGTTTATGAACCACCACGCAACCCGCCCCTTGAACTCCGGAGATGAGATCACTGTCCTGACGCTTATGGAACTCCAACGCAACGCCATGCTCATGTACACAAGCTGCGGATGGTTTTTTGACGAGCTTTCCGGGATTGAGACGGTTCAGGTCATACAATACGCCGGCAGGGTTCTGCAGTTGGCCGACCAGCTCTTTAACGACTCCTTCGAACCCGGCTTCCTGGAACATCTCGAGCGTGCCAAGAGCAACATCCCTGAATACGGTAACGGCCGGACCGTTTATGAGAAATGGGTCAGGCCCGCCATGCTCGACATGAAAGATGTGGGTGCCCACTACGCCTTGAGTTCGCTGTTTCAGGATATCGGTGAACGCAGCTCGATCTATGCGTATTCCGCCACACGGGAGGACTACCGCAGCTTTCAGGTAGGAGGCTCGAGGCTCGTAATCGGGCGGGCCACGGTCACTTCAGAGGTCACACGCGTATCCTCCAGCTTGTGCTTTGGCGTACTGCACCTTGGTGATCACAGCATCGCCTGCGGCACCGGTGAATATCAGGGCGCGCAAAAATATGAAGCACTGGCCACAGAGATTTCAGCGGCTTTTGCCGGAGCCGATTTCCCGAAGACCATACTTCTGCTGGGGAAATACTTCGGAACGTCTACGTACTCTCTTACCTCGCTCTTTACCGATGAACGGCGAAAAGTTCTGAATATCATCATGGAGCCGACTTTGAGGGAGGCTGAAGCCGCATACAGCTCAATTTATGAGCACCATGCCCCCTTGATTCGCTTTCTGACCGGGTCCGGCACGCCACGGCCAAAAGTCCTGTCGGTTGCCGCGGACTTGTGCCTGAATGCCAAGCTACGCAGGGTGCTTCAAGGGGAGGGGCTTGACCCCGAAGTCGTAAGACCTCTTCTGGAAGAAGCCCGTCTGGCCGGCGCAACTTTGGATACGACTGCTCTGGGCTTGCTACTGGCCGTCAACATCGAGAGCCTCGCAGAACAACTTATCGAGCGACCTGACGACCTTTCTCGCGTAGAGAGGTTGAATAAGGCCGCACAACTGGTCAAGACCCTGCCGTTCGAGGTCAATCTCTGGAAAATCCAAAATATCTGCTACAAAATCCTTCACACTCATTGCCGTGACTTCAAGGAGAGGGCCGGCCTGGGGGATCAAAACGCGCAGGAATGGCTACGCCATTACACGGCCCTGGCCGAGAATTTTTTGCTGCGGCCGCCCATATGTGCTTCATCCGGATAACGATTGCCTCTGAGTATGGAGGTGTTATACTGAGTTGCGTCCAAGACATAACTGCAATACCGAACTTTGCAGGATGGGAACCTTGGTGCCCATCGCTTTCGATGGGCAGCGCTACGCTTCTGCCCCCCCTATATTCTGCTCACCGTTCCGTTCGCTTACCAGTATAATCTTGAACGCAATTTCGTATTACAACCTGAGGTCGAAGCACTCGTTGTCCCGAAATTCGTAAACCTGCCTCAGGGAGAAGAGGAAGAATTTGTCCGGGAAGTCCTTTATCTATTGGTGGATTCCTGTTGCCCCCGGAATGTGAGGGAACCCGGAAGTGCCGTGTTGCATATGCAACAAAGTGGCAAAGGCAACGACGATCAGCCTCGGCGGGGGCTCGCACACTCTTTCCATATATCCTACCGTATTTATTTACTATTATTATTCATGAGCGACCGGATTCCGGCACTTTGGTCAGAACCCTGTCAAATGGGTGTCCATGAACTGTTGGGTGTCTGTTCAGTGTTTGTTCAATTCTCCTTCAATACCCCGAACGGTGTTGGAGAAGTCAATCCCGGCAATATGTGTGTCAACTTGGAAAGTTAATCAAAACAATCAGTTGATAAAGATTTTGACATTTGAACATACCCTAATTATGATGATGAACCTTTATACAAGAGATCCTCTATAAACAACCACAAGCGGGGAAAAAACGATGAAAATTCAGCTCGAGAAGGGAACTCTCTCCCTGGTGCTCCAGAAGATCCAGAGCGTAACGGAAAAGAAGACCAGCATGCCCATCCTGGCCAATGTTCTGATCAAGGCAACCGGAGAGCAAACGGCTGAATTTTCCGTAACGGATCTTGAGCTGAGTCTCTGGACCCAGATCGGCGTGACCGTGGAAGTTCCCGGCGACACAACCGTTTCCGCCCGCAAGCTTTTTGAAATAGTTCGTGAACTTCCGCAGGACCAGGTCGTTCTGGAAACCCTTTCCAACAGTAAGCTGGTCATCAGTTCCGGTCGGGCAAGGTTCGAGTTGTCCACCATCCCGGCCGAGGACTTTCCCCTGCTCAATTTTTACAAAGACATCGATTTGACGAAAGTTGATTCTTCGCTGCTGGAGCGTGCCTTGAGCAAGACCCTGCACAGTGTGCCGGCCGATGAAGATTCTTTCAGCATATCCGGGACCATGCTTCATGCCACGGAGGCCGGGGACTACAGGTTCGTTTCCACCGACGGCCACAGGCTTTCCTATTATGAGGTTCCCCATGATTCCTTCGCCGCTCTGAACATCCAGGATAATCTCATCGTCCCGAGGAAAGGCGTTCAGGAAATACTGCGGATGCTCGAAAAGGAAGACGATGTGGTGATGGGGGTGCACGAAAAGTTTATGGTTTTGCGGACCCCGACCAGCTTTCTCAGTGTGCAGCTCCTCGACGCCGTGTTTCCGGAATACCAGGTTATCATCCCCACAGAAAGGCCTTTTTCCATTTCCGTCAACCGGGAAGATCTTTTTTATGCTATCAAGAGAATTGCGATTTTAACCGATAACGTATGGCGGCATGCCCGGTTTGGAATAACGAAGGGGGCGCTCGAACTGGAGGCCGGAAATCCGGAGTTCGGGCATGCCAACGAAACGCTGGATGTCGAGTACGAGGGTGAGGAATTCACCATCGCGTTCAACATCCGCTACCTGATGGATGCTCTTCAGGCGATAGAGAGCCCGCAGGTTCGTTTCGAATGGGTGGATCAGTATCACGGAGGGATATTCGTCGGACCGGAAGACCCTGGATTTCTCAGTTTGATCATGCCCATGGTCGTTTAAGGACCGGAAGCCGATCAGCAAGCCGCAAAAATGGGCCCGTGCCGGGTTTGCCGATACGGGCCTGTGTGCTCATCAGGGGAGTGGAACGGACCGGAGTTCGATCCGAAACGGTTCGTTCGCTCCCGGTTTCAAGAACTGCACCACAATACCCCGAAGCCCCTTCAAAAATCTGGAATGAAGCCCGAAATCCATTGAAAAAATCATGAAAGAAAGGTATAATCGCTTGTTTATGGAGGGGGATTTGAGCAACTCTCTTCTAAGCAAGCATTATCGCTTTTCTTTTCGAATTTGCGATGGGTTGAAATAGCACTTTTACCTCCATGGGGTAGTTTATGTCAGAAATGAATGCAACCGGTACAAATTCCCATGATGAATACAATGCGCAGCAGATTACTGTGCTCGAAGGGCTGAGCGCCGTTCGGAAACGCCCTTCGATGTATATCGGAAATATTTCCACGGAAGGGCTGCACCAGCTTGTCTATGAAGTGGTCGACAACAGCATCGATGAAGCGTTGGGCGGCTACTGCAACCACATCGGAATCCAGATCCACCTGGACGGATCGGTTACCGTCGATGACAACGGGAGAGGAATTCCGGTCGATCTTCACGAAAAGGAGCAGGTGCCCGCGGTCCAGGTCGTTATGACCATGTTGCATGCCGGCGGGAAGTTCGACGATTCCAGCTACAAGGTTTCCGGCGGTCTTCACGGCGTCGGGGTGTCCGTGGTCAATGCCTTGAGTGAATACCTCGATGTCGAGATCAGGCGGGACGGGAAGGTATATTACCAGCGCTATGAGCGGGGGGAACCGAAGACGCCGCTCCTGATAAAGGGAGACACACAGCGCCGGGGGACCAGGGTCACCTTCAAGCCGGACCAGGAAATTTTCACCGAAACGGACATCAGCTTCGACATTCTTGCACAGCGGATGCGGGAACTGGCGTTCCTGAACCGCGGTGTTTCCATTGATCTGTCCGATGAACGCATTCCCAAAGACAGGAATTATTGCTACGAGGGCGGACTCATCTCGTTTATCGAATATCTCAACAAGAACAAGGAACCACTCTTCCCCGAGGTCATCTACATCTCCGGGGACAAGCAGGGGCTGACCACCGAAATTGCCATCCAGTACAACCAGACCTACAACGAGAAAATATTTACTTTCGCTAATAACATCAATACGAAAGAAGGCGGTACCCACCTGGTAGGGTTCAAGACGGGCCTCACGCGGTCGATCAAGCAGTACGCCGTGCAGAGCAAAATGTCCAAAACGGACATCGAGCGGCTGATCGGTGACGACGTCCGCGAGGGACTGACCGCCATTGTCAGTGTAAAGATTTCACAGCCCCAGTTCGAAGGCCAGACCAAGACCAAGCTCGGAAACAGTGAAGTGAAGGGCCAGGTGGAAAACCTGGTTTACGAAAAGCTGTCCATCTTCTTTGAAGAGAACCCCAGGGTGATACGGGCCATCCTGGATAAGGTGCTTGAAGCGGCAAGGGCGCGGGAGGCGGCAAGGCGGGCCAAGGAGCTGACGCGCCGCAAAGGGGTGCTGAGCGATCATTCCCTCCCGGGAAAGCTTGCCGACTGCCAGGAACGAGACCCCGCCAAGAGCGAGATTTTCATCGTGGAGGGAGATTCGGCCGGCGGTTCCGCCAAGCAGGGTCGGGACCGGCGCTTTCAGGCCATTCTTCCCCTGAGAGGCAAGATCCTCAACGTGGAGAAATCCCGTTTCGACAAGATGCTCGAAAACCAGGAAATCCGAAACATGATTTCCGCGCTGGGAACGGGCATCGGTAAAGAAGAATTCAATCCGGAGAAACTGCGTTACCACAAAACCATCATCATGACGGATGCCGATGTCGACGGCGCTCACATCCGCACCCTTCTGCTCACTTTTTTCTTCCGCCAGATGCCCGTACTGATCGAACGGGGGAACCTTTTCATCGCTCAGCCCCCGCTCTACCGGGTAGCCGTCGGGAAGCAGGAATTCTATATGAAGGACGATGAAAGCCTCGATGCGTACCTCCTTTCGAGGGCCGCCGACAAGAAGCAGGTCTTCATGCCCGCAAGCGACAAGCCCGTGCCCCCCGATCAGCTCATGCAACTGATGAAGACTTTTTCCCGGTACGAGGAATGGCTTGAAAGGCAAAGCCAGAGGGGGATTCCGAAGAGCCTTATCGAGCAGATCATCAAGATATACAGCGTAAACAAGATTGCCCCCGGCGATCACGAGGAAGGCATGGTCGTCCTCAGGGCCGAGCTGGAGAAAGCGGGCTACGAGGTTATGCCCATAGAAATTGAAGAGGAACACCAGGGGTATGACCTAGAGGTTTGGAAATCGTCTGCCGGCGAAGGACGGTCCCGGGTCGAATTTGCGTTCCTGCAGTCGATTGAGTTCAAAAAGCTGCTGGAGCTTTACACGGAGCACCTGCAGATTTTCAACGAAACACCCTATGTGGTGAAGGAAGGGCAAAGCGAGGAAAAATTCGATCAGCCGAGGGATTTTTTTAAGTTTCTCACGGAAGAGGCGAAAAAGGGAACCAATATCCAGCGTTACAAAGGTCTCGGTGAAATGAATCCCGGGCAACTGTGGGAGACGACGATGGATCCCGAGAAGAGAAGCCTCCTTCAGGTGAGGATAGAAGACGTCATTCTTGCCGACGAACTCTTCACAACACTGATGGGGGACCGGGTTGAACCGCGGCGTGACTTCATCCAGGTGAATGCTCTGGATTTCAGGGAACTCGACATTTAATGAGTCCGTTGCAGCCGGCCGTGTTTCCTGTTTAAGGTTCAGGTGATGCTCTTTTTGGGGCATGAAAGCCGGTTGGCGGAAAAATCCTGCGGCCGGGTCTTTTCCACGGTCAGGGTTCTCCGATACGGCTAAATCTACACGATTCGGTCTGCAGAACGGACCGGATGTGCCTTGCGGGATATCCAAATGGATCTGAAAAGCATAAACATTGAAGACGAAATAAAGCTTTCCTATCTCGATTACGCCATGAGCGTCATCATCGGGCGGGCCATTCCCGATGTGAGGGACGGCATGAAACCCGTGCACCGGCGGATCTTCTTCGCCATGCACGAATTGAAGAACGATTTCAACAAGCCCTATAAAAAGTCGGCCCGTATCGTCGGTGACGTTATCGGTAAGTTTCACCCTCACGGCGATTTGGCGGTTTACGATGCGCTCGTCCGGATGGCCCAGGACTTCTCCATGCGGTATCAACTGGTCGACGGGCAGGGAAACTTCGGATCGGTCGACGGGGATCCCCCGGCTGCCATGCGATACACCGAAGTCCGCATGAACAGGATCGGCCATGAATTCATGCGGGACATAGAGAAGGAAACCATTCCATTTCAGCCCAATTACGACAACACCATCCTCGAACCGGTTGTGCTGCCCACAAGGGTGCCCAATCTCCTTTTGAACGGGTCGTCGGGAATCGCCGTCGGAATGGCGACCAATATTCCTCCGCACAACCTTGGCGAGCTGTGCAAGGGGCTCCTTGCCCTTCTTGAAAACCCGGACATAACCATCCCGGAACTCATGCGCTACATCCCCGGTCCCGATTTTCCCACGGCGGCATTCATCTGCGGCTGCGAAGGAATCAGGGAAGCCTACGAAACGGGAAGAGGCACCATCAAGATGAGGGCGCGGGTGGAAGTGGAGGAATCGGGCAGGAAAGATCACCTCATCGTGACCGAACTCCCCTACCAGGTGAACAAGGCCCGTCTGCTGGAAAGAATCGCGGACCTCGTGAAGCAGAAGAAAATAGAGGGCATCCAGGACATTCGCGACGAATCCGACAGGGAAGGGATGCGGATGGTCCTCACGCTCCGGCAGGGAGACGATCCGCGAGTGGTGGAAAATCAGCTCTACAAGCACACGGCGCTTGAGAGCACCTTCGGGGTCAATATGCTGGCGGTCGTGGACAACAAGCCCGAAGTATTGAACCTCAAAGGCGTGCTGAGAAATTTCATCGATTTCAGGCGCCAGGTGATCGTACGGCGTACGCAGTTTGAACTCAAACAGGCCGAGAAGAGGGCCCACATTTTAGAAGGCCTGAAACGGGCCCTGGACAATCTGGACGAAGTGATAGCCCTGATCCGCGCGGCCAAGACGCCTCCCGAAGCGAAGAGGTCCCTTATCGAGCGCTTCAGTTTCAGTGACGCGCAGGCCCAGGCCATTCTCGATATGCGCCTCCAGCGCCTCACGGGTCTCGAGCGTGAAAAAATCATCGAGGAATACGAGCAGATCATTAAAGAAATCCAACGCCTGGAACAAATTTTGGCCTCCCCTGCCCGGGTCGACCAGGTGATAAAGGATGAAATCCAGGAACTGTCCGACCAGTATGCTGACCTGAGGAGAACGGAGATCATTGCGGACGCGGGAGATTTGTGCGTTGAAGACCTCATTGCCGCTGAAGAAATGGTCGTGACCTTTTCCCAGGCCGGGTATATCAAACGGACCCCGCTGGCGATTTACCGGAGTCAGAAGCGGGGCGGCAAGGGTCGAACCGGGATGAGTACAAGGGAAGAAGACCTCGTCACCCTGTTGTTTACGGCGTCAACGCACGATTACCTCCTCGTATTCACCAACCGTGGGCAGGTGTTCTGGCTCAAGGTCTATGAAATACCGGAAGTGGGCCCGTCGGCCCTGGGCAAGGCCATCGTGAACCTGCTGCCTCTTCAGAAGGATGAAAAGATCCAGACCATTCTTCCGGTGAAGGAATTCGGAGAAGGCCTCTTCGTGGTCATGGCGACAAGGAACGGCATCGTCAAGAAGAGCCAGTTGGCGGCTTATGCAAACCCGCGTTCCACGGGCATCAGGGCCATTGTGCTAGACCCCGACGATGAACTGATCTCCGCGTGCATCACGGATGGAAACCGCGATCTCTTCCTCATGAGCACGGCCGGTAAATCGATCCGTGTCAACGAGCAGGAGTTCAGGCCGCTGGGTCGGGTGAGCAGGGGCGTGAGGGGCATGAATCTTGACGGTGGTCGTCTCGTGGGGATGGATGTCATCGATGAGGGAAAATGCATTCTGGTGGTCACTGAAAAGGGGTTCGGAAAGCGAACTCCGGAGGATGCCTACCGCTGCCAGAGCCGCGGGGGCAAGGGTGTGCTGAATATCCGGGTAACGGAGCGAAACGGGAGCGTCGTCGGTTTCCGCCAGGTCGGTGAGGACCAGCAGATACTCATGATCACCGATCATGGCCGTCTCATTCGCATACCGGTGGTGCAGGTCAGCAAAATCGGCCGTGTTACCCAGGGCGTCAAGATGATGGGGTTGAATGAAGGTGAAAAGGTCGTCGATGTGACCGTCCTTGCCGAATCCGAGGATGTGAAAGAGGATATGGAAAATTGAAGAAGCCTGATGGTCCGATTGCGGTCGTAGGGGCCGGGAGCTGGGGGACTACGCTGGCCCAGTTGCTTGCCGGGAAAGGGTTCAAGGTCGATCTGTGGGTTTATGAGAAGGAACTCTTCGAACAGATAAGGGACACGCGCGAAAACCGCGTATACCTGCCCGGATACGTACTGAACGAAAACATATCCGTGCACAACCGCCTCGAAGACGTGGTAAAGGGCCATGACATGGTCGTCATGGTCGTGCCTTCCCATGTGTACCGGCAGGTCGCCGTGCAGATGCTCCCCTGCCTCAACCCGACCGGCATCGTCGTCAATGCCACCAAGGGCATCGAAAACGAGACCTTTCTCACCATGTCCGGCATCTGGGGAGAGATTCTTCCGCGGGACACCGGCATCCGCATGCTGAGCATCTCGGGGCCGTCTTTTGCCCACGAGGTGATTCGAAAAGTACCCACCGCCATTACCGTTGCCGGTGAAGACCTCGAAACCGCGAAAGCCGTGCAGCATGTCTTTTCTACGAACTACTTCCGCGTCTATACCAGCCTCGACAGAATCGGGATCGAAATTGCCGGCGCCACGAAAAATGTGATCGCGCTTGCGGCGGGGATATCCGATGGAATGTCCTTCGGCCTGAACACCCGGGCCGCTCTCATTACCCGGGGGCTTGCGGAAATCACCCGCCTGGGGGCCAAGCTGGGTTCCAACCCGCTCACCTTTCTGGGCCTGGCCGGAATAGGAGACCTGCTCCTCACTTGTACGGGAGACCTCAGCCGAAACCGGACCGTGGGGATCCAACTCGGGCAGGGCAGAAAGATCAAGGAGATCCTCAGCGAGATGCGAATGGTCGCCGAAGGGGTCCTGACGGCCCGGTCGGTCCACTTTCTCGCCAGGCGCATGCAGGTGGAAATGCCGATCTGCAGCCAGGTCTACAGAATTCTCTACGAGGACAAGGACCCCAGGACCGTGGTCCATGAACTCATGGGAAGAGATCTCAAGCACGAAATAGAATTCGATCATTGAAAACCCGGGGCAAGGCCGATCCGGATGGTGTCCACCGCTCCCGTGTGCGGGGCTCTCATTGTGATGGGGGCTGATTTCACTGCCATGATCCTGCATGGGCAAGATGGGGATCGGCGTCAAAGCCTGCGATGGGAACCGCACGAATCGCTCAGCCGAAGAAGTAATACTGAGTTGCGCTCAAAAGAATACTTTTGTCATCCTCAAAAGGAACGGGAGGGTGATTTCCCTCCACCCCTCAGGGTTTCTGCCCACGTGCTGGGGCGTGAGGCCAGGCGCCCGGCGCCGCGACAACGCTGCGAGCGCCACACAGAGCTCCGGTGCGGCGTGGGGGCACAGCTCCCTGCTTTTTTGAGAAACATCGTTTGACGCTTTCTTGAACGCAATTGTTCATGATGCCCGCCTCACCCGCGAAGCATCGAAGCGGGTATTTCGGGACTCTATTTTGCAGGTAATTTGGCATAAGATCATGCCCCGCCCTGTTCTTTTCCCAACCGTCCCCTTTTCCTGTGATCGGATAAATCCCGCGCCGGGCCTTGTACCGGCGGTATGAGGCTGGTAGAATAATCATGATATTTCCTGCTTTCCGCCGGCCCGCAGTTCAGTCTCTTTTGCCGGCGTAACATTCGGTTTACGGAGAGCCTTATGGCTGAAGAGCGTCACTCAGGGCTTGGCACCGGGGGAGAAGCCGCGTCAGAGCCACTGACTCAGGACCAGCTGCTGAGCTTTTTCGAAAGGGTCAGAGGGAAAAAAGCGACCTACGGCCGGTATAACCTCGACCGGATTCAGGAAGAAGCTTTCGCGACCTTTTTCGACCTGGCGCAGGAATATACGAGCATCGATAACCTGTTTCAGATTTGCGTTGCGGTCCCGAGAGAGTTCTTCAAGATCGAAAGCCGCCTTTACGTCCTTGATCCCAAAAAGTCCGTGCTGCAGAAAGTGTGTACGAGCGAATCCGGGCTGGTGCCCGTGGTGCAGAGGGCCCCGGCGGCGCTGCGCATGGTCGATAAGCCCTACGAGACCGAGGATGCATGGGTTTTCCCGATCCGGGGCAACGAAGCGCTGACGAAGCAGGTCCCCTTTCTGAATCACAGCCGCATTCTCGGCTTGTTCGAGGTCTACCCGAAGGAGGAGGCGGATCCCAAGAGGCGCTTTTTCCTGGAGAAATTCACGAACCGGATCGGCTACAACCTGCATCAGAAGATGCTCATCCAGCAAAACATCAATCACATCAAGTTCATCAACCAACTGGTCGCGGATATCGAGCACAACGTCATATCTCCGAACCTCTATTACAAACTGTTCCTGCTTCGGTTGAAGAAGCACCTGGAGGCCTTCGCGGAAGCCCAGTCCAAACTGCAGGACGTGGTCCTCTTCCTGCAGGACCGGGATGATGCCTTGGCAGGGCAGTTGTGCGGGATATTCCAGGCCATTGATGCGGCCAGGCAGGAATTGACGGAGGAATGGCGGGGGCTTTCCAAGCACTATGAACACACGAGCCTTTTTCTGGAAACCCTCCTCCGCCGGGACCATTTCGAAAAGGGGACATACGTTCTGAGGAGGCAGCCGTGCAACTTCCGGACGGAAATCATCGAACCGCTTCTTGAACGCTATGTTCCGCAGCTCGAAAAAAAAGATATCACTGTCGACAACCGTCTGGAAAACGTCCCCGATGAACAGGTGACCCTGTTCGTTGACAAGGGATTGATATCTCAGGTTTTCGACAATTTTTTCTCCAATGCCGTCAAGTATACGCGGCAGGTGGAAGATCAGCTTGGCAACAAGATCAAGCTGGTGTCCTACAACCGTCAGATTCTGAAGGATTTTTTCGGCGAAGGGATCAATGGGGTGAGATTCAACTTCTTCACCACCGGCCCCCCCCTGCTGGGCCATGAAGCCGGAAAGATTTTCGACGAGGGATTTCGGGGGACCGGTTCCGGGCCTGAACGGGGGAGCGGGCACGGGCTGCACTTCGTCAAGAACGTCGTCGAGATCCACGGCGGCAGGGTGGGATGTGAACCGCAGCGTTACGGGAACATCACCTATTTTGTCCTCCCGGTTAAGGAGGAACCCGGGTCCCATGCGGAGAATGCCTGAGGCCGCCGGATCGGCAACCGGTCCCCGGATCGGGACCGGCTGCCACGGGTGCGGACGTTATGAACAGCAACACCCCTTGGCGCATGCCGACGGGGTGGGATGATCGTTGATTTCGAGGATTTCCACCTCAAAGGTCAGGTCTTTTCCCGCGAGGGGATGGTTCAGATCGAGGACTACCTGTTCCTCGCCGACATGTGTCACCAGTGCGTGAAACTGTTCGTCGTTGTTGCTTTCAAGCAGAATCACCTGCCCGACTTCCGGCTTGTAGTCATCGGGGAAATCCGAGAGCTGGAAGGTCTGTTCGAGTTCGTCATGCCTGTCCCCGTAAGCTTCAGAAGCTTCCAGGGAAAAGGTTTTGGTCTCTTCCGGCGCCATCCCGACCAGGGCGTCTTCAAATCCCACCAGGAAATCTCCCGATCCCACGTGGACCTCCACGGACTGGCATCCCTTGGTGGATTCGAAAACTTCGCCGTCGTTGAACTTGCCGGTGTAATGGACCTTTACGTAATCTCCCTCTTTTACCGTTTTCATTGCGGCCTCCTTTGCCTGCTTCTGGTTTTCTGGAACGTTGAGGTAAGAGGTGCCGTTACCCCAAGGCTTCTGAAGCGAAGGCAACCGACCTCATCGTGACACAGTGTATCCGATTAATCTTTGTCCGGAAAGCCCTTCGGGCCCCTCCCGATATCCGTGAGACCTGACCTCGACCGGATGAGCGGTAGACCGCCGGGGGCGCACCTCAACCCCCGGTCCTGCTGACCGGCGTTTCCGATCCCGTTCCCGCTTTGGGCGGAAGCGGCTAAGGAAACCCCGGTGGTTCGCAACGGAACCGGTTTAAGGTATGAAACCTGCGCGATGAAGTCAAGTAAAGCGTTGGCCGGCGCGGGGATAAAGAAATCGACAGGATCGGGGGGCGCCCGTTTTTCTCATGCTTTTGTACCCGCCGGCATGAACCGCCTGTTGCGTGAGGCCGGGCACGGAACGCAGCGCCGCATAAAGCCGCGTGGGAGTGTGGGGACGCGGTTCCCGCTCTTCTGAGCGGCATCGTTTGCTGCTTTATTGTGTAAGCAGCTTCGCATAAAACCCGGAGAGAAACGGGCCTGTGGGAATGCACAATGCCGGGCGTCGGATGCCCGTGTGCTGAGGGAAGAGCTCTTGAATGATATTTTGTAGCGTTCCATCGGTAACAATTTGGATCGATGATATAAATTGTCGATTCCCCCTCGGAATGGCTTATGATCTTCCCGAGGAGCGGTCGGAGCAAAATCAAATAACGGTAACTAACCGAGAATGCATGCAGAATAAGCTGTAATCCTGCTTGTTAAAAAAATCTCTTGACAGTCTGCCTCGTTTTCGTTAAGGTGTATTTAAATGGTGTGAAAGGTTTTATCTTTTGTGTTTACCGTCACTTAGCTGGACGATAGGAGCGATTCTGTTTTTTGGGAAGTGACGGCCCGCTGGATGTATTCGTTGTGGTCTATCATGGACGACTGTCAATATTGTGAAATGGATTATTAAGTAACCTTACATCCGGATGGGAAACTGGGTTCCTTGCTGGTTTTTTTGCGTGGAATTGCCGGTATTTTTTCTTGGGTGAACAGAATGGCCACCGCTGTGCCAACTGATGAGTCGAAGAAAGGCATGGAGTGGATGGGTTGTCGGTTGGGCATTTCACATATCTTTTACAACTGATTGCGCCGGTACTATGGAGGAAAACGTTATGCCTGTATCCAGTCAGCAAAAACAGGACGTTTCGAGTGGGCATCCCGGCGGGGATCCTCGCTACAAGGGAATCGATCGTGTTTTGAAACGGCAACAATATCAGCAGGACTCGCTGATCGAGGTGCTGACCAGCGCACAGGAGGCCTTCGGTTACCTGACCGAGGACGTTCTGATGTACATCGCCAGGCAATTGAAGCTGCCGTTCAGTTGGGTCTACGGGGTAGCCACATTTTATCATTTCTTCTCGCTGAAGCCCAAGGGGGAACACAACTGCATCGTGTGCATGGGGACCGCCTGCTATGTCGGCAAGGGCAACGAGATCCTGGAAACCCTGGAGAAGGAATTCGGGATCAAGGCCGGCCAGACTACTCCGGATGGGAAACTGACGTTGACATCAACCCGCTGCCTTGGCTGCTGCGGTCTTGCTCCGGTGGTCGTGCTGGGTGACACGGTGCTGGGCAAGGAAACCCCCGCATCGGCCGTCGCCAAGGTGAAGGCCCGGCTTGCCAGCGGACCGGTCGTGCCGTCGAAAGCGGCGGGCGACGCGGAAGAAGAGGCGCTGGCGTGAAAGAGGCTCACTTCAGGGGCAGTGCCGCCTGAAGGGAAAGAGCGCCACGAAACGTTAGAACTCAAGGAGAAAACAGCGTTATGAACCGAACGGAACTCTACGCTTTGGCCCAGACCGAACTGGACCGACAACAAAAATTTCGCTGCCGGCTGCTCTGCTGCGCCAGTACCCCTTGTATATCTTCCGGTGGGATGGTCGTCTATGAAGCGCTCAAGAGGGCCATCGAATCCGAGGGATTGCAGGCAGAGATAGAAGCCGTGGCCACGGGCTGTGTGGGTCCCTGCAGCCGCGGACCACTGGTCACCGTTAAGGTTGAAGGCAGGGAAGACGTGGTCTACGAAGGCGTGACCCCTGAAATGGTCCCGCAGATCATCGCCAAACATGCCCTCAACAAGCCGGTAGTCCTTGACGATAAAGCCTTGCCGGCCAATTGGCCGTTTTTTGCCAAACAGAAGAAGATCGTTCTCTCCGACAGCGGCCTGGTCGATCCCGAGCGGCTCGACAGTTACGCGGCCAGGGGCGGATACACGTCGCTGGCCCATGTGCTGCGTGAAATGACGCCCGAAGAGGTGTGCGAGGAAATGGTCCGCAGCGGTCTGCGCGGCCGCGGCGGCGCCGGCTTTCCCACCGGCCTCAAGTGGAACATGGTCCGCAAGGCCCAGGGGGAACGCAAGTACGTGGTCGCAAACGGCGACGAAGGCGATCCCGGTGCGTACATGGACCGTACCCTGATGGAATCCGATCCTCACAGGGTTCTCGAGGGCATGGCCATAGCGGGTTACGCGGTGGGGGCCGAACAGGGCTACATTTACGTGCGCGGCGAATATCCATTGGCGGCGAAGAGGCTCGAACGGGCCATCAAGGCGGCCGAGCGGAAGGGGCTGCTGGGGAGCCGCCTTCTGGACAGCAATTTCAACTTTCGCGTCGACATCCGTATCGGGGCCGGGGCCTTCGTGTGCGGTGAAGAAACGGCACTGATGGCCTCCATCATGGGGCGCCGCGGTCAGCCGGTCCCCCGTCCTCCCTACCCGGCGAACAAGGGTTTATGGGGCGGCCCGACACTCATCAACAACGTGGAAACCTTTGGCAACATTGCCGCCATCATCAGCAACGGGGCCGAGTGGTACGCAAGTTACGGGACGGAAAAGAGCAAGGGGGCCAAGATCTTCGCCCTGGCCGGCAAGGTGAACAACACCGGCCTGATCGAGGTGCCCATCGGCATCACCTTGCGTGAAATCGTTTATGACATCGGCGGTGGGATTCCCGGTGGCTACGCTTTCAAGGCGGCTCAAACCGGCGGTCCCAGCGGCGGGTGCATTCCCGCCGAGTACCTCGATACGCCGATCGATTATGAAGCCCTCCAGAAGCTCGGGTCCATCATGGGTTCCGGCGGTCTGATCGTTATGGATGAGCGGAGCTGCATGCCGGATGTGGCCAAGTTTTTTATGGAATTCTGCATGGATGAGAGCTGCGGGAAGTGTGCTCCGTGCAGAATCGGCACGGTGCAGATGCACCGGATGCTGGGTAAGATTACCGACGGCACCGCGACCATGGACGATTTGAAGCGGCTCGAGGAACTGTGCCTGATGGTGAAGGAAACCAGTCTGTGCGGCCTCGGCCAGACTGCGCCGAACCCGATCTACAGCACATTGCGATATTTCAGGGATGAATACGAGGCCCACATAAAAGACAAGCATTGTCCGGCGGGAGTCTGCCAGCTCAAGGGAAAATCGCATTGAGCGGCCGGGCATTATGCCGAGCCAACCATACCGCTTAAATCTCCAACGGAGGTGCCATAATGTCGGTTGTCACCCTTACCATTAACGAAAAACTTGTCAGCGCCCAATCGGGCCAGAGCCTGCTGAACGCGATCAGGGACCAGGGGATCGACATCCCGACCCTCTGCTATCTGGAAGGCTTGAGCCCCTGGGGCGGTTGCCGCCTTTGCGTGGTTGAGATGGAGGGAAGCCCGAAGCTGCTGGCTTCCTGCGTCACTCCCGTCGCCGAAGGCATGGTTATCAGGACGGAAAGCGAGCGGCTGGGAAGGTACCGGCGCATGATGGTGGAACTGATGCTTTCCGAACGCTACCATATATGTGCCTCTTGCGTGGCGAACGGGCACTGCGAACTGCAGAGCATGGCGGCCAGGCTGGGCGTGGACCACGTACGCTACGACTACCTGTGTCCCGACCTGCCCATGGACGCCAGCCATGAACGCTACGTAATGGACCATAACCGTTGTATTTCCTGCGGCCGTTGCATCCGGACCTGCGATGAGGTTGAAGGTGCGCATACCCTGGACGCGATGGGACGGGGAATGCAGAGCATCATCATCACCGGGATGCACCAGCCGTGGGGGAGCGCCCGGAGCTGCACCAGTTGCGGGAAATGCGTCCAGATCTGCCCCACCGGCGCCCTGTTCAAGAAGGGTTCCACGGTGGCGGAGATGGAGAAACGGCACGACTTCCTGCTCTGGATCCTGGATGGTCGCGAGAAGAAAATATGGAGATGGTCCTGATCAGAAGGAGAGTCACAGCATGACCACCACACCTAGCAACAAAGTACGGTTAGCCACCGCCTGGCTGGGCGGCTGCGCCGGCTGCCATATGAGCCTGTTGGACCTGGATGAACGCCTTATCGATGTGGTTGGGCTTGTGGACATCGTCTACAGTCCCATCGCCGATATCAAGGTGTTCCCCGAGGGGGTCGATGTGACCCTCGTCGAAGGTGCCGTCGCTAACGACGAGCATGTTCACCTGATCCACCAGATTCGGGAGAGAAGCAAGGTCGTCATCGCGTTCGGCGACTGCGCCGTGACGGGCAACGTCCCCAGCATGCGCAAACCGGCTGAAACTGGATGACGTCCTGACGGCCGTTTACGCGGAGGGCCCCGGGAAGGTGCCTCCCGCCCCCGAGCTGGGCAACCTGATGCCGGTTCTCGAACCCAGGGTTTTGCCTCTCCACCAGGTTATCCCCGTGGATATCTATTTGCCCGGCTGCCCTCCCGGTCCCGACCGGATTTGGGCCGCCATTACCGCTCTGCTCAACGGGGAACCCGTTGCGTTGCCCGAGGAGATGCGAAGCTTTGGGTAGCCTCATCGGATAAAGGCCGAAGGACGAATCGACGGGTCGTTCGTCCAGGTTCAAACCTGCTAATCTGTTTGTGAAGAAGGACGAGTATGGCACAGACTATAACTATCGATCCAGTCACTCGCATTGAGGGCCACGGCAAGATCGTGATTCATCTCGATGATGCCGGCCAGGTGTCCGACGCCAAATTCCACGTGACGGAATTCCGGGGGTTTGAAAAATTCTGCGAAGGACGCACCTTTCCCGAAATGCCGGGAATCACAATGCGCATCTGCGGAATCTGTCCGATAAGCCACATGCTGGCTTCGGCCAAGGCCTGCGATGCCATTACCAGTGTACGGATTCCTCCGGCGGCTGAAAAGCTTCGCCGCCTGGTCAACCATGCCCAGTACGTTCAGAGCCACGCGCTGAGCTTTTTCCACCTGAGTGCGCCGGACCTGCTGCTGGGGATGGAGAGCGAACCGGCGGCGAGAAACGTGATCGGGCTGATCCGGAAGGACCCCGAACTTGCCCGCAAAGGCATTCGGCTGCGCCAGTTCGGGCAGGACATCATCCGCATGGTCGGCACCAGGAGCGTGCATCCCGCGTGGGCCGTTCCGGGCGGTGTGCGCGAAGGATTGAGCGCCGAGAACCTGAAGCAGATCAGGGAGAACCTTCCCGAGGCGATTGAAACCACGGAAACCGCCCTGGACCTTTTGAAGGACAGCTACGGCCATTTCAAGAACGAGGTGGCGGTCTACGGTGATTTCCCGAGCAAATTCATAGGGCTGGTCACTCCCGAGGGGGGGCTTGAACATTACGACGGTCTGCTGAGGGTGATGGAAGCCGACGGGCGCATCATCGAACCGGGTCTTTCCACCGACCGCTACAGGGAAATCATCGCCGAAGCGGTGGAGCCCTGGAGCTACCTGAAGTTCCCCTACTATAAACCGGGTGGGTACGGCACCCAGGAAGGTCTGTACCGGGTGGGGCCCCTGGCCCGGCTGAACATCTGCGACTTCGCGGGTACGCCGCGCGCGGACCGGGAACTGCGGCAGTTCAGACGGCTGGGGAACAACGGCCGGGTGGTCACCAGCACCTTCCATTCCCACTATGCCCGTCTGATTGAAATCATGTTCGCCCTGGAAAGGATCGCCGAACTGGTTGAGGACCCGGATGTCACGAGCGGCCGCCTCCGCGCGATCGCCGGAGTCAACCAGGAGAAGGGCATCGGCATCATGGAAGCCCCTCGCGGCACCCTCATCCACGAATATGACGTGGATGAATTCGGAATCATCAAGAAGGTCAACCTGCTGGTCGCGACCGGGAACAACAACCAGGCCATGAACAAAACGGTCGAGCAGATCGCCAAAGCGTACATGAATGGGAAGCAGATCACCGAAGGACTCATGAACCGTGTGGAGCACGGAATCCGGCTTTTCGATCCGTGCCTGAGTTGTTCCACGCATGCGGTCGGCAAAATGCCGCTGCACATTCAGGTCGTGGATCCGAGCGGAGAGATCGTGGCTGAAAAGATAAGAGACTGATGCCCTGAAAGCCGCCCGGATGATCCTGATCATTGCTTACGGCAACAGCCTGCGCCGTGACGACGGCGCGGGCCTGAAGCTCGCTGAACTGCTGGAACGGGAGTGGAGGGGGCGCGGTCTGGATGTCCGCTGCGAAAGCGTTCACCAGTTGACCCCCGAACTCGCTGAGCTGGTTGCCGATGACCGGGTATCCGCGGTCGTCTTTACCGACGCCCGCGTGGCGGAACCGGGCGTCGAGGACCTGGAAATTCAGGTTCGGCGCCTGTCTCTCCCGACGGATTCCTCTCCGGGCATGGGCCATCATTTTGACCCAGCGGTCGTGATGGCCTATGCCTTTTATTTATATTCCAGGACACCCCCCGCATGGCTGGTGACCGTCCCCGGCGTCGATTTCGACCACGGGGAAGGGCTGAGCGAGGCCGTGAGGAACGTCCTGGATGGACTTCCCGCCTTTCTGAACGGCCTTCCCCCGGATTGGCCTCTCTGCGGCTCCGGGGACTGAACCGACCTCGGGCTTCCCCAACGCATGGCGGATCATCGCAGTGGGGATCAATTCAAGAGCCCCTCTTGCGCTGCGCGCCCGGATAACGAATATCCGGGCTCCCCGGCAGGGGTCTTATCTCACCGCTTCATGTTTCCAGCTTTTCGTTGCGCCGTTGCGCCGTTGCGTGAGGCCGATGGAATTTGCGAACCGTCAAAAGCGAACCCTGGAAACGGGTTCACCCCGTGCTGCCCGGCGCCGGGACGTGCAGCCGGCGGGTGGTGCCCGGGGCACCGCCGCGCAAAGCCATGGTGCGGGGAGGGGCTGCCGGAGGCACAGCTCTCCGCTCTTTTGAGAAGCATCGTTTGCCGCGTTCTCGAACGCAATTTTGGATCAGAACAGCCGTCTCGCGTTTATCCCGGGGAAGCCCAGTTTCTCTATTTTCGCGGCGGTCGCGGAGATGTCGTAAGGCACGAAGCGCACGTCGAGAACGTCTTCGGATGAATCCCAGATCACATATTTCGCGTTGTTGTTGCCGTCCCGGGGCTGTCCGACGCTCCCAACGTTGACGACATACCGGAGGCCCGGTTCCAGCCGGGTAAGGCCCCTGGGGAGACCTTCCCGCCGGATGGCCGTACCGTCGGAAGTAATGATCCCCAGTTCATGCGTATGGCCGACGAAACACAACGGTTGATCCGATTGCCGTAATATCTTCATCAGGATGGTGTCGGGGACATTGAAAATGTAGCGGGTGATCGAATCCGGGGGACAGCCGTGGACGAACAGCGCATTCTCATATGTGAGGGATGGTTGCAGCAGGCGGATGTATTCCATGGTTTCGGGGGAAATGAGCCCGCGGGTGATGAGGAGTGATTGCCTGGCCAGGGGATTGAACCAGGTGAGAAAGTCTTCCCGCACGACCCCCAGTTCGTGATTCCCCATGACGCAGGGGATCTTTCTCTCCCTGATGATCGTGACGACTTCTTCGGGGTTCGGTCCGTACCCGACGTTGTCCCCGAGGCAAACAGCGGCCTCAGGCCCGGACGACTCCATATCGAGCAGGACCTCCTGAAGGGCTTCCAGATTGCCGTGGATGTCCGAAAGAATGGCAATTTTCATTTGGCATTCCGGCCGTTCGGCGGTCACCGCCCGGGAGTCGGTCCCACCCGCACCAGTTCCTCCAGAAAGGCGTCCACCGCGCTCCTGGCCCCGGCGATATCCCTCACGCTGTTCAGGATTATGGCGACCGCGTACGGGCCGTTGCCGCAGCCGGAGACGTAGCCCGCGAAGCCCACGACGTCTTTCAGGGTTCCTGTTTTGCCCCGAATGGTGATCCCGGGCTTGCACACTCTTCGCCTCAGGGTCCCTTCCTGCCCGTTTGCCGCAAAGGAAGAAAGGAACTGGGGTTCGATGGAATCATCGGAGTATGCGTCGGCAAGCAGCGTGGAAAAAGCCCTGGCGGTGACTCTGCAGTCGCGGCTGAGCCCCGATCCGCTGTCGAGCATGACTTCGCTTTCGGGAACGTGCAGCGCGGCGAGGGAGTCCCTGATCACCCCCACCCCTTTTTGCAGGGTCCCTGGGGGACCGGCCACGATCCCGCCCATGCTCCTCACGAGCATCTCCGCCATGAAGTTGTTGCTGTAACGGTTCAAGCCGTAAATCACGTCGCCAAGCGGAGCGGATTCATAGGAAACCAGTTTTACGGCGGCCCGGGGCGCCAGGGAAGCTCCCGAAGCACTCCCCTTCACTTCCACTCCGGCTTCCCGCAGCATCTGCCTGAAGGCGCCGGACACGAAAGACGCCGGATCACCGACGTTCATCCGGCTTTCGAAGTTCTTCCTGAGAGCGATCTTCCCGACGATCCGGACCCTGTCCTTTCCGGATTCGGTCGCCCCTGCGGGCTCGATTCTCAGCCCTTCTCCGGTGGGTTTCAGGGAAGTCCTGGCGGAATTTTCCAGTCGGATGAAGTCTCCCGGAGGATACCAGCCTACCTGTGCGGGAGCCCCGGCCTTAGCCGCGGGCGAAACCCGCAGCAGGACCGTGTTGTATTCCATGGCCATGGCCGAAACGACGGGGTTGTAGCTCTGCCCGCAATTCTCGTCCAGGCAGATCTGTTCGGCCTGGGGGCTGAAAAAGCTGTTGTCGACGAATACGCTTCCCTGGATCGTGCGAATTCCCCGCGCCCTGATTCTCGAAGCGACGTCCCTGGCATTTTCGGTATGGAAAAAAAGATCTCCCGCACCCTTGATCCAGATATCGCCCCGGATGGTGTCTCCCTGTGGCTGCTCCGCCGCGTAGACGGAGGTTTCGAAACGGTGATCGGGTTTGAGGTTCTTCAAGGCCGCGTAGCTGGTGAGCACTTTGACCAGGGACGCGGGAATGAGGGGTTCCTGCGCTCGGTATTCCCAGACGGTCCCCGCGGGGGACAAGGAAACGACCTGGATGCCGACCTGCCCGGCGCTCTTCAATAACTTCTGAAGATGATTTGCAAAAAGGACGTCCCCGTCACTCCCTGAAGCGGGACATGCGGGGCAGAGTGCGATCAGCGCCAACAGGACGGCGAAAATTCCGCGGATCGGTCTTTTCATGGTTCCTTCAGTTCTTCGAACAATTCCCAAAACGAGGGGAAAGACTTGGAAACGACGCCCGAGTGCTCGATTTCCAGGCCTCCGACGCGCAGCCCGGCCACCGCGAAGGCCATGGCGATGCGGTGATCGTCATGAGGGTCGATGGCGAGGTTGGGTCGTCTGGCCCTCCCTCCGCTTATTTCAAGGCCGTCCGGGAGTTCACGGTTGGGGACCCCCAGCTTTCCCAGTTCGGCCGCTATGGCTTCAAGGCGGTCCGATTCCTTGAGGCGCAGGTGGGCGACGTTTCGGATCCTGCTCACTCCGCCGGCGAACGCGGCCAGAACGGCCAGGGTGGGAACCATGTCCGGCATGTCGTTCATGTCGATGTCGATGGGATGAAGCTCCCCTCCGGAAGCCACGCGGACCCCTCCGTCTTTCCATTCGATGCGGCAGCCCATGCGTTCGAGGACTTCGAGAAACCGGCTGTCGCCCTGGGTGTTCCCGGGTGACATGGGATAGGTGAAGACTTCGCCTCCCGCCAGGATAGCCGCGGCCCAGAAATAAGACGCCGAGGAAGAATCGGCTTCGACCGTCCAGGTGCCCGGTGCATAGGCCTGAGGGGCCGGAACGGCAAGGCTGCCGGGGCCGGTCCGGTTGATGGTTATTCCCCGTTCGGCCATCATGGAAAGGGTCATGGCGGCGTAGGGAAATGATGCCGCGGGCTCGCTCCATTCGACCGATACCTGCTTTTGCGCGCACGGGCAGGCAATGAGAACGGCCGACAGAAATTGGCTGCTCTGCCGCGCATCGACCGCGACCGTGCCTCCTTCGAGTCCCCGGGCGGTGAGTTTCAGCGGGAAAAAACCGGTCCGTCCGTGATATTCCACACGGGCTCCAAGCACAGTGAGCGCGTCGATGACCGGGCCCACGGGGCGTTCACGCAGGCGAGGGCTGCCGTCGAAAGTGAATTCCCCCCTTCCCGTCGCCGCGAGCGCGGGAAGAAGGCGGGCGCCGGTTCCGTTGTTGCCGAGCAGAATCGGTGAACCGGGTCGGTTCCATCGCTTCTCGGGCGGAACGACGACGGCCCGGGCTCCTTCCGTTTCCCACTCGATTCCCACGCCCAACCGGCGGAGCGCTTCCGCCGTGAGCAGTGTGTCTTCGGAGACCAGCGGATTGCGGATCTCACTTTTCCCGCCGGCCAGGGCAGCCATCATCAGGGCGCGATGAGTGATGGATTTGGAACCCGGGATTCTGATGCGTGCGTTGATCCCGGACAACGGTTCAATTCGCTTGAGCATGTTTTTCCTTGGAAACAGCCTGGAGCAGCGCGTCTCTCATGGCGGTGATTCCGGGGGATTCGGGAATGTTCATGGCAAACCACCATTCCAGTTGGGCGACTCCCTGGTTAAGGAGCATTTCGAGCCCGGGTATGACCTTTGCCCCCGCCGCTTTGGCCGAAAGCAGGAAAGGGGTCTCGACAGGGCTGTAGACCGTGTCCATAACCACCATGCCCGGGCGGAAAAACGAGTCGGTGACGAGGGTCGTCGGCTCCGTTCCCGTCAGTCCCACCGATGTGCATTGAACGACGATATCGAAACTCCAGTCCCGCCTGGTCTTTTCCAGAAGAGTCAGGGGAACGAATTCACAGCGAAAAAGCTTGGCCAGGGCCATTCCTTTTTCCACGCAGCGGTTGGCGACCGTAACCTGTGCGCCTTCCCGCTTCAGTCCGAACGTCACCGCCCTGGATGCTCCGCCCGCGCCCAGGACCAGTGCGTGCTTTCCGTCGAGCCGGGTGACCCGGCTCAGGGCCTTGGTGGCCCCCATCCAGTCGGTATTGATCCCCACCCAGGCGGCGCCGCGGCGCATGAGGGTATTCACGGCTCCGATGATCTGCGCGACCTCATCGACTTCCTGAGTGAAACGAAATGCCAGTTCCTTGTGGGGCAGGGTCACGCTGAGTCCGCGGAATCCGGAAGCACAGAGCGCTTTCAGATCCTCCATCAGATCGTCCGCCTGCAGGGCGACGTAGACGGCGGGGATCTCCAGGGCCTTGAATGCGGCGTTCATCATGACTGGACTCAGGCTGTGCCTGACAGGGTTTCCGATCACGGCGAAAAGGTCGGTATGAATCGGTTTGATCATAAGCTCGACTCCTGGAAAAATCAGGTCCTCGGAAAATCAGAGTGGTTCAATTGCCCGTGGAACTCCGGTTGGCGATGTTTGTTTCCGCTGTTCTCGTCTTCTCCTTTTCGGGTCGAATGGGATGCATGGGGTCCTGCCTCGGATAAGAACCCAGGAGCCTGACAAACGACACCCGGCTTCTCAACTCCGCCAGTGCCCCTGCAACTTTTTCATCGTCCATATGCCCTTCAAAATCAACATAAAAAAGATATTGCCACCGCATGAGGCGGTTGGGGCGGGATTCGATGCGCGTCATGTTGACGCCGGCCCGGGCGAATGATTGGAGCGCGGTGTAAAGGGCGCCGGGCTGATCGGAAACCGCGAACAGAACGGAGGTCTTGTCACTGCCCGTTGGTGGGCTCGAACGTTCGGCGACGGCAAGAAACCTGGTCGTGTTTCCGGGGTCGTCCTCGATCCGTTCCGCAAGGATCGGGAGACTGTAGTGATGGGCGGCAAACAGGTTGCAGATGGCCGCCCCCGCCGGATCCTGACCGGCCAGTACGGCGGCCTGGGCCGTGGATGCGCACTCACGGCATTCGACGTTCCTGATGTTTTCGAGCACCCAGCGCCTGCACTGTTCCATGGCCTGGGGATGCCCGTAGAGGCGCGCGATGCCCTCAATGCTCCCCGCGTGCCCGCACAGGTAGTGAGCGATTTCCAGGTAGCATTCGCTCGCCACACGGACCTCATTTTCGAAGAGCAGGTCCATGCTGAGGCCGATTGCCCCCTGGAGCGAGTTTTCGATGGGTACCACGGCCACGTCGGCCATGCCTTTCAAATAGGCGTCGAATACGTCCTGGAGTGTCGGGCAGGGGACCGGGAAAGCGGAATGCCCGTACATGGACAGGGCCGCCAGGTGACTGTATGTCCATTCCGGGCCGAGAAAGGCGACTCGGAGCGGGTACTGGAGCATTCTCGAGGCGGAGAGTATCTCCCGGTAAATGGAACGCAGGGAATGTTCCGGAAGCGGGCCAGCGTTCAGCCGGATGAGCCGGGCGAAGATCGTTTCCTCACGCCCGGGCTGAAAAAGGGGAAGGTTTTTTTCCGCCTTGATGCGGCCGGCTTCCCCGGCCAGTTCCATCCTCCTGTTGAGAAGACCCACAAGTTGCGTGTCTATTTCGTCGATGGCTTTGCGTAGTTTGTCGAGCTTTTCTTCCACCAATTTCTCCCCTGTGCCACATACGGGCGACCTCCGGATCGATCGGCCCCGGGTCCGATTGTGCCCGCCCTCAGGCGGTCGGTGTTCCAAACGGACCTACTCAATTGCATTCAAAAATGTACTTTTAGCATCCCCCAAAAGCTCGAGGGAATAACTCCACGCCTGTTTCCCGAAAGGTTTTTGAAACAGCCCGATGCCCGGGGAACCAATTCCCGGTTTCCTCCTGCGCTTCGCGCCCGGAAAACGAATATCCGGGCTACCTGTTGGGAGAAGTATTCGGGCCACGCGATGAGGGCCTCACTTCACTTCTCCCGGATCGTTTCGGAGACCTTCTTTCCGAAATGCCTTCCCGCCTGCTCGGAATGGACCAGGACGGAATCGCCTTCCGAAAGATCGACCACCGATTTTGCCGTGCCGTCGGGAATGGTCAGGCGGACGGTTTCGGCATTTTGCAGAAGGATCGAGCCGCTCCGGCCTTCGCATTCCGCCTGCACGAAAAGAAGCGGACGCCGTTCGATCTTGATGCGGCCCACGGTGGCGTACCGCGCGGACCCGGTCCGGTCGAAAACGGCGATTCGGTCTCCGGCCGAGAGTTCACTGAGGTACCTGGTGCCTTCATCGGGGACCCTTACGTAGGCGTGAACGGGCCCGGCATTTACGCGGAACGGGCGGGGGGCCACATAAGGGTTTGCAAGGGACTCGGCCTGCACGAGGAATAGAAAAGCGCTGGAATTGCCCGTGAGCAGCCCTTCCCCTTCGCCCATGAGCGTGCACGTGTCGACGCACACGCGGTCCCCCATTCCGGCTGCCCGGATGCCGGTGATCCGCGCTTCCGCGAAAACGGTTTTTTCTCCTGCGGACTTTACCCTGGTGATGAGGTCTCGAAGTTCCCCGGGGGTTCGCGCATGGATCACGACGCCGGAGGCCCCTCTTTCCATGATGCCGAGGGCCAGATCGATTTCCTCCCGCGACCGGACCGGCAGCAGGAGCTTCCCGCCGTGCACGATGAGGTTTTCCACGGGAATGACTTCCCACGTTCTACCGGTCGCCACGCCCGATTTCCCGGGTTCACCCGTTTCGCCCTCGTCGTCGATGACCACCGTGCCCCGGTCGAGCAGGCCCATGATCCTCGCTTCATCTTCCGGCGAACTCAATGCCTCGAAAAAAACGTCGATCCCCGGTCTGAGGTCTCCATCGGAAGCCACGGTAACTATGCGCCCCAGAGATTTGGTCCGGCCTTGCATTCCCGCGGGGATCACAAGGGCGTCGGCACCGCTTTCCAAAGCTGCCTTGACCATTTCTTCGGACCAGTCCGGGAGCCTGACCCACACGAGCTTCAAGAAGACACCTCCCTGCCGAGGCATATCGGCCTTGTTCATGACCGGACATGCCGGTATAAATGACCCGCTCACAACGGCCTGTGTTCAGGATGATATTCTCGGCATCCTCCCCAAAAGCGGGGGAATGATTTCCGCACCCCCCGGGGTTTCGGCCCACGCGCTTGCGGCATTGCTCCGCGTTTCGCGAAACGTGGAGCAAATCGCCGCACAAACCGGCTCCGTCAGGACAAGAGGTGGATGCCCCCTGTAAGCGGCAGCAAAAAAAAGCCGCAGGAGGAACCTGCGGCTCGGTATTCACAACTGAAATCGACTCCAATCGCAGGTCAGTTCTTCATGATGCCTACCCGAAAATATGGAAAATACGAATTATTCACTTTCTTTGCTTCCTCCCTGAGATCGAGTACCGAAGCAACATAAGTGGAGAAGGACGGATGTGTCAAGAATATTATTCATTCCATACTGTTAAGCCGACAGGGGCGTGGCTTCTTCCGACGCTCAGCCGAATCACGTGAAGGGCGGAGGTCCCGAGCCGCTTTGTCATCCCCGCCCGGGCGGAGCATGGAAGGCCCGGTCTGCCCCCCCCCTCGGCCTTCTGGACAATGTTGAATTGAGCTATATATTGAAAAGCGGGCGGCTTTCATGGGTTTGCGACGTCCTCGTTCTTATTCCCGGCGGTTCCCGGGGACCTCGACATGGCACGGAAAAGGGGCGGCGAAGAGGGGCCGGTGTCCTTTCCGGGACGCCGTGTTCGCATGGAAGGAGGTGTTCGGGGTGTCAACGGTCAAGGGGATGAACAAGATCTCCGATACGGTCTGGGAAATTCCCATGGCCTACAAGGAAGGCATGCGCGTTCCGGCGCGGATCTATGCCACCGCGAAGCTCCTTCGGGAAATGGACGACGGGGTGATCGAACAGGTGACGAATGTGGCGACGCTCCCCGGGATAACGAAGTACTCCTACTGCATGCCGGACGGCCACTGGGGATACGGTTTTCCCATCGGAGGCGTGGCCGCGATGGACGTTCGGTCGGGTGTGATTTCCCCCGGCGGGATCGGCTTCGACGTCAATTGCGGCATGCGGCTGGTGCGGACGAACCTGACCTACGGCGAAGTGAAGGAACACCTCCGGGAGTTGGTGGACAGGCTTTATGAGCGGGTCCCTTCGGGCGTGGGAAGCAGCGGTTTCGTCAAGATGTCCCAGGACGAGTTCCGCCGTGTCGTCGAACTTGGGGCTCGATGGTGTGTCCGCAACGGGTATGGCTGGGAAGAGGACCTGGAACGGACCGAGGAACGCGGGTGCATCTCGGGAGCGGACGCCTCGAAGGTCAGCGGCAGAGCGGTTGAGCGCGGGTTCAAACAGATCGGGACGCTGGGTTCCGGCAACCATTACCTGGAAATCCAGGTGGCGAAGCCCGCGAATATTTTTGATCACGAACTGGCAGGGGCCTTCGGCATAGACCGGCCCGACCAGATCGTCGTCATGTTCCACTGCGGCAGCCGGGGATTCGGACACCAGGTGGCGACGGACTACCTGCAGGTCTTTCTCAAGGTGATGGAAAAGAAATACGGGATCAGGATCCTGGACCGGGAACTGGCGAGCGCTCCGTTCGATTCCCCCGAAGGACAGGACTATTTCGCGGCGATGAAGTGTGCGATCAACATGTCCTTTGCCAACCGCCAGGTCATCCTCCACCGGGTCAGGGAAGCTTTTTCGGACGTTTTCCACCGGGACCCCGCCGACCTGGGCCTTCATCAGGTCTACGACGTGGCACACAATACGGCCAAGATCGAGGAACACAGAGTGGACGGCGAATTGCGCCGGCTTCTGGTGCACCGCAAGGGGGCCACCCGGGCCTTCGGTCCCGGCGCGCAGGACCTGCCCCCCGTTTACAGAAAAACGGGGCAGCCGGTAATCCTGGGGGGAAGCATGGAGACCGGGTCCTACCTGCTCGTCGGTGTAGAAAGCGGGTCTCAAACCTTTTACAGCACGGCCCACGGCAGCGGCAGAACGATGAGCCGCAGGCAGGCGAAGAAATTGTTCCAGGGAAAGAAGCTTCAGCAGGACATGCAGGACCGCGGCATATACGTCCGCACGGCGTCGTTCTCGGGCCTGGCGGAAGAAGCCGGTCCGGCCTACAAGGATATCGACGACGTGGTTGCCGCGACGGAACAGGCCGGCATCAGCAAGCGGGTCGCGCGCTTTGTTCCCATCGGAAACGTCAAGGGATGAGGACCGGCTTTCCATAAAGGCCGGCAGACCGGGGTGCCATCGTGGTCAAGACAGCGATTTCTCTCATAACCGGCCCGCTCGGGTGCGGGAAGACGACCCTCCTGAGAAGAATCCTGCAGACGCACAGGGGGCAAAAACTGGCCGTCCTCATGAACGAGTTCGGAGAACTTTCCATCGACCGTAAGGTGATTCGGGGAGAAAACGTCGAAATCGTCGAACTGGCGGGCGGGTGCGTCTGCTGTTCCATGACCGGAGAATTCGAGGCGGCGGTAAAGGAGATCATCGCAAAAACGACCCCCGGCATCATCCTGGTCGAAGCCACGGGCCTGGCCGAAGCGGACGCCCTCGTGTACGAAGTGGAAGACAATTTGAAGGAAGTGCGCCTCGACAGCGTGATCTGTATCGTCGATGCCTACATGAGCATAAAACATCCCTACGTTGGATTCACGACGCGAACGCAGGTGTCGGTGGCCGATATCGTCCTGGTGAACAAAATTGACCTGGTCACCACCAGTGAAATGAAGGAAGTGGAGTCCCTGGTGAAGGGGCTCAATCCCACGGCCGTGATTTTCAAAACGGTCGGATGCGACGTGGACCCTCGCCTGCTTTTCGGTTTCAATGCCGGTGAACGCCGCCCGTTTATCGTCAGTACGAGGGGGGACCCGGAATTTCAGTCCTTCGTTTATTCCACGGATGTCGTGCTCGATGAAGACAAGTTCAGCGGGTTTGTGGCGGGATTGCCCCGGGCCGTTTACCGGGCGAAGGGATTTGTCCGGTTTGCGGGGATGAGCCACCTGTTCAACTACGTGGTGGGGCGGGGCGACCTGGAAGAGTTTCCCGGGGAGCGGACCCGGCTCGTCTTTATAGGGCGGGGCCTGGAAGAGGTGCGGGAGTCCATTCTGGGCGGTTTGAAGGACTGTGAGGCCGACGACGATGCCGTATAGATACCTCGACGATATCGCTACGGCCGATGTCGCCTTTGAGGCAACGGGAAAAACCATCGAGGAAATGTTCATCGCGGCCGCAGATGCGACCATGAACGTTATGGTGGACAAACTTGGCAGCATCCGGCGATCGAAGCACAAAACGATCCGGGTGGAATCCGATGCAATCGATATGCTGCTCTTCGAGCTGCTCCAGGAGCTGATTTTCTATAAAGACGCCGAACGGCTCCTGCTGTGCGTGGAAAACGTGGAAATCGGAGGGGCCGAAGGGGGCTATGTCCTGAATGCGGCTGCCGCGGGCGAAGAATTGGACCCCGAAAGGCACGATCTCGGGGCCGACGTGAAGGCTGTCACCCTGCACCGTTATAAAGTCGAAAAAACCGCCGGCGGCTGGACCGCCACAATTATCCTCGATATATGAATTCCGGGGCAGATACGGCCCCTTACCTTCCCACCCTCCGTCCGCCCGGCGTTTTCACGAATCAGGGAGAAAGGGTCACGGGCAGCGATAATCGCTTTTTGCCCCGTTTAACGTGAAAGGAGTGAACCTTGCCCGGTTCCCCGGCGACGGCGGTGTGAAGGTCGTCGACGTTCCTGACCGGCGTCTCATCAATCATGAAAATGACGTCTCCCTTCAGAAAACCCGCCTTCTCGGCCGGGCTGCCCGGGATTACCCCGGCGATTTCAATCCCTTCGCCGGTGGACAGCGCGCGGGCCATCAGGCCGAGGCCCCCCTTGTGCGGGTTTTCGGGTTTGTCCGTAACCCACACGAAGTCGGCGATGCCCGGGTCGGCGATGCTCTCCGGATAATCGAACGGAACGGGGGCAACGGTGGAAAAGGCGTTCGGAGCGCGTTTCGAAGTGAGGACGGGGACCCCCAGGCGGTCCGGCATGTGCCCCTTCCCGATCAGGACCACGATCTGCCCGTTTTGCGGGAGCTTGCCGAGTGTCTCCGCCAGTGTTTGCGCCATGGTTTCTTCCCAGGTGAGCTGGGCCTCATAGAACGCATCGAAATCCTTTATGTCCCCCTTGAGGTGCTGGTCGTACTCCTGCCGGATCCTCAACCGGTTCAGCGGATCGTCGGAATGAAAGTCCCGGGCGATCCGTGCGCGTTCGTCGGCAGTGAGCGAGGCAACGCCGTTCCGTGCGACCTTCGCCACGATTTCTCCGGGTGCATTGATGCCGATGATCCGGATGTGTTTGGACTCCACCAGGGTCATGATCGGGCGGTAAAGCCTGAAAGGATACCCCCAGATCTTGCTCCATTTGACTTCTTTCAGGAATTCCTCTTCGGTGACGGCCCCCGTCGAAAAGCGGTCAAGGACCGGCTGTGCGTCCGTCGGAAACATCTCCATGGCCAGAACGATCGAGGGGTTCCTTTCATAGAGCCTCTTCAGAATTTCAAGCTGAATGCGGTGGTCCTCGATGCTCGTGTGCGTTTCGCCGACGTACACGACTTTTGCCCGGGACAATTCCTCCATGAGCGAGTCAACTTTGAGGGTCAAGCCCGACTGAGTGTCGACGATGTCTCCCACCCTGTAGCCGAGCGGCTGTTCGACGGCCGTGCCGGATAATCCCGGCCGGAAGGTGGAACAGCCTGCCAGGATGAGAACCGAACAAAGCAGGACCAGCGTTCTTGCCGGCAGATACGTCATAGGGAATGCCTCTTTCTCACGGATGCATTGCTTGGTGGTTCGCGTGTTATGCAAATATAAGGACAGCCGGGGAATTTTCCTTCAGCGGTTCCCATTTTTATATCGAATTGCACAATCGCGCCGGGAAACCCGAAACATCGGGTCATTCCTGCAATATCGTGCGGATCAGCTTCCGGTTCGCCGCCGGGAAAGCGTAATCCTTGAATTCTCCAGGCTCGACCCATCGGGCTTCGACCGCGGAATGGAGCACAAAAGCCTGCCCGGGAAACGCCGGTTCGCATGAGAACGCGTGCAGGGCGACCTTGAATGAAGTGTAGCTGTGCCTGATGAGGGTCAGGCTTTCACGGCAGCGGACCCGCAGTTCCAGTTCTTCGTAAAATTCTCTTTCGAGCGCCGCTTCGGGGGATTCCCCCGGAAGAATCTTTCCCCCCGGAAATTCCCACAGACCCGGCATGAGTCCCGAGGGAAGGCGTTTTTGAATGAGGACTTTGCCTTCATGAAACAGGACCCCGACTGCGACCTCGACGGGGACGATGCCTTTTCGCTTCCGCGCCACCGGCCTCTCCTTTGTGATTCCCAGGCGGTGGCTTGCGCACCAGCTCGAGACCGGGCATTTCCCGCAGGCGGGCTTTCGCGGAAGGCAGATCGTCGCACCAAGCTCCATCAGCGCCTGATTGAACGGCCTCGCGTGCCCCTCGGGGATCATTTCTCCGGCCATACGCCAGATGAAGGCCGGGTTGTCGCCGTCCTTCACGGGTGTGTCCAGGTTGAAGAACCGGGCGAAAATCCGTTCCACATTCCCGTCCACCACGGGACGGTCCCGGTTGAAAGCAATGCTTGAAACGGCCCCGGCGGTGTAACGGCCGATGCCCGGGAGAGCCAGGATGTCCGCGTAATTCTCCGGGAAGGTGCCCCCGTGCGTTTTCATGATTTCAGCCGCGGCCCTGTGAATGTTTTTTGCCCGTGAATAGTATCCGAGCCCTTCCCAGAGCTTGAGGATTTCCTCTTCCCGGGCCTCGGCGACGTCTCTAACGGTCGGAAAGCGTTTCATCCAACGATGAAAGTAGGGCAGCATGGTCTTGACCTGGGTCTGCTGCAGCATGATTTCGGAAATCCATACCTCGTACGGATGATATCCGTTGCGCCAGGGGAGTGTCCTCTGATTCCCTTCAAACCATTGCAGCAGAACGGTCCGGACCGAAGCGATGACTTCTTCCGAAATCGGTTTGTCGCTCGAATACCTTTTTTTGCCGTCCGTTTTGATCGTGTTCGTGGTCCGTCCCCGCATTTTGTCCCCCGATGAAGCAACCGTGCCGGAGCTGAAGGCTGTCAACGGTAAGGTTCCTCCGCCCCGTTTTCAAAAGGTTTACCCGGGAGAAGAGTATCAACTGCGCGCGGCATGGGCAACAGGCCCCGCGGATTTCGTCCGTCCGGCGCTCCGGTGTATCGTCCCGGTTGAATCGCATACGATCCGGGGCATGGGTTTTCCGGATGGGCCCTGCCGTGCATCATACCCCCGAATGGAAGCACAACCAATCGGGGCGGAGGGAGCGGGTGGCAGCCGAAATTGCCGGAGCGGGCGGATTATACTGCGAAATCAAAGTCATGCGGTATGCAATCCGGTTATCCCGTGAAGGATGTTTTGATGGGGGCAAAGACTGAATGGACATTCAGTGCACAAATGGGGTAATGATACATGATAGATTTGTGCGGAATTCTACCGGCCGGCATAAACGGGTATGGTGGCCGCGGGCCGAAAAACGTCCGCGAATGTGCCGCTGGAAGGGCGGATTCCGCGCCCCTGCGGGAACACCGGGGGTTTCGGTCCGGTCCGGGAGGTTGCGCGGGGCGGATTCAGGGTCTATTTTGTGGGTGAATGATGGCGAAGCCCGTGTTTTGGCATCGGAAATCCCCTGAAGTCCCGAACGGGGCCGAAAAAAGTGAATTCCGGTCATGGCGGGCGTGGTGCGCCGGGGAACAACGGTCTTCGGCGAACAGGCACAGGGGCGTGCATTCGTGGACGCCGGTGGCAACAGCGGGGGGCGGTGCTTTTAGCATCTTTCCCGAAATCCCCGAACGGCGGACAAGGACAACATCGGCGTACAGGGGAAAAGACTGCGGCAGGTGACTGTATTCCATTAGCGAATATCGAGGGAGAACAGTTATCTTACCGATGATGACCGGGAAGGAACTCAAAATGAATATTTGACCCGGCAGGGTGCATATCGCTCATGATTGCTTGAGAAATTCTTCAAAATGATATAAGTACTATCCATTTATTAAGGATACGGCGTTTTGGGGAGGTAATGCTTCTTGCAGGGGCCGATTTCGATGACTATAGGCAGCTTGGACCTGTATGCGCATTGTTTTTTTTAACCGGATGCTGTGGGCTTAATGGGTGGAATGGAGATAAACCTCATTTGGATGGCAGAATGAATCCGATCACAGGCAAAAGAGAGAACACGGCTGATTTTCTCGATCAGGAATACGGATGGGAAAATCGGACAGCCTATAGCGATTCCGAGTGTTCCGCAAAGGACAACGTTGCCCGTGCCGTTAAGGAGCAGGGTTCTATGATGGGGGGGAGTGAGCAGGGCGGCCATCATCAGGTGCAGCATCTGGGTGTTCAGAACTCCTGGGTCCGGCAGATCGAAAAAGCCGTTCGCAACACATGCCAGTATTTTGCCGGGACGCAGCACAAAGAGGGCTACTGGTGGTCGGAATTGGAATCCAACGTCACCATCACCAGTGAATATATCATGCTGCTCTACCTCCTGGAGCTTTCCAGGCCGAGGCAGCAGAAAGGCATGAAGAAGTATCTTCTGAACCATCAGAGGACCAACGGTTCGTGGGGACTTTATTACGGAGACGAAGGGGACCTCAGCACGACGATCGAGGCTTACTTCGCCCTCAAACTCATGGGGCAGGACATAGATTCGCAGCCCATGAAACAGGCCCGGGAATTCATACTCGAAAAAGGCGGCATCGAATCGGCGCGTATGTTCACGAAGTTCTGGCTCGCGCTCTTTTCGCAATATGACTGGGACAAGGTCCCGTCCATGCCCGTTGAACTGGTGCTGCTCCCGAACCATCTCTACTTCAACATATACGAATTTTCCAGTTGGGCAAGGGGCACAGCGGTCCCCCTGTCCATAGTCATGTCGATCCGGCCGGCATACGATCTGCCGGAGCAGTTCTGCATCCGGGAACTTTACACACCGGCCGGCAAGACGAAGAATTTCGCGTCCTGCACTCACAAGCTTTTCTACTGGCTGGATCGCATTGCCAAGGCATTTGAACGACGTCCGATCAAGTCTTTGCGAAAAAAAGCGCTGGCCGCCGCGGAATCCTGGATTCTCGATCACCAGGAAGAAAGCGGGGATTGGTGTGGAATTCAACCTCCGATGGTTTATTCGATCCTCGCGCTGTATCACCTGGGGTATCCCCTGGACGCTGACGCCATAGTCAGGGGCATGAAGGCCCTGGATGATTTCTGCCTGGAGGATGAGGACGGCATGCGGATGCAGTCCTGTGTTTCTCCTGTATGGGATACGGCGTGGACAATGCTGGCCCTGCTCGATGCGGGCATTTCCCCGGAGGACCCGGCGCTCGAGAAGGCGGCGAACTGGCTGGCTCAAAACCAGGTGCTGACGGGTGGCGACTGGCAGGTGAAGAACAATGCCCCTCCGGGAGGCTGGGCTTTCGAGTTTTACAATACGCACTATCCCGATGTGGATGATTCCGCGGTGGTGCTGAGCGCGCTGAACCGCTTCGATCCCGACAAGGTCGAGGGCTTGGAGCAGGCGAAAGTCAGGGGCATGGAATGGTGCCTCAGCATGCAGAGTTCATCCGGGGGATGGGCGGCTTTCGACAAGGACAACACGCTGGTTATCCTGAACCGCATTCCTTTTGCGGACCAGGAGGCGATGGTCGATTACCCCACCGTGGACGTCACGGGCAGGGTGCTGGAAGCGATGGTGTATCTCGGATACGATCGCCGGCATCCCCGCGCGCAGAAGGGCATTCGTTTCGTGAAGGAACTCCAGGAAACCGATGGGGCATGGTGGGGCCGCTGGGGAGTGAATTACGTCTATGGCACTTGGTCCGTGCTCAAGGGGCTGATAGCCATTGGGGAAGACCCCAAATCCGCCTATATCAGGGCTGCTGTCCGATGGTTGAAAGATCATCAGAACCCGGACGGGGGTTGGGGGGAAACCTGCGAAACCTATGAAAAGCCCGAACTCTGCGGCCAGGGGCCAAGCACTCCGTCACAGACGGCTTGGGCACTCATGGCCCTGATAGCCTGCGGTGAGGAGAAATCTCCCGAGGTCAGCCGGGGCGTGCAATATCTCATCCGGACCCAGCGTGCCGACGGAACATGGGAAGAACTCTATTTTACGGGGACGGGATTTCCGAAGCATTTTTATATCCGGTACCATAACTACCGCAATTGTTTCCCGCTGATGGCGCTCGGCCATTACCTGCGGGCCCTGACCGCATGAGGGATGGTATCTGTTCCGGCGTCTTTCGCGACTTTTCCTGAAACGGCGGGAAGCCGGTCCGAATGAAAAAGGGCGGGGTTTTCCCCGCCCTCGTCGTTTCGCGTCCCGCCGTTGTCACGGCGCGTCATCCTGACATTTCCAAATCGACGGCCCCGGCTAGGCCTCCAGCTTTTTTCTTTCTTCCTCTTTCATACAGAACGTGTGTTCGGGCCCCGGGAACGTGCCGTTCTCCACTTCTTCCCTGTAGGCCGTGAGAGCGTTCCTGATGGTATCTCCCAGCTTGGCGTACTGTTTGACGAATTTCGGAACGAACCGGTCGAAAAGGCCCAGTACGTCGTGAATCACCAGGACCTGTCCGTCACAGCTCGGGCCCGCGCCGATGCCGATCGTCGGGATGGGAATGGCTTCGGTTATCATTGCGGCGATGGGTGCCGGTATGGCCTCGAGGACAATACTGAAACATCCCGCTTCGGTGAGTGCCTGGGCGTCCTCGATGAGGACTTTTGCCGCTTCGGCGGTTTTCCCCTGCACCTTGAAACCACCGAACTGGGCCGCACTCTGTGGAGTGAGGCCCAGGTGCCCCTGGACGGGAATCCCCGCCTCCACCATGGCCTTTATCTGGGGAACGACCCGCTGCCCGCCTTCCAGCTTCACGGCTTGAGCCTTGGCTTCCTTGAGGAACAGCCCCGCGTTGTAGAGGGCTTTCTCCACACTGAGCTGGTAGGACATGAACGGCATGTCCGCTACAACCAGGGCGCGGTCGGAACCGCGGGTGACCGCGCGCGTATGGTGGAGCATTTCGGTCATCCCCACCGAGAGGGTATCTTCATGCCCCAGAACGACCATTGCCAGCGAATCCCCGACCAGAAGCATGTCCACGCCGCTCTGGTCTCCCCAGAGTGCGGTCGGATAATCATAGGCGGTCAGCATCGACAGTTTTCTGTGTCCTTTGGCGGCAATAATGTCCGGGACCGTAACTCGTTTTTTCATGATCGTACCTTTCTCCTGGCAAACCAGGCGCTCCGTGCACGTCGTCAAAAATTTAGCCCTCAGCCGAAAATCATCACTCCCCTTGTTCAACGCTTCTCCGGATGAATGCGCCTGCCCGCACCTGGGTCGAGCGGCGTTGGATGCCGTTCCGGTATCTGCTCATCCGACACGGACGAGAACCGGCCGGCCTGTTTCCGGCCCCGTAATGCAAAGCTGGGCGTCATCTCCCGGATGAGACAGCATTGCAGCCCTTGAGCGGCTTCGTCAAGTCAAAAAAACAAGCTGTGAGAAATTCTGCGGAGGAGTGCTGAGAAGGTGAAAGCTGTGGGAAGACGATGCGGTCCGGTGTCCCTTGCAACGTCCGGCTGTGAATATGCGCGGGCGGCAGAGTGGACTGGGTGCCATCGTACCCTTCAACAGTGACCAACCATTTGAATTCGATACCGGGCTTCGTTCAGGAAAGCGGCAGACGATGCTTCTCGAAAGAGTGGAGAGCCGTACCTCCACGCCCCCACGCCGCTGCGCGGCTTTGTGTGGCGCTGCGGCACCGCCGCGAGCGCCGAACGTTCGGTCCACGCGCCGGCGCATGAGCCGAAACCCTGAGGGGTACAGGGGAATCATTCTCCCGCTCTTTGAGGGGATGGTAAGACGCAGCCCGGTATAAGGGATTGAAATCAGGATAAAATGGGAACAGCTATCGTGAGCGCCAGCCTGCTTTACTGGCGGAGGTTCCGGCTTTCAACTCCCGGCGGCCCGGTCTGGCATTATGGATTGTCCGCCCGGTAGTTCGATTCCAATATCTTGACGAGCCGGGTGAGGGTCCGGTTCACTGGAGTCGGGATTCCGCTCTGTTCTCCAAAGCTTACGATGGCCCCGTTGATGGCGTCGATCTCGGTTCGTTTTCTGCGGTCCACGTCCTGCCCCATGGAGGACCGGTTGACCGCGGTTGCGCCGGCCACTGAAATGACGCGTTCGACCATTGCCTCGTTCATTTCGAAGCCCCTTGCCCCCGCCACCAGGATTGCCTCCTCCACGGCCGCCCTGCAGAGTGCTGAAGCCACGGCCGACGTGGCTATGACGCCGTTTCGAATTCCCGTGAGGGCGGTAATGGCGTTGATTCCAACGTTGATGATGAGTTTCTCCCAAATGAGGCGTTCGACGTGGTCACTGGGTTCGGTGACCAGACCCGAGGACCGGAACACCTCCACCAGATCCCTCACGCGGCTTGAAACAGGGCCCGCTATTTCTCCGATAAAGGTAACCCCGTTTCCCCCGTGGCGAATCCTTCCAGGGGCGAGAAGGGTCGATCCCTGGGCTGTGCTGCCCACCAGGATGCATTTCCGGTCCACGGTCGTCGCAATGTTTTCCCAGTTGCCGATGCCGTTCTGCAGGGTCAGGAAGAGGGTCGAAGTGCTGCAGCAGTCGGAAATGTCTTTCAGGGCGTTCCGGGTCGCATAGCTTTTGACCATTACGAGGACCAGGTCGGCCTTATGTGATATGGCCCCGGGCGAATAATAGGCATCCAGCCGGTACTGGGACACGTCACCGTTCAGTTCCTCGATGGACAGGCCCCCCATGCGGATGGATTGAACGTGTTCCCTGTTCGTGCCGTAAAGGCTCACCCGGTTGCCCGTGAGAGAAAGCCTCGCACCCAGCAGGCTTCCCATCGCCCCCGCTCCCAGAATCAGGATGTGCATGAGTCTTCTTCCCTTTCTTCCGTTCTTACGCCTGTAAAGTCACTGACTGTCCGGAAAGCTTTCCCGCCGGCGGCGTCTTTTGCGCCAGTGTAAACCGATTATAGCACCATGCGGGGAATCCGTTGAAGAATCGTGTGCCCACCGGCTCAGCGAGGAGCTGTTTTCGAATTCCTCTTGTGCTTCGCACACCGGCAACCATCTGCCGGCGCCACCCGCCAGATTCGGGCGAAAAGGCTCGTATGCGACGATCATTCTCTTTTGCGGAACTTGACGTACACAGCTTTACGCTCAGGTTCTCTCATGGAGATTTGCGTTTAAAACAAATAGTTTCAGCCCCCGCGAAGAGTGGGGGAACGATTCCCGGCCTGTTGTCCGGATACTCGCAATACGGGGTTAAGTGCTTTTCCGTGATTGAAAAATTGTACCATCAGGGGGTAGCCCGGATACTCACCGTTATCCGGGCGCGAATCAGCGAAGTTTCAGGGTGGCCAGAGAGATGAGTGCGAGGATGCCGGCGACGATCCAGAGACGTATCACGACCTTTGTCTCCGCGATGCCCTTGTGCTGCAGGTTATGGTGCAGCGGGGCACGGAAAAAGATGCGTCGCCCCACCCATTTTACCCCTATTTTATCCTGGATCTGGCTGGTCAGGGCTTCGGTGAGGAACAGGCCGCCCAGGAGCGGGAAAAGCATTTCCTGCTTCAGGAGGACCGACATGACCGCCATGGTGCCGCCGATGGCAAGGGAGCCCGTGTCCCCCATGAAGATTTGTGCGGGGTAGGCGTTGTACCAGAGGAAACCCAGGCCGGCCCCGACGAAAGCGGCCCCGAAGACCGTCAATTCCCCCGCGCCTCTAAGGTACGGGTAATAGAGATAGGCCGAGTAGATCCGGTTGCCTTCCACGTACGCAAAGACTTCGAGAACGACGACCACGAACAGGGAGGGAGTAATGGCCAGGCCGTCCAGCCCGTCGGTGAGGTTGACCGCATTGGACACGAAGATCACGAAGACGAAAATGAAAGCGCCGTAGAGATACGGTCCAAGATCCAAAAGAGGGTGCTTGTAAAAGGGAACGTAGAGGCTCGTGGCGAGCTTCGGACCGAGCAGGGCGTACGGGCCCACGCAGAGCCAGGCAAAAACGAGGCAGAAAAGTCCCTGCAGAAGCAACTTGCCACGCTCCGACATCCCCTTGTCCCCGCTTTTTCTCCTCACCTTGGACAGGTCGTCGCAGAACCCGAGAAAGCCGAACCAGACCATCCCCGCGACAGTGGAAAGCAGGAACGGGCTGTTCCAGTTTCCCCAGAGGAGCATGGAACACAACACCGCGCCGATGATGAGCACCCCCCCCATCGTCGGCGTGCCGCTCTTGTCGAACGCCGTGTGGACGCCGGTTTCCCGAACCTGGTCCAGGAGGCAGCGCCGGTGAACGAAAAGGATAAAATGGCGGCTGAACAGGAAAACCAGGATAACGGAGGTCAGCGCGGCCAGAATTGCCCGGAAGCTTATGTAATTCACCAGTCGGAAGAAGGACAACAAATCGTACTGCATAAGAAAATTGCTAAGGTGGTAAATCATGATCGATGCTTCCTCGTGGTCCCACCGGGATGGACTTGCCCCTTGTCCGGCGATTCTTCCGCCAGTTTTTCCCGGCAGCAGTTCTGCATGGTCTTGTAGGTCTCCTTGATGGAAAAATGAGGCCTGAAGTCGGTGGCTGTCAGGATGAAACAGGACATTTCGTGGATGAGCAGGGGGGACACGCTGATAACCTTCCGGTCCAGCAGGCGCTTCAGGCCCCGCAGGGCCGCGTCGCGCACCTGCCAGTAATGCGATTCTTTCAACCGGAGCAGCACGTCGAGCGCCCTCTCATCGGTCCCGACCTCTCCAATCGCCTTCGCCGCTTCCATGACCACCTCGAAGCACCCGTCCTGCATGGCCTTGAGGAGTGCTTCAAACCAGATTTCCTTCCCCGCGATGAGCGGTCCGAAGTGGGCCGCCGCGGTGCACACCTGGACACGGACCTCGAAATACGGGTCCTGGAGGGCGGCGAGGAGGCCGCGTTCGATTCCGGCATCGAATTCATCGAGCACCTGGATGGCCTGGACGATATTTCTGCGGATAAATCCCACCTGCCTGAAATCGCCTCCGAAAAGCCGCTTGATCCAGGGCGCCGGAGTCCGGTCCGCAAGCATGTCGAGCAGAGTCGCGATTTTTTCCCGGTAAAGGGTCAGCCCGATCAGTTTGACTCCCAGGTTGCGATCCTGCCACGCCTTGCGGCTGAGAAGCCCCGCCGCCCGGTGACGGTAATAGACGAGATCGTCCTCGTCGCCCGCCACGCTCATCGGGTCGTAAGCTTTGCCCGAGGCCTTGTGGGCTGCTTCGAGAAGCTGGAGCAGGCGCTGGCTGCTGAGCAGAGGCTTGAAGGGAATGGCTTTGCACCCTTCGCCGTTGTCGTAGGCTTTGTCCCCATAGAGTTCGCTCAGGATGCGGTCCGTCGCATTCCGCCTGAGAAAACCGCCGGCCCTTGCCGACATTTCCCCGAGCCGTTCGGGGCTGTTGAGGAGGCCGCGGATTTTATCCGCGAGGACTTCCCCGTTCAACTTCTCGATCAGTTCCCCGTTCTCCATCATGGTGTCTTCGAAGAGGACTTCCACGGCGCCGGCATGTTTCATGGCGCGTGCGTTCATGACCTGGTGGTCGCCCGGAAGATTTGCCTTCGGGATGAGAATCGCGGGTTTTCCCATCCGCGAGATCTCGTTCAGGCTTCCCGCCCCGCTCCTGCACACGATGAGGTCGCTCAGCGAATAGACGTCGGCGATGTTATGGAAGTAATCCTGGCGATAATAAAAGCTGTCGAGCAGGTGTTTTTCCTCTTCGGTCAAGACCTCGTTCAGCCGCTTTTCCGTATCGCCGGCCGCATCGTAATCCCGGGATTTCGCGAGACCCGTTCCGTGGACGATGAAGAGTTCGTCACGATGGGGCAGGAGGTACCTGAGGGCGTCCACCATGGCGCGATTGATCGTTCGGGCGCCCTGTGAACCCCCGAAAGCGAAAATCATCCGCCGGTTTGCCGGAAGCTGGAAAGAAATGCCGGACAGCGCTTCCTCTCTGCTCTTCGGGGTGATGGAATGGCGTATGGGATAACCCACCACGGCGCCGTTTCGCGGGAAAAACGAGAGTGTCTGCGGAAAGGTGAGCAGAACCCGGTCCACCCATCGCCCCAGAAAGGCGTTCAACTGCCCCGGGATGCTGTTCTGTTCATGGAGGAAAATCCGCGTCGGAGAAAGCTTCAGACGGCGCAGAATAAGGGCTGCGATGATGACGGGGGCGCTCACGTATCCCCCCGTGGCGATCACCCACCGGGGGGCGAACCAAAAGAGAATCGCCACGGACTGGACCACGCCGACGGTGAGCCTGCACAGGAATTCCAGCGAACGCAGAGTGGGCCTCAGGCCCGGAAATCCGGTGGAAGACACGAACATGAGCCGATAGCCCGCGCGCCGCACGATCACGCTTTCGGCCTTTCCCCGGACCCCGACGTAAAGAAAACGCGTCGAGGGGTCTCTGCTCCTGATCGCCTCGGCGATGGCCAGTGCCGGGTTGACATGTCCGCCCGTTCCCCCGCCGGAGAGAAGCACCCGGTTTTCGCGCGAAACCGCGCGACGCCATCGCATGGCCGACGCGATGAGAAGAACCAAAATGAGCAGGCAGAAGCCGGTGATAAAAATCAAGCTTGTCACGTTCGTTTTATCCGGAACAGCCCCGGTGGGAACATGTCCTTCATGCCCCAAGAGCCCGTTCGATGCGTTCCATGGGTATTTGCCCCTCTCGGATCATCCCGAGCGGACGACTGCTCACGTCAATGATGGTCGAAGGCAGGTTCCCGGGAAGAACGCCGGCGTCGATCAAACCATCCGTCTGTGCCAGGAGTTCATCCGGGATTTCCCCGGCGGTCCTGCATGCAGGCCCGTCCGAGAGATTGGCGCTGGTGGAGATGATGAGCCCGCCGGCCGCCGCCGAAAGACCCCGCGCCACGGGATGTGAAGACACCCGGACGGCTATCCTGCCGGTGGAAGCATGCAGCCCGGGAGGCAAATGAATCCCCGCGGGCAGGAGCATGGTGAGGGGACCGGGCCAGAATGCCGCCGCCAGTTTTTCGGCGGTTTCCGAAAATTCGGCGACCCATCGGCGGACGTCCGCCGTACTTGCGGCAATCAGCGGAAGTGGCTTATCCGGCTTGCGCCTCTTGATCGCATATATCCTGCCGACGGCCTCCGGGGACATGGGGTCCGCGCCCAGGCCGTAAAAGGTTTCCGTCGGGTAGACGATCACTCCGCCCTTCCGGAGAAGGGATGCGGCCTCGGTGATCGCTTCATCCGCCGAGTGGCTTACGCCGATTCTCCAGGTCCTTACAACTGCGATTCGTGAGTGCATGTTCAGCTACAATAAACCGGTTGTCGAAATCGTCAAAGGGGCTCTTTTCTCTTCCTGCCGGAGAGATATGCGTCGAGTTTGTGTTTCTTCCGGGTCAGAATTTCTTCGGCCATTCCGGCTTTATATCGTTTCAGCCTTGCCGCGAGAAGCTCTTCGTTGAGAGACAGGACCTGCACGGCAAAAATCGCCGCGTTGCGCGCTCCCGCCTTACCGATGCTCATGGTGGCAACCGGGATGCCGGGCGGCATCTGAACGGTGGAGAAAAGCGCATCCAGCCCTTGCAGTGCCGATGAATCGATGGGGACACCGATCACGGGGAGGGTGGTCTTTGAAGCCACGACGCCGGCAAGGTGGGCCGCCATGCCCGCTCCGGCTATGATGATCCTGAGCCCGCGCTTTTCCGCCGTGGCGGCATAGGCCGCTGTTTCCTCCGGCGTGCGGTGGGCGGACAGGATATTCACTTCGTAAGGGACATCGAATTCGTCCAGAACATCAAAAGCCCCTTCCATTACGGAAAGGTCGGACTCACTTCCCATCAGAATCCCGATAACCGGGTTTCCGCCTGCACTTCCTGTCATTTCGTTCTCCGTATCCATTATTCCCTGCCGATATCGCTCCGGAAGTACACCCCTTCAAAGGACACCTTCCGCATTTCCTCAAGCGCCGTTGCCCTGGCTTCGGCGAGGGTCTTCCCCCTGGCGACGATGCACAGGACCCTGCCGCCCGTGGTGATGAACTGCCCGGACCCGTCGAGTTCGGTCCCGGAATGAAACACCAGGCAGCCGGGGTCGATTTGGTCGATCCCGGATATGGGCAGTCCGATTTTGTATCGGTCCGGATATCCCCTGTACCAGCCTTTTTTCCCCCTGGTCGGTCCGCTCGTGGCAATGAGGCAGACCCGGTAGTCCTCGTCCCATACGGGCCTGATCTCGTTCAGGCTGCCGTTCAGGATCGCTTCGCAGACGTCGACCAGGTCGGTTTTCAGCCGGGGCAGTATGACCTGGGCCTCCGGATCGCCCAGCCGTATGTTGATTTCAAGCACGTGCGGCGTCACCTGTGCGCCTTCACCCGTCAGCATCAGCCCGAGGTAAAGGATGCCCCGGTAGACGATGCCGAGTTTTTCGCGGACGCCCCTGATGAGCGGTTCCGCAACGCGGGTCATGATGGTCGACACCAGGTTGTCGTCCAGCCAGGGATGCGGAGAATAAGATCCCATTCCCCCCGTGTTTTTGCCCTCGTCGTTTTCCTTGGCCCGCTTGTAATCCTGAGCGGCGACCATGGGAAGGATCGCATATCCGTCGGTGAAGCAGAAAAAGGAAAGCTCCCGGCCGTAGAGGCGCTTCTCGATGATGACCCTGTCCCCTGCGTCCCCGAAATCACGTTTCTCCATGATGGAATGGATGGCCTCATCGGCGTCCGGGATCCCGTCGCAAACCAGCGAACCCTTCCCTGCCGCCAGCCCGTCGGCTTTGACCACGACCGGATAGCCCGTTTTGCGGATGTAATCCCTTGCCTCCAAAGGGTCGGAAAAAACGGCAAATTCGGGAATGGGGATCCCGAGCTTCTCAAGGAGAACCTTGGTGTCGCATTTACTCGACTCGAGCTTGCTCGCCTCGCGGTTCGGGCCGATGATTTTCAGCCCCCGGCTTTCAAAAAGGTCCACAATGCCCGCGGACAAAGGTTTTTCAGGCCCGACAAATGTCAGGTCGATCTTTTCCTTTTCCGCAAAGTCCAGCATTTCCTCGATGGTCTTTGCGTTCACACAGGTCGCCACCTGGGCTATTCCGGCGTTTCCGTGGGCGACGAAGACTTTCTCCACCCTCGGACTCTGTGCAAACTTCCATGCGATGGCGTGATCTCTTCCGCCGCTTCCTATCACCAGCACTTTCATGAAAATGTCTTTCTCCCGATGCCGGGCCCTTCAACGGGCCCGAATCATGAACCGTGTATAATCCCTTTCAGGTATTCACATATGTTGCCGTCGTAGGCATGAGTGGTGCAGAACGCCTTGCAGGCAAGGGCCAGGCCCGTTTTCCTCGAAATGTGGTTCTTGTTCTTCCTCATTTCTTCAAGAATGGCCGGATAATCGGCCGGATCGGTGACCACGGCCACGTGCCTGGAATTCTTGGCGGCGGCCCGAATGAGCGTGGGACCGCCGATGTCGATGTTCTCGATGGCTTCCTCCAGGGTACAGCCCGGCTTTGCAACGGTCTTCGCGAACGCATAGAGGTTCACGACCACCATGTCGATGGGTTCGATCCCGTGTTCGGCCATGGTCTTCACGTGGGCTGGATTGTCGCGAATGCCGAGTATCCCACCGTGAATTTTCGGATGCAGGGTCTTCACCCGTCCATCGAGCATTTCCGGAAAGCCCGTGTAGTCGGAAACCTCCGTGATGTCGATGCCGCTGTCCCGCAGCACACGGGCCGTTCCTCCCGTGGAAAGCATATGCACACCCAGTTGTTTCAGTCCTTCGGCAAAGGCCGCCAATCCGGTCTTGTCCGTGACGCTGAGCAAGGCACGACGAACAGGAAACATAGCTTACCTCCAATAGCGGAATATTATGGCCTGATCTCTGCAAATAATCGTTCGAACAATCCTTCCGCGGCCCTGACGATCGGAGCGTCGTCGGCAAGCTCGACGGCCGGTTTGCCCTCGATATCGAATTCGGCGAGGACCGAATCCGAAGGGAGCGTGCTGATTCGATCGAGTCCGAAGGTTTCGACGACCTCATTCGGCCACGAAGCCGGCTCCCGCTCCAGCCTGTTCACCACGAGAATCATTTTCCCGACTTTCATGGGCAGGCCGTTCACCAGGCCGGCGATGCGGCATGCGGCCATGAGCCCGCGGCGGCTGGGATCGGACACCAGGATGAGCAGATCGATGTCCTTTTGCGTCAGCCGGCTGAAATGCTCCATCCCCGCTTCGTTGTCCACCACGAGGTAATCGTAATTCCGGATGAGGCGGTCGAGCACCATACTCAAAAGATTGTTGGCCGCGCAATAGCACCCGGGGCCCTCGGGCAGTCCCATGGCGATCAGGTCGAAACCGTCTCCTTCGACCAGGGACTGCTCCACTTTCATCTCCATGAAGACATCTTTGGTCATGCCCGGCGGGACGCTCTTTTTCATCATTTCCCTGGCTTCGGAAAGCGTCTCGGTCAACCGGACCCCGAGCACCTCATTCAGGTTGGCATTGGGGTCGGCATCGACGGCGAGGACCGGCTTCATTCCCTTCCTGATCATGTGGCGGATCAGGAGCCCCGCAAGGGTCGTCTTTCCGGACCCGCCTTTGCCTCCCAGAGCAATCGTAAAACCCAAAATCGTCCTCCCGGTCTCTTCGCTTCGAAAAACCGCAAAGCAATCGGTTCCGAAGACGACGACCATTCAGATTGTCCGTGAACGTTTGGGCCCTCCCCGCTGCATCCGCCCCGCTCCGGCCGCTTCGCACGGACACCGCCGTTCAGGAATCTCCCTTTACCATATAAAGCCAGAAGGCGGTGAAGAAACCCCAGACCGCATTGTAAAAAATGATGAAGAAGGGAGTGAGCTTTCCGAGGGCCAGGCCCAGCATTCCCCTTCCCTGGAGTACGGGGAAAACATACAGGAGCTGGAACAGGCTGGGAAGAACGCTGAAAATGATGCCACGGCTGAATACCCCCGTCCAGAAACCGTTCCTCCAGAAGGGCGCCAGAAACAGCAGGCCCCATAAACCTCCCCAGACCAGCCGGGGGGCCAGAAAGGAAAAGCTCCACGAAGGGGCGATGGCCACTCCGAACCTTTGAGGAATCCCCGCGCTGCCCAGGTACCAGGCGAGGTACGAGCTGATCAGGGCACCGAACGTCCCCGCCGCGTAGAGAATACCGATTTTTCGAATCGTATGACGCATACACCGAACTCATCGGATTAAGTGCATTTTCCCAAAATCAAAATCAATTTGATAACATAAGATCAAAGTTTTATAAAGTTTTATCAAAGGGACCATGGCGTGAAAATCCCCTGTCAGGTCGGGACGCCGGCCCGGGGGTTGAAGATGCCGCGTTTGTGAGGCATGATACCACCGGTGTGCAACTGGAACAAAACGAAGCCGGGCCGGAGGCCCGCTTAACGGAAAAACACCACGCAGGAAGGGACAAACTTTATGGACATGAAAGAACGGCTGATGGATCTCATCATCCGGCACGCATTCCGCTATTCCGAAACTCCCTCATTCAAACTTGTCCATGGCGGGCACAGCCAGTTTTATTTCAACTGTAAAATGGTGACCCTCGACCCCGAAGGCCAATACCTGATCGGCAACCTTATCTACCAATCGATCCTTGGCCTGCGGGTCGATGCAATCGGAGGCTTGACCCTGGGGGCCGATCCCATCGCCAACGCGGTCGCCTATACGTCCTGGGTGGAAAAGCATCCGGTGCAGTCTTTTGTCGTGCGCAAAAAGCCGAAGGACCACGGGACCGGCAGTCTTATCGAAGGCAAGGTGAACGCCGGAGACCGGGTTGTCGTGGTGGACGACGTGGTCACCACCGGAGGATCGACGATCCAGGCCATTGCGGCCTGCAAGGAGGCTGGCCTGGAGGTCGTGAAGGTGGTTGTGCTTGTCGACCGGCAGGAAATGGAAGGAAGAGAGAACATCCTGAGGGAAGTGCCCGAAATGGAAGCGATAGTGAACCGGGACGAAGTCTTTCGCCTTTTCAAAGAAGGCCGGGGCCGGCCGTAGCAGGGTCCTGAGAACACGTTGTAAACGGGAATTTCCGCCTGTGAAACGGGGCCATTCCCGAGTGCACCATTTCCGCAAAAGGAGGTTAGGCCTGCATGTCCGGGGCGTCATGCCGCCGTGCCCCTCAGGATTTCGGCCCCACGCGCGGGCGCGGCGTTGCCGTAGCGCCAGACAAAGCCGCACAGCGGCGCGGGGGTGTGGGGGAGCAGCTCCCCGCTCTTTTGAGAAACATCGGTTAGCGCTTTCTTGAACGCAGTTGTTCATGATGCCCGCCTCACCCGCGAAGCATCGAACCGGGTATTTCGGGACTCTATTTTGTAGGTAATTTTGTATCAGAGCCACTTCTTTTTCCTGAAGTAAATGAGCATTACGACGGCCACCGCCGTCATGAGGCCCCATGTCACGGGGTATCCCCACCGCCATTTCAGTTCGGGCATGTTTTCGAAGTTCATGCCGTAAACGCCGGCGATGAAGGTCAGCGGAATGAAAATGGTTGCTATGATGGTGAGGACCTTCATGATTTCGTTCATCTTGTTGCTGATGCTGGAGAGGTAGATGTCGATCAGGCCGGAAAGCGTGTCCCGGAAAGTGTCTATGGTCTCAATGACCTGCATGGTGTGGTCGTAGAGGTCTCTCAGGTACAGCCTTGTGTGCTCTTCGATGAGCGGGATTTCTCCCCGCAGCATGAGGTTGATGAAGTCCCTGAGCGGCCAGATGAACCGCCGGAGTTCAACCATATCGTGCTTTATGCGGTAAATACGCTGCAGGGTGCCCCTTGACGGCGTACTGACCACTTCCTCCTGGATGGCTTCTATCTTGTCCCCCAGTTCGTCGAGCAAAATGAAATAGCGGTCGATTATGCAATCCATCAGGGCATAGGCCAGGTAATCGCTGCCCTGCTTCCTGAGTCTTCCCTTGCCCTTCCGCAGCCGTTCCTTCAACGGTTCGAAAACGTCCGTTTTTGCTTCCCGGAAAGAAAGGACCATCCCCGGTTTGAACACCAGGTTCACCTGATCGGAATTCAGGCTGCCGGTTTGCCTGGAATAACTGAGCAGCTTCAGGACGATGTAAATGTATTCCCCGTAATCCTCCATCTTGGGGCGCTGTTCGGAATTGACGATGTCCTCGAGCGTAAGCGGGTGGAGACCGTAAAGCTTCCCGATTTCCTCGATGGTCTCGAGTTCATGAACGCCTTCAAAATCGATCCATGTGATTCCACCTTCGGGGCCCGGAGGCAGGGATTCCTGAAGCGACCGGATTTCCCTTTCCTCAAAGCAATCCTCGTCGAACCGGATCCACGTGATTCCCGCTTTTTCGGTCCTGCTCCGGCCCACATGAACGAGCGAACCCGGTGCGAGGCCCGCTTTGCTCGACATCTTCCGGTGAGGTTGAGGCATGGTGCTGTCCTTTCGTACACAGGTGCGGCAGGGGACCAAACCGCGACAGGCGGAGGTGTGACTCCCGCAACCCCGCGTGTCCGCGGGCGCCTCCGGCCGACTCCCATTGAATGTAGCGCAGAATCCGGGGGACGTCACGCACCTATTCAGGGGAAGAGATGCGTGTGCCAAAGAGGCCGCAGGAAAGCTTTTCCGGAAATATTGCCGGTGTGGGGCCGGATGTTTTCCGGGCTCGAGGAGATTTCCCCGGTGATCGAGATGCCTTCGGCCGATGCGGCTCGAGTCAGGAACCGGCACGTCGACGAGGTTTCGGCGGCTGGTGGATTGAGGCTCTTTACTTTTGCCTTGAAAAAAAACCTGTATATGAAAAACTTCTTCGAGCCCGGTTCAGACCGGGAAACTTTGCGGGGGTCGAATGATGAAAATCATCGAATAAAGGGGTGACTATGCCGAGGGATGCGGACTACTGGATCGAAAGACTGGAACTCGCGGAACACCCGGAAGGGGGCTATTTTCGCCAGGTGTACAAATCCCGTGAGCAGGTTTCGGGCGATTGCCTTTCCGGGAGGTACGGCGGGCCCCGGTCCCTATCGTCCTGCATCTATTATCTCCTGAAAGGAAGCCAGTTCTCGGCCCTGCATCGGCTGAAATCGGACGAAATCTGGCATTTCCATGCGGGGAGCCCCCTCACCCTGTTCGTTATCGACCGGGATGGGGTTTTGACCCGAAGAAAACTGGGAACCGATCCGGACGGTGGAGAGGCGTTCCATGGGGTCATAAAGGCCGGCGGCTGGTTCGGCGCAACCGTTGACGACCCGCGGTCCTACAGCCTGGTGGGATGCACGGTTGCACCCGGCTTCGAATACGACGACTTCGAGCTGGGCGGACGGGATGAACTGCTGCGACGGTATCCGCTGCATGCGGACGTCATCGAAAGACTGACGCACTGAACTTTTCTGCCGGCGGATGCCGGCAAAGCGACCGTGCCACGATCCGAGTTTCAGCCATTTGATGGTAAATTCAAATAGTTACCTATTCCAGAACACGAAAAAATGCAATTGGGGTACGCTCGGAGGGACAACCGGGTAAGACCGGCCTCTCCCGTACCCGCGGCATCCCGAACAACCCGCCTGGCCCGATATTGATATACGGAAAAAAGAGAATATGTTAACAGCACAGGAAAGGGTGGCAGGTTTTCGCCGCTCTCCGACGGGCATGGAGAAAGCGGTGTCCCCGGGCTGATCCGCAGCCGCCGGTAAAGCCGGCGGCCATGGTTTTGTCCCGGATGCGGAGCATTTTCCGCCACGCATCCGTATCGCGGCATCCCGGCATGTCCGTTATTGGCGATGATTGCGTCGGCCGCTGTTGAAGGCGGCGGAGCTATTGGCCGATTCAGAAGTTGAACGCAGAGGCGATGCTATGATCAAGCTTGAAGATTTGCAGAAAGTGTGCACCCAGTGCAAAGGCAAAGGGTTCATTCAGGACTGGCAGTGGGTCCAATGGTGGGCGGAAAACTATCTTCCGCCTCCCGATGGGCATCCCATTCTCGATATAAACGAAGAAATTCCATGCGATGCATGCAATCAAATCGGGTATGTTCCGACCGAACTCGGAAACACCATCCTGGAATTTCTCAACCGATTTCGCGGCAGGAAATAGCCGGCATTGCGACCCCAAAAGCGGTCTGTGGCTCGACCAGCCTTGGCAGAGAGAGATTTTCGGGGTTTTTTTTGCGGGTCGATATGTGTTATAAAAGACACTCTCCTCCGATGAACAATCAAAATGGTGCGACGCCTGATTACGAACAGTTGAGCTGCATTCTGAAGTGGTGTGCTTCAGCAAGGAAGGAGTTCGGAATTCATGCAATGTAAACGGACGCTGGCGCTCTGTGTTTCGGCCCTGTTCGCAGCATCGTCTCTCTTCACGCCGGCTCGGCCCGTTCGGGCCCAGGAGCCGCAGCAGCAGGGCGAGCCATTGCGGGAGCTCCAGGAACAATGGCGGCAGATCATGAAGAACGAATACAATCCCGCCGCCAGAGCACCGAACCCCGACGCGAAGCCGACATTCGGACCCGAGCGGGAGAAGCCGGGGAAACACAGCTCCCGGTCAGTTAGAAAGGGCTCCAGGAGCCGATCCGCAAAACTGCATGGCAAAAACGGACGTAAGTATTCTTCAAAATCCTCGAAGAGCCGGCTTGCCAAGAAATCGTCCGGGACAAGGACTGCCAAAGCAGGTTTTGCGAAGAACAAGTCAGGTTCCGGTACGGCCGGGAAGAGCAGATTTCAGAAAACATCGGCCTCGAAAGTCTCTGGTTCGAGCCGGGCAAAAAATAAGCCGACCGCCAAGGCAGCAGGAAAGAGCAAGGTCCATAAATCCGCCTCCAAAGCCAGTTCATCGACTGGGAAGAAAAAAATCTCGAAAAAATAACCGGCATCAAATGTGTTGTACATTTCAAGAATTGTACTTAAAATGTGCGGGTATGTATCTCCTGATACTCGAAGTGGCGGACTTCTGAGGAGGAAAGGAGCTAGGATATGAGAGGCAAGATAGTTTCTCTTTTAACAGCGATTCTTTTTGGGGCTACGATGTTGGCGGTTCCGGTTGGTGCAGCCACGACGGACTCGACCGCAACCACGGCACAAACACAAAAGGCACCGACTAAGGCGAAGAAGAAGACCATTAAGAAGAAACCCACCAAGAAACACACGACAAAGGCAAAGAGCAAGAAAAAGGCAACCAAGCCCGCTGGGACGCAAGCTTAGTTTTTATCGATCGTTCAGCAGTACTATACCGCCTCTTTGAGAAATGATTATCGGGAGAGAAATTCCAGCGTGCGATGGCGAAGAGCCCCCGGTCCCTGACAGGACCGGGGGTTTTTTCATGGGTACGGAATGATGCACAACGGTATTGCCTACATTCGTGCGATCTTTACGGCACACAATTTGCCGCACATGGTGCAGCCTTCCCTGTCCTGAGTGATTTCCATGCGCCTTCTGACCAGTTCCGGGTCGAGGGCTTCGTTGATGATTCCTTCCCAGTCCAGTTTCTGGCGTGCCGTGGACATGCGCCGATCGGCTTCGATCGCTCCGGGCAGGCCTTTGGCGATATCCGCGATGTGGCCGGCGATTCGGGAGGCCATCACTCCCTGGTAGACATCCTCGGGATTGGGCAGCCCGAGATGTTCCGCCGGGGTGACATAGCAGAGGTAATCCGCTCCTGCCGCTCCTGCCAGCGCCCCCCCTATGGCGGCGGTGATGTGATCGTATCCCGCGGCGATGTCGGTGGGCAGCGGCCCCAGGATGTAAAACGGAGCCCCGTTGCAGAGCCTTTTCTGCAGCAGCATGTTGGCCTGAATCTGCTGAAGCGGAACGTGCCCGGGACCTTCGATCATGACCTGCACGCCCTTGTTGTAGGCCCTTTTGGCCAGTTCTCCCAGGATCATCAGCTCTTCGAGCTGTGCCCCGTCCGTGGCATCCAGGATCGTCCCGGGCCGGAACCCGTCCCCCAGGCTGAGGGTTACATCGTAGGTGTGAGCAATTTCCAGCAGATCGTCAAAGTTTTCATAAAGCGGATTTTCTTTATTGTTCCTGCGGATCCAGTGCATGTGGATGGAACCACCGCGGCTCACACAGGGCATGAGGCGCTCGTAGGACTCCAGCCGCTTTACCGAGGCCTTCGTCACGCCGCAATGGACGGTGATGTAGTCAAGGCCTTCCCTGCACTGTTTTTCAATGCTCCGCAAAAGGAGGTCCCCGTCCATCTTGTCCAGGGATTCGTGCCTTTCCGACATTTCGGTTGCAAGCGAATAGATGGGAACGGAACCGACGATGACGTTCGCGTTTTCAAGAAAGAACCGCCGGAACTCTGCGAGGTCCCCGCCCGTCGAAAGGTCCATGACCGTATCGGTCTTGGCCCTCAGCGCCGCATCCAGCTTCTGTTTTTCGAACTCGACGTTGCAGCATTCCCCGCTGCTTCCCAGGTTCGCGTTTACCTTGGTTTTGAGCCCTTGCCCGACGGCGCGGATGACCGAAAAAGAGTGGTTATGGTTTTTGGGCAGAACGGCGCGCCCCGCGGCGATGGACTGGCGTAATTCCTCGGCGCTGCACGGCTCTTCCGCGACTGCCTGCTTCATTTCCTCGGTGATTTTACCTGCTTTGGCATGATCCAGTTGTGTTGGCACGTTTGCCTCCTCTGAGTTGATGAGGAGGGGCGTTGAATAACTGAGACCGATAGACCTCCCAGAAACAAAAAGGCCGTTTTCGAGAAAACGGCCTTCGGAGACAATAAGAAATTTGCCTCTAGCCGATTCCTCCGCCAGTATGATCTGGGTCAGGTTCCAAGGGTATCATCTCAGCTCTCTTTCGGAGAGCACCCCCCCGGCTGTTGAACCTATTTTATTTTTACGAACACTCTAAATCATAAGTGAGGCAAAAGCAAAAATCAACCGTTTTTGCCGATGCCGTTATTCCCCCTTGACACATTTCTTGTGTTCCTGGGCGTCGATTACGGCCAGAGACGTCGTGTTCACGATGTCTTCGACTTCGCAATTCCGCTGCAGGACATGGATAGCCTCGCTCGTGCCCATGAGGATCGGACCGATTGCCTTTGCCCCGCCGAGGCGGGCCATGAGCTTGAAGGCGATGTTCCCCGCTTCGAGAGACGGGAAAACGAGGACGTTGGCCTTTTTGCGAAGCTTGTTGAAATCATAGACCCCATTCAGTATCTCGGGCACCACGGCTGTGTCCGCCTGCATTTCGCCGTCGATGGCGAGGTCGGGACGGCGCTCTTTCACGATCCGGGTGGCGAGGGCCACTTTGTCGGACCGCGGGTGACGCGTGCTCCCGAAGTTGCTGAACGACAGCATGGCGATCCGGGGCTCGACATCAAGCTGCCGTGCCGCATCGGCGGTAAGAATGGCGATTTCCGCCAGTTGTTCCGCCGTGGGATCGATATTCACGGTGGTATCCGCAAAGAACAGCAGGTCCTTCGGGAAAACCATCATGTAGACGCCGGCGATGATGGAAGTGGACTTTTCGAGCGGGAGCACCTGCAGCGCGGGCCTGATCGTGTCCGGATAGTGCTGGTTGACGCCCCCGACCAGGCCGTCCGCGTCGCACATCTTCACCATCATGGCTCCGAAGTAGTTGGTGTTGTATTTGATGGTCCTGAGGGCCTCCTCGCGCGTCACACCCTTCCGGCATCTGAGGTTGTAGAATTCCTCGGCATATTCGTTGAGACGGTCGAATTCCTTCGGATCGACGATAGTCGCACCTTTGAGATCGAGATGCAGTTCTTCGATCCTCGTTTCGATCAGTTTCTTGTCGCCGAGCAGGATCGGTTTGGCGATGTTTTCGTCCAGAACCACCTGGCACGCGCGGAGAATCTGGGGTTCCCTGCCTTCCAGGAAAACGATTCGCTTCGGGTCCCGCTGGGCTTTGTGGATCATCCTGCGCATGACTTCCTGCGACCGCCCCAGCCTGCCTTCGAGATTGTCCCGGTAAGCTTCCCAGTCCGTGATGGGCTTGCGCGCGACGCCGCTTTCCACGGCCGCCTTGGCCACGGCCGACGCTTCCCAGATGAGTACCCTCGGGTCGAAGGGCTTGGGAATGAAATAATAGCGGCCGAACTCGATGACCTGATGGTTGCCGTATGCCTTCAAAACGGAATCGGGCACGTCTTCCCGCGCAAGGTCCGCCAATGCGTGGACCGCCGCGATCTTCATCTCATCGTTGATGGCCGTGGCTCCGACATCCAGGGCGCCGCGGAAAATGAACGGAAATCCCAGAACGTTATTCACCTGGTTGGGGTAATCGGACCGCCCGGTGCACATGATCAGATCGTCCCGAACGCTCACGGCATCGTCGTAAGTGATTTCCGGATCGGGATTCGCCATGGCGAAAATGATCGGTTTGTCGGCCATGCCTTTCACCATGTCTTTGGTGACCAATCCACCGACGGACACACCGGCGAAGACGTCCGCGCCCTTCATCACTTCGCCCAGGCTCTTCGGTCCGTCGCCGTTTGCGAGCCGCTCTTTATAGGGGTTCATGCCGGCGGTGCGCCCCTTGAAAACCAAGCCCTTGGAATCCACCAGGTAGAGGTTTTCTCTTTTGACTCCCAGCTTGATATACAGTTCAGCGGAAGCGACTCCCGCTGCGCCCGCACCCGAAATCACGACCTTTATCTTGTCGAGCTTTTTCCCCTGAAGCTCCACGGAATTCATGAGCGCGGCGCCTGAAATGATGGCAGTTCCGTGCTGGTCGTCGTGGAAAACGGGGATCTTCATGAGCGCTTTCAGGCGCTCTTCGATGTAAAAGCACTCGGGGGCCTTGATGTCTTCGAGATTGATCCCCCCGAAGGTGGGTTCGAGCAGCTTCACCGCGCGGACTATTTCTTCCGGGTCGGTGGCCTCGACTTCAATGTCGAATACGTCGATGTCGGCAAAACGTTTGAAGAGTACGGCTTTTCCTTCCATGACCGGCTTTGCCGCGAGAGGCCCGATATTTCCCAGACCAAGTACCGCAGTGCCGTTGGTGACCACAGCAACTAGGTTGCCTTTTGCCGTGTAGTCGAAAACTTTACCGGGATCCTTGGCGATTTCTCTGCATGGCTCCGCAACACCCGGAGTGTAGGCCATGGATAGGTCCCTCTGAGTCGTACACGGTTTTGTCGCCTTGATTTCGATCTTTCCAGGTCTGTCCTGGGTGTGGTATTCCAACGCGTCCGCTTTTCGAATCATGCTCTTAACTCCTGGATAGTCTTTCCCACCGGGAAACACACCGCTGCCGCCCCTTTCCCGAAGTTCCTGCCGGGCGAAGCGGGGGGGCGTTCCCCGAATGGTCCTGTGAGGCGTTACAGAGGCCCTCTACCGGAGAGCCTCCCTTTCAGGCGGGATCGTTTGCCTGTGCCGTTTGACGTTTCAGCCTGTTTCGCATGTCCCACGGCCGCGTCCCGTGACGTCGAGGACTTTGCGCTGCCCTTGAAACGAATTCCCGCATTCTCTGAATTTTCTTAGCGTTGATCTCTTTGGCCGATCCCTCCCTTTCTCTCCTGTGCGGCATTCCTTCCTGGAACGCCTTAATGTTGCCTTCCATCCACTTTTTGCGGGTGGTAATTCTTTTGCCGGCATCCTGCCAAAAGCCTGTCCGTTTGCACCTCTCAACGGGCCAAAGCGAGGATTCCTCTTCAGCGGCTTCGGCGCGTGAAACCCGCCCGGCCGGGGGCCGGGGGCCGTTTTCCCGAGCCCTGAGGGCCCGTCGCGTTCCGTTGCCGCAGAAGGGGCAGCACGAGCCCCCGCCGCTTTATAACGCGGAATGCCGTGCCCCTGTTTCCTCCCGCTCTGCCCTCCACCTCGAATGGAGAGACAGGTAAACCTTCCCGGAAGCTTTTATGTCAGGATGCTAGATGTGGTGGAAGATACCTGTGGACATCACAAACCGGCTGGATGTGTATATCACATGCCCGGTGTTGGCTTGTCAGGCATGTCTCAGAAGCAGCATCCTCTCCTGGGCGGCGGCGGGGCGCCCCGTTCCGGGCACGCCTCGCAACGCTTGAAGCTTCTCCAGTTCTTCCGTCGCATCCACTTTGGCCCTCAGCTCTGTAGGGCCTTCCCCATTGATGAACTGTATTCGCTCCCGCAAACTTGAAGCCCGCTTGTGGGCTTTCGGAATTCGTTTCAGGATCCCCCCGTTTTCCGGGGATGAAAAACACTTTTTCCCTCGCGTTCTCACTCCGCCGCCATCCGGCCGTTACCAAGCCTTCAGCGGCCAATGTCCCGAAAAGGGGCTCCGACTTAAACGAATCCAAAGCTATTTTATCCGCCTCTTCCCCTGTTGTCGAACATATTTTGGGGATGCAAAAAACGTGCTCTATTAGCTGAAGTTAACGCGGCATCCCTCTCGATGAGCCCGGTCTCCCGCCGTCGTTCTTGGAAAACAGCTATCGGTACGAAGACGAACTGATTCGGATAATTGCTTTAAGGTAATGCATTAACAGTATGAATTAAAGATTCTGCGCCGCAAGACCCACTGGGCTCAATCCCTATCAATTTTATTATTGTTAACAAGGTGATTAACAATAGTGTGGATTGGATGTCAAGATTTTTTCCGTGGAGGACCAAACGGGCGGGATGAACCAGCTAGGGGGCCGGACCTCTTCGATTTCGATCCTGAAACGCGCATTCCATTTTTTTGCAGGCACCGGCCTTCCAGCTTGTTTCAATTTTTATCCCTGTGATTTTGAAGGTTTGAATGACGGTGCCCGCCGGTATGAGCCCGGTGGGAGGATTGAGAGGCTGTTTTCCGGTACGGAATGGCGGCTGTCAAAATCCTGGCCGGTGAAAGGTCCGCCCCCGCGTCGGCCCGGGTTACCTTGCACCCCTTTGCGCAGCGGCGTTCTACGGGCTATCGGCCGCAGGGAATGCCTTCGACACAAAACTGTAACAAAACGTATCAGAAACGTTCAGAAACTGCAACAAACCGTTTCGGGCAGGCAAATGGTCCGCGGAAATCGGGAAAGCTGCGCCGCGACGCGCACCTCAACTCATCATGAGGCACATGTCACGGTATTTACAGGAATGCTGATCGCAGTACCCGGCCGATTTCCCGAAGCAGTCGAAATTGCCTTCCTCGTTCTGCCTCTTGCGGTAAAGCGGAGTCAAAGCCTCTTTGAGGCACGGAGCACACAGCCCGTGAGAATACCCCTCAAGTTCCGGCTGCCCTTCCCCCCACGTCATCTTGCATCGAAAACACTGGTACTTCATCGTAGCCCCTCACCCAACCGTGTAAAAGGTATCCGTCATCGGTCAGGATGACCACTCATTCCGGGAGCATCTGCGCCGCGCATTTCGCGCGCCCCCATGCAGTCGCCCGGTCCCGGCCGTCACGTTCGGTCGGGTTTCCCGCTGTGTCACAAAAGCAAAGAATATGCCAAAAATTCAACCAGTTGAAAATTCAACAATATGCCCGCAGGAAAAGCAATTTCCCTTGCGCCCGGTTACGATTTTTGCCGGTTCGGTTACGGTTCTTGCACTTGCGGCGGCACGCCTCGGAGCATGTACGACATTCCATGAATTCCATGGCGCGCATGCCATGCTTTCCGTGCCCGGGGTCCACGCCGCCCCGGCTTCGGGTCATTTCCCTTCCAGCATCTCGGATACGATCCGCACCGCGCTCCGAACCACTTCGGTACACACCGTCTCGTGCAGGTTGAGTTCCTTGATGCGGGCCATTCCTTCCGGAGAGCCGGGAGCGCAGCCGAGCAAATCCCTGCACAGCATCGACCCGTTCACGGCCCGAAATCTCTCCACGGCATCTTTTGTGATCCGGTAAATGGTGTCTTTTACGCTCTTGTCGGCAAGCGATGAAAACCCGAACTTCAGGCCCAGCGCCATGAGCGCTCCGGTGAGTGCCCCGCAGGCTTCCCCCGCGCGTCCGATTCCACCGCCGAACGGGCTGGAAATCAGGAGCGCGTTTTCAAAAGATATTCCAAACCTTGGAGCAAAAGTTGAAAACACCGACTGGCTGCAATTGAAACCTTCCTTGAAAGTCGAAGCTGCTCGTTCGAAGTCGTTCATGTCGTATTTTTCCCTCATGTCGAGACAAGGTTGATCCGTTCCCTGAAATAAAAACATACCTTACCTAATTCCGGACGGCGGTTCCATTATAAATCCCGGACCGGAAAATTGCCAAGGGCTGCCCTGAACCGGGAAAACGCGGCCCCGGTTCGATTCGGCGTCAAGATGCCCCGGGATTGCACGAGCCCTGCCGGATTTCACACTCCGGGGCCCCTTGTGGGGCTCTAGGCAAGAAAGCGCGCCGCTTCCACGGGATGGCACCGGTAGACTTCATCCGCCAGTTGAGAGAGCGGCATCTCGATTGATTCGGGTTTTGGGAGCACCAGGGGGGGTGGTATCTCCATGCTTTCGAGCGAAACGGTCCCGATCTGAAGCGTCCTATCGACCGAAGCGAGTTCGGAGGCGGTGAAGTTCTGCCCCAGCACCCGTTTCATCTCGACCGTTTCCAGGTCCAGGCCCCTCAGAAAGGCCAGGATCGAAAGCAAATCGAAATTTCGTTGAAACGCCCGGATGTTGCAATTGACGGCGTGGCACAGGCCGGCCAGTTCTTCGTAGCCGGCACGGTATCCATCCATCGAGCGGTGAAAACGACCGTATGCTTCCAGGACGAGTTTCCTGAATTTTGTCTTTTCGGTCAGGCCGCGCACCCTGATTGCCGGAGTGCCCTTGGAAAACCGTTTGTCCATGGCCGCGGCCCAGAAGGACGGAAAGGGCAGTTGGAGGATGGCGGCAAGCCTTCGTCTCAATTCGGGGGCGATCAGGACCCGGGTCAACCGGTTCAGCCGTCTTCCTGTCTTCGCGGCCCTGAACAGGCATTCTCTCGCCTGCCTTCCAAAATCTTCCAGCTCCAGCTCGACTATGCGCCTCTCCCGCAGGTAGTTCTCGATGACCTCTTCTTTTACCTGGCGCGTCAGGCCTGCAATAAGATCGTCATCCATGGAAAAGCACTCGGGAGGAGCCCGCGAGGGGCACCGTTCAACTTGTCTGGAGGAGGTGAGTTATGGGATTCAGAATCACCTCGGGGTACCTGACCTCGTAACGGCTGCCCTGCTTCAGGATCTTGATCCGGATTGCGTCGGTACCGGGCTCGAGGAGCAGGATGGATTGAAAGAATTCGTCGTTCGTATCGCAGGGGTAGGGAATTCCCCTCTCATTGGTCCGGGTGATATGCCGATGGGTCCTTGCGGACATCCACACGGGAAGATCGTACTTCTGGGCGAATTCCTTCAGTTCCTGAAGGAAACCGGGTTCCGAATTTTCGAAGTCGAAGCCGTCGACGATGACCAGGGAAGGGTTGAAGCCGGCCTGCTCCTTCAGGTTCCTGACGCTTTGCCCCAGTTTGCCGGGGGTGAACGTCTGGTTCAGGTAGGCCAGGATGAAGCGGAGGGGCTCGATCCGGTGCTGGGCCATGGCCATGTTTTCGGAATCTTTGTCCGCCAGAAGGTTCCTCAGGACCTCCTGGTACCACAGCTTGATCTTGTCCGGGAGGACATCGATGCAGACGTGGAGGACCGGCTGGCCCTGGAGCAGGCGGTCGAGTGCGATATGCGTCAGGCATGCGGTCTTCCCCGCACCGGCACATGCCAGCAACACTCCGATTTCACCCGGCTGAAGAGGGTCCGTCAGGACCTTGTCAATTAATTTGGTGGTGCCCGGATTCACTGATTGTTCGCTGTGCATCCAATTATCTCCTTAAACGGGCAATCTTGCGATCGCTCCCGATCTCGTTCAGAAGGAAGGCGCCGAATCCGATGCTGTATTCATCATACACCAAGCGGCGGCGGCAAAAAGCAAAAATCTTCGCCACCCGGCAATCCTATTTTTTCTGCGATTTCTCTTCTTCTTTCTGCTTGGCGATGATCTCTTCCGAAACGGATTTCGGGACGGGATTGTATTTGGAAAACTCCATGGTAAATTCAGCTTTTCCCTGCGTACCGGAGCGCAAAACGGTCGAATATCCGAACATTTCCGCCAAAGGTACTTCCGCTTCGATGGACGAGAAGACTCCGTCTTCAGAGGTGCTGATGATCATGCCCCTGCGCTGGTTCAGGGTCCCGAGGACCGTCCCCTGGAATTCGGACGGCGTTTCCACGACCACCCTCATGATGGGCTCGAGAATGATGGGGTTCGCCTTCGGATAGGCTTCCCTGAAAGCGCCGATGGCGGCCTGCTGGAAGGCCATGTCCGAGGAATCCACGGAATGGGACGCACCGTCATTGATGGTGGCCTGGACTCCCACGATGGGAAATCCCGAAAGGGAGCCCTTGCTCAGGCAGGCCTGGAATCCCTTGTCGCAGGATGAAATGAACTCGGTCGGGATCGCTCCCCCGGAAATCTTGTTGACAAACTGGTAATCTCCGTCCGCGAAGGGTTCGATAAATCCGGCCACTCGCCCGTACTGCCCGGAACCTCCGGTCTGCTTTTTATGGGTGTAATTGAAATCAGCCCTGCGCGTGATCGTCTCTCGGTACGCCACCTTGGGCATCCCCGTCTCGACTTCCGCCTGGTACTCGCGGCGCATGCGTTCGATGTAGACGTCCAGGTGCAGTTCACCCATCCCGGAGACGATCGTTTCTCCGGTTTCTTCGTCAAGGTAGGTCCTGAAGGTCGGGTCTTCCTTGGTGAACCGGGTGAGCGCCTTGCTCATGTTGATTTCGGCCTTCTTGTCCTTGGGCTTGACCGCCAGGGAAATAACGGGGGCAGGGACGTGGATGGAGGTCATGGCATAGTGTACGCGGCCGTCCGTAAAGGTGTCCCCCGAGGCGCAGTCGATCCCGAACAGCGCGACGATGTCCCCTGCGACGGCGCCGTCGATATCTTCCATTTCGTCGGCGTGCATCCGGATGAGGCGACCGACCTTGGAACGTTTCCCGGTGCGCATGTTGGTGATCGTATCGCCCTTGACGAGCGTACCCTGGTAGACGCGGACGTAAGTGAGCTGGCCGTACCTGCTGACTTCCAACTTGAAGCCGAGCATGACCAGGGGCGACTCGGTGGAATTCTCGAGCGTTATGGGTTCTTCGTCCCGATCGAGATCCAGGGCGTCGCTCGTTCGATCGAGGGGGCTCGGCAGGTAGCGGTAGACGGCATCCAGCAGGAGCTGAACTCCCTTGTTCTTGTACGCGGACCCGAGGAGAACCGGGGTCAGGCGCAAAGACAACGTCCCCGTGCGAACGGCTTCGTGGATCAGTTCTTCGGTGACCCGGTCTTCGAGAATGGCTTCAGTGAGGCCGTCCGAGTAAAGAGAGATGGCGTCGAGCATTTCTTCCCGCTTTTCGCGGGCCTCTTCGAGCATCGCGGGAGGAATGTCGCTTTCCACGATATTCTCCCCGTTGTTTCCCTCGAACGTGACGGCCTTCATGGTGATGAGGTCGATGACTCCGCGGTGGTCGTTTTCCAGGCCGAAGGGGATCTGGAGCATCACCGCATTGTGATTCAGCTTATCCTTCAACTGGCGGGTGACCCGGTAAGGGTCGGCCCCCGTCCGGTCGCACTTGTTGATGAATGCCAGCCGCGGCACCTTGTAGCGGACCATCTGCCTGTCGACCGTCACCGACTGGGACTGTACGCCGCCTACGGCACACAGAACCAGGACGGCCCCGTCAAGAACACGCAGAGCACGCTCCACTTCTATGGTGAAGTCCACGTGGCCGGGAGTGTCAATGATGTTGATGGAATACCCTTTCCAGGTACAGTAGGTGGCCGCCGACTGAATGGTGATTCCGCGCTCCTTTTCCAGTTCCATGAAGTCCATCGTGGCTCCCACGCCATCTTTGCCCTTCACGTCGTGGATCGCATGGATGCGCTGCGTATAGAAAAGGATTCGCTCGGTGAGGGTCGTCTTCCCCGAGTCGATGTGCGCGCTTATGCCTATATTCCGTAATCTGCTCAGATCGTTGTTCAACATGGTGCCTTCTTTGACACTCCTTTCAACCATACTACCATCCCGATGATGCGATCGGATCATGCCCTGCGTTTAGAAAAAGAAAGCGGGCACTGGTACTGTGCCCGCGAGGAACATTTCCACATAACAGAAAATCAACCCGAAGAAAAGGATCTTCCAACTTACGGCTCGAAAAAAAATCGGAAAAAGAATGGGCTGAATAGATCTTGCCCGGAAAACGGATGAAACCATGGGGGAGGAATGGTCGAAGGCTTCACTACCCGTCTTTGCCGGGGCCGGAAATTTTTCCCGGCCCCGGCAAAGACGGGTGGAAGGGGCATGAGAAATCAGTCGATCCTCTTCCTGGATGTTTGTTTCGTGGTATCCTTGGCCAGTTTCCCGCCATTCTTATCGGCCTTCCCCGTGGAAACGGCAGCGGAAGGTTTTTTCTGTATTCCGACGGTCGAAGTCTTGACTTTCGAACCCGTTGCGGCCGGTTTGGGAGCGGTTGCCTGCTTCATCTGGGCCTTGGGGCCAGCCGGAACGGTTGCCTTTGACGATACGGCGGTCTTGGAACGGGTCTGCGCCGAAACCTTGCCCGGGGCCGAGGCCTTCGATTGGGTTGACTTTTTCAATGCCGGGGCCTGGCTGTTTTTCAAAGCGGGCTGGGCCGCCCTGGACGATGCCTGGGTCTTGGCCTGGGGGGGAGAAACCACGCACGATTTGGACGTGGCCTGCGCCAGCTTGATCGACCGGCCGGGCTTCAACTCCGCGTTCTTTTTCAGGCCGTTCATCTGGCAGAGGACTTCTATCCCGATCCCTGTTCTCCGGGCTATTTTCTGCAGCGTGTCTCCTTTGCCCACCTTGTAACTGGCGGCGGCAATCGAGCAGTTCTTTCTGTCGGAGGAAAACGTCATGTTCTGGATCCCCCCCCTGGAACTCCGGGGTGCGGGGCTGTCCTCGACGGCCGTGCGGGCCGAAGAGGTCTTGACCATCGCCAGTTTCACGGGCTGGCCGGGCTTGAGACCCGTGGACTTCGTCATGCCGTTCAACTGGCATAGGGCCTTTATATCAAGCTTGTTCTTCCTGGCAATCTTTTCCAGAGTATCGCCTTTCTGAACCTTATAGGTCGTATAGACGGGAGCGGTCGGGGCCGGAGCGGGGGCCGAAATGTGCTTGCGGGGGGCCGAGGCGGGCGATTCTTCCTCGTCAGCAGGAACGTTCGAAGGGGCATCGGACAAAATGGAATTGGAACGCAACGATGCATACTGAACCGATTGAACCGGAGGAGTCTCGACGATAAATCCGGGCTGGAGCGACTGCGCCAGATGGACCGGCTCCGCTTCAAAGCCGCGCTTGTAGAACACCAGGCAGCTTCCGGGAGTCAGGTTGGCCCCGCCGGCGATCTGGTTCCATCGGCAAAGCTCGCGCCGCGTTACCCCGAAGCTCTGGGCGAGTGCGTCGATGCTTCTTTCATTGCCGCTCACGTAATAATTGACTTTCTGGGGAAGGTAGGCCTGCTGGGCCATCTCTATGACCATCAGCTTCTGGTATTCGCTCTCCCCCACATGGCCGGCCAGAGTGGACCACGGCGTGAAAAACCGGATGTGCATGTGGTCGTTGTGCCCCGGCACGTGCTGGATGAGAGCGCCGTGGGCGGTTCCGAAGACACGGTCCAGGTAGGCGGGGTCCGTGCCTATGCTTGCCGCATAATCATAAAGGACTTTCTGGATTCTTCGATCGAGGAAAATATACTGAACCCGCTGGGAGTTGATGATGTTCTGGATGAGGCACCAGGTTTTTGGCGCATCGAGGTTTTCTTCGGTCATGACCACCAGGGTGTCAAGCGGGCGGTTCCCCTTTGCGTAGAGACCGACGTCGACATCCCTTCCATTCTGGTGCGAACGGTGGTGGAGGGCTCCCCCGCCGGTTCTCGAGGAAAAATCGCCAAGAAAAACATCACACGTGTCGGGAAACTTCTGCCGGACCGCATCGATTGCGTCCAGAAGCGCACCGACCACCTCGGGGCAGGTATAGCTCCTCTCGGGATCCCGGATCACGTAACCGGGAAACTGATTCGGAAACTGAATGCCGTTGATGAGCCGCCCCCCGTAGGGTTGGCCATACGCGATGGTAAGTGCCTCAATATCTTGAACAAAAAACACGCTGCATATCAATAGACTGGCGAAACATACACAGATAATATTCAATCCCAGGCACGAAAGCCTTCGCCCCATTTCTTCCCCCTTCCTGACATATTTCATTTACAACCAGAGGTAGAGCCGTCGAGAACGGACAAATCAAGCAAGATGGTTTTCAGTAGCCTGAAAAACGGCTCCCTGTCAAATGTTTTTTTCCGGACGGGGGCTGCTTTTCCCTTTTGTAAAATCGTAACACATTGTAATATTAGAATATTACTGATATAGCGAGGGGACTCAGGAAGAGCTTGACAATCGTGGTTGAAGAACCTATCGAAAACCCATCCGTTCATGACTGTGCAAGGTGATGGATAGGTTTCCTGAACCGTATAATGCAAAATAGTTGTGAATAAATAGACAATACCGGAGAGTTGAAAACGTTGCCTGACGATTTCCTATCATCTTGATAATAAAAATCAATTGTGGAACGGCAACCGCTGCTTCGGGATCATCGGGAAAGCGGAAGACCGGTCCGGCTGATGCCGGACCGGAAAGGGCGTGTCTTTTTCTCAGCCCTGGGCGACGGTATTTTCAGCCAGCCAGCCGTAGGGGTCACCGAAGAAGATCACCTGGCCGTTGTCCGTGGAAGAAACGGGCAGGTATTCGATGACGATGGGGACCGGCTGCGACAGCTTGAGATAGACCGGTCGATCGTTTGCGAGGAACGAATCGGTCTTTTCCGCGGCGGGGTTGTTGTCGTCCTTCAGGAGGTCCCGAAGCAACTGATCGGCTTTGTCCACGCGCACACAGCCGTGGGAAAAATCCCTTCGGGCCCTCTGGAAAAGATACTTGTTGGGCGTATCGTGAAGGTACACGGCATAAGCATTGGGAAATTCGAATTTAATTCTGCCCAGCGGGTTCGTCGGGCCCGGTTTCTGAAAGAGGCGCGGTTTTCCCCACGGGTAGAGCGACGACATCTGGACATATCCGTGCTTGGAAAAATACTGGGGGTCGGCTCCCGCCGGTCCTTCCAGTTCCAGGCGGATCCGGTCGGTGACATACCAGCGCGGGTTGACGACGATCTGTTCGATATTGCTCGCCAGTGCCGGCGTCTGGTTTTCGCCTATCCACCTGCCCTGCACCTTGATTTTCTTGCCCGTCGAACGGCCCACGATCACCCGGTGGGAAGACATGGTCTTGCCGCCCTTGCAGTATTCCAGCATGAACTGAGGAATGTTGATCCGCACGTACCGTTCGGCGTGCCGCGTGGGGCTCCTGCGGAGCATTCTGATGCCTTGGGCGATCATTTCCGCCTTGTCCTTGAACGGCACGTTCATCCATTCCCGCGTCCTCTGGCCGACGGAACCGTCGGGGTCGAGCTGGTGGGAAATCTGAAAATGCTTCACCGCTTGCTGAGTGGTGGAATCATAGTTGCCGGTGATTTCCCCCTTGTAGAAATCTTCCTGCTGCAGGCGCTTCTGAACTTCGCGGACAAGCTCGCCGTTTTCCCCCGGCTTGATGGTTGCGGAAGCGCGAACGGGCTGCTGGCGGGTATTGGCCGCCAGAGTTCTATACCTCACCAGCGCCTGGAGGAGCGGGCCGTAATGAGGGGAATCGGGCACCAGCTTCTTCAGGTATTCCTTCATGGGGATTTGCCCGGCGAGGGCTTTCACCTGGTCGTCCTCGGAAAATGGGTTCATTTCATTGGAATACCGGATGAAAAGGCTTGCCAGCTTCATATCGATTTCACTGGCCGCGAGGAAAAGCTTCCGATATTTTTCCTCGCATTCCTTTACCGACGCCTGGTCCTGGGGACCGGTTCCGGAAGCGTTTCGCGCCTGGGTCCCGTTCGAGCCGTTTCCGGGGGAAGCGGGGGCCTGGCCTGCCCTGTTCGAAAAATCGGAGATCGAATCGTTGAGATCGGGGATCGAGGCTTTGGCCGACGCCCGGAGTTGTTCCAGGTTTGCCATTTTCTGCTTCATATCGTCCAGCTTGAACGGCTTCGGGTCGATGGCTTCACCGTCCAACCGGTCAAGCTGCTGCAGAAAAACGCGGGAGCTTGCCGAAAGCTCGAATTTCGACGTTATGAAAAAAGGCCTCCAGTCATTTTCCCGGTACGCTTCCATGACGATGTTGCGGCGGGATGAAGTCAGCCACTCGGCGGGAACGGCCTCCCAGATGAATGCCCTCCACTGCTCGGATGCCGCTTCGGGGGCCACGGCCCGGGAGGTCGTCCCGAGGGTCGTCTGTTCCGCCGCCGCCGGCGCGGTGTCCGGTGCTGAAAGGCATTCGGCCGCGGGACAGCCGAGCGCCAGGACAAAAAACAGTACAAAAACTCGTAGTGCATTCTGTAAAATCATGATCATACCGTTCGATTAATCCGCTTGTTCGGAAGATTCAGCAGAGGCGGACGAGGGGCCATTGTCGGTCCGTGGGTTGATCCTTTCGCAAAGCCGGACAACGCGGCGGAACTTCGGCCCGGGGCCCGAAACGGGCTCCGATTCGGACAGCCCGCCACGGCAAGCCCGGCAGCGAGCGTCGCTGCAATGCTGGCAAAAGTGGCAGTCCGGGCAGCGATGTTTGGCGGCCTGCACATCGGAATGCTTCGCGGGCTGAAACACGAGCTTGAACCCGCCGACCGGCACGAAACTCTTGCTTTCGTACGGATCGTCTTCTTCCATGCATCCTCCCGAATGGTCCGGCCGTGCCGCGCATACGCCCATGGTTCGACTGCCTTCCGCGCCGGGGCCCAACAACAAATGAATGCTTTTGCTCCCGAACCGCACCACCGCGCCGGCCCCGCCCGGCAGCGGCTTCCGGGGCGTTTCGGTTTGATACTGTTTATCATCAAATAATTAGGGCTTTTCACTATAACAGAAGTGTGGTATTTGCAATACCCCTGTTTAACTAAAATTGGAATTAGCGATGAACCACGACACCTTTATGGGGTTTGCTCTCGAAGAAGCCCTTCTGGCTTATCAGCGGTTCGAGGTGCCGGTGGGAGCGGTCCTGGTCGGCAGTGAGGGGAACATCCTCGCGCGGGCGCACAACAGTCCCATATCCCTTTCGGATCCGACGGCTCACGCGGAAATTCTGGCTCTGCGGATTGCTTCTGGCTCTGTGAAAAATTATCGTCTTCCCGGCTCGGTGCTGTATGTCACCCTGGAACCGTGTGCCATGTGCGTTGGCGCAATGCTTCAGGCGAGAGTGCGTACCCTGGTTTTCGGGGCCGCCGACATGAAAAGCGGTGCGGCGGGAAGCGTTGTGGACTTGACAAAAGTGCGATCCTTCAATCATTATATTGACGTGATCGACGGGGTCCGTGCCGCCGAGTGTTCCGCGCTGTTGAAAAAATTCTTCGGGGAACGCCGGAGGGAGCGCGGCCCTGAGGGCAGTGGAGAGGTACCGAAGTGGCCGTAACGGGGTCGACTCGAAATCGACTTGTCCTGTTAAGAGCAGGGCACGTGGGTTCGAATCCCACCCTCTCCGCCAGTCCGCATAAAAGCGTCCGTCGCCGGGAACCGGAACCGGAATCGGGGCCGAGTGGCTTTGTCCGATGAAGGCGGCCGTACGCAGGGATATTCGGAGGTGATGCGCGGGTCGTGCATCAAGGCCGGGAAAGCCCTGATGAGTTGGGGCCGGGCGCGGCGAAAAGAAATTGTTTTACCGGTGTTGGATCGAGAATCCTGAGGAGAGATGCCCGAGAGGCTGAAGGGGCGCGACTGGAAATCGCGTGTACGTCCAAAAGGCGTACCGGGGGTTCGAATCCCTCTCTCTCCGCCACCACACTCCGGACGTATTGATCACGAGACAGTGTTTTTTGCTTGAACGTGAATCCGGGTTCCTGAAAATCCACTCTTATCGCGCCCCGTTTTGTGGCGCCGGTTCTTTTCCGTGATCCCATGTCATATCTCGTAATTGCACGCAAATGGCGGCCTCAGAGCTTCGAAGAGCTCGTCGGCCAGCCTCACGTAACGAGGACTCTCGGCAACGCCATCCGGTCCAACAGGATCGCTCACGCCTATCTGTTCACGGGCGCGCGCGGGGTGGGCAAGACGTCGGTTGCGCGAATCCTCGCCAAGGCGCTGAATTGCGAGACGGGGATCACTGCCGTACCGTGCAACGTCTGTTCGAACTGCGTGGAAATCACACGGGGGAATTCGGTCGATGTGCTGGAAATCGACGGGGCCTCGAACCGCGGCATAGACAATATACGGGAACTGCGCGAAACCGTTCGGTACCGGCCCGCGAAAAGCCGCTACAAAATCTATATCATCGATGAAGTGCATATGCTCACAACGGAGGCCTTCAACGCCCTGCTCAAAACCCTTGAGGAGCCCCCGGAGCACGTGATCTTCATTTTCGCCACGACGGAGCCGCACAAGATACCGGCTACGATCCTGAGCCGCTGCCAGCGGTTCGATTTCCGGCGCATTCCGGCCGGGCTGCTGGTGGATCACCTGAAGGCCATTTCCGAGAAGGAGCAGGCCAACCTGTCCGACCCGGTCCTGTACGCCATCGCCCGTGAAGCGGATGGAAGCATGAGGGATGCTCAGAGCCTGCTCGAACAGATGCTTTCGTTCAGCCGGGAGGATCTGACGGACGAACAGGTCCTCGATGTACTCGGGGTCATCGACCGGAGCACCGTTCAGCGGGCGGGTAAGGCGGTGATCGAGGGGGATGTCCGGGCCTGCCTCGACGTGGTGGACGATCTCTATAGGCGAGGAATCGACAACAGGCGGTTCTGCCGGCAGCTCTGCGATCATTTCAGAAATCTTCTCGTCATCTCGCTCGGCGAGGGCGAAGCGGAAAGGCGGCTGGATCTGCCCGAGGAGGAAAAGAAGCTGCTCGGGGAGGAAGCAAAACGGACGACGCCCGAAACGCTCTACCTCTACTTCCAGACGATCATGAAGGGCGAGGAGGACATCCGCCGTTCAACCGTCCCGAAAATCGCCCTTGAAATGCTCCTCCTGAGAATGGCGCAACTTCCCAGGCTGGAGGCGCTCCAGGGATTGATCGACAAGCTGTCCGTTCTGGAGAGGGCTTTCAGGGAAGGAAAAACGCCGTCCGGGGAACTTCGCGTTCCGTCCGGGAAGGCACGTCCGCTTCCCGCGCCGGCCCCTTCCGGTGAAGCCCCTCCGCCCGCGGAGAATCCCGGTCCGGCGGAGGCGCGGGTGCCCGTTCCCAAGGAACCCGATGTCGAGTTCGACGGGGATGAGGAAAGATCGGAAGAGGTTTCCCCGTCCGTTCCGGCGGCGCCCGGCGAAGTCACGGAGCGCTGGCCGTCTTTCGTCGAATGGCTGGGAGTAAAAGACCCCGTCCTGGCGGCGGAGTTGATGCAAAGCCGGGTCGGTTCGGTTTCCGACGATTCGTTGGAAGTGGAAGTGCTCGAAGTTTTCGAAGGGCAGTTGAAGGACCCTCAGGCCCTTGCGAAAATAAGCGAAGCCGTGCAGGCCTTTTTCGGAAAAGCCCGGCGGCTGGCCGTAAGTAAAAAACCTCCCGCGGAGGGGGCCTCCGGGCCGCAGAAGGCCAGGAAGTCGAAGGCGGCGGGGAAGCGTTCGGTTATGGAACATCCCGTGGTGCAGCAGGCCCTGGAAATACTCGGAGGCGAACTGGTGGATATCCGGCGCCCGAAGACGGAAAAAGCCGGAAGCCGGAAGGAAACTCCCCCGGCGGAAGAATGATCGCGCCGGTGCGGGGAGCACGCGCCGGCGGCCTCTTTTGCCGGAAGGCGGGGCGGAAATCCCCGGCGGTTTCGGGAGAAGACCGGTTCGAGGTCCGGCAGTTTCCGGCCGGGCACATTCGGTTCATTCATTTTTTTGGAGGAAATTGGAAATGGTAAAAGGATTCAATCCCATGCAGCAGGTCAAGGCGCTGCAGGACAAAATGGCCAAAGCGCAGGAAGAACTTGCCGGAAAGACCGTGGAATCGTCCGCGGGCGGGGGCATGGTGACCGTGGTGGTCAATGGGCGTCAGGAAGTGGTCAGCATCAGGATCGACCCCCAGGTGGTTGACCCCGGGGATGTGGAGATGCTGCAGGACCTTGTCGTCGCCGCCGTGAACGACGGGCTGCGGAGGTCCCAGGAGTTGGCGGCCGGGGAGATGGCCAAGATCGCCGGAGGTCTGAATCTCCCTAAAATTCCCGGACTCTTTTGAAGGATGCATCACCGCTGACACAGCCGACCGTTGTGCACTGGATTCCGGGTTTGTAAAACCCGTCCCCGCTCAGGCTCCCGTTCCTGTCCCTCCCGTTTCGTGTGCGGACCATGAATCCGTCCGCCCGAAGGCCCGGTTCTTGCGTTGTTCACTCATATTCATTATTTCAGGCAGGATTTTCATGACATCGACTGCTTATCCGCCCATTTTGAGCAGCCTTATCCGAAGGCTGGGCAAACTTCCGGGGCTCGGGGAAAAGAGCGCTACCCGGATCGCGATGTACCTTCTGAAGATTCCCAGGGACGAAGCCGAAGCGCTGGCCGACGAAATCAGGCGTTTGAAAAGCGACATACGGACCTGTTCGCGGTGCTTTCACTTCACGGACGGCGACGTCTGTTCCATCTGTGCAGACCCGGCGCGCGACACCGGTGAAATCTGCGTGGTGGAAACGACGGCGGACCTCCTGGCCATTGAACAGTCGGGGGCCTATAAGGGGCGATATCATGTCCTCCAGGGAGTGCTCGCCCCCCTCGATGCCATCGGACCCGACGACCTTCGCATTCGGGAACTGCTGGACCGCCTGGACTCGGAAAAGGTGAAAGAAGTGATTATCGCAACGAATCCAAGCAATGAAGGGGAGGCGACGGCGCACTACCTCCTGAAACTCCTGGGCGACCGACCGGTGAAGGTGTCGAGGATAGCTTACGGGATCCCCATGGGAGGGGACCTCAAATACACCGACAGGGTCACTCTGGACCGGGCCATGAAAGGCCGCCAGGCGTTCTGAATCTATGTTCATCTTTTCACTAGTCCCCCGTAAACGATGCCCACCAGCGCCCTGCCCCTCTCGCCCTTCCGCGGAAGCCGCGTGGGGGCTCGGCGAGGGAGCCCGCTTAGGATCAATATTTGTGCCATGACTATTTTTCGTCGTACTTCCGTGGTGTTGAAAGGTGTGAATGCATTGTGCGGGATACACATTTGTGTAAAACGTGCAGGAAAATTAGCGAAAAGAGGTGAAAAATGCCTTGACTTTTTTTTCACAAAGCTGCTATGAAGGTAGCCTATAAAGGTGTGTGTTGGTTCGCCGTAGATTGCTCGATGTTGTGTAAGGGCTACCTGAGGTGAGCGCTTTGACTTGTAACGCTAGTGTGGAGAGAAATCATGATTGAGATTCGATTTCACGGACGCGGAGGCCAAGGGGCCGTGACCTCTGCTGAACTCGCGGCCCTGGCTGCTATCGAAGAGGGGAAATACGCTCAGGCTTTCCCGAGCTTTGGGCCGGAACGGCGTGGAGCCCCCGTCATGGCATTTGTACGGGTGAGTGACCAGCCCATTGTGACCCGGGAGAAGGTTTACGAGCCGAATTATGTGGTGGTCCTCGACCCCACATTGCTGAAGCTCGTGAACGTGGAGGCAGGGCTCAAGAAAGGCGGCATCGTGGTTGTGAACTCCACCAAGAGCCCCGACCAAATCCGCAAGGAAACCGGCATCAAGGCGAAGCTTGCCGTGGTGGACGCCAGCAAGATCGCCCTGGAAACCATGCGTGTGACCATTACGAACACGACAATGCTGGGAGCGCTCCTCAAGGCCGTTCCGGACCTGCTGCCGCTCAAGGCATTGACTGGTCCCATTGAGCACCGGTTTGGTGGCATCGCCCAAAAGAACATTGCGTCGTGCACGCGCGCCTTTGAAGAAACCAAGGTGGAGGGTTAAGCCGTGGCTAAAGAAACTGGTATCGTCAGTTGGAAGAGTCTGAATTTGGGGATTGCCATTAAAACTCCCGGGAATGCTTCAGAGCTTAAGACCGGTGATTGGCGGTCCATGAAGCCCATAACGGACAGGTCGAAGTGTACGAAATGCGGCCAGTGCTATATCTATTGCCCTGACATGGTCTATAGCAAGGACGCGGAGGGCTACTATCCTCAGAACTATTATTACTGCAAAGGGTGCGGCATTTGTGCCAAAGAATGTCCTGTAGATGCGATCACCATGCATCAGGAGGTCGACTAACATGTCCAAAAGAATTGGTATCGAGGTTTCACTTGCAGCTGCGGAAGCGGTAGGACTGTGTAATGTCGACGTGGTCGCCGCTTATCCCATTACACCGCAGACCCACATTGTTGAGCACCTTTCCGAGCTGGTGGCGGATGGGGAGCTTGATGCTAATTTTGTTCCTGTGGAATCCGAGCACAGTGCGATGAGCGCGTGCATCGGTTCGTCCGCGGCAGGGGCACGGACCTTTACGTCGACCTGCTCTCAGGGCTACGCCCTGATGTCGGAGCTTTGCTACATCGCCGCGTCGCTGCGCCTGCCGATCGTGATGGCCGTGGCCAACCGCGCGTTGAGCGCTCCGATCAACATCTGGAACGATCATGCCGACCTGATGTACGCTCGTGATACCGGGTGGATTCAGACGGTTGCCGAAAACGGGCAGGAAGTGGTGGATCTCATGATCCATGCATTCCGGGCCGCAGAGGATCCGAACGTGTTGTTCCCCGTTCAGGTCAACCTCGACGGTTTCACGCTGAGCCACATGATCGAACCGATCTTCATGCCCTCCAAGGAAGAAGTGGACAAATACCTGCCGCCTCACCGGCCTCAGCTTCGCCTGGATCCGGACAACCCCGCGACCATGGGTCCCGTCGGCATGCCGGAAGTTTATACCGAAGCCAGGAAGGCCCAGGACGAGGCTTTCAAGAATTGCAAACCTTACATTCTCAAGGCATGGGATGAATTCGGGAAGCAGTTCGGCCGTTACTACAAACCGGTCGAAACCTACAAGACCGAAGATGCCGAGACCATTTTCATATCGATTGGCAGTACCTCCCAGACGGCGATGACGGCCGTCGACATGATGAGGGAAAAGGGGAAGAAAGTCGGAGTGGCCCGGCTTCGCCTCTTCAGACCGTTCCCCGCGGATGAACTCGTCGCAGCGATTAAGGGTGCCAAGAACGTGATCGTGCTGGACAGAGTCACATCCTTCGCCGGTGGATATTTACCCGGCCCCGTTGCCCTCGAGGTCAAGTCCGTTCTGTTCGATCACAAGCTCTATCCCAAGTTCTCGAACTTCCTGGTCGGTCTTGGCGGCAGGGATGTGACCGATCAGAACTTCTGCGAAATGGTTGACAAGGTTGCCGCGTCCAAAGACGGTGGCGTGCCCTTAGCCTATGAATTCATCAATGTGAGGGAATAAATGGGAATCGCATCTGAAGCTCTGAAGAATTTCAAGGGGTTCAACCTCAAGAATTTGCCGGAGGTGGAACCGTTATCGCCCGGTCACAGAGCATGCCAGGGCTGTGGAGAAGTATTGGCTTTGAGGCAGGCTATGAAGGCACTGGGCACGAATGTTATCGTTTGCAGCGCGACGGGGTGCATGGAAATCATCACCTCGCCCTTCCCGCAGACTGCGTGGAGGGTGCCCTGGCTCCACGTCGCATTTGAAAATGCGGCGGCCGTGGCGAGCGGCGTGGAAGCGGCCTACGGCGCCATGAACCGCAAGGGCATCATCAACCAGCCGGATACCGTATTTGTCGGGTACGGCGGTGACGGTGCCACCGCGGACATCGGTATGCAGGCTTTGAGCGGCGCTCTGGAGCGCGGACACAACTTCATTTATTTCTGTTTTGACAACGAAGCCTACATGAACACGGGTATCCAAAGGTCTTCGGCCACTCCGTTCGGCGCATCGACCACCACGTCGCCCGCGGGGAAGAAGAGCAAGGGCCAGGCGACCCAGAAGAAGAACCTCCCCGAAATCGCTGTGGCCCACGGCGTGCCGTACGTCGCCACGGCGACCCCGGCGTTCCCCATCGACCTCATGAACAAGGTGAAGAAGGCATCTCTGGTTCCCGGACCTGCCTACATCCACATTTATTCACCTTGCCCGACGGGATGGCGCTGCGGGATCGATGAGGGCGTGGAAGTCGCAAGGCTGGCCGTTCAGTCCAAGGTTTTCCCGCTCTATGAAGTGATCGATGGGGTTTACTACCTGTCACGCAAAGTGGCGAAGCCGAAGCCGGTTTCCGAATACTTCCGGCCCCAGCGGCGGTTCCGCCACCTGGCGGAAGCGGACGTGCAGGCCATACAGGCCAGAACCGACGCCGAATACGATAAACTGGTGGCCAAGTGCGTGACCGAGGTCAAGGAAAAGAAAGAGAAAGAATAGGCCGAAAACGGCATCCCGGGGAGGGCCACCCTCCCGGCCGAAATTTCGACTTGGTATTGACAAGCGAGGAGTGCTCTGATAAAGATGCTCCTCGCTTGAATTTTGTTCCCCGGTAGCTCAATCGGCAGAGCGGGTGGCTGTTAACCACTAGGTTGGCGGTTCGAGTCCGTCCCGGGGAGCCAAGGAAAATCAAGGACTTAGGGCAAAACCTAAGTCCTTTTTCTTTTCCTGCTTTTTACGTTTCCAACCCTATTTCCAACCTGCGGATCAATTCCAACCTTTTTCCAACCTCCCCCACAACAAGAAAACCGGGCAGACTTTCATCCGGCCCGCTGATTGCTTCGCGTTGCTCATCGGGCGGGAGCATGGCGAGTTTTGCGGCCCGTCTAATGGGTATTTCTCCTTTGTTCATGGCCTCTTTGAGTTCCGGAACGCCTTTATCCACGACAGTTTGAGCTCGGTCGGCCGTAGTATGGCTGGTGAATCCAGAAAGTCGGGCCGTAAGGTCACGGGTTTTTTCACCGTGGAGAACTTGTGCCCCTTGGGGCACAAGTTGTTTATCCATCCGCTCCCCTTGCCTATTTCCGATCTCTTCCTGTACCGCCTTTCGAATTGCCACCCTCTCTTCCGGACTGAAATTCTTCCTCACTTCGTTCTCCGCATACTCCCCGTCGATGATCGAGGGAACGTCAACGATCCGGGCGGGGATCGTCGTCCAACCAAGGTGGTCGCGGCAGGCGGCTAGGCGACGTTCGGTATCTCGCACTCGTAAGCTACGTGGCCTTAAACGGCTCAAATTTCAACGATCGGGTGGCAAGGCGTGTGCGAGTACCCCCGCAAGCCCCCGTGCCCGTGAATGCTGTCGAAACCATGCACAGGTGAAAGAATCCCAGCCGGAGGTGACAGCCTGGTCAAGCCTGGACGCGCGAGGATGCCCCTAGAATCGATTTTCTCGGCTCAACCCATGTCCGAGTATGCCCCGGCATCGGCGCTTGAATCAAGAAATCCATCGACAATACAGCCAGTCCTCAGCCAAGGTGTAGCACGAAGCACGGACAGTATTAAAGCTCGGCATCTTGCGGAATCTTCTTCCCATTGCGGCAAGTCCAAAATAATGGGCGCGAAGTCCTGACACTGGGCGCAGGTAAACCCCGGCCAGTGGCGGCGGATCGTCTCGTCAAGGCAGGCATTGTAATCTCGGCAGAAAAAACGGCGTGGCGGTGGCTCATCGGTGGGTGTGTTGCGGCGTGGGTACAAGGAGTTTTCCTTGTGGGGGGAATGTTTCGGCCCGCCCGGATAGACCGGACGGGCTGTTGAGGGTTCGCTACGAGGTGGATATTTTCAGGAGTTTGATTGCCTCGGAATTGTTCACGCCGCCGCCGACTCGGCGGTAAGCGTAAACCAGCACATAGGGCTTTTTGCTGTACGGATCTCGCAAGAAGCGAATCCCAAGCCGGTCAATGATGGTGTATCCAAGCCTCCAATTCCCGAAGGCAATCGGGAAGGCATCCCCCGCGATTGCAGGCATGTCCTCGGAATATTCGACCGGAAAGCCGCACAGAGCGTCAGGTTGGCCGCTGGCAAGGCTCTGCCGCCAGAGATAATCCCCGCTACCGTCTTTCAACTTGCTGATGATGCGGGCGCTATCACTGTTCATGAGCCAAGCGGCCCCGGTCCGGTAAGGCGCGCGCAGTGAATACACAAGATCAATAAGCGCATCCGACGTGATCGTGGTAGCCGAGCCGCCCGGGACGTACTGAATGGTCCCCCAAGCACGGGTATTGTCGCCGGTGGTCGCGGTCGGGTAAGTCAAAATTCCCGAAGGCTGCGACGGATCACCAACCCCGGTGATAAAGGCCGTGCCCTCTTGCCGGGCGAACTTGCCCGTCAGTTTCTCGACCATCCATGACCAAAGATCGATGTCAGCGTCATCAAGCAGTTTTTGACTGATCGGTACGAGCGCATAACTTTCTTTTGCGCCAATGGTCAAAAGGCCAAGTTGCGGGGTAGCGTCCTCGCTGCGGTCCTCGGTTTCGCCGCACCACGTTGCCTCGGCATCGTCCTTGTCGATCGGTTCTTCGAAGGTCCCCGAGCTGGTCAACGTGATAACCCGCGCCAAACGCCGCATGGGGGAAAGATCCCAAAGCTTGGTCGTCATTTCGCGGGATCGTTCAGGAATGATCAGATAACCCCCATCGGGGTCACTCTGTGTGGTCATGGCGTTCAGGCGGCTCTCGTCGCCGGTGCGGGCAAACTGCCGAAATGCCTTGTTCAGTTCGGTTGCCTGCCGGGGGGAAGATCCGCCGGTGCTGGTGCCGCCGAACAAATTGGGGCGGTTTTGGACGGTCTCAACCCGGTCGAGTTGGGTCTGCATCGCCGCAAGGCGGGAATCGTGAGCGTCCTTGAACTCGCCGAAAGCATCCATCAGGGTCTCGACGGCCTCTTGCCCGTCAACGGGCGCGTCAGGACGCGCGAACCGGCTATTCATCGCCCTACGGGAAAAGCGCTCCATGTTGGGTGCCATGGTGAAAATAGGTTTGGTTCTCATTTTGTGTTTTCCTTTCTGTTGTCGATTTTGCTTTTGACCGCGAAAAGCGGCCACCTCAAATTCCAAACCCATCTCACCTCATCGTCCCGATAAGCGTATGATCTGGGGTGCGTATGCCAGCGTCCCGCTGGTAACGCGAATGCAGCCAGGTGGCAAAAACACTGACTGCTTTGATCGCACGGTCACTGGAAAGATTTGCTCCCTCCCGGAGAAGCCTTTCAAGCTGCCGCTTTTCCAGTGCGGACAAGGGAAGCTCCACCGACAAGCCGCCCTCTTGTTGCATCGATTCCGGCACATCGTCACAATGGCCGAAAAATCGTTTAATCATCGAAAACATCGTCGGTTTCCTCTCCCTCACGGGTGGCAATGGGGCCAGCATTTGTGAGGGAAGTTTCAAACAGCCCCTTAAATCGCCGCTGGAACTCCGGGTCATCGATCCGCCGCCATGCCCCCGAAAAATTCAGAAGGCCCGCGATAATGTCGCCAACCGGCCGATGGTAATGCACCGACAGGTGACGAAGGCGTTCTTGCACGGCAGGCTCTAACCAAATCGAGGTGTTCTTTTTCATCTGTGCCCCTTGTTTGAATGTGATTGCACATACCATGGGTGGTATGTAACTAAAGAATATACCACGCGTGGTATGGTGTCAAGAGGGAAAATCACTATTCTAGGGGTTCCGGTCCCACGAAAACGAGGTCTACTGAAACCCCCCTTTGCCATAGAACCCTGAAATAGAACTCGTGAGCTAAATCCCGAAGAAGTCGAACGGCCTCTAGTTCCATCTCGGCAAGCAATTCAACCTTCTGGCTGTTCCCTTCCACGATTGCTGCCCGCCGCTCATCTTGCATAGTACGGACTTGGCCATATAGCGAACAAAGTCCTTCAAAGGCAGCGTGAAACCTATCCTCATAAATATTCTGTTGGCGTAGGACAGGAAGAAAGCGAAACCACGCCTCACGGTCATAGCCAGTTAAGAATGGCGGTGGTTCAAGGGTATTCAGACTCATCGCTTTTGCCCTCCAAAGAATTGATCCCATGCGCTTTCTTTTGCTTTTTCCGGCTGCGGAACAGTCACCTTGCTCCGATCTGCCGGGCTTAGCCCCATTCGGCCCAAGCAGGAAGAGAGTATCGCAATCCGGGCGGTCGGCATGGCCGGGTCCGTCCTGAATTGTGCCAAGAGCCGCGCCGATATCTCAACAATGAGCGAGTCTGATTGCAGCAGCACGCCATCGGGAACGGCCGTCACCAGGTCCACCCACGCCGCTTGCTCGCCATCGGAAAAGTATTCCGGGGGGCCCCCATCCAGGGGCGGCGAGGTCGGTTCACCTTCGCGACGCCGGGCCGGGTTTTTTTTGAATGCGCCGGCGAGTTCAAGAATTTCTGTCGGTTTTCGTGGTCTACCCATGGTCAATAGCCTTTCGTGGTTAGGAATGGTTCATTTCGGAAAATCTATATTGTGGCAAAGAGAATTTACTTGGCACCACGGTTCATTCTACGGCACCGGGAGAGATCAGACAGCCCACTGGGTGCTCTGAATTTTTCGGAAACTTTTTACCCCTAAATGTTGGCAAAACTGCGCGTTGATTTTGCCACACGGTTTTGCTCAGAGCGCTTCCTGAAGAAATACATGTCCCATCCCCCTCAGATCGGCAGATCATCATCACACCCGGGGTCCGGCGTCCCCACAACCTCGTGCGGCCGTTCCCTGTGCGCGTCAAGCTCATCGGACAGCAACTGCAATAAACGGTTGCCAAGGGTTTTGATGTTCGGATCGGCGAGTTCAAAGACCGAGTGCAAAAGAGCCATGTGCTCTCGAACGATATTTTCACGCCTGCTCAGGTAGTCGCCCAATGCGGGAGGGAATAGATCCGCTGCATCCATGTTGTTCCTTTCTGCGGCTCAGGCCGCCTGCCCGTTGGTTAATTGCTTCGCCCGCTCTTCGATCTCTCGGGCATACTTCGCCAAGAATGAATGCGTCATGTACTCCGCACCTTGTCGGTTGCCACACCAAACAAAAGGCACTCGATACCGGACCCCGAAAGCCACAACGGATTGGAGCACGGCTTCTGTTTTCATCTCACTGCGATACCGGCCCTTGCTCACGTCATCAAGGGATGCTTCGACCACCACACAGAAGAGGTCATATGTCCGGCCACGGGCAAGTTCCCTCTCAAACCGTGCGCGGTTATCGCCCTTGAGACAGCCCACGAGGTCATCAAGGCTCTTCCGTTCGATTGCTATTTTGTCCTCGAAGCCGGGCAAGGAGTAATCCCCTGTCGGCAATGCGCCACGAACAACCTCGACTTCGGGGAAGCGCTCGAAGGTGAAAGGCCGCTGTTCGCGTGTATCCACGATGACTCTCATGCACTCGCCCCCTCGGCCAGAGGTTGAAAATGTCCGCATTCGTGAGGGAGTAGTGGGTATTGACTAGCGTACCCATCGTGGGGGGTTCCAGTGCAAGTGCCCGGTAGATTTGACTTTTCACCGTTTTTCCGGAAAAAACCACAAGTTGAGCAAGTGATTTCTACAGACGCACAGACGTAGCCCGACACACTTTTTACCTTTTTTTTCTCATTTTTATTTCCCGAGGGGAAAATGGTAAAAACTGCGTCTGTATGTGTCTGTGTGTCTGTCTGAGACCTAAGCCCGATCCCCTGCCATCCCCTGTCAGACCGGCTTCCGATCCGAGCTTGCTTGAAGCCGCGTTCTTGCAGGATGGTGATAAACACTCTCTTCTGAAGAGCTTCATCATGGTTCAAGTTACACCAAACCTCGTATGCCACGTAGAGGTCCGCCGTCTTCACCTTCGCCAGCGGGTTCACCACGCAGCAATCCGCTAAGAAGCCTCCGAGAATGTCCTGCTCCTCACGGTATCCTGCGGTGGCCTGCTCCACCTCGTCCGGCTTCCGTAACCCCTCAGACTGCCATTTCAAGCAGCCCTGAACGGCCCAGGCAAGAATCCCCGGCCATTCCTTTTCGAGCCGGTCCATCAGAGTTGTTCGTGGTATCCGGTCGGCGGGCAGGATGGTGACATCGAACGGGACCAGGTGAATACGATCCCATATTCCGGTGTCCGTGCCTCGGATGACGGGTTTGTGGTTCGTGGACAGCCAGAGTTTGAAGACGGGTATAAAGTCGAAAAACTCCCCATGAAGGAATCGGGCAGAAACCTTATCCCCGCCCGTGAGCCGTTTTATCAAGCTTTCCGCCAACCGCTGCCCGCGCTCACCCTCCGCCGCTGTGACCAGCCGCGCACCTTTCAATCGGGCTATGTCGTTTGGGATCCCTTCGTTTCGGCGAATCATGAGGGTTTCGACCGGGGTTTCCAGGGCGTAGTCACCGAGCATCGAGCCGATGGTCGCCGTCAAAATCGTCTTCCCGTTCGCGCCCGTCCCGTGCAGAATGAACATGGTACGATCCGGGTCTATCCCGGTTAAAGCCCAGCCAATCGCTTTCTGCAGGTAGTCGATCAACGCCGACCGATCGGCCGTGATCTTTTCAAGGAAGGCCACCCACTGAGGGCTTGTCGCCGCAGGGTCATAGACCACAGGCGCGAGCTTAGTTATAAAGTCTTCCCGCCGATGTTTTCGAAGTTCCCCCGTCCGAAGGTCCACGGTGCCGTTCGAGACATTCAAAAGCCAGGGGTCGCGGTCCAGGTCGTCCGGTCGAATGGGAATCCCGTTTTCAGACTGCGCCAAGGTTGCCATTGCCGCGAGCTTCCCCACGGCTTCGGATGATCGGGCATGTTTGGCAAGCGCCTTTCGACGGTCCTCGTCATCAGCACGCGCCGCTTCTTGGTAGATTCCCCGAACGGTGGTTTTCGCCAGCCGGAGGATCACCCCGGTGTCGTCTACGGCCCATCGAATGCCATCCCAGGTCAACCATTTCCCCCAGGCATGGCAAAACCGGATATCCTGCCTGTGAGCGGCAACGAGGCGCTCGGCATTGCCAAGATCAGTGAGGTTGAAGGTTCGGCAAAGAGCGGTTTCAGGTCCGGGATAACGCCAGGCGGATTCGACTTTTGCCAAGGCGTCCGATTCAGGAAATGGCGGTACACATCGCCCGGCTGCGGCCAAGATAAGGGCTTCCGCTTCCTGCCGCGTAAGTCCCTGAGTCCGAAGCTTGCAAGCATACCGGAATAATTCTTGATCCCGGCTTCCCTCAGGAATCCCGGCCCATACGGCGGCAACATCGACAGACTTGGAACCATTGCCCTCGTCCGTTCGCCCAGCCGCCTGAACAACCTCAATCAGCCATTCGGGCATGGGTGCAAGGGCCGTGCTTTCCGGCCTGCTCGATGCTTCCCATTCGTACCACCTGCCCGATAGATGAAGACTCGGCGGGACAACCACCAGCCCCCCATCGGATCGAATGTCCAGGCCGGACGCGAACCGAACGGCATTCTTGAGTCGGCCGGAAGGTGCGAAGAAAACCTGCCGCCCGCCTGAGCCCGTGATCTGCTCAATGGTGTCCGACAAGGAACCGTGGACCGCTTCCAGGGCGACAAGGGTGCCGGGTCCGTCCCCGTCCAAATCGACGTCCAGAACATCAAAGGATTGCTGTCCCGTGGCAATTCCGATGTTCGCCTTCGGGAACCGTTTCCAGGTCGCGCGGATCTTTTCCGGGTCAGTAGTGGCCGACTTCGCCCCGTGTTCAAAAAGCCCTGCGACGAACTGCGGATGCTTGCCCGGCTTGTCACAGTCCGCCCCCTTCGAGCACGTGCATTCGCCATTCCGGATCGTATGCAAGGGAAGCGCAGGCCAACCGCGCGCCGCGTACCAAAGAGCCGACTTGAGAAGGTCCACGTTCATCTGCCGCGCCTTTCGACCGTCTGGATCCGATGCGCCTCCATGAACTCGACCACATCATCTAGGGAATACCTGATGCTCCGGCCCGACTTGATGTAAGGAATTCGCTGCCCCAGGAAACGATCATTTCTGAGCGTCTGAAGAGCAAACCCGGTCATCTCCGCTACTTGTTTTTCGTTGAGGTATTTAGGCATCTGACGTCCTCGTAATTTGAGTTAATCCCACACCACCATCTGATGGTGTTGGGATATTACGGGACGTTCAGAGACGAATGCTCCCCCCCGACTTTGAGAAACTTTCGGGGGGGGAATTAAGGAATGGAATTAACGGCGCGGTCTTTCGGCGGGAAATTCATCGATGTTATTAATGTCTAGGGTAACCGTTCCGGGTTGTCGTGGTCCATCGCCTATTGACATTGCGCCTACCATGAATAGGACTACATTACCTTGATGTTCGCGCACATCGTATCCCCAATATGGATATGGCAATTCATCAATAGATTTTCTATTCTTTTGACTGTCATAGTAACGTTTCTGGATTTTCTTATATCCTCCATCTTGCGCATTTACACCTGGATATAGCGAATTGGGATCTTCAATTTGACTCTCAGCAAGTATCTTGAATGCTTGGTCTTTCCCTATGCTTTTTTCTTTACGGATTCGTCGTATCTTGTCTCGAAGGAAGAAGTCTTTGACATCTTGAATATACTCATTCGGCGTCGGCCTGTCCCGGCCATTCTGTTCGATGAAAGCCATTTTAAGACATTCCACATATTTGACTTCCCTCATCCACTTGACGACTACTTCCGATATCCATGGTTCTTGTAGGTGCGACGGTTCGAGTTTAAGCAAATAGATGATTATCTCGCCCTTGTACTGGAAGAACAGTTCCTGCATTCTCCGTTTTCTAGCGGATGCTTCAAGATTCCTGATCGACTTCCAATGTGGCGCGACCGCCCGCTTAATATTCTCTTCTGTCGGTTCCAAAGCTCGCTTGTAGGGCTCAAGGAACTTTCGCCGGTTTGTCTTTGCCAGCTCAATGAATCGCTCGGCTTCAGGTGTCATTTGCCGTCCTTCTTTTCAGGCAGATGCACCACCTTGTTCTCGCCATGGGCCGCTTGCCCGATGATGTTTCCGGCCAGGTCGGACGCCTTCCGCAATGATTCGTCCCGCAAGTGAATGTACCGTTCCGTCATCTGCGGGGACTTGTGCGTCAAGAGCTTTTGCAAGGTGTACATATCCACCTGCCCGGATGAAGCCAACATACTCGCGTACACATGCCGGAGCCCGTGGAGTGGACGAAAGCCTTTAGGCAATCCCGCCGCCGCCGCGATGCTCGTCAAGCCCTTACGGCACTCGGTCAAGTGTGTCCCTTCTTTGCGCCCTGGAAACACGAACGGATTATCGTCGCCCGATGGGATGTTTTTAAGGATATTCCGAACCGTGTCATTGAAAGGGATTTGCTGATTCTGCCCGCCTTTGGGGTCCACTAGGGTAATGAATCCTCTCGACCAATCGATATCGGCCCATCGTAGCTTGAGGATTTCCCCGCGTCTCATTCCCGTGTGCAAAGCAAGGCGCATGATGTTTGCGGCTATCTGATCGGTGGCAGCATCAAGGGCCTGCAATAGGGAGACAAGTTGTTCCGGGGTTAAATCTTCGGTTGTCACGTTGTTGAGGCGTGGGACTTCGATTTTGAATTGGATAGGGGGGACAAGAGCCTTTTTTGCACCGAAGTTGACGGTCCGCCTAAGCAATTCCAGAACCCGTGCCGCCGTGGTCCGTAACCCTTTCTTTTGAAGTTGAATCCTGAGCCGGTCAATATCAAGCGGGAGCAATTCGGAAGGTTCCTTTGCCCCGATATCGGCGCGCAGGTAGCGGTTGAATTGGAGCTGCTCATGCCTGAGCACCTTGTTCTCCGGAAATGTCAGACAGTACTCGTCCCACAACTTGGCAATGGTCCACCTCGATTCCTCCGCCGCTTTAGCCGCTGCCTGCTCTTCCCTGACCTGCTTCCGGGAAAGGCGTTTGCCCTCGACCCGCTCTGCCCTGATCCGTGCGGCCCGTGCGGGGGTCATGTCGTCCACGAACTGACGGCCAACTTTTTCCTCAAAGGTCTTGCCGTCTTTCTTGAACACGATATAGAAAACCCGCTCCATTCCGGGTCCGCCTATTCGGTTCACTTCCCTGAAAAACACTCCCGGATGTTTCGTTTTGATTCGCTTCGGCATTTCCACTCCCCCTCCTGAAAGAACCACTCGGTCTCGTTTTCCAACCCTATTTCCAACCTGTCAAGTGAAATATCAGGGAACCATGGGTAAGTCAATAGAAATGTAACTGGCTATTATCATATGGTTTGTGGAATTTAAGAGAAAAACAGGTAATTGCCGGTAAGCTCTATTTTAGTGGCTTTTAACCACTAGGTTGGCGGTTCGAGTCCGTCCCGGGGAGCCAGCTAAGACCAAAACTGGGCACTCCGGAAGGGGTGTCCAGTTTGCTTTTCATGGCCCCGATCATATTTCGGTACTGCCCTCGAACGATCACTTCCTTGTCATCGGCAACGATCTCGTCCACCAGAAGTCGCAAGTATTCTTTCCCGAAGGTCTTCGACCGGTCCCGCAGCTTCTCTTTGAGTGCCGCGCAAAAAGCCTCGATCTTTTCCGGTCCGAGGCCCTTGAACGGGGTCTCTCTTTTTCGCTTAATCCTTGCCTGTTCCAAGAGAATTTCTTCCCGCCTCGCCTTATGCTTCTGAACCCGTTCTTGCAGGCTGGAATCCAGCGGCAGCGTGCCGGTTTCCACTGCTTCATACAACCGTTCAATCCTGGCTGTCACTTCTCTCAATTCGGTGTCGAGCTTGCGCGCCGTCGTGTGCTCGCTCGACACCGAATCATTCATCCTTTTCCTCAGAGCCCCCAATATTGTCGCCACCCTGGCAGGCGTGAACACGTGCTCTGCCAGGATGTCCAGAATCCTGCAATCCAGCTCGTCCATCGGAATGTTTCGACTGTCACAAGACCCGGCACCCATACTTGCTTTTCGGGCGCACTTGTAATAGCGATACCTCCCGCTTTTCCCCGTTGCCAGCGTCATGCCTGACCCGCACTTAGCGCACTTGAGCAACCCCGTTAACAGATTCGGAGAGTTTACGATTCGGGGAGGAACCTTCGCCGGGGATCGGCTGCCCAACCTTTTTGCTGTCCTTTCAAAAGTGCCCTTCTCCAGGATCGGTTTAACCTCCACAGGAACCCAGTCCGACTGAGCTTTACTCTCCCCGGTTTTTGTTCGTTTCTTGTTGAAATAGTATTCTCCGATGAAGGCGGTATTCGTCAGCACCTCATGAATTCTGTTTTTCCCCCATTTGCTGCCCCGCCGGCTGACCCCGATGGAATTCAGATATGATGCAATGGCAACGAGCCCCATCGACCGCCCGTCTTTTCCACTCAAATAAAGTTCGAAAATCCTCCTGACGATGCACGCTTCCGTCTCGTCCACTTCCAGCTTTTTCTTTTTTCCTTTTCTTCCTAATCCGGCAGCTTCGACAGCTTTGTATCCGTAAGGAGGTTTTGAACCATTGAAGAAGCCCTGCCGGGCGTTTTCCTTCATCGCCCGGAGGGTATGCTTTGCATTCTCTTTGCTCTGATACTCATCGAACACATTGAAAATCCTGCGCACCATGTGGCCTAATGGATCGTCCAAAGTCTCTTGGGTAATGGAGAGCACCTCGGCATCGTATTTTTTCAATCTCCGTTCATACAAGCCGAAGTCAATCACGTCCCTGTAGAACCGAGAGAAACTGTGAACGATTATCGCGTCGAAAGGTTTTCCATCGGAGCAGGCTGTTTGAATCATCTCCTGGAAGACTGGTCGCTTGTCATCTGTCGCCGAAGCACCAGGCTCAACATATTCCCGTGCCACCTCGTGTCCCTTTCGACTGCACCATTCCCTCATTTGCCGCAGTTGATCCGGAATCGAGAGGTCCTTCTCAGCCTGCTTTCCAGTAGATACCCGTGCGTAAAGAGCCACCCTCATCTTTTGCCCCTAGTCCTCATCTTCCGAACCATAAGCGTCAGCAAGGCGAATGACATCCTGAAAAACCGACCAAACCAGATCAATTTCTTCCTGTGAGATTTCCATCTGGTTCGATTCCGTTTCCAGCCCCAGACTCAAATCATGCTCTGAATGTGCCAATCATGGCTCACTCCTTCTTTCGCATAATCTATTCCCGCCCATACCGTGCCTTTCCTGGTAACGCTTTTCCCCGAAAACCTCATCCAAATCCTTGCCCAAACCACTATCCCCGAACTGATTCAACGTCAGTTTCCTGAACGCCTGAAACTGGCTTTGCGGCAATGCTGACTGTGCAATCAGCAGCACCTCACTAACCCGCTTTCCTATCAGTTTGTCTATCAGTTCTCTGGTTACCATTTTCCCAACTGGATCTCTTTTGTTCTTCTTTTGACGTCAAGTTCCCAACTGAATGGCTCGTGTATGTTCAAAATCCTTCTCCTGATGCTCTCAAAAGTGTCCCCAAGGAGCATTTTATCTTTCCTTTCCTGAACACACTTGATTGCCGCCACCCGCTTCATGTATCCGTACAGGCTTATCGCCATCCGCGTTAGCCGTTCCTCTAAAACGGCTGCCCTTCCATCAATCCTATCGATACCAAAACAGTCAAACCTGGAGATTTGGCTCAGCAAGTCTTGCCACAAAGGATGCAGCGGCCATCTCGAAGTATTTGAATCCTTATTTTTAACTCTCAGACTGTCGTGTTCCTTGCCGAGGTATGCGAGAAGATCACCCTTGAGCTCCTCCAGGTCGTGAAAGGTCCTGATTCCGAATTGTCGCAGCACATCTTTTCGCACTTGCCATTCAATTCGCCATATGTCCTTTTCTTGCCCCCAGAGTTTGTGAAACCATGCCTTATTGCTTTGCTGCTCGATTTCCGCCACCTTATCGTAGAATCGCATCACGACGCTGCCCTTCCCGTAGGTAAGGCTCTGTAATCGGCCATTTTCACGATATTTGCTATCTTTGACTGACCGGCTTACAAAGTGACTTTCATCGAAATCGATCTCCGGCAGATGGTAATCGAAACAGAAGTCTACTCGGGACAGACTCTCCTCTTTGTAGGGCAAATAATGAACCGAATCGGCCCACTCCAGGAATTTCACGTGAAGCAAGGATGCCGACTCTCTCCATAAAGCCGAACTCTGAAAGGTTACGAAAAAGCTCGGGCTATTGAATTCCCCGAACTCTATTCGGAAATCAGCATTCGTCATCACGAAAGGATAGCCGGACGAAGAGCCGTAGCCTTGAAGAAGGAATTCCCCATTGCCCAGTTTAACAGGCAGTGACTCTTTTCTCCTGAGTGTTCGGATACTTTCTCTTTCCTTGCCCAGGAGATCGAAATCAATTCCTCCCGAACCTTCAGGCAACAAAAAGTAGGCACACTGGATAGTATCAATGCCATTCAAAAGCATATGGAATCCATGTTGTTCCATTGACTATGCATCCTTCTTCAGTTTTTTCCTCCAGTCGCGTGGAGCTTTGATGATGCTGTCGTGCTCCTGCGTTGTCGGGGGAATGCTTCTTTCCTCCATAGCCAAATCCGCCCGTTCCTTCAATTCCTCTGCCCACGCTCTGGCCTCCACAACAGGAATATAGCAGTAAGGTCGTCCACCTTCTGCCAGCCTCTTCCTATCCTTGAAAAAGCGGCCCTCTTTCACCTGGTGGAAGAAAAAGCCGGTTAGTCTACCTTCTTTCAGCCGCTTATGGACAGCCGGACGCGACACTTTTACATATCCGGAGATCCCCCCTGGCGACATGGACCCAGGCCCCTTGCAAACCTCGCAGACAGCATCAAACCAGGCTCGCATATCCCCTTCGTCTCCATATTTACGATAAAGTCTGGTCCCTGGATCAGGCTCCCCAAAATGTTCAATCAGATGCAATGGAACCGTTACGAAAGGAAATTCTTTATCCACCTTTGCCTCCACAAGTTAACGTTACGTGAACCCTATCGTGACCAAATCTGCATGTCAAGAAGAAAGTTAAGGTTTCATAAACTATACAGGTGGATGTATTTTCCGGCCCCCGTGTTACCTAATCGGGTGCCTGTTGGACTCCCGGCTAGACTGCCCAATGCTCCGCGCCCAACCTCACTCACTGCGCGCTTCGCCCTACTCGACGGACCCTCCGGAACCCCTCGCCCCTCAGCAAGAAGCCTATCCGATTCAGCGCGGGCAAGGAGAAGACCGGCCCGCTCTCCCTGAATCGGTGGGCTTCTAACTTCGGTGGCTTCGGGGCTTCCGGTTTCCCTCTCCGTGTGGCTCCAGTGCTCATTCATTCGCTACACTGGCGCTTCCAGCTAAAACTCCAACCCCAGTGAATGGGCGTGTATCACATGGTGCAGACGTCAGGCTTTGAAAGGTGTTGCACCTCTCCCTAAGTCAATGGTAGTATTTTAAGAAAAATAGTGATTTGAAAGATGATTCTACTCAATCATCCGTCGGAGGCAGACATGAACTTGCTTTCCAGCTTATTCTTTCAAGTATTTTTTCCGATTTTTCTGACTCTCTTTTCCGCTGTCATCTTCTTTATCCAGGAAAAAAATCCTACCTGGGCCATTGTAAGTGGTTTTGTGGCTTGGTGTTCAATTGGGTTAGCTTTGACGATTACCTGTTATAACTATGTATTCTATGAGACTGAAACCTATGGCACTCTATGGCCTTCGAACGATCCACTCCAAAATTCAAAATGTTTTAGAGACAATATGGTCAAAACTGATGCTCTAGCCGTAGATTTGGGAACTAATGTGAGTTGGAGTACTCAATTTCCATTTACTATTCTACAATGCAAAGGAAGAGATTTGTTGTGGGTTGATAAAATATCAGGACGTCTTGCTATTTTTGCTAAAATCTACAGTACAGATGGAAAAATTGTTGCAGAGATTAAAAACAATAGGTTTTACATAAACCCTAACAATTATTTTAGACGCGTAAGACCTGATAAACATACTCTTATAGTATATGACCAGAGTGGACAAGAAGTGCTCAATATTCGTTTTAAAAGTCCATCAGTTTTTAAAGTTACTGGTATTTTTAATTTTCCTGGTGTGAATCCTATCATTGTAACAGACAAAAGTATTAAGACTATTAATAGTGTTTTTTCTGGAAACTGTGTGGGGCAATGCAAAGTGGCTTTTGCTTTCAACTAGCCATACTGAGCCTCTAGCTCATAGCAAACCTAGAGACTTAGAAAGAGACTCGCTCTTCCCATTGCCCGAATTGATCCGTCCCGGGGAGCCAGATATCAAAAAGGCCATTTTTCTGCGGAGAAATGGCCTTTTGTCGTTGGTAGGTACAATCACATCAAAGGGTTTTCGATAGTTCAGGTGCAGTTGACCGCCCTTCCAAATGGAGTTCGAGAATACAAAAGTGAGAAGCCGGCGCTTTTCGCGCATTTCTTGCTTTTCATAAAGAACGACGGCATGTTGTGACAGTTCTAACAGCAAATTGCGTTCAAGAAAGCGCCAAACGATGTTTCTCAAGAAAGTGGGAAACTGTGCTCCCCGCACCCCTACGCCACTGCGCGGCTTTGTGTGGCGCCGCGGCAACGCCTTGAGCGTCGGGCGTTCGGCCCGCGCGCTAGCGCGTGGGCCGAAACCCTGAGGGGGTGCGGGGGAATCATTCCCCCGCTCTTTTGGGGGATACTAAGACTATCATCTTGAACGCAAATAGCTCTAAAATACGGATGCCCTCATCCGGACAAACATGGTTTGCGTTCTTGCGCTTTTCGATTTTGCGTAGAATGCGATCGTGCTCCCCCTCCACGCCGTGCTTCCTTGATCGTAATAGTCCCCGGTGATGCGCCCGTCGAGTTTATAGACATACAGTCAAGCGCTGGCGGATACAATCGTGGTATAGATTTTTTCCAGGAGCCTCAGAGCTCCGCGATAGCCGACATAGGCGCGGTCAAGCACGACTTCATAGGAGGCAGGAAACCCGACTTCGACCAAATGCCCCTTCAATTCCTTCGCCAGATCCCGCTCCCAGGTGGTACCGAAGAGAATCGGGGGCTTGCCGCCGAAATCCGTCGAGCGGATTTTGTTGTGTATGGTGTAGCTGTCCTCTTCGAACTCAATTCCCGCCGCCAGATCCGCCGTGACAGGTCCGAATGCTTCCCGGATCGAGTCGCGGAAATCCTCGGGGGGATTTTCCGTAACGATAAGCCTGCCGGGGATCAAGCCGAGCTGATTGACCAAGAACCGCGACAAGGCAAGGTTGTAGGCGCTGTCGCCGATGACGGCGAATTTTGCCGGGAGCCCCCACCAATATTCCGAATAAAAGTCGGCAAAGCCTTCAATGTACTGATAATAGCGTTTCTCTTCCGCCGTGATAAAGTCTTCCGCCTCCGCCTCATCGAGGCCGGCGAATTCAACGACCTTGCGTAAGAAGGAACTCGTCTCCTCGGCGCCGATGGGAATCGCCGGAATGTGCAGCCACGGCTGCCCGTATTTCTCTTCAAGCTGCCTGGCAACCGAGACGCCCAGCCACGGCGACAGCACAAGGTTGAACTGCGCCTTGGGAATGTCCCGCCACTCCGCCACGCCCCGGGAATCATGGCCGAACAATACATTGACCTTCAAGCCGATTCCTTCCAGGATGCGCTTGATCTCGGAAAGGTCGCCGCGCCAGAACGTGTTGTGGAAAGGAAGCAACGACCAGAGATTCACCGTACCGCGTTCTTTCGGACCGGTATAATCACCGACGAACTGATCAATGATTGCCTGCACCACCAGTTCATGGCCGGTGAAGTTGTTGCCGCGGAATCCGCCCGTTTCCGCGTATACGATCGGAGTGCCGTTCTTACGGAACTCCCGGACCACGGAGCCGACGTCATCGCCGACCAGATCGGCTATGCAGCCCGTGACCACGACGTAGAGGTCGGCGTCGATCACCTTCAGCGTTGACGCGATCAATTCGCGCAGGCGGTCCGCGCCGCCGAATACGACCTCACGCTCCGACGCGTTCGTGCTGGGGATCACCGCGCCGCCGCCGTACCCACCTCCCTGAAAGCCGTTGTAATAGGACAGGTTGATGAACTGCTTATCCGCGCAGCCGGGTCCGCAATGCGTGATCGGGACGACCCGGGGAATTGCGACGGCGGAATGCAAAGCGCCGATCGAACATCCATAGCGCAACTGTTCAATGGGATTGCCCGCTGGTCGGGTTTCACTGCTCATGAGGTTTTTCCTTTTTTGCCTTTTCCGCCTCCCGTGCCAGGATATACGGATCATCCTGCGAGAGCCACCACTTCGAATATGGAAGCGTTACATGGGCGGCCAGGTTTTTGCTGAAGCGCCCCCGCGCCAGAATTTCGATGATGGACCCCCCCATGTTTAAAAGCCCTTGATAACCGACCGGGTAGTGCTCGTCGCCCAGGGGGATAGCCGGTATCCCCAGACGAGCGGCCAATGGCGCAAGCCCATTGTGGCGGATCAGGAGAAAATCCGGTTTCGCCCGGCGCAAGAGCGCCGGAAGCAGGTATTGCTGCCGGTTCCCGACCGCGAAATGCTTGACATCGCCGTGCGTGTCGAGAAGTTGCGCCAGCGAGTCTTGCCGCTTGTCGCGACTGTCGTAGACCGGATCGTGATGAAAAACCAGCGAGCCGTCGACTTCTACCCCGAGTTCGCGCAACACCGTGATAAGACCGTGGGAATAGGCCGAACCCGTGGCCGGAAAGCCCCTGACGCCTTTCAGCCTCTCACGGAACTTCTCCAAACCGGGGGCGATGCGGGCGTGCTCCCTGGCGATGAAAGCCTCAACCCTTTTCCCCCGCCGCGTGACGCGGCCGATCTCCCGTAGCCAGGCGTCCGTACCGGCGATGCCGTAGGGTTGCGGCGCCTTGACCTGCGGAACGCCGAATTCCTCCTCAAGAGCGGTGGCCAGATAGGAGGAAAGCGTGTTGCAGAAACCGATGGTGGCGCGCGCCTCGGACATCCGGGCCAGATCATCCACCGTCGCTAAATCGACCACATAATTGACGCGCAGCCCGATCTGTGCAAGCAGCGGCGTAAAAACATCCGATCCCCAGAGATTGATTACGTTGATGAGATCGTTCTGCCGTTTGCCCGGATTTTTCCGGACGATCTGCCGCAGTATCCCGTGCTGCGTCGCATCGAATCCCGTGCTCCAGTGCTTGCTCTTGAACCCCTCGCAGTAGAGTGGAACCACCGGGATGCCGAATTCCGCACCCAACCGGCTGGCGACACTCTCGACATCGTCGCCGATAATTCCCGTCGCGCAGGACGTGGCGATGAAAATTGCGTTGGGATGGTGGCGCTGCCATGCCTCGCGGATCGTGGCCTCGAGCTTCTCTGCGCCTCCGTAAACCATATCCTTTTCGCGAAGGTTCGAGCAGAGCCAGTGCGTATTTTCAACCGGATGTCCGCGCATCTTGAGCGAATTGCGGAACTTGGAATTGTACGCCACCTGGCCCGCGCTGCAGCCGATGGGCGAGTGCTCCACAAGCACCGCGCCGCGAACATGCCCGGCCTGGCATTCGACCATCATTTCGCTGCAGCTCATGCCTTGGGAAAAAGGCGAATCCAATTCGCACAGCCGCTTGCCGCCAGGCGTGCAGCCGCCGCAGGAGCGCGAGTATCCGGAAGCCTCGGCGAGTTCCGACGCCCTGCCGTCCCAACCAACAATCGACCCGAGCCGTTGCTCGCGGCTTTCCACAACCGGTGTTTTCAGATTTATACCCATTGTGCCATCCTCAGGGAATTACCGCGGCCGCCTGGGCCGCCCGCTCGATTTCGACGATTTGATCCGCCCAGCCCGACGACCATGCCCGGAGTTCTTTGGCACTGAGCGGCGAGGGCACCCTGGACTCCGTATGCTCGTTGATTTTCATGGCGAGGCGGCGGTAGATCGCGGCTTGCTCGGACTTGGGCGCGTCTTCTATGGTGGTCCTCCCTCGGAGTTCCGACTGCGTAACCGTCAGGGAGCGGGGGACATATTCCATCACCTGCGTGCTGGTCCTGGAGACGAAGTCATCGACAATCTCCCTCTGGAACGACGTGTTGATGGAGTTTGCGATCACGCCGCCCAAAAGCGCGCCACCGGAGTTGGAATATTTCTGTATCCCCTTGAACAGGTTGTTTGCCGCATAAACGGCCATGAAGTCGGCGGAGGTCACGGTGAACACGTGCTGGGCGATCCCTTCGCGGATCGGAATGGCGAACCCGCCGCAGACCACGTCGCCAAGGACGTCGAAGATTACATAATCGAGGTCCAGCTCTTCAAAAACATTCTGCTGCTTCAAGAGTTCGACGGCCGTAATGATTCCGCGACCGGCGCACCCGACGCCGGGCTGCGGGCCGCCGGCCTCGACGCAATAGACCCCGCCGAACCCGCGAAAAATCGCCTCGTGCGCGTCCACGCGGCTGTTGTCCCGCAGGAGATCGAGCACCGAAGGAATGTATTCGCCGCCGCGCAGGGTGTTGGTCGAATCCGATTTCGGATCGCAGCCGAATTGCATGACCTTGTATCCCGCATCGGTCAGCGCCGCGCTGATGTTCGAGGTTGTCGTCGACTTGCCGATTCCCCCTTTGCCATAGATCGCAATCTTCTTCAGCTTCTTCTTCTTTTTTGCCATCGCACATATCTCCCGGAAACGATCTTGAAAACGGATGTCCGCATTTTGCCCCGCCTGCCGTCAGCATTGATTCGAACGAATCAAAGGCGCGTCCGCTTGAAATCTGCAGGGATTGTTGCCAAGGTAAATATTGATGCTGCCTGCCGATATTCCGTCTGTATCCATGCCCGTGTTCTCTTCCTGGATGCGTGGTATCCGGGAATTCTCTTCCGGGCAGCCCCCTGTCCGGGCGGCTACGACCGTATCCAGGTATGCCGATGGAGGGCATATCGGCTTTCCCGCATCATTTATTCATTATGTCGATCAAGATTGTAGAGATTTATACGACGCAGTCCGGACTGTCAAGGTAATTTTTGCCCGGTTGTTTTTCGGGAACCGCAGTTCCGTCCATCTGCCCTGTCCGTGGATTGTCGGGTGTTGTGTCTTCTCCTCCCCAAGTAAAGGACTGATTCTATCAATAGCCTGTTGAGCACCGGGCCGGTTCTTCGTCGCTGAAGACTTTCGGCGGGGGTACAGGTTCTTCGGGTGCAATCCGCCGATTTCCCGAGCGCAGGGATTCCCCTGCCTGAAGGCTCCTGCGTGGTTTCCGTCCGCAAGCTCTGTCCGTGACCGGAAAATCTGCCAGGAAGCAGGAATGAATACGTCCTTGACAGTATCCGGAAAAAATGCTAGCCAAAAATCCTTAGAGATCAATTCCTCTCATGTTTTCACATGGCTCGTGTTGTAAACGAACCCATTCCGACGAGCGAAAGAGAGATGGATGAAGCGTCAACTCAGAGCGTTGATCTGTGCTGCGCTGTTGGTGTTTCTCTGGGGTGCAACGACACAGGCCCAGGAGCAGCATTCCCCATGGAAGGCATCCGTATTGAGCCGGCTGGTGGACATCAACGACCTCAGGTTCCACCAGGCAATGCTGCAGCAGATTGCCCGTGTAAACGATGACAACAGGGCAGCCGGCACCAGGGGATACGACCAATCCGCAGAGTATGTCGGCTTCTGGTTGAAAATGGTCGGCTACCGTGTGAACGTTCAAGAGTTCAAATTTCCTTTTTTTCAGGAACTCTCCGACCCGCTGCTGCAGCGCACCTCTCCGAAGGCTGAGCCCTACAGGAGCAAGGACCCACAAGGGTTTTACACCATGGCCTATTCGGGCAGCGGCGATGTTGAGGGGAGTGTCATGCCGGTGGATGTTGTGATGCCGCCCGGTGAAACCGCCGACACCAGTAACAGCGGCTGCCAGGCCGAAGACTTTGCCGGTTTTCCAGCCGGCGCCATTGCCCTGGTCCAGCGCGGGAGCTGTTCGTTTCACGATAAAGGGAAGAACGCCCAGAATGCCGGCGCCTCGGCTTTGATCATATACAACGAGGGTCAGACGGGCAGAACCGATGCCTTCTCTGCCACGCTCGAGCAGCCGGAGTTTACCATTCCCGCCGTTTTCGCGAGTTATGCCATCGGCCGGGAACTTTACGATCTGTGGCAAAAGCAGGATGTCCGGGTCCACATCACGACCGATACGAGCAGCGCTGTACGCACGACCCGAAATGTCCTGGCCACCACCAGGACCGGGGACCCGTCGCGGCGGGTGATAGTGGGTGCCCACCTCGATTCCGTCCTGGAGGGTCCGGGCATCAACGACAATGGCAGCGGCGCGGCTGCCGTCCTGGAAACCGCCGTGAAAATGGCGTGTGCGGACATACGGCCTAAGAACAAGGTCGTTTTTGCTTTCTGGGGCGCCGAAGAAGAGGGACTCTTCGGATCGGATCACTATGTGGGGGGGCTCACCGACAAGGAACGGGGCAGAATCTCACTTTATCTTAATTTCGATATGATCGGCTCACCCAACTGGATCCGGTTTGTGCTGGACGGGGATGGCTCCGATACGGGCACGGCAGGTCCGCCCGGCTCCGATTTCATTGAACGGTTGTTCGTAAACTATTTCAAAAGCAGGAATATGCCCACCGCCCCCGGCGCACTGGATGGAAGCTCCGATTACGAGCCCTTCATGAACGCAGGTATTCCCGTCGGCGGAGTTGAGACCGGTGCGGATGAGATCAAAACAAAGAAACAGGCGAAAATCTACGGAGGAACAGCCGGGAAGCCCTGCGATCCCAATTATCATACCAGCAGGGATACACTGAAAAACACCAGTCTCACCATTGAAAAACAGATGCTCTCGGCCATCGGCTATGCTGTGGGGTATTTTGCCGACAGAGCGCCGACGGTGTCGGAAGCCGGAGGAATGCGGGCCGCCAGGCCGTTCTCCTTTGAGTATCGCGGTCCCCTGGTGGTTCGATAAGCATTACCCACAGGCGATTCAGGGAAACGGCATTCAAGGCAGGCAGGAGGCGACCAACCGCAGCAATCGGCAGAGAATGAACGTTTAAGGCGCCTCGTGCTGCGTCTGCCCGCGAGCCCCCGTGGAGCTCCAACCAGGCCCATTCCCTCCGCACCGCACAGCGGCGCAGGGGTGTGGGGAGCACAGCTCCCCGCTTCCTTGAGAAACATCGTCTGACGTTTTCTTGAGCGCAGTCCGGTATTGAACGGGGGCAGCACCGAGCCGCATCACGTCCGTTCCGCTTTCCCGGCCGGAAAGGGGTGAATCGGCAATCAGTAGATTCCCGCTGTCGTCAGTTCGAACCGGACGGGAAGCAGGGCCCTGCACGTCAGGGTTTTCCCTTCTTTCATGGCTGGGACGAAAGTCGATTCCCTGATCGCCTTTACCGCCTCTTCGTCAAACCCGAACCCCGCCTTCTTAAGGACTTCAATATCCACAACCCTGCCCGCTTCATTGATGGTCACGCGCAGGAGGACGGTCCCTTCCCTGTCCTGTTTTCTGGCGAACAGCGGGTAAGCGGGCATCACCTTGTGCAGAAAACGGGGGCCTCCGGGGGAGCCGAAACCGACTTCCGGATAACCGCCGGCCCCGCCCGGCTTATTGCCGCCCGGGTGGCCGCCTGCTCCCGTGCCGGTGCCCTGGACCGTTCCGGCCCCCGAGCCAGTTCCTCCCACCGGTGTTCCTGAATCGGATGCGGCCGTGTCCGCGGGGGGCTCATGAGAAACCGGCGCTTCATCCTCACTCGGATGGGCCGCAGTCAGGACCTGTCTTTCCGGCTTCGCCCGCTCTGGGGGAGAAACAGCCGGATCTGCCGTTCCGATCTTGTGTACGGGCACCGGCTTCTTCCCGGGCACCCTTGGGTGAACGACCGGAGCGGGCGGGTTCGGGGCGGGTTCTCCAACGGGGGGATGCGCTGCATCGCCGCCCGATGCAGCCGATTTCCCGGGTTCGATTCCGGCCGACGTTCCCCCCTGTCCTTCTCCGCTTCCCAGGGTCCCCCCGCATGAGGAAATCAATTGGACGTGGATGTAGTCACGCTGGTCCGTGGCCCGGGGGACGGCGGAGAGGCAAATCGCCCACACCAGGGCCGAATGCAGCAGCAAAGACATGGCCAGGCCCCACCACGTTCCCCGTTCGATGGATCGGGGCTCGCCCACCGGGAAAGCAGCGATGTCGTCCTCGGCGGCAAAAAGGGGCGACGGTTCCGGCAGGTCTCCCACCGGCCCCGATTCAATGGCGAATTTGTTTTTCACGAACACGCGTCCTCGAATGAACCTGTGTCCGGTCTTCCGCCGTTGCCGGCATACGGCCGAATGCCTTCCCGACAGTCCGGAGGGCCGACACCCGGCATCGGAACGAAGGTCCGTTTCAGAAAGACATTTTCAAACCACCGTAGACCCACCGGCCGGGCATGAGGTATCCGCCTTCGGTGTAGTCTGCGTCGAGGAGGTTCTCGACTCTCATGAACAGGTCGATATCGTTAACGAATTTATAGTTTTTGAGAATCTTGTAGGTGGCGGCGAGGTCCACTCTGCCGATGCCCGACTCTTCATACCGGACCTTATTGTAGGAGGTGTCGTAGAGCGGCACGATCTTGTCGCTTTCCCAGGTCACTTTGCAGGACAGGCTGAGCCTGTCGATGGGATAGACCGTTCCGAGAAAGGTCAGGGTGTTCATCGGCCAGTATTCCGTCCGCGTCCATTCGCTGGTGTTGTAATCCCTGTACCGGGAGTCCGCATAAGTATAGGCAACGCCCAGGCTGAAATACCTGCAGGGTTTTGTCTCGATCTTCGCTTCAATACCCTGGCTTTTGCCTTCCGTGGCGTTCTTGTATTTATTGGAAAAGCCGTCGTAGAGGATCTGGTCGTCGAAATCGATGTGAAACCAGGTGACTCCCACGTTGATTTTATTGTCCAGGAAGGGCTGGTTGACACCGGCTTCGAAGCTGGTGCTTTCCTCCGGCTTCAAGTCGGGATTGCCGATGGTGATGAGCTGGCCGTTGTACAGGTAGCCGCCGTAGATTTCATACAGAGACGGAGTGCGGTAACCCGTGCCGAATGCGGCGTGGATCTTGGTGCCCGTCGGTTTGAATATGTAAGCGGCCGAACCCTCTTCGACCACCTTCGAATCGAATTGTTCGTGGTCGTTGTAGCGCATTCCACCCGTGATGAATAAGGACTTGTCGAAAAATGCGAGCTGAGCCTGGCTGAAGAGATCGTAGCCGAACCAGTTGTAATCGTAATAGACGGGAGTATAGTTGCCGCTGTACGGATCCAGCGGATCGCGGCCGGCATACAGCGCCTCGTCGTAGTCGAATCCCATCGTCAGGGTCATCCAGTCGGTGGGATGAACGTTGTGCTGCGTTTCGATGTAGGTGGTGCTGCCGTCGTAATTGGATCGGTCTCCCGCCGTCGACGACCAGAAGTAATGCCGTTCCGTCTGGCCGTACGCCGCCTTGACCGTATAGTCCCACAGGGAAGAAACCTGGTGCGTAAGCGTCGCACCGGTGAGGTTCATGACGCTTTCCCTGTGCTCGTCTTTCGACGCCTCGTTCGTGATCAGGTTATGATTGGCGTCCAGGGCAGGGAGAATGGAACTGAGGGCCAGGTCGGAATTGTAGGATATGCTGCCGACCTCGAAAGTCATGTTGTCGAATATTCTTACACCGCCGCCGCCCGTGAACCCGAAGTTGTTGTAATAATATCCGTATTTCCCGCCGTTCTTTGCCCCGTCGGTGTCGATATAGGTGGGATTGAAATTGATGTAGTAATTGTCCTGGCCGTATGAAAAGGCCCCGTTTTCAATAAAGGTGTTGTGCTGCCCCATTTCGCTTCGCACTTCCGACGAGAACCCCTGCTGCCACTTTTGCGGGATGATATTGACCACGCCGCCCATGGCCGCCGAACCGTACAACGTGCTGTTCGTCCCTCTCAGGACCTCGACCCGGTTGATTCCGCCGCCTCCGTACAGGTCCTGCGTAAAGTACTGGAGGGTGTTCTGCGTATCGGTGGCATCTCTCAGCGGAATGCCGTTGTATTGAAACTGAACGTGCTCGGTTCCCGCCCCTCTGATGTTGATGCCGCTGTATTGCCCCGGCCCGCCTTCCTGCTCGAACATCACCCCGGGCACGGTATTGAGGGTTTCGGGCATGTAAGTCTGCTGCTGGACCTGCATCTGCTTCCGGTCCACCACGTCGATGCTCTTGGTCGTTTCCGACAGGGGAGTCTCCGTCCTGGTTGCGGTCACAACGACCGGTTCCACGGCATATCCCTCGTTCGCCTTTTCCGGCGATTTCCCTTCAGTGGTTTTTCCCTTGTCCTCCGGCTGCGCGCCCGCACCCGAATCGGTTGTGGGGGTCTCACCCTGTTGGGCCGGAGTCGAATACAGGGGCATCAGCAGGCACAACAGCGAAAATGCAACGATAAAACAACGTTTCACGGCTTCCTCCTTGTTATTCCACCCCCTTTCTGTAAAATATGAATGGGGGCTGAGTGTTGATTCCCGGTTCCCGGGGGGCGGATTCGGTTCTTTCCAGGGACTCCAATCCGCCCTCTCTCTTTTCCCCGGGGAGGCAAAGGCCCGCCCGGGGTGCCATCTTTTCCAGTGTCCGTTTCTAGCCCCCACCGTGCAGGGGGCCGCCGGCCGCCGCCGGCCGCCGCCGGCCGGCCGGTTCCCGTCCGGGATGGTGCCCGACACTTCCGCAGCCCGGCGATCAAATCCTCCAGGGACCGGTATTGCGTGCCGTCGCCGCGGATCTTCCATTGCACCACGCCGTTGTCCCGGATCACCTCCACGCACACTTCGGCCCGCCCGCCGGTCTCCACGCGATACCCCACCCGTTCGAGCGCACGGGAAGTCCACAGGCCCGGTACACCGTCGCCTCGCAAAGCCACAGATCCGCAATGAGCGGAGGCGAAGGCAAACGCTCCGGCCGCCTTGTCGAAGTCCACTCCCGTCCCCGCAAAGGTCCTGCCGAAAGCGTCGCACAGCACCAGGTCCTCCGGGACCCCGTTCAGCAGAGGGCCTCCGGGCGGCAGCAGCCACAGGCGATCCGCACAGCGAAGGGCCAGGTCGAGATCGTGCGTCGAGAGCAGCACCGCCCGGCGGCCCGTGTGCGCCAGTTTTCTCAGGAGATTCATCAGTTCCACGCGGCGGGGCAGGTCGAGGAAAGCCGTCGCCTCGTCGAGGACCATGATCCGCGGTTCCTGCGCCAGGGCCCGTGCGATCATGACCTTTTGCCTCTCTCCGTCACTCAGTTCGCACACCGGGCGGTTCCTCAAATCCTCGATACCCACGTCCGCAATGGCCCTTTCGACCGCGTCCCGGTCTTCTTTCCTCAAACGCCCGGCCCAGTCGGTATAAGGATGGCGGCCCAGGGCGACCAGGGTCGCCACGGGCATCATTCCCACGGGAACGCGCTGCGTCAGGACCAGGCTCATGTGCCGGGCCAGAACCCGGGGGGAAAGGCTCGCCACCGGCGCTCCGTCGAGCAACACCGTCCCCGCCAGGGGGGCCTGCATCCCGGTGATCGTTTGAATTAAAGTGGATTTCCCGACGCCGTTCGGCCCCAGCAGGCAAACGAACTCTCCCGGCTTCAATGCGACGTCTATCCGTTCCGCGACGGTGTGGACCGGGTTGCCGGGCCGTCTGTAGCCGATGGACAGCCCGTGTGTCTCCAACAACGGCTCTTCCCTCATCCTCAGGCCTCCATGGCCATGCGGCGCCGCAGGATCATCCCGATCACCACCGGTGCTCCGATCAGCGAGGTGACGGCGTTCAGCGGCAGGACCATCCTGGAGCCCGGCACTTGGGAAATAAGGTCCGCGGCCAGTGCAATCGTCGCTCCCATGAGGATCACGGCAGGGACCAGCGAGTGGTGATCCGATGTTTTAAGGAGCAAGCGGCACAGGTGGGGAATGGCGATTCCCAGAAAACCGATGGGGCCGCAATACGCCGTGACGGTCCCCGCCAGGAGTGATGAACCCAGGACGATCCAAAACCGGACGCTCCGCACGTTTACGCCCATGCTCCGTGCGTAGTCCTCTCCCAGGAGAAATGCGTTCAAGGGCTTGGCCAGCACCCTGGACAGGGCGAGGCCGGCGAGCACGGTCGGCGCGAAAACGATCATCTGCCTCCACGTGACGCTGCCGAACGAACCGAACGTCCAGGCGATGTAGCTCTGCATCTGGTGTTCGCGGCTGAACTGCATGAGCATGCTTACCAGCGCCGAACTCATATAACCGAACATCAAACCGATGATGAGCAGAGTCAGGTTGCTTTCGACCCTGCGCGCAACGGACAGAATCACGCTCAGCACGGCCACGGCGCCGAGGGTTGCCGCGAGAATGAGGGAGATATTCCCCGTGACGCCGGATTTTTCAAGCATGGCGTTGCCTCCCAGGCTTCCCGCCGCCAGGACGACGAATGCCACTCCGAGGCTGGCCCCCGAGCTGATGCCCAATACGAACGGATCCGCCAGGGGATTGCGGAAAAGGGTCTGCATTTTCAACCCGGCAATGCCCAGGGCCGAACCCGCCAGCATTGCCGTGACCGCACGAGGAAGGCGGAACAGCAGAACAATCTGCCGGTATCCTTCGGGAACGTCTTCACGGCCGAGGAGAATGGAGACCACCGTTTTGAAGGGCAGCAGAACGGACCCCAGGGAAAGCTCCAGGACGAAGGCCGCCGCGAGAAGGATGACGAACCCGCCCCAGACGGCCGTGCCCCCACGGCGGAGGGCGCTTTGTCGGCTGCCGTCATCCGCGCGTGGCGTGCAGAGTCCCTCGTGCATCATTTTTCACCTCCCGCACGAAGAGGGAGCTTCCGGTACCATATGCGCCGGTGCGACGGTACCAGTTCGGGATGGAAAATGCTGACGAGATCGAGCAGGGCCAGGTCGGGCCGTACCTCCCCCGTTTCCCAGTAGTCGTTGCCTCCCTCCGGCTCGCTCCGGGCGTTGTTGTTGTATACCTGCCCGTTGCGAAAGGGCCGAAACAAGCTGAAACGGTCGTCGGCCCCCGCCAGTTCCCCAAGCGAGCGGCACGCACCCGGGTCCAGCCAGAAGTCCGCGTCCCTCGCCCGGTCGACCACGGCTTCCACCGCGAGGGGTATGGACCCCTTAGACGTGTCGTCGTTCCAGAGATAGTCGGCGCCGGCATCCTGCAGCAATTTGGAGGCACAACTTTTGCCCCCGTGGATGTACATCAGACCCCTGTAGGGCGATCCGCAGAAAACGGAAGGCCTGGGGGAAACGCCGCGGACTTTTTCCGCCGTTGCTTCGTAACGAGAGCTTATTTCGTCGAAAATCCGCTCGGCTTCCCGCTCTTGGTTAAAGAACGCAGCCAGGAACTTGATCCATTCCACGCGTCCCAGCGGCGTGGGTTCCATGTAGCTTGCAAAGATCACCGTTCGAAACCCGGCTTCAAGAAGCTTGGGATGAAGGTCGTATTCGGGTAAACCGGTCCCGTAGACAAAGATTGCGTCGGGCTGGAGCGCGTACAACCGCTCCATGTTCAGTTCCGTGACCATGCCCCCGCCGCCGCCGGCGATTTCCACAACTTGTTTCCGCCGGATCATCTCCACGATTTCCGGAGTGCTGACACGCCGGCAGTCCGACAGGCCCACCAGGGTCCGTTCAACGTGCAGCATGGGCAAAAAGGGGATACAGCTCGTGGTCGCAAGGGCGATCCGCCTGAGGGGGATTTCGACTACCATGGCCCCGGGGGGTACGTGCGCGGCCTTCCGGCCCCGGGGCACCAGTATGTAGGTGAAAGTTGCGCGGGCATCGCGCCACGGGGACAGCACACGCAGTTCTTTGTACGTATCGTGGTATTCCAGCGTAAATCCCTCGGCCTGGCGGATGAGGGTCCTCTCGGGAAACGGCGAGGCGCCTTCCTCCGCCGCTTCCTGCCCGGCTTCCGGGGAGGGAGCGGCATGGCCGTGCCCATCCGTGGGGATGTGCACGGCCATGAAGATTGCCGCGCACGCCGTGGTGATCAGCAGGATGCGGATGCCCCACGGCAATCTGGTTCTGCTTCGCATGACTTCAACTTTCTCCATATGATCCGCACAATCGAAAAACCGATTGCCGCCTCCGCCCTTAACGGACGGGCATCCGGGAGCCATGTTGCGCTCCCGGATGGAAAAAGGGTTGATGGATGGTTGAGGAGGGTGAAGCCTTTCGTTGTGGAGACGAAAAGTGCACGGCTTCAGCCCAAAAAAAAATCCCCAGAACATAACTATGCCCTGAGGATTGCACCCTGGTTCACTTGGTCCTTCAGCGGTTCATCGGGTGTTTCCGCGCACCGATTCCGCATACCGCATCAGGCAGGTTTTCTGGCTCACGGATCGTCCTACTCTCCAAGCCTTCCCATCTCGCTCGCGCAAGAAAGTGGCATTTATTGGATTTCGTCCCCGTTTACAGCGGCGGGACCGCTCCCGATTCTCACGGGATTCCCTTTTGAGCTCTTGCACCTGATCGTCATTTAAAGCTGGTAATATAGAGCCCTAGTAAAATCTCTTCGTTTTGTCAAGGGACTTTTCCCCGCAAGGGTTCCGAACGTTCCCCCCAAAAAGCGTTCCCCGCCCGGAGCGGCCGCCCCGCCTTGACAAGTCTTCGAATCAATGGTAGCTGATTCAGACTTGGACCACGAGCTGCAGGGAACGAATTTGCAGCCATCCCTTTTTCCGGAATGAAGAATGAATGTAAAAACGCAGGACCGTAGAGACAGCGAGCACCGTTTTTTCAGCCTCCTCCTGATCGCTCTGCTTCTCTTTTTGACCTCTGTTATCCATCTTTGCCACACCTGCCGCCTGCACGGTTTGTCCGCCCGGGCCCCGATTCCCGTCCCTTTTATCGATCCCTGCCTTTCCACCGGCAGCAGCCCCGATGAAAATACGAGGACGGGTGCGGATGGACCCTGCATCGCGTGCCTGTTCCTCAACGCTATGTCACAGGCGCAGACCTCGGCCTTCTTCCTTGTGCTGCCGGTTGCCCTGGGATTCGTTTCCTTTCGCCCGCCGAGAGCGCGATTCCTCATCTCCGGAGACATCGCCTCACCGCTTCGCCCCCGTGCTCCCCCCCGGTGGGCCCCACAACACTGACCGTCTTATTCAGTTGCATACACAGATCCGGACCGCGGCCGTTTGACGGCGCGTTCGAAGGGCTTATGCCTTTGCGGCCTTAGGCGCCTGCAGCCCCCCGGAAGTGCTCCCGCCGTGACCCCTACGGATGTGGCCAGACTGCGGGGAAGCTCCGGGCGTGCCGGCACGCGGAAGGAGATAAATCCTGGAAATCCATAGCCGGGAGAGAAGTAGGAGTACTTGATGACTCGAAGAGAACTGTTGAAGATGATGTTTCTGCTAGGGGCGCAAGCCCTTGTCCCGCTGTCCGGCGCGATCGCCGGGACCGGCTCGACAAAAAACGGATATTCGGGAAAGCTCTGCCTGTACAACAGGAATACCGGGGAGTCTCTGAATCTGCAGTATATCGACTCCAAGGGCGCGTTCGACAAGAACGCGTGCCGCCGGCTCAACCATTTCTTCCGGTGCCATTACGATGGCCTGACATATTCGATCGACCCCAGGTTGTTCCTCCTTCTGGATACCGTCCGGAACCGCCTTGGGGCCGGAGGGCGGCCCTACATCCTGGTCTCGGGCTACCGCTCTCCATCCTATAACCGGATGCTGTTCTCCGAGGAGCCCGGTGTGGCCCGCCACAGCTATCACACCAGGGGAATGGCCGCGGACATCACCCTTGAAAACGTTTCCCTGCGGGACATCGCCAGAGTGGCGAAACAGCTGAAAGCGGGCGGAGTGGCGCACTATTCCAATTTTGTCCATCTCGATGTGGGCCCCGTGCGCACCTGGCTGCCAGGGTAGGCCGGCAATGACGATTTCGGGACGTACCGGCCCTCCGGTTCCGGGATGCACGGCCGTTTCGTCCCCGTAAGATCCTTTTTCGCCGATTTCGTGAATTTCGGCAGATCGCCGGAAGCCCCCCCGGCATGTGCTGCCGCCTCCGAATCGACACCCGGCTCGCCTGCGTTTTCCCACCAGGCTGACGGTACAACGATATTCCCCTGGCTCCCCGCCTCCGGTGATGACATCCCCCTGGCCGCCGTCGCTGTCCACCCGGACGGCCTGGCGCCAACGCAAACGAGGTCTCTGCTTCACGCAGCAACCGCAAAGCTGGCGTCCGGATGTCGTTCCCGATTTCTGGCCGGGCCTGATGCTCATCTACCTGTTTGCCATCGTGCCGGGACTATTGCCTTCCTTCGGCATAGGCGGATGGCGTCATCTTGTCCTCCCTGCCGCGACGATGTCCTGCTATTCCTTGGCGATCATCGTGCGCATGACCCGTTCCGGCATACTGGAAGTCCAATACATCACCAGCGCCAGGGCGAAGGGTATTGAGGAACTCTTCGAACTCCTGAGGATACCGAGCATCAGCACCTATTCTCACTGCAGGGACGATGTTCGGCGTGCCGCCGAATGGATTTTCAGCCACCTGGAGCGCATCGGGTTCCAGGGTGGAATCTTCCGGACCGAACGTTCCCCCATCGTTTACGCTCGACACTGCAAAGCCCCCGGCGCTCCCACGCTGCTCATCTACGGCCACTACGGCGTCCAACCGCCCGAACCGCTCGACGAATGGATGAGCCCTTCTTTTGAACCAGTCGTTCGGGGCGAATACGTCTATGCGCGCGGGGCCAACGATGACAAGGGGCAGTTCTTTACCTATGTAAAGGCTGCGGAGGCTGTGCTGGCTGCGGCCGGGACACTGCCTCTCAACATAAAATTCCTCGTGGAAGGGGAGGAGGAAATCGGGAGTCCGAGCCTCGGGAAGTTTCTCCTGGATCACAAGGTGGAACTCCGGGCCGACGTGGCGGCCATTTCCGACACCTCACAGTTTGCGAAGGGCGTTCCCGCCGTGACCTACGGCCTGAGAGGAATATCCTATCAGCAAATCGAAGTGCAGGGGCCCCGCATCGATCTCCATTCGGGTGTGTTCGGCGGGCTGACGGCCGATCCGGTGCTGGTGCCCCGCGACAACCCGAACGTACAGGCTGCCGCCAGGGCGATTGAAATCGACTTTGGCAAGGTCCCCGCATTCATCCGGGCGGGCGGATCGATCCCCATCGTGAACCGGCTCCGGGAGGCACTCGCCATCGACAGTATCCTCATTTTGGGCTGGGGCTGTCCCGACAACGGGTCACATTCTCCCAACGAACGGTTCAGCCTGGACGATTTTCATAACGGTATCCGTTCCACCGCGGCCCTGATGTATGAACTGGCACGGGTTCGTTGAGGGGGCGCCGGAGCAGCGGAATCCTGCGGCGTCGCCGTCTCTGCCGCTCACCTTCTCCGTGTTTGGGAGAACGGCGGTTGAGATCGAAATGAAGAAACCCGTAGGCGGTTGACTCCTTCTCCGGTAAAATAATGAGAATTCAATATGATCATCCCGCCATTCCGTCCGAGTCGGTGGGAGTCCAGGGGATTCGATGGCGCGAGTGAAGGCCGGAAACGCTTGAGGGAACGTCAAGAGATGACAAACCGGGAGATTGCCCAATGCTCCAACACTATTCGGCCCTTTGTCCGGGGCAACCCGGACCGGCGCGGTCCCCGGGGCGAGGAATGGCTTAGGCGGGGAGCGGCCACCGCGCGGGAATGCAACCGGCTCCGCGCCGACGTCGGCACTCGGTGGTTTCAACGTCTCCGGGTGGCCGGAACATTTCGTCGATTGAGCGCCGCTGCCTGTTCGGTGGATCATGCCTGTCCGGTTCGTCTTCCTGATGTCGGGCGCGGTCCGCACGCATGTGATATCCACTGTAAGACGCCACCGGAGGAAATGGAGGGCGTTTTCCAGGAGCTTCACCATGGCCTGGACGAGGACATCGTTCAGGTGAGGAACGCCGGTCAACCGTCCCGGAGGTCATCGGGATGAGTGATCGCAGGAAGAACATGAAAGCAGCGGTCCTGACTCCGACCGAAGCCATCCTTGAGAGCATCTCGGACGGCGTTTTTACGGTGGATATGGAATGGCGCGTCACGTCGTTTAACCGGGCCGCCGAGGAGATCACGGGCGTGTCGCGTAAAGAGGCGATCGGGCGACGCTGCTCGGAAGTGCTCCGTTCCAGCATGTGCGGGGCTGCTTGTGCGCTTCAGCAAACATTGAAGACGGGCAGGCCCGTTATCGGCAAATCCGGATACATCATTGACTCGGACGGGAACCGCATCCCCATCAGCATTTCCACCGCAGTGCTGCGTGATGGCGACGGCTGTGTGATCGGCGGCGCAGAGACCTTCCGCGACCTTTCCGAAGTCGAGGCATTGCGCCAGGAACTGGAGGGGAAATTCCGAGTCGGGGATCTGACCAGCAGAAGCCCCCTGATGCAGCGGGTGTTTGAGGTCCTGCCCGCCATCGCCGCCAGCCCCAGTACGGTTCTTGTCCTTGGAGAAACCGGGACTGGGAAGGAACTGCTGGCACGGGCGATCCATTCGCTCAGTCCCCGCAGCCGGGGTCCCTTTATCGCCGTCAATTGCGGGGCCTTGCCCGACACTCTGCTGGAGTCGGAGTTGTTCGGCTACAAGGCCGGGGCATTTACAGGGGCGCATAAGGACAAACCGGGCCGTTTTGCGCTGGCCAGGGGAGGGACCCTGTTCCTTGATGAAATCGGCGAGGTTAGCCCGGCCCTTCAGGTCAGATTGCTCCGCGTGTTGCAGGAACGGACATACGAACCGCTGGGAGCGACCCGTTCCGAGGCCGCTGAAGTTCGGGTTATCGTGGCCACCAACAAAGACCTGGCCGAGCAGATGCGCCAGGGGGTCTTCCGAGAGGATCTCTACTACCGCGTGAACGTGGTGCGTATCGAACTGCCCCCGTTGCGCCGGCGGAAAGAGGACATTCCCCTTCTGGTGGGCCAGTTCGTTGCCCGGTTCAACAAACTGCAGCAGAAATCCGTGCAGGGGATAGCCGCGGAAGCCTTGTCCCTCCTGGTCGCTCATGACTGGCCGGGCAACATCCGCGAGCTGGAAAACGTCATCGAGCGCGCTTTCATCCTCTGCAACGACGGACATATCGGCATCGCACACCTGCCGGGGGAGCTGACCGCTCGTGGAACGGCGACAGGCGCGGATGCGGATATCCGATCCGCTCACGACATCCTTGACGCTCAAGTCATCCGCGCCGCCCTCGAACGCAACGCCTTCAACCGCCTGGCTGCGGCAAAGGAGCTTGGCATCCACAAGACCACGCTTTTTCGCAGAATGAAGAAGCTTGGGATTTCCCTTCCTCCCCAAGACGGCCGTTCCCGCCACGAACGAATACGGTAGCAGTAATGCACCCATCTAAAATTAAATAAGTAGCGAAATCGCTACTCTTTAGCCTTCCATCCTCCTTTGTGAATCGTTTTATATCCATTAATTACAGTAAATTATGAACATTGTATGCCGGGTGTCGGCATTTGGCATTGCCTTTGCTATTGTCATGGGTGGGCGAAGAGAAGGGTCTTGGATGATGAAAGCGGCATTTGCATATTGGGAGAGTCGGATCGCGCCGGTTTTCGATACCGCGCGGCAGGTCCACATTGTCGAAGTTGAGTCCGGGCGGATTATCCACGAAACGCAAGAACCGCTGGCGGATGGTCCGCCGCTTCGAAAGGTGCTTCGCCTGGTCGGGCTGGATGTCGGCACACTGGTCTGCGGCGCGGTTTCCAGACCCATGCACGCGCTGATCACCACCTACGGAATCCCTGTGATTCCATTCGTGGCCGGAGACCTTCGGGAGGTCATTCAGGCTTGGCTTAGTGGCGGCCTGGAGCGCGACGCGTTTGCCATGCCGGGCTGTTGCGGGCGGGGAGGCCAGTGGTTCAGGGAAATGCACGACGGTTATCAGGAGGTAAACATCATGAACCGAAGAGGACGTGGAATGTGTGCAGATGGTGGAAGCGGTGGAAAGGGACAGGGGCAGGGTGGCCGAGGGTCCGGTCGTGTGGGCGGTTCCCTGGCGGCCAGGCCCGCCAACTACTGCATTTGCCCACGGTGTGGGCAGACGGAACCACATGAACGTGGTGTGCCCTGCATCGAGCATAAATGCTCGAAGTGTGGAACCGTCATGACAAGGCAATAACAAACAATTCTTAAGAGATGAGGATACGAGAATGCCGGGAAGAGATCGAACGGGACCCATGGGAAGAGGAGCAATGACCGGACGCGCGGCTGGATATTGCGCTGGGTCCGGGGTGTCGGAGTCCGCGAAGCCTGTCCCTGGACGTGGCTTTGGGAAGGGTTTCGGGAAAGGCTGCCGTGCCTGGGGCCGAAGACTCGGTGGCGGCGGATGTGGATGGCGCAAGATGTTCCATGCCACCGGACTTTCGGGTTGGGTGCGATTCAGCCGGTACAATGCCCCGCATGGATACCCGCAACCATCCCGGAAATCCGATCGGGAAATGGAAATGCAGGTGCTCAGGAACCATGCCGAGGGCTTGCAGTTGGAGCTGGATTTCATCAGGAAGCGCCTTGCTGAGGCCGAAACCGGGACAGTTGCGGACCGGCACGCGCCGGCATTGAACACCCCTTGGCTGCGTCGTCTCAATGATCGATGCGCCGTTCGTGGCTGAATCGCGACACTGCAAGGAGGCAGATCCGTGAAAATAGTCTTTACGACATCAGGGAGCGGGGTCAATGCCCCGCTGGACAGCCGGTTCGGCCGGGCTCCGAAGTTTCTTGTCTACGATCTATGCAGCGAGACCTTCGAGGTGGTCGACAACGAACAGAACCTGAACGCGGCTCAGGGAGCCGGAATCCAGTCGGCGGAAACCGTGGCCAAACTGGGAGCGAAAGCGCTCGTGACCGGCCATTGCGGCCCCAAAGCGTTCCGTGTGCTCCTGGCGGCCGGGCTCAAGGTTTTCAACACCGATGCCCCGACGGTGGCAGAGGCTCTTGAACAATACCGCGCGGGAAGACTGACCGAGGCAAAAACCGCTGACGTCGGAGGACACTGGGCATGAGCAAAGCCGTCATCGGCTGCAAGTCCGTCGGTGTCAAGCGCAGTGAGCATTTCGCCGTGGAGGAGACATCTGCCCGTCAGGCTTTCGCGAAGCGCTGCAGGAGGCGGGCGGCGGCATTTACAGAGTCTGAAGACGTCTTGCGCGGCGTGGAAGACCATTTCCCCGCTGACGTCCTCTGTCACTGCCACCCGGCCGGCATTTCAAGACTCAAGGTGAAACCGTTTCTCCATGAGGTCGGTCGGGGAGTATCCGCCGCGCACGCACTCCGTCGACCCAATGCCAGCGGACTGAGCATGGTTGAGCCGGACCGCCGCGAGGGCGGTGTACCTTGCCTCGGCGTGACGGACATCCCGGACAGCGCGCCGCTTCTCGATATCAGGCCCTGCACGGTCGGAATCGGTTGTATCACGAAAGTCCGCAACGGCCGCCGGGATGATGCCAATGAGGAAACGGGCCGGCGATGCGCCTCCCGGAGTTGCAGAGGCGGAGGCCCCTTATGATTCTGGCTGTCGCTTCGGGCAAGGGGGGAACCGGCAAGACGACGGTTTCGGTAAACTTGGCGCGTGTGCTCGGCTCGGATGTGCAGCTTCTGGACTGCGACGTGGAAGAGCCGAATGATCACCTGTTTCTGATGGGGAACATGATCAAGGAGGAGATCGTCACCATTCCAGTCCCGCAGGTGGATGAATCCCTTTGTGATGGCTGCGGCGAATGTGGAAGGGTTTGCGAATATCACGCCATCGTCTCGTTTGGGACCTATCCTCTTGTCTTCTCCGAAATGTGTCACGGCTGCGGCGGATGCGTGAAGGTATGTCCCCGCAATGCCATTTGTGAAATCGATAAACGCATAGGGGTTGTCGAAACAGTGCAGGCGGGAAACATCAGTCTGATCCAGGGACGCCTTGACATTGGCGTGGCCATGGCCCCACCGCTTATCCGAGCGGTCAAGACTCGTCTGCAGGACGGCCGCCCCGCCATTTTGGACGCACCTCCCGGAACCTCGTGCCCGGTCATCGCCACCCTCCGTGGCGCGGATTTGGTTGTGCTCGTCACGGAGCCGACGCCTTTCGGGCTGCACGACCTCAAACTCGCCGTGGACATGGTGAGGGAACTGGGTATTCCCTTCGGGGCCGTGGTCAACCGGGTCGGGATCGGTGATGACCGCGTGCATGGCTACTGCGGGGAGAAAGGCATTCCTGTTCTTCTTGAAATCCCCGATGATCGACGGATCGCGGAAGCCTATTCCGGAGGGAGCCTGATCGTGGATGCGTTGCCGGAATACCGGGGGCTCTTCCTGAGCCTCATCGAAAAGGCCACAAGGCTGAGGAATGCCGAGGGTTTTTGAGCGATGCCGCCCTGTGGATACGAATGCGGGAAAGGCGGCAGAGGTTCGAACCACGGCGGGCTGGGGGACCCGGCTGAAACGATGCCGCTGAGCGCCTCGGGGACCGGCACGGTTGTTGCCCTGCGGCAGTGCATTGCGTGCTGAGAAACTGTCATGACACGGTTAGCCCGCCAAAGCGGATAAGGACAGGAACGCATGAAGGAACTCGTTGTCATCAGCGGTAAAGGCGGCACCGGCAAGACCAGCGTGACTGCGTCGTTCGCCGTTTTGGCTGATCGACCGGTCATCG
>CAXXDT010000005.1:0-369934 GCA_963663685.2 uncultured Syntrophobacter sp. | reverse complement strand
CGAACACCCGCATCTGTTTGAGCTGTTCGACGGCAGTGATGATTCCTCGCCCGGCGCAACCCACTCCAGGCGCGGGTCCACCCGCCTCCACGCAGTAAACTCCGTTAAACCCCTCGAAGATGATCTCTTCGGGCCGCACGCGGGATTTTTCCCGCAACGTTTCCAACACGGTCGGGATGTATCTCCCGCCCCGCAGGGTGTTGGTGGAATCGCTTTTGGGGTCGCAGCCGATCTGCATCACTCGATATCCGTCCAGCGAGAGGGCTGCAGAGATATTGGCGGTGGTCGTGGATTTTCCGATTCCCCCTTTGCCGTAGACCGCGATTTGTTTGATCTTGCCGGTCATGGAACATTTCTCCCTTCGTGTTGTGAGTACCGCGGCAGTACCAGGTCGCGAAGGCGGGCGAGAGTGGCGGGAAGCCGATCATCGTGAATCCTTCCCGTCTCGAACGGATAAACCCCCGCCACCGCTGTCTCCCGCAATGCGCACGGCCCGAAGCGGGCGGCCAGCACCGCGGCGCAGTCCGAAATCACCTGCACCGCGGCGGCCATGAGTTCATCCGAACTCTCACTGCCGCAGGGAGGGGAATTCGGACGGCATTCCACCAATTGGAAGGTCCCCTCGCGGTCGTCGTACACATGGAACTTCCCGGCGTGGCCGAAGTGGGCCAGGGCAGAGCCTTCAGCTTCCAGTGCGATAGCTATTTTCATTGTGTTTCTCCTCTCATCGCCCCGCGACGATGGCGCCTGCCAGGTCCTCCACAGACGCAGCGCTCCGGCATATCCGACGTAGGTGCGGTCGAGGATGGCCCGGTTGGATACGGGGAAGCTCACGGACAGGTGTACAGCGCGCAGCGACTCGGCCAGTTCCCCGATCCAGCGAACTTCCCAGCACGAAGGCGGGAGTGAAACTCTCCACATAGGGATCGTCCGTCGGGGGAAACCACCGCGGGTCCAGGTGCTTTCGGATGGCTGACGTGTTGCTCTCGAAGACGATACGGTGCTCGGGTTCCGAACGCACTGCGCTCCTTCGCCGCAGGATTTCCGCCTGCTGATCGTCTCTGAGGGCATCGGTGAGCACCACCTGCTCGGGAAGCCAGCCCAGGTCGTCGGTCAGAAAATCCGCGAGGGCGAAGGAGTAGTTGGCATCTCCGATAACGAGAGCGTGCCGCTGCAGGTCAATATCGTTCCATGCATCGGCCAATGGGGAAAGGTAGCGGTAGGTGCGTTCACTCGCACGCTTGATGACCGGTTCCACGTTTTCTCCGGGAATGCTCAATTCATCGGCCACCGCCTTCAGGAACCGGCCCGAAGCCGTCGGCCCGATGGGAAAAGGGGCGATAAGATATCTTGTCCCGTGGAGCTTTTCGAACTCTTCCGCCGCCTCCACACCATAGAAAGGGGAGACCACCACGTTGAGTTCGGCGCTCCCGGCCCCGGCCAGGCCTTCCAGCGAGTCATGGCCGGTAAAAAAAGTGTTTACCTGCAGTCCGAGATCCTCCAGAAGTCCGCGCAACGCTTCCAGGTTTCCCCGCCAGAACACGTCCTGGCCGGGGACCACCCCCCAGAGGTTGACCAGTTCGGGCTGTTTCCGGTGGGAACCCCGGACGTAATCGCGGAAGAGCACCTTCAGAAGTTCCTCGTAGCCGCGGTAGGAATCGCCGCGGAAACCGCCCGTGCGTGCCGCGACGATAGACGTGCCAGACCGCTGGAACTCGCGTACCACCGAATCCGCGTCGTCGCCGATGACCTCGGAAACGCATCCGGTGAGGACGACGAAAAGGCGTCCTTCCATGACTTCCAGAGTATTAGCGATTTGTTCTCGAAGACGGTCGACCCCGCCGAAAACTACTTCCCGTTCTCTCAGGTTTGTCCCGGGGATTCCCAGGCAGCCGCAAGGTCCCCCCACCTGCAGTGCTGATCCTCCCTGCTGGGCCCAGGCGAGGTTGCCGACGCAGCCACCCACCGAATGCACGATGGGGATGGTTTCGGGCAGGGCGGCGGCGGCCATGAGCGCCCCGCCGAGCGCGCAGGAAAAACGAGGGCGCTCAATGAAATCATGCATGGCTCGCCTCCTCTCGCCGGCGAATGTGAGTGAATGGGTCCTTCCGATACCACTCCTCCCGGTAGCGGAGCTTCACGTGTTCGCCCAGGTGCCGGTTGAAAGCCGGGTTCCGAAGCTGTCGACGCAGTCGCCGCGCCAGTTCGAAGGCGCCGCGGTATCCGAGGAAATGCATCCCGGTGTTGTAGCTCACCGCCGTGGGGATCCCCAGGCGGGCCGCCGTTGAATTGCCGTTCACGTGGCCCATGAAAATATCGGGTTTCAGCCGGCGCAGGAGGTTGGCCTCCTCGAAGGGCTGGCAGTCGGCGATGTTGTAAACGAAATCTTTTCCTCCCGAAGCCAGTTTCTCGTATTCGACCTCGGCAAACTCATCGTGGTGAAAAGCCCGTACCCCGACGATCTCGAACCCCAGTTCCCTCATGAGTGAAGCATTGGAGAGGGCGCGGATTTCACCGGCGGATATGAAGGCCCTTTTCCCCTGAAAATCTGGGAGGAAGGGCGCCAGGGCCGCTTTAAGCCGGGAGGATTCCCGCTCGATGATCCTCTCGGCTTCCTCTTCGAGTCCGAACGCTGTGGCGACGTCCCTGAGCCAGAACGCCGTGTTTTCGATGCCGATGGGCATGTGCCGGATGATGTAGGGGACCCCGTAATACTCCTTGAGATGCTGGAGGAAATAATCGTCGTGCGTTGGGCAGGTGGAAACGGACAAAGCCGCATGGGCGGCTTGCCGCATCGCGGCGGGGTCCGCGAAGACGGGATAGATGTTCACTTCAAGACCCAACGCCCGCAGAAGCCGTTCCAGTTCCAATTCGTCCGGTCGCCCCATGGAGGACACGTTCATGAGGTTCACCAGCCTGGGGTTCCGTTCGCCGTGAGATGTTTTATCGGGCGGGTCCAGGAGGTTCCGCCCGATCGTATGGTAAACGGCATCGTAGGCGGTAGCCCAGATCGCCGTCTTGAAACCTTCGCAGTGCACAGGGAGTATCCTGGCCCCGATTTCGGGGCCGATTCGCTCGGCGAGGGTGTCCACGTCGTCTCCGATGATCCCGGGAATGCAGGTCGTGACCACCACGAGGAACCTGGGCCGGTGCTCCCGGTCGATCTCCCGTATGGCGTCCTCCAGTCTTTTCTCGCCGCCGTTCACCACGTCCAGTTCCCGGAGGGCCGTGGTGAACCAGAGGACTTCTCGAGCCTTCCCGGTCCTTACCGCCGATCCCGCCCGAACGTTGGCGTTCTGCGAGTGGGTGCAGGCGCCGCATCCGGACGCCCCGTGGAGCAGGACCACCGTTCCGGGCAGGCTGTTTATGATCGCCAGCGCCGGGAGAAGAAGGCAAATCGTACCCTGGGAGAAACTGCGGTCACTGTTCTCCAGGCATCCCTTTCCTTTTCTGCCGGCGAGACCGCAAATCGTGCCGCCGAACGTGATGCTCGGATTGAGGCGCGATTCCCTCGTGGGTGGTGTCGCCCTGTTGAAATGAGTCATGACGTTCTCATCCTTCCCGTTTTCACCTGTGCCTCCCGTCCTTGCTGCGTAGTTTCGAGCGATGTAAAAGATCTTCCCGGTGCGGACCTTTTGAGCTTTCCGCACGTGTCCGGCCGGTTCACCAATGGTGCGGTTTTTCCCATGCTTCCCGCCGCCGGCCCGGCATGTTGCCATTCTCCACCGGCACCCCGGTGGGCTTTCACAGGTAGAACTCAACACTGTCTTTGCGGGCGAAGTGAAGCATCTCCAGGATCTCGTTCCGCAATTGGGTGAAGTAGGGGTTGTTTCTCTGCCGGGGACGAAGCAAGTCCACCGCGAGGATCTGTTCCACGGTCCCCGGTCGGGGGGGTCATGACGACGATCCGGTCGCTCATATAGATGGCCTCATCCACGTCATGGGTGACCAGCAGTATGGTGGTACGGTGCATTTCCCAGAGCCTGAGCACCTCATCCTGCATGCGCATCCGGTTGAAGGCGTCCAGTGCTCCCAGGGGTTCGTCGAGCAGAAGCACCTTGGGGTGGTTGATGAGCGACCTGGCCAGCGCCACCCTCTGCGCCATGCCTCCGGACAGGTGATGCGGATAGGTCTGCTCGAAGCCCTCCAGCCCGACCATGCGTATGAAGTCGACGACCTCGCCGGCCCGTTCTTTGACCATGCCCCTGATTCGAAGCCCGGACTCGATGTTGCGGCGTACCGTGAGCCAGGGGTAGAGGGTCGGGTCCTGGAAGACCAGTCCGCGCTCCGCCGAAGGCCCTTCGATGGAGGAGCAAGCGGCCCGAGCTCGGCTTGTCCAGCCCCGCGGCAAGACGCAGAAGGGTGGATTTTCCGCAGCCCGATGGCCCCAGGAGGGTGACCAGTTCCCCGGGCCGTACAGTGATCCCGACTTCTTTTAGCGCGAGCACATGGCGGCCGTCAGTGCCCGTATATTCCTTGGACACCGACTCCACGTAAAGGCTCCCTTCCCGCTGCTGGTCCGCGGCGATTCTGTCGGTGAACACGGAGCCGGTTACCATTTGATTACCCCCTTCATCCAGAAGAGTATTTTGTCTCGGACCTTGAACAGCAGGGTCATGATGCCCGAGAAAAAGAAGGTGATTATGATGATGGCGGCAAAGACTTTGGAATACTCCGTCCAGTTCTGTGCCCAGCTCACATACCAGCCCAGCCCGGCCTTGACGCCCATCATTTCCGCTACGACCAGGGTGAGGAAAGCCGAGCACAGGCCCATGAAGAGCCCGATGAAGATATCCGGGAGGGCCGAAGGCAACGCCACATGGAAAACGAGGTATCGGCGGCCGGCCCCCATGGTCCTGGCCACCTCAAGATGAGCTATCCGGACGTTTGAGATCCCCGTGCTTGTCATGATCGTCACCGGAAACCAGACTGCAAGGGCGATGAGGAAAACTCCCGAAAGCCAGGTGGTGGGGGAAAAGGACCAGCGAAAGAGGGATCCAGACCGTGGCGGGAACCGGACCGATGGTCTTGAGTACCGGCATCAGCCAATAACGGCATGCCGGGTACCAGCCGATGAGAACCCCCGTTGCAAGCCCGACGAGAGTACCGGCAAAATATCCGCTGAGCAGCAGAAGTATGGAGTGATAGACGCAAACGATAAGAAGCCCACGGTCCGCCCACAGGCTCTTAAGGATCAGGTCGGGCCCCGGGAAGTAGGGCAGGGGGAAAAGAGCGAACTTGAGCGTCACGAGGTCGAGCGCGGCCGGGACGAGTACGACGGCCGTGACGAGCGGCGCGATGGAGCCGTACCGTCTCCGCCACGTCGGCAAGAGGAATTGGAGAACGACCGCCGCCATACCCGCCAGAAGAAAAATCTTCAGCAGAAAAGCGTAGTAACCCGACACGGGTGATACCTGCCGTGCGGGCAGAGCGGTGTGAAGAGCTAAAGCGAGGCCCGCGGCAACCACCGGCAGCAGACTCAGAGCGGTATTGACCGGCACGGAGGGACGTGAGCCCTGCGGGAGGTCTCCCGAAACGGGGGCCTCCCGCGATGCAGAGGATTTAACGGATACGCCTGTCATGAAGAGGACTTCTCCACTTTGATCGAATTGATCCACTCATCCGTCAGGCCGTTCACCGGTCCGAAGATGCGTTCGGCAAGCTTCTCCACGTCGGTGCCGGGGTCGAGCATCCGGGATGCCTTCATCTCATTTCCCGCGAGAGAAAGGGCTTTACGGCCTCCGGAAATCGACGGGATGAAATCGAGGGAAACCAAGCTCTTGGCATTCAGATCAACCGTGCCCCCGACGTATTTTCCCTCCACCGCGATGCTGGCGGCAGCCTGCGGATTGGCGGCCACCCATCTGGCGGCCCGGAGAAGACCTCGCGACATGGCGGCAGCGGTCTCGGGGGACTCGCGGTACAGCTTCCCTGTCACAAAAATCAGGCAGCAGTACTCATCCTTGTAAGGCGGGCTGGCGGCACTGCTCAGAAGGCTTCGCCCCTTGCCGTCGGACAGTATGAGAGTGCCGTGCGGGTCGGACACGCATACCGCGTCCACTTCACCCTTTTCGAGGACAAGTTCGAGCTCCGATGGTGGAAATGCGCGCCAGTCCACGTCTTTTTTTACATCCCAGCCCCTGGCCCCGAGAACCCTGTTCAGAAACATAAAGGGAGTGCTGCCGATGGCCGGGACGCCGATCCGCTTGCCCTTCAGGTCGTCGATGGTCCGGATGTCCGTGTTATTGCCCGCGATCACATGGATGCAGCCGGTGTGCACACCCGCAAGCACTTTTACATCGAGACCCTGCTCGGCAGCCTTCAGCCACGTGAGGGCCATCCCCTGGCAGCCGTCGATCTTATTGAAGGCCAGTGCTTCCCTTATGAAGTTCCAGTCGCCCTTTATCAGTTCGACATCGAGCCCTTCGGCCTGCCAGAACCCCTTTTCCTTTGCGGCAAAAACCGCCGATTCGCACGAGGCCCCGATAAAGGCCCAGCGGACTTTCGTGAGCGGTTTTGCCGTATCGGCGGTCCAGGCGAACACGGGGATCAGCATTGCGATTGCCGCTACGACAGCCAAACCCAAATAGCAGGATTTCACTTTCCGCCACTTTCTTCCCATGACATGCCTCCTGATTTTGAAGATGGAGAGGGAACGCTCTTGAATCGACGAGTATTGTCATCCGCCCGTACAAGAAGCTTCCCGCCCGAGACCGGGTCAGGTTCTTCCGTCATGCGGACGGCCGCAAACGACTGTGCCCCAGGGAAACGGAGGAGAAGGGCGCGCCGGTGTTTGGCCGGAGATCCTCTCCCGAGCGGTGGCCGGGTGAGCTTCGTGTTGGTGTCCCGCCCGCAACGGATCGTACTGTCGGCAATCGCACCCATCGTCCCTCCTCCTCCTTTTTCCTGCCTTGGCGTTCGCCCGAGCCTTGAATGTTACAAGTATCTCGATTGAGATAGTGAACAATAGGTTTCCTTGGTACCGTTTCCCCTTTTGCTTGTCAAGAAGAAAATCGGCACACGCTTCGAAGACCGGCCTGGGCTTACGGAATGGGTTATGCAAAGTAATTTTTGCTTTAAGGCGGCTGGAGACGAAGAGCAAAGAACGACCCTGGCAATCGACTGATGTCAGAGCCGAGGAAAGGGGGGCAGTCCGGTCCCCTTACGGGCTCCGTCCGTTTCCCCCTTCCCCGTGAATTCCGCCAATCGGGTGGGATGGGCCGGCAAAGGGTGGGCCAAATGAAAGCATCAAACGAGCCAAATCAAGTTGACGAAAGCACCTCGTGAGATTCGAGGTGACCTTGCGCCTTAAAACTGTGCCAGTGCACAGGAGCAGTTCAACGGCCTGCTTATGCTCAATCCTTCACTAATCGGCAGTTCGTGATCCGTTATGACGTCACAGGAGGGAATCCGGGCAGTTCGTTCATATTGGTTCAATACGTTAAAAACCCTAAAAACATGTGACTGCCTTTGGCCGGAGGGATGGTCCTAAAGGGGTGCGTGCTCCCAAGGGGGCTCCGCCATGCGTATGCGGGCTTGAGTTGGGCGTACTCAGGGACGCGTCATGGAAAATATGCTGTCGGAATTTTCGAGGCGGTGGCGGGGGCGTTGTGGACTCGGCTTCGTCGTACCGACCGGTTAAACCCCGTCACAGGGGCCGAAGCGGGAAATGCCTTTCCTTTTTGCTTTGAGACTCACCTTTACCCACCACTGGCCCTTTGCCGAGCGTCGGCCCGGGTTAGGACACCGCGGTTGTTTTCGTGCTGTCCCCAACCACGGAGGCGGTGGCCGGGCCGGAAGCCATGGAGATATGAGCGGGAGGCGGAAGAGACAGCACTTGGCGCGGATACCCCGGGATGTGTTCAAGCTCGCATCGGAGGAAAAGGATCAGGGGGATGGCCAGAATGAGCCCCGGTATCCCGAGGAGGACCTCGCAAATGATGAGCGCCGCCAGGGTGACGGTCATGGGCAGGCGGACGATGCCCCCTATGATCTTCGAATTGAGGAAATATTCGAGCTTGTGGATACCGATGAGCAGGCCCAGGCAGATCAGGCTGGCCCAGACCGTGGATGAGATGAATGCGGTAATGACGAGTACGCTGTTGGAAACGAGGTTCCCGACGACCGGAAACAGACCGCATATAAAGACGATGCAGATCATGAGCACAGGGTGGGGCAACTCGAGCGTGATGATGACCACGGACGAGATCGCGGTATTGATGAGGGCGATGATGAGCTGCCCCCCCATGACGCGCTTGAAATAGAAGTAGAAAATGCTGCACCGGACTTCAATGAACCGGTAGAGAAAGCTCATCATGCTGCCGGGTCTTCGGCTGAAGACAGCATCTATCCGGTGCCGGTCGTAGTACAGGAAAGCGTTGATCGCCAGGGCGAAAATAAACTGGATGATTCCTTTATAAAGCCGGGTCAGATTGTCCATCAGATAACTCAGCACGGTTGTGGACGCTTTTGCGATGGTCGCGCGGACCTCATCAACGTCGATATACTGTGACAATCCCCATTGATGGCTGGCGTGCTTGAACTGCTTGATCGCCTGGACCTGCACCTGGTTGACCGTGTCGGGAAAGTGTTTCGCTATATTGGGAAGGACCTTATAGGTGAAAATGGTGATGAGGAAAACCAGGAAAATATACAGGATCGAAAACAAAAGCACCCTTGGAACAAAGCGGACAAACCGGTGAACGTCGTTGGCCATGAAATCGGAGATGAGGTACAGGAAGAGAAACGACATGATGAACATCATGAGATGCGTGGCTGAAAAAAGGACCACCAGGGTCGACAGGAACGCGTAGCCGACGAGGTACGGATGTTTTTCGACGAGAAGGTTGCTCCGGTTCTCGCAGGTTGCTTCAAATTCCGAGCGTTCCCGAATCCTGGAGCCGACTGAATCCAGGAGATCACCGTCAGCTCCGGGCGCTTTCTTGATTTCCCTTTCCATGTGAATCCTTCCAGACCTGAAAAAGCCTATTGAATCGCTCTTACCCCCTGGGCCGTCACCGGGTTCCACGGCTCGAAACCTATCGGCAACCACAGAGAGGTTTCATTATATACGTTAAGGCAACCCCGAGCAAACGAGTCTTGTCATTATAGGGTGATGCCGACCGGTCGCGGAGCCCGGGGCAACGTAACGAAATCTCCGCCGATCCGTAACCTGATCGTAACATTGGCTCCCTACATTCCGGGCGTTCCGGAAGGATCCGGACGAAGAGTCCGCGAGCATCGCAGCTCGGGATACAAAGGGGAAGGGAAAAATGAAAGGCAGCCGCCCTGGGAAAGAACGCCTCATTCGCACGATCTTTTTCCTGATTGCGTCCACTTCCATCGTGGTGCTCTTCCTGATTGTCGTATTTCTTTTCAATGAAGGGGTTCCCATTTTCAGGAAAGTGACCATTACCGGCTTTCTGTTCGGGCCCGCATGGTATCCCACCTCTTCTCCACCCGACTTCGGCATTTTCCCGCTCATGATCGCTTCTCTGGCCGTGACGGTCCTTTCCGCGCTCATCTCCATTCCGCTGGGCGTCATGACGGCGATCTACCTGGCGGACATCGCCACCCCGCGTGTCCGTGAAATCGTGAAGCCGATGGTTGAACTTCTTGCCGCTCTGCCTTCCGTTGTGATCGGCTTTTTCGGAATGGTCGTTGTCGCGCCGTTTCTACAGGACCGGTTCGACATTGCCACCGGCCTGAACCTGTTCAATGCGTCCCTGATGCTTGCTTTCATGTCGGTTCCAACGATCTGCAGCATATCCGAGGATGCCATTCACAGTGTTCCCGTCGAGCTGAAGGAAGCCTCCCTTGCACTCGGAGCCACCCAATGGGAGACGATTTCCCGTGTGATCCTTCCCGCTTCGCTGTCCGGCATCAGTACCGCGGTGATTCTCGGCATGTCCAGGGCGATCGGGGAAACCATGGTGGTCCTCATGGTTGCGGGGGGAGCGGCAATGATTCCCACGTCCATTTTCAATCCCGTTCGGCCGATGCCCGCGAGTATCGCCGCCGAAATGGCCGAAGCGCCGTTCAGGGGCGACCATTACCACGCCCTCTTTGCGATCGGGATCGTGCTCTTCGTCTTCACCATGATCTTCAACATGGTCGCGGACCATATCGCCAACAGGCACAAGCAGGTGGGTACCGCAACTCTGTGAGGCAAAAGGCGAATGAATTCAGTTCATCCATCCGAACATGAACCCGACGGTACGTCGGTATCCCCGGAGGACGGGAGATGCATGCTGCGCGGCCCTGGCGGCGCGGGCCGCTCCATCAGGACCCGCCGCCTTTTCCAGGCATCGGCGTTCAGCGTCTTCCGGTGCGCGGTGGTCATCAACGCGCTGGCGTTGGGCGTCATAATCGGCTTTCTCTTGTTCAACGGATGGCATGCGATCAGTTGGACGTTCCTGACGCAGCCTCCCATCGATTCCATGACCAGGGGCGGGATTTTCCCCTGCATAGTGGGAACGTTCCTGCTGAGCGTCGGGGCGATGGCGATAGCATTCCCGTGGGGAGTGGCTTCGGCCGTGTATCTGCATGAGTACGCACGTCCAGGCCCGGTGCTGCGCATCATCCGGGTGGGCATCAATAACCTGGCCGGTGTGCCGTCGGTCGTTTTCGGGCTGTTCGGGTTGAGCTTTTTTGTTACCTGGTGCGGGCTTGGAGTGAGCGTGCTTTCGGGGGCACTGACGCTGGCGGCCCTGGTTCTGCCGGTGATTATCGGGACCGCCGAGGAAGCGTTGAGGGCCGTCCCCGCAACTTACCGGGAGGCTTCGCTTGCACTGGGAGCGACCAAATGGCAGACGATCCACCGGGTTGTTTTGCCGGCGGCCTTCCCCGGGATGCTCACCGGGTCAATCCTCGGCATCAGCCGTGCGGCCGGTGAAACAGCCGCGATCATGTTCACGGCGGCGGTGTATTACACGAGGCACCTGCCTTCGTCCATCTTCGATCCGGTCATGGCGCTGCCTTATCACATCTATGTTCTTGCTACCGCGGGGACCCGGATCGAGGCCACGAGACCGCTGCAATACGGGACGTCCCTTGTCCTGATAGCCCTTGTTTTCGGCATGAATCTCCTGGCTATCCTTTACCGCGCGCATCTTCAACGATCCCGGTGATCAGTCCTTATGCGGATACCCTTTTACAGAGGAATTGCTGGAGGAAAGCCGCAGACGGGCGCGGGGGAGCGAAAACGGGCTCATCCCTGGCAGTGATGCTTGATGTTTACGCCCCTCACGATAAAAATCACACTCTCCGCTATATTCGTCGCCTGGTCCGCCGCCCTTTCCAGGCACCGTGAAGCGATGATCGTCTGAACCGCCCTTTCCAGGGCGGGCAACTCGTTCACCATGTAATCCAGAAGCTTTTTGAGCACGGTGACGTTCAGCTCATCGGCCGTGTCGTCCATGGCGCACACCGCAACGGCCTGGTCCACGTTTTCGTGGACGAATGCTTCGATGACTTTCCTGAGCATATTCAGGGCGGTTTCGGCCAATTGTTCCATTGAGGGGTCGGTGGGAAGAGGGGGGCGGCTGCCCAAAAACTGCGCCCTTTGTGCGATATTGACAGCCTGGTCCGCCACCCGCTCCAAATCGACTGCAATCCTCATACATCCGATAATGAAACGGAGATCGCGGGCCATGGGTTGATCCAGTGCGAGGAGTCTCAGGCAGTGCTTGTCCACTTCAACTTCAAGCAAATTGATTTCCTGATCGCCTTCAACCACTTGATGTGCCAGTTCGATGCCCCGGTCGAAAAACGCCTTGATCGAATTCGCGAGGGCTCTTTCCGTCAAGGCAGCCATCTGCAGGATCGTCATCTGGAGCTGTTCCAGTTCTTGATGAAAGCGGCTTTCCATGCGTTGAACTCCTAACCGAACCGGCCCGTGATGTAATCTTCCGTCTGGCGGTATTTCGGTCGTGTGAAGAGGGTCTCTGTGGCGTCCACTTCAACGATGCTGCCCACGTAGAAAAAAGCGGTGAAGTCGGACACTCTCGCTGCCTGCTGCATATTGTGAGTCACGATGACAATAGTGTAGCTCCTTTTGAGCTGATCAATCAACTCTTCGATTTTCTGGGTTGCTATGGGATCCAGGGCCGAGGCGGGTTCATCCATCAGGAGCACTTCCGGTTGGACGGCAAGGGCCCGGGCGATACAGAGCCGTTGCTGCTGTCCTCCGGACAGGCCCAGGGCGGACCTATGAAGCCGGTCTTTTACCTCTTCCCACAGCGCGGCCTGTTGAAGACTCTTTTCGACACTGTCCACGATCAGTTCCCTGTCTTTTACTCCGTTCACCCTCAGGCCGTAGGCGACGTTTTCGAAAATCGTTTTCGGAAAGGGATTGGGTTTTTGAAACACCATGCCGACCCTTCGTCTCAAAGAAACCACATCCACTCCCGGATCGTAAATATTTTGATCGTCCAGAAAGATCCCGCCTTCCACTCTGCTTGTGGGGATCAGGTCGTTCATGCGGTTGAGGCACCTGAGAAAGGTGCTCTTCCCGCAGCCGGAAGGCCCGATGAGGGCCGTCACCCGGTTCAGGAAGAAGTCCAGGGAGATTTTCTTCAGGGCCTGGAAGTCACCGTAAAAGAAGTTCAGTTCCCTGGAAGCCATTTTGATGACTTTGTCCATGCACCAACCTTACGACCCGAAAAAGTCCGAAAAAATAAATGCGTCGCCTTCAATCATTGCGGGAACCGCAAATCGGTATCAGACCTCCAGCAGGCCGTTCTCATCGGCTTCCTCGTCCGCCTCGACCGGTAGACTGAAAAAGAACGTGGCCCCCGCCTTGCCCTCGGGATTCGGGCTCTGCACCCAGATGGCGCCGCCGTAGTTCTTGACGATGTGCCTGCAAATCGCCAGCCCCAACCCCGTGCTGCCGGGATGCGTGCTGCGGTGCTTGTCCACACGGTAAAAGCGCTCGAATATCCGCTGCTGATGCTGCTTTGGAATACCGGGCCCTTCATCGGACACGGCGAACACGATCTTGCCTTCCTCGATACGGTGAGAAACCGTGATCGGTTTTGCGGCGGGGCCATACCTGATAGCGTTTTCCACCAGGTTCCGGAAAACCTGGGTGAGTTGGTCGACGTCGGCAAAAACCATCAATCCTTCGGCGGGCAGGAGATTGTCGAGGGTGACCTGCTTGGTTTCCGCAAGAGGCACACAGGCTTTCCACGCGTTCACAAGCGCAGTGTGTGCGTTTACGGGCACGGGCCGGGGTTTGTGCTGCCGGGATTCCAGGCGGGCGAGTTGCAGCAGATCATCAACGATCTGCACCATGTGGTTCGTGTTCCTCAGAATAATCTGGAGGAAGGACGAAAGAGTCGCGGGAGCGGGTTGCCCCTCGGCCAGGAGGGTCTCGGCGTATCCCTTCACCGAGGTGAGAGGGGTACGCAGTTCGTGGGAGACATTGGCGACGAAGTCCTGGCGAATCGTTTCGAGACGCTTGAGTTCGCTGATATCGTGAAAAACCACCACTGCGCCCATGCCGCGCTGCCTGTCCTGCAGGTTGACGATATTCACCGTGTAGGTGCGGGTGCCCCCGAGCACGATTTCGAGGCTGTGGGGGTTGGCACCCTCCGTGGGGGGGGTACTGATCGCATGGTCACACGCCTCCTGGAGTTCAAGACTCATGATCACCTCGAGCGGGCGGCGGCCGAGGCTTTGAGCGGCGTTGGATATGAGTTCGGAAAATGCGCGGTTGAAACTGCGGATTTTGCCCCTGGCATCGAGGACCATGACGCCTTCCTGCATTCCGTCGAACACGGCTTCGAGCTGCTTCTTCTGCTCGGTGATGAACTGGATATGTTCCTCGATGTTTTCCGACATATCGTTGATCGCCTCGGCAAGCGGGTAAAACTCCTCATCGGGATCGAAATGGGTGCGCCGGCTGAAGTTCCCGTCCCCGATGGCGCCGGCGGCGTGTATCAGTGTGTTGATCGGTTCCCGCAGTTGCCGTGTGAGGATATAGCTGAGTACGATCATGGCCGCGAGGACCATGCCGGTGACAAAAATGAAGCTGTTCCAGAGTGCTTCCAGGGTTTTAGTCACCGAGGCGTATGGGGTTGCGATACGGAGAGTGCCGGCGGGGAGAATTCCCCGGGCTCGGATTTTCCTTGCCGCGTATATCTCCTGCTCCTCGGATACCCTGCTGTACCGGATGCTCGATCCGATTTCCTCCGTTTGAGCCTGCACAATCTCCGGCCTGGTTGCATGGTTGTCGAGAATGCTCAGGTCGGAGACCAGGGAGTCGGCGATGACCCTGCCTCCTTCGGCGACATACGTCAGCCGGAGATCCATCTTGGCCGCGGCGGCGGTCACCCAGTTCCGGAGTTCTTCAGGGTCCTTGAATTCCTTATCCGCGGTCAGCAGCCAGTGAAAATGATTCAGCTCCGAAACGGTCGTCTTCCGCGCCGTTTCGATGGTTTCCGCCGTGAGCAGCCGGTAGTGGTACCAAGAAAGCAGCAGCAGCATCAAAATGAGTATCGCCCAAAACAAATAAAGAAGCCGGGCCCTGAATGACAGACTCTGTCCCATGCGCTAGCCTCGAAAGCGATACCCGACGCTGCGAACAGTCTCGACCATGTCCTGATACGGGCCGAGCTTCTGCCGCAATCGCCTCACGTGAGTGTCCACCGTTCTGGCATAACCGTCGAAATGGTAACCCCAGACCTTATCCAGCAAATGATCCCTCGAGAGCACTCTTCCCCGGCCCCTGAGGAGTTCTACCAGCAGCTTGAACTCAGTGGCCGTAAGTACGGCTTCGGTGCCGTCGATCGTCACCCTGTGCGACGCGAGGTCAACCTCGAGCCCTCCGGTCCGCCACGAAGATTCGGAACCCGGCTCCGACGTGGCGCGTCTCAACACGGCACGCACCCGGAGAATGAGTTCCCGGGGGCTGAACGGTTTTACCACGTAGTCGTCGGCCCCGAGTTCGAGCCCGACCACGCGGTCGACCTCTTCTCCTCGCGCGGTCAGCATGATGACCGGAATGTTCCTGGTTTCCGTGCCCCTCTTCAATTCCTTGCACACCTCAAATCCGTCCAGGCCCGGCAGCATCACATCCAGCAGAATCAGGCTCGGAATATGCTGCCTCGCCATGCTCAGGGCTTCGTAACCTTCCCCTGCCGTGTAGACGGTAAAACCCGCGGCCTGAATGTTATACGCCAGGAGTTGGAGGATATCACGATCGTCTTCGACGATCAAAACACTGTTCTCCGGCATCGGACTCTCCATGGCCGCAAAGCGTGATCATAGCGGCCGGACCGTGACGATTTGATGATGACCGTGTTACGAAACAATTACATTCTTATCCAATGAACCGCAAAAGAGCAACCGGAACCGGACGGAAACGGATCCCACACGGCTGAGGGAGCGGCACGGACGATGCCTCGGTTCCCGGGATGAATGGCAACGCAACCCACCTGTGCAACCTTTCCCCGTCCCTGTGCCTTCCCCCGTTGCATGAAGACATCCGATAATGTACATTGCTTCGAAAATCAAGCTGAATCCACGCGGTTGCAGACTGGGACCGCTCGAATCCGGGGATAAAACCATTCATATTTTCCCACTATTTTGAAAGACGGATTTTCCGGCCTGGAATGGGAAAGAAATGCCAAATGCGTCATTTCGGCCAAAAGGATACTGGAGTTCACGGTTCGGATGCCGTTGCGGAACCGGACGATCGGGAAAAGGAGAGGGCAGGTATGGAAGGTTTTTTCCTGGCTCGGGATATAGTGGTGATCGGCGTTTCGGATTTTCCCGACAATCTCGGACGGCTGATCGTACGCAACCTGATGGATTTCGGGTTCCGGGGCAGTATTCATCTCGTGGGGCCCAAGGGCGGCACCTGCATGGGCCACAGGATCCGGGGAAGCGTGTCTGAAATACGGGATCCCCTGGACCTTGCGGTCGTTCTCGTTCCGGCTTCAGTCGTGCCGGATGTGCTCGCGGAATGCGGGAAGAAAGGAATCAGGAGAATCATTGTCGAATCTGCGGGGTTCCGTGAACTGGGTGAAGAGAAGATCGGCCTCGAACTGAAAGTAAAGGAGATACTCCGTCGTTACCGAATACGCATGATCGGCCCCAACTGCCTGGGGGTTGTAAACCGCGGGACCGGGCTTGCCGTTTCTTTCTTCCCCCTGGCGCGCGATGTCCCGCTCGGCGGGATATCCGTCGTTTCACAAAGCGGAGGGGTGGGAGTCATGGCAATCAACTTCCTGGAGGCGGAAAACCTGGGTTTGAACAAGTTTGCCAGTATCGGAAACGAGCTTGACGTCAAGGAAAGCGATCTGCTGGAATACTTGGGAAATGACAGTGAAACCGGGCTGATCTACTGCTACCTAGAAGGCATATCCGACGGCCGCCGTCTGATGAACGGGGCCTTTGAGAACCGAAAACCGATCATTTTCCATAAATCGAACAACGGCGAGGCGGGCTCTTCCATTGCCCGGTCCCACTCGGCGTCCCTTTCCGGTGACGACCGCGTCGTGGATGCGGCGCTGAAGCAATGCGGGATCATCAGGGTGAAAGAACCCGGGGAGGCCATCGAGCTGCTCAAGGCCTTTTCCCTTCCGGCGCCTAAAGGCGACCGCCTGGCGATCATTGCGCGGTCGGGCGGACACGCCGTCATCGCGGCCGATGCCGCCGAGGAATACGGCTTTCGTCTGCCTCCGTATCCCGACGGGTTTTTTGACCTTTTGAAGGCGAAATCGAAGGCCAACGTGATACGCTTCCAGAATCCTCTGGACCTGGGAGACGTCTACGACATTCCGCTGTATCGGACCCTGATCGAGAAGACCATGGAAAGGGAGGATGTCGACGGGGTGGTGCTTCTCCACAGCTACCAGGGAAGCCTCGACGTGGAGGAATCCCACCGTCTCCTGAAATCACTCACGGAACTGATCACACGGTATGAAAAGCCTCTTGCCGTCAGCATTTTCACGACGAAAGGCGAATTGGATCTGATCAGGCCCGGGCTTTCATTCCCGATATTCAACGATGCACGGGAAGCGATTCGTTCCTTGGCGAGGGTCCGCGACTGGGCGCGTCACCGTCCCGTCGCGTTTTCCGTTGAAAGACCCGGTGGGGCTGACCCGTCGGGAGCGGGAGCGGAGCTTGCGTCGTCGCCCCGGGGGGTTCTGCCTCCTCATAAGCTTGGTGCGGTTTTGGAGGCATACGGGATAGAGTGCATCCCCTGGGAAAGAGCCGGGACGGAAGAAGAGGCGGCCGCCGCCGCCGAACGCCTGGGTTATCCGGTGGTATTGAAAACGGCCGAACCGGAAGTCATCCATAAAAGCGATGCAGGGGGAGTGTGCCTCAATATCCGGGACCATGTGGAGTTCAAGGCCGCCTACGACAGAATCCGGCGGCTGGGGCCTTCGATGCTTGTCCAGAAAATGTCCGCCCCCGGGCTCGAATGGTTGATCGGGGGCCGCCGGGACGATCACTTCGGCCCGGTCGTTGTGGCCGGCCTTGGCGGTATCTATGTGGAAATTTTCAACGAAGTCGGAATCCGCGTCGGACCGGTGGGCCGGGAGGAAGCGGCCAGGCTGGTGGACGACTGCCGGGGAGCACGGTTGCTTGCCGGCGCGAGAGGGCGGCCTCCACTCGATCGCCGGTCTCTGGAAGATGTGATTGTCCGGGTGTCCTGGCTGCTCAGCGATTTTCCCGAGATCCGGGAACTCGATTTAAACCCGGTGAACGTCTCCGAAACGGGGTGCCGGGTCCTGGATTGGAGAGCGTCCATCGGCGGAACGACGGGTTGAAGACGTTTCCCGATGCGCTTTCGGGTTGCGGCTGCCCCGCAGCCGGACCGGCGGCAGGAAGCGTGCCGACGGACAATTTTTCGAAATGCGGGCCGACAGGCTCGAATCGGCTTGCATATCGAAGGGATGCCCTTATTATTCCGTTGTGCCCGGCAATGAGTCGAGCGGAAGGGAATCATCAGGGCTGAAAGGCTTTTTCGCGCGAAAATGTTCATGTGAAAGATGGACCTTTTCGATTCTTTTCAGGCGGATGTTTTGTATGCTGAAAAGCTCGAATTTATCAGTGTACTTTACGGAATGTTTCTGCTATCAACATACGCCGCCTGGTTCATTCCGTGGATGCCGGATGAGGCTGATGGCTGTTTGAGGCCTTTCAGTCCTGCGTGATTGGCGGAATCCGGAGCGGGAGAAGAAAATCGGTTCCGGGCGGTGTTGTTGCCGGCGGGAACGAGGACTTCTTCCGGGAAGACCGTACAAGGCATTTGATGACGCACCGGTTTCCCGGCGGTTCGTTCGATGGAGGAGGGTAAGCGCATGACATTCAACAGAACTTTTGTGGCCGTCCTGCTTATTGCCCTGGTTGTTTCCGTGTGTTCACCGGTTATGATGAAGTCTCCGGTCCTGGCGGCCGAGCAGGAAACGATTGTGGGAACGGTCGTGAAGACCGACAAGGGTTTTATCATAGAGGCTGAGGACGGTGATTACCTGGTCAAGGGCAAGGACCTGTCGAAGATGGCAGGTAAGCTGGTCGAAGCGACGGGTATTATCACCGAAAGTGAGAAAGGCGACAGTATCGATGTAAAATCATTTGAAGAAATCAAGGAGTAGCAGCAGGTGAGGGTTTGCTTCGCCCCCATCCGATGCCGGTTTTTCGTTACAGAGAGGAACATTTTGCAAGGAGCCCATAAAATGGAAGATAATATCTGCCTTGACAAAGAAACAGAACCTCCGGCTGAAGAAAGTGAACCTCCAGGCCAAACCACCCGGTACGCCTCCATCCCACCAGTCGACCCTGTCGGGAACTATCCCATTGCTCAAACCATAAATTTCTCCGGAACCTCAAAGAAGGGCCAACCCAGAGCCAGGTTGCATGACATCGTGTCACGGTTCTGCATCAATCCGCGTTCGGATGCGTTTCGAAGGCGCCATTTCCCCGGAGTTTCGATAACGGAATGGAACGATTGGCACTGGCAGTTGCGGAACCGGATTCAGGACGCGGGGGCGCTGTCCCGCCTGATTCACCTGTCGGAAGACGAAAGAAAGGCGATTGAGCGGCACACCGGTTCGCTGCCGCTTGCCATCACCCCGTATTATGCAAGTCTGCTCGATGAAGACGATCCCGCGCAGGCGCTGAGACGTTGCGTCGTGCCCGTGCAAAGAGAATATGAGATGACCGAGGGGGAAAATGACGACCCCCTTGGAGAAGAAAACGACAGTCCGGTTCCGGGGATTGTTCATCGGTACCCGGACCGGGTGCTTTTCCTTGTGACGGACTTCTGCTCCACCCATTGCCGCTACTGCACCCGTTCACGCATGGTGGGAAACAAGGGTGAACAAAAGTTCGGTTTCAGTCAATGGGAACGCGCCCTGCGGTACATCGAAAACACTCCCGCCATTCGGGATGTCCTCCTGTCCGGCGGCGATCCCCTGACGCTCTCAAACGACCGCCTGGAATGGCTGCTCTCGCGGCTCAGGCGCATTCCGCACGTCGAATTTCTGCGGATCGGGACAAAAGTGCCCGTGGTGCTGCCCCAACGCGTTACCGTAGCACTCACGAGAATGCTCAAACAGTATCATCCCCTGTGGATGAGCATCCATCTGACGCATCCGGACGAACTGACGGCCGAAGTCGCTCAGGCCTGCAACAGGCTTGCCGATGCAGGCATCCCCCTGGGCAGCCAGACGGTGCTGCTCTCGGGAGTGAACGACAATGTCGAAACGATGAAGCGGCTCGTTCACGGTTTGCTGAAGATGCGGGTCAAACCGTATTACCTGTATCAGTGCGATCCCATCCCGGGCTCCTCGCATTTCAGGACCCCCGTGGAGAAGGGACTCGAAATCATCCACGGCCTGAGGGGCTACACGTCGGGATACGCCGTGCCGACCTATGTAATCGACGCCCCCGGAGGCGGAGGGAAAATCCCTCTCCTGCCGGAATACGTCGTGGGGCGGGAGGCCGGGGACCTGGTTTTGAAGAACTACGAAGGGAAGATCTACCGCTATCCGGATCCGTCCCACGAATGCACAGGGGACCGGAAAGCAGGATGACGGCCCGACGCCGTGTTTTTTGAAAAGTGATGAAATGAGAATAGGAATTACCTACGACCTCCGGAGCGAATACCTGGCGGAAGGTTACAGTGAAGAGGAAACCGCCGAGTTCGATAAAATCGACACTATCGAAGGGATCGAAGCGGCGCTCGCGAGTCTGAAATACGCAACGGACCGCATCGGGCACGTCAGAAACCTGGTGAAGCGGTTGAGTTCCGGTGATCGGTGGGACCTGGTGTTCAACATTGCCGAAGGGCTGTCCGGATACGGGCGGGAAGCCGCAATTCCCGCCCTCCTGGATGCCTACGGCATTCCGTATACCTTCTCCGACCCGCTCGTCCTCGCGCTCAGCCTGCATAAGGGCATGACCAAGCGTGTGGTCCGGGATCTCGGCATTCCCACGGCCGATTTTGCCGTCGTCGAGGATGAACGGGACGCCCTGGAGGTCGATATCCCTTTTCCGTTGTTTGCAAAGCCCGTGGCCGAAGGCACGGGAAAGGGAATCAGCGCCGCATCCAAGGTGTGGACCCGGGAAGAATTGGTTTCCGTTTGCAGGCGCCTCCTTTCCGAACACAAACAGGCCGTGCTCGTCGAGCGGTTTCTGCCGGGCAGGGAATTCACCGTGGGAATCACGGGCACCGGGCCTGATTCGGAAGTGGTCGCGGTCATGGAAGTGATTTTGAAGGCCGATGCGGAGTCGGACGCTTATTCCTACATGAACAAGGAACAGTACGAGCGGTTGGTTGAATATCGCCTGGTGTGCGGAGAATTGGCCGACCGATCCTGTAAAACCGCTCTCGCGGTATGGAAGGGACTCGGCTGCAGAGACGGCGGGCGCGTGGACCTTCGCCTGGACGAGCACGGGGAGCCTAATTTCATTGAAATCAACCCTCTCGCGGGTCTGCACCCGGTGCATTCCGATCTGCCGATCCTCTCCGGGCTGGCTGGAATATCCTATGTTCAATTGATCGGGAGGATCATGGCTTCGGCCGTGAAACGCGTGCCCGGCGCATTGCGATGAAAGTATCCGAAAGTGGGCGGGCCATGGCGACCGGTGGACGGGAATTCCGTGCCGGCCGAACCCGGGGAGGGTTCGACAGGGTATGAAAGTGCTCGTCCTGCACAGCGAAGTGCCCGAAGGTGCGGCCCCGGATGAGGAAGACACACTCGTCCAGGCGAACGCCGTGTCGGCCGCCCTCGAACAGCTTGGGCACGACCCCGTCCGCATGCCTTTTTCAATGAATCTCGAGGCGGCCGTGAAGCGAATCCGCGATGAACGGCCCGACGTGGTGTTCAATCTCGTAGAGACCGTTGTGGGGACCGGGCGATTCATCCATTTCTCCCCCCAGATACTGGAGTATTTGAAGATACCGTTCACGGGCTCCGGTGCCGACGCACTGTTCACGACATCGAACAAGGTTCTTGCCAAAACCCTCCTTCAACGATCGGGAATCCCCACTCCGCGGTGGGTTACCGCCGACAGCCCGGCTGATCCGGGCACCCCGCCGGCGATCGGGTCTTTCATCGTCAAATCCGTGTGGGAACATGCCTCGATCGGTCTCGACGCCGATTCGATTATCGCTGTGTCCGGCCCGGGGGACCTGCCGGCCGGGATCGAGTCGGGGCGTGGAAGGGCGGGTGGGGAATGTTTCGCGGAACTTTTCGTTGAGGGAAGAGAATTCAATGTGTCACTTTTGGGTGGTGGAGACCGCCCGGATGTCCTGCCCATAGCGGAGATCCGCTTCGAGGACTTCCCTTCGGGGAAGCCGAGGGTCGTGGATTACCGGGCCAAATGGGATGTGAACTCATTTGAGTTCCGTCATACACCGAGATCGTTCGAGTTCCCGGAGACCGACCTGGGCCTGCTCCAAAGGCTTGGGGAATTGTCACGCTCATGCTGGGAACTCTTTGGACTGCGCGGCTATGCCAGGGTGGATTTCAGGGTCGATGGGAACGGCCTTCCCTGGGTGCTTGAAGTCAATTCGAACCCCTGCCTGTCTCCCGATGCCGGGTTTGTCGCGGCCTGTGAACGGGCAGGCCTGGATTTTTGCCGCGTCATCGAAAGAATCCTCATGGACGTACGCGTCCGTTGTGGTTCCATGGCCGTTGCCGGATGAAAAAAACAGCGAAAAATGATGAAGCAGTGCTCTTCAGAGAAGATCTGAAGCCTTCCGATTGCAGGGACATTCTCCATATCGTGCGATCTTCCGGCTTTTTTTCGGCGGAAGAGTGCAAGATAGCCGTGGAGCTGTTCAAGGAACGGTGGCAGAGGGGCCCCGTAAGCGGATATTTTTTCCTTTTTGCCGAAAGGGAAGGGCGTGTGATCGGATACACGTGCTTCGGTCCGATACCCGGCACCTTGACGAGCTACGACCTGTACTGGATCGCGGTTCGTCAGGATTGCCGGCACCTGGGCCTGGGGCGGGTTCTGCTCGATCGCAGCGAGCGGCTCATGGCGGGGAACGGTGCCGGGCACGTTTACGCGGAAACGTCCTCCCGCGAACTCTATACGCCCACCAGGCACTTCTATGAAAAGTGCGGCTACTCCGCGGAGGCCTTCGTGAAGGACTTCTACGCCCCGGGCGACAGTAAGGTGATCTATTCCAAAAATTTGGCCGGATAGACCTCCGGCCGATCACATAATACCAGGCTGATTTTCAGGTTGAACCGTGGCCCAATGGGAACCCCGAATGACACCCGGGGGGCGGAAGCCACGAGGCCGGTGGCCCGGACAACACCAGGAGCCCAGGCATGGATGAAATGCACTACGAAGGGAACATTATTCGTCCCCCAAGCGAAGCGGACAGTGTCCTTCTGCAGGTGACCGTGGGGTGTTCCCACAACAAATGTACGTTCTGCGGGACGTACAAGGGCGAACGTTTCAAGATCAAAGACGATGCGATCATCGATGCGGATATCCGGTATGCGGCGGAAAACCTGTCATTTCTGCACAGGGTCTTCCTGATGGACGGCGATGCGCTGATCGTTCCGCAGGATAGGCTCCTCCGCATTTTCAGTCGGATCCGCGAGGAGATGCCCTGGATAAAGCGCGTAGGATTGTATGGAAATGCAAAAAGCATTTTAAGGAAGTCGCCCGAACAACTGGAGGAACTGCGGGGGCTGGGCTTGGGCATCGTGTACCTCGGTCTTGAAAGCGGGGATGCGGAGGTGCTGAGTGAAGTGAACAAGGGGGTTCCCGTTGAACGGATGATCGAGGCAGGGAGGCGGGTCCGCGAGGCGGGGTTGAAGCTTTCGGTCACCGCGCTGCTCGGCATAGCCGGCAGGAAGCGTTCCCTGATCCATGCGCGGGCCACGGGGGAGGCTTTGAGTGCCATGGATCCCAACTATGTCGGTGTGCTGACGTTGATGCTCATTCCCGGCACGGGGCTCTTTCTCAAAGCCGAAGCCGGTGAGTTCGAACCGCTGTCCCCCGTGGAGTTCCTGCGGGAACTCAGGGAAATGCTGTTTCATACCACCATGACCCGGGGGCTCTTTTTTGCGAATCACGCATCCAACTACCTTCCGATCAGGGTTCGAATGCCCGGGGGCAAAGAAAAAGCCCTGAAGACCATCGATGAAGCCCTGGAAGGGAATGTGCATCTCAAGCCGGAATGGTTGAGAGGGTTTTGAACCCTCGGAAACAGGCCGGTTTTCCCAATGCTGAAAGCCGGTTATCCGTGCAGCGATGCTCCCAATGCCGGATCGGGGGGCACGCGTGTCGAGACTCCGGGGCGCGGGGTTCCGTGGGTCGTCCATTCCAGCCGTCGCTTTCCGATCGGTTGAGAGGACTTGGAAGGCATCACGTAACATTGCCCGATCCCTCAGCTCTGGCCCCACTTCAACTTCGTGCGCATGATCTCGAAATGGTCCACGGTGGGCGTTTTTATCAGCTTGAGCGGGTTGGCCGCCGCCGTTATGATGATCTGGTCCGAGGAAGAGAGCAGGCAGCCGACCTGGCCGTCGCACGTAAGGGTGACGTCCTTGGTGGGTTCCCCCAGTTCGACCCCGATGGTGACGTCGGAAGGGAACACGACGGGACGGTTTGCCAGGGTAAAGGGGCAGATCGGGGTGATGAGGATCGACTGCCCGGTCGGGAACACGATGGGCCCTCCCGCTGCCAGATTGTACGCCGTGGAACCCGTGGGGGTGGAGAATATCAGTCCGTCGCCCCGGTAATGCGTCAGATAATGGCCGTCGATGGTGGTGACCAGGTCGATGATCCGGGCCAGCGCCTTCTTGTTGATCACTGCGTCGTTCAGCACCCTGTGAGTGAAAATCCGCCTGTTCCCTCGCTGAATCGTCACCATCAGGCGCATTCGCTCCTCGATCTCATAGTCACCGTCAAGTATTCTCTCAAGTTCTGTGTAACAATTTTCGATCGTTATTTCGGTGAGAAAACCCATCCCGCCGAGATTGACTCCGACGATGGGGATTTCGCGGGCTTCGATGAACCTTGCGACGCTGAGAAGAGTACCGTCGCCTCCGAGAACGACGACCAATTCGGTTTCGTTCGGGATTACAATTTTTTCATAGGCGCACAGGACGCCGGAGTTGTCGATGTTTTCAACGCAGTATACGCGGACGTTGCGTTTTTCGAACCAGGACCTGACCTCATTGGCGAGTCTGGCGGCCTCGGGCCGCATTCGCTTGTAGACGATGGTTACATGACGCATATGGAGCCTCCAGGGGGTAGTCGGCACAGCCTGCTGAACGCGGGGAAGCTTGTGGGAGCACGCGGGAAATCCGCGCAGTTCCTCATCCCCGCAAAAACCTGGGTCCGGTGCCATTATCAGAGGGAATCGATGATGTTAAACGGGAGACGCCGGATTTCCATCGTTCGCGATGGGCCCGGTTCCCTCGTTTTATCGGCAGAAATCCGCTCTTTCAGCACTTTGTCGGGCGGCAACCGAGACTGTCGGGACATGGAAAATACATTAAAAATATTTGTAAAAAAAGCACAATTGAACTAATTTGGTACAGTACCATCAAACCAATGAAGGCCACGGAGCTTCCCGTGCAAGAGATCGGGGCCATCCGCCGAAGACAGTCCGCAGAAAGAACTTAAGCAAGGCCTGAATCAGACGGCGGGGCACGCCGCACCATCAGTGACGGGGAAGTGGCAGGGCCTTACCCCTAGGAATTTTGAAAGCCGGTTATGCAGTCCAAAGAATACTGGGCCAATACGTCCCCTCAAAACATTCTGGTCGTAGACGACGAACAACCGATCCGTGAATTCGTGGCCGAAGCGCTGATGGCGTTGGGCCACGAAGTGCGCACCGCCGCCGACGGCGAGGACGCCATGCTGAAACTGCAGCAGAGCCATTTCAACGTGGTGATCACCGACATGGTCATGCCCCGCATGGACGGAATGCAGCTCATCAGATACCTGACGGAGCACCAAAACGCAATCGATATCATCGCCATAACCGGCCAGGCGATGATCTACAAGTACACCGATGTCGTTGCGGCCGGCGCGGCGGACTTCATCACCAAGCCGTTCACGTTCAACGAGCTTGAAGCGAAGCTGAACCGCCTGATCCGGGAAAGAGCCCTGAGGGATGAGCTGGAGCGCCTGGCGGTGAGGGACGCTCTGACGGGCCTGTTCAACCGCCGGGTTTTTCAGAACATGGTTCGCAAGGAATCGATCCGGGCCATCCGCTATCAGCATCCGCTGTATCTTTTCTTTCTCGATGTCGATCGATTCAAACAATACAATGACAAGAACGGTCACCAGGCGGGAGATAGCCTGCTCGTCCGTTTTGCCGCGATGCTGAAGGGAATCATCCGGGAAGAGGTTGATTCCGCCTTCCGGTACGGCGGCGATGAATTCACCGTGCTGCTTCCATACCTGCCTTCCGAGAGCGCTGTAATGGTGGCCGAACGCATCCGTGGGCAGTACAACGGCCTCAAGCTGGAGCCCACGTCCCTGTCCATAGGAATCGCGCGGTTCCGCGATCAGTCGGACAGCATCGATCATGACATCGAAGACATGATTCACCGCGCCGACAGCGCTTTGTACCATGCCAAGCACGGCCTCGGCCGCGATCGGGTCTATGTGGACCTTGATTCCCTCGATTGAGCCCCCTCCCACGGTCCCCGAGCCGGGACTCCAGTGCCATTCCCAATTATTTTCGGCGGAACGCCCTCGTACAAAGGTTTTCCCTTGACACTCTTCCGGCTGTCTTTTATATAGTGCTGACCTTTTCGAATACATCTCTATTTGGCGATAAACGGTGGAGAACACAAAACAATATGAGTATTGTGGCTGACTGAATATCTATTGCCGGATCCTGCCGAAAAAGGTAGAATGCAGGTTGACTGAGAGCTTGAACTCTCTTGGGTTAAGAGTTCATTGAGCCCACCAGGCATGAAAGTTGAAATAGGACCGCCCCTACGTTCAGGAAGTGAGTCCATCATTATGGGTGGCTAAAAGCGTACGAGAGCCGTAGCGCGTTTAGGAGTCTCACGGTGGCATCTCCTAATCTTGGGCGGCAAGAATTGATCTGGTTAAGTGAGAACGGACAGTTCTCCCATGAAAACAGGAGGTGACTGCCATGGGCATGGGCAAACCCGAGTTCGGTTTTGGGGTTCACTTGATGGTAGACGGGTATGGCTGCGATCGGGCAAGTCTGGAAAATATGAGCCTGATCTATAATTTCCTGGATGAGTATCCGGCCCAGATGGACATGACCAAGATTATGCCGCCCTATGTTTTCCGGTACAACGGTTCCGTTCCGGAAGACTGGGGGATTTCCGGGTTCGTCCTGATCGCGGAGAGCCACATCAGTATCCATACCTTCCCGGATAAGCAGTATATGAGCGTCGATATGTTCTCGTGCAAGCCTTTCGATACGGATAAGGCTGTTGAGAAGATCAAGAAATGTTTCGACATTCAGAAGTTCGAAATGAAAGTTTTGGACCGCGGGCAGGAATTTCCGAACACCATTCACGAATCCGCCCAGATCGTGCGTATGGACCGCATACTCATGCATCGAAGCAGGTGAGATACTTATGAGTTCCGAGACTATGATGGGGTCCAGGCTTCGAGAGTGCCTGGGACCCCATTCTTCTTTTTTGGGACTGTCTGCGGCTGAGTTCACCCTGGAGAACGCACGGGCGGTCCTCATTCCGGTTCCCTACGACGGGACGACCACCTATCGGGCAGGGACCCGGGAAGGGCCGCGTGCCATTCTGGCTGCATCCAAGGAGCTGGAACCCTACGACGAGGAGACGGAAACCGAGGCGTTCAGGTGCGGAATCGCCACCCTGGAAGAGCTTCCGGTGATCGTTACATCCCCCCGGGAAATGGTCGACAGTGTCTGCGAAGTCGGGGATGCCGTTCTTACGACGGGAAAACTCCCTGTCCTGCTCGGCGGGGAACATCTGATGTCCCTGGGAATGATCCGTGCCGTTGCCAGGCACTACGATGACTTTTGCATCCTGCATCTGGACGCCCATTCCGATCTGAGGACCGAATACCAGGGGAGCGCGTACAGCAATGCCTGCATCATGAGGTGCGCGCTGGAGTACGCTCCGATCGTCCAGGTGGGGATACGGTCCACGACCATCGAGGAACACCGGTTCATCAGGGACCGGAAGATTCCCTGCTTTTTTGCCCATGAACTTCACCGCGACCCCGGTCTTTTTGAGCGGATCGTCGAGCACCTTGGCCCCCGCGTTTACGTGAGCGTCGACCTGGATGTCTTCGATCCGTCGGTCATGCCCGCCGTCGGCACTCCTGAGCCCGGCGGACTTTCATGGTATCAGGTGACCGACCTGCTCAGGGCCGTGGTGAAAGAACGTGAGGTGATCGGGCTGGACTTCATGGAGCTGAATCCGGTCCCGCAGTTGATCGCCCCCGATTTTCTCGCGGCCCGGCTGATTTACAAGACTCTGTCATATGTTTTCCACAAAGGTTCGTGTTGATAAAACGCCCGCAATCCGCTAAAATATTTAGAAGTGGTATAAGTGTGCGCAATCTGTCCTGTTTTTTTCATCAAGTCACTTTTACGAGAAAAGAGATCTGACATTGGATGAAGGGTCTGCCAAAGGGTTTCAGAACTGGCTTCGCATGTGCTTCAGAAGGCTGGCTCGCATCCAGGACGGCAACGACGTCGAAAAAGAGATCCAGCAGTTGATCGACGAAGGAGAGCAGGCGGGGCTCATCTCTGAAGACGAAGGGGAGATGATCCAGGGGATTTTTTCGTTCCGGGACACCATCGCCAGGGAGATCATGGTCCCGAGGACCGACGCCGTATACGCCCGCATAGAGACTTCCGCCCAGGATATCATTGACCTGATCATACAGAGCGGACACTCGCGGATCCCGATTTACCAGGACAACATAGACAACATCGTGGGGACACTTCACGCAAAGGACCTGCTCAAGTATTGGGGGAGCGGGGACATGGATTTAAGGGAGATCGTTCGCCCGCCGTATTTTATTCCGGAAACCAAAAAGATCAGCGAAGTTTTGAAGGACCTGAGGGACAACAAGTCTCACATGTCCATCGTGGTCGACGAATACGGCGGGACGGCCGGTATTCTTACCCTCGAGGACATCATCGAGGAAATCATCGGCGATGTCATGGATGAATACGACGCGGACGTCAAACTGATCGCCGAACACGAAGACGGGTCCATCACGGTGAATGCGCGGCTTGATGTCGAAGAACTGGAAGAGTTTCTCAACGTGGAACTCCCCGAAGGGAAATTCGAATCCGTGGGAGGGTTCGTGATCAGCCTGGTGGGGAGAGTTCCGGAAGTGAACGAAAAGATCGTCTTCAAAAACATCGAGATGGTCATCGAAGCTGCAAGCAACAGGAAGATCGAAAGAATTCGCATCCGCAGAATAGACCCCGAATCCGCTGTGGCGCAGGAGTCCGAAGGCGCATCCCAATAACCGGGGCAAATCCGCTCTTCCGCTGCACTTCGAAAAGGCGGCGTTGAGTCCGGGGCACGCCGAATGCCGGTCCTTCATGAATTTCCTCCGGGTCCGGTCCAACCTCTTCGTTCCCGGATAAGCACAAACGAATGGTGTGACGGTATGTTTTTCAGCATTGTTCTCAGCGTACTGAGCGGCCTTCTTCTGACGAGCGGCTTCCCGAAGCTTGAATTGTATTATCTGTCCTGGGTGGCGCTGATCCCGCTGTTTGTGGCGATCCGCGGCAAGACCGGACGGCAGGCTTTCTGGCTGGGCTACTTGTGCGGCTTCGTCCATTTTGCAACCACCTTATACTGGATCCGGTTCGTGATCGATCATTACGGCGGGCTTCCTTTCGTGCTCGCCGTGCTGGTTTTGCTGCTCCTCTGCGCCTATCTGGCCTTTTATCCGGCCTTCTTTGCCCTGTTCGCCGCGAAGTGGCGGGAGAATTTCTGGCTCTGGCTCATCGGACTTCCCTGTGCCTGGGTTGCCCTGGAATTCATTCGCGCACATGCCCTTTCAGGATTCCCGTGGGCAAATCTCGGGTACACTCAGGGCCCCCTGAACTCGCTCATCCAGGTTGCCGATCTGGTCGGCGTTTTTGGAGTGAGCTGGCTCGTCGTTCTGGGAAATGCCGCCATAACGGCCTGCCTGTATCGATTCCGCGTGCGTGCCAGCGTACTGGTCTTCGGCCTGTGCCTTGCGGCCGCGGCCGGCTATGGCATGCTGCGGCTGGATGTGATCCGGAACCTGCAGGAGCAGGCCCCTCCGTTCACGGTCGGGCTCGTGCAGGGGAATATCGATCAGAGTCAGAAATGGGACCCGGCATTTCAGGAAGAAAACCCTCAGGCGATACAGGCAGTTGTCCATGGAGGGCCGGCGTGAGCATTCCGCAGCCGGAGCTTCTCGCATGGCCGGAGACGGCGGCACCCTTCCTGTACGGGATGGACGAGAAACTGACGGCTGAGTTGAACGAAATCATCCGGCAGACCCCGGACATCCCTGCTCTTCGGCGCGCCAGGGGCGGCCAGGATGGACGGCCAGGTCCGAATGCTGAACAGTGCTTATCTTGTGGATGACACCGGGAACCTTGAAGGGGCCTACACCAAGCAGCACCTAGTTTCCATTCGGCGAATACGTTCCTTTTTCGAATCTCCTGTTTTTTCGTCCACCGGCTGGTGCAAGCCGCGGGAGATTTCGCCGCCGGAAAGAACCCCGCTCCGTTTGATGGCCGGGGACAAACCGGTGGGGGTCCTGATCTGCTACGAGGGGATCTTCCCTGAACTTGCGCGGGCAACCGTGCTCAGGGGGGCGACCACCTTGATTAATTTGACCAACGACGCCTGGTATGGAGACACGAGCGCCCCATACCAGCATCTGGAGATGGCCCGGTGGCGCGCCATTGAATTTCGTACCCCCGCTGGTGCGGGCCGCCAACACGGGAATAAGCGCCATTTTCGATGCAACCGGCACCTCCTGCGGTATCGTCCCCCTGAACACGGACGGGTACCTCGTGTGCACCGTGCATCCGTTCAGGCTGGTTACTTTTTATGCCCGGAGTGGAAATCTGTTTCCGTGGGTTTGCGCGGTGATCACCGCTTTCGGGGTGCTTTATTCTATACTCAGACGCCGGGTGGCGTTCTGAAACGGAAGGACATCAACATGACCGTCGATATCACTGAAACCAGGGCATTGCTCAAAGACCTTTCACAACGCTTCCAAACCCTCGGAGGGTATCTTTGACATAGATGGCAAGCTGAACAGGCTGAGCGAACTTGAAAAAATACTTCTTAAGCCCGATTTCTGGGATGCTCCCGAGGAGGGGAAACACGTCCCTCAAGGAGCGGTCGGACCTCAACGATATCGTTCAAAACTGGCAGCACCTGGCCAAGGAAATAGAGGACAACGAGCTGCTCCTTGAACTTGCCATGGAAGAGAACGACCAGGAAGCCCTGGAGGACGTGTATCGTAAGGTTCGGGGCCTGCAAAAAGACCTGCGAATGGTGGAACTGCGTCAGTTGCTCGGCGATGAGAACGACGAAAAAAACGCCATTGTGAGCATCAATGCGGGAGCGGGAGGAACGGAAGCCCAGGATTGGGCGGAAATGCTCCTGCGGATGTACCTGCGGTGGTGCGAGAAAAAGGGCTTCGATGCACAGATGGCCGATCTTCTCGAAGGGGAGGAAGCCGGGCTCAAAAGCGCCACGTTCACCGTCGCCGGCCGGTATGCGTACGGGCTGCTCAAGGCCGAATCCGGTATCCACCGGTTGGTGAGGATATCCCCGTTCGACGCGAGCGGAAGACGGCACACGTCTTTTGCGGCCGTGCTGGTATTCCCCGAGGTGGACGATAAGATCGAGATAGATATCAAGCAGTCCGACCTGCGGGTGGACACCTTCCGCGCCAGCGGTTCGGGTGGGCAGCACGTCAACAAGACCAGTTCCGCCGTCAGGCTCACTCATTTTCCCAGCGGGATCGTCGTGTCCTGCCAGAACGAAAAAGTCACAACACAGGAACCGTGAAATCGCGATGAAGATCCTGCGGGCGCGGCTGTATGAAAGGGAGAGAAGGGCCCAGCAGGAAAAACTCCAGGAAAAACATGACAACCTGGATGAAATTTCCTGGGGAAACCAGATCCGCTCTTACGTGATGCAGCCGTACCGGCTGGTGAAAGACCACCGCACCAATACCGAGAAGGGCAACGTCGATGCCGTCATGGACGGGGATATCGATGAATTCATCGAGGCCTATCTCATGAACCTGATGAACACCAGGGAGAAGGCCCGCGATGGGGTCGTAATACCAAATTGCGTTCAAGAAAGCGCCAAACGATGTTTCTCAAGAAAGTGGAGAGCTGTGCTCCCCCCACACCCCTACGCCCGCTGTGCGGCTTTGTGTGGCGCCGCGGCAACGCCGCGAGCGCCGAAAATCCTGAGGGGTGCGGGGGAATCATTCCCCCGCTCTTTTGGGGGATACTAAGACTATCATCTTGAACGCAAATCATTATAAGGGGGGCAAGCGCCCGTGGTGTCCTCGGGTACGGCGGAGCGGTTGTTCGCTGGAACACGGATCAAAAATGCCGGCCGGGAAGGCTTCCGGCCGGCTGAAATATCATCCCGAAGACGCTCCATCCCCGTCATGTGTTGCTGTAGCCCACCTCTCCGTGGATTTCATTGTCGAGCCCCATGATCTCTTCATCCCCTTCAACCCTCATGCCCATCACCTTGTCCAGAACGAGACAGATGACGTGGGTCATCACCAGACAGTACAGCCCCACGCTGGACACGGCCACGAGCTGCACCAGGACCTGCCCCGGATGGCCGGCGATGAGGCCCTGCCCGGCGTAGGTCGCAAAAATGCCGGTCGCGATGGGCCCCCAGATGCCTCCGACTCCGTGAACGCCCACGACGTCGAGTGAATCGTCGCAGCCGACGACGAACTTCAGCCTGACGCCGTAGAAGCAGAGGACGCCCGCGACAATGCCGATGATGATGGCGCATGCGGGGAGAAACAAAGCCGGCTGCCGGGGTTATGGAGCCAAGTCCGGCCACAATGCCGGATGCGAACCCGAGGGCGCTCGGCTTTCTCATTACCCACCATTCCATGGCCATCCATGCACATGCGGCGGCGGAAGCCGCCACCATGGTCGTGGTGAACGCCAGTGCCGCGCTGGAATTGGCGGCGAGCGCACTGCCCGCATTGAACCCGAACCATCCGAACCACAGCAGCCCGACGCCCAGGACGGTCATGGTGAGGTTGTGGGGCACGAACCGGTCACTCGGGTAGCCTTGACGTTTCCCTAGAATGAAAGCGACGGAAAGCGATGAAATACCCGCAGACAGGTGAACGACCATGCCGCCGGCGAAATCCAGTGCCCCCATCCGTGCGAGCCAGCCGCCTCCCCATATCCAGTGGGCCACGGGATCATAGACGAGGAACGACCACAGCACGATGAAAACGATATAGGCACTGAATTTCATACGTTCAGCGACGGCCCCGCTGATGAGTGCGGGGGTGATGATGGCGAACATACCCTGGAACATAATGAAGGCGTACGAGGGGACCGTTCCCGTAAGCGAATCAGGACCTGTCCCGAGAAGCAGAAACTGGCTGAAATCTCCCACTAAAGCGTTCCCGGTCCCGAATGCGAGAGAATATCCCGCGATGACCCATTGAAGACCCACCACCCCAAGAGCCACAAAGGAATGCATGAGCGAGTTGAGCACGTTCTTTTTCTGGACCATACCGCCATAAAAAATGGCGAGGCCGGGAAGCATGAGCATTACGAGTGCGGAGCAAACGAGCAGCCAGGCCGTGTCCGCGGGGTTGAGAGAAGGTGGGTCGGCGGCCAGGGCGGTTCCGCCGCTCGAAACGGCCAAAAACGCCATCACGCCGGGCCAAAACCGTTGCGGAACGCGTCGGAAACGATGGAAAACGGATCGGATAACAGCTTGAAAAAACATAACGATTCTCTCCAAGGGGGTCCGGAAAAGTCGGCTCTCGTACGGAAGCATCCCGGAAAAGAAACGCAAGGTTTATACCAATCGCTGTGGATTATAAATAGGTAATAGTAACGGCAAATTAGGGTAGATATAAAGATAATTCTTCTTTTGAATAATAGACAAATTTGTATATCAATGACTCGATGCGGTTTTCAAATATACAAAATTGTAAATCCTGAATGCCTGGAATGGGCCTGCAACACTGAATTGTAGTCTTGGCGTTCCCCAAAAGAGCGGGAGACGGATTCCCGTTTGCTGCTTTCTTAAACGCAGCCTGGTGTGACGACGTTGCGTCGCGGATCGGTGCCGGTGCGGGCATGCTGAGAAAGCGGCTCTCCTGGGCGGAGCGGCCGATAGGTTCCGGCAACCTTCCGTTTATCCAAGCGATGTATCGCGCAGTCCTCTGAACCGGCCGCCGCTCGGCTCGAAGGGAAGGCTTCGGTCGCGGGCGGAGAGTCGATCGGAAATACAAAATTGTCCATTGAAAAATGATCAAAAAAACGCAAGGGTCGATCCCGATCCCGGGGGGCTGTTTTCGCGCTGTTCATTCGTGTCTTCAGCGGGTTGCCGGTGCCGTCGATGCCTGTGCATGCCACCGGATGGGGCCGCAACAATAGGATTGTATCGGCCGGGCATTCATAGTAATTAGTCGCGAACCATCCTATTCATTTGGAGTGCACGACTTTCATTGGCCGGTTTTGTGGCTGCCGGCGTATCAGGAAACAAGGAATGGAATCGAAATGAACATTTATCAGGGCTTATTCATGGGTTTGATCCAGGGGCTGACAGAGTTTCTTCCCATAAGCAGTACTGCGCATCTTACGATTGCCGGCAAATTGTTGGGACTTGTTTCTCCGGAACACCCGGAACAATGGACGGCTTTCATTGCGGTCATCCAGCTGGGAACACTGGCCGCCGTTCTGCTGTACTTCCTGAGAGACATTTTGGAAATCTCGATTTCTTTTCTATACGAAAACGTCTTTCACCCGACGGCATTCAAGAATCAATCCAATCACGCGAGGCTCGGCTGGTATGTCATCATCGGTTCCGTGCCCGTGGCGACGGTGGGACTGGCGCTTAAGAGGGTCATCGAAGGGCCCTTCACGAAGAGCCTTTTCGTCATAGCGGGCAGTGTCATCTTTTTCGCGCTTATTCTTGCCTATGCCGAGGTGTCCGCGAGGTTCTCAAAGAAGATCCAGGATCTCTCCTGGTTCGATGCTTTGGTGGTCGGTATCGCCCAGGTCATGGCGCTCATTCCCGGTGCTTCCCGGTCCGGTACCACGATCACGGGCGGCCTGCTGCTCGGAATGACAAGAGAAACCGCGGCGAGGTTTTCCTTTCTGCTGAGTATCCCTGCGGTATTTGCCAGCGGGATGCTGGAATTCAAGGAGAGCCTGAAGTTCATGGGATCCCAGGATTTGATCATATTGGCATCGGCGACATTGGTGTCCGCCGTCAGCGGCTATCTTTCCATCGCTTTTCTCCTCAGATTCCTCCGCACCCACACGACCCTGGGTTTCGTGGGCTATCGCCTCATCCTTGGCGGAGTGATCCTGTGGGTTGCGTTCAGCGGCGTCGCGCAATGATCCGGGAATAATGCATCCAGTCCCGCTCGTATTCCCCAGTGCTATTTCCCGTTAGTTCCCCGGAAACCGGGACCGCCTGAAGACGCCGTCCCGGTTTTCATTCTTCTCCCATGCGGTTGCCGGACAGTCTCAAAGCGCAAAAACCTGTTTCCCACGCATACACACATACACCGGAACAAAAAAGAAGTTTCACTTCTCTTTTTCATCGCTTCCGATCGCGGCCGTTGAGCACAAAAATGTGCTTCTGTGCGTGGCGGGCAGCCGTTACCAACAATCTTGTCATGTGAAGAGACCCTCCAGATGGGGTCGGAATGCGATGGCTTGCAAAGAATATTTGCTAGCCATATCGTTGTGTTAACCAAATATCCAATCGCCGGGTTCCATTTTGGCACGAGACTTGGTTATGGAGAAAAGAACAGTCATGGCAGGCAATGCCGCAAAGGATGGAAACAGGAGGACGGAATGCGACGCGGGCCGGGAGGTGTCTCCCCGGAGAACGGAACCGCAAAGGCCGGACTGATGAGGCACGCAATTTACTGCAGACGATCGATGAAAAGGAGGGAGCGTAGAATGACGAAGATTGAAGCAATCATCAAACCGTTCCGTCTGACCGAAGTTCAGGAAGCCCTCTCGGGCCTCGGAGTTCAGGGGATGACGGTCTCGGAAGTGAAGGGTTTCGGCCGTCAGAAAGGGCACGTGGAACTTTACCGCGGCGCTGAATACCAGGTGAATTTCGTTCCGAAGCTCTTCGTGCTGGCAGTTGTTCCCGACGACTTGGCCGACAAGGTTGTTGCCGCCGTCCAGAAGGCGGCGTACACGGGAAAAATCGGCGACGGGAAGATTTTTATCTCACACATCGACGACGCGATGCGCATTCGTACCAAAGAAACCGGGCCGGAAGCTCTTTAGCAATCCTTCGCACCACCAATGATGAATCCATCGTGAAATCTTATCAGAATAGACAGGAGGTCAGCATGTCTTTCAATTTGCCCGGTTTGCCCGCAGCATTCAGGAAATACCGAATCGGTTGGATCGGTCTCCTGGTTCTCCTGATCGCGAGGGGAACCGCTTTCGCCGAGGATGCTCCGGCATTCAGCGCCGGGGATACGGCGTGGCTTTTGACGTCTACGGCCCTGGTCATGATCATGACGCCGGGCCTCGCTTTCTTCTACTGCGGTCTGGTTCGAAGGAAGAACGTATTGAGTTCCTGCATGCATTCCTTTGTTGCACTGACCGTGATCGGTGTCCAGTGGATGGTCTACGGGTATTCCCTTGCGTTCGGAACCGGCAACGCCTTCATCGGGGATTTCAGTCAAATCTTCCTCATGGGTATGACACCCGAGACGCTGAACGGAACTATTCCCGCATATGTTTTTATGTGGTTCCAGGGGATGTTCGCCATCATCACTCCGGCACTCATCAGCGGTGCCATCGCGGAACGAATGAAATTCAGCGCCTATGTCCTTTTCCTGCTCATATGGGCGACCGTTGTGTACGATCCGGTGGCGCATTGGGTGTGGGGCGGGGGCTGGATACAGAAAATGGGCGCCTTGGATTTTGCTGGAGGGACCGTGGTGCACCTGTCGTCGGGGGTGTCGGCGCTGGCCGTGGCCATGGTGCTGGGGAAGCGCATCGGCTGGCCGCACGAGCCGTTTGTCCCTCATAACATGACGCTGACCCTGATCGGCATTTCGCTCCTGTGGGTGGGCTGGTTCGGGTTCAACGCGGGGAGCGCCCTCGGGGCCAATGCCATCGCGGGTCTTGCCTTCTGCACCACGATGACCGCCTCGGCGGCGGCCGGCTTCTCGTGGATGATGATGGAATGGAGCATCAACAAAAAGCCGAGCGCCTTGGGCGTTGCTTCCGGTGCCCTTGCGGGGCTCGTCGTCATAACGCCCGCCGCCGGTTTCGTAACTCCTTTCTGGGCGCTGGTCCTGGGGCTTGCCGCGGGCGTTGTCTGCTATTACGGCGTTCGCTTGAAAATGATCCTCAAGATCGACGATTCGCTCGACGTGGTGGGGGTCCATGGCCTCGGCGGGGCTTTCGGCGCGATCGGCACCGGTGTGTTTGTGACGATCGGCGGATCGGGGCTGATCCTCGGCAATCCTTCCCAGGTGTGGATACAGTTGGTTGGTGTTGTCGTGGTGGCCCTGTATGCGTTCATCGTGAGCTACGTGATCGCGTGGGTCCTGGACAAGGTGATAGGCCTGCGCGTGGACCAGGAAGAAGAATTCACCGGGCTCGATCGCGAACTGCACGGAGAAGTGGGTTACAGCCTGTAGTGCTCCGGTTCGTGAATGTGACGACATTGCGGCCCGTGGCCGGGCCGCAATGTCGTTTGATCCGTGGAGCCCCGTCCTGAATAGTCCTGCCCCGGTCCGTCTATTTCCCGAAGTCGGGGAACTGAACCCGCAGGATGTCTTCCCGCGGATTGATCTTTTCGATCTTCACGCGAACCATTTCCCCCGGGTGGAACGGGGTGTTTTCGAGTATCGGAGCGTTGGTTTCGACGAACAAATCCGGCAGCAGGACGTGGGCGAAGCGTTCGTTTCGTTCGAGAATCAGGGCGTTCAGGGAATGGATGTCTTCCTGTTCGAGGTATTTCAGGATCCAGTAGCGCGTCCATTTCCTTTGAATGAGAGAAATCTTGGACTGTTGAGCAGTGAGCTTCATGATGAGTTGGCGCAGTTCGTCTTCGGTGTACAGTGCCGGCTCGTGTGCAATGGCCTGTTTCAGTTGCCGCTGAACCACCAGGTCCGTGTATCGGCGTATGGGTGAGGTGACCGTGGTGTAGTGAGGCATGGCCAGGCTGCAATGCAGCTTGGACCTGGTATCCAGTTCAGCCCGGGCGAAAAGGCGTCTCTGTCGATAGACGGCAAAGAGCTCATGTTCGCTTTGTGTGAAGTCCGTTTCCTGCTTGCATTCCCCCTGGGCGCGGAAAATGGACGGTATGTCGCGTTCCGTAAGAAACGTCGCCGCCAAACCGTTGGCCGCGATCATCCATTCGGAAACCATGATCTGGCTCGGCGTCTCCTTTTCGTACTTGGATAACTGGATCATCCCCGCCTGGTTGACGTAAACCTGGATCTCGGGGAGGGGCAGGATCTGTGCGCCGTTTTCGAGCCGCTTGCCACGGAGCTTCATGGCCAGTTCGTGGAGCTTGGCCAGGGACGCGTCTCCTTCGATGCGATCGTTCACCTGTTCATAGGTCATCTGTTCGCGGATTCTCACCACGCTCGGAACAATTTCCGAACCGATGACGGTGCCTTCCGGGTCGATCTTCATCAAAAAGCTCAGGGCCGGTCTGTCTTCGCCGGCCTTCAGGCTGCAAAGGTGTTCCGAAAGCCTGGTGGGCAACATGGGGATTTTCATGTCCGGGAGGTAAACGGACGATGCCCGCTGCTCGGCTTCGACGTCCAGCAGGTCTCCCTTGCGGACGAACTCGGCCGCGTCGGCGATGTGGACACCGGCTTCAAAACAACCGTCTTCCAGTGGCATCAGACTCAGAGCATCGTCATAATCCCTGGTGAGAATGCTGTCCACTGTGAACGCATTGAGATGCCTCAAGTCCCTGCGGTGTTCCTGGTTGCATTGCAGAACGATATCGGACGCGGAAATGTTCCGCACCAGTTGATCGACTTCCTCGGAAAAATGATCTGAAATGCTCTGTTCGAGCAGGAACAGATTTTCGTTTTCATTCCACACCCCCAGGCGAACCAGGAGTCTGAACGCGGACTGCGGCTGCTGCGGAATCCCGGCGCGTTTGAACAACTCTTTTACGAATGCCGCCTCCGGGGATTCCTGGCCGAGGACCGCGAAATCCTTCAGGCACTCGATCAATTCATCGTAGTGCTCGATGGGTGTGCGCGACTTCCGGTTCCATGCGGTTTCCAGCCATTGGGAATTCCGTTCCAGCAGGGCTGCCCGTTCGGCTTCCTTTTCGATTTCAGCCTGGCGCTGCTCGACCTTCTCTTTCGATCGTGCGAAAAACCTTCCGTCCTTGAATTGAAAGTAGAGCTTGTCCGCGTGCAAAAGCCTCTGGACGGCCGCCACGTGATGGTCCGTCAGGGGGTCGGAATAAGCGAACCCGGCGAGTTCTCCCCCTTCGAAGCCTTCTTCCTCGCCTTCGAGCAGAGACCACAGTTCCTTCACGTCGACATTGTCCATCAGGGACCTGCGCATGGCTGCGACCGAACGCAGTCTTTCGACCATTGCGTCCCGGCCGAGTTTCAGATCCACCGTTTCCCGTCCGAAGTGGATCACCCGGCTTTGCGCAAGGCTGACCTCGCGGTTGTTTTCCGTCAATATCGACAGCCGGTTGCTCTTTACGGCTGTGCATACGCCGCAAACGATTTCCTTGGATTCGAAAAACTCCAGGATTGTGCCGGCAACGATTTCATGAGGCGCCTGCAGGCTCATGACCGGCCTCCCCCGTGGGCAAAGTCACGCATTTTTCTTATATAGGACTCAATGCCGTTGGAGATTCCCAAGGCTAGATTCTTCTGGAACCCGCGGTCTCTCAATAGATGTTCCTCCCTGTCGTTCGTTAGAAAGGCCGTTTCAATGAGTATGCACGGCATCTCGGCGCCGAGCAGCACATAAAACGGGGCTTGTTTGATTCCCAGGTCTCTGATTTGTCCATAGGTGGGACACAACTTCTTTACCATATTGGTTTGCACTTCCCTGGCCAGCCGTGAAGACTCGTTGACCTTGGTATTGAGCATCAGGTCGTGGAGGATGGCTTCGAGGTCGCTGATCTTCTTGTTTGCGGTTGCATTCTCGAAGGCGGCGACCCGGGCAGATTCCTGGTCACGGGAGAGGTCGAGGAAATAGGTCTCGGTCCCGTGGCGGCTCCTGTCTTCGTGAGCGTTCGTATGGATGGAAACGAAAAGATCGGCCTTATGCGAATTGGCAAAGGCCGTGCGTTCTTCCAGCGACATGGAACGGTCGTCGCTTCGGGTGAGGATGACTTCGCAGCCTGTCTTCTGTTCAAGAATCCTCTTCAGTTCCCTTGCAACCTCAAGAGTGATTTGCTTTTCGCAAATATGGTCCGCGCTGATGGCCCCGGTGTCCTTGCCGCCGTGGCCGGGGTCGATGACGATCCGCCTGACTTCAAGGGCAAGTTGGCGGGCAAGGCTCGGCACGGATTCCCGTGCCCGTGCCGTCCGCTTCGCCTTGACCGGGCCTGCTTTGGGAGTGCCGGCCACGGATGAACGAACGGGCGCCGGAGCGGCCCCGGGCTTCGCGGACGCATCGCCGGCGTGGACGGCCGGCGGTGGGGGCTCTCCCGGCGGAGCAGCCTGCGCGGTCTTTTTCCTTTCCCCCGGCGGGAGCCTCTTTTGTGTCTTCGCCGCCATATCGGCGGCCTTCTGCTTCATATCGCCGTTGGGAAACAAAATACCCACCTTGCAAAACTCTACGTATGCCTGCCCGAGGTCCTGATTCAGGTAAATGACCCCGGTCATATATTGGGCGTCATCCGCCAGGGGACTCCTGGGACATTTTTGTACCACCAATCTGTAATTCTCGACCGCCGCCGCAAAATCTTCACGCCCCTGAGTGAGATCGTATCTGGAATGATAGCATTGGCCAAGAAGGTAGTAACACTTGTCGGCGATTTTTCCCTTGGTGTCCTTCGGAAGCACCTGCCTGAGCATCGCGATGCAGTGGTCGATATTTTCGAGCTTTTGCCGTTTGTCGCCGGATGAGAGTGTCGAATGATAGAGTTGGAGGACGAGCCGGTACTGTGCCTCCGGATTTTCGGCCGACGAAGGCAGGGGAGCGGCCCACGCTCCGCAGCAGATCAGTGTCATTGCGGCGAGAACGAGATTACGGAAGAGGGCCGGTTTCATTTTGCGCCTCTTTTAGGGGATGTGCCGTCCCCGGTCGGATTCCTGTCCGACCCGGCGGTTCTCATCTGTTCCTTGAGGGCGTGCAGGGTCTGCATGGCGGCCATGGGGGTCATGTTGTCGAGGTCGAGCGAGAGGATCCGGTCACGGAGCCATTCCGGTGAACGATGGAAGAGGCTCATCTGGACCCCGGTTTCCTTTTCCTTCGAGCCGCGGCCGCGTTTGACGGGACTTACCGGATGCCCGGCAAAGGGGCCCTGTCCGGATTCGAGCTGCTTCAGGATCTCGTTGGCTCTTTCCGTGACCTCTTCCGGCAAACCCGCCAGTCTTGCCACCTGGATGCCGTAGCTTCGATTCGCTCCCCCCTGAACCAGTTTGTGAAAGAACAGAATTTCCTGGTTCCATTCCCTGATGGCCACGTTGAAGTTTTTCACCCGTGGCCTGGACCGGGCCAGTTCCGTCAATTCGTGATAGTGCGTCGCAAAGAGGGTCTTGATGCCCTGGTCCTGGAAATCGTGCAGGTGTTCGGCCACGGCCCAGGCGATGCTGAGTCCGTCATAGGTGCTGGTGCCGCGTCCGATTTCATCGAGAATGATAAGACTGCGCGGAGTGGCATTGTGAAGGATGTTGGCCGTTTCCTGCATTTCCACCATGAAGGTGGAACGGCCCCGCGCCATATCATCGGAGGCGCCCACCCGGGTGAATATCCGGTCGACGATCCCGATGCGGGCTTCTACGGCGGGAATGAAACTGCCGATCTGAGCCATGAGCACGATGAGGGCAGCCTGGCGGAGGATGGTGGATTTGCCCGCCATGTTCGGGCCGGTTATGATGAGGACCTGTTGCTGGCGCTGGTCCAGATCCAGGTCGTTGGGCACGAACGTTCCCTTGTCCATGAAATGTTCAACAACGGGGTGGCGGCCGTCCCGTATCTGAATGACATCTCCCGTGTCGACTTGAGGCCGGCAGTAATCGTGGCGGCATGCGACTTCAGCCAGAGAAACGAGGCAATCCAGTTCTGCAACGAGGTCTGCCATCGACCGTATCCGATCGCTCTCCCGGGCCACGGTCGTTCGAAGTTCAGCAAAAATTTCCTGTTCGAGTTCGAGCCGTTTCTCCTCGGCTTCGAGCACCTGGGTCTCGAAGACCTTCAGGTCCTCGGTGATGAACCTTTCGGCATTGACCAGGGTCTGCTTCCGGAAATACGCTTCCGGGACCGATGAGAGGTTGGATTTGGAAACCTCGATGTAATACCCGAATACTTTGTTGTAGCGTACCTTGAGTGAGGAGATGCCCGTTTTCTGACGTTCCTGCGTCTCGTAGTCCGCCATCCAGCCCTTTGCGTCGCGGCTCAGGCGAACATAATGGTCCAGCGGTTCGCTCACCCCCGGTTTAATGATCCCCCCGGCACTGAGAGTCATCGGCTGGGGGTCGACCAGTGTCTTTTCCACGAGATGGGCCATATCGTCCAGGCTGTCCCAGGAATCGCGGATCTGCTGAAGCTTCGCGGAGGCGGCCGCGGACAGGGATTCCCTGATCTTCGGGAGCTTCTGCAGGGACTTTTTCAGGGCGACGAGGTCCCGGGGATTGGAAGTACCCGTGCAGTTGCGCCCGTTCAGCCGCTCGATGTCGTTCATCCCTGAAAGGAGTCCCGCGAGGTCGGAACGAAAGCCTGCATTCCCGACGAGTTCGGCCACCGCTTCCTGCCGGCTGAGGATGGAGGGCAGGTCCATGAGAGGGTATCGAAGCCACTGCTGAAACCTGCGCCCGCCCATAGCCGTGGAGGTTTCATCGAGCGTATCCAGAAGCGAACCTTTCCTGTCCTGATAGCTGAGGGACCGGAAGATTTCAAGGTTCCTCACACTGTCCTCGTCGACGATCATGTAATCGGTGCGGCTGTACGGGAGGAGCTTCCGGATGTGATCGCAGGAAGCGAGGAGGTTCGACTTCGTATAGGTGAGAATGACACCGGCGGCCTGAATTCCGAGGGACATGCCCGCAATGCCGAAACCGTCCAGGGAATGCACGCGAAAGTGCTTGAGAAGAATCTCTTCCGAACGGTTCCGGTCGAAATCGTCCGGGTTTACGGTGGTGACAGCCATGCCGGAGTGCTTTTGGAGCGGTTCCATCCACGGGTAGTCCGAACCTTCGGGCAGCAGGAGTTCCCTGGGAGACACGCGGACCAGTTCCTCCCTGATCGTCTCCTCGGAATCGACTTCCACCATCCTGAATTCGGCCGTGGACACGTCCAGAAAAGCCAGGCCGAACCGGTTGCCGCCGCGTGACGGTGCCACTGCGGCAAGGTAATTGGGCTGCTTTGCGGAGAGGTTCTGGGCTTCAAGGATGAGCCCGGGGGTGATGACCCGTGTTACCTCGCGGCGGACCAGCCCCTTTGCCTTCCGGGGGTCTTCCATCTGGTCGCAGATGGCCACTTTTTTCCCGGCGGAAACGAGGCGGGCGATGTATCCTTCCGCTGCGTGGTAGGGAACGCCGCACATGGGAATCTGCACATCGGACTGCCTGTCGCGCGAGGTGAGCGCAATTTCGAGGATTCGGGACGCATCCTGCGCGTCTTCCATGAACATTTCATAGAAGTCCCCCATCCGGTAAAAGAGCACGGCGTCGGGATACTTCGCCTTGATCTCGAGATATTGCTGCATCATGGGGGTAACTTTGTTCATTTCCGCTCCGACAGGATGGCCCGATTTCGTTTCGAACATGCGTCATGTTGCATTGGTGGATTCGGTGGATTTTTATCCATTGCGGTGCCAAGATCAAGGAGTAATACTCGGATGCAGACTCCGTGTTCAACGGCGCCGGTGCCCGGGATTGTTCTTCCGAACAGGCTCAAATCCAAAATCAATGCTGTACCCGGGACGGCCCGGATGGTTATCATAGTATTTTGTGTCGCGCCGTGGCGAACGAAGCCGTCCCTGCGGTTTCCGCCCCGGCCCCAACGGTCATGGATTGAACTTTTCGGCAGAATCGGAGGTACCCGTCGCAGGAAACGATTTCCTCTTGAAGACTGCCGTATGGAATGTGCGTAAGAAAATATGTCCAGCGAACACGTATTGTCCGATGATTCATTTATCCGCCTGAGAGGCGTACGCCAGCATAACCTGAAAAACATCGACCTGGATTTGCCGCTTTATAAACTGATAGCGGTGAGTGGTGTGAGCGGTTCGGGAAAATCCAGCCTGGCCCTGCACACGCTTTACGCCGAGGGACAAAGGCGCTATGTCGAGACCTTTTCTCCCTATGCGCGCCAGTTCCTCGAAAGGATGGATCCCCCCGAGGCCGATCTCATCGAAGGAATTCCCCCGAGCATCGCCATCGAATCGGGGACTGCGGTCAGAAGCTCACGATCGACCGTCGGGACCATCACGGAAATCAACGACTATCTGAAACTGCTTTATGCGCGACTTGCCATACCATATTGTCCCACGTGCGGCCAGCCTGTTTTTCAGGACACCCCGGAAAGCATTTACACCAGGCTGGAAGCCCTGCCCGAAGGGAGCCGTGTTCTCATAACCTTTCCCTTTGCCCCGGGCAAATCGAAAGAATGGATGACGTCCCTGACGTCTCAGGGTTTTCTTCGGCTGTACGCCGGCGGGCGAACGGTCGATTTGGAGGATGGTCCCGGGGCGTGCCCCGAAGTGGACAAAAACGGCGAAGTCCTTGTTGTCGTGGACAGGCTGTCGTGGGGAAATGCGGACCGGTCCCGCATCATGGATTCACTCACCACCGCCTTCGACATGGGGCACGGCCGCCTCGCCGCCGTCGTGCTCCCTGGAGACATCCGGTGGTTCACATCGGATCTGAGTTGCGGGAATTGCGATTCCGGCCGTTCCTTTCCTCCTCCCACTCCGAACCTGTTTTCATTCAACAGTCCCCTGGGGGCTTGCCCCGTCTGCCGGGGGTTCGGCCGGACCATCGGGTTCGACCTGGACCTGGTTATTCCCAACCGGCGGCTGTCCCTGGCGGAAGGGGCTATCAAACCCTGGGGACCGGACCGGACCGAACACGAAGACCTGCTCGATTTCTGCCGGAAACAGGGGATTCCCACCGATGTGCCCTTTGAAGACCTTCGCGAGGACGACAGGAATAAAATCGTGAACGGCACCCGGAGCTATTACGGGATCAAGGGGTTCTTCGAATGGCTGGAGAGCAAGACCTACAGGATGCACGTGCGGGTCTTTCTGTCCAGGTACAGGGCCTATCGGACCTGCCCCGCGTGCGGCGGGTCCCGTTACCAGCCGGATACGCTCATGTACAGGCTGCACGGAGCTGCCATCGGAACGCTGGGTGCCTGGAGCATCGAACGGTGCCACGATTTCTTTGGAGGTTTATGGCCGGAACTTGATCAGGACCCGGCAGCGGCACTCCTGGTCAAGGAAATCAGGAGCCGGCTGGAATTCCTGCGCGCCGTGGGCCTGGAATACCTGTCTCTTGACCGGCAGTCTCGCACTCTTTCGGGCGGGGAGGTTCAGAGGGTGCATCTCACCAGGGCGCTCGGTTCTTCCATGGTGAATGTGCTCTATGTCCTCGATGAACCCAGCGTCGGGCTGCATGCCCGGGACCAGAAGCGGCTGATGGGCCAACTCCGCCGCCTCGTGGAGATGGGCAACTCCGTTGTGGTCGTGGAACACGATCCGGATATGATCCGCTTCTGCGATGAAGTGATCGATATGGGACCCGAGGGGGGCGAACGGGGCGGAGAAGTCATTTACCAGGGGACTCCACGAGGGCTTGCAAGGAAAAAGACAAGTCTTACCGGAGGATACCTCTCGGGACGGCTGGAAGCCGTTCCTCCCGGGAGAAACCGCCCGGTCCCTGAAAACGGTCCCCGGTTGGTACTGAAAGGGGCCCGCGAAAACAACCTGAAAGACATCACCGTGGAGTTCCCGCTGGGAGTGCTCGTGGGTGTGAGCGGGGTGTCCGGTTCGGGGAAGAGCACCCTGGTCGAGAAAACCCTCTACTACAACTGGTTGAGGAAAATCGGGAAGTCCACCGATACTCCCGGCGTGTGCGATTCTCTCGACGGCATCGCGAACATCGGGGAAATGCTCCTCGTCGACCAGCAGCCCATAGGACGGAGCCCGCGCGCCAACCTCCTCACCTACACCCGTGCCCTGGACCCGGTGAGGAAGCTGCTTGCACAGACCCCGGAAGCCGTCGCACGGGGCTACACGGCGAGCCACTTTTCTTTCAACGTTCCTGGGGGCCGATGTGAAGTCTGCAAGGGCGAAGGGTTCGAACGGGTGGAAATGCAGTTTCTCGCGGACGTTTTCATCCGGTGCCCTCAATGCAACGGCCTGAGGTTCAAAGACGAAATTCTCGAAATCAAGTCCCGCGGCCTCTCCATCGGGGATATGCTCCAATGCACCGCAAAGGAATTGCTCAATGTGTTCGGGGACTGCGAACCGCTGGTCCGGGCGCTCGAACCCGTGCTGAGCATCGGGCTGGATTATCTGCGCCTGGGGCAGCCGCTGAGCACCCTGTCCGGGGGCGAAGCGCAGAGACTGAAGCTCATTCACTTCCTGGGTCCCAGAGGGAAGCAAACGGATTGGGACCGGCATAAGCTGTTCATTCTCGACGAACCCACGACTGGTCTTCACCCCCACGACATGCGCAAGCTCATCGATGTCCTCCGACGGCTCGTGGATATCGGCCATTCGGTCCTGGTCGTCGAGCACAATCTTGACTTCCTTCGGGCTTGCGACTGGCTGATCGATTTGGGACCCGGAGGCGGAGAGGATGGAGGCCGCGTGGTTGCGGCGGGCACCCCCGAGAGTGTTGCGGCCCATCCCGATAGCTGCACGGGGCAGTACCTCGCGGGCAAAATCAAGGGAATTCACAGCGTCGCGGCCCGTTCGCGCGGCGCCCGCGAAGAGGCGCTGCCCGCGGACGGCAGGCAGATCGTCATCCGTGGGGCCTACGAGCACAACCTGCGGATCGAGGAAATGAAGCTCCCCCGGAATGAAATGATCGTGCTGACCGGGTTGAGCGGTTCCGGGAAGTCGTCGCTCGCCTTCGACGTTCTGTTTGCCGAAGGGCAGAGGCGCTATCTCGAATGCCTTTCCTCCTATGTGCGGCAGTATTTCAAAATCATGGAAAAGCCGGATGTGGAACAGATCCTCGGCCTGCCGCCGACCATCGCCATCGAACAGCGCAGCAGCCAGTTGAACCGGCGTTCGACCGTGGCGACGATAACGGAAATTTACCATTTCCTCAGGCTCCTCTATGCAAAGGTGGGAAAGCAGCACTGCCCGGACTGCGGCAGGGAACTGGAAGCGCTCACGTACGACCGCATCCTGTCGATGGTTGAAGACGGGCTGCGGCAGGGGGAATGCAATCTGTTGAGCCCTCTCGTGCGGGGACGCAAGGGGATATACCGGGATCTCTTCGTCCGACTTGCAAAGATGGGGTTCGAAAAGGTCCGCGTGGACGGCGAATGGCGCGACCTGGATCCGGCCCCCAAAATCGCCCGCCACCGGGAACACGACATCGAAGTGCTCTTCCCCGGGATATGCGACGGGGAACTTACACGGGCGGCGCTGGCGGAGAAGGTTCGCAGGGCACTCGCCATGGGCGGCGGGACCATCCGGTTGGAAGGCGCTGAAAACAAGGTGTACAGCGAGCGCCTTTACTGTCCGGTCTGTGAGGCTGGGCTCGCTCCGCTCGACCCCAGGCTGTTTTCTTTCAACAGCCGGCACGGGGCCTGTCCGTCCTGCGCGGGGCTCGGCACGGTCAAGAAATTCAACGTCGAACGGTTCGTCGGCCCGCGCGACGTGCCGCTGAAGGAAGGACTGGTGCAGTTTCTGAGGACTTACGTCTGGCCGAAAGGACTCAAGGCCGAGGGCAGGAAACTGGAAAGATATTGGACGGACGACTTGAAGGTGGACCTTGCCCTTGCTTTCGGCGCTCTGCCGGAGGAGACCCGGGAGGCGATGCTGTACGGGCGGAAGAGCAGGAAAACGGGACTGGCTTTCGTGCTCGGCGGGGTTACGGATGAAGACAGTGCGTGGAATATCCTGGAACCTTTCTTTGATGACATTCCCTGCGAGGAATGCGGCGGCTTGAGGCTGAACAAGCAGGCGAGGGCGGTCACGTTCAAGGGATGGAGCCTCGGCGACCTTGTCGGGCTCCCCATATCGGATTTTGACAAGCAATGGCGGAAATTCCGGTTCGAACCGCATGAATCGCCCATCACCGGCCCCATTGCAAAAGAAATCAAGGCGAGAGTGTCGTTTCTCAGAAAAGTCGGCTTGGATTACCTTTCCCTCGACCGGTCGGGGGAGACTCTTTCAGGCGGGGAAGCGCAGCGCATTCGTCTTGCCGCGCAACTGGGGTCGAATCTTCGCGGGATCTGCTACGTTTTGGATGAACCGACCATCGGGCTGCACCCCACGGACAACGGCCGGCTGATCGAGAGCCTGAAGGAACTGAAGCGGAAGGGAAACACGGTTCTCGTCGTGGAGCACGACGCCGAAACCATGAGGCAGGCCGACATGCTGGTCGAACTCGGACCCGAAGGCGGGAAGGGGGGCGGCAGGCTCATGGCGCAGGGTGATTTTCCCAGCCTGTGCGCCAACCCGGAAACTCTGACCGGCAAGTGGTTCGCGAAGCCGCTCGACGACCTGTACTCAATGAACGAACGGAAAGAACCCGGGGAATCGGGCTGGCTGGAAATCCACGGCGCGTCCGCGAGGAATCTCAAGAACGTTGATGTGAGCATCCCGCTCGGCGTTATAACGGCTGTTACAGGGGTATCCGGGGCCGGGAAAAGCACCCTGGTGCGCGAAGTCGTCTATCGCGGCCTTCGGGAGAGTATCGGGGACCGCCACGGGCGAGCCCCGTCCGCTTTGCTGGAAAGTCTCGAGGGATATGAAAACGTTCGCCGGGTTATGGAAGTCGATCATAATCCCATAGGCAGGACCCCGCGATCGATCCCCGGGACCTACGTCGGGGTCTGGGACGAAATAAGAAAAATCTTTGCCATGCTGCCCGAAGCCAGGGCGCGTGGGTTTTCCCCGGGGCGGTTTTCTTTCAACATCAAGGGGGGGCGTTGCGAGGTCTGCAAAGGGCAGGGGACGGTCCGGGTGGAAATGAGCTTCCTGCCCGACGTGGCCGTGCCCTGCGAAACATGCGGCGGATCGCGCTTCAATGCGGAAACCCTGTCGATCCGGTACAAGGGAAAGAATATCGCTGAAGTTCTTGAGATGACCATAGAGGAGGGAGCCGAACTCTTCAAAGCTTACTCGAAAATTGCCAGGCCCCTCCGGATCGTGACTGACCTGGGTCTCGGGTACCTGACCATCGGACAGCCCAGTCCGACGCTTTCGGGCGGCGAAGCCCAGAGGATCAAGCTGGCGAGCGAACTCGGAAACAGCAAGATGAATACCTTCTACATCCTGGATGAGCCGACAACCGGGCTCCACCGCGCCGATGTCAAAAAGCTCCTGGACGTTCTCCGGGCGCTGAGCGCCGCAGGGCACACCGTGGTGGTGATCGAACACAATATGGATTTCGTCTGGGCAAGCGATTACGTGATCGACGTCGGACCCGGAAGCGGCGATGCCGGAGGACGCATCGTCGCCCGTGGGACCCCGCGGGAAATCCTCGACCAGGCGGACCGGTCGGCCACGGCCCGTGCGCTCATCGATCACAGAAAAGCGGAGGAGGAGAGGTGCTGAAAATTCCGATCGCCGGTGCGAAGGGTGCCGGGGTCTTCAGGCATGCTTCTTCAAAGCGTCCAGCAGGGTGTGCATGGTGCCGTTTACCTCCGACAGATGGCGTTGTCCCGAGATGATCTCCCGCTCTTTTTGAATGAAAGCCCCGTCCACCAGTTCCTCACGGCTGTTGTCGACCAGCAGCCGTACGCTCTCCGTGGAGCATTCCAGGTGAAACTGGAGGCCGATGACCCGGCCGCCGTTGTACGTAAAGGCCTGAGCGGCACATGCCGTGCTGAAGGCTGTTCGGATAGCCTGCTCCGGAAGGTGAAACGTGTCCCCATGCCAGTGAAAAGCCGTGAATTGTTCCGGAAGCGCACCAAAAACCGGGCACTCGCGTGCCTCGGGGGTGAGTGAAACGGGAAACCATCCGATCTCTTTCCGGGGATTTCGGTAGACCTTACCTCCAAGAACATCCGAAATGAGTTGCGCTCCGAGGCAAACGCCGAGCACAATTTTGTTCCCCGCGATAGCCGCCGAAATGAACTTCTTTTCCGATGCCAGCCAGGGGTACTTGTCCTCTTCGTAAATGTTCATGGGGCCGCCCATGACCACGAGCCAATCGAATGCATCGATTGCGGGTGGGACCTCACCGTCAAAGAGCCTTGTGCCCGAAACGGTCCCTCCCTGCGTTTTCACCCAGGTTGCGATGTTGGCGGGCCCTTCGAAGGGTACGTGCTGCAGATAATGCATTCTCATAAGACGACGCTCCTTCCTTGCTCATGGCTTGCGCCGGACCGGGCCGGACCCGCAGGGCTTCGGGTCCGGCGTTTCCCCGTGTCCCGTTTGTGAAACGGGCGCAAACACCGTACCCGTTGCACCGGTTTCAGCCTCGAGCCCCCAAGGTCTTCCGAAGCAGGATTTCGGAGAGCCCCTCCTTCACGAGGTTCCTCAGCGGGGCGATCTCCTCGAATCCCAGCGATGCGTAAAACGTGCGGGCAGAGTCGTTGAACGACGACGCCGACGTCCAGATGTTGGACGATATGGGCGCCGCTTCGTGTTCCAGCCACCGAACGACGTCCCGGCCGATGCCGAGGCGCCGGTGTGACTGTCCCAGAGCGATAAGTTCAAGAAACGGGCCAAAGAGCCACGGATGGCGGATGCAAACGATGCCCGCCATTTCGCCGCCGGCGAACACGGCGAATCTGCACAGAGCCGGATCGGGGCCGAGCAGGTATCGCCGGATGCCTTCGATGGAGGAATTGAGGGTGAGCCAAGGTTCGGACGCAATGAGGAGCCTTGCGACGGGCAGAACCTGGGCATCCTGCAGAGGTTCCAGGGTGCAGGAATCGAGGGCGGTGGAGACCGCCGGGAAAAGGTCTCGCTCATTTGGCATGTTTTGCAGCTCCATCCCAGTGGTCGTATTTGAAATTATCTCCGGGCCTTTCTTCGTAGCATTCCGTCGAAGAAATCGGCGTGCCGTGAGTCAAAAGTTCGCTCATTGTAACAAATTCGTACCCCATTTTCCGCAATGCCGGCACGAAAAGGGGTATCGCTTCCGCCGTGCCGTGGCCTTTCCCGTTGGCGTGGCAGATAATAACGGCGCCGGGCCGTATCCTGGCCAAAATTGTACGGACAATGCCCGCGGCGGTCTGGCTTTTTGAGGGGTCCGCACTGACGATGCTCCACTGAACGGCGGGCAGTCCGAACCCCGCCAGCATGTCCAGCGCCTCTTTGTCGCAGGTGCCGAACGGGAAACGAAAGAAACGGGGCGCGGCCGGAATCCCGGACATTTCCTCGGCGGGTACTCCTTCAGCACCACACCTCGATTGCAGTTCATCCCGCAGCGACCGGTACTCGGCCTGGGTCCGAAGTATCTGCGTCTTCATTTCGGCGGGGGTGATCTTCCGAAAATTGGGGTGGTCCCAGGAATGGTTGCCGATCTCGAACAGCGGGTCGGCCATGAGCTGCATCGCCCGCTCCGGATGGTGCTGCATCCATTTGCCTCCGGCAAAAAAGGTGGCCCTGACGTCATGCTTTCTGAGAGTGTTCACGACGGCGGCATCGTAGCCGCTGATCTCCCCGGGGGCCTCGCAAAGATCGAAGGTGAGTGCGACGACCTTCTCATTGTTGAAAGGCTTTACGCCGCGGATCGAGTTCCGAAGTCCCTCGGGCAGGGGAGACAGCTCCCCGTTTGGCGGGAGCCCGGTTTTTCGATCCGCGGGTTGATCGGATATGCGGAAGTCCGTTCGTCCATGATCTCCCGGTTCCGGGTGGTCCTGGGGCCAGCACCGGTCGAAAACCATCCGGGAACCAAACGTGAAGGATGCGGATCGAGAAGATTCGGACCGGGCTTGCGTCACGGAAAGGGCGGACTGAGTGGCACTCTCTTCCGGGAGATCGTCCGCGGCGCAGGTTCGGCCATCAAAAAGAGGAAGCAGGTCCCGCAATGGGCTTAGGACATTCGAAGTCACCACCGGCCCCGGTTGAAATGAAACGGCCAGCAATAAGATCGCGGCGATTCGGATGGACGACCTGGTTGTATGCGGGCGATGCGAAACCGGCAGTTCAAATCCTTTGTCAATTTTCGGGATCATGAAGGTACTCTTCGTCTCGTGAAGGAAGCGGTTCAAATGCAGCGGGGATGTCGGCCCGTGGGCAATCGCGCAATTCCGGGTCCTGTGGCGGGAAACAGCAGGGCATCGGCCCGATTTCAGGCATGGGGAGCCTTTTTTGTCCCGGAGTTTCTTCCCGTGGGGATCGAGGAAAGGGCAGAAGACTGAACGATGGGCGCAGCAACTCGGTGCCCGCCCCGATGACGGACGGGGTCCGCAAAACGCGTGCGTCATGGGACGGCTGCTACTGAGGGGCTTGCCCGGTTTCCGGGGCCCCGATCGCTATCCATTTCTCGATGAGTGAGGTTTCGGAATCCTGGAGCCATGGGGGCCCGTTCTTAGGCATACGGGGCTTGCCGGTTCCCTTGATTCGCCGGACGAGTTCACTCTTTGCGGGGTCCTTGGGAACGATGACGGGGGTGCCCCTGGCGCCCGACATGACGTCCTTGTAGGTGTCCAGCCGGAGACCCTCGGGAGGTCTTGGGCCGCTGTGGCAGCTCACGCAGTAACGGTTGAAGACCTTCGACACATCGGCAAAGGCAGGCGATTCTGGCTGAGACTGAGCGTGCAGGACGGCGGCACCCATAACGAACATGAAGCCGGCCGCACAGGCGATCCTGGAAAACGATTTCATCACGATTGTCTCCCGGGGATGGTCGCGGGTCACCGGCCGGAAGCCGGTGGGCATGAAATCCGGATTTTCAGAACTGAGTTGAGAACTTGGCCGTGCACCCTTTGTCGAACCGGTCCCCGCCAAACTGCCCGACTTCCCGGAACCTGATCAGAGTGGACCTCGACACAGCCGGTGATACTTACCGCTGCTTCCTTCCGGACCTGACGGGGTTCGTATTCGTCTGTTGCGAGGTGTCCGATCGGCGCCGGGAATGAAAACAGCCGGCAAGACACAAGCCCTTCAAAGGGGATTCAACCCCGCTAAGCGGACTTCGGGCCACAGGGCACCGCTAACTCCCCGTCTAGCACGACCAAGGGCTTTATCGAAAACCATTTGCAGCACAGATAACATCTTTTGGTTGGAAATGCAATGCACTCCGACGCGGGCTTTGCCCTTCATGGCGAAGAACCGAGAAAGCCACGATCGAGCAGGATGCAGTGCGACAGCGGAACCCCGAGCATCTCGCGAAGGGTCCGTGTCTTTCCGCCCGTGGTGAGATGCCACCAACCGCCCACGTATAGCGCCCGGCGCGGCCTGCGGACGCGCAGAATCGAGCATATTTTTCTCGCCATGCGGCATTCCCGGTGCCGCCACGGTTCCAGGTCTTCATCGGGGATCATGATCCCGTCGTATGGGTCTACATCCTGTGCGATGGACTTTGCGGCTGCGGTATAGAGTCGGCCCGCAGAATGACGGGCGGGGGAGGCCGTGAGGAGTCCCCTCAGGTTTTCTTCCGATATGAGTTCCCGCCATGACGCGATCCATTCGCGGCTGAAACCGGAATAGTCCGCAAGAAACAGGGCCGACCCCGTGCTCCGGGCATAGGCTGACGAAGCACGGTATTCGAAGGGAAGGGACAACTGGCGGCGAACGGCGGTGATGTGCGGGTGTATTAAGGCGTCGTGCGTAGAGATGCCGCACGACCGGGCGGCGCGGGCCGCGTTCCCGTTCAGCACCGTCGTGAGGGTCTTTTGGTGACGCTTGCGGAACATCCAGGCGAAGGGGCTGAGTTCCACGAAAACGGCGTCGGGCCGCATCGACCGCAGCAGCGACGCCAGCCTTGTGAACCCTCTGGAATCGTGGTGAACGGTGCCCGCAAGGAAAAGTACCGGAAGGGCCTGGGAAAGCATCTCAGCGGACCGCCTGGCCTATGGAACACCGTCACCGGGTTCCTGAAGGGGACGCGTGGTTTTTGATGTGGCACTCCAGGGCCATCCGAAGTTCGTCCAGGTGGCCGATATGCATGTTGGCTTCCAGGGAACGGTTCTTGTAAGCGACGAAAAACACGCCGGTATTTGCAGCAAAGGATTCATCGACCATGGAATCCCCGATGTAGACGACCTCGGCCGCGGACACACCGAAAGTGTTCATGATCCTTTCCATGGATTCGGGATGCGGCTTCGGATGGGTGACGTCCGAGGCTGAAACGACGAGATCGAAGTAGTCCTTGATGCCGTATTTCGCGAGGAGTCTGAGCGTGGAAAAGGCACGGTTGGTGGCCATTGCGGTCTTAAAGGACGACTTAACGCAGTCGAGAAGAGGAAGAAGACCGGGTTCGAATTCCAGACGGGAATTGAAACGCTCGAAGTCTATCTGCCGGGCACATGCCAACGCCTCGTCAAACGCCGGTCCGGGGCCGACAAGAAACTGCAGGGCCTCACGAACCGGATACATGTTGATAAATTGCTCTTGATCCGGACGGACCGGAGGGCGTCCGAGCTTCTCCAGAATATAAGTGTAGAAGCCGGTGGTGGAGTCTTTTGAGTTGAATACAACCCCGTCGCAGTCGAATACGATGGCATGGGGAGAGTTTTGAAAAACCGTTTTTGGCGCAGATGAGTTCATAATATCCTTTATACCGTACGCTTTATCGTAATCCGGCCGAATAGGGCCGGGCAAAGGGGATCCGCATGGTCCGCAATGGTGAGACACCTTTACAAGACCTTACTTATAGAATAGAGTGTGTACTGTCAATGAGTGGAGGCAAGATTTTGCCGGTGATCCCACGATGCCGACGGTCGATCGCCAGCGCAGGATGCTTGCCTCGATCCATTTGGGGACCGTCCGTTTCAGCGCCCTGAACGGGAAGGCGGCGGAGGGAAGCGGACGCAAAACGTCGGAAGTCGGGAGCGGCTTTCTGTCCCTTGACCCCTTTTCCGGAGCGGGCAAGTCGTGTGGCCTCCCGGGCGAACGTTGGTGAACCCGGGACGAAGGGACCGTGTGTGGGCAGAGAGAATGCATTGAAGTTAAGTACATGCGCTTCAGAAGCGCAATTTTTTTTAACAACGGGAAGCAGCGATGGATTATCAATTTGATTACCTTGTGATCGGTAGCGGAATCGCCGGGTTGTCTTTTGCTCTCAAAGCGGCTCAGACCGGCACTGTAGCTGTGGTGACGAAAAAAGAAAAAATCGAAACGAGCACCAACCATGCTCAAGGCGGGATCGCCTCCGTTGTGAGTTCCGACGATTCTTTCCAACTGCACATCGAAGATACCCTAAAGTCGGGCGACGGCCTGTGCCATCCGGACATCGTCGAACTGGTCGTGAAATCCGGTCCTGAGCGAATCCGCGAACTTGTCGACTTTGGTGTTCCATTCAACGTGACCGCGTCCGACGCCAGCCGGTTCGACCTCGGCCGTGAAGGCGGGCACAGCAGGAACCGCATCCTCCATGCTCAGGACATGACGGGCAAAGCCGTGGAGGAAGTCCTTATGGCGGCCGCGGAAGCCGACCCGAACATTTCCATCTTCGAGCATCACGTCGTGCTGGATCTCCTCATTCAGCACCAGTCCCTCAGGACGGGATCGATCATGCTCCACCATCAGGATATCTGCCGCGGAGCATACGTCTTCGACAGCGCCACCAAGGAAATGCACCGGTTCATGGCGCACGCGATCATGATGTGCAGCGGCGGCGCCGGCAAGGTCTACCTCTATACGTCGAACCCCGACGTGGCAACCGGCGACGGCCTGGCCATAGCCTACCGGGCCGGGGCGAAGCTCGCGAACCTCGAATTCGTTCAGTTCCATCCTACTTGCCTTTACCACCCGCAGGCGAAGAATTTCCTCATTTCGGAGGCGGTCCGCGGAGAAGGCGGACGGTTGATCAATCGATCCGGCCGGGCCTTCATGGGGGATTATCATCCGCTGAAAGACCTTGCTTTCCGGGATATCGTGGCCAGGGCCATCGATACCGAAATGAAGAAGAGCGGCGATGACTGCATGTTCCTTGACATCAGCCACAAGCCACCGGAATTCTTAAAGAACCGTTTCCCGGGCATCTATCAGAAATGCCTTTCTTTCGGCATTGATATTACCAAAGATCCCATCCCGGTCGTACCCGCGGCTCACTACATGTGCGGTGGCATCCTGACGGACGCAAATGGGCTGACTTCCATGGAGCACTTATACGCCATCGGGGAATGTGCCTGCACGGGCCTCCATGGGGCCAATCGTCTGGCGAGCAATTCACTCCTCGAGGCGATGGTCATCGCCCACACCGCTTCCCGGCACTGCGCGGAGCGCATGAGCGCATGGCGGAGGCAATATCTGCCTGAAATTCCAGGAAATGCCGTGCCCCAGAGGGTCTACCACGATACAGTGAACAGCGAAATGGTGCTCATTACCCATAATTGGGACATTATCCGGCGACTGATGTGGAATTACGTCGGAATCGTCAGGACGGACAAACGACTGGCGCTGGCTCGAAACCACATCCACCAGATACGCATGGAAATCAGGGAACACATGCCCAATATCCCCATTAACAGCGACCTGATCGAGTTGCAGAATCTGGCCCTGGTCGCGGAGCTCATTATCCGTTCCGCCATCCATCGGAAGGAAAGCCGCGGCCTTCATTATAACCTGGACCATCCGCAGAAGGATGACCGGAACTGGCGTAAAGACACCATCGTCGTGAAGAGCCCCGCGGAAGAATTCCTCAGTGCCGTCTTCGAAAATACGAACGGGGATGAATAGCATCCCGCATTTCATAAAAAAGGGCGGGCACAGGCCTGTTGCTCTTGCCCGCCCTTTTTTTTGCCGGTTATGAGCGCCCTTCAGGAAGCGTCCGGGTGGTGCGCCGGGCCTGCGTCGATGGTTTCGGCATCCAGTAGGGCTGCGGGCCGCTGAGGCTGTTCCAGCATGGGGTGCTGGGCGTGTTCGATCTTCATGGTCACGACGCCGCCCATAAAGCTGATTTCATAGTTCCGGTCGGAGAGTTCGACGCGTCCGAAGGAGTCCCTGAATTTTTGAAACTGTCTTTTTGCTTTCCGGTAAATATAAACGATGCCGGCCCCGCATACCAGTACGGTCATCAGGAAAACCCATAGCGGGGTGGCCATGACCTTCCCGACAACCATCATGATCGATGCCAGGACCAGCACGAAAACGACCTGCGCGATGATGATGGAATATAGGTAGAAGATGCCCTGGTTGATGGTCGGTTCCTGAGCATCGGTCTTTTCGTTCTTCCCGTGCGTTCCGTGCCTCTTGAACAAGTCTCTGAACCACATTGTATATCCTTGCGGTGGGGGACGAAGCCCTCACTCGTCATGGCCGTTGTTTACAGCCCTGGGCAGCAGGGGAGGCGATTCGGGCTGCTGCAGCAGGAGCTGCTTTTCGACCCTGAATTTTTCGAGATCCAACTGGTTGTCAAGCATCTGTTTTGACAGTCTGTAACGCAGGTAAATCACCCATACGATCAGCCCGGCGGCGAAAACGGCCGCACCCAGGAAAAACCACCCGTATTCGCGGACTGCGTTCATGCTGAGCTTCGCGAAATCCTCGATGAGGTTTGGGATCATCCACAGGAGGAACACGCAGAGCAACACGACGAAACCGATGTGGAAGACCGAAATGTGGCGAAACGACCGAAAAACGCCGGCGAAACGTTTGGACGGACCCGTCAGGGATTCGGGCTCATCCTCGTCCTGCTGCTTTTCGTCCCCGTACAGAAGCAGCAGAAAGACCTTCACCAGGAAGGAAACCAGGAGGATCAACCCGACCGGAATCCCGACGGCCGCGGCAACCCATGCCCTGAAAGGAAAGGGGAAGTCGCGGGATTCGATTTGCGTGCTGTAATTGGCGAGAGGACCGTGGTTGTCTTCAAAAACCGCCTTTTCGTAGGACGTAAGGACCGTCCCGCTCGCTTCGAAGATTACTTTCTCCGTCTTGGGATCGGTGATGATTATCCGGGATTTCTGTCCCGCCTGGCTGGCTGCTCCCAGGTAAATGAGCAATTCCAGAACCAGGAACATGCCCACGCTGATCATCAGAATGGTTTTCTGATGCTGCTTGCCTTCAAAGATGTCGAGAAGACGTAATCTGCTGGCCATAGGTAGAGTGAATGATCCGATTTGAGTTTGCCCGTGAATGGGATTTTTCCCGCCGGAAGCCGATTTCCCCATCCGCCCATTTCAACCGCAGGCTAACATAGCCTGTACCAAAAGCTAACATTCGGTATGCAAGGAGTCAAACAAAAAGCCCCAAAGACAACGGGGTCTTGGTTCCGCGGGTCCGCGCGAGACAAGGATTGAAGCTGGTCGAAACGGGTTCCGGACGTGAGAGCGAAAAACGGTTTGCATTGAACCGTCGACAAAACGATTTTGACCGGATCGCGAATCCGGCGACGAAAAACGCCCTATGAACCAGTCCGTCGAAACCCGTCCATAAGGCGTTGTGATTGCTGCCGGTCCAAGCCGGAAGGTGAAACGTTCCCGTGTTATATCAGCGTGCGTTCAATTCCTTCTCCCTGGGGAAGAGGGGAAGATACCTGTACGACAGGGAAATGATGAACACGCAGTAGGCGAGCAGAGCGATTGCCGGAGCCCATTCATAAACGGTGGGGATGTAGACTTCCCATTTGTCGAAGGGCATCACGGGAACCGCCAGTGCCTCCACCGTCATGGCGAACCGGTTGATGGAAACCCCGATGCAGTCGAGGAAGAACATCAGGAACAACAACCCGTTGCTGCTTCTGCCTTTGCGGGTCAAAAGCACCAGGGCGGGCAAGATGCCACAGACGCCCACTTCGAGGATGAGAAGCCAAATCCCGTACGGCGGGCTGTAGAAGTCCGTCAGCTTCAGGCCGAATTTGGGAGCGAGAACAAAGGCCCAGTACAGCGTATCCGCGAGTTTCAGAATGATGTACAGGGACAGCAGACCCGCGACGATCTTGCCGATGAGATCGTACACGCTGCGGTCCACCAGCCGTTTCCGGCTCACCTTTTCAATGCCCCTGCAGATGAGCGCCGTGAAGGCCGGCCCCGACGCGATGGCCGAAAGGATGAAGAGGAAGAACGTCCATGGCCAGATGAAAAATCCCGTGCGGTAGGCGAACGGACGGGCGAACAGAACGCCGGCGACGCCGCCCAGGGAGCCTTGGTGGAAGAAACTGAGGAAGGTACCGGTGAGGGCGAAAATGGCCATGAGGTCATGAAGGCTGTGCCCGAAAACCCGGAGGCCCTTGACTTCATTCAGTTTCCGGTTTTCAAGAATGATCGGTACGTATTCGATGACAAGGACAATGGCATAACATGTGATGCAGAAGATAACTTCCGTCAGCATGGAATGAACATTGGCATGCCAGTAGCCGTACCATGACCGAAGCGGCTGTCCCAGTTCGAGCAGCAGGACCGCCAGTGCGCCGGTGTAGCAGACGAACCCCACGATGACCGCCAGGTTGATGATCTTGCGCAGTTCTTTGAGCGCCGGGAAGAAGCGGGACAATCCATAATAGAGAAATCCCGAGAAAAACGCTCCGGCCCCCAGGGCGATGATGGCCAGGTCCACCGTGATGTAGGCGCCGAAACCGAAGTAGTCGTTCAACCCGGTCAGGTTGAGCGCCTTAAAGAGAACCATACCGCCAGCCCATACTCCCCATCCTATGACACCAAGGAGAATCAACAGCCAGATCCCAAACACAGGAAGCGGACAACGCTTTAATCCTTCGGGAATCAATGCCTTATCCATTCTCGACCCCTCATTCTGCAACTTTAAAAGTAACGGACGATCTCAAGATCACATGAAGATGAATTCAAAAGTTCTTCTCAGACCAGCGAAACCCCTGGTTAAAGACCATTGTCGGAAAGCTTGTGAACCCATTGCTGACTGCTGAGGTAATAGACCTTCGGCTCGGTATTGAGCTTGGCCAGGAGCCTGAAGGCGCGAGGGTCCTTGGACAGTTTGCCGACTTCGCTGTCAGGATCCTTCAGGTTGCCGAAACTGATCGCCTTGGTGGGGCAGGCTTCGGCGCACGCCGGCGTGTAAACCACGGCGTCGAGATTGCTTTCGTCCATATAGGCCTTTGCCCTGGCCGCCATCAACCGGTGGCTGCAGAAACTGCATTTTTCCACCACACCGCGCATTCTGGGACTCACCTCCGGACTCAGCATCGATTCCATCGGCTTGGGCCACTTGGGGTCCCACCAGTTGAATTTGCGCGCATGGAACGGACATGCCACTATGCAGTACCTGCACCCGATGCAGCGCGGATAGATGTGCGTGACGATACCGTTGTGTTCATCCCTCGTCGTCGCGTTTACCGGGCAGACGAACGTGCAGGGCGAGTGATGAGGCGAATCGCAGTGCATGCAGGGCCGAGGGAGGTAGGTGACCTGGTGGTCGGGATAATCTGTTCCGTTCGAAAGGTAATAAATCTCCATCCATGTGATCGTACGAACCTTATTCGTTTCGTCCGGCAGAAACGAAATGTTGTTTTCCGCCTGGCAGGCCACGCTGCATGCACCGCAGCCCGTGCACTTGTCCAGATCGATCACCATGCCGTAACGAAGAGTACTTTCATTATGTTCTGTTTCGCTCACGGATTTCCCCCTTAAGCGCGACGCAATTGAGCACGAGTAGCCCAGGCTGTTCCCAGACCTGTCACCGGATCCAACTGGACTTCGATAACGGAATTCGCGTTGACCCCTTTGTCTCGAATGTATTCGTCATAGGCATTGTGGCCCAGACCCTGAGCGATGTACACCACGCCGGGCCTTGCCGACGACGAAAGGTGTATCCGGACGGAAAGTTCACCCTGCGGCGTCTTCAACACAACGGGTTCCGCCTCCAAAATTCCCATGGACGCGGCCGTAGCGGGATTTACGTTCGCAAACTGTTCATTGTGTTTCAGCACAAAGTCAAACAGGGTCTTCGTCATGAACGGAGGATTGGGAAGGTTCTCATTCGCGAGCGTCAGCATTCTGTAGGTGACGAGCAGGAGCGGGTATTCCTTCTCGTCTCCGGCAAGGGGACGCGGAAATTGCGGCAGGAAGGAAGCGCCTTTCCCCTGGTCCGGCCGCGCCGCCAGTTCGTACCGGCCCGACGGCGTCTTGAGGCCCTTCAGCGGGTCGATCGGAGCGTCATACCAGAAGGCACCGGCGGTCAATTTTTTCCATAAGTCGGCGCCGTCCTTGTAGTTGCCGCTGACCGCGTCTCCCGCCTGAAGCTTCCATAGCTCACTGCTTTTCTTGTCCCCCACCGCGCCTTTGGATGAAGCGGCCAGGCCGTTTACGCGGTTCTTCAGGACTTCTTCGTAGGATGCCCACGGAAGGGCCGATGCCACGGACCCTCCGATCCCCTTGGCCACCTCGAGTATCACATCTCCGGTGGCCTTCGTGTTCAACAAAGGCTTGAGCACCGGCGACGACACCGCGTAATAGGCGTACGGGACCCCTGGAATATCGATGACGTCGTCGCAGGCTTCGAAGGCATTGTGGTTGGGAAGGATCATGTCGGCCTGCAGCGCCGTTTCGTCCATGTAGGAAGAAAAAGATGCCAGGAAGCCGATCTTTGCCAGCGCGTCCTGAAACACCTTGGTTTCGACGAGTTCATACGCGGGATTGGCTTCATGCACCAGGAGCACGTCGATGGGGTACTTTCCGCCCCTTGCCACCGCGTCCAGGAACGCATGAAGATTGTTCCCCGGAGCGGCCGGCAAACCATCCTTGCCCGCTTCGGCAAGATCGAGGCGCTGCTGCGCCAGACCCTGCTGAGCCAGCGGATCGACGGGATTGTTCGGAAGCGCCGCGAGCGGAACCGGCGGGGCCAGGCTCACCATGCCTCCCGACTTGAAATTCCCCTTCAAGGCGTTGAGTGCGAGGAAGCTGAGTTCGCCGTAAAGACTGCAGGGAAGGTCCCCGATGGACCCGCCCCAAACGGCGAGGGCGTTCTTTTGCGAGGCGAACTCTTTGGCCAGTTCGCGGATCTTGGCCGCATCCACGCCCGTTGACTTGGAAACCGCTTCCGGGGTGTAGGCATCCGTGAGGATCAGCGTCTTGAATCCCTTCTGGCTCTTCCCCTGAGCGTCCGTCCAGTCGTCGAAGCCAAAGAGGTTGTCGGTCACGAAACCGGCGTCGTAGAGTTTTTCCTTTACGAAAACGTGAGCGATTGCCAGGGCCAGGGCTGCCTCCGTCCCCGGGGCGACCGCGACCCACCGGTCCGCCTTGGAAGCCGTCAGGGAACATCGTGATTCGACCTGGACGATCTTTGCCGAACTCTTGCCCCCTTCACGCCACTGGCCGAATACCGCCTGCATGCGTCCGGGAGCGCCCCAGCCTTCGATCAGGTCCGCCCCGAAACTCAGGACGTACGACGCCTTTTCCAGGCTGAACGCGAAGGGACCGTCCTGGCCCAGGGTGAGGGCCGCCGCGGCCTGCTGACCGTCGGCCTGCGATGGCATTTTGAAAAGGTTGGGAGAACCGTAGGCCATGAAAAACTGCCTGAACAGGTCGTCCATGCTGCTGCGGCGCTTTCGGGTGATGGCGGCGACGGTGTTGGGCTTGCCGTCGGTCCGGATCTGCCCCAGTCGTTTCACCAACTCCCCGGTTGCATCGGCCCAGGAAATGGGTTGAAAACCTCCGGGGTCGCCGCGCTTCCGGGTCTGCCTGAGAGGCTGCGCCACCCGGTAGGGGGCGTAGAGGAACTGGAGCCCCGCCGCTCCCAGGGGACATATGCCGCCCCGGTTCACGGGATTGTCCGGATTTCCTTCAACCAGAATGGCCCGGTTTCCGTTCACGAGATGAACCTGGATGCCGCATCCTCCGTCGCACAGCGTACAGGCGGTTGGTTTCTTCGTTACGGGACCCCGTTCAGGGGATGGGCGCCATGACCAGTTCTGGCTCCAAATGGCAGCTTCATCCATCAGGCGCCATGGCAATGGTGAGAGCAAGGTGCCACCCACCGCTCCAGCAGCAAACTGTAAGAAAGCTCTCCTCCCAAACTTCATTCGATCAACCCTCTCATGAACGGCATATGTGTGGTATTAAGCGCACGAATTATTCCCATATGACTTGTCTACAGCAGTCCTATTTATGACAAATTTCGCAGTTGTTGCTCGCATTCTTGTCCGCATGGCACTTTTCGCACTCGATCATCTTCATCGTCGTCCGGCTGTAGCCCGTTATCCATGCCTGGTTGTAAACCGGCAGTTTCTCTTCCTTGCTCATGTCCCGATGGCACTGTGTGCATTCGACCTTTTTGGCCTGATGGGGCGCATGGGAGAAAAAGACATTGTCCGGCTGCCACGCGTAAACGAGCCATGGAACTTCACGGTCCTTCTGGATGTATTCCTCCACAAGAACGCGCTCCGATTCACTCTGCCCCATTACGTTTTCATGGCATTCCTTGCACTTCTCCACCTTGGGAATCCCGGCGTAGGTCCCATCCGGCCTGAACGCGTGGCAATCCTCGCAGCCGGTGTCCTGGTGGGCAACGTGACTGAAATTGATCGGTTGGGTTTTTTGTGAATAGAGGAGGTTGGGAAAGACGACCCAACCGAAGATGAGGGCAATGATGAAACCCGCAAAGAAAATGATTCCTCCCACCACCGCCTTGCCGGAAGCGCTCTTTTTCTGTTCTTTCATAGGACAGCCTCAATTGATCCGATCAGATGAATCCCAACGAAAACCGCACAAAACGCAAGACAGACCGCACGAGATAGATTTTGAAATGATGCCGCCAAAACCTTCAAACAGACGTCGGACCCAAATCAAAAATTATTTTTCACAAAGGTTGGACTAATTAATCGCCTTTGGTTTCGGTTGTCAAGAAAAAAAGCAACGTGCCGATTTCGCGGTTATTATCCCATGGGTGATGCCCTTGTGCATCATTGCGTGAAATATTGCACAACAAGAACCACTGGCGGATCTTCCGAATGTCTACGAGAAAACGGATAGTCGCGCACTTTACGGGTTGAACGCGCCGGATGCAACCAAAAAAGACTTACGGCAAGGCGCGAACCCTGCCGGGGGCGGGGACGACCGAGGCGGCGGTGCGGCTGCCGGAAGCCGTGGAAAAGGTCTGCCGGTATGAGGACCCGGGTTGCGGGCGGGCTGCGGTGTCACCCGCCGCAGGGGGACAAAAATCTCGAACTCAGCCGTCCTCATCCTGTCATTTTATGTTATCCTCACACGTTAATGTACGTGTGATTTGCGTATCTGCCATTTCAACTTTCGAATGGGTGTGAGTTCCGGGCAGGGCTGCATCCGCCAATGAGAACGCAGGGAGTAAAGATGAAGGACATCGTGAGAGTCGCCATTATCCAGCCGAAGCCTTATCCATCCTTTGACGACCCCAGGAATCTCGGACACGCGCTTCTGCTCCTCGATAAATGCCGGGCGGAAAAGCTTGACATTATTTGTTTCCCTGAATTCTTCCCGTTCGCTGGAGAGAAGGAAATCGCCGCCGCGGCCCGGCAACTCAATGCCTATATCATCGGAGGTTTTGTCGAAGCCGATGGGAATAAGCTTTACAATACCGCGACCCTGTTCAACCGGACCGGTCAGATGATGGGTCGGCAGCGCAAGAAGAACGTCAGTCAATTAGAAAGTGAGTGCCTCGGAATCACCCCCGGCGATGGGGTGTTCCGCACTTTCTTAACGGATTTCGGAAAAATCGGAATGCCGGTTTCCATCGACTGCTGGGGCCAGCCGGAGGCCGGGAGGCAGCTTACGGACCAGGGGGTGGAGGCGATTTTCAACATAAGCGTATTCCCGAGCCTGAGGGGGCACTGGAAGACGGGGGCACTGGTTCGGTCCTTCGACAACTTCGTCCCGGTGGTGGGTGCGAACACTGCCGATTACAACGCAATGGTCGGACCCAGGCGGATTCACTACCACGGCGGCGGGAGCTTCATCATCGCTCCCCCCAGGATCCTGGTGAAGGATGATTTTCTGCGCTGGATAAGAAGCGTCGACAACGTCGAAAGCTGGACGCAGATAGAACTCGACGAACTGGAACAGGTCTACGTCGGGGAAGTCAATTTGACGGGCACCAGGCGATTCCGAAAAGAATTTTTCGAACGCTTCGGATTTCAGCGGATATCGGGTCATCTGTCCTGAGGATGCCGCCGCATCGGCCCCGGTCTTCCTGGCCGGGTGAGTATGAGAAGCGCCGGATCGGTTGTCGCGGAGGAAAAACCGGATGGGTGGACGCAAAAGAAACGTGTACCTCAGGATGATGACCCTGGGTGAAGCGCTTGACCTGTGGCTGAAAAAGTGTTCCGGGCTGCAGTGCGGGACGGAAGTCATCCCGGCTCACGACGCCCTGCACCGGGTGACGGCGCGACCCGTGATCGCCGGTCGTTCGGTGCCGCACTATCACGGTGCCGCCATGGACGGGATAGCCGTAAGAGCGGGCAACACCTTCGGTGCCGGGGATTCCACCCCCAAACGGTTGCGGATCGGGGTGGACGCCTTCCACGTGGATACCGGAGATGCTTTGCCCCCGGATACGGATGCGGTCGTCATGATCGAACAGGTCGAGACCGTCGGCGACGCGACGGTGCAAATCCGGTCGGCCGCGTTCCCGTGGCAGCATGTCCGCAAGGTGGGTGAGGATATCGTGGCGGGTGAACTTCTGCTGCCTCAGCATCACCGGATAAGGCCGGCGGACATCGGTTCTCTTCTTGCCGGGGGCGTGCTGGATGTCGGCGTATATGCCCGGCCCGCGGTGTGGATTCAGCCGACGGGGTCCGAACTGATCCCGGCGAGCCAGGCGGCCGGGGCTGCGCCGGGGCAGATCGTTGAATTCAATGGCACGGTCCTCGCGGGAATGGTCAGGGAATGCGACGGGGAACCTTTTTTGCGGGAAATCGTCGCAGACGACTACGAAAACATCAGAAAAGCCGTCGCGGAAGCGGCTGAATCCAATGCGAACGTCATTCTCATCAACGCCGGATCGTCCGCGGGTTCCGAAGACTACACGGCTTCGATCCTCGCCGATCTGGGGGAAGTGCTCGTACACGGAGTGACCATCATGCCCGGGAAGCCCACCATCCTGGGCTTCATAAACGACAAGCCGGTGGTCGGAATCCCGGGTTACCCGGTTTCGGCCATCATGGCCTTCGAACAGTTCGTACGTCCCCTTCTGTATTCGCTCCAGGGGATGCCGTGCCCGGCCTTTGATGAAGTCCCCGCGTTTCTGGGCAGAAAAACGGCGTCCAAACTCGGCCTGGAAGAATTTGTGCGCGTGATCGTGGGCCGGGTGAAGGGAAAGCATATCGCGATGCCGGTCCAGCGGGGCGCGGGAATCATCACTTCGCTCACGCGCGCAGACGGCGTCGTTCGAATTCCCCAGGAACTCGAAGGGCTCGACGTGGGGGAACAGGTCGCGGTCAGGCTGCTGAGGCCGAAGGAACTGCTCGATCACACGGTGATCATGATCGGCAGTCACGACAACGCCATAGATGTGCTGGCCAACGAACTGAAGCTTCGGGACAGCCGCATTCATCTGTCGTCGAGCAACGTGGGAAGCCTGGGCGGCATCATGGCCGTCCGGCGCGGGCAGACCCATCTCGCCGGTTCACACCTTCTGGATACGGAAACGGGCGATTATAACTTCTCCTACGTCGAACGGTACCTCAAGGGAGTGCCGGTCCGCCTGGTGACGCTGGCCTGGCGCGAACAGGGCCTCCTGGTCGGGAAGGGAAATCCACGGGGGATAGAGGGGGTGAAGGACCTGCTGAGGCCGGACGTGACGTTCATCAACCGACAGGCGGGTTCCGGTACCCGGATCCTGTTCGACTACTGCCTCGACCGGGAAAAGTTGCCGGCTTCGGCCGTGAAGGGCTACGACCAGGAAGAATACACGCATATGGCCGTGGCGGTGAACGTCGTGAGCGGCCGTGCCGACGCGGGAATGGCGATTTACGCATCCGCAAAGGCATTGGGACTCGATTTCGTCCCCGTGGCGCGGGAACGATACGACCTGGTGATCCCCGAGGATGGCTGGGAGGATCCCAAAATGAAGCTTCTCCTCGAGATCATCGTCTCCGGTTCGTTCCGGAAGAAGGTTTCGGACATGGGCGGGTACGATCTTTCGGCGTGCGGTTCCGTCGCCGGGCGCTGGGACGGAAGCAAATGGATCGAGTAGGCGCGTACGGTTATGGTCCCGCCGGTGTCCCGGTCGGCCCCGGCCGTTTGCCATGATCGTTTGAAAGACGGGACATCCACTGCCGGCGGCCGGGTCCATGTGAAATTCGGTCGTCGCGGACGGACCGCGGTTTGGGATAAAATGTCGAAAACGGATCGTGAAGACACATCCTCGCCGGGCTACCTCGGCCTCTTCAGGAGCGGGGCGCTGGCGGAAAGAGCGCGCGCCCTGAGGGACATCCTTTCGGAATGTGTTCTGTGCCCCCGTGGGTGCCGGGTGAACCGCAATGCCGGTCGGCAGGGGGCCTGCGGGATCGACGGCGGTATCAGGGTCGCCGCCGTCAGCATCCATCCGTGGGAGGAGCCCCCCATTTCCGGAACGCGAGGGTCGGGAACCGTTTTCTTTTCCGGCTGCACTCTGAAATGCATTTTCTGCCAGAACTATCCCATCAGCCAGTTGGGTGTCGGCCATGCCATGACGGCTTCGGAACTGGCATCCGCCATGGTCGGACTTCAGTCGCGGGGAGCGCACAACATCAACCTCGTCACGCCGACTCACCAGGCGGCGGGATTCGTGGAGGCCCTGGTACTGGCCGTGCCCATGGGTCTGCGCATACCCATCGTCTACAACACCAGCGGTTACGAATCCCTGGAGACGCTGAAGCTCCTGGAAGGGGTGGTCGACATTTACCTGCCCGACATCAAGTATTCCAACCCCGATTTTGCCGGGGCTTATTCCGGCCGGGCGGACTATGTGCAATACAACAGATCGGCGCTCCTGGAAATGTGGCGCCAGGCCGGGCCGCTCCAGGTCGACGAAAACGGGATTGCACGCCGGGGTGTGATCGTGCGGCATCTCGTGCTGCCCGGGGACCTTGCCGGGACCACCGAGAGCCTGAAGTTCCTGGCCGGGCATATGGGTCCCGGGGTGTGGCTGAGCCTCATGAACCAGTACTTTCCCGCCCATAAAGCGCTCCACACGCCGCCGCTCGACCGAAAAGTCTCGGGGGAAGAATACGAAGCCGCATTCAAGACGGCCTGTGACCTGGGATTACTCAACGGATTCGCCCAGATGTGCCCGACGGACGATGAGGACGAGGCGGATGGGACCGGGCCCGCATAAGCTCCCGGAGCGTGGTCGAAGGTTTTCCGGAAGGTTCGGGCGCTTTGCCCCCCACGGTGTGGCGGTACTGTTTTCCCCAGGTTTGTATAAATCCCAAACGGGCTTATATTTCTCCCGAATAGATTCGTTTCCGGTCGACGACCCCCTCGAAAAGCTTTTTCCCGAAAAATTCAGGGAGGGGTCAACCGATGAATCCGGCCGATCTTTTACCCGTTGCCCGTGCCGTTCGGCATGGCATGCGGGCTCGTACGGGGTTGGCATAAAGGGGGAATCCCGCCATCGATCGCTTTCGTGAAAACAATGGTCGTTCAAAAGAATCTTCCGGAGATGCGGCGACGGTGGTGGCCGCCCACGCCGTTCTCGACGGAAACGTCCGCATGCCGTGGCACCGGCGTCTTCTGCCGTTCCTGGGCCCAGCCTTTGTCGCCGCGGTCGCCTACATCGACCCGGGCAATTTCGCCACCAACATCCAGAGCGGCGCTCAGTTCGGGCTGACCCTCCTGTGGGTCATCCTCATGAGCAACCTTACGGCAATGCTGCTGCAAATCCTGTCCGCGAAGCTGGGGATAGCTTCCGGGCGGAACCTCGCCGAAATCTGCCGTGAGCGCCTGCCGGTACCCGTGATCTGGACAATGTGGATCATCATGGAAATCGTGGCCATGGCGACCGATCTGGCCGAATTCATCGGGGCGGCCGTCGGTTTCCTGCTTCTTTTCCATATTCCCCTGTTCTGGTCGGGGCTCCTGACCGCCGTGATCACTTTCTTGATCCTGGGCCTGCAGCGCTATGGGTTCCGTCCTCTCGAAGCGGTGATCGCCGCTCTCATCGGAATCGTTGCCTTCGCCTACCTCATCGAAATGGGGCTCGCCCGGCCCGACTGGCCGGAAATTGCACGGGCGGCGTTTGTCCCCGCGTTCAGGGGAAACGAAAGCGTGCTGCTCGCCGCGGGCATCCTCGGCGCCACGGTGATGCCGCACGTGATCTTTCTGCACTCGGCCCTGACCCAGGGGCGGATCGTGGTGAGGGATCCCGTAAAGATTCGGAGACTGTTTCGTTATGAAATCGTGGATGTGGTCATTGCCATGAGTATCGCGGGTGCGGTCAACTGCGCCATGCTCATCATGGCGGCTTCAACCTTTTTTGCCCAGGGCCTGCATGAAATCGGGACCATAGAGGAGGCGTACCGGACCCTGACGCCGCTGCTGGGGCGATTCTCAAGCGATGTTTTCGCGGTATCGCTTCTGGCCGCGGGTCTTTCCTCGTCGACGGTCGGGACCATGTCCGGGCAGGTGATCATGCAGGGATTCATGAGGTTTCGCATACCGTTGTGGATCAGACGGATCGTGACGATGCTTCCGTCCCTGGTTGTGATCGCCATGGGGCTGGATCCCACGCGATCGCTGGTCGTCAGCCAGGTGGTCTTGAGCTTCGGGCTGCCGTTTGCCGTCATTCCCCTGGTGATTTTTACCGCGGACGGGAAGATCATGGGGGGACTGGTGAACCGCCCCCTCACGACCGTGGCGGCATCGTTTGTCGCGGCACTGATCGTGCTGCTCAACCTTTATCTGTTGTTCACGTTGATCTGACGGATCGGTGGGAAGGGGAGATCTTCGCCTGTTCCACCGACCGCAGGGGGATGTCCGCCGATCGCTCAAAGCAGAGCGGGCACGCACGAAGGATTTGCGATGTTCCTGAGAATGCTGGTTCCGTTGGATGGATCGCGCCTGGCCGAATCCGTGCTCGGCGCGGTGGAGGGCCTCGGACGACTCACCGGGTGCAGCGTCAAGCTCCTGCACGTCATCGAAAAGTCGCCGCCGTCGAGTATCCACGGGGACGTGCACCTGAAGGCCCGGGAGGAGGCGGAGGCGTATCTCGCGACGGTGGCGGACCGCCTCAAGGTTTTGGGGTTAAAGGTCGACACGCACGTTCACGACGTTCCGTTGGGCGATGTGCCCCGCAGCATTGCCGAACACGCCGATGAACTGGACCAGGACCTGATCGTTCTGTGTTCCCATGGAAAGGGAGGATTGAAGCGGTTCGTGTTCGGGAGCAACGCGGAACAGGTGATCACCCACGGCCGCACCCCCGTCATGCTCATCCGCGCCACCGAGGACGACATTCCGAGGCCCTTTGCCCTCGAGCGGATCCTCATTCCGGTCAATTTCACGGTGGAGGAGAAGCAGGCCGTTCGTATGGCATCCGAACTTGCCGGCCTGGCGAAGGCGGACCTGCACCTGGTGGCCATCATTCCGACGCTGGAAAGCACGAGCGCCGAAGAAGCCGTGATCGGGCGTTTCATTCCCGGGACAACGAAGCAGTTTCTGCAACTGGCCGCCGAGGAGGCGGGAACCGCGCTCGAGGGAGAGATCAAACGGCTGAGGGATGAGGGTACAAGGGCAGAGGGGAGTGTCAGGCGGGGGGACATGGCGGTCGAATTGCTGAGGGCCGCAAGGAGAGTCCACGCAGATCTGATCGTCGTCGCGACCCGCGGTCTTGCCGGCCTGGGGGCCTTCTGGGCGGACGTTCTCGCCCGCAAAATCGCGGGCCTGTACGAAGGTCCGATCCTGCTGATCCCTCACGGTGATAAAAGCCCCAAAGACATCGGATGATTCGAGTGACGACGAACACCCGCCCACTGCTCTTTCATCTCCGCACTTGCCCCGCACCCGTTTTCGACGCGGGTACGAAAGGGGACCCGATGCCTGAGTCTCCGAAGGGCCGGGGCGCGCAACGGCTTCGGGACCGACCGGCGATCAGGACCGTCCGAACCCCAGGATCACATCCAGCGAGGCCTTGATATGCTTGATGCTGGCGGCCCTGAGCCGCACCTCTTCCTTCTGCTCGATGGCCGTCAATATCTCTTTCGTCTCCAGGAAAAAATCGTCCTTGTCGATCGGCTGTGGCAGGGAAAGCCAAAAACGGAGGTAGTGGCTGAGCATCCGGTCGAGCAGAATGGTAAGCTGATTGTTCTGGCAGCATTTGTAAATCAGTCGATGAAAAACGTACATCGAGTTCGACGAGTTGCCGGTTTACTGCGGTACGATTGACGTTTTCGATCTCCTTCAGGATCTTCCTGAATTCCTTGATTTGATCGGGAGAAGCGCGATGCATCGCCCAGATGATCGCCTGGACTTCGAGAACGGACCGAATCTCGGTGATTTCCCGGATGCGGTCAAGGGTCAAAGGACTGACAACGAAATGAGATCCTTGCCGCACAACCCATTCTTCCACTTCCAGACGGTTGAGGGCGATCGTGATCGGGTTTCGGCTGACGCCGTAGGACTGAGCCAGCTCCACGAGGTTCATTGCACTTTCTGGCGCGATATCCAGCCAGACGATTTTGTCCTTCAAATCTTTGTATATTTCAATCGGGTCCATTTCCCATCCTCGTTATAAATGGTCCAGTCGGAAAAATCAGCAGACAGCCGTTATCGAGCAATACGCCCGACGGGATGGAGCTTTGAACCAAACGCGGCGTTAACTGTGTGAGGAAACAACGATTTTCCCTCTTGGGAAAATATAGTTCGCAGCAGTTGGCATCGATATGCACGCAAAATGCGCGCATGTCAAGCGCTTTATTCCCTCCAGGAGCACAGTCCATGCCGGATAGGCGTTTACCGGCAGCGTGCTCAAAAAAAAACGACTGCGTCTTTGCCCCGCCAGATGGTTCGACGATCGGGAATCATGCCGGGAAAAGAACCGGCGGAAGGAACGGGACCGGTTGCGGGCCGCTTCGTCCCGAGGTCTGCGAATGCTTTGCCCGCCTCCGGCAAAAGGCACGGGGGGCCGTCCGGTGCCACCTCAGGCACGACAGATGGCATTCCCGGAACCCTGCGGGAGAGAATCATAATAAAACTTGATATGCGTTCACCCTGCATGTAGAATGCACGCATACTGAGTAACGATTGGATACATACTGAGCGCAGACTGTATGGGCGATTAAGCGATTAAGCCCATTAAGGTGACCGGGCGAATGCGGGGGAACCGGCGACGGAGGCGTTCTGCCGTGCGGCGGCTGGAGTGATGAAGGCGGCGGCGAGGTTCACTCCGGCCTCGACGCATGGGTGGGGAGTCAGAGACGGAGAAGGAACAACTCAGAAAGACATTGTATGAATCTGCTGAAAGAAGTGCTTCGGAACCAGGTCTACCCGGCGATGGGCTGCACGGAGCCGACGTCCGTTGCGCTGTGCGCCGCCTATGCCGCGGAGCTTCTCGGCGAAACCGGGATCAGGTCAACTTTCACTCTGGATGCAAAAACCTACAAAAACGGCATGGGAGTGACCCTTCCGAACACCGGCGGAGAGCGCGGCAATCTGTTTGCCGGGGTGCTCGGCATGCTGATAGCCAAGCCGGCCATGGGCATGCAGATACTGAAAGCGGTGAATGAAGCTCTCGTTTTGAAGGCCAAAGAACTCCTGTCGGGAAGAAATGTGACGCTGCGGGTCGATCCCTTGCAAAAGGGTTTCTACGTGCGCGCGGCGCTCGAAGGAGCGGAAAACCGTACCGTCTGCGTGATTTCAAACACCCATACCCAAGTGACCCTGCTCGAAAAAAACGGAAAGCGGCTGACTGACAAGAGGGATGATTCGGGGACCGCGGCGCAGCAGGAATACGCGGTGGAACTGGAAAAGTGCTCCATACGGGACCTTGCGCGAATAGCCGACGAAGCGGATGCGGAGGACCTTGCCTACATAAAGGAAGGCATTGAAATGAATATGAAAGCATCCGAATGCGGCATGACTCTGAAAAAAGTCGGTTACTATCTCATGGATTTGAAAAAGCACGGATACCTGCTGGACGATCTGTTCACGTCGACGAAAATACTTACGGCCTGCGCCACCGACGCGCGAATGGATGGATTTCCGGTGCCCGTGATGTCAAGCGGCGAGTCGGGAAATCAGGGGATCGTGGCCGTTTTGGTCCCGTACAATTTTGGTAGGACCTGTGGGGTCCCCGATGAGACGATCTATAAAAGCATAGTGCTTTCCCATTTGATGAACGCTTACGTCAAGCTCTTTACAGGCGGGTTGTCGCCCATATGCGGATGCGCAATAGCCGCGGGAGTGGGCGCGGCCACGGCGATCGTTTACCAGCTCAACGGCTCTGATATAGAGGCCATTTCGCTCGCCATAAACAATCTCGTGACCGATCTGGGCGGAATGCTCTGCGACGGAGCCAAGGCCGGATGCTCGCTGAAAGTGGTCAGTTCGGCGGATTCGGCGATCCGATCGGCATACATGGGGATTCATCACTACGGCATAACCGAAGGGGAAGGCTTTGTGGGAAAAACTGCAGAGGAAACCATCCGCAACCTTGCCAGAATATCAAAGATCGGTATGGAAAATGTCGATCCCACCATAATCGAGATAATGATCGGCAAGCAAAAACGGGATTGACTTTTTGTCTGCACGGATCGCCGTTTCGGACGGACAGGGCCGGATGGTACGCGGCGTCGTCACAGATGGCCGGCGCACCCATTCCGTCATATCGATTCTCAGCGGATGGCCCCGTCCCGATGTGACGAATGGTTTATCGCTTCATGAATCCCCTCATGTTTGAGAACATTGCTTTCCCATTTCTGAACTTTTCCCGGAAGCGCGCGCACAAAACGTAAGAAGCGGAAAAGATGCAGGGGCTTTGTTCGCGTCTTCCTGTTTCCTCCGGGCACGCGCAGGAAAGTGCTTCCTGCTCCGATAATGCCTGGTTAACGGATATTGAAGCCTCTTGCGCTTCGCGCCCGGACAACGAGTATCCGGGCTACCCCCGTGGTCGTCTGATCCTGCAACCCAATAATTACGGAATAAGTCCCAAGTAATTCCGGCAGGGGTGGCACGGGCAACCCGTGTCCCTGCGCGAAGCGCGAGAGGGATTTGGAGACCGCTCCCCGCCGGCATGGTCCTCTTTGCACCCGGTCGATACCATCTCAGACGGACCTCTTGTCCTGACGGACTCGGACCAAAAAAGATTAAAATGTGGACACTCGGATCACATACTGAACGTCTTCGGATATGTTCTTGAATGTGGATACGTGAAGAAGTATACGTTTACCTCAATGTAAAATTGGGCATACGAGTTAAATACAAAGAAGGGGTTTCATAGCTCACCTGCGGCGCAGGTGAGGCGCGATGCGGCCTTCAGGGCGGCGCGGTCGCCCCCGGTCGGTTGCAACAAGGATGCTCTCGCCGCCCTCGGCGCTTCAGGGGGTGGCGCGGGGGACGTCGCATATGAAGTCAGGGATTCGCTGCAGGGACCCCGTTGACTGTCGGCGTAGCGTACGCCGATACCCGCTTGTGCCGGGCTCTGTCCTGGCCGGCCTTCAGGGGTTGCAGGGCATCGTTTACGGTGCTCGGTTCAATGAAAATCCTTCGAGGAGGGGAGGCTGATGTCGGCTTCGAACAAGAAAAAAATCCTGGTGGCAGTGGATGGTTCCGGGCAGGCCTTCGAGGTCGTACGCTATGTGAGCCGTATTTTACCGCCCGGTGGGACAGAGGTGGTGTTGTTCTATGTCTCGACCAAGGTCCCCGAGTCTTTCTACGACAGTGAAAAAGTCCCGGCATACCACTACAGAATCATCAATATCGAGGCATGGGAGAAGGAGCGCGAACGCCTGATCGATGATTTTATGACGAATTCCCGGCGCGTGTTTTCCGAAGCCGGATTTCCGGAAACCTCCGTGAAGATCTGTCTTCAGGACAGGAAGATCGGGATCGCCCAGGACATCGTTGAGGAATCCCGCAAGGATTACGACGTCGTCGCGGTCGGCAGGAGTGGCCTGAGCGACCTCAGGGACTTCATGCTGGGCAACATCGCTCAGAAAGTGGTGGAAAAGGTTTCCCACGTGCCCGTATGGGTGGTCGGGGGCAAAGCCGTGGCGAAGAAAATCCTGGTCGCCATAGATGCTTCCGAAGGGGCCGCGACTGCCTTGAGCCACGTGGCCGCAATGGTGCATGGGGAGGCCGGTCCTGAGGTGACCATTTTCCATGCCATCCGGGGGCTGAGTATCCTCCAGAAGGTTTACGGCGATTCGCTCATAAAGGAGAAGGACAGGGACCCGAAACAAAAGGTCCGGGAGGAAATCGAGCAGATGACGAAGATATTGCAGCCCTCCTTCGACGAAGGGCGTCGCCTGCTGCTGGCGGCCGGAATCACCGATGAGCGGATCCATACCAAGGTCGTAGCCGGGGTGAGCAGTCGCCCCATGGCGATTGTCGAAGAGGCGGAAAACAATGGCTATGACACCATCGTGGTGGGAAGGCGGGGGATGTCCAAGGTCCAGGAGTTCTTCATGGGCCGGATCAGCACCAAAGTGTTGCACATGGCGAAGGAAAGAACGGTTTGGGTGGTGAGCTAGGGTTTGTGTCACGGGATGGCTGAGTCCACACCCTGGCGAAGGGCCGATGGCAGCAGGTATTATTTGTTCCCGCTTTTCCTCTCACCCTGTCACTGCGCGTCATTATCCCGGTGATAGTTCATGTTGACGTTCCTGTTTCAAATTCGGTTTCCGGATGGAGTTGAACGATGAAGTGTGCCAGTCTTCACGCCGCGCTGTTCGCGGCTGTTCTGTTGTTCGGCCTGGTTGGACCCGGTATCTGCGACACCAATACCCCTCCGAAAGACATCCTGCTTATTTCCGGTACGATAACGAATTCACACGCGAAGCCGGTAAAAAACTCTGAAGTCATTGTGTATGTTGACGGCAGGGAAATGAATCCCGATTTTCGTGCGACCACTTCCAAAGAAGGGAAGTACGAAGCCGAAGTCTCCTTTCCCGTGGGAACGATTCCGGGCGTGAAGATTGCCATCGAGGCCAACAAGCCTTCCTACGTTTCCTCGGACATCACGGCGGTCGACGGCATCCTCAGGGAGAGGACGGACGAGCAGGGGAACAACTATTTTCTAGCTCACCAGGATTTTCGCCTCGACCGTTCACTCACTCCCGCATTCTGGATCGCAACTTTCGTCCTTATCGCGGTCTATGCACTCATCGCCTTCGAACTCATGCACCGGACCCTTGCCGCCTTGTTGGGCGCATCCGTTCTCCTCATCATTTCCTACACCGCCGGGGCTTTCACTCAGGACTACGTCATCCTGAGCTTCGAAGAGGCCATCGGTTCCATAGATATGAACGTCATCTTCCTGCTCATGGCCATGATGATCATCGTCGGCGTTCTGAAGAAAACCGGGGTGTTCCAGTGGATGGCTTACAAGTCCTACCAGTTGGCCGGCGGAAACGTGTTTGCCCTCGCTTCGGTGCTCATGTTCATCACGGCCTTTATCTCCGCGTTTCTCGACAACGTGACGACCATGCTGCTGATCATTCCCGTGACCGTGGAAATAGCCGTGACCCTGGGGGTGAGTCCCGTGGCGTTCCTGATTCCCGAAGCCTTTGCCTCCAACGTCGGAGGCACGGCGACGCTCATCGGCGACCCTCCGAACATCATGATCGGCTCGTATGCCAACCTGAGCTTCATGGATTTTGCGCACAACCTCACGCTGGTATGTTTTCTGACCCTGATTTTCAGTATCGTGTATTTCTGCTTCTGGTTCCGAAAGGAATACCGCAAGGCGAAAGTGGATGACGTCACGGTGATGATCGACTATCTCAGGGAGCAGTACAAAATTACGAACAGGAAGCTCCTCATCCAGGGCGGAACGATACTGGGGTTGACCATCGTTCTGTTTCTGATCCATGGCGTTTTGAAAATGGAACCCAGCGTGGCGGCGCTCATCGGGGCCGCTATCCTCCTCGTCATCAGCCGGGTTGACATCGTCGAAATGCTTGAAAAGGAAATCGAATGGACGACGCTGGTCTTCTTCATGATGCTCTTCATCGTTGTGGCGGGAGCCGAAGAAGCCGGCCTCATTCAGATCATCGCGGACTGGGTGAGATATGTGTCCAAGGGCTCACTGGTCATAGCCATTATGACCATCCTCTGGGTGTCTGCTCTTGCCTCTGCGATCATAGACAACATTCCGTTCACGGCCACGATGCTTCCCATCGTCGCGTATTTGAACTCAGTCATTCCGGGAGCTGAATCCGGCGTTCTGTGGTGGGCGCTTTCACTGGGCGCGTGCCTCGGGGGCAATGGAACCATGATCGGCGCCAGCGCTAACGTGGTGACGGTGGGGATGGCCGAAAAAGCGGGTTATCCCATTACATTCATGTATTACCTGAAAGTTGCATTCATTCCGATGCTGGTCACAGTGGGGATTTGTTCGGCCTGGCTGCTGCTGGTCGAAATGTGAGGTTGACACTTTGTTCGGGCCGGGAGGGAGCTTATGGAACCATTGAAACACCTTATGGAGGAAATCCTCAATCGTGTCAATGCACGCCTGGTCGAAAGGGCCTTCAGTGCCGGTTTCCATGCGAAAGATCTCATTCCCCGTGCTGATTTTCCTGGTTCGGTGGGAATTTGCGGATCTACGGCCCGCCATCCGGCCTTTTTGCAGATCGTTCACAGCAACGTCGATGAAAGTTTCTTCCTCGGCAGGTGCATCGTCGATCATTCCATCCTGTACAAGACGGTTGTGAGAGGCGATGAGCTGAAACGGAAGGGAGATTCCACCCGGTTCCAAGGCATAAAGATTCCCATATGGGAAGACGAAGCCGTTCGCATCAGCAACAGCCTCCTCATCCACTGTGTGGTTCACAGCAACAGCCATGACCTGGGCCGTCTCGAGGAATACGGAATCCAGGATACGCTGGCCATGCACTATGCCAATATCCACGGGTCTCCGGTCGAAGGATGCTATCTGGGCCCCCTGGCGACCCTGGATTTGACTCCGGCACGCGGCAGTATCCTGGAAACCTTCTCCTACGTGCAAACCGGGGAGCTGATAGGGGAGCGCGTGGAGAGCGGCCGGGTATGGATCCGGGCTGGGGAAACGTTTGAATTCGACTACCGCTTCGATCCCGATATCCTTAAAGACTACGTGCGCATCGAGGCGGGGAAAGCCCGGCGCGGGGCCATCGTGGAGCTTCTCGGGGAACATTCCGGGGAAATTGAGCGAAGGTTCACCGGGCATCCGGATGCCGGTCCGGTTCCCGCCGGAGCGTGCGTGAGCGAATACGCCGTGGTCAAGGGAAAGAGCAAAATCGACGGGAACGTGTACGTGGCCCCGAGGGCCTTTCTCGAAGACGCGGACCTCGGCCGCGGATCCAATGCTCAGGAACACTGTTATCTCATCGGGACACACTTCGAGGGAAACGACGTGGCGGCACACGGCGCCAAGGTCATCCGCGCGTGGCTCGACCGGGACGTTTTCGTGGGCTTCAATTCCTTCCTGCGCGGCGGGCCGGGCAGCCCTCTTAAGATCGGTGCGGGGTGCATCGTCATGCCACACACGATCATGGATCTCGAGGAGCCGCTCGAAGTCCCCCCGGAACACCTCGTCTGGGGTTTTATCAGGAATCGGAAGGACCTGGCCGTGAACAGTTTCGGTCTTGCCGAGTTCTCGAAACTCAAGGGAGAAACCAGGCGGGGGGGGCTGTTGTTCAGGGGCGACGGGGATGCATTTGTTGACGGATTCAAGCACAGGATCAGGCACATCCTGGAATCGAACGGTGCTTTTTCCGCAGATGGAAAAGGGCAGGGCCATGCCCAGAACAACCGGGATATTTCATCCCGTGTTTTAAAGCCTTCCCCTGAAGGAGAGCAGGCGGGGTTATACCCCTCGGTGGATATACGCGCCTGAGATACAAAGAAACGGACCCGCTGCAAAACGGGCCCCCGGGTCGCCCGGTGGCCGTCGTTTTCGTGTTATACTGATTTGCGTTCAAGATGCTCGTTTTGACACCCCCAAAAGTGTGGGAATGGTTCCACCGCACCCCCCTGGAGTTTCCGCCCACGCGCTGGCGCGTGAGGCCGGGCGCTTGGCGTTCGCGGCGTTGCCGCGACGCCACATAAAGCCGCGTAGCGGCGTAGGGGTGTGGGGAGCTGCGCTCCCCACTTTCTTGAGAAACATCGTTTGGCACTTTCTTGAACGCAATGTGGTATTAGGGGCTGCGTTTCGGTCCGACTTTTCGTCCTCTTGCAATCGTGTTTTCAATAATCCGCACAGGCCTGCAAAAATGCCGTCGCGCCCGTGCCCGGGAAACGAAAATTCCTGGTACGGGCCGCGAGGCGGGACATGCCTGCCGCCGGTTTTTCGTGCGGCGACGGGCTTCATGCGGCCGTTTTCCCTTTGACTTCCTTCGCTTGGCAAAGAGACCGCCCTATGGTATAGGGAATCGCGCGGGCTTCGGTCCGTGATGGCGCATGTTTCCCCGCGCGGGTCGTGCGCGGGGTTTTAATGCACTGCCCCACTGTTCTGCGGAGGCGCCGTGAACGGTCAGGGGCGGTGGCGTTGGGCGAAAATTGGAGTCGAATATGATCCCCCGATATACAAGACCTGAAATGGGAAAAATCTGGACGCTGGAAAACAAGTATCGCAAATGGCTGCAGGTTGAAATCGCCGTCTGTGAAGCCCTTGCCGATGCGGGCCGGATTCCTCCCGATGACCTCCGGCAGATAAAGGAAAAAGCGAATTTCAACGTCGACAGGATCCAGGAAATAGAGCGGGAGACGCAGCACGACGTGATCGCCTTTCTCACCAATGTGGCGGAATTCGTCGGTCCTTCCTCGCGGTTCATACACGAAGGGTTGACTTCCTCGGATGTCCTGGACACCGCTAACGGACTCTTGCTCACCGAAGCGGCCGACCTTCTCCTCGATGACCTGGACAAACTCATCGCCGTGATCAAGAGGCGGGCGTTTGAGTTCAAGGATACGGTCATGATCGGCCGTTCCCACGGGGTGCACGCCGAACCGATCACCTTCGGGCTCGTTCTTGCGCTCTGGTACTGCGAGATGCAGCGCAACAGTACGCGCCTCCGGAATGCGAGGGAATCGATCAGAGTCGGCAAGATCTCGGGGGCCGTGGGTACCCACGCAAACGTGGAACCGGCCATCGAGGAGGCCGTGTGCCGGAAGCTCGGACTCCAGGCCGCAACGGTGAGCAACCAGATCATACAAAGGGACCGGTACGCGGAGTATTTCACGACACTGGCCATCATCGGTTGTTCCATCGAGAAGATCGCGGTCGAGATCCGCCACATGCAGCGGACCGAAGTGCGGGAAGCCGAGGAATATTTCGCCAAGGGCCAGAAAGGCTCTTCGGCCATGCCTCACAAACGCAATCCCATCGCATCGGAAAACCTCGCGGGGTTGTCCAGGGTGCTGCGGGGAAACGCGGTGGCCGCGATGGAAGACGTCGCTCTGTGGCATGAGCGGGATATCAGCCATTCGTCGGTCGAACGGATCATCGCGCCGGATTCCACCATTCTGCTCGATTACATGCTTGCCCGGCTGACCCGTGTGCTCGACAAGCTGGTCGTGTACCCGGAGAACATGCTTCGAAACATGGGACTGAGCGGGTCTCTCTTTTTCTCGCAGCAGGTGCTGCTCGCCCTCATCGGAAAGGGAATCAGCCGGGAAGAAGCCTACCGGCTGGTCCAGAAGAATGCCATGATCGTGTGGAACGAGGGGGGCAACCTGCAGGACAGGCTGAAAGTCGATCCTGAAATAACCCGATACCTGAGCCCCGGGGAGATCGACCCGATATTCGATCTGGGTTATCATCTGAAGCACGTGGACGACATTTTCACGAAAGCCTTCGGGCGGGACGGAGGGCGGTAATCATGCCCCTGATTGAAAATGTTACGATGAAGAGCTTTGCCGAGCTTCGGAAGGAATGCAAAACGGTGATCCTTCCGTGCGGCGCGGTGGAAGAGCATGGATCGCATCTGCCTCTCGGGACGGATGCGTTTCACGCCATGGCACTGGCCCGCGAGGTGTCGGAGCGGATCGACGTATGGGTCGCTCCTCCCGTATATTACGGATTGTGCCGCAGTACGAGCGAACACCCCGGGACCATCGGCGTCCGGGGAAGCACGCTGCAGTTGCTCGTTCTGGACCTCCTGGGCAGTTTCCGCCATAACGGATTGACGAACGTGGTGGTGTTGAGCGGACATGCCGGAGGGACTCACATGTCCGCCCTGGTGGACGCGTGCGAATTGGGCATGAAGGAATACGACGATCTCAAAGTGGCTGTTCTGTCGGTGCTCGAGCTTGGCGCCGATGCATGGGGCGACGTGGTGGAGACCGCGGGGGATTCGCATGCCGGAGAGGTTGAGACGGCGCTCATGCTGCACCTGCATCCCGCGTACGTCAAGGGGACTTCCCCCGAGGAATATCCTTCCTTTCCGAAACACATCCTGGTTCGGAACAAACGTGCGTTCTGGCCGGGCGGAGTGTGGGGAAACCCGCACGCGGCCAGCCCCGAAAAGGGCAAGCTCCTTCTGGAACGCTCCGCCGAGACCCTCATCGAACTCATCGGAAAACTCGAAGAATGGTCCGAACCCCGGGATCCCACCGGGAAATAATGAGAATTCAGACAAAAACTTATGATTAAAACTCCGGAACTTTTAGCCCCGGCCGGCAACAGCGAAAGTTTTTTCGCGGCCATTGAAAACGGTGCCAACGCCATCTACCTGGGGCTCAAACAGTTGAGCGCCCGGGCGTCCGCGACGAATTTTTCCCTGGACGAATTGGCAAGGCTCATCCCAGTGGCCCATCAGAGGCAGGTGTCGATCTACGTCGCCTTGAACAGCCTGGTTACGGCCCCCGAATTCCCGGGGGTCATGGATCTGCTGCAGTCGGTCTCGGACCTCCGGGCGGATGCTCTCATCGTGCAGGACCCCGGAGTCATCTACCTCGCCCGGAAATATTTCCCCGGGTTGAAACTCCACGCCAGCACACTCATGGCCATCCACAACAGCGCGGGGGTCAATTGTCTGCAGAGAGCGGGGGTGGCCCGGGTCGTTCTTGCGCGCGAACTGACCCTGAAGGAAATCGAATCCGTCTGTAACGGCACCGCCGCCGAACTGGAAGTCTTTGTCCACGGGGCCCTGTGTTTCTCATACTCGGGAATGTGCCTTACGAGCAGCTTTCGGGGAGGGCGCAGCGGTCTGCAGGGTAAGTGCGTGCAGCCATGCCGCCTGCGGTTCCATCAGGGAGGGAAGGCGGGCTTCTTTCTTTCCTGCAACGATTTCTGTGCCCTGCCCATGCTCCCCGTTTTACGGAAATTGCGTCTGGCGGCTTTCAAAATCGAAGGCCGGATGAAGTCGGCGGAATACGTGGCGCAGATTGTCAGATGCTATCGTCACGTGCTGGATGCCCGCGAAGGGAAGGAAGCGGACGCGATCGAAGAAGCCATGGAGTGGCTTGCGGAAACGCCTTCACGGCGGCTGACTTCGGGTTTTCTCGGGAAGGATTTCAACGAAGAGATCCTGACGCCCCACAGGTCAGGTTCAATCGGCCTCTGGAGCGGGACGGTGAAGGCCGTTCAAAAGGACAGGATTCTCATCGCGTTGCGTCATGACCTTCGCATCGGCGACCGGCTGCGGCCGGAATCGAAAGAGGGGAGAGAGAAGGAAGCCTTCAATGTCTCCCGGATCTATTCCACCGATGGGACCCACGTTGCCTCGGCACGCAAGGGAGGGCAGGTCCTGATCGAATGCCGGGGAATGTTCAGACCAGGCGAGCGGCTTTTTAAGGTGGGTTCCGCAAAGAGCCCCAAGGCGGCTCCACTCCCGGACAGGATGAAGGCGGTCAAACCGCTGGGCTACAGGAGAACGTATCCGCACATTGCCGCGGTCCGGAAGGATTTGCCGGTGATCATGGGCGATGCTTCCACGGGGGGACGTGAAGAAACCCTGTTCATCAAAACGGCCTCCGTTCATGAATTGATGAATGCATACAGGACGCACGCCCAGCGAGTGATCCTGACGGCCACGAGAGAGAACCTCGAACGTGTCGCAAAGCTTCGGCTCACTCAGGACCAGAGAAGGCGTTTTGCCTGGGGCCTGCCCGCTCTCCTGATGGAAACCCGGGACATGGACTATTACCGGCCGGCCATAAAATGGTTTGCCGATAAGGGTTACCTCACGTGGGAGGTCGACAACTGGGGGCATTTCGACCTGTTCGAAGACCGGCGGGGGATGACGTTTATCGCGGGCGCGCGCTTCAATTTGCGGAATCATGCCGCGTTGACGGCTATGTCCGAGGCGGGATGCCGCTGGAGTGTCCTGTCCCTGGAGATCACGCTCAAGGAATTGAAGGAATTCGGAGGGCAGCCCCTGAGCACGATACCCATCGTCACCGTCTACTCCTGGCCCCCCCTTTTCGTTACGCGCCTCAATCCGAAGCTGGACGAAGGGAAGCCCTTCGCCACGGAGCGCAAGGACCTTTACTTCGTCCGGAAAAAGGCGGCCGGGGCAAACATCTACGCCGACCAGCCCATGTGCTGGTTCGATAAACTGCCGCTCCTCCGTCAGTTGGGATTCAGGCATTTCCAGATTGACGCAAGCGAAATGCCGGACGAAAAGGCAATCAACATGGAGCGGCTCGTCTCCGGTTTTGCGAGGGGCAGGGCCGACTGGGCGTGTGCGCCTTTCAACTTCGACCGCGAACCCTGACCCCCTGCGTGGGGACGCTCATTTTTCGAGCGTTTCCAGGGCGGCCTTCACAAACGCGGGGATATCGGCGGGGCTTCGGCTGGAAATGAGGTTCCCGTCCCGTACGACCTCGGCGTCTATGAATTCAGCCCCCGCGTTTCGGATGTCCTGCACGATCGATTTCCATCCGGTGATCTTTCTTCCCCGAAGGACCCCCGCAGTGATGAGAAGCTGGGGGGCGTGGCAGATCGAAAACACGGGTTTACCCGTATTGGCGAAAGATCGGGTGAAATCCACCGGTTCATCGTACGCCCTCAGCTTGTCCGGCGAATATCCCCCCGGAATGAGCATCGCATCGAAGTCGCTGGCCTTTACGTCTTTGAAGGATTTGTCGATCTTTACCGGGGTCGCATGCTTTTTCCCCTTCACTGTCTGCCCGGCTTTAAGCCCGATATGAACCAGCGTATGACCGGCGTTCCTGAAAGCCTCGGCCGGGTCCGTGTATTCCGAATCCTCAAAATCGTCGGTAATGAGTACGGCAATCTTCTTCATGTTTCTATCTGTCCTTCCGTGGTTGAGTCCCGAGTTTACCGGTTGTTCCCGGTCCGGGAAGATCCCGAGCCAGTTCGTGAAATTCATATGGACAAATCTAACCATGAGCGGGGCGAAATTCCAGACGATGGGCCGGGCAAAGGAAACGGGCGGAGGCATGCGCACCGGGCCGCCGAAATGCGGAGACGCGCATGTCGTGGAGAAAGAGGCAGGGTCTTGACTCCGGTTCCGGTACGAGCCGGATTCAATGGATGAGGCGTTTGTGCATGGTGACAAGGGCCAGCGGAAAGCAAACCAGGCTGAAGAGTGCGAGGTACGCTACGCTCCACAGCATCTCGAGGGTAAAAATCCCCATGCAGAGGTTCCTGGCCACCTGGACGAGATGAGTGAGGGGGAAAATGGCCGCAAGTTTCTGCGCCCAGGCGGGCAGCCCTTCTATGGGGAAAAAAGTGCCGCTGAACAGAAACATGGGGGATATGAACAGAAATATCGGCAGGTTGAACATGTCGATGCTTGGTATGACCCCGGTGAAGACCATGCCGATCGCACCGAAGGCGATCCCGCCGAGAAGAGAGAGCGGCAGGATGAGAAGCCCGGAGGGATAATGAACCAGGCCGAAGGCGCTCACCACCACGAGCATAATGGCCGTTGCGATCAAGGATTTCGTCGCCCCCCAGACGATCTCGGCCGTGATGACTTCTTCCAGGGAGAGGGGGGTTGCCATCATCGCATCGAAGGTTTTTTGATAATACATCCTGACGAAGGAGGTATAGGTGTTCTCGAAGAAAGCGTTGTACATCATGGTGATGGCGAGCAGGGAAGGTGTGATGAAAACGATATACGAGACCTCGTTTCCCTCGACCCGGACCTGCCCGATGAGTCCGCTCAGTCCCACCCCGAACGCGGCGAGATAGAGGAGCGGTTCGAGCAGGGGGATCATGAAATTCACCAGCCATATTTTCCGGTACACGATGAAGTTGCGCTGCCAGACCCGCAAAAAACGAGGCGAAACATCAAAATGCCGCAGAAGTCTCATTCCCGCAGTTCCCTTCCCGTCAGCCTCAGGAAGACGTCCTCAAGAGTGGCCATGCGCCTGATGCACCTGTCGGAACAGTGTTCCGCGCCGATTCTTTCGAACAATTGATCGCCTTCCCGCCCGAAAATGATGATCCTGTGATCGAGGTTGTCGTGCATGAATCCGAGCGATTTCACGTGTTCCCTGAATTCATTCGTCGGATCGAAGACTTCGAGGACGTCACGGCCCGCGTATTCGCGGATGAGTTCATCCGGTTTTCCCGCCACCAGGATTTTGCCGTGGTCCACGATGATGAGCCGGTTGCAGAGGTGGGTTGCTTCATCCATGTTATGGGTGGTGAGGAGAATCGAAAGTCCGTTGGATTTCAATTCATCGAGTTTTTCCCACACCTGGTGCCTGGACTGGGGATCAAGGCCGGTTGTCGGTTCGTCAAGGATGAGCAGTTCCGGTTCGTTGATGAGGGCCCTCGCGAGGACCAGCCGGCGCATCATCCCGCCGGACAGGCTGCTCACGGGGTAGTCTCTTCGATGGTCGAGCGCGATAAAATCGAGCAACTGATCGGCCCTCTCCAGGGCGGTCTTTTTCGGTATATCGAAATACCCGGCGAAAACCTGCAGGTTCTGAATGACGGTAAGGTCGGTGTCGAGGTTGTTGTCCTGCTGGCATACACCGATTTTGAATCGAATCGGTCTCCACCCCGCATTCACGTCGAGGCCGAAAATCCTCAGGGTCCCGCCGGTCAGCGGGGAGAAACCGTACAGCATCCTTATGGTGGTGGTTTTCCCTGCGCCGTTCGGCCCGAGGAGCCCGAGGCACTCGCCGTGGAACAGGTCGAAAGACACGTCGTCCACAGCGACGAAATCGCCGAAACGCTTCCTGAGATTTTTTGCTTCTATGATGTGTAACGAATGCCCGTCCATTGCTCCCGTTCCTTGAAAGAATTCCGACCCCATCCCGAACGTTGGACGGGGCCGGGCAGATGTCACAAATGCAGGGCGCTAGTGTAACATAATGCGGGGGAGCAGGTGAATCCACACCCCGAAAGGGGTGATAAAATCAAAGAAAACGGAGATTGTGGAAATAGAACTTGATCTGGTCCGCCGCCCAAGGCAGTATATTTGCACCGAACCGAAACGCCGAACGGCGGATGCACGGCATTCCCGGGGAAAATTTTTCCATGCCCGGGCATGGCCCGATGCAGCGAGTGCTGCGGTTGCAGCACCCGGGTTCTTACGTTAATGGCTTTCCACATCCGGCTGACCCCAACGGGATTGTCCCGGCCCGGGATGAACAGATAAGATGAAATCGATCGTTTTTTTTCTTCACAAATTCAGGTATCCGATCCTGTGCCTCGTCCTCGTTTATTTCGGAATTGCATGTTTTTTTTATGCTTTTCAAGGCAGCCTGGTTTTTTCGCCGACGAAGCAAATCGTGTCGACTCCGCATGAACTGGGGCTTGCATACGAGGCTGTTACCCTCCATACCCGGGATGGGGTGGAACTCTCGGCGTGGTTCGTCGGCGCCGAAAACGCGCGGAGCACGGTCATCGTGTGCCACGGCAACGGGGGGAACATTTCCAATCGGATGGCCCTCGTCAGGATGTTCAACGGCCTCTCATTGAATGTGCTCGTTTTCGATTACCGCGGGTTTGGCGCAAGCTCGGGGAAACCGAGCGAAAAGGGGACCTACCGGGATGCCGAGGCCGCTTGGCGCTATATCGTGAATGACCGTGGAATTCCGCCGGACCACATCGTCGTGTACGGGGAGTCCCTCGGTGGGGCCGTGGCCGCCTGGCTGGCCGAGGGCCACAAGCCCGGCGCCCTGATCCTGCAGTCGTGCTTCAATTCGATCCAGAAGCTTGCCTTCGGTTTTTATCGATTCCTTCCGGTTCGACTCATAAGCCGTTTCAACTACAATACAGCGGAATACGTGGCCGGGGTCTCATGTCCGATTCTGATCGTTCACAGCCGGATGGACGAAGTGGTGCCGTTCAGCCAGGGGCAGGAATTGTACGCGCTGGCGAAAGAGCCTAAGGAATTCCTGGAAATTGAAGGAGGACACAACGATGGTCTGTTGATCTCCGAAGAGAAATTCGTTGGGGGGGTCAATCTGTTCCTGCAGAAATACGTATTCGGGTTGTCGGACCGGGAAGGGCTGGCGGGTATTGGCGGCAAGGGCTTCCGGGGAGAGGCGAATGATTCCCGGCGGGGACGGGAAAGAGGTAATCCGGAACGACCCTGACGGGTCGGGATTTGAGGGGCTGAAAATGGGCATTGCAAGACTGGCAAAACCTTGTGTTCGACTCATCTGTGTGCTTTGTACGATTCTGCTGGTTGCGGCATGTGGGGGTATGTCGGCCTTCTCGGAGGGCGGGCTGGTCTCCGAGGAGAACTCCTTAAGCATTCCCGACGGCCAGCGAAATGGGAGGTGGAACGCAAGGGAACTGGGGGTGGATTATCGGTACGGCCGTGAAGGACAAAACCTGTACCTCGAGGGTACCGTCACTTTTTCCAGGGTGCTGACTTATAACTTCTCGGGCCTGCAGAGCTTTCAGCTTGCCGTTGCGTTCCTGGACGCAAACGGGCGGGTACTCGCAATGCAGGGGTTGATGACCGACAGGGGAGATTTCGATCCGGCAACGTTTCAGAAGACTCTGGCCCTCCCGCCGGGCACGATGTCCATGGCGTTTACGTTTCAGGGTGTGGCGCTCAGCAGCGATTCGTTGGGCTCCGGCGGTCTGAGTTCTTTCTGGTGGTACCCGATACACCGGTAGCGTTCACCTCCCGGCGGCAATCGGCGGATATGGCGTTTTCCCAATTGCGGGGGGCGTCTTATGACCAGGGATAAAATTGACGCCTGATCCTTTCTATGGTTTCGGGGTCGGGCCTGAAGGGGATGTCGGGAGCCGAAGCGGGCTGCAGTTTACCGCCGGGGTGGAAAGGGGTCTCCCGGATTTTCATGTTGTAGGAGAGAACGAGAAGCGTCTCGAGGTTCACCACATCGAGTATGTTGTAAGCGAGGAGCGTTTCCAGCGCCTTCGGGTTGTTGTTCCGCGTATAGTCGTTCCAAAGCAGGACGGCGAAGAAGCCGTCGACCCCTTCGAGATCGTCCCTGTGTATTCCCAGCCGTTTTTCGCATGCCTTGAGTCCACCCGAATAGCCCAGGCCCCGAAGGAGATACCTCAGGTCGATGTGTGCCTGATTCAATTCGATGCCCAGGACCCCGCGGATAAAGGGCAGGTCGAAGCATTTGCCGTTGTAGGTGACCAGGAGTCCGAACTGCCGGATGTCTTCGACGAAATCGTCGAGATTTTGCCCATGGACGTAAACCCTGACGGAATGACCGTCGTAGAGCGCGATCGTGGTGATGTGGTCCTCCGGGGCGCCCAGCCCCGTTGTTTCGATGTCCAGATAGGCGATCCGGTTTCTGAATTCGGGTAAAAGGCGCCAGTGCCGGTCCGCCGGAAGTCTTTCAGCGAAATAACCGGCGTCCCCGGCCCGCAGGCGGTCGAAGGAGCGGTCGATCTCCCGTTTGAAACGATCGCTTCTGGCCTTGCCGAAAGGCAGGTCGGACAGGCCTGCCGCACAGTCGTTCCATGACCGTATGCCCATATCCCACAGAAGCTGTTCCGTGCGAATCCCGATTCCTTCTATGTGGCTGAACGTGTTCGTTAACATCGATGCTCCAGTTAATCTCCCCAGGATTCTGCGGTAAAATGACGCCCGCCGCCCGGCCCCGGCCGACAGGGAATTTTCATTGCCCCCGAGTTTAGTTGAGCCGCCCGGTGCGCGCAAACGGAATCTTCGGAATCGGCGCGGCGTTTTCATTCCTCCCTTTGATGCAGAGAACGAAGCACGTGACAAGTGAAAGGTTGACCGATCCGGCCGGCTCTTTTATTATAAGCCGTTATGTCATGTTTGACATAACATGTGCCCGTTTCCATTGCCCGGAAAGCTATAATTCAGAAGAAACGCGAAGAGGTTCGGACTTTCAGTTCTGCGGTCCGTAATTCCCGCGGGCAATGGCCCTGCCGTTGCGCGAACGCGGTGGAGCGATTTTTACCGTTTTGGGAAAGAATAAGGAGGATGCGGGTGAATAAACCATCGTGCATTTACAGACTTCCTGTGGCGGGAGAATGGCTGGAGGGGGAGCCGTCCATGCCGGTATTTGACAAATATACGGGCGGAGTCATCGCAACGGTCACCATGGCTTCTAAGGAAAACGTGGAGAAGGCCCTGGCGGCCGCATATGCGGCTTTCCCGTCTTTTTCGCATCTGGCCGCCCACTCGCGGGCGGAAATCCTTGAAAGGACGGCGGGCCTTCTCGACGCTCACAAGGACGAACTGGCGCTCCTGCTCTCAAGAGAGGTCGGAAAGCCATGGAAATACGCCGTTGGAGAAGTCCTGAGAGCGGTTGAGACATTCAAGTTTTCCGCCGAAGAGGCCAAACGGATCCACGGGGAGACGATCCCGATGGATGCGAGCGCATCCGGCGAGGGCCGAACCGGATACTATGTGCGTACCCCGGTAGGGGTTGTCGCCGCCATCACGCCGTTCAATTTTCCTCTGAACCTGGTGGCCCATAAAGTGGGGCCGGCACTAGCCGCCGGGAATACGGTCGTGCTCAAGCCTGCGTCCGCCACTCCGCTGGTCGCAATCCGCCTCGCCGGGCTGCTTGAAGAAGCCGGGCTTCCTCCCGGGGTACTGAACATCGTCGTGGGCTCCGGGGGATCGGTGGGAGACTTGCTGGTGGCCGATAAGCGGGTGGCCAAGATTTCATTTACGGGGAGTGTCCCCGTCGGTGAAACGATCATGAAAAAGGCGGGCCTGAAAAAAGTCACCATGGAGCTCGGGAGCAATTCCGGGACCATCATCGAACCGGACGCCGATCTGGACGAAGCCGTGGCGCGGTGCGTGGTGGGCGCTTTCGCGAATTCGGGCCAAGTCTGTATTTCGGTTCAGCGTCTATTCGTGCACAAGACCGTTGCCGCCGAATTTACCAGTCGCTTTGTTGCGGCCGCATCGAAGCTGAAAGTGGGCAACCCGCTCGAAAAGGATTGTGATGTGGGCCCGATGATCGATGAGGCGGAAGCCATAAGGGCGGAATCGTGGATCGTGGAAGCGAAAAACCAGGGCGCACGGGTCCTCATCGGCGGAAAACGGCAGGGAAGAGTGCTCTATCCGACGGTGCTCGCCGACGTCCGGCCGGACATGAAGGTCATGTGCACGGAAGTTTTTGCTCCCGTGGTGTCCATTTACAGCTATGACACCTTCGAAGAAGCGGTGAAAATGGTCGAAGATTCTCCCTATGGGCTGCAGGCCGGTATTTTTACCAACGACATCCGTAAGATCTTGTATGCGGTGGACCACATCAACGCCGGCGGAATCATAATAAACGACACGTCGTCCTTCCGCATGGACCACACGCCCTACGGGGGCAATAAAATGAGCGGTCTGGGGCGGGAAGGTGTGCGTTTCGCCATCGAAGAGATGACCAGTATCAAACTGGTGGTCATCAAGGCCTGAACGGCCTCCAGAACCCGTGAAGAAAGCTGCGTCGCCGCCCGCGGCCATGGACGGCGCAGGCAACCCGCCCCTCCGCGGATGGGCCTGCGTTGCCTGCGTGCGGCACGCGGCGGGATAGGCATCGGAAAGAGAAACACGGCGGCGCACTTGCGCCGCCGTGTTTCTGAAGAATTGGAGATTACCCGGAAAAGCCTAAGAACTGCTGTCGGTCCCGGTCCCCGTTCCAGCACCGCCGTGATGCCTTTCCAAAGAGGAACTCATCCCGCCGTGCATGCCTCTGTGCCTCTCCATCATCGAGCCGCATAATCTGCCCATCCCGCCGTGATGGATCTCCGCAAGCTTTTCACGCATTTCCGTCCGCTGTGTCACCAGTTCATTGAGGACCGCGGCCATGGCGGCCACTTTGTCGTCTCCCTGAGCGGAGTTCATGGCCGTGACTTTTTCGTTCAGACGGTCATCCATCGCCTTAAACTCGGCTTTCCATTTTTCACACTGAGCGGCCATCTTGCTGCGTGCGGTTCCCTTATGGTGGTATGCAGCCCCCGATTTCGGGCCGGTCGCGGTATCCGTGCCAGTTCCTGCTGGCCCCTGTTGTGCGAATACCGCCAGAGGCATCAATAGAAAAGAAACCAGAAGGGGAAGCATCAAAAGTGACTTTCTCATTCTCCTGCTCCTTTTGCTCATGAATGTCGGTCATCGTAACGACGAAGCGCTTTCCGCATTGCATTCGAGCGGAGGCGCTTCGTGGATCCGGCCTTTTCCAGCCTTCGGGCCGGATTCAATAATCGAACCTGGATTAAAGATAACCGGTTTAACTTGCATGGCAATACGGTTCGGCTAAAAAGCCGGGCCGTAAGGCTTGGGTCTTTTAAACCGCACCCGAAAGCGGTTGCCGGGAGTCAACGGATTTGGAAAATGCAGGGCGGAAAAAGGGGAGGACCGGGCGCCGGGCAATGCCGTGGCAGGAGCCCCGGTCCTTATCTTGGGGATTATCTCCGGCGGCCGAAGATTCGAAGCAGCATGAGGAAAAGGTTGATGAAATCGAGGTAAAGCCGGAGCGCGCCGATGACGGCCCCTTTCTGCGCCGTTTCGGCATCCCCGAAGCCTTGAGCGGCCATGTTCTTGATCGCCTGGGTGTCATAAGCGGTCAGGCCGACGAACACGATGACGCCGAGGTAGGTGATGATCCAGGAGACGGATTCGCTTTTGAAGAACATGTTCACCAGGGAGGCGAGAACGACACCCACCAGGCCCATGAAGAGGAAGCTCCCCCAGGAAGTCAAATCTTTCTTTGTCGTGTACCCGTAAAGGCTCATGGCGCCGAAGGTGCCTGCGGTCACGAAAAAGGTATTGGCGATCGATGCCTTCGTGTATGCCAGGAAAATGATCGCCAGCGTCAGTCCGTTCAAAGCGGAATACACGAAAAACATGAGGGCCGCCGATGCCGCACTGATGCGTTGGATGGCCGCGCTGAGTGCGACCACGAGGGCAAGTTCAGCGATGATGATCCCGAAGAAAATGGCCTGGTTTCCGAAAACGAACTGGAGCACGGCCGGATTCGATGCGGTGAAAAGCGAGACGATTGCCGTAACGGCAAGACCCAGTCCCATCCAATTATAAACACGGCGTACAAAATCACTCTGAACGGCGACGACCCGCTGTATCTGAGGATACGGTTGCTGTCGATCCATGCAATTTTCCTTTCATTTGTTTAAAAAACCGGTCCCGTTTTGCTTTGCCGAAAAGCCGGACGATGTCATTTCACGGCGGCTGCGGCTTTTATGGTCTGTCATTCAATTGTTAATAATACTTCAGTCCCATAAGTAAAGTCTCGCAGATTCGTTTGTCCCGGGGCCGATCGGCTGCTGAAGGCGGTATCGACGGTCAACCAGGGGGAGGCTCCGCAATACCGTTTGACCGGGCCTGGAGGCACGGGCGACTTTCGTGCCCTGATCCACGAGGGCAAAAAAAACGGTAAACCGGATAAGTGCTTGAATACACGTGGGGGCCGGGCATATTCATGGCCCGATGCTTATATTGCGAAAGAATAGGGTCCCGTGGACCCTGATGGTTTACTTTTGTACTCGGGCTTGAAATATTATATTCTCGATTGGATACGTCGAGGAGATAGTGTGTCAAAGCCTCACCGGGGGCACTGTTTGTCATGCCCCACGGCCGGGAGGTCGCGGCGCAAAGGACGTCGCCGCCTCGGCACACCGGGTATTTCCGATTCGACGGATAATCGTGTGTTCGCGCGGGCTTCCGGATCGTTTTAAAAACAGGCAGGTCATTTGGAACCCCGCCGGCCCGAAGGAGGGGCTTATGCTTAAAAATATCGAAAGCTACCGAAAGCTGTTTCCCGTGACGGAGGAGTCCATCTTCCTGAACAACGCCGCCGCCTCTCCCGTTTCGCTGAGGGTGCGTGACGCGGTGGAATGCCTGATAAAGGAACAAAGCGAGTGCGGATTGCGCTGCTATGGAAGGTGGATGAATCGAACGGCCGAAGTGCGGACCCTTTTTGCGCGGCTCCTCAATGTGGACCCGTCGGAAATTGCGTTTACCGGGAATACTTCGGATGGCCTCGGCATGGTCGCAAACGGCATCGATTGGAAAAGCGGTGAAGCCGTGCTGGTCCCAAGGAACGATTTCCCCTCCAACGTGTACCCGTGGATGAATCTTGAGCGCAAGGGAATAAGCGTCCTGTTCTATGAGAAGGAGAACGGGCGATTCGGGGTTCCGGAAATCAAAAAGGCCCTGCGCCCGGGGGTGCGACTGCTGGCGGTGAGTTCGGTCGATTACATCACCGGGTTTCGTTGCGACCTTGAGGCATTGGGAGAATTCTGCAATCGCAGCGGAATTCTCTTGTGTGTGGATGCCGTACAGAGCCTCGGAGCCCGGCCGTTTGACGCCAGAGAATGCGGGGCCCATTTCGTCGCGACGGGAGGCCACAAGTGGCTGCTGAGCCTGATGGGAATCGGGGCGCTGTACGTTTCGTCCAGTGTGAACGGAATCATCCATCCCGAGCGCGTCGGCTGGAGAAGCGTGGCCAACGAAGAGGATTTTTCGGTTCTGAAGCTGGATTTGAAACGTAGCGCTCTCCGCTTTGAAACCGGGACGCTGAACCTCGTGGGGATATACGCCCTGGGCGCCGCGCTCGATTTGATCCTGGAAATAGGCGTGGAAAACATATGGCGGAGGATACGCGGGCTGACGGACCTGTGTGTTGAAGGCCTGCGGGAGAGAAAGCTCCCCGTGCTTTCGTCGATGACTGAAAACGAGCGGTCGGGGATCGTGAGTTTCATGCCGCCGGGCAACCCGCAGGAACTTTTCGAATATTTTCTCGCAAAACATGTTTCCGTTTCGCTTCGCGGCGAATCCATGCGGCTTTCTCCCCACTTTTACAACAACGAAGGGGATGTTGAAGCCTTTTTCCGGGCGTTGGACAAATACCTGGAGCGAAAGTAAACGCGAGGGACCTGCCCCGGGGATTCCGTACCCCGGGAAAAGGGACTCATGTATTGGCGAAAAGGACGCTGTAAAGCCGATACCAGTTGAACCCCATGATGTTGCGGACGGCTTCGGCCGGATAGCCGTTCCTTTCGAAAATGGATGCAAGCAGGGGCAGTCCGGAAATATCCGGGAGGTCCCTGTTGAGTTCATCGAAACCGCAGAAGTCGGTCCCGATGGCCGCATGGTCGGGCCCGTGGTTCTGTACGATCCAGTCGACGTGCCTGAAGACGTCCTGCAGGTCCGCCGTTCCCCCGGCGGCAAGCATCTCCGGATTCACGGTGATCCCCGCAATGCCCCCCCGTTCGAAAAGAATCTTCAGTTGATCGATCCGCAAGTTCCGGGGTATGTCGTGGAAAAAGCGGAACCCGGTGTGCGAAGACAGGATGGGACCGTCGAAGACTCGAATCAGGTCCTGAAACGCGGGTTCCGAAAGGTGAGCCACATCTATGGCGAATCCTTTTGCTCCGAGCTCTCCGGCCAACCGCTTTCCGGCTGCGGTGAGCCCCCGGGGGCTGCTCACCGCGTTTCCGTCACCTAGGCGATTGGCCCCCGCGTGAGTCAGACCGACGATTCTTATCCCCCATCCTTTGAGGTCTTCAAGGTCGAATTCCAGGAGGGAATCGGAGTTTTCCAGGGTGAGAACGTAACCGGGCCGCGATGAGGTGTGGAAGCACGAATCCAGGTCGACGGAGGATTTGATGTGCACGAGCCCGGAGAAGTGCCGCGTGGAATAGGACAAGAGAGAGAGGGCATGGGGCAGCGCCGAGTCGGGCCCGTTGTAACGGTCCGCGCAGTAGCACGCGGATGCGAAAATCCTGACGTTGCCCCTGGCAAGTTTCTTGAGGGTGACCGGTGACCTCGTCAGGCGCGGGAACGGGGTCCCCGCATGGCGCCGCATCATCTCGTAGACCAGATCGACGTGCCCGTCGATGTACCCGGGGGTCCCGATGGCCGCTTTCATGGCCCTTCGCCTCCAATCCGTGCTTCAGTCATGATCGGGCTGTGCCGGCCTGAGCAGCTTCAATTGAAGCAGCACATGCACCGCCTCGACGAAAAGATCGAAAAACCTGTCGTATTCCAAGTCCTTGCCGTATCGTTCGAAAAGTCCACGGCCTATGTCCCCGACACTGCTGACCCCGTCGCAACGTTCGAGAAGATCCATGCCGAACTCGTTGATTTCCCTGACATCGAGACGGTTCGACTCGAAGGAGAAGAACAGGCGCGTCTTTTGTTCCGGGTAGGCGTCCGACAGTCGCCCGGCCTTGATGTCCCGGATGATGTCCGGGATGTTGTAATCGAACACGCCCGGGACGAATTTCCCGTTCACCGCGGGTTTCAGTTCGGAAATCCGGTTGAGGTCGATGGAAAAAGGATGCTCCGTTACATCGTACCTGGCCGCTTCGAGAGCTAGCGTCTCGTACCGCACCACATCATTGAGGTGCGGCCTCGCGGGGGCTTCGATTTTCGAAAGGATGTCGAGGACGAAGGGAGTGAAATACCGATAACAGTCGTGGGCGCTGAGGTTGCCGGGAGGCCTCTCGCCTCGTGTGGCGAGCCAGTCCGTAAATCTAAAAAACAGCTTCGAGGGCGGTTCTTTGCATTCAAGCCCGAGCAGAAGAAAAGACCGGGGATAGAAGTTCACGAGAAGGGGGAAAAAACTCGCGAGCGTGTTCAGTTCCCCAAGTGAATAGGCGGGGCAGGGGAGATTGTAGAAGCTGCTGAAAATCTCCGGGTGCGCCTTGATCAGCACCTCATCCGATTCGAGTCTCTTCCCGTCGTCGAATTCGATGCCGAGCGAAAAATAGGTGTCGACCTCTCGTACGAGCCGGTCCGCATACCCGCGGTAAAGGTCGGTTCCCGGAAGAACCGTGGGCATCTGGATCAGGGGATTGGTGCTGCCCAACGTTCCCGTCCGGAGCGCAAGGGACAAGGTGGCGTCGATGTCTTCCTTTTCCTCTTCCGGAAACCCGATGACGAAGCTCAGGGTCGGGACGATGCCTTCTGCCGTCGTTTCCAGCACTCGCTTTGCCAGAATGTCGTGGTCGATGTTCTTGCGAATGAACGCAAGCGTCCTTTTCGAGCCCGAGTCTATCCCGTAGCACATGGATTCGCAGCCCGCGAGTCTCATTAAACTCAGCAGGTGCGCATCCACGCTGTCCAGCCTCGATATGCAATACCACGGGATTCGGTTGAGCCCGGCCTCGATGACCCCGGAACAGAATTCCTCGACGAATGCGCGCCTGGAGGTGAACTGATCGTATGCCAGCAGGAAACACTCCGCGCCGAACTTGTCACGGAGGTTCCGCATTTCCGCGATCAGCCGGTCAACGGAAAAGGTGCGCTGGCGCCGCTTCCACATGGCCGATTGCGAGCAGTAGATGCAATCGTGGGGGCAGCCTCTGCCGACTTCGAGTATGGCGATGCTCCGCTGAATGCCGCAGGCTTCCCGGTAGGCGCTCAGCGGTGCGACGAACCGGTAATCCGCGGGAGGAAGCAGATCGAGGGCGGCGATGAGTTCCCGGTCCCTGTTTCGGATAAGGTGTCCGCCTTCCCGAAAGGTGATCCCGTCCACCCCGTGCAATCCGGTCCCGTTGGCGTAGGCCGTTGCGAGTTCTCCAAAAGTGATTTCTCCTTCTCCACGGACGACCGCGTCTATCCATGGAAACGAATTCATCGTTTGTTCATCGATCGGCGATGTGCTGTGACCGCCCAGGACCACCGGTGTGTCGGGTTTTTTCCTTTTGATGAGTTCGGCGATGCGAACCGAGCAGGGGAAAGTGGTGCACTGCACGGATATTCCCACGATATCGGGCTCTTCCCGAAGGATCGCATCGGTGCAGCTTTCATAAATATCTTTCCCCATCTTGATGCTTCCCTGACGGATGGCCAAGGGGAAGTCAAGAATGACGGTCTCATGATTCAGTGGGGTGACAGAGCCGGCCAGATTGATCAGGCCCAGGGGAGGCATGTTGTACATGGGTTCCAGAAAAAACGGCGGAAAAACCAGAACGACTCTCATGTTCGGGTCCTCTCTGAGGCCGATGGTTCCAAGAAACCTCTGCCCTTCAAACGGGCACCGGGTTCGGCAATGGCGCCGCGTGGTACCCGCACGAGTCTGCTTCGTGTTTCGAGATCGCAGCGCGAAAAGCTGGCAACCGGCCGGGCCGCGGCTACGATATGGCCCTTCCTGATCGTTAACTATTAAGTTGGCCCGGGGGCGAAGTCAAACACAATTCCGGAGCTTCGCCCCGCCTGCATCGGGCCAACCGTCTGCCGGACGGCAGTATGCCGCGATCTGCCTTCGGGTCGGAAGTCCGGTCACGAAAATACCCCGGAAACGAGCACGACAGTGCCGGGCCGGTTGCGGAAACCGCCGGCGCAAAGCCCGTATCTTTTCAACCGGGGCTGGTGTAGAATCCGATGATATGTCACAACTTATTGTGCAGAGATGACGATGACGGAGCATTTCAAAACATTTTCGCGTGCCGCGGATATTCCCGGGGAAGAATGGAACGGACTGGCTTCGAATGCATGCCCCATGATGGAATGGGAGTACTTTTGCGCCCTTGAGGAATCCGGTTCCGTATCCCGGGAGAGAGGTTATCTCCCGATGCACCTGGTCGCCTATCGGGATGGGCGCCCCCTTGCGATTGCGCCGCTTTACGAAAGGGACCGGGCCTGGGTGGAATTCGGCGACGGCGGGCTGATAGAATTTCTCTCCGAGCTCACGGGCTTGCCCTATCAGCACGGGGTCGTCGGAACGATCCCTCTGACCCCCGTTCCGGGCTACCGGTTCCTCCACGGGCCGAAAGAGGATCCTGCCGAAATTTGCAGGCTCATGCTGCGCAACATAGACACGCTGTGTGAGTCCCGGCGGCTGTCGACCAGCCGTATTTACTTCCTGTCGCGCGACGCCGGGGAGATGCTCCCGCTCCTTTACGAACATGACTACCTGGTTCTGAAGGCTGGCTACACGTTGTGGTTCAATCGCGGTTACGGGGCGTTCGACGACTACCTCAAGTCCTTCCGGTCCGGCCGGAGGACCAAAATCAAAAGAGAACTGCGGGAAATCCGGGACCAGGGAATCCGGATCGATATGGTGGATGGTGCCGAGGTGCCGGATTCGGTTTTTGAGGAAATGCACGTCCTGCACCTGAGGACGTGGAACAAGCACATGGGGTCCGGAATCCGCCCCTTTCTGACTGATAGTTTCTTTGAAATGTTGTCGGGATCGTTCAGGCACCGGACCAGCTTTTCAATCGCCCGAAAAGACGGTGAAAAGCTCGGAATGGCACTGTTCTACCAAAAGGGTGGAGAACTCTACGGGCGCTATTGGGGCTGTTACCGGGAAGTCCCGTTCCTGCATTTTGCGACGTGTTACTATCATCCCATCGATTATGCGATCAAGCTCGGTTTCAACACGATGGACCCGGGTTTTGGCGGCGAACATAAGCTGCTTCGCGGCTATGAAATGGTTCCCATCTATCACGGCATCAAGTTCTACGGGGAGCGCAAAAGACACATCGCCGTGTCCGTGCTGGAACGCCTCAGGAAAAAGGCCGCCATGACTGAAGCGCGCAGCGGAGCATAGAAAAAGAGGACCAGGAAGGAGGGGAAACCTGGTCCTCTTCGGAGGAGGAAAGAGTGTTTCTTTCCGATTTAATTATAATCGATTCGTCAAGATGGGCAACCAGGCCCGTCGCCCCGGCGAATGCAACCGCGAGTTTCCGGGCATTGAAGAAACCGCCCGCATGGTGTAATTGTAAAAAGGCGGATTATCACAGGCGGTCGTTCCGGCAGGGCACTGAGGTGGGACATTGAAATCGCGACCGCCTTTTGCACGGACGGCCCCCCAGGCTGGAAGCCTTCCCCGGATTTTCGACCTGCCGGACTGCGGCAATCGAGCGTTTGGGAATGAAGAAACTCAGAAACTTATCAATACCGATCGTTCTGTCGCTGTTCCTTGTCCTGTGTCTGCCGCTTGCCGAAGAAGGTATCGATCTTGCCCGTCGAACGGCGGACGATCGTTTCAATCCCGCGGTGAAGAACGAGACAGTTGTGAACAACGTGCCCGAACTGGCTCAAAACGTCCTGGAAACCGCGCTCGCTTATCACAAGCTGCATCAGCCGATCATTCGGAACAGGCGATACCTTACGATCATCGATTACACCAAGCCTTCCTGTACAAAGAGAATGTTCGTTATCGACCTGAAAACGGGGATTGTGGAAAGGCAGCTCGTTGCCCATGGTAAGAATTCGGGTCGTGTCTATGCCACAACCTTTTCAAATCAGATGGAATCGTTCAAGAGTTGCAGGGGGTTTTTCCTGACGGGGGACAAATATACCGGCAAGCGCGGAACGGCGCTCGCACTCCATGGCCTCGAAAAAGGCGTGAACGACAACGCATTTACCCGGGGCATCGTCATCCACGGGGCGCCGTATGTGAATCTCCGGTCCGTACTGATGAACAAAGGGAGGCTCGGCAGGAGCCTCGGATGCCCTGCGATTTCGGATAAGGAAATAAACAGGATCGTCGACAAAATCCGGGGCGGCAGCCTCCTCTATGTCTATGCGCGGCAAGACCGTGTTGCAGCGGCGATCTCGTGCCCATCCGGGAAGTGAACACTCTTTCTGCCGATGTACGGTCCGCTTTGCATCCGCCGGGAAATACCGCACGCATGGACGGACGAAACCGTCCGTGCGGCTATTTGCCCGTCAGGCGACAGCCGCGTGGATTTTGCGGGACAGTAGCCCCGTTTGCATAGTTTTTCATGGTTAAAATGGGTCATTTGCCCTATTTCCATTGGAAGGGGAGCGTTCTAGTGTGACATGAAGTCCAAACCGGTGGAGAACCGCCATGATGAGGTTACGCAATGTTTTATTCAGGCTGTTGAGTCTTCCGGAAATCGCTCCGGCAGCGCCGTCGCGGTTGAGTGAAGGTAGAGGAAACGGGGGCGGACGCCTGCTGCGGCTGTTCAGGCGGCCGTGCCTCATGGCTGTCCTGTTTGCCCTTGCCCTGGCTGTGCCCGCGGCGGCGGATATCCTGCCCGCCCCGGCGGTCAGCGGCGGATTGGTCTATGTGTCCTCGGAAAGCGGCGATCTTCTGGCGATCAACGCATCAAGCGGTTCCATTACCTGGGACGCGGTCCTGGATGACAGTATCGATTCGCCGCCTGCGATTTCCGGTGGCATCGTTTACGTCAGTTCGTCTTCGGGAAACGTCTACGCCCTCAATTCGAGCAGCGGTGCCTCCGTCTGGACGGTTTCCCACGGCGAGATAATCAATTCCTTCCCGGTTGTCGTCGGGGGAAAGGCATATATCACTTCAGCCGGTGGTGAACTTTTCGCCTTGAGCGCCGCCACGGGAAAAACGGCTTGGTCCGTCTCGGCCGGGGCAGCCGGCATAGATTCGGCTCCCGCGGCGACGAACGACGCTGTTTTCGTCGGGTCCCTGGACGGAAACCTTTATGCCTTTGCCTCCGGTACGGGCGGCCAGCTTTGGAATGTGCCGGTCGGCAGTGGAGTCACTACGGCCCCGGCGGTCAGCGGAGCGGTTGTGTATATCGGCGGTTCAGGCGGGTTGTATGCCTTCAATGCGTCGGACGGGGATCTGGTCTGGAACGTTTTTGTGACCGCGGGTATTGCTTCAACTCCCCTGATAGTGAACAACGTCGTCTATGCCATCACGCGGGACGGCTACCTCGGTGCCTTCGATGCCGCTTCGGGAAACCAAATCTGGGTGGTAAACGTGGGGGCGGGCAGCAACCTGTATCCCGTCGTTTCCAACAGCGTGTTGTACGTCACCTTGTCCACCGGGGAACTCGTCGCGTTGAAAACCGCTTCCGGAGAGCAGGCGTGGAAGGTCACCGTGGGGACCGGCGCCGATTCGTCTCCCGCCGTAGCCGGCGGTCTCATTTATGTGTTGTCCACCGATGGCAACCTGTATGCTTTCGGCATGGCTGGCGCCGAGGTCTGGGCGGTTTCCACCCTGGGTGTGCAGAATTTGATCAGTGTGGGTGGGAGCGGCAGCGGTCTTCCCGATTATTCCAATCAGTCCGACGGCGGGGCATTCGGAAACGACGGTTATACCGATGAATCGACGGCGTCCGGGACCGGCGAGGCAGGCTATGGCGGAGTCGGTGCGGCTTCCGTGCTGGAGCTGTCCGGTGTTGAATCCCCCGGGGATGAGAACGCCGAGGCGGAAGGTGCCCCTGGAGCCGATGCGGCCGCATCCGGTGCTGCACCGGCCGGCAACCAGGCTAAACCGCCTGCTCCAAACCCGGCGCAGAGCCCGGCACCCGCACCGCCTCCTGCGAAATAGAGCGGCCGTAGGGCAAAAAAAGGCCCCGACCACTTAAGGTGCGGGGCCCGGTAACGGTCAACTTTTGAAACACTGAGGAGGGATGAGGGCTTACCCTCACCACAAAATAAAAGTAAGTGTCGCTTGCCCGTCGCACAAGACGTCCTTAAAAAAACATGCCATGCCCGGAAAAATGAGAGAGCCGGCGCCCCGAGGGACCCGGCCCTTTAGATTCCTTCTGCGATCAGGCGGAAATGCCCGCGTCGTCGAGGCTCGGACAGTTCTTCTCGATAAACCACCGATCGGTATCGACGTAGTAGAAGCGCAGGTCATCCAGCAGCTTGTAGCGCTCCCATTCTTCATCCAGCACCCGCTGGAGAAATTCGCGATCCGACGGGTCATCGGTCTCCTTGAGGTGTGTTTTGTAGAACTCGATGCTTGAGCCTTCGAGCCGGAGGCTGTCTTCAATCGCCGTGATATCCTCGGGGCAGGCCCCGCCCTCGCTCCGCCTTCCTGCCGTTATTTCCCCGAGCACCGCCCGCCAGTCGGGGCTTTCGGCAAGGTGAAGGCCGCATGCCTCCTGGGATACTTCCCCCTTCTTCAGTCCTTCATACAATTCACGGATCCGGTTGATGTGTTCCGTTTCCGTGTCAAAGAGCAATTTGAAGGTTTCCACTCCGATACGGTTCCGGCAGGTCTTCATGGCTTCGGCATACCGGGCCTTCTTCTTTTCTTTCAATTCCAGAACCGTACAAAGCACTTCGAGACTTCTATCGTGTTTTACCATTGCAGATACCTCCCGGGACCATGGCGTGCGTCCCAATGCTTCACGTCCGCATGCCGCCGATTCGACCGGCGAACGCGGGAATTTCCGTTCAGGCCTTTCGGTGACTGTTTCTCTCCACCCGTCGAACGCGCCTTTCACTTCGCGGTAGGGCCGGGCAAAAAGATAATAAACCCTTTATAAGAATGATTTCTGGATTTGTCAGTATCTCACGGGAAAACAGGCAAAAGGCTTGCAGTGCCAGCCGTGAGGGGTCAGACGGACTCTCAATCCCCGAAGGATGAGCTTTGTTTCAGCGGAAGCGTGACGATAAAAGTCGAACCTTTTCCCATCTCGCTTTTGGCCGCGATGCTTCCGTGATGCCGTTCGACGATCTTGCGGCAAATGGCGAGTCCCATGCCGCTCCCTTCGAATTCCGTACGGGTGTGCAATCGCTGGAAAGGGGCGAAGATCCGGTCCAGGTATTTCTCGTCGAAACCGATCCCGTTGTCCTCCACGAAAATCCGGCAGATGTTCCCGGTTTCGATCGTGCTGCGGATTTTGAGATGCGGCGTGTTGCCGGTGGTTTGAAATTTCAGGGCATTGCCGACAAGATTCTGAAGTAGCTGCTTCATTTGAGTGGGCTCGGCTTCCACACTGGGCAGGCCAGAAGTCTCCACCTTTGCATTGGTTGTTTTGATGCGAAGTTCGAATATCTGGAGGACTTCGTCGAGTACCGCGGTGAGATCGACGGAGCTGAACGGGCCGGGTTTGGTGGCTACCCGTGAGTATTTGAGGAGTTCCGTGATGAGCTGCTGCATGCGGCCGGCGGCATTTTCCATCCTGAGCAGGTAGTCTTTGCCGAGTTCATCCAATCTGTCCTCGTAGCCGCTCCGGAGACGGTCGCTGAACATCCGGATCTTTCTGAGCGGTTCCTGAAGGTCGTGGGAAGCGACGAAGGCGAATTCCTGCAATTCCTGGTTCATGAGTTCGAGTTTTGCCGAATGGCGCCGCAGTTCTCCCACGGCACGGTTCCTCTGGTTTCTGGTGCGTATGGAGACAATGCCGTAGGAAAGGTTTTCCGCCAGGCTGCTGAGAAAACTCACTTCCTCGTCATCGAAGGCGTCGGGTTCCGGTGCATAAATCGTCAGCACTCCGAAAGGCCGGCCGTTTGCCACAACCGGAAGGGCGATGGAGGAGGCGAAACCTCTTTCCAACGCGGCGGCACGCCAGGGCGAGAATTCCCGGCTGGTGAGTGCATTCCTGGCGATGTTGACCGTGCCGTCCCGTGCCGCCCGACCGGTCGGACCCCTGCCTCTTTCCGTGTCCGCCCAGGTGATGCGGGTCTGGCTGAGGTATCCCTCATCATGTCCCGCATGAGCGACCGGGCGAACGAATTTGTTCTCGTCGTATTCCATGAATCCCACCCAGGCCATCCGGTAGCCGCCGACCTCCACGATGGTGCGGCATATGCGATGGAGCAGTTCCTGTTCCTCTGTCTCACGAACCAGGGCCTGATTGCATTCGCTGAGTGTCTTGAAGGCGCGGTCCGCCCGCCGGAGCAATTCTTCGGCGTGTTTTCTGGATGTGATGTCGCGGTTGATTTCAAGAAAGCCCGCAGGCTTGCCATTGATGTCCGTCTGCAGTGCCCAGCGGCTCTCGACGATAATTTCCCGGCCCGTGGGGGTCTGGTGTGCCAATTCGCCTTCCCAGTGGCCGTTCGTGTATGTTTTCTGAATGATGATCTGCAGCGGCTCGACAAATTTGGTGTGCAACAGCTCGTGAGCTATCTTGCCAATGGCCTGTTCTCTTGTGATTCCGAATGTCTCCTCTGCTCCCTTGTTCCAGAATACTACCCTGTCGTTCAGGTTGCGCACGAAAATCGCGTCGGTCGATAGATCGAGCAGGGCGGCCTGTTCGCGAAGGGTCTCGCTGGCCTTTACCAACTCCGCTGTGCGCTCCCGGACCCGCATGTCGAGGTAGTCCCGCGCTCCGCGCAGTTCTTCTTCCATCCGTCTGCGTTCCGTGACGTCGGTGAACACTCCGTTCAGGCGTATGGGGGCTCCTTCGGGAGTGAGTTCAAACCGTCCGGAAAATTCCACCCAACGAAGTTCACCGGTGCTTTTGCGGCATATCCGGCAGGTCGAGCTGAACGTGCCGCCCGGCTGCATCGCTGCCGTCAATGCGCTTTCGAATGGTCCGGCATCGTCCGGGTAAAGGATGTCTTCCACGAAATCCGTCCTGCTGAGTGCTCCGCTTTCGAAAGGGCAGCCGAGAATCTCGCAGACACGCCGGTTTCCCCAGATGAGGAGGTCCGTGGAAACATTCCATTCGAAAACCCCCAAACCCACCGCATCCGAAGCCAGGCGCAGACGCTCTTCACTTCTCCGCCGCTCTTCCTCGGCCTTTTTGTGGGCGGTGATGTCCTCGATCATGGAAAGAAAACAGATGGGCTGCCCCGTCCGGCCCTTCATCAACTGCATGGAAACCTTCACCCAAACGATCTCGCCATCTTTGCGGATGTATCGCTTGGTCATCTGGCTCCGGTCCACTTCGCCCCTGACAATATTTTGAATCTCCTGGATATTTGCCTCCACATCGTCGGGATGCGTGAAGTCGATGAACCTGAAGGACTGCAGTTCTTCCCTGGAATAGCCGATGATGCGGCAAAATGCTTCGTTGACCCGCAGAAGCCGGTAATCCAGCGCTGAAATCGCCATCCCGATGGGTGCCTGATCGAAAACCAGTCGGAATCGCTCCGCACTCAGTTTCAGAACATCCTCGGCCCGGCATCGATCCGGCCCTGCATCCGTTGAGAACGCATGAGAAAGCTCACTGCGCAGCCCGTTCAGTTCGGAAAGGAGTTGCTCTTTGCTCTTGTCCTCATCGGTCATTTCAGGTTCTCCGCAAGTCAGCCATGGAAAGCAGAACGGCAGTGCAACCCGCATGGGTCAGGGTTGACCTATGAGCTATTTCTTCTAGCACAAAGTGATTGCCAGGGAAAATGGAACTTACTCGTGGCCGGGTACGCGGGGCCTTTGCTCGTGTCTGATACTGAATTACCTGGGAAATAGCCTTTGAGCCGCCCCCAGAGCTGGGCAGGAACGTTTTTGACGCTTATTACGAACTTCCACCGTTCTGCTGTTTTCGGGTGCAGTCAGGTACCTTCCCCATCATCGCGCACGAGAAAGTGGCCGATGCTTCGCCGTCATCTAATTCACCGGATCCCGGTTGAAGAGAATTCCCGTCTTGTTCCGCTGTTGCTCGAAAGCAACCGGCTCCTTTCCGTGTCCTGCGTGTCGGCAGCGGATACTTAGTTTGCCCTTCATATCATCTCATGTTTGGAGTTCATATATTTCCGGTACGGACAGCCCGCATTGATTCATCGCGATATCGGCCGCTCAAAGACTGATTGTTGTACTGCCCGAAGTGATTTGAATATTGCATTCTGAAGTTGTATCTTGAATCTTAATCCTCCCTCGACGTTATTCAGTACGGCAGAACCTCGGGACCGACGGGGTTCGGGTCGACCAATCCGCCGGGCCGGTTCGTCTGCAATGCACATTCATCTCAGGACCGCACTGAGGCAAAACAATCATGAACAAAAACGGTGGGTTCAGATCCCGGGGCAAAGCGACCGGGGAGGGCCGCCATGCGGCGGTGACCTTTTCGCAACTCCTCGCGAGCTCCGGCTTTTTCAGCCTGACCTTGTGCGACTGTCGCATTTCCTTGGAACACGGATGTCGGCAATGAACCCCCTGCGCGCAAATTCGTTGGCTTTGCGGGGTGTTCACAACGTCGTCAAAATGCATGGTTGATTCGATTGCAGCTCTGAAAGAAGGGCAAGGGGGGCGGATGCATAAATCGTTGGTGGATGTTTGGGCAAAAACGGCCAGGAACGGTGGCACGGGATGGCATCCGCTTATCCTCCACATGCTGGATGTGGCGGCCGTTGTGGACGCGATCCTTGCCCGTGAGCCGGAATCCACTCGGAAAAGGATCGCGGCGTGCCTGGGCATGGAATGGGAGGAGGCGCGACCTTGGCTTCTCCTCCTGGCGGCCTGTCACGACCTGGGGAAAGCCTGTCCCGGCTTCCAGTGCAAATGGCCGGAGTTCATCTCCTTGATCCGGTTGTGGCTGCCTCGAAGCCCGAAGACTGAAATCAGCCACGGCTTTGTGAGCCAGATCGCCCTGTCCGGGCTGCTGCGGGAGATCGGCTGGCCTGACGAACTGGCGGAACTGGTGGCCGACGCGGTGGGATGCCACCACGGGAACCGGGCTTCACCGAACGATCTCTTTTACCTGGAAGCTGATCGGAGTGCCATCGACGGGCAGGACTGGGGTCAAGCACGTCGGGATCTCTTTGAAGCGTTACGGGAAACACTCAGACCCGTGGGGAATCCCGTCAAGCAGAAACTTTCCGGCCCCGACTTCATGCTCTTGTCGGGAATCACAAGCTTTGCCGACTGGATCGGTTCCAACGAAGATTGGTTTCCTTTCGGAACCCCGGAGGATTGCAATGATCTTCCCGGATGGTTTGAAAAACGCGGAGTGCATGCTGAACATGCCCTGGACGCAATCGGCTGGGAACCTCGAATCCCGCTTTCTCCGGATCCGAAGTCCTTCGAGCAGGTTTTTGGGTTCGCTCCCCGACCTTTGCAGCAGGCCGTAGCCGATGCCCTTGCCGCGTTGAAGAAGCCCGCTGTTCTGATGGTGGAAGCTCCCATGGGCGAAGGTAAGACCGAGGCGGCGTTTTTCGCGCATCTCGAGTTGCAGCGACGCTTCGGGCACCGCGGCTTGTATGTGGCGCTGCCGACCAAGGCCACCGGCAACGCCATGTTCAAGAGGACCCTCAAGTTCATGCATTCCCAGGGGAAGAATCGAAAGCTCGACCTGCAACTGTTGCATGGCACGGCCTTCCTGAACGACACCTTCCAGAATCTGCGGCTTTCGGGGATTCACGATCCGGCAACGGCCGGGGAGATCCGTGCCGGAGAATGGTTTACCAATAAAAAACGAGCGCTTCTCTCCGAATATGGTGTGGGAACGGTCGACCAGGCGCTGCTGCCCATTCTTCCCGTGCGGCACAACTTCGTTCGCCTGTGGGGGCTTGCAAATCGGGTGGTGGTGTTCGACGAGATCCACGCATACGATGCCTACACGGGCACGCTTCTCGGCCACCTACTGCGCTGGCTCCTGGCACTGGGCTCATCGGTGGTGCTGTTGTCGGCGACCCTACCGCCGTCGATCCGGCGCAAAATGGCGGGGGTGGTGGACGCGGGGTTACCGGCCCGGGAAGAGGAATACCCGCGGCTTTCCGTCTTCTGCCCTGGTGAGGAGGTGAACCAAAAGCACTTCGAGGCCGATCCCGCACGCCGCCAGACGCTTCGGCTCAAAGGAATAGCGCCTGACCTGCCCGGCATGCGCACCGCTCTGGACGAGTATCTTCCCAACGGAGGAATGGCGCTGGCGCTTGTCAATACGGTGCAGCGAGCCCAGGAACTGTATAGGCTCTTTCCCGTTGGAGAGCCTTTGGAGAACAACGGCCGGCGTGTCGGAAAGCGTTTGCCCGATGGGACGGAGGTTTTACTTTTCCACGCCCGTTTTCCGGTGGACCGTCGGCAGGGGCGTGAAGATTATGTATTGGATACCTTTGGGGAAAAAGGAAAAAGGGACGGTCGGAAAATACTCATTGCCACCCAGGTGGCCGAACAGAGCCTGGATCTCGACTTCGACCTGATCGCAACGGACCTTGCGCCCATTGACCTCGTGCTTCAGCGCGCGGGGCGCCTGTGGCGGCACAAACGCGGCTTAAGGCCGGTTGCGGAACCAATTCTCCTGGTGGCCGGGCTTGCCGGTGCCGAGCCTCCCTCGTTCGGTAAGCCCCTCTGGTGGGGGGCCGTATACCGCGAGGATCTCCTGCTGCGTACCTGGAGCCTTTTATCCGGGGGGAATCCGTTGTGTACGGGGCAAACCCTGACGCTTCCGGATGAAATCGATGCACTTGTGCAGGCGGTGTACGAAGAGCAGGTCGTCGTGCCGGAATCTCTGCGGGAGCGAATGGAGAAGGCCCTGGCGGCAGAGGATGGAGCGGCCATTGCCCTGCATGGGCTGGCAAATCGGGCGATCATCGGCTTTCCCGATGACGCGTCGTGGAACCAGCCCGATAGATTCGTTCTTTACGATGAAGATGAACCCGGTGTGCATAGAACTCTCATGGCCCAGACCAGACTTGGCGGGGACTCCGTCGTTGTTGTCCCTCTGGGGCAGGAAGACGGATTCAGCCCCGAAGCGACGCCGCACTTCGCCCTGGCCAAGTCCTGGCTCCTGAGGGCCTTGAGTCTTTCACGCAAGGGTGTGGTCAAAAGATTCCAGTCGATGGGAGTCCCGGAAGGCTGGAAGAAATCGCCGCTTTTGCGCAATTGCTTTCCCCTGGAACTGGACATGCGGGGACGCTGGGTAAAAGATGCGGCCGTAAGGTTGGATGACGATTTAGGGCTTGTCTACGAGGCAGAGGAGGCTGAATGAGTCGTTTCAATCTGGTTGACGAAAAATGGATCCCGGTACGATTCCCCAATGGAAGCCGGGACGAGCTGGGCATCCGCGACACCCTGCTCCAATCCGGGGAGATCGCGGTCATCGAGGACGGATCCCCTCTGGTGGTGGCTGCCTTGCACCGTTTTTTGCTCGCGGTTTTGTACCGCGCCCTGGAAGGACCGAACGACATCGATCAGGCCAGAGCCCTGTTCAATGCAGGGTTGCCGGTCGAAAAAATCACGGCCTACCTGGAGAAATGGAGAGACCGGTTCTGGCTGTTTGATGAGAAGTATCCGTTCGGGCAGATTCCGACGTTTACACCGAAGATCTGGAGGGCCTGGACGGTCCTCGCTGCCGAGCACAACGCCGACAATGCCAGGGTGCTGTTCGACCATGTGGAGGTTGACGCGCCGGGCACCATTTCCGCGGCTGCGGCAACCCGTTGGATTCTGGCCACTCAGACCTTTTCCGTGAGCTGCGGAAAGAGTGAGCTGTCTCACACGGGCACGGCCCCTTCTGCAACGGCCGCCTTGGTCCTGCCGCTTGGGCGTGACCTTCGGGACACACTCCTGTTTTCCCTGGTCCCGCAGAATCGCGACGTCTTTTCCGCCGATCTTGCGATATGGGAAAGAGAGCCCGAGTCGGTGGAGAGCCTGAAAGGAGGTTTTGAGCGCGCTACAAGTGGTCTTGCCGACCGGTATGTCTGGCGAGCCCGGTCTATCTGCCTCGAACCAGGGGACTCGGATCGGATCGAAAGACTGGGTTTCGCTTCCGGGGTCGGAATCCCATCCATGGAGCAGACCGACCCGATGCTTGGTTACAGGGTTGACGACAAGAAGGGGAGACTGCCAATTCAATTTCGTGACCGGGGGCTTTGGCGAGACTTCGATTCCTTGCTCCCCGACGGCTCACATCTGGCACCCGGGGTGATTGAGCATGCCGCGGCATTGACCCGGTTAAATATGGAGCGTTTCCCAAGTTCAGTGATGGTGCTTGGACAGGTAAACAATAAGGCAAAGATAGAGTATTGGCGCATGGAGCGTTACGCCCTGCCGAGTGCGCTGGCGGGAGATCGCTCCATTCGTACGGAGATTCGGCAACTGCTCAGTGACGCGGAAGAGGTCCAACAATCTCTTTGGGTTGCCTGCTGTTCATTTGCACGAGATTTGTTGAGCCGAGGGAAGCGGTCGCCCGCACAAAAGGATATCAGCGAATTCGTGGAACAGATACCGGCGAACTCCTGGTACTGGTCCAGCCTGGAATCAAACTTTCACGAAATCCTGCGTGAGTACACCCTCGACCGGGATTTCGAAGATATCCGCTGCCGATGGCTCAAATTCGTTCGCGACGCATTGAGAACGGCGTGGGGAAAACACAGCGCTTCGGTTTCCACGGGTGATGCCTGGGCCATCCGGGCCCTGGTGAAAGCAGAAGGGCAGGTGCTGCGGAGACTGAAAGAACTGAAAGACGAGATAAGTAAACTCGAACCGCGGAAGGAGACGGCATGAGCGGATTCATCGAATGGCTGGAAAGTCTGAATGAGAAAGACACCAGGGTGCGGGCGGTTTTGAGACGAAGTCTCGCTTTCGACCCGGGAAAATACGTACCCGCCTATCCCTATGTCGAACCTTTCCTGAAAAATGAAGACAATTTGTGGCGCAGGGAGGTGTTTTATCTGGTGGCGGGTCTATGGGCCGCGCACTGGCGGGAAGGTCAAACGGGGCGGCCGATGTCCCTCGGGGAGGCATGTGCGGTTTATCAGGCCACGAACGGTTCTACGAGCACCGAACACCGTTTCATAACCCTTCTGGATGCCGATCCGGACCAGTTGCCGCATCGTCTGCGCCAGATGATGGCTTTGCTCAAGGATCAGGGCGTCGATTTCGACGCCCTTTTAAAGGGGCTCCTGTACTGGAGCGACGACCAAAAGCGAACCCAGAATGCATGGGCTCGCGACTTCTACCGAAGCGTGAACTACGAAACGGATGCCGGCCACCTCACGGACAAGGAGATCAGCGAATGAAAACGATTATCGAGATTCATGCTCTGCAGAATTTTGCCCCTTCAAATCTGAACAGGGACGACACCGGGGCCCCCAAGGACGCTTTTTTCGGCGGCACTCGCCGTGCCCGCGTTTCCAGCCAGTGCCTCAAACGGGCGGTGAGGCAGCACTTCAAAGGGTTGATCGAAGAAAGCATCCTGACGCCGGAAGATGTGGCCTGCCGCACCAAACGCATTCTGGACGCCCTTACCGCGTCTCTGGTCGAGAAAGGCCGAACCGAGGCTGAAGCGATCGAAAAATCCCGTTTGGCACTGGCAGCCATGCGGCTTTCCATAAAGGATGACGGGAAGAGTGAGTATCTCCTGTTCGTGGGCCGGCGGGAAATCTCCAACATTGCCGGCATAATTCACGAAAAGTGGGATCTCATTACTGCCTCCGAGGAGGCCCCCGCCGAGGGGAAAAAGGCGAGCAAAGCCAAGAAACAGGCTTCCAAGAGCGCTGATCCCGAATTGAAGAAGGCCCTTGACGGGGTGTTCAATGGCGGCAAGGCGGTGGATGTGGCTCTCTTCGGACGGATGCTGGCCGACATGCCCGAAAAGAATCAGGAAGCGGCCTGCCAGGTCGCCCATGCCATTTCGACCCACGCCGTCGAACGGGAATTCGATTTCTACACCGCCGTGGACGATCTCAAACCCGGGGACACCGCGGGTGCGGACATGATGGGCACGGTGGAATTCAATTCGGCCTGTTTTTACCGGTATGCCGTGGTCGACTGGGAGACGCTCCTGGCAAATCTGCAAAACGACGAAGAATTGGCGAAGAAGGGTCTGCGGGCTTTTCTGGAAGGGTTCGTGGTTGCCGAGCCCTCCGGCAAACAGAATACATTTGCGGCGCACAATCCTCCGGAATTCATAGCCGTTTCAGTACGCCGCAACGGAGCGCCGCGCAACCTGGCCAATGCCTTCGAAACGGCCGTCCGCGTGAAAAGAAACGAGTCGTTGACCGAAAAGTCGGCAGAGGCGCTCGTCAATAAAGGTAATGCCCTACGGGCTGCCTTTGGCGGAGAGGATAAAACGCTTGTCCTGAATTTGACAAAAGCCGGGATCGATGGATTCGGCGACGCCGTGGCTTCGTTGAATGAGCTTTTGGACGGAACTCTTTCGGCCGTGCAGGAGTGAGCCATGCCAACCCTGTTGCTTCGCCTGGTGGGGCCCATGCAGTCCTGGGGAACCACCAGTCGTTTCGATCATCGGGATACCGGGAAGGAGCCGAGCAAGTCCGGCGTCATCGGACTCGCGGCGGCGGCCCTGGGGATAGACCGTGAAAACTGGACGGACCTGGAACCGCTGACGCGTCTGTCCGTAGGGGTTCGTCATGATCGACCGGGTGTGCCCAAGCGGGACTACCAGACCGCGCAGCATATCATTTCCGCGGATCGGTCGAAGATTCATGAGACGGCTGTGACGAAGCGGGATTACCTCGCGGATGCCGCGTTCCTGGTCGGCCTCGAAGGGGAAGACCTTTCTTTGCTGAAGCGGATTTATGCCGCACTGCTCGATCCCGCCCGGCCGTTGGCCCTGGGGCGTAAATCTTATGTGCCTTCCGAGCCGATCCCAACGGAAGACGGCCTGCGGGACGCGCCACTGCTGGACGTCTTGAGGCAATGGCCGTGGATCGTCTCGAAACGAAAAGCCGAAGAGGTTCCCGAGAAGCTTTTAATGTCATTTGAGTCCGGCGATGCGACCGGCGTCCTCAGGATGGACCAGCCCCTGTCGTCCTTTGCCGATCGACGTTTTGGCGCACGTTTTGTGCGCTCGGAGTGGATCCCCTTCCCTCTGGAGGTGGCTCATGTTCCTCAGTAGAATCCATCTGGATCCAAGGTGTCGGGATGCTCGACGCGACCTGTCCGATCCCTATCAGCTTCATTCCACTTTGTGCCGGGCCTTCAGCACGCCGGACAGGAAATGCCGTGAAGGCGAATTCCTGTGGAGACTGGAGCCGAATGCGGATGGGACGGGATATCCGAGCGTCCTTGTGCAAAGCGGGACCATCCCGGATTGGGCCGGTATAGGCGTCCACGGGTGGCTGGCATGGTACGATCCGGCTATTGATCTGAGGGAACGGCTCAAGCTCGATTCACTCAAAGCCGGGCAACGGTTTCGTTTCAGACTGCGCGGCAACCCCTGCGTGACCCGCAACGGCAAACGCCTGGGGCTGTTGCGACCGGAAGAGCAGGAAACATGGATTGAACGCAAGGGAACTCAGCATGGGTTCGTGCTGCCGCAACGAGTGTCCTCCGATCTGTCGGGATCGGCGGGCAAGCGTATCGATGTGCTGGTCACCCAGGAGCAGATGCTTCGAGGGAATCAGCGGGCCGGCAATGGAATCCGGATTTTTTCGGTGCTGTACGATGGAATGCTCACCGTGACCGAACCGGACCGGTTTCAAGATGCCCTGCGGATCGGGATCGGGCACGGCAAGGCAATGGGCCTGGGACTTCTTTCGGTGGCGCCGACGGCATAAGGCATTTTGTCTATCGGGCGTGCCGGGTTTTTTTGAGCGTAATGGCGATCACAGGCCGAATGAGGAGAAAGGTGATGGAACAACCCGTACTGCCACCGCTGAAGCCGATCCCGATCAAGGACCGGATTTCGGTGCTGTTTGTGGAGAAAGGAAATCTCGATGTCCTGGATGGGGCTTTTGTTCTGGTGGACAAAACCGGGGTGCGTACCCATATCCCCTTGGGAAGTGTCGCCTGCCTGATGCTGGAACCCGGGACCCGGGTTTCACATGCGGCCGTGGTTCTGGCCTCGCGGGTCGGCTGCCTGCTGGTGTGGGTGGGCGAAGCCGGGGTCAGGCTCTACGCTTCGGGACAACCCGGTGGTGCCCGCGCCGACCGGTTGCTTTACCAGGCGTCGCTTGCCCTTGATGATTCCGCGCGCTTGAAGGTCGTTCGAAAAATGTATGCCCTGCGCTTCGGCGAAGAACCGCCTGAGCGCAGAAGCGTCGAACAGTTGCGCGGCATCGAAGGGGCAAGGGTCCGAAAAATGTACGAACTCTACGCCCGTCAGTACGGCGTGACATGGAAAGCCCGCCGCTACGACCATAATGAATGGGGCAGTGGTGACGTTCCCAACCGCTGCCTTTCATCGGCGACCGCCTGTCTTTACGGCGTTTGCGAAGCGGGCATTCTTGCCGCGGGCTACGCCCCTGCTGTCGGCTTCATACACACGGGAAAGCCCCAGTCGTTCGTCTACGATATCGCGGACATCTTTAAATTCGAGACGGTTGTGCCCATGGCGTTCAAGGTTGCAAAGCGGAATCCGCGGGAACCGGAACGGGAGGTCAGGCTTGCGTGCCGGGACGCCTTCCGGCAGTCGAAGCTGCTGCACAGGGTGATTCCGACCATAGAGCAAGTCCTGGCTTCAGGGGGGCTGCCCGTGCCCGAAGCTCCCCCCGAGGCGGTCGAACCCGCCATTCCGAACAAGGAGGGATTAGGCGATGGTGGTCATCGTGGTTGAAAACGCACCGCCCCGGCTGAGGGGAAGACTTGCCGTCTGGCTGCTCGAAGTGAGGGCAGGGGTCTACGTCGGCAGCATTTCCCGCAGGGTCCGGGAGATGCTCTGGGATACGGTACAGGCGGGAATCGGGGACGGCAACGCCATCATGTCGTGGAGCACCAACACCGAATCCGGGTTCGATTTTCTCACCTGCGGAACGAATCGAAGAACACCGGTCGAAATGGACGGCATCAAACTGGTATCCTTCCTTCCCGTTGAGGAAACAAAAACAACCGGTGACAAGCCGGAAGCGGTTTCGACGGCCACTGACGATGCATGATTTTCAAGAAAAAAATTGGTGGGAAATCGCCGCTCCAGAAATATTTGCGAGATCATGCACTTACACGAAGAGTGTTCCCCACGGGTGTGGGGATGAACCGTGGGATCCAGGCATCCACCACCCTCTGTAACGGTGTTCCCCACGGGTGTGGGGATGAACCGGCGAAGTGTTCCGATCGTCGTCTGTCGGCCGCGTGTTCCCCACGGGTGTGGGGATGAACCAGATGAAATGCCCCAAAAACGGACAGCACTGATGTGTTCCCCACGGGTGTGGGGATGAACCGACGACCGGTTGGTGTCTGTGGGAAATCGTCGTGTGTTCCCCACGGGTGTGGGGATGAACCGGAGAGCGGTGATGGCAACAGGGAAAATCGGCGGTGTTCCCCACGGGTGTGGGGATGAACCGCCGACGCCGAAGGTGTTCTTGACTTTTATGGCGTGTTCCCCACGGGTGTGGGGATGAACCGCACCCAACGGATACCGCCTGTATCCGCCTGGGGTGTTCCCCACGGGTGTGGGGATGAACCGGCATCGGTCTCACCCTGCTCGGCAAACCACGCGTGTTCCCCACGGGTGTGGGGATGAACCGCACACATGATCATGTTGACATTCCGCCAGATAGTGTTCCCCACGGGTGTGGGGATGAACCAGCGTGAAGGTACTGAAGTCATCGGCCCTGGACGTGTTCCCCACGGGTGTGGGGATGAACCGTTCTTTAGGACCGTCAACATACAATCGGGAGAGTGTTCCCCACGGGTGTGGGGATGAACCGACGACCAGGAAAGTGTTGGGAATTGGGATGGAGTGTTCCCCACGGGTGTGGGGATGAACCGTTCTTTAGGACCGTCAACATACAATCGGGAGAGTGTTCCCCACGGGTGTGGGGATGAACCGACGACCAGGAAAGTGTTGGGAATTGGGATGGAGTGTTCCCCACGGGTGTGGGGATGAACCGAGCATCGACCGGCGCTCCAGGTATGCACTACCGTGTTCCCCACGGGTGTGGGGATGAACCGCTTACAATCGTCGGGACCCTGAAGGCTCTGGGGTGTTCCCCACGGGTGTGGGGATGAACCGTTCTCATATCTCCTACGACTCCGGCTTGGACTGTGTTCCCCACGGGTGTGGGGATGAACCGCCCCTGAAATAGATGTCTGTAATATTGATACCGTGTTCCCCACGGGTGTGGGGATGAACCGGGACCATCCCAGGTTAAACCGGTTGGTGGATCGTGTTCCCCACGGGTGTGGGGATGAACCGTTTTTCGAATAAACGGTAACCGCTGTCCCGCGTGTTCCCCACGGGTGTGGGGATGAACCGGCTCAGCCCGAAGCCAAGACCGCGCTGACATCGTGTTCCCCACGGGTGTGGGGATGAACCGCTGGATCCCCTCTTCCTCACGTACCTCGGGACGTGTTCCCCACGGGTGTGGGGATGAACCGTCAAGTCTCAGCAAACTGCAGTTTGTCCGTGGGTGTTCCCCACGGGTGTGGGGATGAACCGTGATGGACGCTGTTCCTTTCGACCTGCCCTTCGTGTTCCCCACGGGTGTGGGGATGAACCGCGGGCGGCGGTCCGGTTTTACGAATCACTCAAGTGTTCCCCACGGGTGTGGGGATGAACCGATCTACGTCGATTCCGGAGTCCAGACTCCCAGGTGTTCCCCACGGGTGTGGGGATGAACCGACTCGGACACTCCACAAGATGGTTCGGGCATGGTGTTCCCCACGGGTGTGGGGATGAACCGTAATAATGGGGCTCAATCATTTTAAATCCTGGGTGTTCCCCACGGGTGTGGGGATGAACCGCTAGGCTTGCCTTTTAATTTCTTACTACAAAAGTGTTCCCCACGGGTGTGGGGATGAACCGTAGAAAGGCGATTCTTGTGGTCGTTAACTTGTGTTCCCCACGGGTGTGGGGATGAACCGGTGATTCCAATCAAGGCCCGCACCCTGAGATCGTGTTCCCCACGGGTGTGGGGATGAACCGCGCAGCGAGATACGCTCGCGGCAGGCCTTTCGGTGTTCCCCACGGGTGTGGGGATGAACCGGCGTCCGCGATGTCCGGGTCGACCGCGCCGGAGTGTTCCTATCAGTGCCGGAATTAAAAGTACCCAAAGTAGCGGAATAAAATGTCCTCCCAATTGAGGAGATCGGAGTACCTTCAGTCTGACCAAGGATTGGAGGTGAGCCGGGAATATGCCGCATGGAACGATGCGAAAACGCGTGTTCCCCACGGGTGTGGGGATGAACCGTCAATTTCGATGCTCATCCCGTGAACCGCGAAGTGTTCCCCACGGGTGTGGGGATGAACCGGACAACTTCGAGACCCCCGTCTGCAGGTCCTAGTGTTCCCCACGGGTGTGGGGATGAACCGACGGGAGTGACCCGGGTTGAAGACGCCAACGTGTGTTCCCCACGGGTGTGGGGATGAACCGGCTGTGCGGCTGAGAGTTTCCTGAGCTTTTCGAGTGTTCCCCACGGGTGTGGGGATGAACCGTGGAGGACGTCCGGTGGCTCAACGGTGAGCAGGTGTTCCCCACGGGTGTGGGGATGAACCGCATCAGATAATGGCCCGGTCATCTACCTGTATGTGTTCCCCACGGGTGTGGGGATGAACCTGGTACGCTAGTGGTACGATTCTTCATGGACTCGTGTTCCCCACGGGTGTGGGGATGAACCGATCTACCGTGAAATAGAAGCACTTCAGGACGCGTGTTCCCCACGGGTGTGGGGATGAACCGGGTCGAATAGCTGGGACTGTCGAGCACCAGGTGTGTTCTCCACGGGTGTGGGGATGAACCGTTGTTGGAATGCAGCGGGATTTTGAAAGAAGCGTGTTCCCCACGGATGTGGGGATGAACCGGGAGAGTCCGGAGACAGCACCAACTTTTCCTCGTGTTCCCCACGGGTGTGGGGATGAACCGCCGTCGAGATCTATTACCGGGAGTATTGGGAGGTGTTCCCCACGGATGTGGGGATGATCGTAATGACAACCGAAAATTCCCTCACCGTGATGGCCTAAAATTCCGCCAGCCCCATCAGTGTTTTGGGGAAGGTTCCTGGTTCCGTCAACTCGATTTGGCCCACCTTGATGCTTTCGTTTGGTCCCGCCTTTGTTGGTCAGTCGAGCCCAATTGGCGGAATTTCCGAAAAACGGGGCAACGCGGGGAAAGGGGCGGGGGCGTTTCCCGGATGGCGCACCTGCCCGCTTTACCGCCCGACTGATTGTCTTGGGGTGCACCCCCAACTCCAGGGCGATGTCTTTGAGATAGACACCCCTGTCCAGTTGTGCTTTGATTTCCATCCAGTCCTCCTTCTTGAGCATCGGCTCACCTCCAATCCTTGGTCAGACTGAAGGTACTCCGATCTCCTCAATTGGGAGGACATTTTATTCCGCTACTTTGGGTACTTTTAATTCCGGCACTGATAGAGCTTCCCGAAGTGAGCGGGAAAGATCGTATTCGGTCCGAAATCCGGTCGAAATCTGCCGGTTTGCCTCTCTCGGCCAATTTCAGTTCTCCGACGGCTTCCGCACGACAGCTAATTCTTGACAGCAATTTGACTCCATGGGAAAATTCATAGTATAATCACAAGTTCATATATTGAACCAATCGAGATATTCAGCACCACGAAGGGCAGACATGGCAACCCTGCACGGTACCTCTCCCGGTTTCCGCATGGTTCGGTTCTTCGGACGTTTCTTCCTGTGAGGCCATAAGCGTGGCAGGGATTGTCCCTCGCCTGCGCGGAGCCTCTCCGAGATTTAACGGGTTTCGGCAGTAGCCCAGCGATTATCCCACGCCTGCGCGGAGCTTCCGCAGTTGGGTCGATTATGGGATTTACCGCGTGGGCGGCCGTCTATTGGCCATAGTCCGTCTAACCGTTGGAAGGTTTCTGCCTGGACGCCGCCTTCTGCGGGTTCGGGTTCAGCATCGGAGCGGCTATCGGAAAACCGATGGGGGAGCTTGCGACGCGAAGCAGCGGTCCGCCGCCCATTGATGCGTATCGATCCGGTTGTTTTGAACATCGGCCCGATGAAACCTTCGGTTGACGTTTTCCGGGTAAACTTTGGATGTTCGAGGGCTGAAGCGGCAAGAATCAAATTAAGGAAGGGAATTAAATGGCAGATGAGATGTTCACTTCACGTTTGGGGAAAAGCGGCGTGTTCACGATGACGCCATTCTATGAAGGTGATCCGCAAAGAGAACTCGCGGAGGCTCTGCGGCGGGATCTTCAACTCCACAAGGCACACCTCGTGATGCTTGTGGAGCAGGGCATCCTCGCGAAGGATACCGCCAGGGCGATCATGGGCGAGCTGCTGAACCTGGAAAGTCTGGGACTTTCCGGAATGACCGTAGACCCGGGTCTGGGCCTTTACCTCAGCACGGAGAAGTACCTGGCGGAAAAGCTCGGAACGGATGTAGCCGGAAAGCTGCACACGGCCCGTTCTCGTAACGACCTCGACCCCGGCAACCTTCGCATGCGTGTTCGCGACAGTATCGAGCGGGTCGTGGAATCGATAATCGAACTCAAGACGGTCCTGCTCAAACTTGCGGAAGAGCACATTGAAACCGTTATGCCCGGTTACACGCACCACTCCCAGCAGGCTCAACCCGTCACTTTTGCCCACTATCTACTGGCCACTCACGATGCATTCAGCCGTGACATCCGGCGGCTCGAACAGGCCTATGAGGTGGTGAACCTGAGCCCGTTGGGCGGGTGTGCACTGGCTGGCACCGGTTTCCCGATCAACAGGGAACGAGTGGCCCAACTGCTCGGCTTTGACGGAATCGTTGAAAATTCCTTGGATGCGACGGGGCACCTGGACTATCTGCTCCAGACGACCGCGGCCATCGCCATTGCCCTGTCCAATCTGGGGCGGATGCTCGAAGGGATATACCTCTGGAATACCGCCGAATTCGGAATGCTGGAGATCGCTGATCAGTACTGCTCCATCAGCAGCATCATGCCTCAGAAGAAGAACCCGGTCGCGCTGGAAATGATCCGGGGAGAGGCGGTCCTCGTGTCCAACCGCCTGAACGGAATGATGAGTGTTCTCAGGGCGCTTCCTCCGGGAGGCGGGAGGGAATGGCATTACACGGAGCGAGCTTTCGACCCATGTGTCAACACGGCCGTGGGGGCGATGTTGACCATGGCAGGGATCATGTCGACCATCACGGTCAAACGGGACGTCATGGCCCGTCGTGCGGCTGAAGGTTTTTCCACGGTAACTGAACTTGCCGATGAAATCGTGCGGCGCACGGGCCTTTCTTTCCGCGAATGCCACCACATCGTTGGCTTGACGTGCTTTGAAGCGATCAAAACCGGGAAAAAATCAAACGAGATCACCAGCGAAATGCTCGACGCAGCCGCCAGGGAGGTGATCGGAAAAGCCTTGGACCTGGGTGAGCCAATTGTACGGAAGGCCCTGGATCCGGCGGAGAACGTGCGCATCCGGGATACCACCGGTGGCCCGGCTCCAAGCGAGGTGAAACGGATGATCGAAAAAGGGAAGGGGGTTCTGTCCGGGGATAAGGCCCGCGTGAAACAGAGAAAAGATCTTCTTGAACAAGCGGCCCGGGCACTTCGAGACGCTTCCAGGGCTATTTGCGGGAATTAATCAACGAGGAAGGATATCAAATGTTCTGGTTGCACTTCGCTATCGTGTTCATCATTCTGATAATTGGCGCCCGAGTCGGCGGGGTATTTCTGGGCATGGCCGGCGGCCTTGGCCTTGCAATTTTGACTTTTGTTTTTCATCTTACCCCCACAAATCCGCCCGTCGATGTCATGCTGATCATCTTCGCCGTGGTCATGGCTGCCAGCGTGATTCAAGCGACGGGAGGGATGGATTACCTCGTTCAAATCGCTGAGTACATACTCAGGAAGAATCCCAACCATATTACGTTCCTTGGGCCCATGGTGGCTTACATCTTCAGCTTCCTGGCCGGCACGGGGTATGTGGTCTTCAGCGTCCTGCCCGTCATCGCGGAAGTGGCCAGGGAATCCGGCGTCCGGCCGGAAAGGCCCATGGCGATTTCGGCCATCGCATCCCAGCAGGCCATAACGGGAACGCCCATCTCAGCCGCAACGGTCGCTCTGCTGGTCCTTCTTGCTCCTCTCAATGTCTCGCTGATGAACATTCTTATAATTTCCATTCCGGCGTCCATTATCGGGCTGTTTGCCGGAGCGTTGTACTCGTGCAAAAGGGGAAAAGACCTGGACAAGGACCCTGAATATCTTGAGAGGGTGAGCAAGGGCCTTGTCCCGCCCATTGTTAAGAAAGGGAATTTCACCATCACGGCGTCCAGGAACGCGAAAGTCTCCGTGGTTCTTTTCGTGGCCTCGGCCATATTGATCACACTTTTTGGAACATTTCCATCTCTCAGACCGCTTCTCAACTACAGTGGCAAGATGCAGCCGTTGGCCATGCCTCAAACGATTGAAATCGTCATGTTGACCATGGCGGCCGTGATGGTGTTGGTGTGCAAGGCCGATGTGAAAAAGGTGGTGACCGGGAGCGTCTTTATAAACGGCACCTTGGGGGTCGCATGCATTTTCGGTGTCGCCTGGCTCGGCGATACTCTGCTCGCAAATCACATGGATTACATCAAAGGAGGAATTCAGGGCATGGTCACCGCTCACTCGTGGGTCTTCGCCATCGCCCTCTTTGCCGCATCCGTTCTCATCCACAGCCAGGCGGCGACAGTCCGGGCCCTCATGCCCCTGGGAATCGCACTTGGAATTCCGGCTCCTTTCATTATCGCGGCTTTCCCCGCGGTCAACGGCTACTTCTTCCTGCCCACGTATCCCACGCTCATCGCCGGAGTAGCCTTCGACACCACGGGAACCACAAAGATAGGGAAATTCGTATTGAACCACAGTTGTATGGTCCCGGGACTGGTCACAACGGTGGTCACACTGTTGACCAGCTACGGATTGGCCGCTTTCATGTAATCTTCCGGGGGATGACGGGCTGCCGATGCTGCGGCGGGCGCGGGGTTGAATCGCATGGCCCCGCGGCCGCCAGGCTTCGGGCGGGCCTGGTGACGCAGGGCTGCTCCTTTTCGATTTACGCATCTTTCAACGCTTCGCCACAGACGGGAATTGCGGAGTCGGAGCGACCCCGGGCTCACCATTCAGCCGATTATTCCGATCTTCCTGCATTACCCGATTCACGTCTTCCAGGAAAACAGGCCCTGCGGTGTGCCGGGAATTCGTTCCTTTATCTTCGCAGGAGCCTGTGCTAAATTCACCCGTGTTACATGGGTGTGCCTCTTCAGAAAAGAGCCACCGTAACTATTTTAAATTATTGCTATTTATCGAATGATGGGGGTTCTGCTCCCGTAGTTCCACCAGATAATCCGGAAGGGTTAGCCCGACGGGCTGACTCTTTTTTTGCCTGGTGGGCCGTTCAGCCGGCCGGCGATGCCGGAGGCGGTTGCCCCGGGGAAGGGGCACGCACCGGGACGCGAGAGGAGTGAACCTGCCGTGAGGGTCGCTCACACGGAGAGTTCGATCAACTTTGGAGGCCAGGAACTGCGGATTCTCGATCAGGTCCGCTGGGCACGGACTCACGGGCATGACTTCCGGCTGCTCGCCCGGGAGGATTCAGCCGTCTATCGCGAAGCCGCCAAACGAGCTCTGCCCCGGCACCCGGTCCCCTTCAGGGGCTCGTTCAATCCCAGGGCCGTTCTTTCACTCCTGTATTTCATCGTGCGAAACCGCATCGACCTCATCGACTGCCACAGCTCACGGGATGCCAGCACCGCCATGGCCGCAAGACTCTTTGGCATTCCAGTCGTTCGGACCCATCACATCGGCAAGCGCCTGAAGGACGACTTTGCACACCGCATGGTCTGGCGCTGCGGTGCGACGCGGGTCATCGCAATATCGAAATACGTCGCGGACTGCATCGCGGGCCAGGGATTGGCGGCCAGGGACAGGATTTCCGTGATCGGCAGCGGAATCGACCTTGACCGGTTCAATCCCGGTGTTGACGGCGCGCCGGTGCGCAACGCCCTCAACATCCCTGCTTCCGCCAGGGTGGTTTCCGTTATAGGCATGATCCGCCCGGACAAGGGGCAGCGCTTCCTCGTCGGGGCGGTTGACGCCATAGTGGAGCAGGTCCCGGATGCCCGGTTTCTGATCGTGGGGTCGCCGACCCGCCCTGAATTCCTTGCGGAACTCAAAGAATCCATCGAAAAGGTGCGGAACGGGCAGAGGATCATCCTCACCGGTTTCAGACACGATATCGAAGGGTTTATCGCGGCAAGCGACGTCATCGTCCTCACTTCCGAAATCGAGGGGAGGTCTCAGGTCATCGCCCAGGCGTTCGCCATGAAAAAACCGGTTGTCGCAAGCAACGTCGGCGCGGTGCCCGAACTGGTGAGGCACGGGGAGACGGGATTCCTCTACCCGTTCGGAGACGTCGAAAAACTGGCGGAGTCCGTCGTGGCCGTGCTCACCAGGTCTCCTGCGGACCGGATCGAAAACGCCTACGCGCTGGCTCTTGCCGAACTCTCCTTTGACCGGATGATGTCGGACACGCTTCGCGTCTACGAGGAGGCTATCGGAAAACGATGATTCAATCGGTCCCCGTCTGCATGTTCCACCACGTCACCGAACACCGCAATGACCGTGTAACCGTCAACGTCGAGGCTTTTTCGGACATGATGGCGATGCTTTCCCGGGAGGGGTACACGACCCTCAGCAGCGAGGAATTCCGGCTGTACATGCTCGGCCTCGGGAAGGTGCCGCCGAAGTCCGTGCTGCTCACTTTCGACGACGGGTGGCTCGACGTCTTCGTCCGTGCGTTCCCGATCATGGAAAAATACGGGCACAAGTTCACGGTTTTCGCCATATCGGATTGGGCGGACAGGGCTTCTCGAAACCCGCGCGCAGCCGCGCCGACCGCATTTCCTCCACACGAGGAAGCCAAACGGCTCGTGGCCACGTCCATGGCCCGTGAGGTGGCGTGCAGTTGGGAGGACCTGAAGGCCATGCGGGCCGGAGGTCTCTGTTCGGTGGAAAATCACACGGCGAGCCACGGGCTGAACGAGGACGTCAGGTCGGACATCGAGGAAGGACAGCGTGCGATCCGGGCGAACCTCGGAGTGCCGGGAAATCAGCTTTGCTGGCCGTTTGGGAGGCACAGTCCGCGAAGTCTCGCCATCGCGCGGGAACTCGGGATCGATATAACCTACCTGGTCCGGTCCGGAGTGAATCTTTCCGGGTTCTGCGCCATGAAGGTCAAACGCTTTACCGTGAAAGACCGCAGCGCCGATTGGCTCAAGCACAAACTCGAAATCTTTTCCCGTCCGCTTTATGGGTATATTTATTCGCGGATCAAGCCCGACAGGATCAGACGAAAGTGGTTCAGCGACGGTGGGGCAACCGGAATCGTCCCGCTCTGCAAGAGGGACCGTTCCGGGTCCGATGGTCCCCCCGATGCGTCGCTCTAGTTGCGTCCAGGAAACCGGCAAACGACGCTTCTCGAAAGGCAGGGGAACTGCGGCCCCATTCAGGCGCTGCGCGGCTTTGTTCAGCGCTGCTGCGGCGAGCGCCCGGTCTTTCGTGCCGGCGTGTGGGCTGCCCTCCAGGGGAGTGCGGGGAATGCCGGGACTATCGTCTTGAACGCAATTTTCATGATGCCCGCCTCACCCGCGAAGCATCGAAAATCATTGTTTTCAAGGTGACCCCGGTATCATTCGTCCACTTCAGAAGTGCTTCTCAGAAACTTGATGTCCGATGTGGCCAGCGTTTCTATCCCCACCGCACTCCGCTCATATTCAGTGAGGCGTCGTGCAACCACTTCCAGGGCGCCCATGATCTCGGATATCGTTCTGCGGTCGCCCGGCCCGAGTTCATTGTTCCCGGTCACCCTCTTGAGAAAGGCGAGCACGTCGGCAAGGGTCTTCGACGAGTTGAACGCATCGGCGGGGTCTTCGATAGGGCTGCCCGTCGAAAGTATCTCAGCCAGGTTGTTATAAACGGTGTCACAATCCCATTCGCAGACCGTCTGCGGGAATTCGTGAGTGCTGACGTTCAGCGTGTCCATGATGGCCGCGGTCCGGGCCCCCGGCTCCTCATACCCTTCCTGGTACTGATATTTCAAAAACAGGTTGATCACTTCCTCGAGGAGCGTGACCAACTCTTCCGAGCTGAAGGTGAATCTGCGCATCGTTCTTCCTCGTTCGGCCCTTCAGAAGATGGCCGCCTGCGGCCGACCGCCGCTCCCGCGCCGTCCTGGGGAACGCGGACCGGAAGGCCTTGCGGCGGACGTTTTTCAAGTAGTTTTCCGAGGCTTCAAGAGACCCCTCCCGTGTACCATGTGACTCACATCAGTAATCGGCACGAGGCCATGTTTTTCTTTAATTTTGCCGGTCGGGAGGGCTTCCGTGCGGGGTCACCGGAGGGTGCAGGATCGAGGGTCGCAGGCGGGGCAACCCTGCATGCGAAGCGGCTTTTCGAGGCGGCTAGAAGCGAGGAGACCTTCATCCCGCAGGATGTCCGAGGTGAGACCGTCCGCCGCTACCCGGCCCTGGTTCAGGACGATGGTGCGCGGGCAAAGGTCAAGGACCATGTCGAGGTCGTGGGTGGCGATGATGATCGTGTGATGAAATGTCCCGAGCAGTTCGATCAATTGCCGCCTGGCCCTGGGGTCCAGGTTCGACGTCGGTTCGTCCATAACCAGAATGCTGGGAGACATGGAAAGGACCGATGCAATGGCAACGGCGCGCTTTTCCCCGGCGGAAAGCCTGTAGGGAGGGCGGTCCTTGAGATGGCGGGCATCGACGGTGTCGAGGGCATGCATGACCCGTTCGTGGACTTCTTCGGGGGGGAGTCCCAGGTTCAGCGGCCCGAAGGCGACGTCGTCATAGACCAGGGGCATGAACAATTGGTCGTCGGGGTCCTGGAAGACCATTCCCACCGTTCGGCGGACATGCTGGAGCGTATCCCTGGTGAGAGGAAAATCACCGATCCGGACGACACCCGATCCGGGGATGAGGCAGCCGTTCAAGTGGAGGAGCAGCGTCGATTTGCCGGCGCCGTTGGCACCCACCAGCGCGACCCTTTCGCCGTGCGTTATTCGAAAAGAGACTCCCCGCAATGCCGGATGTCCGTCCGGGTATGCATAGTGAAGGTCCTTCACTTCGACAATGTGGTGGCTCATCGCATCAACTCCGTGATCAGGCCGCCCATGGCCTGGGGAATATTGCACAGTCTGAAAAGAATGAACAGGGCCGTCCAGCCCGACAGAAACGCGGCATCCCGCCAGTGCGGTTCCAGGGGCCGAACGATTCGGATTTCCCCGTTGAAGCCGCGGCAGAGCATTGCCGCATGAATGCGCTGGGCCCGGTCGAAGCTCCTCAGAAGCAGTTGCCCGATCATGCTGATGAATACCCTGAAACCCTTTCCACGGCCGTTGAACGACCGCAGCGAGCGGGCCGTCGCCATTCGGGAAGCTTCTTCCATGAGAACGAAGACGTAGCGGTAAAGGAAAAGAAGCTGGACCACGAAGGCGCGTGGCACGGCCATCTTTTCCAGGGCGGCGCAGATCCCCTGGAAACTCGTCGTGGCGATCAGGATGAGGGCCGCGCTGACGGTCAAAGCAAATCGTATCAGAATGGACGCAAAGGATATCCATCCTCCGCTGATGGCGATGGGGCCGATCTGTACAAGGAGCCCGCGATCGAACACGGGGTTGAAGATCCCGACCACCACGGCGAACGGAGCGGCGATCAGGACCTTTCTCAAAAGGTACCAGGGGGGCAGGTTTCCCACGATGACGAGGACGACGGGGTAGAGGACAAACGGAATGAGACCGCTCACGGCATACCTGTCAAACGACACGACCGCGATGATGAACGCCAGGGTGGTGAGCACTTTCGTTCGAGGGTCCAGGCGGTGCAACGGAGTGTCCTGGGAAGACAGGACGTCCAGGCGGCTGAATTCGAAGAAGGTATTCCGGATGTTGGCCATGTGCCCCGCCGATTTTAGACCGGAGTGGGAAAAGTAAGCTCGAAAACCCGCATATCGCCGGACGGGGAAGCTTAGTGCCACAGGTTCATTTCTTCTGCTGTCTCCGTAGACAGAAGCCGATCAGGCCAACCAGCAAAAGCGTCATGCCGGCACCGATGATCCCCGATAGGGAAGTCCCTGCGTTCACGGCGGGCCATGCTTCACCCTTGACCGGCTTTACCTCCGCATTTCCTTCCCGTGGGCTTTGCAGCTTCTCTCTCCCGGGCCCGCTGAAATTATAGTCCGGGAGGAAGGCGATTTTGTCCTGTAATTTTGCCAAAAGCGAATGCACGCCCCCGGCGGGGGCTTCAAGTTCCGTTTTCCCCGTGGAATGCAGAAGTGCCCATTCCAGACCGTCGGGATTGGACGAGGCAAACCAGGAAAGCAGCCCGGCCGCACCAACGGCAACGGTCAGAAAGGCAACGATGATCCCCCGTGCGGGAATGTGATCCGACAGGGGGCGGGAATGGAAGCTCGCGTCGAGAAGTTCGGGCCTGGCCTTCAGGATGAAACTCACCACCGCCGAGGTGACCAGCCCTTCGACGACGCCTATGGCGAGATGGATGGGCTGCATCAGGAGAACGAAAGCGCTGAACGGCAGATCGGAAACGCCGGAAATCATTGTCTCCGCGACCACGCCCATGGCACCCATCTGAAGCGCGAGAATGCATGAAACCATGGATGCGGCCAGGATTCGGCCCCGGGTGGGCTGTCGCCCGGCAAGCTTCCGGTAGATGAGCGGATAAGCGATGAAGCACGGGAAAAAACCGAGATTGAAAATGTTGCAGCCAAGGGCCAGCAGTCCGCCGTCGGCGAAAAACAACGCCTGTATGGTGAGCACGGATGCCATGGTGAGAAAGGCCGCATGGGGCCCCAGGAGGATGGCAAGGATCATGCCCCCGCCCAGATGGCCGCTGGATCCCGTCGCGGGAATGCTGAAATTGATCATCTGGGCGGCGAAAATGAACGCACCCAGGACCCCCATCAGGGGCACTCGACGGTCATCGGCGGTTTTCTTCAGCTTGTTCGCGCTGTACAGGCTGACCACGGCCGTCGCCGCCCACAGGGCGCCCCCGACGGCGGGAGAAATCAACGCATCTGCCATGTGCATCAGGTACCCTCCATCCGCCGGCCGTCGAATTGGCCGGCAAACATGGCGGCCGGAATTTCCGCAACGAATGCGGAGCCGGTTGCCGCTCCCACCCATGGGTCGATAGAACAAAAAAGGCCGGGCAACACCTTCGCGGCGTTTCCAGGCCTTCTTGACCCGATATTGTCTGTCTTTCGATTGCTTCAACAGGGCGGAGCTTCTTGCTCCCGGTGCAAAAAACATAGCGGTTTCGTCGAGTCGAGTCAATTTAAATCGTGGGACGAAAAGAGGACGTGCCGCAGATGCGGCATCCGCCGGAAAATCGGCGGACCCGGCGACCGACGGGACCGGACGTCGCGGCGCGGAAAACCGGAGACCTTTTGCGGCTTCACGGCCGTGCGGGCGGGAGCGGCCGGCGTTCAGCGTGCAAAGTGCATGGGGAAACGGTAACCGGGTGTCTTGCCGGGGGGCCTCGGAATCAGTTGACAAGATCCCATGTCTCCTGATATCAATGAATTTAGTAAAATCGAATAGCGATCAGGTGCTGAAAAGCTCAATAGGGAATCCCGTGTAATTCGGGAGCGGTCCCGCCGCTGTGTACGGGGACGAAAGCCACACATGCCACTGGATAATATCCGGGAAGGGGTGGCGAGTAGGACGATCCGGAGCCAGAACACCTGCCTGAGTCGTGGAGCAGACCGGTACGAGGCTATACCGTTCCGGCTCCGGAGGATCAAGTGAACTCGGGTGCAATCCTTGGGGCTTATGGCTCTGAGGATTTTTTTTTGGGGAAGCCACGTGCACCTTTCGTCCCACATGCGAAAGTCTTCCCCCCTCCTCAACTCTTCTTAACACCCCAGCCGCCCGGGGGCAGCGCCCCCGGGCGTACCTTTATCGACGTGCCGGGGGCGTACCCGGACCATGCGAAAAGCGACCTTTTCAGCCATGGTTTTCATGGTATTGTGAGTGCTGTAGCCTGGAAACACGTTTGCATCCGGAGGGGAACAGATGGCTTCCAAAAAAGCGATTCTCCTGGTGGCTTTCGGCACAAGCGTGCCCGAGGCCCGAAAGGCGTTCGACCGGATCGACAGCCAGGTAAAGGCGGCCTTCCCGGGTGTGGATGTCCGCTGGGGGTTCACTTCCGGCATCATCCGGGCAAAGCTTGCCGGGCAGGGGGAGCATTCGGATTCCCCGGAGGCCGTTTTCGCAGGGCTGATGGACGCGCACTATACCCACGTGGCCGTGTTGTCGCTGCACGTGATCTCCGGCAAGGAATTCCAGGATTTGAACACCACCGCGAGAATTTTCGCTCAAATGGCGGGCGGCTTTGAAAAAGTCGAAGTCGCAATGCCGTTGCTTTTGTCCCATGACGACGCGGTGCGCGCGGCAAAAGCCGTACTGAATCGTATCCCCAGAGAGAGAAAACCCGCGGAGGCGGTGGTTTTCATGGGGCATGGAAATCGGAAACACCCTGCCGATTCGGTCTATACCGTCTTGAACGACGCCCTGCAGGAACAGGATGAAAACGTTTATCTGGCGACGGCCGAAGGCGTCCCCGCAATCGAGCGCATCATCCCGAAACTCAAGGCGAAAAACGTCAAAAGAGCCTGGCTCGTCCCCTTCATGACCATTGCCGGCAACCACGCCCGAAACGACATGGCGGGCGACAAGCCCGAAAGCTGGAAATCCATACTCAGCCGGAACGGAATCGAATCCGAATCGATCCTGACCGGTCTTGCCGAATACCCCGAAGTCGTCGAAATCTGGATCGATCACCTCCGTGAGGCATACTCGAAATTGTAATCGATCGATAAGTTCCTTAAGTTATGAGTGAAGGAAGCGCCTGATACTGAGTTGCGTTCAAGACATAACTGCAATGCCGAATTTTGTAGGATGGGCACCTTGGTGCCCATCGTTTTCGGTGGGCAGCGCTACGCTTCTGCACTCCCTACATTCTGCTCACCGTTCCGTTCGCTGACCAGTATAATCTTGAACGCAATTTCGTATGAAGCATGGCCCGACGTCGGAACGGCGGTCCCTTATGGTGCCGGGGGGCGGGTATCGGACGGAGTCGTTTCGTCGATGAAGGGTATGGAACGGAACTTGAGTGAAGGGAGCCCGGTCATGAGAACGAAACACGTGTGCCTTTGGGGATGTGTTCTGGTACTGGCGGTGGTGGCTTGGGGGCGGTCCGCGTCAGGGATGGAATTGTCATCGCCCGCCTTCGCGGACGGGGGGGACATTCCGGTTCGTTATGCCATGCCCGGTGCGGGAGGAAGCAACGCATCCCTTCCCCTGGTCTGGAAAGGCGAACCGGACGGGACGAAATCCTTTGCGATTTCCATCGTAGATATTCACCCTGTAGCGAAGAACTGGGTGCATTGGATCGTGGTCAATATCCCCGCGCAAACGGCCTCCCTTCAGGACGGGGCTTCCGGGACCCGGATGCCTGATGCCGCGGTGGAACTCATGAATTCGTACGGCACTCCCGGCTATGGTGGGCCTCAGCCCCCCGAAGGAACCGGAAAGCACCCTTACGTCATCACCGTTTACGCCCTGGGGGTGGACAAGATCGCGATCGGTCGGGGGACCGATCTCCAGGCATTCAGAGATGCGGTCAAAGGGAAGGTGCTGGCGGAAGCGACCATCAGGGGATTTTACGGGCAGTGATCCCGTGGAGCGTCCCCACGCCTCAGGGTTTTCCCGGGACGCCATGGCTGCACGGTACTTCGCAGGAGCATTTGCCGCATACATCGACGAGCGGCAGGTCGCTGTAGTGCCCGTCATTCACGAGGCATTGCCTGTAGCATGCGTGGCGGTCGTATGATTCCGTGCTGAGGGCTTCATACGTGCACCGGTCGGCGCAGGCCCGGCATTCCCGCCCCGCCTTGCGCAGACAGAATTCCACGCGCGGCCGTTCCGAAGGGGGAAAGGGCATGGTCGTCACCAGGCTTCCCAGGCGCCCGCAGCACCCGGCCCGTGTAATGATCATGCGATGAAGGCCGAAAGTCCCCAGACCCGCAATGTATGCCAGATGCTTGTGCGACCATTGGCTGATGAGCTTCACGCTGTCAAAATTATGGGTGGCGGGAGTGACCGCCGCGCGATGCCCGGCTTTCTCGATCCGGTTCGTCAGGGAGAGATTGACGGCCTCGATGAGGGAGTTGGTCGCCGTGTAGGCCAGAGCCCAGTTGCGCGATGCATAGACTGGCGTCCGGTCGTTTTCCCTGCCCAGTTCCCGCTTGAACGGAAGAAAAAAGACGATAACGGTCCTGGCTTCGGGAAGAAGGTCGACCGGCATGGCATGCTCCTGAGAAACCGCCCCGCGCAAGGCGCCGAACAGGGGATCGGCGGCGGAGGCACAGGCGACCAGCGGCGGCATCCGCCAGAAACGGTCCGCCGGATGATCGTTTTCCCAGCCGGTTACAGCGGACTCAATAATGCCGCGGAGCCATTCCGTCGACACGGCCCCCGTCTTGTCCGAATTATCCTGCATGCGAAAATTCCCTCGTAGTCGTTTCTTTTTGCGTGCTGTCCCGTCGTTCACGGTAGAATCTCACCCTATCAGTGCCGCTGAGTTATGCTCGTCTGCGGATTGCTTCCCGGAGGGATCCTCTCTGCGGCGGGGAAGAACCGCTTATAGAAAAAGATACTGACCAGAATGGGAAGAAAATAGTAGGCGATCCGGTAGATCAGCGTGGCGAGGAGTGCATATTCGTAATCGAGGCCCATCAGGTAGAACGATCCCGCCATGGAACCTTCCATGAGCCCGATAGATGCCGGAGTGAGCGAGAAAAGAGACGTAAAGATTCCAACGGAAAAGCCCACCAGGAGCGTCTGGTTGTCCACGGGATAGTGGACCGCGCAAAAGGAAAATTTCAGGCACAGAAACATCAGGCACCAGTCGAGAAGGGCGAAGGTCGCGGGTGCGAGTAAAATGCCCGCCTTTCTCATGAGCAGGTTCATGCTTTCATTGAAATTTTCGAAAAACGCGTCGGCCCTGTCTTCATTGATCCAGTGAGGGTGTTTGAAAGCGCGGGCGACCGATCCGGCGATGCGCAGCAACAACCGCCACAGCCACTTTCTGAACCGTTCGTGAACGATGGTCTGAATGGTAATCCAGGTGAGCAGAAACGCCACCAGCAGAATGACGATCCCCGCTTCCTTTTCGCGAACCCCCATTTTGTACTCGCTGTACAGGAAGAAAAACCCGAGGTAAATGAAAACGACCGCGACCGTGTTGGTGAGAAATCCATGCACCATGGAAATGGAAAGGGTCTTGCTCGGCGGGATCTTTTCCCTGGACAGCAGGTAAACCTTGGCCGCTACGCCGCTCAAGCCGCCTACCGCCATGAGATAATTCAGCGTACAGGAAAGGAGCGAAATCTTGAAAGAGGAAAGAAAATGCAGTGGAGAACCGATCCCCTTGAGGAGCCTCTGGAGGACGGTCGCAATACACAGGTAGCTGAGCCCGCTGGCGGCCAGCGCAAGGAACGCCCACGCGAGGTCGATGTCCCCGATATGCTCCGCAAGTCTTTTCAGGTCGGCATGTTTGATGGTGTATGCGAAAACGAGTAGACCAATGGTTGCGGCAATCCAGAACCTTTTTCGAGTTGCCCGAATGATCAATGAACCTTCTCCTCGGATTGACCTGCCCAACAGCCCTTTACGTCTTCAACGAGTATAACCGGTGAAAAATAGCAAAATCGAGTCCATATGTGAAGAACATTAGGGCGCCTTTCATGCGAACACGGGGCAGCCGGCAGCTGGGATTGCCTTCGGCCCCCGGATCATGGCACAATAGACGGCGGTTTTCACCCCTGAGCGGGGATGAAACAACGACCGACGTCGGAACTCAACCTGCATCCGTTTTGATAAAGGAGAAATCGCCATGAAGCGAATCGGACCTCGAAAATTCGTTTGGCTGGTCCCTGCAATCGTCTTTGCCCTGTGTGCCGTATGGGCCGGGAATACTTCTGCACGGCCGCCCGGTCCCGGCGCGGACGATAAATTCGCCGTCGGAAACCTGCTGAGCGATGTGCAGGTGCCTCAACGCACGAGTCGAACCTTCATCGATCTCTATTTTAAACACAAGGACGAAATCGATCGGATTTTCAGTGAGAATCCCTTCATCATATGGGAATCCATGGGCCTCGTCTCCGATGCCCTGCCGGCCCTGAAGTCGGTCCCCGGCAACGGGGGCAGGCTCTACATCGATAAAGGGCTTTTTTCGAAGGCAAACGATCTTTTCGCGGAATTTGAGGGCTTGTCCAGCCCTGCGCTGTCTCACGATCTGCGGCAGACCTGGGACTATCTTCAGAACAGAATAACGCCCACCCCGTCGGGGGTCCTCGAAATCGACCTGAATTGAATCGCCGGGGCCGTCCCGCCAGGCACACATCCGGGTTGATCTCAGGGCCGGCCCCGGGTGCGTCGCCAATGGCGCACGCCCCCTGTCGGCGGCCGCGGACAATCACCTCAACTGGCGGTCGAAGCGGAGTTTCTTGCGTTCGGAAAGACTTCCGGAATGCAGGAAATCAACGACAAACATTCCAATCACGATGCCCAGGATCAGGCCGGAGGCGAAAGCAAGCCACATCATGGACTGACCTCCCATATGTTTGAGGGATGGCAAGCTGCATGGAACGAATCACTCTTCATCTTAATCATACATTAATATAATATCGTTTTGGAATCAAACTCCGTAAGGGAAAAGATTGCCGGTGTCCTCAGGGACCGGATCATCGGCCGGGTGTGTCAAGGGCTCGTTTGTCCGGCGGGGGCCGGCTTGCGATGAATCAGCGCCTCAGGTTTTGCGTTTGAGGTGGAGAACACCGTCTTTGCCCGCGATGACCAGATCGGTTGCCAATCCGAGGAAGAGTCCGTGCTCCACGATTCCGGCCCGCGCGTTGAAGGATGCCGCGAGCGCGGCGAGGTCCGGAATCGGGCCGAAAGCGCAGTCCAGGATCATATTCCCCGAATCGGTGGCAAAGGTCGATCCGTCGGCTTTGAGCCGAAGCACAACCGTAGCCCCGAGGGATTCGATGTAGCGGGCCTGTGAACGCCAGCCGAAAGGCAGAACTTCGACCGGCACGGGAAAACGTGTGCCCAGTTGCGGGGAGAGTTTGCTGTCGTCAACGATGACGATCACGCGCCGACTGGCCTGGGCGACGATCTTTTCTCGCAGCAGTGCCCCGCCGCCGCCTTTGATGAGGTTCATTTCGGAATCCACCTCATCGGCCCCGTCGATGGTGACGTCGATGGAATGAGGCATTTCCTCCGGCATCATGGGGATCCCGAGCATCCGGGCCTCTTCCCTGACGGCATTCGAAGTGGCAAAGGCGATTATGTTGTCGATCTGCCCGGAAGCGAGGCGACGGGCGATGTCCCGGACCGCGAAGATCGCCGTGGAACCCGTCCCGAGCCCAACCGTCATATCCGAACGCACGGACCGGACCGCGTGCTCCGCCGCCTGCCGCTTGTACCTCGAAACCTCGTCCTCTCTTAATGGGGCCTGATCCTCTGCCATCGGTATCCTCCCCGCGTCTCTTTCCATATGTACATTTATGCTAATCATCCCGGGGACTCCCAACAATCTTCCGCACGGGTGGATTGCTCGACAAAACACAAGGAACGCAGCCGTTTCGATCCGCTGAAGCGATAAATCGGGCTTCGGTGTTGCGGATAGGGTCCCCCGGGGTCTTGCGCATCTTCCGTGCAGACGATTTCTGTTCCCTGATGCGAAGCTACGAATTTGGTCTGTTCTTTCCGTGGTTTCCAGCGTCAAAACCGGTGTTCCCATACGACCGGGGCGAATGGATTGCATGAACCGGGGCGGAAACCGGCACAATTTCGTTCGACGGGGAACCGGAAAAGATGCAGGGCTAACGTTCTGTAATCGTGGATGTTCCGTGCGGCGTATTTTTGCGGCGACGTCCCGCGGAACCCTGACTATCGGGCCTCACGATACATTTGGGTCGCTTCCTGCGGGCTTTCCAGCGCCTGCGCGGGCCGGAACATTAGGCATTGACCTTTTCGCCGCTTTGAAAGAACATAATGTATCGTCGCCCCTGAAGGCTCTGGGCGACGCTATTGTGACCGGGGCCACGGGCACCAATGTCAACGACCTGAAGGTAATGATAGTCTGCCCAAAATGAAATCCTCCCGTTCGCCTGATCTCCGGTAACGACTTACGACGGCGACTGTCCGGCGCAACCGCGCCGCCTCCGAACCGGAAGGGTCGGACCTTAGCGGGAAAAAGGAGCGGCGGGGTGGGTGAGGACCATGGATTTGCCCGCGGAGCGGCTCCTTTCGGCGATTCTCCGCCGTGCGGACGGAATTTGCCCGCATACCCGGTCGACTCCGTTTCCATGTGAATATTCAGGAAGGAAAGGCGAAAAGGTGACGAAGAAAAAACTGACCGTGGCGCTGTTGTCCGGGGGAAAATCCGCGGAGCGCGAGATTTCTCTTAAAAGCGGGGATCAGGTTCTGCAGACCTTGAACACGGAACGCTACAATGTCCTGCGCTACGATCCCAGCTTTGATTTGCCCCGGCTGGCACAGGACGCCGGCAGGATCGACGTGGCCCTCATCATCCTCCACGGGCGGATGGGCGAGGACGGCACCATCCAGGGAATGCTGGACTGCCTGGGGATTCCATACCAGGGCAGCGGGATCCTCGGCAGTGCGGTTGCCATGAACAAGGTCATCAGCAAGCAGCTCTATCTGCAGGCCGGATTGCCCATCCCTCCTCATGTGGTGCTGGAACGGGGCCGCAAATATGAGGTGCTCCCCGAAGTGACGGAACAGGTCGGGTTTCCCGTTGTCGTGAAGCCCGAACACGAAGGTTCAAGCATCGGATTGACCATCGTGCGCGATCCCGGGCGGCTGGCCGAGGCGTTGGAACTCGGCTGGCGGTACGACCGCCGGTGTCTCGTGGAAAAATACATTCCCGGCCTCGAAATAACCGCTTCGGTGATCGGCAATGACACGGTGGAAGCCCTGCCCCTTATCGAGATCGTTCCCGGCGAATCCTACGAATTCTTCGACTACCAGGCGAAGTACACTCCCGGGGCCTCCCGGGAAATATGTCCCGCCCGGTTGTCCCCGGAGATCACCGCAAAAGCTCAGGATTTTGCCGTGCGCGCCCACCGGGCCCTCTTCTGCAGGGGCTACAGCCGCACCGACATGATCCTCTCCGGTGATGAAATCTATGTCCTTGAAACCAACACGATCCCGGGTATGACCGCGACCAGCCTTTTCCCTCAGGCGGCGGCAGCCGTGGGCATGTCCTTTTCCGCGATGCTCGATCGCCTCATCGAACTGGCCCTGGAGGATTCGGGCAAATCAACAGGTTGACGGGAATTGCCCCGGCCGCCAGTGGAATATCGCAATTCAGCGAGTCTTTGACATTCGTGACGTCATCGTCTATAGGGGATGGCTCTTTTTGAACGAATCACCCTGCCGTGCGCGCCGCCCGGCGGGGAACAGACGGGGATCCCCTTGATATGGTTGTTGGGAACTTACGGAATCCTTCGCAGGAATCATCGTCGGGCCTGGCTTTCGCCGTTTCCGCTTTTATCATTTGGGGAATCAGCCCCGTCTATTGGAAATTGCTGCACGCGGTGCCGGCCCTGGAAATCGTGACGCACAGGGTCGTGTGGTCTCCGCTGGTCCTGCTGCCTGTTCTCATCCACCAAAACGGGTGGAGTGAATGCGCTGCGACGCTGAAATCCCCGCGGGCGCTTCTGGCCCTGTTGTTCACGACCTTCCTGATTTCCGCCAACTGGCTCGTATTCATTTGGGCGATCAATCATGAGCAGGTCCTGCAGACAAGCATCGGGTACTACATCACGCCGCTGATAAACGTGTTCCTGGGCATGGTGTTTCTGCGGGAGCGGCTTCGACCGCTGCAGATCGTGGCTTTGCTGCTGGCCGTGGCGGCGGTTCTGTATCTCACCCTGGATTATGGACACGCCCCGTGGATTGCACTTTCTCTGGCCCTGAGTTTCGGACTCTACGGCATGATCCACAAGGTCGTATCGATCACTTCCATCACCGGGCTGATCCTGGAGATGTTGCTTCTCATCGTTCCTGCGCTCATCTACCTGTTCTACCTGCACGGGCAGGGGACGGGAACCTTTCCGGGGGCCGGCCTCCGGATCGACCTGCTGCTCGCGGCGACTTCCCTGTTCACCGCTCTTCCTCTGCTGCTGTTCACCATCGGTGCGAAACGTCTGCACCTTTCAACCATCGGTTTTCTGCAGTACCTCAATCCGAGCTGCTATTTCCTGCTGGCCGTTTTTGTTTATCACGAACCGGTTTCCATGGCCCAGGTCCGGAGCTTCCTGCTGATTGCGATAGCCCTCTGCTGCTATTCCACGGATTCGGTTCTCTATTACCGCTGGGTTCACCGCGGGAAGTTCTGATCTCCGTCCGTTCCGGAGCCCCCCCCCCGATGAGTGCGCGTCGACGTTTGGGGGGCCATGCATTGAACAGCAGTCGCAACCGCATCGAATTTTGGAGGAAAGCCATGAGTCGAATTCTGTTTCAGCAGGCACCGGGGAAGTTTCGCACGGTGCGCGGGGAACTCATCAGGCGAATCCAGCAAGGTCTGCAGATCCGGGGCCTGGATGTCGGAACAGCGGATGGGGTCTACGGCCCGCGGACCATGAAGGCGTTGAGCGATTTCCAGAACGCGAACGGTCTTTCGGCCACGGGAAAGGTCGATACGGAAACGTGGGGAAAGCTCGTCTCCGGGGGAATTCCGACGATCCGTGATCGCTGCCTGCAGTTGACGGCCGATTTCGAAGGACATGGTTTCACCAAGGCGGTCGGAAATTTCGACCAGGCCGGCTTAACCTGGGGAATCATCGGTTTCACGCTCAAAAACGGCGAACTGCAGAAAATACTGGAGGAGATCGAAAGCTCCTGCGACGACTGCTTCCGTGAGGCCTTCGGCCCTCTTGCCGAAAAAATGCTGGAGGTCCTGGAAAGGCCTCGTGCCGGGCAAATGCAGTGGGCGGAGGATATCTCCATCGGTTCAAACGCCTATAAAATAATCGGTGAATGGGGGGAAGCTTTCGCCCGTTTGGGAAGCTATCCGCAAGTTCAGCGGCTTCAGATCGAACACACGCAATCGTATTGGGACATCGCTTTACGCGATGCCGCGCGGTTCAATCTTCGGACGGAACTGGGACTGGCGCTCTGTTTCGACAGCGCGGTCCAGAACGGAGGGATCGATGCGGACGAAGCCGAATCGATTCGAAAGAAACTCGACCCGTCAAGTCCTAAAACCGAACAGGACGTACGGGCCGTGATTGCCAATGTCATCGCGGAAGGGAGCAAACCTCGATGGGTCGAGGACGTTCGCCGACGCAAGTTGACCCTGGCCCTCGGGCATGGCATGGTGCATGAGGCGCAGTACCTGCTGAGCACCTGGGGAATCGACGAATTGCCGTCGTGAAGGCGGATCAGTGCCGGATTCTTCCCGGCCGGAGGGGTGTGGATTGCGGAATGGCAAGGCCGGGCGCATAGCCTAACCCCTTGGTTTTCCTGGTGCCGGAGGAGAGAATCGAACTCTCCCCGGCATAGGCCCGGCCTTGGCTTACAGCGCATTGCACGACATCTGCAACACCACCTTTGCCGCAGAAGCATGGACCGGATGACCTTCCTGAAATTTCTCGCACGGACAAGGAATAGGGAGAGAGGCATTTTCATCAAAGAGGGAAGGGGTCCTTAATCGGCGGGCTAGCCGATCGGCTCAAAGGGGCTGCGGGTACCCCTGAAAAATAGGGTCATCCGGGAAATGAGTACCTGAGTATTTGCAAAAAAGAAATGGACATGGCAGAACCACGTGTTTGTTTGACGGCAATCGAACAACACGGGAGGGTTCCGGACCATGTCCACATCGATACTTTACCACGCTTTTGGGCTCAAAGGTATCCAGTATGAATCGGCGCGTTTCTTTGGAGACTGTGTCCTGATCAGCGCCCGGACAACTGATCAGAGCGTAAGATGCCCTCAATGTGGCGGAAAGAGGGTTACCTTTAAAGGGCAGAAAAGGCGGCTGTTCAGGATGAGCCCGATTGGACGGAAACGGTGTTTCCTCGATCTCTTGCTCCACCGGCTCAAATGCATGGAATGTGGAGGGCTGTGGTGGCACCATCTTCCATTTCTGGATGGTAAACACCGCTATGTTCGTTTCTTTGCGCTCACCGTCCTGGATCTTTTGAAATACTGTACCATCCAGGCGACCTCCGAGTACCTCGGGGTAGGCTGGGACTTGGTTAAAGCGATTCATAAGGAACGGCTTTCCCTTCTTTACCGAACCATCCCGCTTGGAGAGGTGAGGCATGTCGGAATCGATGAGTTCAGCTTGAGAAAAGGCCAGGAGTACATGACCATCATTACGGACCTGGAGAGTGGAAGAATCCTGCATGCCGTTGAGGGTAGGAGCAAGGAAAATATCCGCCCGTTTCTGGAAAGACTTTCCCACAAAGCAAAAAACCTTGAGGCCATAGCCATGGACATGAGCAGCAGTTACTTCTCCGCTGTCCGGGAGTCTCTGCCCAATGTGGACATTGTCTTTGACCGCTACCATATCATGGCCCTCATGAACCATGCCCTGGATGAAATCAGAAGGAGTCAGCAGAGAGAACTCGACGACCTGGGGCAAAAGACGCTCAAAGGCAACCGGTTCCTGCTGCTCAAAAACTATGATTCCCTTGAACCTGGCAGGAAAGCCAGGCTGGACGCCCTCCTTGAGGCCAATCGGCCCCTCTTCATCGCTCATTCCATGAAAGAACAACTGCGGCTCTTCTGGGAGGAAGACGTTCACACCGCCCAGGGATTTCTCGATGTCTGGCTGAAAGATGCCATGAACTCCGGAATCAGACAGCTTGCCAAAGTGGCCAAAACCCTGGCCGGATACAGGACCGGGCTTCTCAATTATTTCAAACACTTCATCACCAACGGGATCGTAGAGGGGATCAACAACAAAATCAAAACCCTGAAAAGGCAGGCGTACGGTTTTCGAGACATGACGTATTTCAAACTGCGCCTCTACCACCTGCATGCTCAGGGGTACTCATTATCCGGATGAACCGAAAAATAGATCTCCATTCTTTTGACTTGCACCAAACTTTCACCACTTTTGACTTTCATCAAACTTTCACCCGAGCCATCCCGAAGCAACAAATCCATTCGTAATGACAACCGAAAATTCCCCCACCTGAAAACCCTTGGGCTTCATCGGTCGCGCTGCCGCCGTTTCGGAAGGCAGCAGCGCATAGCCATCATTTTGTCCGGTTTTATGGGGGAGGGCGTCCTACGCCCTGGCGCCGGCGCAAAGTCACCGTCGCTCTGTGGATGGTGATCGCCCGAAGGCTCTAAGTGGTCCTGAGACCTATCATCGGTGACCTACCCAGCGTTGAAGCTGTCCGCACCTGTTTCAATCGCCCGAAGGCTCTAAGTGGTCCTGAGACGCTCAATCACAAATATTTTCTCAATCCCCAGAACGATAAGTTTCAATCGCCCGAAGGCTCTAAGTGGTCCTGAGACCCTCGATATTATCAACACCCTGAGTGGGTTTCATGGGTTTCAATCGCCCGAAGGCTCTAAGTGGTCCTGAGACGGAGTATGGGTATTGGGTATACGTAGATGAGAAGGTGTTTCAATCGCCCGAAGGCTCTAAGTGGTCCTGAGACCCAGTAAAACATGAGAATGAAGGCATATTTACGGACCGTTTCAATCGCCCGAAGGCTCTAAGTGGTCCTGAGACACGACATTAACTTCTTGTGGCGTGATCGGGAGATATTTGGTTTCAATCGCCCGAAGGCTCTAAGTGGTCCTGAGACGGATGACCAACCGCAATTCTTCCCTGAGGGATTGCCTAGTTTCAATCGCCCGAAGGCTCTAAGTGGTCCTGAGACTGTCGGAATTGGCGACTCGACCGACGCGATCTCTCGGGTTTCAATCGCCCGAAGGCTCTAAGTGGTCCTGAGACTTTTTGCGATCAGTCTGCTTGCAAGTATAGAAATGTAGTTTCAATCGCCCGAAGGCTCTAAGTGGTCCTGAGACTGAACTGGAAACAGTAGAACATACTTGTATTATTTGTGGTGAGTTTCAATCGCCCGAAGGCTCTAAGTGGTCCTGAGACTCTCACGTATGGCGTCCTTGGCGCGGGATTGTCGAACTAGTTTCAATCGCCCGAAGGCTCTAAGTGGTCCTGAGACTATTCGGGAACACTCCCCAATCATCTTGGATATTCCTTAGTTTCAATCGCCCGAAGGCTCTAAGTGGTCCTGAGACCCTACCCCTTTCGGGGCCAAGCCCAGCAAGGGTTTACAGGGGGCAAAACGGTAACCTCCCAAAAATGGCCCGACAAACGCGTCAAATCGGACGTTGTCCGACCACTTTTTCGCTCGAATATGCTTACAAAACAAAATGATAGCCAAAAACGGTAACCTCCCCTCATTTTGAGCAAAAATGCCAAACCTTCTAAATTATAATCATATCGGGATCTTGAGTGATCATCCCATGCCCCATGATTTCCACTTTGGCCAAGCACGCCGAACAGAGGGGGTACAAGCGAAGGCTGTCTTCCTCCGTGTTCAGTAGAGGTGTCAGTCGGTTCCTGAGCCCTTCCAGTTCCTCGGGACGAAGGTTCGCTTCGAAGACGGAATACTGGACCCTCTCGCCAAAATCCTTGAGCACCTTGGCCACCTGGAGGCGCCGGTGATCATCTCGAATATCATAACAAATAGAATAAAACATGACTTTCTACCAGTGAAATTTGAAGGGGTAATAAGTTGAACCGCTCAACAATGCATCTCTGAGCCGCTCGGCCTGTCGGCGGAAAAGCCTTCGAAAATCGGTTTCAGCGGCTTCATCCTGCAGTTTGCACGGTGCCGTGACAAACCGTTCGTATTCGGCAAAATATCGTTTCCTGGATTCATCCGAGAGAAGAACGCTTGCTGAAGGAGCATGCTCAAGAAAGTCGTCCTCCTTGAGAACGCGGCGGCGTGCATTGATCATTCTCGGCAACTGATGGAAATTTCCCCGTTTCGATCCCGCAGTAATCCGGTCCTCGATTTTCACAAGAAACATACGAAAAATCCATACAATCCGTAAGGAAAGTGTTTCAATCCCGCAGTAATCCGGTCCTCGATTTTCACTGTTCCATAAAGGAACACGTCATAGCCCCCGTATTAAGTCGTTTCAATCCCGCAGTAATCCGGTCCTCGATTTTCACAAAAAGTCGGCTTCAATCAAAATTCCTCCACCAAGATGTTTCAATCCCGCAGTAATCCGGTCCTCGATTTTCACAGGAAGAAAATATGAAAGAGTATGGAAGGCAATACATCGTTTCAATCCCGCAGTAATCCGGTCCTCGATTTTCACCTCTGAAACCTAATGTGCACGATTGGGCAATGAGTATGTTTCAATCCCGCAGTAATCCGGTCCTCGATTTTCACTAAGGGAACAGTTACAAGGGAGATATCCGGTTGTGGTCGTTTCAATCCCGCAGTAATCCGGTCCTCGATTTTCACCCTTGGCCTAAATTTCGATGTTCTTCCGAGGTGTTAGACCCCCGGATTCGAGCACCCCTTTTTTCAACAGTTCCAAAACCTCTTTCCAACCCCTGTTTTCTGTTACCCTCCCGCGAGGGAATCGCAGTTTATTCTTTTAAAACAACCGGTTAAGTCAACCGAAAAATCATGCGAGGATCCCCCCCCTTTTTGACCGTTTTGGAGATCCTCGAATTTTACACCCGCAAACCCTTACGGTGTAAGGATTTCGGTAGAGACACGATTTAATCATGCCGTTCTTTCCTTCCCCTGTATCGGTGTTCCATCGAAGGGCGCGGCAATCCGTCCTCTGGCTTTCCATCGGCAAGTCTTTAGCTTTATTCGGTTTTCAAAGAGTGTCTTTCTGTGTGGCTCCATGGTTGCGGCCTGTCAGGCAAGCATTGGAGCAAGCGACATCTCATATTTCCCCAGCCCGAAAGAACCGTCCTTCCCCACATTGAGATACTCGCCCATCTTGAGGTAGGGAAGAAACGGGACCAGGTCTCCGGCGAAGGTCATTTCGCCGACGAATCCGTCAAGGTTCATCCATGTTTTCTGCCGTAGCGAGTATCGTGCCAGCTGCCGCCATCGAAGATTGGACGACTTGACCTGCACGGATGTGGCAAGCAGGAGCAACCTCTCGTGATCAATGGCCACCGGTAACGGACTATGCACGGAAAGGAGGGTGAACCGGCGCAGCAGGTTCCTTACGAGGATCTCGAAGGTAAGCGGCTGCCCGAGTTTTCCCTGATACTTATAACGGAAAGGGGTGAGGAAATTGATACGAATTTCACCGATCTCATTTTGAGCGGCAACGAATTCCTCAGCCCATCGATGAACGATATTAAAGTCGATGACTTCCGCGGGGGTAGCCATCTCCCCGACCTTGGCATCGTAGATAAGCGGGTTCTTGCCATCCTTGGAGGTAAATCCGTTTGAAATGATCTCCAACTGGGTATGCGCCCTGCCTCGGCCGACCCCTTGTATGCCCATGGCGATGAGGGTGCAGGCCATAAACGGGAAGAAAGATATGGCTTTCCCGATAAGAGTAAACTCGAGCACCAGAAGCTCATCGGCTGCGTAGCTGCCCCCTGACGGCGGTTCCAGAATAAAAGGCTGAGGATAGGTTTCTCTTTGCATCTTCGGGTTTAGAACGTCGTGTGCCGGTCCAATGAAGGGATGATCCCACGGCGATTCGAAAAAATAGGTGTAAAGACTGCCGTAGCGGCATTCGGAATGGGCAGGGCACTTCCTGCAGATTTCTTTGGATTGATAGCGCACTTTCCGCATGGCATGGCCAAGGGCTCCCCGAAAAGTTGAGCCGGCAAAGGATGGCAGTTCCACCGGCTGCAGAGCCCGGAAGAAAGCCCTGAATCGGGACAGACTCAGATTATCGAGCATCGAGATCATATTCTTCATTGTTCTTCCTGCGCGGGGTCAACAGGCAGAGCTAGATATTGTTGTTTCATCCAGATATTCCAGCATAACAGAATCATAGTAGCAGCAAATCGGATGATGTTGAGAAGCACTGTAACGTCATCCTCGCAGCACGATTCTCAGTTTTCATCAAACTACGTGGAACTCTTTCTAATCCTCCTCAGAGAGGGCTGGCAGAGTTGGCAATCGCGTGCTAAGGCTGTTTAACGGCTCTAGGCAAATTGGGTCCGCCTTGGTCCTGCTCTCTTTGCTTTTACTGCCTGAACGAGTGTCGTTGGCAACAAACCAGCGAAAGGTGTCCTTTTCGTCATTGAGCTCGCCACCCTCTACCAGAGGCGTGTGTACACGGGCTTTAACCATCTTCGGATCACCAAGCAGTTCAATCGCCTGCCTGATATCCTTGTCCATCGTAACGCGAAAAGCCTCCTGCAACGCATTTTTGTCCAGGGTATCCCCTTCGGCTCTTTTCTCTAGTGCGTATGCATCCGGCCATCGATCTCGATCCTCGTTGGGTGCGAGCCAGACTTGGGAATACCGCTCTCCGGAGAATCCAGCGATGGTGTATCTCTCTTGCCGATCAACTCGAAAAACCCCCACCGGTTCGATGTTGACTTGGCCGAGTCCGATCGGCTTGCCCATGCCAAGTTTATGGCGAAAGTCAGGAGTTGGTTTAAGCGCATAAAGCAACAGGCCCATCTCGTCAGCTGATAGATTGTCAAAGTCGATGCAAAAGTAAAAAACTGCCCTCGGTTTCAAGGGAGTTATCTCTGTTTTTTGCTTAAACCGGCATTCCTCCAGGTCAGATTGTACTGAACTTGCCTGGAATCTTGATCTCCATGGTTCATGGCCAGCCACCATATGGTTCAAACGGTGATGCAAATAAAACTTTCGGCCTTGCGGATGGTGTCTAGAGCCGGGTTCCAGGACATTTTTCCCAATGTACTTGGGCTTTCCGTTTGATTCCTTAAAGTACAGTGCTGGGCAAGGAGGCTTCGGGTTGCCGAGAATTTTCAAAGTCACAGCGGGCAGGGAAGGGTCGTTCAACCCCTTGTTATCCGGCAGCCACTCTTCGGAGTTTGGCCTCTTGATCCCTTGAATGTGTGCATGGGAAAAGAAGAGACGACTGGCGAGCGTCAGCACGGGTCTGTTATCGTTCGACTTGTCTGATTCTACAAACCCGAAAAGCTGCTCCGCGATTGTGAGAACCTTTCGGTCTGCATTAAACGGTAATAACTCAGGGTCGACTTGTTCGAAGAAACTATGAGCGGTTGCACGCAGACCGTCGTACCCGGATCTCGTCTGAACGCGACTTCGCCAGATGGACGACAAGGAGATCCAGCCGATTTTTTGTGCAGAAGCCGGTCGGAAATAGACCAGATCACCATCCTTGAAGCGAAATTTCTTGTCGGCTGGATTTGGATTTCTCTTTGTTCCTTTGGGCTCATAGGGCAACGGCCACTCCGCACCATCTTCGCTTCCCTCGGTTCGTTGATCTGCCAAATCATAAAATCGCTCGATAGCTTCAGGCAAAATCTCGAACGTTTTCCACTTCTCAACACCTTCAGGATAAGGAATGAACAGCTCGTGCTTTTTTGAACTTGGGATATCCTTTCTGCCACAGCAGCCAAGCACACGTAATATACCGCGCATGTAGTCTTTACGCTCTTTTTCGGGAATTTCGTTCCAAGGCCTCGGAGCTTCATCATTTATGAGTGGCTTTTGAGCAAGTAGATAGGAGTTTTTAATGTTCAGACATTCGTCACGAAGAATCTCCCGCTTGTCGTAAAAACTCTGCCAACTCCATGGCCTTAATGCGAGGCCGTAGAATTTATCGTGATCACGGCAATATGTCTCGTAAGGGAAATCCGCCCCTCTGATCGAGTCCTTATTGCCTATGTATACTTTCAGATTCGGCTCGGGAAACAGCCCAGCATACTCAGTAGGTAATGTCACTGGCTTGCCTGAAGAGATTAGTATTGTCGGCAATGTCAAAGGGAGCAATCGGCATTTAGGGTTATGGTACTTATCCAGTATGGGCTGACCGCCGTTATCACGCTCTATTATCACCATTCCAATGGCCGAGAGCGATTCCTTCCTTGTTTGGCGAAAGGAGTAGGGTTCCTCCTGCAAGATGCGCAGGGCTGAATTGCTCGCAGCTTCAGCAATACTCGATATCATGCCTCTAAGGGTAGAGGCTGGAATTGCGGGTTTTTCATCCAATGTAAAAGGCGAAACTTTCCCCGGCATTTCTCTTGATGGGTCTCTTTCTCGGCGTGCACCTATGAAGATGGGGCTTTCCGTCGTGAGCCGGCAGACAATGCGTCCGGAAAAGGTGCCAGGGCAGTAACGGTCATGCGTAACGTGTCCAGGTGAGCGGAGGAAATCCTGCCAAGTAACATCATGTATACGCCCTTTCGATTTGACCGGGACAAAATGATATGGGTTGTGATATTCAGTCATCATTGCCCTCCTTCCTTTCGCACTGCTTCTTCAAGCTCAAGCACCCAGTATCCCATAGGATCCTGCAAGACATCAGCTAATGGCTTACTCGTTTGGATGCTCTGCCACTGTTCCTCATCCACTCCCTCTTTAAAAACCCCAGGGCAGTCACTCCATTCCGGCAAGCTAATGCTATCAATTCTTGCTTGTGCCGCCCCGTAACCCTTGGCTGCTCCAAAGCCAAAACGGATGTCGCCTTCCATCAGGTCCCGCAAAGTCAGGGTAAGCAAACCAAGTGCCCACGGTCCTGCACCCGCTATTTCAAGAGCTCTCAGGTCAACTTTGATGCAACCGGTGAGTATAGGATTGTGTGCCGCCTTCGCGTTGAATTTCAGCCCTTCAGCATCAGCGCTGCCCCCTGTAAAGCGATCGATGGCGACAAATTCCTGTTGCATGAATGCGTCGTTGCCTGGTGGGACTTCAGTTTTAAAGTCGGAGAATTGAACCGGCGAACGCCACCCGGGTGCACCGAAAACCTGGCAAGCGAGACATAACCCTTTGAGCTCCCCTGTGCCATAGACAATGTGGGGGCCGTTGCCATCGGGATAACATGCGGTCAGTTCGCTGCCCAAAGTGCGCAAGATTTTCTCGGCCTGACTGCGAATTGCACCTCGGATCGAACTTGCAGGCAGCAATATCCGCCCGTCAGCATCAAGGAGTGGCATATGTGCGGATTTACCTTCCTCTGCAGGCCCCGTTTGTTCCGGATCGTTGACCAGAAATTGTGTCTTGAATTCCAGTGTCATATTTAGCGTGAGGCAATCAGGTGGTGATGGTGCTGCAGCACGAACCTGTGAGCGTTTTCTAAAGACCTCCAGTTCTGCTGGGGGTATTACGTTGAGTGCAGCATACCCAATGCGGCGCCCCCCATTCGCGATCCAAGCTGGAACATCCGCAGCTTCCAGTCGTCTGATAGAGGTCAGTTCCCATATGAGCTGCCCCCACCCGTCACCGGTACGTGCACCCAGTGCTACCGCCTGTGGCCCGTTATTGAACCCCTCAAACAAAAAGAGCAGGTCATCAACTTCATCATTGGTGAAATCACCACTCACCGTCACCCCGAAGGTTACCCCCGGGGGGACAAACTCGACATGGAAGAGTTTCTTTTCGCTTGCGGTTTTCGTCCGGCGGTTGATGGCTACTGAAGTCGCGATGCCGGTAAGCCTGCAATCGCACCAATAAGGTGGAGGTTTTATCATCCCGTCGCACCTAAGAGTAAAAGCATCCCAAAATTCTGCTTTGCCGCCAACCCCTTCTGAGTTCCCCTTATCTTCGACACCAAACAATTCAGTGAAGTTGGCGATATGACAGGCTCTGGCCCAAGCCCGCATCACCCCTTTGAGGGATGATCCTGGAACATAAGGACCTTTTCCTGAGGTTGTAACTGAGGAAATCTCAACTTGTTCCCCGGCCTTCTTCCCTTTTCGAACACGCTCTTCCGGAATCTGTCGGACAATCACGCCCCCGTTTCCGATGTGCAGAGGCGTGGTTGTGGTCAGTTCCCCTTCAATGGTCCAGCGTTTGTCAAATGGCATGGAATTCTCCTTCGTGCGGTCTCTTATCCCAGTGCACATTGAGATTTACCGCTATTTCGCCGTATCCATTGGAACGTAAGTATGGACAATTTTCCCAGTGGTCACCGGGCTGGCCACCGCGCTTGTAACGTTCAATCGCCCAATCAGGTAACGGAAGCCCCACCGTGAGCCATTCACGAATACAGGACTCTGCATCTCCGGATCGGCCGGTTTCGGCTTGCAGCACGAATACACTGCCAGGTTCAGTCAGAAGGTAAGGGTTGTAGACGTTCCCATATTGAAATCGGCGATAGAGGTAGAACCCACCGGCTAGCGACTGCCGGGCGAAGAAACGGATAAGCTGAAGAGAATTCCCAGAGATTTGTTTCCACCCCTCGGCGTAGGAATGGGATAGCTCACTTCGCCCACTGGTCTCAGCAAGCAATCGTGGGTCACATAGCAAGGCTGGTGTCTGCAATGTCACGACCCACAGACCATCTCGAGGAGCGGGGTTGGAAATGCACACGGGTTGCACTGTTCCTTGTGAATACAGCATGACATTTGCCTGGCATTTGGTCTTGCCAAGTCCCCAAACGCCCTGTCGCAAGATGTCTCGGAGTTGTGCCTCCACTTTTATTCTATCTTGGGCATCACTGATTTGGCTCAAGTCTACCCGCCCGTACCAAAAGGCATCCCCTGGGTCAATCATTTCATAGGCAAAGAGATGTTCCTCCAGTGCTCTGCGGTGCTGTTTGTCAATGCTGGTCCGCACGCGCAACTCACGACGAAGCTTTGGCCAACCGAAATCATACCGCACGCCATCAGCGCTTTTCCAGTCAACGGAAAAGCTGGGGGCTGCAGGCTTGTCGCCCAGCAATCCTGGCCCGTCGCAGAGCGCAACATCACATATTGCAGTCGTCTCGTCTTCTCGTTCGTACTTCACCAACGACAGCGGAGCGAAAATGGGGCGTTTTGCATTCGATGTCAGTGCCGGAAAGGCATGTGTGAAACGCATTTTTTCGAAGTACTTGCACAATTCCGGACGCATTGGGTCCATGCCAACATCCACTTCCCCATCGCTTTTGAGACCAAGGCAGGTGCGCCAAGAAGTCGTGATACAGCCCTTCAGAACGCCACCAGGGATTTCAGCTTCCGACTCGAAAAGGTTATTGTCCACCCTGCGCCGTGCAATGCAGAATGGAGCCAGAGGTTTTAGCGAATATTCCAGGGCAAGTGGATCTGTCTCTGTGGAATGGGCCACCGAGGAATGGGCCACCGAACATAGAGCCTGCCGCGTCTCGGTGACAGCGACATCTGTCAGAATTCCAAAACCAATCGTACGCTCCGCCCCCAAACTTGTGATCCAGCACAACCCGATCTCAATGTAGCGTTTGATATCATCAGCTTCTTGATGATTTGCCGCAAAGTAATGGACACTTCCTGTGAAATGGTAGAGTTCTCCAGAAGTATAAGGTGCCTCGATTGCCTGATAAGCTCCTTTGGCCACTGCTCCACGTTGCTCATCTATCTGGATCCGGTAGAGCGTTTTGCTCGGCTTTTCATTTTGATCGATAAAGTCCTTGAAGTGTAATTGGCCTCGTGAAGGCTTAACGGTCCCATATCGTATATCATCTCCTGAACTGCAGGTACCCAGCCAATCATCTATGTGAGGGCTGAATTCAGTACCCCCCACAGCGATAATCTCCTCCATGGCTTGCCGCAAACGGCCTTTAACGAGTGTGCCAGGCAAATAGCATTTGCCTTCAGAATTACGAGCCACTGGGCTGTCAATGCCATGGATGCCAGCAGCCGTAGATTTCGTCAAAATAGGTCCTTTCAGGGTGAGCCCAACCTCTAAGGTCACTTCCAGCATCTTCATCCCTCCGCCGCTAGACTAGGTAATCCCATAGAACAGATAGGTGCAGCCATTGAGCATCATTCCCGCCTAGCTTAGGTGTCAACTCAGCCAAAGCTTTTGAGGCTTGGTCATCCAAGTTACTATATAGGTCCTTTTCCAATTTCTGTCGCTTTGTGGACCGAGCATTGATCTCACCGCCCGGCTGTGTTTTCTCAAGAAGGTGATCTACCATGGCGTACAGTTTGCGCCGGGGGAGCTTCTCTTTGAGCTGCTTAGCTGTGGCTAGTATTTGAGGCATGTCATCCCCAGCCAGGATTAGGGTTCTCTGGTCCGGCTCATCATGCGGATTGATAGGTTGAGGGCATCGCTCTCTGCGGTAATTAACGAGATCGCGCCCAATATGATCAAACGATTCCAACACTTCGTATGCAAATAGACTTCGCTCTCTGTCTTTCTCTTTTGCCAGTTCACCCAAGTCTCTCGCTAATGTGGTTATGCGGTGGATAGGTGCGTTGTGATGGCAAAACACCACTCCTCCGGCATGGTGCAGTTGCTTAGTCTCCATGAAACTCCATTTCCTCGATTCATCGAAGAAGAAATAGAGTGTTTCCCATGCCTTCCATGCTGGAACGACCCAGAGAATTTCATCGCCACCCCACAATAGGGTTTCCAACCGGTAGGAGCCGCTCGATGTTTTCCAAGCCGTGTCGCCGGCAATTCTGTCAAGTAAGTTTCCCAGCATCGTTTGGCGGTAGGTCTTCAATTGCGCATCGAACTCACACTGTCTGTTCATCTCGGAATTGCGGCCTTTTTTTAACTTTCCGAATTTGTTGCCATCCAGATAGATCACTGCCATCTTATGGTGCAAATTCTCTTGCCCGGGATCATTGGTCAATTCTTCCAAGTCGTGTGTAAAAGGCTTTGTTAGAGATTTTCCCGATTGTTCTTGGTAGAAAGCCTGTTTCTGATCCCTGCCATATGCGCGCCGTGAAAATACAGATTGGCTGACCCAGTTAATTTCGTTTTTGGGGTTATGGCTCTTAACGGTACCTGGGCGGACGCCATCGATGGCACATGCCTCGACCGAAATAGACTCATTTTGTGCAGGCACGGAAATAGCGGGTGATTGCATCTGCAGCCACCTGTTCTTAGCCAGCAAGGCTTCGTAATCCAAGCTGAATTTATCCTTTCCCTGGGCGGGGTGCACATCGGCGACAAAGGTTGCATGCTTGAGTTGCGGGTGTGAGGTGAGATACTCCAGCACAAGCTTAGGCACTTGTTCCGCTTGGTCAGAGTCTTCAACCTCAAATGTGTAGAGTCCAGCCGAGGCGCCAGTCATCAGAGGCTTGATCTGTATCGAGTCAATTTTATTGACAACCCAGTCCACAGACTTGAGCAACAAGAGACCGCCCCCCCGAATTGTACTGAGGTCCTTTGTGTCGTAGATGAAATCGTCCAGGTTAACAGCCTCCAACCGCAAATAGAATTGGCCCATCATGCCTCCCTTCCTTCCTCGGACTGAGGTATTAGTGTATTCCCTCCCTGCTTCTATCGCTGTGTCTGAGCGGGCTGCCGTAGGAATTCCAGATACTGATTCACCAGGGTGTCAGCAAATCGATTTACCTCATTTTGACTTCGTTTATGAAAATGTCTATATATACAATCAAACACAAGCGGGGCTGAACGCCGGTGATCATATATCTCGTTCTGAAGAGCACGGGATTTTTCTTCGAGTTGGGTCTTGGCAAATGCCTTGCTACATGCTTTCTCCCACAATTCCCGTCCCTGTTTCTCCATGGAGTCAAGATTATCGGAACATGCAATTTGTTTCTTAAATTCAAGGATCCCACGGATGAATGCTGGAAACAATGGTGCAACTACAGTATATATAAACCCACGTAATGTCATATTATTAGCTATATAATATACGGATGTTAGGAAAATAGCCATTATTGTAATACAATATAAAATAATTCTTGCATAGCGTCGGTGTAAGCTCTTATCCCATCCAATATTGATCCTCTGACAAATAATACATGCAATGTTTAGGGGGACCTGTTCCACAGTAACTCGATACCAATCTGTGAGTTTTGAATAGCCAGGATCGGTTTGTCGATACTTTTCGGCATAAGCTTCTACCGTTTTCGAATCAGGTAATTTCCCTATCTTTGCCTCTTCCAATTCCAATCCCAGAACATTGCAGTCAAAGGCCTCCTGTATCTTCGCTGCTTGCTTCAATAACCGCTTCTGCCACGAGTCCAGTATGGTGATGTCCAAAATCACAATCAGGAAGCACAGAAGCGTTGTCGAATTCTGCATGCTTGGGGAAAATGCTGCCATCATCGACAGGGTACCGGCAAAAGGAACAACGAGAATGAGCTGGATAGCCAGGATTGTTTTTGCCTTTGAATACAATGCCCTTTGGGCAGCCAAAAACATAAGTTGTTTCGGCTGATTCTGGTATTTAGGAATTTCGTTCATCATATATCCCCCATGCGATGAGAAAAACTTTCTTTATCGCCATTCCAGTGTGCTCCACTGATAAACACAGGCCTTACAGATCCTAGTGTCACGTCCCTCAAGTTGAACGATATTATTCTGGCGGCTTTGTCGGCCAATCCCTTGGCTCAAACACGAAAAATCGTATCTCAGAACTTAGAGGACACAACACTAGTCTCTGTAAGAATCATAGTTTAACGTGAGTTTCCGTTTGCAGAAGCATGTCAGCCGATGATATGCACCCTGCCCAGACCGAAGGTGGTTTCCTGGCCGATGCTCAGGTGTTCCCCCAGTCTGAGATACGGCATGAACGGCCCCAGGGGGCCCGAAAAAGCAATGCGGCCCTTCAATCCTCCGAACTTCATTGTCGTTTTTTGGCGCCCGGAATAGCGTTCCCAATCGAACCAGTGGAGGTCATATTCGGTTACCCGGATGTCTTGGGTGTGGGCGTACAGGGATGTGAAATCCGACAGCCGTGTTGCGTCGCCATAAAGGGACACCAGGAGGCGTAGCCTCTTCGCCAGGCGTTCAAACAGGACGGGAAAGGTAAGTTGCGTAACCAGGTCGCTTTTAACCTTGATGCGCATGGGTGTGAGCAAAGCCAATGAGATTGCCTCCTTGGCATGGTCTCCGGGCACAATGGTGGTCGGTGTCTTCCGGGTGAATTTGGCCAGGCTCTCCCTCGCTCCGTCGTAGACGGTTTCGGAATCCCCGTTCTCCTGAACATCCACGCTCACCAGTTCGTATTTCCCTCTTTCGCTACCCAGTCCGTATCGGCCCATCTCCATGAAGGCAAAGATAAAGTAGGGCAGGGCGTCGATGGCATCACCCATGAGAACCAATTCAAACCAAAGTGTATCTCCAGGTTCGAAAAAGCGGCGGTCGGTGAGGGGTGGGACGATGATATAGGGGGTCGGAGGCCGGCTGAACTTCCTGGCATCCTTGATTTGTTGGGGGCAGGCCGGTTCGAAGTATGCCTTGTAGAGGCAGCGGTTGTCCAGGGCGCAATCAGAGCACTTCCTTGCGCGGTCCACGCAGACTGATTTTTTGAGCGCGTTGCCGAACGCTCCCCGAAAAACGCCCCCCTTGTAAGCCGGCAAAACCGTATGGCTGATTATCCGAAGGGAAAACCGGAATCTTTGGAAGTCAAGGAATGGCCGGTTGCTTTCGTCCGCGTGAGGCATGAGGCGTCCGTTCCCTTGTGTCGCCGGCAAATGGATCATCCGAAAGAGAAGTCGAGCACTTTAATGTCCATGTTAATCCAACATATGAAACCAGCGCAAGTGTTAATGCCCATATTTTGCCGAATCTAAGAAACTCTCTTAAAACGACCACTTCGATATTCAGTCCCGTCGGGCATTTAAGTGAATGTGTTGTTGGTTGGGCACACGCGCTCGGCAGGGGGGACTGACTGTGCGGCACAGTTGCGTGGATAAAGCGCTCCAGAAAGTCGGCAGAAAGTTCGCATCGCCCGAAGGCTCTAAGTGGTCCTGAGACTGGAACTCGAAAAGCAACTTTCGGAAGCCAAAACCCGGTTTCAATCGCCCGAAGGCTCTAAGTGGTCCTGAGACTGGTACTCACCTATATGACGGATGCCTACACCGGATTGTGTGTTTCAATCGCCCGAAGGCTCTAAGTGGTCCTGAGACAAAATTAAACAAAAGAGATATATGACATGGGTAAGCTAAGTTTCAATCGCCCGAAGGCTCTAAGTGGTCCTGAGACCCTAGCCCTTGCGGGGCCACGCCCAGCAAGGGTTTACAGGGGGCAAAACGGTAACCTCCCCAAAACGCCCCGTTGACCGCGTCAAATCGGACGTTGTCCAACCACTTTTTCACTCGAATATCCTTACAAAACAAAGTGATAGCCAAAAACGGTAACCTCCCTTCATTTTGAGCAAAAACACCAAACCTTCTAAATTATAATCATATCATGGAGTTGAGTGAGCATTTCATGCTCCTGGAACCGTTTTCACCCGGAACGGCGGACCTAAAAGGGACGGCCTTAGACACTCTTCCCCTCGATTCGGCAGGAGCGCTCATTGCCCCTGCGCGTCCAGGTCCTTTGGGCTGACGATTTGCTTCAAACAGGGGAAACCGGATTCGATCGCCATGCTTCTTGAGCGTTTTCGCCAGCCAAGGCAATTGGTTTCATTATGGATATCATGAAAGCATATTTGCCCGCCAGCAGAAAATAATCCCCTTTTGCAATCCTGAATGACGATCCGGCTATCCGGCAGGAGGGAAAAGCGGGCGGGACCGAGGAGCTTTTATCGAGGCGTTCACAGGCAGACGCCCCTGCCAGGACGTCGGGATGCTCCCGGTGACGCGCGTTGAGTTCGGGTCATTCAGGACAAATGGACCCAGGATCGAAAACCCCGTTCCGGCCGAACCTGTATGGCGCCATTTAGCGACGTCGCCCGATGTAACGCAAACGATGGCCTCATGAGCAATGCCGGCAAGCGAACTCACGAGTGTCTTCGTCGCCCGGGCCCGCGATGATGCGGAAATAATGGCCTCCGAGTTGGGCATCCTCCCGGGGCTGCGCGGCCGCGATGAGAACCCTGGCGGCTGGAAGCAAGCCTTCGGCGGCAACTCGGCACAACATCGGCAATGCTGGATCGACTCCTTCATCATGCTCACGTCATCCAGATCAGAGGGGACAGCTATCGATGGAAGGAGAAGCGTCGAGCCGGAATACTGGGCCAACAGACAGTAGCACATATCCAGAGATGACATGGTGGGTCAATTTCCACTTTCCAGCAAAGTGGGTCAATTTTCGACTTCCGTTGACATCCTGGTTCCGGGACTTCGTCAACGTCGCGCTCATGGAGCTGTGGGAGTCCGGGGAGTCCGGGATGATCTGCGACCGGTGGTTCGGCAGGAACACAGGCTTCCCCCTGTGCTCATGGGGGGCCGGCGGGAGGACTGGCCCGTGGGCCGGCAGCCCTGGCAGCTTTCTTTTCTCCCTGTCCGTCGCGGGGCCGTGCCCGGCGCCTCAGCCCCCCATGGGCTTATGGAGGTGGCAGGCCACGAAATGGTTCGGCCGGGCCTCGATGAGCGGCGGCTCCTCCCTGGTGCAGATGTCCATGCACTGGTTACAGCGTACGGCGAGCCGGCAGACGGGCTCGGGGTTGATGGGGGAGGTGAGCTCGCCCTTGAGCACGATCCTTTCGTGGCGGTTGTGGATGCGCGGCACCGGAATGGCCGAAAGCAACGCTTGGGTGTAGGGGTGCAACGGCTTTTCAAAAAGGGCTTCCGAAGGAGCCTTTTCCACCATCCGCCCCAGGTACATCACGGCGATGTCGTCGGAGAAGTGGTTCACCACCGAGAGGTCGTGGGTGATGAAGATGTAGGTGATGCCCATGTCACGCTGGATGGTCTTCATCAGGTTGAGGATCTGGGCCTGGATGGACACGTCCAGGGAGGACACGGGCTCGTCGCAGACGATGAACCTGGGATTCATGGCCAGGGCCCGGGCGATGCCGATGCGCTGGCGGCGGCCGCCGTCGAGCTCGTGGGGGTAGGAGTTGAGGAGGCGATGGGCCAGCCCGACGGTGTCCATCAGATCCAGCACCCGCATGAAGCGCTTGTCGCTGTTCGGGATGAGTTTGGCCAGGAGGATGGGCTCCTCGATGGTCTCGGCGATGGTCTTGCGGGGATTGAGCGAGGAGAAGGGGTCCTGGAAGATGATCTGCATCTCCTGGCGCATGTGGCGCATCTTGCCTGCGTTCAATTTGCGGATGTTCTTGCCGTTGAAGAAGATCTCGCCGCTGGTGGGCTCGATGAGCCGCAGGATGGTGCGTCCCAGGGTGGTCTTGCCGCAGCCCGACTCGCCCACGATTCCCAGGGTGTGCCCCTCCTCGAGGGTGAAGCTCACGTCGTCCACGGCATGGAGCGTTCCGGCAGCCACGTAGAAGTATTTTTTGAGGTTCTTCACCTCTAGCAGTATCTCGCCCAACGAATTCACCTCGTCTGTTAGAGCATTTTCGCCCAAAGGCTGCCTGGACCGCGCCTGGCCGTCCTGTCAGAACAGCATGTTCTCGGCCGTTTCGTTGTACAGGTGGCAGTAGACATAGTGCGTGTCGCTCAACCATTTTATCTGGGGGAGGTCCCGCGAGCATTCCGGTTTCGCGTAGGTGCAGCGGGGATGGAAGGCGCATCCCGGCGGCAGGTTCATCGGATCGGGAATCAGGCCCGGGATCGGCTTGAGCTCCGCGCGCCTGTTCTCGATGTCCGGCAGGGAGTCGAAAAGACCCCGGGTGTAGGGGTGGCGCAGGTTGTCGAAGATGTCTGCCAGGGTGCCGCATTCCACGATGCGCCCGGCGTACATGATGCCCACGGTGTCGCACACCTCGGCCACGATCCCCAGGTCATGCGTGATCATGAGCATGACCATCCGGGATTTCTCCTTGAGCTCGTTGATGAGCTTGAGCACCTGGGCCTGGATGGTGACGTCCAGGGCCGTGGTGGGCTCGTCTGCGATCAGGAGGTCCGGGTTGCAGGCCAGGGCGATGGCTATGACAACGCGCTGCTTCATGCCCCCCCGAGAACTGGTGCGGGTACGCCGACACGCGCCCGCCCGGGATGCCAACCATCTCCAGCATGTTCATGGCCTGGTGCAGGGCTTCCTTCTCGCTCACCCCGCGGTGGATCCTGATGCCCTCGGCGATCTGCTCGCCCACGGTCTTGATGGGGTTGAGCGAGGTCATGGGGTCCTGGAAGACCATGGCCACCTGGTTGCCGCGCATCGCCCGCAACTGCTTGGGGGACAGTTTGAAGACATCCTGCCCCTCCACGAATATCTCGCCGGAAACGATCCTGGCCGTCGGAAAGGGGAGCAGGTTGAGGATGGACAGGGCGGTGGTGGTCTTTCCGGCTCCGGTTTCCCCCACCAGGCCGAAGGTCCTGCCGGCGGGAATGGTGATGTTCACCCCGGTGACGGCGTGCACGACCTCGTTGTCGACGACGTACTCCACCGTGAGGTTCTTGATTTCCAAAGTGTTCTGTAACGCATCCATCGTAGCGCTCCCGTTAGTGTTTGAGCCTGGGATCAAGGGTGTCCCGCAATCCGTCGCCCAGGAGGTTGAGCGCCAGGATGGTGAAGAAGATGGCCAGGCCGGGGGCCAGGACAATATGCGGGTAATCGCGCATGAAGGTGCGCCCCGAGGCGAGCATGTTGCCCCATTCCGGGGTCGGGGGCTGGAGGCCCAGCCCGATGAAACTCAACGCGGCGATGGTCAGGATGGCGTTGGCCACGTACAGTGTGACCTGCACGATGATGGGGCCTATGCAGTTGGGCAGCACGTGGCGGGATATGATGCGATTGTCCCGCGCGCCGATGGAGCGTGCCGCTTCAATGTATTCGTTGTCGCGCACGCTCATGACCGCCGAGCGCACCACCCGCGAGAACTTGGGCGAGAAGGCCAGGCCGATGGCGATGATCAGGTTCAGCTTGGTGTTGCCGAAGGCCGCGATGATGGCCAGGGCCAGGAGCACGTCCGGCAGGCAGAGGAAAACGTCCATGGCGCGCATGATGACGCTGTCGATCTTCCCGCCGTAGTATCCGGCCGTCCCGCCCAACACCAGGCCCACCATGAGGGACACGGATATCGCCGAGATGCCGATGAGCAGGGATACCCGCGCGCCGTACACGATGCGGGCCAGGATGTCGCGGCCCAGTTCGTCGGTGCCGAACCAGTGCTGCATGCTGGGTGGATGAAGGCGTTCGGCGATGTTCATCTTGATCACCACGGTGTCGTAGTCGGCGATCCAGGGAGCGGTGAGAGCGACGGTCACTATGATGCAGAAGATGATCAGGCCGATCACGGCTGTCTTGTTCTTCAAAAAGCGCAGCCACAGTTCATGAGCGACGCTCTGTTTCTTGAACTGCTTGTAGAATTCCTTTTTGGTCGTGAACGGCCTGGCTGTGGATGTGGCTTGCATCAGGCTTTCCTCGCTTTCGCACCATACTGCGCACGGATTCTGGGATCGATGTAGGCGTAGATGAGATCGACGATCAGGTTGGACACCGCCACGCAGATGGCCATGACCACCAGGGTTCCCAGAACGCAAGGCGTGTCGCGCTGGTTGATGGCCTCCACCAGCAGGCGGCCCATGCCCGGGATGGAGAACACCGTCTCGGTGAGCACCACCCCGCCCAGGAGCGTTCCCACGTCCATCCCGATGATGGTGATGGTGGGCATGAGGGCGTTGCCCAGGGCGTGGTCGTAGATCACGTTATGCTCACTGACGCCCTTGGCCCGGGCCGTGCGGATGAAGTCCTGACGGATGGCTTCCATCATGGAGGATCGCGTTGTCCGCATGATGTTGGCCATGTAGTTGAATCCCAGGGTGACGGCGGGCAGGATCAGGCTTTTCAGGCCGTGGTCCAGACCGCTGGATGGCAGCCAGCCCAGGTGCACCGAAAAGAGCAGGATCAGCAGAAGGCCCAGCCAGAAGATCGGCATTGAAACGCCCATCAGGCCGAAGACCATGGCGCCCTGTGAGAAGATCGAGTTGGGCTTGGTGGCCGAAAAGATGCCGATGGGGATGCCGATAGACACGCACAGGAGCATCGCGCAGACGACGATCCAGGCCGTATTGGCCAATCGGACGCTCAACTGGTCGAGCACCGGGGTGTGCATGACGTAGGACATGCCGAAGTCGCCCTGCACCAGGTTCGTGATGTAGTGAAAATACTGCACGATGAGGGGCCGGTCGAGGCCCATCTGCGCCCTGAGTTGCCCGCCCAGCTCCTCGGTGTAGTCGCTGCCGAGGATGATGGTCGTCGCATCGCCGGGGGCCATGGACAATATGGCGAAGACGATGAACGTCAGCACAAGGATCACCGGGATCAATGCGAGCAACCGTCTGATGATGTAACGGATCATGCGATCTTTCCTCTCCTCGTGGAAGAGGCCATCCGGGTTGTTCCCGCGGGGCTCTCCCCGTAAGGTGGAAGCCCCGCGGGAACGGGGTGTGGCCTGAAACCTGCGTCGACACCGCCCGTGGCCGGGCGTCAGCCGTTAGTAGTGCAGCTTATAGTAGTTGAACGGCTTCTCGACGGTCATTTCCACGCCTTTGAGCCTGTCGTTGCTCAGGGCGTATACCTTGGTCACGTACAGATCCACCTCGGGGGATTCCTCCGCAAGGAACTCCTGCACCCGCTTGTAGACCTCGACGCGCTTGGCCTCGTCGAAGGTGCCGCGGCCTTCCGCGATCATTTCATCGAGCTTGGCGTTTTCATACCAGACGCGGTTGACGCCGCCGATGCCGTCCTTGCTGAAGCGCCGCGACAGGAACATGTCCGGATCCCAGTAGCAGCCCCAACTGGTCACGAACATGGGGGCCTTGTGGCCGGCGATGTGGGCCGGGAACACGGCGTTTTCGATGCGCACGATCTCGACCTTGATGTTGATCTGGGACAGATAGGACCTGGATCACGGTGGCCATGCGCTCGGCCTCATCGCGGAACACCACGATCTGAGTGGTGAAGCCCGGGCAGTTGGCCTCCTTCATGAGGGCCTTGGCCTTTTCCGGATTATAGGAGTACTTGTTGAGCGGGTTCTGGATGGCCCCGAGCACGGTGGGGGCGTGGGCGAAGGTGGCGCTGTTGTACAGGACCACTCCCCGGCCGTCGTGGCCGACCTTCATACAGCCCTCACGGTCCACGGCGAAGGCCACGGCCTGGCGCACCAGCTTGTTCTTGAACCAGCCCAGGGTGTTGTCCATGCCCAGGTGCCAGACCAGCGCCGAGGGCTGTTCCCACAGCTTGAGCTTGGGGTTCTTCATCACGCGTTCGTAGTCGGTGGGCACGAATTCCGCATTCAGGTCGGCGGCCCCGGTCTCGATGGCGATGGTCCGGTTGGTGCCTTCAGGGATGACCTTGATGGTCACGGTCTTGTTCTGGGCCAGCTCGTCCTTGTTGAAGTAGTCGTTGAAGCGCTCAAACTTCACGGAATCGCCGATCATGCGGCTGACGAACTTGTAGCGGCCGCTGCCGACGGGCTTGGACCAGTCCTTGGTCTGCTCGGCCTTCTCGGCGTAGCTCTTGGGCACGATGGAGGTGGCCGCGTGGGTCAGGGCGGAGGTCATGGCCGGGTAGGGGCCGTCGGTGATGATGGCAAGGGTCTTGTCATCGACCTTCTTGATCTCCTTCACCGGCTTGAAAAGGGCGCCGAGTGCCGTACCGCCCTTGGCCCTGTTCAAGGAGTACACCACGTCGTCCACGGTCAGGGTGGTGCCGTCATGGTACTTGACGTTGTCCCAGATGGTGAAATGCCATTCCGTGTCGCTCACCCGCTTGAAATCCTTGCACAGCTCCTTGACGTCGCCGGCGAGCCTATCGTTGGGGAAGGTGAACAAGCGGCTGTAAATGTTGTAGAGCACGTACTGGTTGTTGAGGTCGGAGGTGGCGATAGGGTCGAAGCTGATCATGTCCAGGGCCTGGACGACCGTGATGTCGCCATCGGGCCCAGCTTTCTGTTCAGCGGCGAAAACGCCGCCCGCGAAAAGAGCGATGGCCAACAAGGAAAACAATACTACGGCGGGGAATCGTCTCATCATATCCTCCTCATACTGGTTGACGCCTGTCGTTGCCTGTGGGAATATCCGGGACTGCCGCGGTGTCCCACACGTTCTACAACTGCCCTGCGGGCTTTTCTGCTTGCTCCGTATAAAAGCAACCTCGAATGCGAACTTCGTGGCGGGACCGCTGGCCCGCTTCCGCCAGGAAGGCCATGCAGCCCGGGACGAGCTTCAAAAAGTCCGCAAAATCTTCCGAGGCCATGGTGGGCTCCAGGTTTTCGATCACTGCGTCAGGGGCGGTCACGGTCCGCATGGCCCCCCACGGCCAGGGACCGTCTCCGGCCCTGGGTTCACCAGGGGGGGGGCTGGACCTTCTTGAAGGCGAACTCGTGGGCGCCGCCGCCCCGGCACAGCCCGTCAAGGACGGTTTGCATGCGCTCCTGGCAATAGGAAATTGTTTATTGGATGTCTTGGTCTAGCAGGGGTTGTCGATCCTGTCAAGGGCGTTCATGTGCCGATCTCATGGTGAGCAACGGCAGGCGCCCGCGACCTTTACGGACGCCCAAGGCTTTCAGCCCTTATCCGACAGGAATTTGGGGCGATAAACCACAAGAGGATTGAGCGACCGTACCGCGAAGAGGAGTTGCAGTTGCCGGAATGCCGGCGACGAAAGCGGAGCGGGACAAGCCCGCGAGCATGCATCAGTTACCGGGCCGGAGATGGTCGATGGATTTCATGGCGGACAGTTTTTGCGACGGCAGGCGTTTTCGTACCCTCAATATCATCGACGACTTCACTCGGGAGTGACTCGGCATCGAGATCGATACGTCTCTAAACGGCAGTCGGGTGGTTCGTATGCCGGAGGCAGTCGGGTCCGAGTATTCCCCTCCGCCGGTAATTGTTGCGGACCACGGCCCGGAGTTCACCTCCATCAATGTGCGGCCGGGAGAACTGCCGGGCATACTCGAGGAGGACATGGATTACGAACGTGGGTTGGTATTCGTTCGGAAGCACAAGACGGATCGGCAGACCGGCCAAATCAGGATACTTCCTCTCAACCCCGAGGATTTGGAGACGATTCGAAAGCTGCCACGGGGATTCCCAAAGATGAACTGCTTCCGCATGGACCGGGGAAGTGATGGACGAAACGCGGGGAGTTCTTTTGGGGGGGCTTCTTTATGATGCTTGGATTTCTGCGTGCAGGAATCCTCGAATCGAGGGTGTGAGCCTTTGCGGAGGGCTCCGGCACAGCCCCACGGTTGCGCTTGGCCGGTACCTGAGCCCGGAGGGCATCCGGCGCCTTACCGGCCATGAAACGAAAAAAGCCTTCGAGCGATACTATATGAAAAATTCCGAGGAGACGAGGGAAGAATATGCCCTCACGTGCTGCAACACCGATGCAACAGCAAAAGCACCCCTTCAACCATATCAAGCTCCCGAAACAATCAGCCATTTTTTGATGCCGGAGGAGAGAATCGAACTCTCACGTCCGCAAGGGACACTGGATTTTGAGTCCAGCGCGTCTACCTGTTCCACCACTCCGGCTTGAACTTGTGGAATATATGCAAAGCATCGCCCGGGTGTCAAGGGAAATTGGTCCCGATGCTGCGGTCCAATCCCTCCCCCGCATGCCGGTTCGATGCGTGCAATCTTTCCATGTCCGGGCTTACGGATTGTGGTTTCGCCGAAAGGCCCTTTCGGGGAATGACGTTTTTGGGAAAAGGAGTTGACATTCGTTCCGCCGTCGGGTAAACAATACGTCGCTTGTGAGGGGCTGTAGCTCAGTTGGGAGAGCGCTTGAATGGCATTCAAGAGGTCCGGGGTTCGACTCCCCGTAGCTCCACTCACAACCTGATAATATTTAAGGATTTTCTCCTTCGCAAGCTCCCATGTTCGGCCTTACACAAACCTGCTACACAAAGTGAGGCAGAACATGGGAGCAAAAAAACCACTCTCCCGCTTATCTGGTTCAACAATCATCGGGTTATTGTTTTCGTGTCATCGTCCCTCAAGATTTGCGGTCCCTTGTAGGGAAATGCGAACTTCGGTATGCTCTGCGCACAGGCTTTTTGTCTGAGGCCAAGTATCGAGCGCTAAGGGTGGCCGGGTTTGTCCAGGAGCTATTCCGGGAAATCAGAAGGGGTGGAAGAATGCGTGAGCTTGCCGAAGCTGAAATCAGGGCAATCATAAGAGGGTACGTCGCTGAGTGCCTGGAAGGGGACGAGCGCGCTAGGGTCGAGCGCAAGAGGCCGCTATCACCCTGGGAGAGTGACGTGCAGCTTACAACTGCGGGCTTCGTTCAGTCCGATATTAAAGAGTCCTTGGCCTGTTGTGACTATCGGTCTTTCAGAGAGCGGGTTGACGACTTGCTGAAGGACAACGGCCTGGAGCTTGACCCGCAATCCTACTCATTCAAAAAACTGTGTCGGGAAATGGCGAAAGCCGATGTTGAGGTTTTGGATATCGTACAAAAGCGGGAAGTGGGGGATTACTCCGATGACACACCGATCATCCCGGTAGCAGCGTCATCACAGCCCGCCGAACAGGAGCCTTCTGAATCCCTGTCAAAGGTCATCGACCTATACGTTGCGGAGCAGGCACGAGGGGGGAACTGGTCGGAGAAGAGCACCACAGAATACACTGCCTGCCTTGTTCTCCTGAAAGAGTACCTGGGTGACATCCCGATAAAGTCCATCGATCACAAGGCCATGAGGGGATACAAGGAAGCGCTGATGAAACTGCCCGCCAACGTGAAAAAGTCGGTTGTGTACAGGAACAAGACGGTGCAGGAGATTCTACGGATGAATATTGAAACCCCCATGTCAACGGATACCCTGAACAAGTACATAAGGCGGGCGGGTTCGTTGTTCAAGTTTGCCGTCAATAACGGCTTCATGGACCGAAACCCCGCCGAAGGTCTGCGAGTGCGGCAAACCAAAAGAGACGATGAATTCCGAAGTGTCTTCAGCCCGGATGACCTGTACAAGCTCTTTCACTCGGCGGCGTATAGGGAAGACAATCACCGCCACGACTATTATTTCTGGATGCCCATCCTGGGTCTTTTCACAGGCTGTAGGCTGGAAGAACTGTGCCAGCTTCACCTTGACGATATCCGGCAGGATGAGGGAGTGTGGGTGATTGACGTTAACAACGCTGGTGAGAAGCGGGTAAAGACTAAAGCGGGGGTACGGCTCATCCCGCTGCATCCGTTCTTGGAGAAAGATTTGAAGCTTCCAAGATACACCGAAAAGCTCAGAGCCGAAGGCCACAAAAGGCTTTTCCCCGAACTTCAGCAACGGAGGGATGGATACGGACAGACGGTCAGCAAATGGTTCAACGAGCGGTACAAGGTCAAGTGTGGTATCGTCAAAGATGATCGGAAGAAGGACTTCCACAGCTTCCGACACACTTTCATCAATGCCTTGAAGCAAGCCCGAGTGGATACAGAGATGCTTGCTCAGGTGGTTGGACACGAGACAGGTTCAATCACCCTGGAGCGATACGGCAAGAAATATGGACCCGCTCTGTTGCTTGAAGAGGTTGTCAAAAAGTTGCACTATGATGTTGACCTTTCGCACCTGAAAGAGGCAAAACGAATTGCCGAGCTGTGATATCTGAAAAGGATGGAACCGTATGAAGACGCCCGAGACGACTTGTCCTCCCGATTACCCGCAGACACTGCAAGACGCTTTAGACTTTCTGGAGCTAAAGACTCCCCCATGCAGACCCGAATATTATGGACTCATGATAAATGGGCTGAGAAGCTTGATAGAGAGGTATGGCATGGAGACGATGAAGGCCCAAAGGGCAAGCCTGGTGGAACAACTGGAGTGGATCGACAAGATGTAGTAGTCCCTGTTTGCGGGCTGACCAGCACTCCAACTATTGGATAGCTTGAAGCAACTGTCTATTGACATCTATCTCTTATCCTACTATAATCGCTTCGGATTTGTGGAGACATCCCGTGTTCCTTGGGATGACACCTTAGCCCCGAAGGGATGGAATTATGAAAAGTACGGAAAACCAAGCATCGTCTACATGCAGTTTCCAGAAGACTTTTCCCGATTACCCTCAGACATTTCAAGACGCTTTAGATTTGCTGGGGGTGACGACGGCCCCATGCAGACCAGAACACTATGGACTCATGATGATTGGGTTAGGAGATATGGTGAGGAGGCACGGGGTGGAATGGGTGAAGGCCCGCCGAGTGATGCTGGTGGAATCACTGGAGTGGATCGACAAGATGTAACCACACCCGACGCCCGGATACCGTGATACACCTGAAGCAATTTCAAAGTAAGAGCTGACGTGGTGGGGCATCCATCAAAAAAAGAAGCGTCAGGATTGGCTAGAATCAACTTTCTCCCACTCCCCCCTTGCTGGACACCCCCCGACCAAACACCCGCTGTAGAGCGTCAGAATAGCTTTTTCCCGGTGGGCGTGCAAGCCCGCATGGGCATTGGGTTTACGGGGAGAAGTGGGTGCAAGTTTTGGTAGAAAAATGTGAAAGGGTATGCGCTAGTGCGTCTGGGCCGGTTTCCCCCCATGGCCTCGTACGCGGGCACCCTGACGGAAGAGGGAAAGGGAACCTCAAGACCCTTGGCTTCCGCTGCAAGCGTGCGATAACACTCAAAGCCGGTGAATCACCTAGTCTCGAAATATCCTCTCGCGGGATGCTCATAACCTGGGTAACCGGCGTGTGCCACCTGAGCGACACCTTTCGTTAACTTTAATCTAAAAGTTAACAAGCTTCAATTCCTTCTAAACCCTTGTACAGTAACACTCTCCGGGGAATCTTGCCCTCAATCTGCAAAATCCTGCTTGACACTTGGTTAAGTATTGTGCAGTTTATGGATGAAAGATAACATTGAATCCACAAGGGGAGCTGAGCATGAAGAAGGGCGAGAACACGAACCATCCAAAGCCGGGCGATGAAATCAAGGTGGAACCAATCAGAAACGAGAAGGACATCAAAGCTATCAAGAAGCTTCTCTCCGGCAATCCACGGGACTATGCCTTGTTCACCGTGGGAATCAACACAAATCTCAGGGCAAGTGACCTTCTGCGGATCACAGCCGGGCAGGTCAGGAACCTGAAGCCCATGGACGAAATTGAGCTGAAGGAGCAGAAGACCGGCAAGTGGAGAAGGATCAGCTTGAATAAGGCGTGCACGGAGGCAATCCGGGCACTTCTGGACACTCGGGTCTACCTGGATGACGTCCCGCTTTTCTCCGGTCGGCGTGGCACTCTGACGGTCCCTTCCGTCAATCGACTGGTTAAGCAGTGGTGCAGCGCGGTGAATCTCAAAGGGAACTACGGGAGCCATACCTTGAGAAAGACGTGGGGGTATCACCAGAGGGTGACTTTCGGAAGGGGCGTAGCGGAATTGATGGTGTGCTTCAACCATTCCTCAGAGCGGCAGACCCTGGATTACCTGTGTGTCCAGCCCGAGGAAATCAAGAGCATCTACATGAATGAGATATAGCAAGCTGCGGCCCGTGTCAAGGCCGGAGGAGTTTGTCCGCTATATGACGGAATAAAATGTCCTCTAAAGAACGGTCAAAAGGAGTCGCTTCGACTTTGCGCGGAGCCTCCGACTCACTCAGTGTTTGCGCGGGCAACGTCCAGGCGCGGCCGGCGCGGCACGCGCATGGGGGTACCGCTGCTTCCGTCCGCGCGACATTGTCGCGTCTCCACTTCCCTCAAGTCGGTTTCCACGCTTTCGTCGGCGACTCCACCATCGTTTATGCCTCCGCCGTATCCGGCTTTGCGGCCTTGACGCTCAGAAGGCCGGCCTTGCGCTTCTCTTTAAGCCGGTAGCTTTCCCCTTTGATATTAAGGGTCGTGCAGTGATGGAGCAGCCGGTCCAGGATGGCGGTGGCAAGCACCTGGTCCTGGAAGATCTCCCCCCAATCCACGAAACTTTTGTTCGAAGTGAGGATGAGGCTTGCCTTCTCATAACGACGGGTGAGAAGCCGAAAGAACAGCCCGGCCTCCTCCCGGCTCATCGGAAGGTAGCCCATTTCATCGATTATGAGCACCCGCGGGTAAACATACTGCTGGAGGTGGCGTTCCACACGGTTCTCCATGCGAGCCCGGCCAAGGCGGCCCAAGAGTAACTCCAGGCTTACAAACAGCACCCGGTATCCCGCCTCAACCGCCTTTACTCCCAGTGCTATGGCCAGATGGGTCTTGCCCACTCCGGGAGGACCCAGCAAAATGATGTTTTCCGCGCGATCCACAAAGGAAACGGTAGACAGCTCCCGGATCACCTTGCGATCGATGCTCGGCTGGAACGCGTAGTCAAACTGCTCGAGCGTCTTTACCCAGGGAAAGCGCGCCATCTTAAGCCTTGCCTCAACGGCCTTGCCATGCCGTCCTTTCCATTCGCAACCAAGGGCCTCGGTTAAAAATTCCCGGTAGCCCAGGTCGCGCTTCGACGCCTGCTCACAGACCGAATCGAGCTGTGCGCCCAAATACTCCATGCGCATCTTCTCAAGGAGGCTCTCTAACTGCATTGGCAAACCTCCTCGTAGACCGCAAGATCCCGGCGCTCAACACACATGGCCTGCCGCCACAGCTCTCGATGGTGATCCGGCATGCTCACCCAACCCTTGGAAGCCTCTACCAACCGATGCTCGGCGATCATTTGTTCATCGGCAAAGATCCGCAGACAACCGAAATGATCGATCCGTGTCCGCACCATCTTTCCGCAAAAGTGGCCGGGTACGCTGTAGCGGTTTCCCCGGACATCGACGTAGCCATCCCAGTGAACGAAGCGATGCTCCAAATATGAGGTATCGAACCGAACGGCGGGTAAGGCGTGAAGGTGCGGGGCTTCCCTCATGAACCGGTCGATGACGACCTCCTTTACCGTACCATGCAGCCTCCGGTCGGCCTCCTCGGCCAACCACCGCCCTGCCAGTTCATTCATGTGCGCCAGGCTCTCAAACTCCCGGTAGCGCACAAAAAAGTTTTGCTTCACATACCCCACCATCCGCTCATCCTTGCCCTTTGTGCGCGCCCGGCGGGGCCTGCAGGCCCGGGGAGTAAAACCGTAATGGCCGGCAAAGTCGACAAACCGCTCATTAAAACGCACCTTCTCCCCGATCCGGTGGCTCACGACGGCGGCCTTCATATTATCGACCAGAACCTCCCGAACCACGCCCCCAAAGTACTCGAAGCTTAACGCGATTCCCTCATAGGTGTGTTCGGCGTCATCGCGTTCGGTACACCAGAAATGAAAACGCCGTGAAAACCCGAGCGTATTTACAATAAAAAAAACCTTCTGGGTCTTGCCTCCAACCACCCTCTCGATCTGCCCCCAATCGCTTTGCAACTGATGACCGGGTGGAGTCTCAAAGCGAACCGTGGCTTTCGACTCTCTCAATGGACGCTTGGGGCGGATGTAGTCCCGAATAAGCGTTGTCTTTCCCTGATATCCACGACTCTCCAGTTCCCGGAAAATCACGGTCCCGTTCCACACGCCCTCCTTAAGCATCCGGTCAATATCGACCTTGAACGGGTCCAGAATACTCCTTTGAGCCTTCGGGCGTTTCCCGGATGGCGCACCTGCCCGCTTTACCGCCCGACTGATTGTCTTGGGGTGCACCCCCAACTCCAGGGCGATGTCTTTGAGATAGACACCCCTGTCCAGTTGTGCTTTGATTTCCATCCAGTCCTCCTTCTTGAGCATCGGCTCACCTCCAATCCTTGGTCAGACTGAAGGTACTCCGATCTCCTCAATTGGGAGGACATTTTATTCCGCTACTTTGGGTACTTTTAATTCCGGCACTGATAGCCCGGCTGGACGACGACGAAAAGGGTGTGAATTTAAAGCACACCCTTGGTGGAGCACGGCAAGTATCCATCCTCAATGAACCCGGCCTTTGCAAATTGATCCTGCGAACGAAAAGCTTCAGCACCCGTTTGAAGGATTGCCGAGTCGAAATCCTCAAGCCTGGAACACGAATCGAAATTCTGTAGCCAGCAAGAGAGAAGAGGAGAAAGAAGCTATGACGAGCAAAGAGGTTATGCCGTTTGAGTTTAAAGGAAATCAGGTCCGGGTCATCAAGGATGAGCAGGGGGAACCGTGGTTCGTGGCGAAAGATGTTTGTGATGCCCTTGGTCATACCGATCCCTCCAAAGCCGTTCGTTCTCTCGATGATGACGAAAAGGGTCCGAGAAAAGTTCGGACCCTTGGAGGCAACCAGGAAATGGTCGTTGTCAACGAACCCGGCCTATACAAACTTATCCTCCGCTCCCACATGCCAAGAGCTAAAGAGTTTCAACGCTGGGTGACTCACGAAGTCCTTCCCCGGATCAGAAAGACGGGCGGCTACATCATGGGCGAGGAGAGTTTGGCTGAGGATGAGCTGATTCTCAAAGCCATGCAGGTTCTTCAGCGGAAGGTTGACACCCTGAAACAGCAGGTCATCGAGCAGCAGCCCAAGGTGGAAGCCTTTGACAGCCTCATGAACTCTGAGGGGCTGTACAGCTTCAGGAACACAGCCCGGATTTGGGGGGTTCATGAGCGCGAATTCAGGTATTAATAGCCTGTAAACTGGCTCCCAGCCAGCATTTAACGCCAACACGTACACTTCCCGCATTCGCAATCCGCGCTAAGTACCTTTAAGTACCTTGAATTACTACTGATCGTTTGAAAGCCCACCTGAGGAAGGGATACTTCCCCGGTCCCGCCGGTGTGGAATTCTATGCTCGAAGATGCCGCCATTTCATCAAGTGCTTGGAATTCCATCTGATACTTTGAAGGGTGACTCAGAGGAAGAACCGCTTCCATCGGCAGATTCTTTTTTTTCGAACCATACCCCACACAATCAATCTCGAAAGGAGCGCATGCGACGGATCAATCCCTACGAACAGATGGATGCACTCGAAGCAGAGGTAGCCGGACTCAAAGCTGAGGTTCAGTTCTGGCAGAGGAACTATGAGGACGTGCTATTCGAGTGTTCCGAGAAAGACGCACAGATTGCAGTACTAACGGCATCAACGATTGGAAAGGAGAACAGGTGAAACCAAGGCAGTTACAGGCAAAAGGTGGACAAAAGTACCCGATAAGGTTGGATAAGCAGACGGCGACACTAATGAACCGGCTCTCTGAGGAAATAGGGGTGAGTTTTGGGTTCAGCCCGTCTCAGGCCGTGCTTATCCGTAGAGCAATCGACCAGTACGGCGCTTTCATCCTGGAAGACTTGCTTGAATCAGGTGTTCTGGAGCGGCTTCAGAGGGAGAAAGATGGACTCCTGGCCGTGGCGAGAAGGCGTTAGGCCGTGGGCAGCAAAATGGACAGCGGTATGCCGCCAATCATCCAGAACGACGAGTTTGTAGAGCGGATGGAAAACCGCTGGATTGAGATGGGCAACATTTCCAGCCCGGCTTTGAAAAGCGTTTGGTGGCAGATTGCCGAAGCGTTTAACCTCAATATCAGCTCACATGGAATCCAGGAAATGGGCCGTCGCTGGATAGTGCTCCAACCACCAACCGGCACAGGGAAGACTCAAGGGGCAGTCGTCTATGCCTCGATGCTCTCTGAACTCCCGGAAGCCGAGCATCCCGGAGTCTTGATTGTAACGCGGCTGATAACGGATGCGGATTTGATTGCAGAGGAAATTAACACGCTCTCGGGGCGGGAAGTGGCAGTCGCCTTTCATTCGGGCAGTGACACAAGAATATCGGAATTGGGCGCATGGCCGGTTCTGGTCATCACTCACCGGGCTTATGAACTTGCCCTTGACTACCTGGGACAGGCTGGAACAATTCGGCAGACATGGCCGTTCTTTCATGACTGGGGCTCAAGAGCATCCGAATTCTGCGATAGGCGGCGTAAGCTTGTCATTATTGATGAGGCACTGGATATCGTAGAGCAGTCCGAAGCTGGCCTTGACGGGCTCAGGCAAACGCTGGCAGCGCTGCCGCAGTCGATCAGGGAAGAATTTCCAAGGGAGATTGAGGCAATCAAGAAAGTAATCGGCATCCTGGAGGAAATGACGAGAACGAACATTGACGTCCAGGGGGAAGCACTTTTGCGCAAAGAACCTGCCGGGCAAGAGGCACCACCAGATTTCACCCCACTTAGAAAGGCACTTCGGGAGCGGGCAAGGTATGATCACCAGTTAGGCAAGAACGATTTGCGGGAAAACGAGCGCCTGAAAAAGCTCCATGACGAACGGCTGAAGAGCCTGGACTGCATCCTTAAAAGTTGGCTCTACTACGCAAAAGTCCTCTCAAAGCACACTTTGAACACCGCCCGGCTTCTTGTGCCGGAAGACGTTAAAGGCGCTGTCGTGCTGGATGCCACAGCCAGTTCAAGCGTTCTCTATGAACTCTTCAAACCCGCTCAGGTATGGGCACCTCCGGGGAATTCACGGAACTACGGGAATGTGATGCTCCATGTGAGCAAGGGGCACTCCGTGGGAAAGTCTCGCATGGAGCAGGAAGCTAAAAAGCGCTGTCCGGCTCTCATTGCTGACCTGAATGAAAGATTGCATGGAAGAAAGGTGTTTGTCGTATGCCACAAAACCGTTGAACCCGCTCTGCGGACCTTTCAGCCCACGTTTGAAATGAGCACGGGTCATTGGGGGAAGGTAGACGGAAGCAATCAGTGGAAGGACTGCGATTCCTGCGTTGTCTTTGGACTCCCGTACAGGCCGGACACTTGGACGGCAAACGCGTTTATGGCCTATCAGGGACCGCAGGAAACGGACTGGCTCAGATCCAAGGGAAATAGGCCGTGGGGGAATCACCCCGACATCAGGCAAGCTTTGAAGCTGGGACAGATGGTAACTGAAATCGTGCAGGCCATAAACCGGGTGAGGTGCAGAAAGGTGATTGACAAGCAGGGGAACTGCCCTACCACGGATGTTTACGTTCTCCTTCCTTCCGGCTCCACCGCCGATGACATAATTGAGGGAATAAAACATGAAATGCCGGGAATTAACGTGGCTGAGGATTGGGATTTCACCAAGGAGAAACCCGAAGGAAAGAGACTCAGGCGTGCACCAGGCAAAGAAGCGATAATGGCTTACCTGGAACGGGCATCACCTGGCCGCTACTCGAAGTCCTGCATTTGCGAGGAACTCGGGATCGGTGAGGCGACCATGAAGCGTTTCCTTAAAGACATGCCGGAGGCGACACTTGCCGAAATGGGAGTAGAGGTTGAGTGCAAGCGGGAAAGGAAATCATCCAGGGTGTATTTCATGAAGGATTCCTGACGAAGCAGGAATAGGGCCGGAGGGCAAGAGGTGCTCCCAATGACAAGTTTCACCGGGTCAGATAACTCTATTAAAAAGCATAATAGACTTAAATGATCCGGTGAAAATGCTCGGGGGGAGGCGTACCAACTCGAAGTATTACCGGCGTTAATGCCGGAGTGCACCTGCCCTCACAGCTCGGGCTATCACTTCGTTCAACACCATCCATTCAATGGAATCTCTGATGCCGATCAGCTTGCTTGGACACCTGCCCGTAGAGAGGCGTTGAACTGGGCTGTTGGATCGGGTGATAGCTCCCTTCTGTTCTTTATCTCCCTGCGTCACTTGCACCTGTCGGTGCTGCGTTTCTCGGGTCATTCACTGCGCACCTGCCGGTGCTTGTGCCTGAAAGCCTCTTTTGGTTTAGGCGCGCATGAGCTGACCTCTCACCGACAGCGGGAGTGTGCAGTTTACGCTCTCTCGAATGGCTCCTATCTGAGATTGACTCTTAAGTAGTAATCCTGGTTTATTTTATCCCGCCTGCGTCTTTTAGGGTGGGGAGCAGATGTGAACCACTAGATTCAGAGGTAATCGAGAATAATGAAAAGTATCTTCTGTAGCGTGCCCTACTGCGGGAAACGTGTTAGAGGGTGGCGCTCACTCTTCTGCGAAGGTCATCGCCAAAGGAAGAAGCGGCACGGTGATCCTGAGCAGCAAACCATCACCAAAAAGGAACTGAAACCTTATGCAGAGCGGGTAGAGAGAATCATAGAGCGGGATCGGTCCGGCAAAATCCGGGAAGGTCTTGAGCAGATCACCGCCAATATCCGCAACTATGCTCAAGGTGTTGTAAGCGATTTCAGCCATGGAAGGCCAATGAGCAGCTTTCATCTCAACGCATGCCGGGAAATCCTGAATGTCTTCCAGGGTGCCGATGCCGTGGAGTGTGCAAGCGTGGTCGCTGGGATGTGGCTATTGCTGGACAAGCGTCAAAGCCGGTTTGCATCGGCCCGTGGATTCTTCTTTGAGCTGGCACGGCGGTTTAGAGCGCTGTCGAAGTCGGGTGTCGTGCTTTATCAGAACTCAGGACATCAAGTTCGAAAAGACCTCTCACCGCGAACAACACAACAGCTTTGGATCATTTTGAACCAGGGGTATAAACCCTTCGTGGAATGCGTCCGGCAGTTCGAGCAGCAGGAAGCAGGACGTGAAGAGAAGGCCAAGATGCTTTTGCAGGAAGGGTTTAACGCAATTGCCAGAGAGAACATCAACAAGAGAGGATAAACCAGTGCAGAACGTAGTGGAAATCTTTACCGATGGTGCTTGCAAAGGGAATCCAGGTCCCGGAGGATGGGGTGCTATCCTCAGGACTGCCGGATGCCCCGATCAGGAAATATCCGGCGGCATGCAGGATACCACCAACAATCAGATGGAACTTACCGCCGCTATCGAGGCGTTAAAGTCTCTCGGCGCAACACCGGCCGATGTCGTGTTGGCCACAGATTCCCAGTACCTGAAAAATGGAATCACGGCATGGGTGCACAACTGGAAGCGCAATGGATGGAGGACTTCGGACAAGAAGCCCGTTAAGAATGCCGAGCTTTGGCGTGAGTTGGATGCCTTGAACCAGCACCATAATGTTGACTGGAAATGGGTCAAGGGGCATGCCGGACACCCTGAGAATGAACGGTGTGACCAGTTGGCAAATGAGGCGATTGAAGCTTTGTGGATTTGAATACGGTCAGGCACTACCTGACACCGGAACTTCAACGAGCATTCCAGGGCACAGAAGAGGGAATGCAGCAGCTTATGGACCTGTTCCGTAAATCAGAGATTAAAATGCCCTTTGCCGCTATTGCAGTTGCACACAATGAGGGCGACTGGTGGGACGACCAGAAGCTGAGGGAGCGACTGAGCGGGGGGAGCGATGCGCTACACAAACCTGACGGCGAACCACTCTTGGAAAACCGTTAACTGGCTTGACAAATCGTACACAAACCTGCTACACAAACTGAAACTGATGGCTGATTTGGGAGTGAATAAATTCAGGTACTTAGAGGAGAAATGGTGGAGATCAACTCGACTCCCCGTAGCTCCACCAAAGCAGCTAATAAATCCGGTAAGTTACGGGTGTAAAAAAGGGATTTCGGTGTTGCATCGGTGTTCGGATGAGAACACGGTGACCGATCAATCCCTCTTTGTTTTTTTGAGCTCGATCCGGCTGTGGATCCCATCCGCCAGTGTAACGGTGATAAGGCTATCCTGACGAAAGTGTGAAACGACGGCCGATCTCATCGACGGCGGGCGGGCGTTGAATTTCCCAGTGGTGCCGGTGGGCTTCAAACCGCTTATTCTTTCGCCCATCCCTTTGAGCGCATACAGCTCTCAAATTCCTTAATGTTGCTCATGTCCCAATTGCTGCCATCCACTCCAGCCTGAGACGGAAAAGCCGGAGGGTTCACCAGCAGGGTTTCTCGCTTGCACTCGCCTTGGTCTCGATAAAACTGCTCCTGGGATTTGCCGTCCCTGGATACCCAGTTCGAGTTGAAGTCCAGTTTGCGAGGAAAATCCATGTCGGCGCACCCGGACAACATGGCGCCGGCTGCAGCAAGAAGGAACAGCTTTCGCGTGACTCTGCTCATATTCATTGAAAAAATCCTTTATCGATACTCCCAGGGCCCAGGCAATGACCTCGCGCGTACGATTGGCATCACAGGACGGGGAAAATTTCAGTGCACGCGGTTAGTGAGCCCAATTTTCCCCGTCGACAGAATGAAATGAATTCCGCTCCGCCCCGTCGCTGCGGGAAGAGCTTTAAATGAAGATTCTAGGCTTTCCACCCGGCAAGCACAAGGTCAATGAGCAGGCTATCATCCAATCATGGGGTTGGCGAGGGGGAAGCCCGGGTGGTTTTTGTCGTGGGATTTTTCGGTTGTCGCCATGATTTCTTCAGCATGCGATGGAAGCCGACCAGGGAATAGAGGCCCAGCTTCAGGTTCCGTACGTACGCCGGAGATGTACAAGAACTATCACTGAGGATATCAGGGAAGGAGATGTTTCGTAACCTGGCGGAAGCGCATGGAAATCGAACCCCCCTGGCCTTTTGCTGGGTAAGGTTTTGCGGGGCAGGGGGCACCGAATGGACAACGCCCCCCGATTTCCACTAGACTATGTGATATTATTTAGGGGGGTGAGATACCAGCTGCTGGCAGCCCGTCGAAAAACCGCGTTCGGAGATATGCTCAATGATCATATTCTATTCATAAAAGCCTCGAATCGGGCTCCACGAGGGAGTTGAAATGGCGATTCGGGGCCGTGCGGTGCTCATAAAGGAGGTCTTTCCATGACGGCACACGTTCCGACCAGAGACGAAGCATGGGCGCTTCTGAACGAGTTCAATAAAAACGAATCCTTAATCAAGCATGCACTGGCTGTTGAAGGGGTTATGCGCCACATGGCCGAAAAAGCCGGAGGGAATCCGGATGAGTGGGGACTCATCGGACTGGTCCATGACCTCGACTACGAGCAGTTCCCGGAGCAACACTGCCTGAAGACGCGCGAACTGCTCGACGAGAGCGGCTGGCCGGCAGAATACGTTCGGGCGATCATGTCGCACGGATGGGGTATATGCACGGATGTGGAACCGAGGACAACCCTTGAAAAGACTCTTTATGCGGTCGACGAACTGGTTGGTTTCGTTACTGCCTGCGCCCTGGTTCGGCCTTCGAAGAGTGTGATGGACATGGACGCCAAATCGGTACAGAAGAAATGGAAACAGAAGAGCTTTGCGGCCGGGGTTAACCGGGAAGTTGTGGAGAAGGGGGCGGCTTTACTTGGAGTCGATCTGAAAGATCTCATCCAGGAAGTGATCGCGGGGATGCGGAAAATCGCCTCTTCAAACTGTGGCGGAAGCGCATGGGAATCGAACCCACCTGGGACGCCCTTCAGCGCCCCACACCGGATTTGAAGTCCGGGAGCCCCACCAGTGAGCTTGCCGCTTCCATGGCCAATGTAAACAAAGGCGACTTTTTTTACAAGTTTATATATCAGACGGCAAGAGCGGAAAGTCGTCCGGCGGGGCATTTGCCGACTACGTGCGACCCGGGGCATTGCCGCAGGGGAGAACCTCGGCCCTATGGGAACTGAACGGGAAGAGTTGCTCCCCCCCCGCTCGTGGCGTTGCAGCGGCGCCACACAAAGCCGTTCAGCGGCGTAGGGAAGTGGCGAACACTGCTCCCCACTTTTTCGAGAAACATCGTTTGGCGCTTTCTTGAACGCAATTATCCATGATGCTGCGCCTCACCGGCGAAGCATCAAAACGGGTATCTCGGGACTTTAATTCGTAGGTAATTTGTCATTAACCGGGTAGCTCGGGCACGAGGGTACGGGTAAGAAGCGATCGGCCAGGCGCATGGTGGAGCATCTTGCGGAGGGGATCCATCTAATAATCCCCCCTGCGATTCGCGCCCGGATAACAAGTATCCGGGCTACCCCCGGGGTAGGTATTCGGGCAACAGGCCGTAGCACTGCCCCCCCGGGTCGCGGACCTTTCCGCTACGTTTTGGAACGCCCCCCGCAACCGGTTGCCTGCCGGCAGCGGCAAAAGCAAAGCAGCCGGAAAATTTCCCGCGCGAACGTCCGATTCCTACAGTTTGACCAGTTCGTATGTCCTGCTTCCGAGGCCCAGTTCCTCGGCGTATTCGAGTTGGTGGCGCCAGTCGATGTGCGGGTAAACGGCGCGCACCTTATCATCGGCCGCGTGCGGGTTCCCCGCGATGATCGATGAAGCGAGGGGCGGCTGTGCGTTCACGAGGTCCATAGACGCCTGGTCGATTGCAACCGGATCTCTTGAAGCCGTGATCCCCACATCGGCCACGATGGGAGCATCCGAAAAAGGGTAGCAGTCGCACGCCGGCGACACCTGAGTGATGAAATTGACGAAAAACGAACGCTTCTCTTTCCCCTTGAGCGCCGCGGCCGTGTATTCCACCATGCGCTCCATGAATTTGGGGATCTCGGTTTTCCAGTTGATGTCGAGAGCGCCTTGGGGACAGACGTGGACGCATTGCGCGCAGCCGACGCATTTGTCGGAATCGAACTTTGCCATGGTCCGGGTGCCGGGCGAGGGGCGGGGAGCGTTTTCGGGGCGGTCGACGATGCTGATGGCGTCGTGAGCGCACTGATCGCGGCAGACTCCACAGGCGATGCATTTGGCAAGATTCAACACAGGGGCCACGTCGGAATGCTGGGCCATTTTCCCTCGCCTGGATGCGGCCCCCATGCCCACGTTCTTGATTGCGCCGCCGAATCCCGACACCTCGTGCAGCTTGAAATGAGCGACGGAGATGAGGGAATCGGCCAGGGCGACACCGGAGGAGACGTAAGCCTCCTTGCAGTGTCTGAAGCCCACGGGAACGGCCACTTCATCCCGCCCGTTGATGCCGTCGGCGATGATGAGGGGAGCGCCCACCACGGAGTATGCGAATCCGTTCAGTTCCGCCGTCGTGAGGTGGTCCGCCGCGTTTCCCCGCGTGCCCACGTAAAGGGTGCTCGCGTCGGTGATAAAGGGCTTGCCTCCGGCCCGGGTTATCGCGTCCACGATGGGACGGACCAGCATGGGCCGGATGAACGCCGTGTTGCCTCTTTCGCCGAAGTGGATCTTTACGGCGGTTAGCCCTTTCTTTTCCACGGTTTTCTGTATCCCGGCCGCTTCGACCAGGTACCTGATCTTGTCCAGAAGGCTTCGCTTGTTCGCGGCCCTCAAATCGGTGAAAAAAACCTGACTCGCCATAGGCTTTCAAGACCTCGTTCGCAGGAGCGCAAAGCCGTTGCCGCGCCTGCTGAATCCAGTGAAAGGTACGATTGGGGGGCCGTCTTCCTCAGGCGAGAAGGACGGCCAGTATGCCGGTGAGAAAAATACCGTCGAATGTCCCGGCCCCCCCGATGGAGGCCACGGGAGCCCTCATTTCCTTGATCTTGTCGAGGTGAAGGATGTCCGCCCCGATGAGTGTTCCCAGCGTTCCCGCCACGTAGGCCGTTGGAGCGGCCCACCCGTGGTTGAAAATCATCGCCGCGAGCGCCGCGGCGATGGGCGGGATGAACATGGGCGTCGCCACCCCGACCCCGGAGACCGGCCTTGCAACCTTGTAGGTCACATAGGCCACTGCGGCCAGGGCCAGAAGCATTCGGATGGGATTCTCCGCGTGGGTCAGGAGGTACAGGGACAGGAACGACGGAATGACAGCGCCTCCGACGTTCACCGCGAGCACCATCTCATTTTTCTGATGCCGCCGCGGAGGCCGGAAGCGCATGCCGAAATAGGATATCACCTCCCAGTCTTCGGGGTGAGGTGGAATCCTGATCTTTCGAATCGGAATGTTGATCATGCTCCCCACGATACACATGAAAAGAAGCGAGAAAAGGTACTCCGGCGGGATCCCGAGGCGGCTGAAGGCCCAGCTGAAAAGCCCGAACTGGACCAGCGCAAACGTCACCAGCAGGATGAAAAGACACACAAAAAGAAAAAACGCGAGAAAAGGGGGATAAAACATGATCAACCCTCAAACCCTTTACATGATCTCTCTCAGATCCGGATCCACATTGGCTTCGAATACCTTGAAATTCTCTTTGAACCGCTGCCGGAGGTCCGTGGCCTGCCTCTTGTACTTTTCCTTGTCCTTCCAGGACGTTATCGGATTGAGAACCTCATCCGGTATTTCCGGGCAGTGCTTCGGGATGGACAGGCCGAAATACGGTTCGGTCTCGAATTCCACTCTGTCCAATTCTCCGCCCAGCGCCGCGTGCAGGAGCCGCCTGGTGTACTTGATCGCGATGCGGGAAGCCTCGTCCGGTCCGCCGCCGGTCCAGCCCGTGTTGATGAGCCAGCAGGCGCTCTTGTGCTTCCGGATGCGTTCCCCGAGCAGTGTCGAATAAACCGTGGGGTGCATGACCATGAACGGCGCTCCGAAGCACGTGCTGAAGGTGCTCTGCGGTTCGACGATGCCGGCTTCCGTTCCGGCTACCTTCGCCGTATACCCCGAAAGAAAATGGTACATGGCCTGTTCGGGCGTCAGGCGCGATACCGGGGGCAGGACCCCGAAGGCGTCGCACGTCAACATGACGATGTCCTTCGGATGAGGGGCCAGTCCGGTGGGCGACGCGTTGTCGATGTATTCGAGGGGATAGGCCGCGCGCGTGTTTTCGGTTATGGAGGTATCATCGAGGTCGAGCAGGCGCGTGGCGGGATCCATGGGCACGTTTTCCAGGATCGTTCCGAACAGCCTCGTGCACCGGTAGATCTGCGGTTCCGCCTCGGGGGAAAGGTGAATCACCTTCGCGTAGCATCCGCCTTCGAAATTGAAAATTCCGTCATCTCCCCACCCGTGCTCGTCATCCCCGATGAGAATGCGGTCCGGGTCAGCGGACAGAGTGGTTTTCCCGGTCCCCGACAGCCCGAAGAAGACGGCCGAGTCGCCGTTCTTTCCCAGGTTGGCGGAGCAGTGCATGGGAAGGACGCCCTTTTGCGGAAGCAGGAAATTCATGACGGTAAAGATCGACTTCTTGATTTCCCCGCCGTAGCCGGTTCCCCCGATGATGATGAGCTTTCTCTTGAAATTGAGGAGGACGAACGCGGACGAACGGGTCCCATCCGTCTTCGGATCGGCAAGAAATGAGGGGGCTGCGATGACCGTATATTCCGGTGCGAATTGAGCGAGTATTTTCTGATCGCGTATGCGGCGGAACATGTTCCGGGCGAAAAGGTTCTGCCATGCCTTTTCCGTTACGATCCGGATGGGCAGGCGGTAGGCGGGATTCGCGCCGACGTAGCAGTCCTGAACGAAAATGTCCTTCCCCTGGAGGAAGGCCAGAAGACGGTGGTAGAGACGATCGAACGTATCGGAATCAATCGGTTTATTGATATCTCCCCAACCGATCTTACCTTCACTGTCGGGCTCCCTGACGATGAACCTGTCTTTGGGTGCCCGGCCGGTGAAAGCCCCGGTGTAGACTGCCAGCGGTCCGAGGTGTGCGACCGTGCCTTCCTGCCTGAGAAGGGCCTGTTCATAAAGCTGAGGCGTGGTCAGATGGTAATGGACCTTACCGCAGTTTGTGATTCCTTGCTGTTCAACAGGGCAGTTCAGTTGAGGGTTCGATTTACTGCATGAAGACATCAGAAATTTCTCCTTTCATTTCATGGTACCCGAAGGACGATGATCTTGGATGACCCTATTGTACAAAAGGCCGGCGCAGGGCCGGCCGGAAAAAATTACGGTCCAGGTTGTTCCCGGAAGATGGCCTGAACGGCTTCCGAAAGAGTGTGGAATCGTTGGATCGCTTCGGGTTTTGAAGCCTGGAGCACCGCCGGTTCCTCGTCCCGGGACGAACGGTCAAGCAGAATCCCCCGGCATCCGGCGTTTTCCGCCGCAAGGAGGTCCGTAACTCTGTCTCCGATCATATAAGTGGTTTCCAAAGGGAACCCATACAGTTGGTGGGCCGCCCGGATCATTCCCGGGGCAGGCTTGCGGCACACGCACCCTTCATCGGGGTGATGAGGGCAGTAAAAGGCCGCGAGCAGCTCTCCGCCGGCGTCCCTGATGGCCCGAACCATGCGTTCGTGAATCGTCCAGAAGTCTTCCCATCCCATTACTCCACGGGCCAGACCGGACTGGTTGCTGACCAGGATGACATTCACCCCGCGCCTGTTCAGCCAGTTCATGGATTCCAGGGCCTCGGGGAAAAACTGATATTCCTGCCAGTTTTTGACGGAATCTTCCCTGTCCGAATTGAGGACACCATCGCGGTCAAGCAAAAGGAAGCGATCGCTCTTGGGGGTGGGTGTATTAATCCAGGTCAGCACGGTCCATTTTCCCCGGAGGAGGCTGAATCAAACAATGCCCGGATTCGTCGAGAATCGTCAAATAATGCGTGGGCGCTCTTGACATTAGCACTCGCTCTTGACATGGTTATTGAGAACGGAAGTGTACTATACCAGTACACAAATTGCATTGAAAACTTTAGGATATCAAAGAAGAATGGACTTGGCAATACATCTCGAGAAGTTGCAGCAGGACCTCGAATACCGGTTTCGGAACATGCACCTGCTTCACCAGGCGCTTGTCCACAGTTCCTACCTGCATGAGAACCTGCACCTCGATGAAAAAGACAACGAAACGTTGGAATTCCTCGGCGACGCCGTGTTGGGCCTCGCGATCAGCCACCTGCTGTTGGACCATTTCCCGAATTGCAACGAGGGGGAGCTTTCCAGGCTTCGATCCTCGATCGTCAATGAACGCGAGCTGATGAACATCGCAACGGGCCTGAATGTCGGAGAATGCCTGCTTTTGGGAAAGGGAGAAGAGATGACGGGAGGTCGCCGGAAGGCGTCGCTTCTCGCCGATACCCTGGAAGCCCTGATTGCTGCCATATACCTCGACGGGGGTCTGGACGCGGCCCTCAGGGTGATCGGGACGCTCTTCAGGGACTATCTCGACGTCGAGAAACAGGACCACATCCTCAAGGCACTGGACAAGGACTACAAAACCCAGCTCCAGGAACTGACCCAGGCCCGGTACAAGCTCACGCCCGGTTACGTCCTGGCGGGGGAGGAGGGACCTGACCACGAAAAGCTGTTCCACATGAACGTCGTCCTGGAAGACCGTGTGCTCGCGAGCGGTTCGGGGAAAAGCAAGAAAGACGCCCAGCAGATGGCGGCTCAACGCGCCCTCGAAAAGATGAATGAGGACCCCCAGGCCCTTGACTAAAGCTCTTGAAAACCGCATCTACCCCGTGTTTCTTCCTCATGCGGGATGTCCGTACCGTTGCGTCTACTGCAACCAGCAGGCGGTTACCGGGCAGAACGACTGCACCGGGGCTGAAGACGATCTCACGGCCCTTTTCCTTCGGCAGTATTCCGCGCTGACGGAAAGTGCGCGCCGTTCCGGCATATCCGGGGAAATCGCATTCTACGGAGGGACTTTCACGCTGCTTGAGCAGCCCATTCTGCGCCGTGTGCTCGACTGCGCGGCAAACGGGGTCGAGGCGGGGACATTCACCGGAATCCGGTTCTCCACAAGGCCCGATGCGCTCCCCCCTGACATCCTGGGCCTGCTTTCGGGCTATCCCGTGCGCACGGTTGAGCTCGGCGTTCAGAGTCTGTCCGACCGGGTCCTGGAAGCGAGCGCGAGGGGCTATTCGGCAAACGTGGTGGAAGCGGCAGGCCGTGAAGTCCGCCGGCGGGGATGGCGCCTCGGAATCCAACTCATGCCCGGGCTGCCCGAAGACGACTACCCGACCTTCCTTGAATCGATTTCGGGGCTGGTGGGGATCCGGCCCGATTTTGCGCGGCTCTACCCGACGCTTGTGCTTCAAAACACGCAGCTTGCCGACCGGTATCGAATGGGCGACTACCACCCCCTGTCTCTTGACGAAGCGATCGAATGGTGCGCTTCCGCCTACGATGTCCTCACCCGGGAACAAATCCCGGTCATACGAATGGGACTCCATTCCGACCCGGAACTGGAAAAACCCGGGACCGTTCTGGGTGGTCCCTACCATCCGGCTTTCGGATACCTGGTCAAGGCACGATCCTGGAGGCGCAAGGTGGACGGGTTGCTTGCGGCGGCTCCTCTCCGGCTGTATTCGGGGAAAACCTTGCTGTTGAGGGTATGCGAGCGGGTACGGAGCGAACTGACGGGGTCGGGAGGGGAAAACATTGCGTACTGGCGGGAAAAATGGGGAATAGAGCGAGTGAAGATCGCCTGCGAAAAAGACCGGAACGCGGATTGGATCGAATGTTCGTTTGAATGAGCCGGGCGATTCGGCCGGCGTGCATTTCCACCCGTTGGGCTCAGGCATGGCCTGACACCCCGGCCTGCTGCAGGAAACACTCCCTGTGCCGCGGGCCCCGGCAGGTTTCATATTAATCGTAAATGACGTCCCTTTGAATGGAGGCAACCTTTAGATATGTGCAGTGAATCGGCAAGCGGCTTCAAATCCGGCTATGTGGCCCTGGTGGGCGCTCCGAACGTGGGGAAATCGACCCTCATCAACCGGTTTCTCCGGGAGAAGATATCCATTACGGCCCCGAAGCCGCAAACCACGCGCAACCGGATCCTCGGGATCCTGACGGAACCCGGCTTCCAGATCGTTTTTATGGACACCCCCGGCATTCACCGCGCGCGTGACCCTTTCAACAAGGTGCTGGTGGAAACCGCTCTGTCGGCATTGAACGAGGCGGATGTGATTTGCCTTCTCATCCAGGTCCCGGACACCGACCGGACGATCAATGAATATATCGTTGAAGAGATGAGGAAGATCGGGACGCCCGTCATTCTCGCGATCAACAAGGTCGACCTCGTGGACAACAAACCGGAAATCCTGCCGGTCATCGAGCGGTACAGCCGAATGCACGAGTTGCGCGCCGTCGTTCCGATTTCGGCGCTTTCGGGAGACGGCACCGATGAGCTCATGAAAGAGATCGTATCCATCCTTCCGGAGGGTCCGAAATACTATCCCGAGGACTCACTGACCGATCAGCCCGAAAAGTTCCTGGTGGCGGAGCTCGTGAGGGAGAAAGTCTTCCGCCTGGTCCACCAGGAAATCCCTTATGCCGTCGCGGTCACGGTGGAAAAGTTCTCGGAAGACCAGGGAACGGGGCGGATCGACATCGAAGCCACCATTCACGTGGAACGCGATTCTCACAAAGCGATTCTCATCGGGAAAAAGGGACTGATGTTGAAGGAGATCGGCAAGGACGCTCGAAGAGACATTGAAGCGTTTCTGGGATGCCATGTTTTTCTGGGATTGTTCGTTCGAGTGACGAAAAACTGGAGAAGAAACCCGAGGACGCTCACGGAATTCGGATACCGGCCCGGACCCGGAGAGAAATAGGTTGAACCCGGCCAGCGCTTTCCCCGTGCTGCTTGTCCTTGCAGTCCCGGGCAATCCGTTGCCCGGGACTGCAAGGGAAGATTCCGTGGAAGCGCTCGCCCCTCCCTCGTGCGGGGGGGGCGAGGTGTCATGCGTCGGGAAACGCCTTTGCGGCCATTTCGCGGAGCTTGAATTTTTGTATCTTGCCGCTTGCGGTCAGGGGGAATTCGTCCACGAACATAACGTATTTCGGAATCTTGAAGCGGGAAATCTTGCCGCGGCAGTAGTCCAGAATGTCTTCCGGGGTCAACTCGCTTCCGGGGTTCCTGATGATGAAAGCCCCGACTTCCTCTCCGTATTTCTTGCTCGCTACTCCCACCACCTGAACATCCTGCACCCCGTCCATTTTGTAAATGAATTCTTCTATTTCCCTGGGATAGATGTTCTCGCCGCCGCGAATGATCATATCCTTGTGGCGTCCGGTGATGATGAGGTAGCCGTCGGAATCGAAGACTCCCAGGTCACCCGAATGGAGCCATCCGTTTTCGTCGATGGTTTCCCTGGTGGCGTCGGGCATGTTGTAGTAGCCCTTCATGACGTTGTATCCCCGACAGCAGATTTCTCCCGTCTGGCCGGTCGGTACGGGTTCCCGCGTCTCGGGATCCAAAAGCGTGACTTCGATGGCGGGCATGGGACGTCCGACCGTTTCGACGCGCTTCCTGACATCGTCATCCACCCGCGTCTGGGACATGACGGGAGACCCCTCCGTAAGTCCGTAGCAGATGGTGATTTCGCGCATGTACATCTTGTCCATCACTTGTTCCATGACCGTGATGGGGCAGGGGGACCCGGCCATGATTCCGGTCCTCAGCGTGCTGAAGTCGAATTTCGGGAAAAGCTTGTGCTGAAGAATGGAAATGTACATGGTCGGCACACCGTAGAGGGCCGTACAGCGCTCCTCCTCCACGGAAGTCATCACCAGGACCGGGTCGAAACTCTCCAGAATGATCATGGCGCTCGCATGGTTCACCGCCGCCATGACTCCCAGTACGCATCCGAAGCAGTGGAAAAGAGGCACCGGCAGACAGACGCGGTCATCCGGGCCGAGCCTCTGGTTCTCGCCGATCCAGTTGCCGTTGTTGCCGACGTTGTAGTGGGTCAGCATGACCCCCTTGGGAAATCCCGTGGTGCCGGACGTGTACTGCATATTGACCACATCGTGAATGTCGAGGGTGGCCTGGCGCGCGAGATATTCTTCGTCCGTCACCGTTTCGGCCAGATTCAGCAGTTCGACGATGGAATAGAACCCGCGGTGTTTTTCCGGTCCGAGAAAGAACAGCCGTTTGAGGTGCGGGAATCGTTCCGAGTGCAGATAGCCCCGTTGCTCGGTCTTGAGTTCCGGAACGAGTTCGTAAATGATCTGCAGATAGTCCGTGTCTCTGTGACCGTCTATGATGAACAGGTTCTCCGACTCGGACTGTGCCATCAGGTAGGAAACTTCGCTGATTTTATAGAACGTGTTCACGGTGACCAGGATGGCGCCGATTTTTGCCGTCGCGAACTGCAGGGCAACCCAGTACGGCACGTTTGTAGCCCATATGGCTACCTTTTCGCCTTTCTGAATGCCGAGGGCCATCATCCCCTTGGCGAGCTGGTCCACCAGTTCACCGAACTGACGGTATGTCAGCCGGAAATTGCGGTCGACGTAGACGACCGCCTCATGGTCCGGATACAGTGAAATGCTCTTATCCAGTATCTGGCCGATGGTGAGTGAATGGAGCAATTCTTCGCCCATATTTATCTGTTCCTTTAATTGGGAAAATATAAGACGGCATAAATCTCGGCGTTCTGATCGCCTCCGGAACCCACGTGATGAGGGACCACCGAGTTGTAATAGATGCTGTCCCCGGCCTTGAGCGCATAGGTCTCCTGGCCGTAGATCACGACGACCTCTCCCGAGATCACCACGATGAATTCTTCGCCTTCGTGAGAAGAAAGCTTCTTGTCCTTTGCGGACTCCGGAAGAATCTGGATGAAGAACGGCTCCATGTGGCGGTCGCTTTTGCCGCGTCCCAGGGAATGGAACCTCAGCGCCACCGGTTTGCTCTTGCCGCTGATCATGCTCAGTTCTTCCTTGCGTTCTTCCACTCGCACCACGAGAGGGTCCCGGGTGGCCTGGTCGTCCAGGAATGTTCCAAGCCTCACACCGAGCGCACGCGCGATTTTTAGCAGCGGTCCAAGGGAAGGGTAGACGTTTTCATCTTCAACGGCACGGAGGAAGTCCTGATTCAATCCGGTTCGCCCCGCAAGGTCATCCAGGGTGATCGACTTTTGCTCTCGAAATTTCTTAATGCGCGCTCCCAGTTTCTCTGCGTTCAATTTGGTCCCTCCTGTCGATAAATCGATGAATTGCGTTCAGACTTCCCGTGCCTGAGCTTTGCCCCTTCTTCGGAGAAAGGGCACATCCCGCCTCTCAAGCGAAATTCGCCATTCCGGGCCCATCGTCGTCTTCGCTACTGATAAGCGGTCGGGCGGAAACGCATCCTGGCTAACGGAATCGCAATGGAAGAAAATGCCGGTTCACTCGAAGGTTGTTCGCTCTCGCATGCGCTCGAAGCGGAAAGTATTCCCTTTAAGCATCAAGAAAGAAAGAAATCAAGTCAGAAATTGCCCCGCATGGTGAATTGGAACCGCGTGCCGAAAAAGCGGTACGCATCTTGACAGGTATGGGGGAGAGCCGTGAGCGGACCGCCGCGGTCCTTGACTTTACGCGGGGATACCGGGATACTCCCGGTGAAAGTGCGGATGCAGTCGGACCCACCGCCCGTCTGCGCATCGGCAGCAGGCTCAAAAAGAGAATCTCCCCCCGGAATTGACGAAGCCCATATGCGGATCCGCCCGTCCGCCCCGTCTTTCCGGCTTATCACTGGCGGGCCCTGCCCGGACTGACTATTTTTCCGAGGGGGCCTTTGAGAAGGTCTTTGCCGTTTATCCCCGGTGCATGACCGGGGAAAGATGATGAATCCGCTCGACCGACAGAAGGAGGAATTCCATGTTCGAGGAAATAGTGAAACTTTTGGGGTATGAGGCCGAATTCCTGCTCAATTTCAATTCACCCAAAATACCCAAGGCACATCTGCATCTTCCCGGGCCGGATTTTGTGGACCGCATCAGTTCTTCATCCGACCGGCCCGTGCAGGTGCTTCGCAACCTGCAGTCCCTGTTTGCGAGGGGCCGGCTCGGCGGTACGGGATACCTTTCTATCCTCCCCGTGGACCAGGGGATCGAGCATTCCGCGGGGGCATCCTTTGCTCCGAATCCCATTTATTTCGACCCTGAAAACATTGTCCGGCTGGCCATCGAGGGAGGGTGCAACGCCGTCGCCTCGACCCTCGGCGTCCTCGGGTCCGTTGCCAGAAAATACGCGCACAAAATCCCCTTTATTTTAAAAATCAATCACAACGAACTCTTGAGTTATCCGAACAGGCACGATCAGATCCTGTTTGCCGACGTCACGCAGGCGTTCGATATGGGGGCGGCCGCCGTCGGTGCCACCATTTACTTCGGCTCCGCGGAGAGTTCGCGTCAAATAGTTGAAATTTCGGAATGCTTTCACCACGCCCACGAACTCGGCATGGTCACGGTTCTCTGGGCCTATCTCCGAAACAACGCTTTCAAGGTCGACAAGACCGACTACAGCCTTTCCGCCGATTTGACCGGGCAGGCCAATCACATTGCGGCGACGATCGAAGCGGACATCGTGAAGCAGAAACAGCCGGAGAACAACGGCGGGTATACGGCATTGAAGTTCGGGAAGACGGACGCGAGAGTCTATTCGGAACTGACGTCCGATCATCCCATCGACCTCACCCGCTACCAGGTGGCGAACTGCTTCATGGGCCGGGCAGGGCTGATCAATTCGGGCGGGGCCTCGGGCGAGGACGACCTTGCGGAGGCGGCGAGAACGGCTGTGATCAATAAGCGGGCGGGAGGAATGGGCCTCATTTCCGGGCGGAAATCCTTCCAGAAGCCCATGGCCGATGGAGTCAAACTTCTGAACCTGATCCAGGACATCTATTTGTGTCCTGAAGTGACGGTGGCCTGAAGATACGGAACATACGGGCCGCCGCTCTGACGGCCCCATTCTGAAGAGCACTTCATCATGTAGATTCGAACCCCTATGGAGATAATTCTTTTTGCGGCCCTGCCCCAGGAATACGGCCCGTTCAGGAAGATGACCGGTCGCTGGCGCTGCATCTGCCGGAAGCCTTTCCGAACGTTCGAACTTTGCTCCGGCGGCAAAAGGGTCCGGTTGATCGAAACGGGGATGGGTGAGCCGTGCGCGGCGAAGGCGTCGGCATGGGCCCTTGAGCGAACCGTTCCCGACCTGATCGTATCCTGCGGATTTGCCGGAAGTCTCGGAAACGGCCTCGGTGTGGGCAGCGTCGTTTCCGGTGAGGCCTTCTGCAGAGCCACGGCGGAGGGATTGGATGACGCCGCCGGCCGGTATGCTGTGGCGAGTTCCGATGATTTCGGGGATTTCCGGCTGCGTGCGGGGATGATGCAGGCCCGCATCGTGACTGCGGCAGGCCCCGTGGACAAACGCCTCCTCGGCGACCGGCTTTGCGGAGGCCCCGCGCTTCTCGACATGGAGACATTCGTGTTCGCGAGGCTCGCGTTCGGAAGCGGGATTCCGTTTGTCTCCGTGAGGGCTGTGAGCGACGGTCTTCACGACGACATCGGGTTTGACCTTGCGGACATCACCGGTGCGGACGGCCGGGTCCTGTTGTCGGGGGTGCTGTCCCTTGTGTTGCGAAACCCCGGAGTGGTCCGGGCGTTTTATGCATCATGGAAAAGGTCGTCCAAGGCTGCGAAGGCGATGGGGGCCGTGCTGGCGGAGTTCCTCAGCTTACCCGTCGTCGATCTGGGCCGCATGGTCGCCGATCGCGTCCCGAAGGAGAGAGGGTAGGGCGGAAACGCCCTCCTTCCACGGAAAATCGGAAAAATGCCGCCTGATTGCCTCCCGGGTCAGATGTTCCCGTTTGTAGAAAGTGAACACGAGGCAGAGCAGGAACGGGAAAAAGAGGATGACGCATCCCACGAGGCCAAGAAGCAATTCCCCGATCCAGAAAGTCACCGAGAGGTTGAAAATGAGCACCGAAACATAGAGGAGCGGCCCGAAGAGATGCACGCACGGGATTCGTTCAAGCAGGGGGCCGGCCCCCCGTTCCAGCGTCGAAACCCGGTCGAGCCTCTGGAGTGCGGCGATCATCACCACGCCCACGACGAGCCAGCCCGCGAAGTTGCTCATCGGAATACCGAAGTAGAGCCCCGCGTGTCTATACCCGTAAATCTGCCCGAGAAACCAGCGGTATCCCTGGAGCGCCACGGGGTCGGTAATGACGTCCAGGAGGACGAAAAGGAATGCCCCGAGGGTGAGCGTTTTCCATGAACGACGGATGCGCCTCGTTTCCAGAACCATGAATTCGCGTGCGGTGAAGTACACCGGACTCAGGAGGAACACGGCCATCGAGTAGCTGCAGTAGGACAGAAACACGTAGGAAAGCGAGTCCATGAAAGGCACGCCGAACACCCACAATTCCTGCCGGCTCGTGGTGTCGATGTAATAGTAGTCCCCGTAGGGGAAACCCCAGTGAATGGAAGCGAATTCGGACATCCAGGCCAGGCAGTAGCCGAGCGGGAGGTAAACGAGCGTCTTCTTCCAGCCGAACTGCGCCGATGCGGCCACCAGGTAAACCGCCAGGAAGGCGAACACATAGGGGCGAAGAAGAACTGTTCCCCACAGGAGCGCAAACAGGTCATGCATGGAGGTTCCACTTGAGCATGCGCAATATGTCTTTTCCCGTCATATCGTAGACGACACTCGGTTCATACCCGCAGTGCATCATGCATTGGGCGCAGCGCTCATCACGACCGGACGCGTAATGGTCCCAGTCGGTTTTGGCCATCAACTCGGCGAAAGTGGGATAGTGCGTATCGGTGATGAGGTAGCACGGCGACTTCCACCCCATCGGGTTTCGAGTCGGGCTGCCCCACGGGGTGCAGTGCAGCTTCCGGTTGCCGGCGACAAAGTCCAGGTAAAGGGGATTGCTGATGAGGGGGAAGCGTTTTTCCCACTTGAGGATGTGTTTGAATTTCTCCGTGATTTCCTGCCTGCTCATGAAGACGTCCTTCAGGACCTCTTCGTAACTGAACCCGGGCGCCACCAGGATGCCGTCCACTCCGACTCCGGTCAACTGTTCGAACAGCCTTTCCAGATCGTTCACGTCGGTTTCCCGGTAAACGGTCGTGTTGGTGCTGACCCTGAATCCCTCTGACTTGGCGGCGATGACCGCGGCGATGGCCTTCTGGAAACCACCGGGCCTCTGGATGATGGTATCGTGTACGTGTTCGGTCCCGTCAAAATGGATGTTCCAGGTAAAGTGCGAATCCGGGCGGAAAAGGTGCAGGGATTCTTCGAGGAGAAGGGCGTTGGTGCAAAAATAGATGTGTTTCTTCTTCCGCAGTACTTCCTGAACGAGTTCCCGGATGTGCGAGTAGAGCAGGGGTTCGCCGCCCGTAATGGTCACCACCGGACTGCCTGCTTCATCGACGGCCTTCAGGCATTCCTCAAGGGTCATTTCCAACTGCAGCGAGTCGCGGTATTCGCGGATCCTTCCGCATCCCGAACAGGTGAGGTTGCACCGGTGAGTGGGTTCGAGCATGAGCACCAGGGGGAAGCGTTCGACCCCCCTGATTTTCTTCCCGATCAGGTAGGTAGTCATGGAAATATAAAGACTCATTGGAAAACGCATCAGGTCCTCGATTCTGTATGGCGATCCCGCCTTGGCACATAGCCGTTTTCGCGAAACCATCGGACCGCTTCCGACAGTGCGGCGTCAACGGGTGTCTGGGGCAATCCCAGTTCACGGATCGCTTTGCTGGAGTCAAAAAACATGTATTTTCGGGCCATCTTCACCCCCTCGAAGGGAATCAGTGGTTCACTGCCCGTAACCTGGGACAGTGCCCTGGCAAGGTAGGCGAGGATAAGGATGGGGCGGTACGGCAGCCGGATCCGCGGGGCCTTGACCCCGGATATGGTTTCAAGACGCCGGAAGATCTCGATAAGCGTAAGGTTCGTGTTCCCCAGGATGTATTTTTCTCCGGGTCTGCCGCGTTCGAAAGCCAGAACATGGCCTGCGGCAACGTCTTTAACATGGATCAGGTTCAGGCCGGTGTTCAGGTAGGCCGGCATTTTCCCATTGAGGAAGTCGACGATGATTTTCCCCGTCGGGGTCGGTTTTCGGTCTCCGGGCCCTACGGGAGTGCTCGGATTCACGATGACGATGGGAAGACCGCGGGCGAAGAACTCATCGGCCTTCCGTTCCGCAAGGAATTTTGAACGCTTGTAGTGACCCACCATGTCATCGATGGACACCGAAACGGTCTCATCGGCGGGAGAACCGTCGGGCGAGAGGCCCAGCGCCCCGACACTGCTGGTGTAGACAACCTTCGGGACCCCGCGGGCAAGGGCCGCTTCAAACACCTTTTCGGTGCCGGAGACGTTGCTTTCGTAAATCTCACCGGGATCCTTCGCCCAGAGGCGGTAATCGGCCGCAACATGAAAAACCGCGTCGCATCCGGACATAACGTCGCTCACCTCGTCGAAACGGCGGATATCTCCCGTACACCAGTCGATATCCTTCATGTCGTCGGGCCGGGGCGATCCTTCCCGTTTCAACGCGCGTACCTTCCATCCCCCGGCGATCAGCGCCCGGGCGACGTGGCCGCCTATAAAGCCGGTGGCCCCCGTGATGAAAGCCGTGAGCATCAGGATGTCTCCATGTTCGCTTCAGACATGCCGCTTCCCCCAATTCAGTGAATTTTCATATACCAAAACGAAGGACTTTTTGAAACCTTTGATGGGAAAAAATATCCTCGAACCACTGAAGAAACGGCTTCAGGGAAAATCCTTGTTGCAGCGACCGGAATCAATGGCTATTAGTGTTCAGTGCCGGAAGGCGGCGTAATACATGGCATCCTCCGGACCGCGGCACGGCCGGGAGGTGGTTCGAAACCGTTCAATCACCGGAAAGGATCGGGTCCGCAGACGTTCATGGCAGATGCGGTAAATGTTCATCGTATATCGTCCGACGACCGGGAAGTCATCCTCGTGGGGACAGCTCACGTTTCCCGGGAAAGCACTCGAACCGTGGACGCGATCATCGAAGAGGAAATGCCCGATACGGTCTGCGTGGAATTATGCGCAACGCGCTACCGATCGCTTCAGGAAGGCGGGCACCCGCGAAGAGCCGATCTCCGCAGCTTGATGCGTTCCCCCGGTTCGCCACTGGCCTTGTCTTCCGCCATTCTCGTCTATTTCCAGAAAAAAGTCGGGGAAAAACTCGGCGTGATGCCGGGCGACGAAATGAGGCATGCCCTGGCCGCGGCGGAGCGGGTGGGCGCGAACATCGAACTGGTCGACCGGGACGTACGGACAACCCTCACCAGGGCTTTGAACCTCATGGACACGAGAATGAAGATCAGGCTTCTCATCGACCTTTTCCTGTCGTTCGGAGAAATCGACCGGATCGGTGAGAAGGACATCGAAAACATGAAGAAGAAGGATGTCATGGAAGGGCTCGTGTCCGAACTAGGGAGTTCGTTCCCTCCCCTGAAGCAGGTGCTGATAGAGGAAAGGGACCGGTATCTGGCCTACAGGATCAGGGAGGCCCCCGGGCGAAAAGTGGTGGCGGTGGTCGGTGCGGCCCACATCCGGGGGATCCTGAAAAACTGGGACAAGGAAATCGATATAGAATCCCTGGAAAAGGCCAACACGAGGTAAAAAAGTACTTTTCTTTGTCGTTCCAGGGCCCTACAATGAACTCCGCCACAGTGTCGGGGCTGCATCCTTCCCGATCAAAACCGGCTCTCAACGCGTCAGCGTCCCGCTGGCGGCTGGCAAACGTCAATACCACGCAGATTTCACGATGATGTTCGATTGTTTCGGTTAAAGTTCGAGAATTCCATGCCTTCAGTCGATGAGAAACAAAGGAGAACGAGATGCGCAGAAGAGGATTGATACTGCTCGTGGCGGCTTTGTCAATTTTGCCGGGGATCGGCGGGCTGGCCTCGGCCCAGGACACCATTGTCATCGGAGCCTATCTGCCGATGACGGGCGGGGTTGCCGCCTATGGCGAAATGGAATGGGCCGGCATCCAAATCGCACAGGAAATGGAACCGGAAGTACTGGGCAAGAAGATCGAAGTGGCCCGGGAAGACACGAAGAGCGATAAGATCGAAGCTGCAAATGCGGTTACCCTGCTGATCGAAAAAAGGAAAGTGGTCGGGATAATCGGGGAAGCCATCAGCGGGAACACCATGGCCGGAAATCCCATTTCCGAAGCCGCCAAGATCCCGTCGGTCAGCCCCACGGCAACGAATCCGCTCGTCAACCAGGGAAAGCGTTTCGCGTTTCGTGCCTGCTTCATCGATCCCTTCCAGGGCGAAGCGGCCGCCCGGTTCGCACGCGATGATCTGAAAGCGGCAACGGCGGCGGTCATCATCGATAGCGCTCAGGATTACTGCGTCGGTCTGGCGCAATTCTTCGAAAGGGAATTCGTCAAACTCGGCGGAAAAGTTGTTTCGAAAAGCTATATCCAGACCGGGGACCAGGACTTTTCAGCCCAGCTTTCCTCCGTGCAGTCGTCAAAACCCGATATCATCTACGCTCCCAACTACTATACCGAAGATGCGCTCATGGCCAAGCAGGCACGTGACCTGGGCATCAACTGTCCGATCCTCACCGGTGATGGGGCTCAGGCGGATACCCTGCTGGAAGTGGGGGGCGCGGCTGTCGAGGATATGTACTTCACCGGCCATTTTCATAAACAGGCCGGAAGCACCGATCGGGCCAAAGAATACATAAAGCGATACGAATCCAAGTACAAAAAGGACGCCGATGCGTTCGGAGCGCTCGGGGCGGACGCCTATTTCCTCCTGGTTGACGCCATCAAGCGGGCTGGGAGCATCGACGGGACAAAGATCCGCGACGCCCTGGCCGCCACCAAGGATTTCAGGGGCGTCTCCGGCACCATCACCATGGGGGAGGATGGGAATCCCATCAAAAGTATGGTGATCAATAAAGTGTCGGGAGGAAAATTCGTCTATGTAACGACCATCAATCCGTAATGTCCTTCCGGGGCCGCATCCTGGCCGGCTGGTCAAACCAGTCGATTCGGGAAGCGAAAGCTTGCCGTTTGGCTGGTTTTTCTACAGAAAAAGCAGGGGTATCAAGCACCCTGCTTTTTTTTCGGAATCATTATCCGATTTATTGTCTATTTGACATCGGAAGAGTAATCTAAGAAAGTTTGACCTTGGGCCCGGCATTTTGAACGCTCCGCGACAAGAAGGTAGATTTGTGACTTCGACCATATTACTGCAGCAACTGATCAACGGGATATCCCTCGGGAGCCTGTATGCCTTGGTGGCCATCGGATACACCATGGTGTACGGCATATTGCGCCTCATCAATTTCGCCCATGGCGACCTGATGATGTTTGCGGCTTATGCGGCGATCTACGGCATCGCCGTATTCGCTCTGCCGTGGTACGTCAGTTTTCCGCTGGCGGTCCTGGTTACGGGGCTTGCGGGCATCCTCCTTGATCGTGCCGCCTACAAACCGTTGCGCAATGCCCCGCGCATCTCACTGCTCATTTCCGCCATCGGGGCTTCATTTCTCCTGGAAAACCTCGCCGTGGTCGTGATCGGAGGGGTCCCCAAAGCATTCCACCGACCACCGATGTTCGAAAAGGTGATCGACCTGTTCGGTCTTCGCATCCAGGTGCTGACGATATACACGCCGATCGTCACCGTCGTGCTGCTGCTGGGGCTGCTGTACGTGGTCTACCGCACCAAGGTCGGGAAGGCCATGAGGGCCGCTTCAAAGGATTTCGAAACCACGCGGTTGATGGGGATCAATCTCGACAGGATCATCTCCCTCACCTTCCTCCTCGGTTCGTGTCTCGCCGCGGCGGGCGGAATCATGTGGGCGATGAAGTATCCGCAGGTCAACCCGTTCCTGGGGGTGATTCCGGGCATCAAGGCCTTTATCGCCGCGGTCCTGGGCGGGATCGGAAACATCATGGGGGCGGTCATAGGCGGTTTTGCGCTGGGCCTTGCGGAGATCCTCATTGTGGCCGCCGTCCCGGAGCTGTCTCAATACCGGGATGCCTTTGCCTTCGTCATCCTGATCCTCGTTCTGCTGTTCAGACCGACTGGAATCATGGGGGAACCTTTTATCGACAAGACTTAGAAACGCTGTTCCCCCGTCGGTACCCGGGCGGCTCACGTTCCCGAGGAACACGGCCGGAACCGGAGGGGGATTGAATCGCAGAAAGTCATCGCATGGACAGGGACAAGTGGAGAAACACCTTAAATTGTACGGCCATTCTGCTGCTTTTGGGCGCTCTGTTTCTTTTTGACCATTACGGTACCGATTATCAGATCCGCATCCTGAACAACATGGCGATCTTCATTACCATGGCGGTGAGCTACAATCTGGTGAACGGCTTCTGCGGCTTACTCCACCTCGGCCCCAATGCGTTCATCGCCGTCGGCGCGTACACCTCGGCACTCCTCACGATGAGCCCCGCCGAAAAAGAGATGAACTTCATCATCCAGCACCTGATGTGGCCGTTCAACGTCCTCCACGCCCCGTTCTTCATTTCGCTGTTGGCGGGCGGAGCAATGGCGTCCCTGTTCGCCTTCCTCATCAGTTTTCCGGTCTTCCGGGTGAGAGGGGATTACCTGGCCATCGTTACCCTGGGTTTCGGCGAAGTGGTCCGGGTTCTGTGCAATGCGTTCCAAAGCATCACCAACGGTCCCCTGGGGCTCAAGGGACTTTCGCCCTTCACCAATCTCTGGTGGTCATGGGGGGTTACCATAGTCACCATCCTGGTTGTCAACAAGCTGGTGAACAGCAGCTACGGTCTGGCGATGAAGGCTATCAGGGAAGATGAGACGGCTGCGCGGGCCATGGGGATCGATCCTTTCAAACATCTTCTGCTGGCTTTTCTGCTGAGCGCCTTTTTCACGGGAGTCGCCGGCGGCCTGCTCGCTCACCTGATCACGACGATCTCGCCCACCCTCTTCACCTTCTTCATGACGTTCAACCTGCTCATCATGATCGTGGTCGGGGGTCTCGGAAGCACGACGGGGGCGGTGATCGGGGCGGCCTTGTTTGCGTGGGGCGGAGAGGCCCTGAGAATTGTCGAACGCCCGATGGATCTCGGCATTTTCACGATTCCGGGCATTCCCGGAATGCGGATGGTGATTTTCAGCCTCATTCTGATGCTGGTCATCATTTTCGCGCGACAGGGCATCGTGGGACGCAGGGAAATGGGGTGGGACTGGCTGCTCAAAAGGATCGGCCGGGCGCAATAGAATGAATGGAGCATGGCTGCACTCATGGGTTCTTTTCTGACACTTGAAAACATTGGCGTTCAGTTCGGGGGGCTGACGGCGGTAAACAGCTTCTCCCTCACGCTGCAGCCCGGTGAACTGGTCGGTTTGATCGGTCCCAACGGAGCGGGGAAGACCACGGTGTTCAACGTGATAACCGGGTACCTGCCTCCGACGTGCGGCCGGATTCTATGGCTGGACAAGGAAATCACCCGGCTGCCCGCGCACCGGATCACCGCGCTGGGTATTGCGCGCACGTTCCAGAACATCAGGCTGTTTTCGGACATGACCGTTCTCGAGAATGTTAAGGTGTCCTTTCACCACAAGCTGAGGGCGAGCTTTTGGGAGGCCATGCTCGGTCTGCCCCGATACGTGTCTGAAAGCAGACGGATTCATTCCGAATCGATGCGGCTCCTGGAGGAACTGAAGCTGGCTCACATGGCTTTCGAAAAGGCCGGGGCTCTCGCGTACGGGCAGCAGCGAAGGCTTGAGATCGCGCGCGCCCTCGCCACTAAACCCCGGCTGCTGCTTCTCGATGAACCCGCGGCGGGGATGAACCCCCTGGAAACCATGGAACTCGCGGAACTCATACGGAAACTCCTGAAACAGCATGAGCTGACGATACTCCTTATCGAACACGACATGAAGTTCGTCATGAAATTATGTGAGCGCATCAAGGTGCTCGATTACGGACACACCATAGCCGAAGGCACACCCGGTGAAATCCAAAGCAATCCGCGTGTGATCAAGGCATATCTCGGGGGCCAGCGGCATGCTTAGCGTTGAAGGTCTGCACGTCTATTACGGGGGGATTCACGCGCTCAAAGGCATCGACTTAAACGTGGAACAGGGCCGGATAGTGACCCTGATCGGTGCAAACGGCGCGGGGAAAAGCACCACCCTGAGGGCCATCGTCGGTTTGGCCAAGGCGCAGTCCGGGACGATCCGCTTTGAGGGGCAGGACCTGTCGAAGCTGAGCACTCACGAAGTCATCCGGCGCGGCATCGGGATTAGCCCCGAGGGCCGGCACGTCTTTCCCAACCTTTCGGTCCTGGACAATCTGGAACTCGGCGCCTACAACCAGAAACCCCATGAATTCATGAGGCAGTTGGAGTGGGTCTACAGCCTTTTCCCACGTTTGAAGGAGAGAAGCCGGCAACTGTCGGGGACCCTCAGTGGTGGGGAACAGCAGATGGTGGCCTTCGGAAGAGCGCTCATGAGCAGCCCGAAACTGGTGCTCCTTGACGAACCGTCCCTGGGGCTGGCTCCGCTCATCGTGGAAGAGGTGTTTGAAACCATCCGGGCCGTAAACGAACAGGGGGCAACCATCCTGCTCGTGGAACAAAATGCCATGGCGGCACTCGGCATCGCTCACTACGCGTATGTGCTGGAAACCGGTTCGGTGATCCTGGAAGGAACCGGAGAAGCTCTGTTGAAAGACGAACGGGTGATCAAAGCCTATCTGGGTGAATAGCAGAACGTCGCGGCGAGGCCATCGTACTGATTGGCGCCCCCCCCCCCGGGCGCGGCAATGGAAGAGCATCGGGCCGTGATCAGGATATCGCCGTTTCGGGCTCTTTCTTCATATAAGCGCGGAAGCCGTGATCCAATAAGTAATCAGCTCGTTTGGGTTCAGTAAAGTCAAGAGGTTACGTGGATATTGCCGGGACAGTTGGGCCACTGGTTCCGTCCGATCAGTGCGCATGAACCCGGCTTTTGCCGCCGCGCGTGATACGCGCCGGTTTTTCCGTCTTCCCGGAAGCCCTCCATTTCCCGTTGTCCTGTGTTAATAAGCGGATTTCATTTACTAATCCCTTTTCCCTTTAATATGGTATATAATGATTCGCTGTTTTACGGTTGATTATTACAGTGAGGATTCTTGCTTCGATGCAGCAAATCGGTCTGTTCGACAAAAAACCTGAAACTGAAGCGGGGGGAAAGGCCCCTCTTGCCGAACGGATGCGGCCGGCTACCCTCGACGAATTCGTGGGCCAGGCGCATCTCCTCGGTCCGGGGAAAATACTCGATCGGGTCATCCAGGGAAAGCAGTTCCAGTCCTTCATCCTGTGGGGTCCACCGGGAAGCGGTAAGACGACGCTTGCCAGACTCATTGCCGATCAGTACCAGGGGCATCTCATCTACCTGTCCGCGGTCATGGCCGGGACCAGGGAGATCCGTGCCGCGGTGACGGAAGCCCAGGCCGTGTGGGCCAGGCAGAAGCAGCGCACATGGCTCTTCATGGACGAGATCCACCGGCTGAACAAGGCTCAGCAGGACACGCTGCTTCCGCATGTTGAAAATGGAACGCTGTTACTGCTTGGTGCGACGACGGAGAACCCTTCCTTCGAGATCATCCGGCCGCTGCTCTCAAGGACGAAAGTCCTGGTCCTCGAACCCCTTGGCAAAAGCGAACTGGGTCCGATCGTGAAACGCGCGCTCGAAGACGAAGAAAGGGGCCTTGGAAAGTTCCCTTCCCGGCTGTCGGATGATGCACGGGAATATCTCTTCGAGGCTGCGGGCGGTGACGCAAGGGTCGTTCTCAATGCCCTGGAAGTCGCCGTTCTTACGACCCCCCCGAATGCGGAGGGCCTTCGCGAAGTTGACCTCGAAGCCATCCAGACCGCGCTTCAGCGCAAAAGCGTTCACTACGATAAGGGGGGCGAGGAGCATTACAACCTGATTTCCGCCCTGCACAAAAGCGTTCGGGGAAGCGACCCCGATGCCGGGCTGTACTGGCTTGCCCGGATGCTGAACGCGGGGGAGGACCCGCTCTTTCTTGCCAGACGGATCATTCGAATGGCGACCGAGGATGTGGGACTCGCCGATCCGATGGCCCTGGTGGAGGCAATTGCCGCGATGGAGGCCTACCAGTTTCTGGGAAGTCCCGAGGGGGAATTGGCCCTTGCCCAGGCGGTCGTCTATCTTTCCATGGCCCCGAAGAGCAACCGGGTATACGACGCTTTCACCCGGGCCCAGACGCTGGCCGCCGAGACCGGGAGTGCGCTCGTTCCGCTTCATATCCGCAACGCTCCGACGGCACTGCTGAAAAAGCTTGGCTACGGAAAAGAGTATCGTTATCCTCATGACGATCCGGAAGGATGGATACCGGAAACCTATTTACCCGAGAATCTCGAGGGCACGATCCTTTACCGGCCGACCGGCAGAGGCTGGGAAGGAAGGTGGGGAGAACTCCTTTCCTACCGGCGCAGGAAAATGAACGACAGGAAGAAATCCTCATAACCCCCGCCATGACCTCGTGACCGCGCGAAGGCCGGCACGTGCAACCGGGGCGGATTCGGAGCGCTATGAAAACGATTGACACGAAAAGGAAAACGCTGGAGGCGATAAAACCCTTCAAGCTGGTGAAGTATCTCGCTTTGTCCAGCCTGGTGGTGCTTCTCGTGTCTGCGCTCGTTATTTCAGGTTTTATTTCACAGAAGGCCAAGGCCATTCTTTTGCTCAAAAGCGAACAATACGCACTGCTCGTTGCGGAAAACCTGAATCACCAGGTCTTTTTTCAGTTCACGTTGCCCACCATTATGACCGAGGGCCAGATCCGGCTGAGCCGGGAAACCCAGAACGAACGGCTGGACAAAGTGGTGAGGAACACCATTCACGGTTTCGCCGTGAAGCAGGTGAACATCTATGACCCCAAACGGGTCCTTTCTTACAGCACGGACAAAGAACTGATCGGCACGGAAGGGCAGATCGGAGAAGTATTCGACCGGGCCTTGAACGAGGAGTCGACTTCGCTCCTCACGTCCGAGGAAAAGAAATTCTGGGGTATCTCCTGGCAGGGCGGAACACGTGAACTGAAAACCTATCTGCCCATGTGGGAAGAGCGCCCCATGAGCTGGAAACGGGGAAAAGTCCTGGGAGTCTTTGAAATCACCCAGGACGTGACGGCGGATTATCAGAGTGTTCACCGCTTCCAGTTGATCATTGTGGCGAGCTTCCTGGTATTTGTCGGGATCCTGTTCGTGACCATTCTTTTCATCGCCAAGCGCGCGGAGAAGGTCATTTCGCTGCGGGCTGCGGAGAGGAACCGACTGGAGGAGCAGCTTCACCAGGCGGAGCGTCTGGCGGCCCTGGGAGAGATGATCGCGGGGGTCTCGCACGAGATCCGCAATCCCCTCGGCATCATCCGGAGCACGGCGGAACTCTTGCATGAACGTGTGGAAAACGAGAAGCAAAAGCGGTTTTCATCCATCATCGTGGAAGAATCGACCCGCCTCAATGACATCCTGACCGAGTTCCTGGATTTTGCGCGTCCCAAGACCCTGCAGGCCGTGAGATGCCGTCTGGAAGACATCCTCGACCGCAATCTCAAGGTCTTCGACGCCGAGGTTCAGAGGCTGGGGGTAAGAGTCGAACGCAAGTACGAAACCGGCTCGTATCTGCTCGAAGCGGACGCCGATATGTTGTACAGGGCCTTTGTCAACCTTTTTGCAAATGCATTGCAGGCAATGCCGGAAGGTGGGCTGCTGCTGGTCCGCACGGGGATTCTAAATGGGAAAAGCGGTCCCGCCCAGGCCGAAGTCCGGATTTCGGACACCGGTTCGGGTATTCCCGATGAGGTGCTGAAGAAAATATTCAATCCTTTTTTCACGACCCGTGAAAAAGGAACCGGTCTCGGGTTGGCCATTGTTCAGACCATTGTCGACAATCATAACGGGGATATCGAAGTGGTCAGCGAGATAGGAAAAGGCACCACGATCATTGTTCGATTGCCGCTTTTTCAGCCCAGAACCGAGACAAGAGACGGAACGGCGAACTAAATGGAAACGATTCTTATCGTAGATGACGAAAAAAACTACCTCCTGGTTCTTGAGGACCTCCTTATCGAGGAAGGCTACCAGGTCATGACCGCGGATTCGGCTGGGAAGGGATTGGAGATCGTTGAATCCAACGATCTGGACGTGGTCATCACGGACATGAAAATGCCCGGCATGGACGGTATGGCGTTCCTCGACGGCATTCACGGCCACAATTCCGATCTCCCGGTCATCATGATGACCGCCTACGGTTCCGTGGAAAAAGCCGTCGAAGCCATGCGCAAGGGGGCCTTTGACTATATCCGGAAGCCTTTCAAGAATGAAGAGCTGAAGGTGACCATTCGCAAGGCGATCGATCACTATCACCTGGTGTGCCAGAATCGACAGCTCAGCAGCGAACTTCAGCAGCGGTACCAGTTCAGCAACATCATCGGGAAGAGCGCTCCCATGCAGCGCATCTACAAGCTCATCGAAAAGGTCGCTCCGACAAAGGCCACCATATTGATCACGGGGGAATCCGGAACCGGGAAGGAACTTATCGCCAGGGCCGTACACTACAACAGCATGCGGCGCGATCAGCCGTTTGTTTCAGTGAACTGCGGCGCGCTGCCGGAGACGCTGCTCGAGAGTGAACTGTTCGGGCATGAGAAGGGGGCCTTTACAGGGGCGGTGAACCAGCGGAAGGGCAGGTTCGAACTTGCCGACCAGGGGACCCTGTTTCTGGACGAGATCACCGAAATGTCGCCGCCGCTTCAGGTAAAACTTCTGCGGATTCTGCAGGAGATGGAATTCGAACGCGTGGGCGGCAGCCAGACGCTCAAGGTGGATGTTCGGGTTGTGGCGGCTTCCAACCGGAATATGAAGGATGAAGTGGCCTCGAACAAGTTCAGGGTGGACCTGTTTTATCGCCTGAACGTGGTGCACGTTGCGCTCCCTCCGCTCAGGGAACGCACCGATGACATCCCACTGCTCGTGAAGCATTTTCTCGACAAGTATTCGCCGCATACCCAACAGGCGAAGCAGGTCGTTATGTCACCCGAAGCGCTGCGGTTCCTGCTGGATTACCACTGGCCGGGAAATGTCCGGGAACTGGAGAATGTGATCGAACGCGCCGTCATTCTTTCCAATGGAGAACAGATTCTGCCGAAAGACCTGCCGGGCGAAATTCGCGAACCTGCGCCACCGGCGGCAGACCGGGAAGCGGAAGTCCATGTGGAACCCGCGTGGACCCCGCCCGGTGATGGGATGCCCGCGGGAGCCCGGGTCCCCGAACTGTCCCCGGGGGAAAGGCTGTATCATTCGGGATTGAAGCCACGGCAGATGAAGGCCCTGGAGTTCATCAAAACTCACGGCTTCGTCACCAATAAGTACTACTCGCAGATCGGCGACATCTCCGAGCGACAGGCGCTTCGCGAATTGAACGAACTGGTGGACGCCGGAACGCTCGACCGCATCGGCAAGGGCAGGGCGTGCCGGTACATTCTTAAAGGGTAGGGCAGGGGCGCCCCGCTGCTCTGTTTTCTCCCCTCTTCTGAAGGTGAGCTTCAGGAGCCCGCCAGGTTGCGGCTGATGGCATTGCGGGCGAGCTCGTCGCACCGTTCGTTTTCCGGGTGGCCGCTGTGTCCGCGTACCCAGTTCCACTCGATGTCGTGCATACGGGTTGCGGTGTCCAGTGCTTCCCATATGTCTCTGTTCTTCACATCGGTTTTGAAACTGGTTTGCCATCCATTCTTTTTCCACTTGTGAATCCACTTGGTGATCCCGTCCCTGAGGTATTTCGAGTCGGTGTGGATCATCACGCTGCACGGTTCTTTCAATGCCTTCAGTGCTTCTACGACGGCGGTCAGTTCCATCCTGTTGTTCGTGCTGTCCGGGGCAAAGCCCGATATTTCCCGGCTCTTCCCCCCATAGCGCAGAATCGCTGCCCAGCCGCCTGGACCGGGATTGACCCGGCAGGCCCCGTCCGTGAAAATCTCAACCTGTTTCTTAGCCCTGGTATTGGTATTGCCCGTGGTCATAAATACAAAACCTTCAAACCATTAGAGAGGGGAAATGGGGGAATCGTGACGGAATGCCCGGCTATCGCCTGGAAAACGGGGAGAGCTGTCTTTCAATGAAAAGCTCGATGGCCGTCGAAGTACGCTTTTCAATAACCCCGGCAAGCTTGTCGAGCGGGATTTCGGCCCTGGCCATGGCCTGGTGCCCACCCGCACAACCGATCGCCCCGAAGGCCCTTCGGACCAGCTTCCCGGCGTCTTTTCTGTAACCGTCGTTTCGCACCACTATAATAAGGGTATCTTCATAGATACCGGAAACGATGCTCCAGGAAATATCGTGTATTTTAAGAAAAAATTCGGCAACTTCCACGAGGATGTCCGCGGACGGGACTTCATCGATATGCGCGAAAATGCGGTCCTTAACCACATGCTTGCGCTCAAATGCCTTGTCGAACATCTTCAGATCCTTGAGGGACAGATCCGAAATCTCCACTTTTCTCAGGATGTTGTGGTCAGCCAGGGCGAACAGGTAACGGAAGGCCTCGATGTCTTCGATCGTGGTATGCCTTTCGAAACTGCGCGTGTCGGTCTTTATGCCATACAGCAAAGCCGTTGCCAGGGTCTTTGAAGGCCGCAGCCGAGCGGCCTTCAGGTATTCCGTCATGATCGTGGATACGGACCCGTATTCAGGGCGGACGTCCATGCAAGGTCCGGAGATGGGACCGGTAAGAGGGTGGTGATCGATGATACAGGTAAAAGAGAGATCCGCCAGCAGGTCGTTGTGGGTGGGCTGGGAATCCACGATAACGTACTTGTCGAACTGCCGGATGGTTTCCCTGTGGATCAGAACGAGCGGAATTCTCAGCAGCCTCACCAGGGTGAGATTGTTCAGGCGTCTTACGGGGCGCACTATGCCGATGGTGGTGGATTGTACCTTGTGCCAGAGCAGTCGTTTGAAGGTAATGGCCGATGCGATGGCGTCGGGGTCAGGATCGATAACGATCAGGACATGGTCCTTGGACTGAAATCGCGAAAAGACATCGGTAAGCATCTCTTTAGCGGAGCGGCGTTTGACTGTGGCGGTCAGCGTACTCGATGGCAGTCGTCTTTTCATATTGTCATGGACTTGCACGAGGCATGACAGATTAAAAAAGAAGGGGTGGCGAGACGCCACCCCGGATTTTAACTTTTGGAGCGGGAAACGGGATTTGAACCCGCGACTTCAACCTTGGCAAGGTTGCACTCTACCGCTGAGTTATTCCCGCTCAGTGAGAAGGGATAAATAATAGAGGGGCGGTCGGAAGTCAAGAAAAAAATGGCTCAGGACACATTACGTCTGATAATGGATATTATGTAAACTTTTATCAAATCCGCCCAGAGTCCGGATTGCCGCCCGGGTCGAGATCATTTTACGCCGTGATTCGTTGTTCACGACCGCCCCCGAGCCGAGTGGACAGACTCGTCGGACTCCTCCGGTTGTGCTACATTCAAGGCTGTGCTTTCCTCTGTGGGAGGCCCGGATTTCGAATTCGGATTCGACTCTCGCGGCTGCTGATCGTTTTTTCCTGGAGTTGCAGGCATGTCTTCGAAGATGACGCACCAAACCCTTGCCAGGACGTTGACCTACGTCGCTTACCATTCGCCGGCGGAATTCGGACTTTTCTGGAACCCCGACGGGACAATGCCGTGGAAGGAATTGTACTGGGCTTTGCAGGAAGATGATTCCCTGAGGTTCGTTCGCGAATCCCACATCCGGGAACTGACCTGCCTGGGGTTCGAACTGCCTTTCGGCCTCGACGACAACGGGGTTCTGCGGCTCTGCGAGGGTTTCCCTCCGCGCGAGTACCCGTTGGCTCCGGACGTGCCTGAACGGCTCTACTGGGGATGCAGGCGGAAATACTTTCCGTTTGTGTTCAGGAATGGATTGGTTTCGACGGGACGCCTTTTCACGGTGCTATGCGGCACAAGAGAGCTCGCCATGCGGATCGGCAGGCGGCGCGATCCCGAACCGGTGATGATTGAAGTGCTCGCACGCAAGGCTCTGGCGGCGGGGACGGCATTCCGCCAGGATGGCGACGAACTCTACCTGGTGGAATCAGTTGACCATCAATATCTAATGTTTCCGATTGGTTATAAGGATGCTCCCCCAAAACTGGAAGGCAAATCCGCTAGGAAGGACAAAACCGAGGCGCCGGTGCCCTTCCCGTCATCGGCCGGTTCTTTCATCCTGCAGCCGGATCATGTTCAAGACCCGTACAACACGGGTGGAAGAGATCGGAAAGTGAAAAAGGAAAAGGATCGGAAGAAGACCGAACGGAGGAAAGACCGGCACAAAAGGAGCATCTGACCCACGGCCGTCAGGCGATTCCACCTCCGAGGTATGCCGCCTGCACCGCCGGGTTGGCAATGAGGGCCGGGGCTGCGTCGTGCATGGCGACGTTCCCCACTTCGAGAACGTAACCACGGTGGGCGAGTCTCAGGGCCGCATTCGCGTTCTGTTCCACGAGGACGATGGTCACTCCCGTCTCATTGATTTCCCTCAGGGTCTGAAAGATGGCCTTCACGAGGAGCGGCGCCAGTCCGAGGCTGGGCTCATCCAGGAGGAGAATCTTGGGACGGCTCATGAGCGCCCGGGCGATGGCGAGCATCTGTTGTTCCCCGCCGCTCAGCGTGCCCGCGAGCTGGTGCTTTCTCTCGAGCAGTACGGGGAAAAGCTCGTAAATCCAATCCCGGGTCGCATCGATCTGCTCCGTGTCCGTGCTGACGAAGGAGCCGAGGTTGAGGTTTTCCTGGACGGTGAGCGTCCCGAAGATACGCCGTCCCTCCGGCGCCTGGGCTATTCCGAGCTTGACGATGCTGTGCGCCTGGAGTTTGTGGATGGGTGTGCCCTGGAAAAGTATCGACCCGCCGGATGGCCTGACCAGACCGCTGATAGTGAGGAGCGTCGTTGATTTCCCGGCTCCGTTGGCCCCCAGAATTGCGACGATCTCCCCTTCCCCAACCTGCAGGTTGATTCCGTGGATGACTTCGATATTTCCATATTTCACATGAAGATCAGCTACTTCAAGAAGAATCATCTTACCATTCTCTGTCGGCGCCGAGATACGCCTCAATGACCGTCGGGTCCGCCTTGACTTCCGCGGGCGACCCTTCGGCGATTTTTAATCCGTGTTCAAGAACGATGATCTTTTCGCAAACCCTCATCACCAGGTTCATATCGTGTTCGATGAGGAGCACCGTCGTGCCGCCTTCCCTCACCTTGCGGATGAGGGCCACCAGTTGGCTCGTTTCCTGGTCGTTCATTCCCCCCGCGGGTTCGTCGAGAATAACCAGTTGAGGACGCGTCGCCAGGGCACGGGCAAGTTCGAGCAACCGCTGGTTCCCGTAAGACAGGTTCTTGGCCATTTGGTTGGCCTGGTCCCCCAATCCGACAAATTCCAGCGCACGCAGAGCCCCGGCCAGCGCCTCCCGCTCTTCCTTCCTCTGCCCCGGGGTGTGGAACATGGAAGACAGCACGCCGGATTTCATATGGCAGTGACAGCCGGCAAGAACATTTTCCAGGGCGGAGAGGTTTTGAAAAAGCCTGATGGTTTGAAACGTCCTTGCAATCCCGAGGGAAACGATCTTGTGCGTCCGGAGGCCGAGAATGGTGGCCTGGTTAAAGGTTATCTCCCCCTGATCCGGGAGATAAATTCCCGTAATGAGATTGAAAACGGTTGTCTTCCCGGCCCCGTTGGGTCCGATCAGCCCCACGATGCCGCCCGATTCCACATCGAACGAAACCCCGTTGACCGCCGTCAGACCACCGAAATTCTTGGTCAGTCGCTGGATGCTGAGAAGGCTCATCCCCTGCCCTCCTCATCCGGTACCCTGGCAATCGGATAAGAGCGTGGTCGGGCCGGGATGAGGCCCTGGGTCCTGAAAACCATCATGGCGACCATCGCCGCGCCGAAGACCAGCATCCTGGCGCTTGCGAACTGTCGAAACGCCTCCGGAAGCCCTACGATGAGAACGGCGCCGACCATGACGCCCGGGATGCTCCCCGATCCGCCGAGAATCACGATCGCGAACATCACGACGGATTCCCAGTAGGTGAAGGACTCCGGGGAGATGATCGTCATTTTCGACGCATAGATGTCCCCGACCATCCCGGCCCACGCGGCCCCGACGACAAATGCCGCGAGCTTGTAACGCGCGACGTTGATTCCGCTTCCTTCCGCGGCGACCTCATCTTCACGCAGATAGTTGAGTGCCCTTCCGAACCTCGAATTCTCAAGGAGATGAAAGAGCACGACGCTCACCGCCACGAATATCCAGATGAGGTAGTAAAATTGCTGGGGGCTCCTGATGACCAGGCCGAACAGAGAGGGGCGCGCGATGCCGAAGATCCCGTTGGACCCCCCGGTAATGCCGAACACGTTGTTGATGAGCGCGATTCGAACGATTTCCCCGACGCCTATCGTAACGATGCACAGATAGTCGCCTCTCAGGTGAATGATGGGCCGTGCAACGATCAGGGCGAAGCAGCCGGCCGTAAGCGCGGAGAGGGGCAACAGCAGCAAAATGGGGATATGAAACGCCGTATTCAGAATGGCCGCGGTGTAGGCCCCGACGGCATAGAAGGCGGCATGACCGAGATTGAACAGCCCGGTATCGCCCACAATCAGGTTCAGACTCAGCCCCAGAACGGCATAAATGCCTATGCTGTTTAGGACGTCAACCCAGTAGGAGTTGAGGAACAGAGGGGGCAGAGCAAACAAAATCCCAAGAAGGATCAAAAGCTTAATTCTCTTGCTCATACCTTTTCAGCAATCCGCTCACCCAGAAGACCGGTGGGTCTTACTATGAGTATCAATATCAGGACGCAAAACGCGATGGCGTCCTTCCATGCAAAGGACAGATAGGCGGCCCCCATGGATTCGATGACCCCGAGGAGCACCCCGCCGACCATGGCGCCGGGGATATTGCCGATCCCTCCGAGTATCGCCGCCGTAAAGGCCTTGAGGCCGTAGCTCCATCCCATCGTGAAGCCGATCTGGCCGTAGTAGAGTCCCACCATCAGGCCGGCCGCGCCTCCCAGGGACGGACCCACCATGAATACGAGCAGGATGACGCGATTGACGTCTATTCCCATCAACCGGGCGGCCCCCTGGTCGATGGCCGCCGCCCGAATGGCTGTCCCGATTTTTGTCTTCTGGATAAAGAAATACAGTCCGGCCATCATGATCACGGAGGTGCACAGAATAAGAATCCGGACCAGGGGGATGTTGAGGCCGAACAAGGTGAGAGACGTCTCGGGAAGGATATTCTGAGGATAAACCCGGTAGCGGGCGCCGTAAATCAGCATGATGGTGTTCTGGAGGAAGATGGATGCACCGAGAGCCGAAACCACGGCGGAGAGACGAGGGGATTCCCGCAACGGGCGGTAGGCCGCGCGGTCGAGGAGCACTCCCGCCAGGGCGATGAACCCCATCACCATTGCCGCGAGCACGATGCATCCCCAAACCGGGCCGAGTTTCTCCGTGAGTCCCATGGACGTGAGCAGGGTCAAGCCGAGATACGCCCCGAGTGTGAATAAATCACCGTGGGCAAAATTGATCAGCTTCAGGACACCATAAACCATGGTGTACCCCAGTGCTATCAGGGCATAGATCGAGCCTACGGTCAAACCATTCGTCAGTTGTTGAAAAAACTGTTCCATGTGTCGGCATATCGCAATAGTAAGGTTGGGTTAGGAATTGGGCCGCGCGGAGCAAACCGCCCGCGCAGCCCGGCAAAGTGAGGCCTACGGCTGGAGGATGAACTGTCCTTCATCGTTGACTTTGTAGACGCGGTATACTTCGCCCACTCGGTCCCCCTTATCGTTAAAGGAGATCTTTCCGGTGAGGCCCGAGAAATCCTTGAGATCCTTATGCAGGTAAGCGGCGACCTTGGCGGGGTCCGTAGAGTTGGTTTTCGCAATCGCCTCGGCGACCACACGAAAGCCGTCTCCGGCAAGGACCGCATAAATCGAACTGGGAGGATTGCCGTATTTTTTCGTGAAAGCGGCCAGGAATGCCTTGGCTTCTTCGGAAGGCAAATCTTTGGGCAGCGGAGCGCTGATGAAGTAGAAACCGGAGGCGGCTTCTTTACCGGCCGTTCCAACCAGGTCGGGATTGTTCGTGGCGTCCCCGCCCATGAATGGGACATTCCAGTTCATCTGCCGCTTCTGTTTGAGCAGCAGGCCGGCTTCGCCGTAATAGCCCGTAAAGAATACCAACTCGGGCTGGAACGACTTCATTTTGGTGAGGACCGTCGTGTAATCCTGCTCCTTCGGGGTCAGAGCGTCGAAGAAGACGATTTCAATCCCCTTGTCCGCCGCCAGAAGCCCCTTCGTCTCGTCGGCAAGGCCCTTGGCATAAGTGCTGTTGTCGTGCAATATCGCCAACTTCTTGATTCCGAGTTTCCGGATCGTCTGCGCCGCGACCTTGGCTTGTTCGTCGTCGCGGGGGCAGGTCCGGAAGAAGTATTTCAGGCCCTTCTCCGTAAGGCGGATTGCCGTGGAACCGTTTGCAATCTGAATGATCTTTGCCTCATCGTAGATGTTCTGGCTGGCTTCGGTTACGGCCGATCCGTACGTCCCGATCACCGCCGCGACCCCAAGAGTCGCCAGGCGCTGTGCGGCCAGAGCGGCGGTACGCGGGTCTCCGCCGTCATCCTCCGAAATCACTTCGACTTTTTTCCCGGTAAGGCCGCCCTTGGCGTTGATCTCTTCTGCAAGGAGATCGAGCACCTGTTTCATCTCGGCGCCTTCACTGGCCCATGAACCGGTCAGCGGTCCCATCAGGCCGATTTTGACGGTGTCCGCCGCCTTAGCGGTCCCGGCCATCAACATGACTGCCAGAGCGAGAAAAAATACCTTCTTCATGATTTCTTCCTCCTTGAGTGAGAACAAAGAAAATGAAAAACAAGTCATGCCGCACACTTGATTCATGTCTACCGAAGTGTGCGAGAAATATCGCAGGGAATCAGCTTCATGTCAACGCTAAGCTGGAGGTCGAGACTCCCGGAAAGTACAGCAATCGCAGTGCGCCCAATACCACAAAAAGGCGGGAACATGGAGAAAAATATTACAGCCCATTGTAATGCCTTTATTGTACAATACAAAACATTATTGATGGCTTCACCCCTTGAAAAAGTTCGTTATCCTTAAGACTGTATGGAAAAAGTGGCGACTTGCGGGAAAATGCTGGAAAACCCCATGGCTCGTCAACCGGGGAAAAGCCGGGATCGATGTCTTTGCTGTTCTGAATCAATAGGTCGGAATAACAGGCAGGGTTCAGCCCCGGTGGGAACAACCCCGTCTGGTGTTTCCTCCTTGTTTTACGCGATAATTCCCGTGTCAATACCCTGTTGAAATCGAGAGGCGCTCCCGGAAGAAAGTGAAAACTCTTTTGTGAGGAGGACAACCGATGGATTCCAACCTGGAAAGCCGTATTCAGCAGAGCGGTCTGCGGCTCTACGACCTGATAGAAGGTGAATCGCCGTCCATATTTCAAAAGGAGTTCTGGTCCGGCAAAATGCTGGAATGGTGCATGCAAAATGAGGCATTCAAAGTCGAGATGTTCCGATTCATCGACGTTCTCCCTTACCTCAACCGTTCGGAATCGATTCTGAAACATCTCCAGGAGTATTTTTCAGGATCGGACATGAGTTTCCCCTTCTTCCTCCAGTGGGGAATCAAGTCGCTGGATCCCAGGTCCATCGCATCCAAAGTGGTGGGGAAAACCATCAAGCACAATATCACCACCATGGCCAGGCAATTTATCGTGGGCTCCGATCCCCGCTCGGCGCTTTCGGTTCTCCGTAAACTGCGCTCGCAGGACATGGCCTTCACCATCGACCTGCTCGGCGAGGCGGTCGTCTCGGAAGAGGAAGCCGGCGAATACGTGGCCCGTTATATGGACCTGTTCGACACATTGAATGAGGCGCAGGCAAACTGGCCCCCTCTCGGAGACAGCTCCGGACAGATGGACTGGGGGGTGGCCCCGAAGGTGAATGTTTCCATTAAAACCTCGGCCATGTATTCCCAGATGCGGGCCTGTGCCTTCGAACGGTCCGTTGCGAGGGCCCGGGAGCAACTGGTGCCGATCATGAGACGCGCCGTCGCGGCCGGTGCCTTCGTCCACCTGGATATGGAACAGTATTCCCTGAAAGACCTCACCCTGGCGCTTTACCGCAGTCTGTTGGAAGAGGCGGAATTCAGGGATTATCCTTACACGGGCATCGTGGTCCAGTCGTACCTCCGCGAGAGCGAATCCGACGTGCGCGACATCCTGGAATGGGCGAAAAAGGGCGGCCGCCGCTTCACGATCCGCCTGGTCAAAGGCGCCTACTGGGATTCGGAAGTGATATGGGCCCGCCAGCGGGATTGGCCGGTCCCCGTCTTTACCAACAAAGCTGAGACCGACGCGAATTTTGAAAAATTGGCACGCATGATAATGGAAAATCATGAGTGGGTTTCTCTTGCCTGCGCGTCGCACAATATGCGTTCCATTGCCTGCGTGATGGAGACGGCCAAGGAACTCAGCGTACCCCCCGGGCGTCTGGAATACCAGGTGCTGTACGGAATGGGCGAACCAGTGCGGAACGCCTTGAGAAAGGCCGGCCTGCCCCTTCGGCTTTACGCTCCCATCGGGGATATGATCCAGGGCATGTCTTATCTCGTCCGCCGCCTTCTTGAAAACACCGCAAACGAATCGTTCCTGAGAAAGAGCTTTCAACAGGGGGTCCCGAAGAGTGAACTGCTCCGCAATCCCCGGGAGGGTGTGGCGGATGAAAACAAAGAAGGCGAAGAAGCCGAGGGTCCCGGCCCAGATCCGGACAGGGGCCCTTTCCGCAACGAACCGTGTTGGGATTGGGCGAAAGCGGAGCACAGGGAGCGATTCCGGGAGACCCTCCTTCGGGTCCGGGACCGTTTCCCGTGGAGAGTCCCCCTGTCCATCGGCGGGCAGCCGGTGGAAACGGACATGAAAATCCGGTCCGTCAACCCGAATCGATTCGACGAGGTGGTGGGTATCGTATCCGCCGCCGGCCGGAAGGAAGCTCAAATGGCCGTTGAAGCGGCAAAGGCCGCTTTCCCGGCATGGCGCGATGTCCCGCCGGAGGGGCGTTCGGCATATCTCTTCAAGGCCGCCGAGGCGGCGCGTAAGATTCGTTACGAACTTGCGGCCATCCAGGTATTTGAGGTTGGGAAGGCCTGGGGCGAGGCAGATGCGGACGTCTGTGAGGCAATCGATTTTCTCGAATATTACGGCAGGGAGATGATCCGCCTCGGTGTCCCCCGCCGTATGGGAGACGTACCCGGAGAATTGAGCCACCTTTTTTATGAACCACGGGGAATCGCCGTCGTTATCGCTCCCTGGAACTTCCCCATGGCCATATCGACGGGCATGACCGCCGCCGCGCTCGTCGCCGGAAATACGGTCATCTACAAGCCCGCGTCTCAATCCCCCATCGTGGGATCGATGGTTGAAAGAATTTTCCGGGAGGCCGGGCTTCCGGGTGGTGTCTTGAACTATCTGCCCGGCCGGGGAAGTGAAATCGGGGATTTCCTCGTAGACCACCCGGACGTGTCGATGATCGCGTTTACGGGAAGCAGGGACGTGGGCCTGCACATCCTGGAACTCGCCCACAGGACTCCTGAATCCGCAACCTCGGTCAAGGCGGTCGTAGCGGAAATGGGGGGAAAGAATGCCATCATCGTGGACGATGACGCGGATCTTGACGAGGCCGTGACGGAAATCGTGCACTCATCCTTCGGGTATCAGGGTCAGAAGTGCTCCGCATGCTCCCGCCTCATCGTTCTCGCCGGGCTCTACGAAAAGGTCGTGGACAGGCTCAAGGCGGCCTCTGAAAGCATTCATCTGGGGCCAACCGAAGACCCGCGGAATTTCATGGGGGCCGTGATTGAAGCGTCGGCCAGGGAAAAAATTCTGAATTTTATAGAAATCGGGAAAAAGGACGGCTCCGTGCTCGTTGAACGGCCGGTTCCAGGCAGCGGCGGTTTTTTCGTTCCCCTGGCGATATTCGAAAACATACCGCCTGAACATCTCCTGGCACAGGAAGAGATATTCGGCCCCGTACTCGTTGTTCTCAAGGTCAAAGACTTCGCGGAAGCCCTTCAGGTGGCCAACGGCACCAGGTATGCCCTTACCGGGGCGGTCTTCTCGCGGAGCCCGGCCAATATCGCCCGGGCAAGAAAGGAATTCCGCACCGGGAACCTTTACATCAACCGTGGCTGCACCGGAGCGCTGGTGGGCCGGCATCCCTTCGGGGGCTTCGGAATGTCAGGTATAGGCTCGAAATCCGGCGGGCCCGACTATCTGCTCCAGTTCATGGTCCCGCGCAACGTCGCCGAAAACACGCTCCGCAGAGGGTTCGCTCCAAGGGATGAGTGAGCACACCATTCCCTGAATGTCCTGTCCAAAAGGGTCCCGGAGAATTTAAACCGTGTGTGAACCCCGTTCGGCTCAACAGAGTGTTCGATAAAGGGAGAGGCCGGGCCGCGTGACCCGGACAATTTCACCAGGCCCGGGTACGCGAAGACGGGGTGAGCGGCAAACCGGCCTGCACGCTTGCAGAAGCGGCAGGCGGGCTTGTCGCATTCGGCCGGGCCGAACCGGGTGCATAGTCCGGGGATGCGTGATGCCCATGTGCCCGCGTGCCGATCAGCTCTCACTCCTGACCGGGAGGCTATTTGGCGGATCGTTGCGCATCTTCCATGCAGGAGGCTCGGAAGCAGCAATCCTGCTGATCGCAATAATCGACAGCCGTGGCATAGCAGTCGAAGTTCTGTTCCGTGCGCTGAATCTCGCGGATCAAATCCACCTTGGTTTTCCCGAACGAACGTATTCCCAATTTCTTGGCCATCAAACGAACGTCTTGCATCTTCATAAACCACTCCTCTTAATTTCCGCAGTCATTGCGGAAGCAAATACCCATTCTCCACTCTGTTCAGACCCGGAGGTTTGAACCGGAACAGGAAAGCAGCGATTCAACCGTTTTACGGGAGATGATCCGTTCATGTATGAAAGTGTCCGATATCGACTATTTCCGTTTCTCCGATATTTCCGCGTTTCCCGGCCATTGGCCGAAATCGATCCTTACCCTGCTTACTCCATCGGCGTCGCGGACCTCCTGCAGAAAAAGCGTGCCCGAGACATCGGCGACCGAAAGGACGGGATGGCCTTCCTGTTGCGCATCGAGAGTGCCCGAATGTATGAAAACCCTGGGCAGAGGAATCCGCAGCCCCGCGAATGTGCCGGCCGGGGAGCGACCTTTGCCCGATTCGGACTTGCCTCCGGGGAGATGAAAGCGACCTTTGGCATCCCTTTCGAGATGCAGTGCAGGCCTCTCGAAGTCGAGTCGCAAAGGGATGATGTACGGGCTGTCGGCGGTGAGGCCGAATCCGATTTCAACCTGTTCGCACTCGAGTATCCTTTCCAGGTCTCTCCGCACCGTGAGACCGTGGATGCGCAGGCGTGCAAAAGGTTGCCAACGAAACGACCCGATTTGAATCCCGTAGGGAGTGGATTCTTCCACTACTTTTGTGACCTTCGAAATCACGCTTTTCTGAACGGCCGGAAGCCGAATCCCCAAAATAAGAATTAAAGGTAAAAGAAGGAGGAAAATTACCACAAAAAGCAAAATGCGAACGACAAGGTGTCCACCACCGCGGTCCCCTTCCCCGCCGTGTGCTTTCCGGATCGGCACAGGTCTCTCCATTTGCATTTTGCACACCATATGCTGCATTATGAGAAAAACCGCGGTGCAAATCAACAGGCAAAAAATCGGTCCGAAAGTTTTGCTTTTTGAGGAGTGGTTATGAAGGCGATGGTCTTGGAAAAGTGCGCCCCGATCGCAACCGCGCCGCTCGAATGGCGTGAGATCGAGACCCCCGTGCCCGGCCCGGGTGAGGTCCGAATGGCGGTCAGGGCCTGCGGTGTATGCCGCACGGACCTGCACGTTATCGAAGGGGAACTTCCGGCCCTCGCACACCGGATAGTTCCGGGCCATCAGGTTGTGGGTGAAGTGGACCGGGTCGGTTCCGGATGTACCAGGTTCCGGGTTGGAGACAGAATCGGCGTGGCGTGGCTGCGCCATACCTGCGGGGTGTGCGTATTTTGCCGTGCCGGGCAGGAGAACCTGTGTGAACAATCGAGGTTCACCGGCTACCACGCCCCCGGAGGCTATGCCGAATACGCGGTGGTCCCGGAAGATTTTGCGTACGCGATTCCGGACGTTTTCAGCGATGTGGAGGCGGCCCCATTATTGTGCGCCGGGATAATCGGCTACAGAAGCCTCAAACGAAGCCTTTGCGCTCCGGGGCAATCGCTGGCTCTCTACGGTTTCGGCTCATCGGCTCACATTGTCATCCAGATCGCGGTGCATCGGGGGTGCCGTGTATATGCCTGCACCCGGAGTGAAAAACATCAGGCGCTGGCCCTGGCCCTCGGGGCCGAATGGGCGGGTTCGAAGCCGGAGGAAATGCCGGTTCTTGCCGACAGCGCGATTATCTTCGCGCCTGCGGGCCGCCTGGTGCCGGAGGCCCTTTCCCGGCTGCGAAAAGGGGGAACTCTGGCTCTTGCTGGGATTTACATGACCCCGATCCCCGAAATGAACTACGAAAAGCATCTATTCTATGAGAAGAATATCCACAGTGTCACGGCCAACACGCGGAGGGATGGGGTCGAATTGCTCCGGGTCGCCGCCGAAATCCCCATCCGCCCGCAGGTCACCGTGTTTCCGATCCGGGATGCCAACCGGGTCCTGCTCAAATTGAAAAACGATGAAATCGACGGCTCGGCGGTTTTGACTCTGCGCGAAGCACCCTGATACGAATTCCATTCGAGTTGCCGAGCCTGCCTGAGGCCGCCCCACCGCCGGAAAGGGTCGACGAAGGAAATTCAGCGCGCGAAACGGCAGGGAAGCGTTCGATGGCGTCATTCAATGAAAGCGCGCGTTATTCCTCCACTCGGCAAATACACCCTTTGTCCAGGGAAAATACAGCCTTTACCTGATTCCAATTGTCATCGAGCCCGGTATCTTAGGCTAGAAGAGTTGGTTTCTCACTCCCACCTTCTGGAAAGCCAGGTCCCTCCCTCACCCTGGCTTTCCTTTTTTTGACCCCTGATTCTCTTAAGAAGCCTCATAATGGTTGCAATCAAGAAATGCTCTGCTATATGTGATATTGAATACTTATCAATAGGTTTCCTCGATCTCAAAAGCAGAAATTGAGTTTTTCCTGAATTATCCGTTTCGACGAAGATCCTTTTTGCTGGATCGGCCATGTGCCCGAACCGGCAACACGATGGCGCCAAAATATCACGGGAAGGCAACGCAGTGTGTCCGCGCATGATTGTACAACCGCGTGACACTCATGAACCGGCTTGTATGCCGGCCGTCCCGGGAGCGCGGGATGCCGGAGGAGGACGTGCTTGCCTTTGGAAAAGGTGAAAGCAACTCAGATATTACCGAAGGAGGGCTCCAATGTTTTTGAAAAAATTGAAACCCAGAGGTCTGGCCGCCGGTCTGGCCATTGCGCTTTTGCTTCTCGTGCTGCAGGCGGGATCGGTTTTTTGCGCCAATCCGACACCGGCCGAATTGCGGGCATACAAGCAGGCATTGATCGACACCCGGGACATTTCGCAGGCGGACGTGTCGAACGCGCTGCTCGCGCTCGTGCCGTATACGGACAACGTCAACCGGACGAGACTGCACGGCGGCGATATCGTGTGGGAGGGAGAGCCGTACCTCTCCCGGGTGCTCGTCGTGGCCTTCATGAACAGAGGGACCTATGAGACCTACTATAAGCCGTACATCGGCCAGGACCAGTACGTATTGACGAAGGCCCTGTGGGTGACCATCGTGCCCGAATTGAAAAACTACTTCATGAACGTTGAAATGTGCCCGCCGACGCCCAAAAGACTTAAAAAACTTCTCGGACTTCATCCGAAAAACGATTACGACGCGCTCGTGGAACTGTGGGTGAACCCCAGCGATCTCTTCCGGCCGGCGGCCGACCCTCAGGCGACCAACCACGGATCGGAACTCGCCTATAAAGTCGGTGACGGGAAATGGTGTTTTCCCTTCGACGTAAATCCGTTCGCGACATTCGCATCAGCCAGGCGGCTGGTTGAGTCCAAGGGGCAAACGGCTACGACATTCAGGCAATGGTATGTGAACCGGGTGCAGACCATTTACGGGGATGCGGACCCGACGAACACAAGCCTGTACCCTTGGACCCGGCTGGGCTACACATACGATTGGGGAAGACCGAACAATCATTTCGGATTGAGTGAATTCGTCATCTGGCTCGACCCGGCCCAAAACGGCGGTCAGGCCATCGTGAAGCTTCAGACCGGAATAGACTCGGCGACCCCGGCCTGGAGCGAATATTTCAAATGCGGGGCCGACAGTGTATCGGATTATACCCCCGCGACTTCACCAAGTCTCAACTGAAAGGCAGCCGACGGTCCTGCATGAGGCGCTCGGTCACTTGCGTTCGGGATGTCTTGATTTCCCGATCTGTCTTGGGTATACAAGGAGACAGGAAGTGTTCTCCGGTCGGCATTGAGAGCCATACCGGAGTCTATTACAAGTTGTACTTAATGGGGCTTTTGGGCGAAGGAGAGCGGGCGAGCATTCGAGTTGTCCGCGTGGATGGATATATCTATGGTGATCTCAGGTAAAGAGATTACCGGTTTGGGTGGATTAACGGTCTATGATTCGATTTGAAGGGGTACACAAGTGGTTTCGGAACCTTCATGTTCTGAATGACATTAACCTGCATGTCAAACAGGGAGAAGTGGTCGTTGTCTGCGGGCCGTCCGGCTCCGGCAAGTCGACTTTGATACGCACGATCAACCAGCTCGAACCCATCAACAGCGGCAGGCTTGTCGTGGATGGGATGGAGCTGTCGGACAGGAAAACGGACCTCAACAAGCTTCGGGCCGAGATAGGTTTCGTGTTCCAGCAATTCAACCTGTATCCTCACCTCCAGGTTTTGAGCAACATTACTCTTGCTCCCATTAAAATCCGAAAACTCGCCAGGAAAGAAGCCAGGGAACAGGCGATGGCCCTTTTGGAGAGGGTTGGGCTGTCCGAAAAACACGATTCTTACCCCTCACAACTCTCCGGTGGGCAGCAGCAGCGTGTGGCTATCGCGCGGGCGCTCGCCATGAAACCGAAGATCATGCTCTTCGACGAACCGACGTCGGCACTGGATCCGGAAATGATCGGAGAGGTCCTCGCGGTCATGAAGGACCTCGCTCATTCCGGTATGACGATGGTGGTGGTGACTCACGAAATGGGGTTTGCCAGTGAGGTCGCCGATAGAGTTGTCTTTATTGATGAGGGCACGATCTTGGAAGAAGGCAAGCCTTCCGAGTTTTTCAGGTGCCCGACGCACGAGAGGGCCCAACAGTTTCTGAGGCAGGTTTTATCACCCATGCACTAACATCGAAACGGAGGGACAGGTATGAGGAAATTTTTTGCGTTCTTGGTGGCAATGGCCTTCATGGTTTCTCTTTGCGGCGCCGCAGTGGCGGGCGACACCCTTGCGGAAGCAAAGAAGAAAGGTGTGCTCGTCGCGGGGGTGAAGGATTCCACTCCCCCTTTCGGATACATTGACGAAGCCACCCGGCAACTCATCGGTTACGACGTCGATTTTTGCCGGGCCATCGCCGACAAGCTGGGAGTAAAACTGGAACTGAAGGCCGTGACTTCGGCCAGCCGTATGCCTCAGCTCATCGAGGGCAATATCGACTTGATCGCGGCCACCATGACGAAGACCCCTGAAAGGGCCCAGCAGATCGATTTTAGCGACACTTATTTTGGGACGGGCCAAAAGTTCCTCGTGAAAAAGGGTACAGTGAAGACTCTCGCCGACCTTGAAGGCAAGAAGATCGGAACCACCAAGGGTTCGACGTCCGAACAGAACGTCGCCAAGTCGCTTCCTTCGGCAACGGTCCTGTCCTTTGACGACTATCCCCAGGCATTTCTCGCGCTGCAGCAGGGAAAAGTGTTCGCGGTGACGACGGACGAATCCATCCTGGCGGGCATTCGGGGCAAGGCTCCCAATAGAGAAGAGTATGAAATCCCCGATATCCAGATCTCCGAGGAACCGTACGGCATCGGTATGCGAAAGGGTGACACGGCGTTTGTTCAGTTTGTGAACGCAACGCTGCAGGATATGGAAAAGAGCGGGAAGGCAAAAGAGATTTTCGAAAAATGGTTCGGCCCCAACACACCCACGCCGATGAAGCGAAACTTCACCATCACTCCTGGCAAGTAGGATCGAGGCAGGCTTACTGTGTTCAACTATAATTTCGACTGGGCGATCGTCACTTCCGGGAAGTATGCTTACTGGCTTTTGTCGGGCGTCAAGATAACTATAGAACTTTCGGTGGTGTCGATTGCCCTTGCATTTGTACTGGGGCTTATTGTTGCCGTAATGCGAATGAGCCAGGTGAGGCCGATCCGCTGGGCCGCCATGGCTTTCCTGGAATTCACCCGGAACACGCCCCTGCTCGTTCAGATCTTTTTCTGGTATTTCGGTTCCTATAAGATTCTTCCGACGTTCATCAACGACTGGCTCAATTCGATGAATTTCGAATTCGCCGCCGCCGTGATCGCGCTCACCATTTACACTTCCGCGTTCATCGCCGAAGACATACGGTCCGGGATACGATCCATTCCCAAGGAACAGATGGAAGCCGCCAGAAGTGCGGGTTTCTCCTTCCTCCGCTCGATGCAGTACATCATTCTTCCCCAGGCTGTCCGGATCACCGTTCCACCGTTGATCAACCAATTCCTCAACCTGATGAAGAATTCCTCTCTTGCCATGACCATCGGAGTGGCGGAGCTGACCTACCAGGCAAGGCAGGTGGAAAGCTACACCTTCAAGGGCTACGAAGCCTTTACCGCCGCCACCGTGATTTATCTTGTCATGTCTCTGGTGCTCACGGGGCTGGTCAACATTTATAACAAGCAGGTCCTGGTCACCACGAAGGGCAACTGATATGGGTTTCGGTTTTGATTTTACGGTTATTTACAGGAACCTCACCTACTTTTTCATAGGAAGCTATCCTCATGGGCAGCTCGGCGGCGTCGCACTGACTCTGTACCTCGCGGTAGTGTCCTGCGTTTTGTCCTTTTTCGGCGGATTGGTCCTCGGGGTGCTCTCCGTGTCCCACAACCGACCCGTCAGGTACGGCGTGATGGCCGTGATCAACGCCATTCGAGGCGTTCCCCTGCTGATGGTGATCTTCTGGATGTATTTTTTGCTTCCGGCCCTGATGGGCGGGAGAATTCCCGAAACCCGTTCGGTCATCATGGCCCTTACGCTGTTCACTTCCGCCTACATGGCCCAAATCGTCCGGGCGGGCATCGAAGCCATACCGAAGGGGCAGACGGAAGCGGCCCTGTCAACGGGGCTCCACCCATGGCAGGCGATGTTTTACATCGTCCTTCCCCAGGGGCTCAGAAACATGGTCCCTTCCTTCGTGAACCAGTTCGTTTCCATGATCAAGGACACCTCCCTCGCCTTCATCGTGGGCGTATCGGAACTGACCCAGGTCGCCACGCAGATCAATAACAGGACCTTGAACTACCCCACCGAAATCTTCCTGTTCATAGCGGTGATCTACTTCATCATCTGCTATGCCTTCACGAGCCTTTCCCGGTGGCTGGAAAAGCGCATGGCGTGGCAGAAAGTGGCCTGAGAGTCCTCGAACTCACGGCGCTACGCTTTTAGCGTTCCTTTTTCTCCCGTGCTTTTCCGCTGCGTGACGCCGGGTTCACACACGGGCACTGAATCGCGCCCTCCGCCCGCCCGCGGATGAAGCCCGGTATCAGTCATTCTGCCCTATTTTTCGTTCGAGCCTCTGAGTGAGCCGGGACAGGGGATAGGTGATGAGCAGATACAGGATCGCAAGAGGCAGGTATGCCTCGAAGGTTTTATACGTGGTCGCGTTGATGACTTCGGATGCCTTGGTCAGTTCTCGAACGGAAATCACCGAAAGCAGGGATGAATCTTTGATCACGGAAACGAACTGGCCGGTGACGGGAGGAATGATCCGTCTCATGGCCTGCGGGAAGATGACGTAGCGCAAGGTCTGCCAGTCGTTCAGACCGGTGGATTTTGCGGCCTCCGTCTGCCCTTTGTCAATGGATTGAATCCCTGCCCTGACCATCTCCGAAATGTAAGCCCCCGAGAAAACACCGAGCGTCACCATGCCGATAATCACCGGGTTGTCATAGCGTATCGCTGCGGCAAGGCAGAAATAGAAGATGTAAATCTGTATGAGCAGAGGAGTTCCTCTGAAGAACTCGACGTACAGGTTGGCGAATTCCCTCGCGACCACCGACTTGGATATTTTTGCCAGGCCGCCCAGGACACCGAAGCACAGTCCGAGTACCGTGGCGCCGGATGAAATAACGAAGGTGTAGCAGAACCCGCGGTAGAACAGTTCCCGGTATTCCCATGGCACACGCCAGTCCCATGGATAGTCGATGCGGGCGAACAGGAAATAGAGGACGGCACCGCCTGCGGCGACAATCATGATGCGAATGAGGCGTGGAGAGTGCATATGGGTTCTTAAGGAAGAATATCGCTGAAATATTTCCGGTGGAGTTCGTTATATCTGCCGTCGGCCTTTATAGTTTCGAGAAACAGATTCAACCAACCGAGAAAATCGGCGTCACCCTTGCGGATCGCCATGGCGAAGGGCTCGTAGGTAAATGGCGAGAGGATGGCGTGGGTTGTGTCCGGATTCTGTTTCTGGTGTTTCCCTATGGAGAGCTGATCGTAGAGGAACGCATCGACCCTGCCCGTGACGACTTCTCTCACGCAGGCGGTCTCCTCTTTGTACCGGTTGATCTGCGCTTTGGGAAAGAGCTTCCCGGTAACGAGGTCCCCCGTGGTGCCGAGCTTCACGGCGATAATCCGTTCGGGGGCGTTGAGTTCTTTCACATCCTTGACGTCGGGCGCCCTTTTGTTGCTGAGCAGGGCGCAGAGGCCTGTTTCAAAATAGGGCTGAGTGAAGCTGACGGTTTTGGCACGAGTGAGCGTCCTGGTCATGCCGGAGATGATGAGATCGATTTTCCCGCTCTGAAGGGCCGGGATCAGACCGCTGAATTCCATGTCCTTGATTTCGATTTCCACACCCAGTTCCTTGGCGATGGTTTGTGCGATTTCGACGTCGAAACCGATGGGCTGACCCTTCTCGTCCGAGTATTCGAAGGGGAAATACTTGACCTCCATTCCGACGATCAGCTTGTTGCGTTTGACGGTCTGGTTGAGAGTGCTGCCTTCAAAAATCTCAAAAGGAGTTACACAAAAGCCGCTGTGTGCAAACAGCACGATGGCCAGCAACACCACTGACATAGCTGCAAAATGTCGGCCCATAATCGCTGCCTCCGTACAGATTAAGTCCGAAAGTCCGATCAAACGAGATTTTGCTTTTGCGGGATCTCCGGCGGCCCTCCCCTCTTTCCATCCTCTTCCGCTTCCGCCGCTGCGCGGAAGGTCGGCCAAGCAATGCCGCTTTCCGGGGAAAAGCCGACAACACATATATTTCCTGAATGGATACGCTCCGGACATGGATCGGAGATTGGCATCTGAAACCGAATCCGCTCTGTTGCTAAAGCATGCCGCATGGATTTGCCCAGCCGACCCCTCAAACCGGAGGCCCTCATTGATTGAACGCGAATATTACCACCAGGGGGTATCATTTGCATAGTCTTATCACAGAACAGTGTGCTTCGACACCTGCCGGTAAATGCGCCGGTTTCAAGATTTCCCCCTGGAAGATCCAGCGGAATGAGTTGCAGACGCCGCCGACTTCATCATATTATTGATCATCTTCCCGTGTCCCATGTTTCCGGCATGAGGGCGGCTCCTCCCTTTGCCGGGGGGGTGGAAGAGCATTCCCGTGAGGTGCGCGGAATCCCGATATATCTCCTCCGGTTCAGGCTGAATCCAAATGAGGCACAAGGAACGTGCCGCATCGGCAGGCCGCCTCACAGAAGGGGAAACGGGACCGGGGGAATCTCCCATACTGCTCCCCCGGGGGGGTGTCCGGCCCTCGCAGGAATGATACGAAGACCCGCGAGAGACCGAAAGGTTTCCCGATTGTCACGGAATCGACATTCTGCTGGGTGACAATCGGAAGTCTTATGAGGAAGACATTTGATCAGGGCTGTCTCACCGCATGTCTGAAGGAGAATCGCGATGATCTCTGAGAGTATTCTTGACAAGATCGACGGAAACGGAAAGCGTTATATTGAAGAACTCTTCGGATTTCTCAGAATACCGAGCGTCAGTACCTATTCTCACCACCAGGCGGACGTTCGACGTGCCGCCGAATGGGTTTTCAATCATCTCAAACGCATCGGTTTTCATGCCCGGCTGTTCCAGACAGAACGTTCGCCGATCATTTACGCCGAACATTGCGAGGCCCCCGGCGCTCCCACTCTGCTGATCTATGGCCATTACGACGTCCAGCCGCCGGAGCCGCTCGATGAATGGCTGAGCCCTCCCTTTGAGCCGGCTATACGGGACGGCTTTGTCTACGCCCGAGGGGCGACCGACGACAAGGGTCAGTTCTTCACTTATCTGAAGGCCCTGGAGGCGACCCTGGCCGTAACCGGAACCCTGCCCCTCAACGTCAAATTCCTCGTGGAAGGCGAGGAAGAAGTCGGGAGTTTGAGCCTCGCGAAGTTCCTACAGGAACACAAAACGGATCTGCGGGCCGACGTGGTGGCCATTTCCGACACTTCGCAGTTCAGTGAGGGGGTTCCCGCCGTCACCTATGGTTTGAGGGGCTTGTCATACTTTCAAATCGAAGTGAAGGGCCCCCGGTTCGACCTCCATTCGGGAGTCTTCGGCGGGGTGGTGTCGAATCCCGTTCAGGTATTGGCCGACATCATTGCAAAGATGAAATCGGAAGACGGACGCGTTGCCATTCCCGGGTTTTATGATGACGTGCTTCCCATGGAAGAGTGGGAGCGAAAAGAGATGGATTCACTTCACCTGGATGAACAGGGCCTCAAGGACTATCTCGGGGTCAGGGAACTCACGGGTGAGCCGGGCTATACTCCGATGGAGCGCAAATCAGCGCGCCCGACGCTGGACGTCAACGGAATCTGGGGCGGATTTTCAGGGGACGGAGCAAAGACCATCATTCCCGCAAAAGCGGGTGCAAAGATCAGCATGAGACTGGTTCCCAGGCAGAAGCCCGCTGAGATCAACCGGCTTTTCATGGAGTTTATCCGCTCGGTCACCCCGCCGGGAGTAACCGTGAAAGTCACCGAACTGCATGCAGCCGACCCCGTGCTGGTGTCCCGCGACAATGAAAACGTGCAGGCGGCCGCAAAGGCGATTGAGATCGGTTTCGGCAGCCCCCCCGTATTCATCAGGGAAGGCGGATCGATCCCCATTGTAAACCTGCTGCAGGAAACGCTCGGCATCGAGAGCATCCTCATTCTCGGCTGGGGTCGGCCCGACGACGGGGCGCATTCACCCAACGAACGGCTGAACCTCAGTGACTTCCACAAGGGGATCCGGTCCGCGGCGGCCCTCATCTACGAACTGGCCGAACTTCGCTGACGGACATCGGCCCGGAGAATGAATGCGAGCAGCCGGTGATTTGAGAAAACCCGGAACGTATAAAGAAATATGATAGAGGGAAAGCAAGGCGGCAGGCGCCGCCTTGCTCCGTTGTATGGAAGCCCGGTCTAGCCGAGGTAGAAACCGGTGGGATCGATGCTTCTCAGAACGGTGAGTTCCTCTTCCGTGGGGTGAGGCGTCTCGATCACATCGGGAGCGACCTTGAGTTCGAAGGAGCAGTTCGCCTTGACCTTGTCCACCGTCTGTCCGGGGAAGTACTCCGCAAGGTACATTTCCTTGGTGACCTCGTCAAACCTGTAGACCCCCATGGTGCTCACAACGACCGAAGGCCCGCCTCCGATCATGCCGAGTTTCTCCCGGGCTCCCGGCCCGTTCAGATAGCCGGGCGTGGTGAGATAGTCCACTTTCTCGACGAACTTTTTGGGATCCTGGGGCATGATGGCGAGGACCCTTTTCCCGGATGTCGCCATGTCATTTGCCCCGCCGCTCCCCGCGAAGTACGTGAACGAATCGGGTTTCCCGTAATCGCCGACCCCGGTTGAATTGATGTTTCCGTACCTGTCGATCTGGGCGCCCCCGATGAAGGCGACATCCACTTCGCCGCGCTGGAGTGCGGCCATCGTGGCGAGCATCCCGTAGGTGGCGTCTCCGTTACAGAAGAGCGCCGGGTCATCGACCGTGATCGCGAGGCCGGGGGGCGCGGTCGCCCGTATGGAACCGCCTTCGGTGAACAGGATCATATTCTGGGCATGGGTGACCATGGCGAAACCGACGACCACCAGCGGCAGCCCCACACCTGCAAAGACGACTTCCCCGTCCTGGATTTCCTTGGCGCAGCGAACGACCATCAGTTCGGTCAACTTGAAATTACTAGCCATCGTTACCTCCTTTGCACAAGATTGGCGGCCGGTCCCTAAGCCTTGATATGTTCGTCGGTGTACTGCGGCACACCCTTCCAGACCCCGGGGTCATGGTAGCCGTAGTCAACTTCGAGCTTTGACTTGTATCCAAGAATCGGTTTCAACCGGTCGAGGCCCTTCTGACCGAATTTTTCGATGTACTTTCTTATGTAGGCGCTGTGGTCTTCGCAGTTGTAGATCCATTCATTCATGAAGTGAGGAAGAAGCTCTTTGTCCTTTTCGTACTTTCCCTGGTACTGCGCAAAGCGGATGTCGAGTCCGTAATAGCCCCGGCAGGCGGAGGGGTGCGCGCCCCAGGGGCAATGGACCACGGCGAGGGTCTTGAAATAGGGTACCAGCGTCCGGTCGGGATCACTTCTCACGAGATCCGGCTCAATGATTTCTTCAGCCGTTACGATAACGCCGCGCTTGGTTCCCATGGTGCCGAACTCATCCGTGACTCCCCGGGTCCCCCAGGTTACCACGTTGCCCAGGTAATCCACCTTCTGCGCATGGATGATGGCGACGTCGGCGCGCCAGGCACGGACGACCGTGATTTCCTTGCCGGTAAAGGGGTCCTCGATGACTTTTGCATCGACGGGATTGTATTTGAGGATATCGGTGCCGATGTTGCCGCGAACCGGCAGAAAGGGAACTCCCAGGAAACCCGCCATCAAAGAGCTGGTGGCTCCGAAATTCGACAGATCGTAGCGTTTGACTTCTCCCGTCTGAAAGGCGCGGCGAACCGCATAGGGAGCCTTAACATACCAGTTCATCACCCAAGCTACGTGCATTTCCCGCACACAACCCGCGGCAACCAAAAGATCCAGCCCGCCGACATCGGTAGAGGCATTGAGGATGTGGAGATTCTTTTTTTTCTGTCGGATCATTTCATGCGTCAGGGCCATGGGGACATGAATCTGGAAGCCACCGTAGTAAACAGTATCGCCATCGTGAATATGCTTCGATACTGCCTCCTTGAGCGTCATCCTTTTGTCGCTGACTGCCATTTTACCCTCCTGTCTCGTTGAATGGGAATCCAGCCGATACACCAACACTCCGTTGCGGTCGTTCACCTCCTTGCTAGGGTTCCACAAACCCCCGCTTGATCAATTCCGTGTAACAATCACGGCACAGATAGTAGACACGCACATTGCCGCAGCCGGTGCCGTAAAGCTGCAGAAGAAAAGTGCAAATGGGACAGCTTTGCAACATGCAGGCGTCTTCGCAAAAAATGAAATCACTTTCCGGACGACCGCACTCGTCGCAGAAACGGCTCGAGGATTCCATTGGCATCCTCCCTGTTTTTTGAGGGTCCTGTCCCCTCTGCCCGAAGCCGCAAAAAACCGGGAAGGCTCAACCCTCCACCTATTTTTATCGAGGGGCAGGCCTTAAAAAAAACGCGAATCAGGCATGGGGGAGCACTCACAACCTATTCTGGGGCGCAGTGGAGCAGCTTGTGGAAGCGATCGGGAAAAAAGACTGGTGTCGCATGACAATGGAAGAGAAAAAGAAAGTAGCGTGTACTTGAGACGAAACTATACTCGGAGGAGATAACCTTGGGTGAATTCCTAACGGATCTGTAGACTAAGACAGATAATATTGTCACCTATCAATCGTTCTTTTGTCAAGGGAGAAACGCAGCAGTGCAGGGAGCACGTAAAATGTCCGGTCTTGTGGCAAATGAAATGTCCGGTTTCACTCGGTGGTCGAAGCAGGCCGGCGAGGAACAATGGACCCACCCTTTTCGCTCCCGCAACGGTCGCAATACCGTTACGGCCCACTCCCCGGGTTCATCCCGAAGCCGCGAAATCGGAGACCGCGCAGTCCCCCATTCAGGGAACGGCCAGCGGCAGGCGATGAGCGAAAAACAAGATCGCTTTCTCTCTAAAGGCTTCCGGATGGTGCTTGAAGCCTGCTTTCAGACTGGTGTCATTGCTGTTCGACAGGCCAGCCTGAATTATTTCGGGGCCTTCATCCGTGATCTCCGCATCGCTTTTCACACTTGGCCGCACGATCGCTATGTGACCTGGTTTATTTGGATTTATGTTCCGGTATGAGGCAACGACGAGGGATCCCTTCATTGGCCAGCCGCTGTGCCTTTTCCGCCGAATCCACCGGTTCCCAGCCGGTGTTTGCCCCGTCACTCAGCAGCCAGTCGTGTTGAGCGTTGGCCAGTTGGCGTTGAGGATGTTTCGGGCGGGGCGCAGGATGTATACCGCCAGTCTGTCGCATGCGGCCGCTACGAAAGCGCTGCAGTGAGTGCTCCCGCCCAGCGCTCCTCGTACCGGTTCCCCGGTCCTCCAGTTCACCCGCTGATGAGGCAACCAGTGATGGAGAACATCCATCGCGTCCAGAACGGATGCCAGGCGTTGGCCTTGAACACTGATTCCCGCAGCGTCCGAAGGACCGGCAAGCCAGGCAGACAACGACACAATGAGAGCGACAGCGATGCCAACCGCTGTGGAAACCCGGACACGCCGTCGCCAGTACCGTCCGGAGGGGCACTTCCCCGCAGTCATGACCAAACCTCCCGAATCCAGGGAATACACAGGTGCTTCTTCGCACCCGCCCGTTCCTTCAGGGGACGCTGCGTTTGCGCACCGGCGCTCCCCCTTTTCAATGGTCCGTTCAATTCTGACTTGATATTTTCTGTCGATCCTGCTATCTAACCACAACGTCAGCCAATGACAATGGTGGGTGTAGCTCAATTGGTTAGAGCACTGGGTTGTGGCCCCAGAGGCTGTGGGTTCAAGTCCCGTCACTCACCCCAAGGAAAATCAAGGATCTGGGAGAAATCCCAGGTCCTTTTTTGTGCCTAAGATTTTTGTCCCCAGCGATATTTCCCAACATTCCACAGGTAACTCATTATAAAACCGCCGGGAAGTGCCCGGCGGGATGGCCGGCCACCATTCCCATTTTGCCATGGATTGTTCTTCTTTTAACAAGTTGCGGAATCAAAATTCCAGTTGACGATTCGACAGGCCTTCAATGTGTCTCCAAAGAACTCTCCAGGGCGGGACACAATAGAGGGATTCACCGATGCTCGTGTTGAGGCATTAATATCCTCATGCAGTAGAGCCCACCTAATGCCAAAATACTTTTATCCCCTGCGGATAATACTGTCTTCAACCGACAGCAAAAAATTCATGATGCGATATGTTGGAAACGGATTGGAGAAGTTCGATTTCTCTAATCCTAAACACATCGAACGACTACTTCCCGGAATGATTCGCTGAGGGTGGGGGGTACTTCCGCCGCCCTTGGTTCCAAACCGCAAAATATCAGGTCCCGCTGTGTGGTGTTCACCAAGTGAGCACGTGTTTCTTCGCACCATACAGCCGCACCCCATAACGATTTATGACGCCGTCACGCTCATGTGGATCCGTGGGACGCATTATCAGGTTTCATCGCAGAAGGAGGAATGCGAATGGACAAGCGAAAAATTTTTATCTTCTTGAGTCTGGCATTGGCAATGGTTGTGGTCTCCTGGGGTGGAGGCCCGGGAGTCGGCGCGCAAGCACAGAACGGTACCGATTCGACCCAGAGCACTCAGAGAAGAGGTACCACCGTAGCCCAGAGGATGGCCGCGAAGGCTCTTCAGGCCCCGCAGCGGACAGGGGTAAGCTCGAATTTCGCGGGTTTGGATCCCCAAACCAAGGCGCTGAGTCCGCTTGCGGCAAAGCCGAGCGCACTTGCCGTGATGAGCGCTCCTCTTGCAACGCCTGATTATTTCGGAGTTGCAAACTATGCCAACAGTCCGCTTCCGACGATCAATCCGATCACCAAGGTCATCACGGGCGGAATGCACAAATTTGTTGACACTCTCCCCGGCTTTTGCGGAGTTTCGCCCTGGGGGACGAATGGCGCAAACGACCTGGGACAGTGTATTCCCATTGCGACGGCGGATACGACTACCTTTCCGGGTAGCGATTTCTATCGGATCGGGTTGGCCGAATACAACCAGCAGATGCATTCCGATTTGCCCGCCACCAAACTGCGGGGCTATGTGCAGCTTGATGTCAACGACACTCCCGTGGGGAAGCAGCAGTATCTCGGGCCCCTGATTCTGGCTAAAAGGAACACGCCCGTACGCGTTCTGTTCGAAAACAAACTTGCCAAAGGCAGCAGCCTCTTCATCCCGGTGGACACCACCTACATGGGGGCCGGCAATGTAGACGATGGGGTCAATATGGCAATGGCCTCGCAAAACCGTGCCACCCTCCATCTTCATGGCGGCAACACCCCCTGGATCAGCGATGGGACGCCCCATCAATGGATTACTCCGGTGGGCGGAGACGGGGAGCCGAAGGCTTTAGGTTTCGCAAAAGGCTTCAGTTTTCAGAACGTACCCGACATGGTGGGTAAGGGAAAGCCGATCGTGTCTCCCAGACTCACCGATGGCAAGGGTTCCTTTTACTGGACGAACCAGCAGAGCGGCAGGTTGATGTTCTATCATGACCATGCATACGGCATCACCCGTTTGAACGTCTATGCCGGTGAGGCAGCCGGTTACCTGATTGCTGACCCGGTGGAGGAAGACGCGCTTTCAAATGCGACCGTTCCGGGGACACTCGGCGCACTTGTCGGCGGGGCCACTGCCGCCGATACGGCCCACCTCGTTCCGCTGGTGATCCAGGACAAAACTTTCGTGCCCGATAACGGCACCGTGGGTGGTCAACTGGCCGCGACGGATCCTACCTGGGATGTCAACACTCTCGGGGGTGCCGGGAGCCTCTGGTTCCCCCACGTATACACGCCTAACCAGAACCCCAGTGTCAATGCGGGGGCAAACGCTTTCGGGCGCTGGGACTACGGTCCGTGGTTCTGGCCTCCGCAGGACCCCAGCACCTTTGTTCCCGGCGGTCTGCCGGTCCCCTGCACGAGCGTGGCCTATCCGGGTCAACCTCTGGTTTGCCCGGGGACTCCCAACCCATCCGGTACCCCGGAAGCCTTCATGGATACTCCCGTTGTGAACGGCACCGCTTACCCGTACCTGAAGGTGGCGCGTGCGGCCTACCGGTTCCAGATCCTGGCTGCCTCCAATGACCGTACCTGGAACCTGGGGCTGTATTATGCGGCCACCGCCACCGGTACCGTGTGCAAGGGTGGAGCGGTTGCGGACCTGAGCCTCTGCACGGAAGTCTCGATGGTTCCCGCAGACCCGCATACGGCGCTCTCGACCCCGCCGGCCTGCACCATTCAGACTGCGACCGGCGGATCGGGCCTTGCCATTGCCGCATTGAACGCAAACGGTGACCCGCTGAACGGCACGGGTCTCCCGGGTACCGTAAAGGCCCCCTGCTGGCCGTCGACCTGGCCTGCGGATGCAAGGGACGGGGGGGTGCCAAATCCCGCCACGGCGGGCCCGCCACTCATCCAGATCGGCACCGAAGGCGGTTTGCTGCCGGAACCGGCGGTGATTCCCTCCACCCCGATCGGCTATGACTACAACCGCAGAAGCATCACGGTCCTGAACGTTCTCAACCACGGGCTCCTCTTGGGACCCGCTGAGCGGGCGGACGTTATTATCGATTTCTCCAAGGTTCCTGGCAAATCCGTTCTCATTCTTTACAACGACGGACCCGCGCCGGTTCCCGGGTTCGATCCGCGTAACGACTACTACACGGGCAATCCCGATCTGACCGCATCGGGCGGCGCACCGTCGACGCAGCCCGGCTATGGTCCCAACATCCGCACGGTTATGCAGTTCAGAGTGACCGGTCCTTCAACCAATATCTTTCCGTTCAGTCTGGCCACGCTGCAGGCAGCAACCGGATTGCCCGCGGCTTTCAAGGCGACCCAGGACCAGATCATCGTGCCGGAATCGGCTTATAACATGGCATTGGGGACTACTTACTCAGACACGTATTCGAGGATATCGGACACTTCCCTGACCCTTAAGGCCTCGTCAGTCAAGAGTGTCACCGTGACGAACGGCGGTTCGGGTTACACATCGGCGCCTGCGGTGACATTCGTCGGTGGAGGCGGCAAGAACGCCACAGGGGTGGCAACGGTATCGGGTGGCGTGGTTACTGCCGTCACGCTTACGAAGATTGGTTACGGTTACACTTCGGAGCCATCGGTCTTTTTCACGGGAGGGGGTGGCACAGGCGCTGCGGCAACCGCCAACGTCGGTAATACGATCGCTATGAAGCCGAAAACCATCCAGGAGTTATTTACGCTGGATTATGGACGGATGAATGCCACGTTGGGGGTGGAACTGCCGTTCACCAATTTCCTGACCCAGACAACCATTCCCTATGGCTACATCGATCCACCCACCGAGCTCCTCGACAACAATCAGCCTCAGATTTGGAAAATCACTCACAACGGGGTGGACACCCATTTCATCCACTTCCACCTGTTCACCGTCCAGGTGATCAATCGGGTCGGCTGGGACGGCATGATCAAACCGCCGGACGGCAACGAGCTGAGTTGGAAGGATACGGTTCGGATGAACCCGCTGGAAGATGTCATTGTCGCGCTGAAGCCCATGGTGCAAACGGGTCTCCCGTGGCAGCTCCCCAACAGCGTTCGGCCTCTCGACGTGACGATGCCGGTGGGGACCAGCCTGCCTAACCAGTTCACAAACGTGGACCCGACCAACCAACCGGCCACGGTTTTCAACGACCTGACCAACTTCGGGTTTGAGTACGTCTGGCACTGTCACATTCTGGGGCATGAAGAAAACGACATGATGCGTGCCATGGTCCTGGCCGTCGCCCCTAAGAAGCCCGGCCCTCCTCAAGCCACTCTGGTCGGCAGCGGCAATACTCAGCTCGTGCTGGTAAGCTGGAAGGACACCTCGCTCAACGAGACCAGCTTCACCGTTCAGAGAGCCACCTCCGCCACCGGCCCGTGGACCGCTTTGGCCCAGGTACCGGCGAGCGCGAAAAAGGGTTCTTCGGTAACATATGCCGACACGAGTGTGGCACGGGGGACGACATACTACTACACGGTGATAGCCAATAATCTGGTTGGCTACACCCGGACGTATGCCGCCCCGGCGGTTGGTTATCCCAACACCAACGCCAGTTCTGTACTCTCCAAGGTGTCCAACGCCGTTACCACGAACTAACGGTACGGGCCATTTTCGGGGGGAAGGGATCCAATCCCTTCCCTCTCCTTTTGGCCATACGCATGCCGTATCGATAAATCGAGAAAGATTTGCGACCAGCATTTCTTACCGAATGTCGAAATGCGGCATTCTTCCGGGGCATTACGGGTATAAAGTCCTTCCTTCAAGAGCCTGGGAATGCTTTTCAGACGCTTTTCCGGCAAATCCCGTTCCGAATGAGATTTGTCATACAGGGAAGATAATCCTCGCGGCATATATGGTGAAAGTCAGCGTCAAGCCGCTGAAAATCGTTGACCACATGACGGCCTGGGAAGAAAAGTCAGGGCAGTTATCACATTCAACGGCAATCAGCGCACTGTTCACGGCGGTCGGGACAGCATGAGCGATCAGCACCGTTTGAGCAACAATCCCGGAGAACGCAAATAAAGATATAAAGCCCAAGGCAATTATCGGACCTATTATAAGTTTTGTAAATACGGCGATATGGACATCGACATTCTTGAAATCAAAGTTGGTTTTTGAAAGTTGAACTCCCAAGGTCAACAGAGCCATAGGGACAAGACCATCTTTGAGATATTCAAAAGCCGGCCATATAACAATTGATGTAAGATCAAAATCGATCCATTTCAATATGAGCACGGCAGGGAGGGAATATATGGTTGGCATGCATAATATCTTAATGATCGAATCTTTTACTTTAAACTTGGCCTTACCGGCATAGTAGAATCCCAATGTATTTGCGGTAAGGTTTTGCAGTAATAAAATGGCGATCAATGGGACTATTGCAGTCTCCAGATATGGTGTTTTGCCATTTATAACAAATGGAGCACTTGTAAATATAAGCGTTACGAGCGATACCCCTATATTGCCACAATTGTTAAACATTATTGAATTCTTGATGGCATTCTTCATGGGCTCATCGCTTTTCCGAATTTTGGCAATGAGTTCGCCAAGAATATTGTTTGCTATAAGAATCATTATTCCACAAAGAAATACTTTGATCATCTCGGAAGTTATATTTGTCTCATAGAGATTGACAAACATAAAAGCTGGAACAAAGAGATAAAAAGTCAATTTACTTAAGCTCAATACATCTATATTGAATCTTTTGCTTAATGTAAAGCCACAAGCTATCAACGCGAATATGGGGATGATGTTATGCCCCAGTATATGAAAAAAAACAACCATATCCAATTCCTTATCGGAGAATGACAGTAAACCCGCCGGATCGGTTGATTGTGAACCGTTGTTCTTCATTTCGAAGAAAGTTGGGATTCAGGAGGAAGTTCTCCGCCGCGGCCGCGGGACACCTGAGTGCACCGCTGCGACCGCTTCTTTTTCGATCGGTTCGTCTATCGGAGGTGGGACCACAGTTCTGGTGTCATGGCGGATTCGGGAAAGGAGCCTGACATTGGGAACAGCAATTCACGCCTTCAGCTTCACTCAGACCGTCAACCATCCAAGGACCATTGAGAGTGAAAAAGCACGGGGAGAGGCCACACGGCTCCGCTTTTTCTCCCTCCGTGGTATCATCTAATCATCTAGACCGACTTGGCTTGCGACTACTTCCTGTCTTCCCGCGTATTCCTGTCGAAGTTTCGGTTTTTTCAATCTTTCCGGTCGGGTTGCGGGGCACAGCGGCGAAAATAATCCGCCTCGGCCTCTTGTACCTCGGGAGAGCCTCACAAAAGCTCCTCAGCTCATCTTCCGTGAGTTCCTGACCGGTTTTTACCTGCACCACGGCCGCGGCGATTTCCCCCAACCGGAGGCTGGGCAGGCCGATGACCGCGACGTCCTGAATTTTGGGGTGAGCCTGGAGAAAATTCTCGATTTCCACGGGATAAATGTTCTCCCCTCCGGTGATGACGACATCTTTTTTCCTGTCCACGAGCCAGATGAAGCCGTCCTCATCCTGACGGGCCATATCGCCCGTTGCAAGCCATCCGTCCCGCAATACTTCCTTTGTGGCCCTAGGGTTCCTGTAATATTCCTTCATGACTCCGGGGCCTTTGACCATCAATTCACCGATTTGGTTTGCGGCAACCGGCTTGAAGTTGCCGTCTACGATCTTCGTTTCCCAGTCAAACCCCGGCCGTCCTATGGCGCCGACCTTGTGGATGTTCTCCAGGCCGAGATGAACGCAACCCGGCCCGGTGCATTCCGTCAGGCCGTAGTTTGTATCGTACTGGTGATGAGGGAAAACCCTCTTCCATTCCTTAATAAGACTGGGAGGAACCGGTTGTGCCCCGATGTGCATCAGCCGCCACTGACCAAGGTCATAGTCCTTGAGAAGCACGTCCCGGTTTTCAATGGCAAAAAGGATGTCCAATGCCCACGGCACCAGCAGCCACACGATGGTGACTTTTTCCTCGGAAACCGCCTCCAGTATCCATCGGGGTTCGACCCCTTTAAGGATGACGGCCCTTGCGCCAACCATAAAATTGCCGAACCAGTGCATCTTGGCGCCGGTATGGTAAAGGGGTGGAATACAGAGAAAATTGTCCGTATGGGTCTGGTGGTGATGGCTGTTTTCCGCGTAGCAGGCAAATTCCAGGTTCCGGTGCGTGAGAAGCGTCGCCTTGGGCGTGCCCGTTGTTCCGGAAGTGAAGTAGAGCGCCGCGCTGTCCGTCAGGTTTATCCTGACCAAGGGGGCGACAGGCTCTTCCGACGAAACCATGGCGTCGTAGGCCTCGGCATACTTCGGCCGCTTTTCTTCCGGCCCCACGAATACGAAACTTTCGACCGTCTTGAGATCGCCCCTTATGGCGTTGACCCGGTCGATGAATTCCTCGCCGAAAATAAACACCCTGGCTTCGGCCACCTCGGTACAAAGCTTGATCGTGGCCGCATCGAACCGGAAATTAAGGGGGACCGCCCATCCGCCCGTGCGTAATATCCCGAAATAGATGGGAAGCCATTCGATGCTGTTCATCATCAGGTGGACGACCTTGTCGTTCTTGCCAATCCCCTTTTTCAACAGTGCGCCGGCCACCCGATTGGCCTGGTCATCAAATTCCTTCCAGGTTATTTCCACCCGCCTGTTCCGGGCCGGCTCTCGTTCCACCAGTGCGATTTCCGCTCCGTACATTCGAGCGTTTCTGGCCAGCATCTCAGTAATCAGCATGATCGTTTTCCCCCTTGTGCTTCAGAGCGGCCGTTGCGACCGCCCTCCCCTGCATTCTCGGAATCAGCCGGACAAAAAGAAACCAAACCCCTTCCTCCCTCCGGAAGTGATCTTGCTGCCCCGGGAATGCGATGCCGGCCGGCCATGCCCGGCTCAACGCTCCACCGTGAAGATCCTGGAAGGAATCTCGAACCGTACGATGCGGCCCGCCGGAACACTCGGACGCCTGTACCCTTCCCCGCCTAGGGAAATCGCAGGTGCCCGGATTCGATCATAGATCCTATCCAATAGTGATGCTTATCAGAAAAGATCGAATGGGTCAAGAACACCGCACTTCGGTGTGGTAAACGATATGGAACAGTCAGACAGTTCCGAAAATGCCTGCATGCAGGGGAATCGGCTTTTTCGCGATGCTCCGTAGAAATTCCGATGGACAAAACGGGAAAGTCCGCAATAGATTCTGAACCACCGCGTGCTGCAGCCCGCCGCAAACGACGAATGCTCTATCGGGATTCCGGCCGGGTTAAGGAGTGCGCAAAGGAGGGACCGACATGAAATCGAAGCTGTGTATCCTGTTGATTGCCGTACAACTTTTCTTCAATATTTCGGTTGCTTATGCCCAGTATTACGGGACTGGAAGCTATAACGGGAACTGGTGGGTGAGCGTGAAAGACAGGCGGGTCAGGAACACGTTCATCGCGGGATTTCTGTCGGGCATGGAGCTGGGTTATCACTTTTCGAACTGGGACCTGGTGGGCGCGAACAGGGAATGCAGCTACCGGGTGACGCGAAGTTACAACAGCTTTAAATCCAACTACCTGGCCAACGTCAGCACCAGCCAGTTGGCGGATGGCCTTAACCAGTTTTATTCCGATCTGAAGAACAGGAAGATCAAGGTCTACGATGCCGTCTGGATCGTTCTGAACATAATCTCCGGCAGGCCTGACAATGAAGTCAAAGAGATGATCGAGAACTACCGGAAGAATTCATGAAGCCCTTCGGGGTCCGCCGGGCCCCTTACCCCCTGCCCTTCCCTTTTCGGGACCGAACGTGTATCTTACGTATGTGGGCGCGGGTCGCGGAAGCGGCCTCGCGCCGGTGTCGTACGATTCGTTTTACCTCAATGAAACCGGTGCCGCAGCCAAAATGAAACCTTTTGTGCTCCACAGTGAATGGGGACCGACCGGGGACCAGCCCGAAGCGATCGAAAAGCTGCATTCGGCCCTTGTTGCCGGCGTTCGTGAACAGACCCTTCTCGGAGTCACGGGGTCGGGCAAGACCTTCACGATGGCCCACCTCATCGAACGGATGCAGAAACCGAGTCTTGTCATTGCCCCGAACAAGACCCTTGCCGCACAGCTCTACGGTGAATTCAAGGCTTTTTTCCCGGAAAACGCCGTGGAGTATTTCGTGTCCTATTACGATTACTACCAGCCGGAAGCATACGTGCCGCAAACGGATACGTACATTGCCAAGGATTCTTCCATCAACGAAACCATAGACAAGATGCGCCACTCCGCCACGCGTTCCCTGCTCGAACGCCGGGACGTCGTTATCGTTGCCAGCGTTTCATGCATCTATGGGCTGGGTTCTCCTGAAATGTATCAGGACATGCAGCTTCAGTTGAAGGCCAACATGCAGATACCGCGTGAGCAGGTTTTGCGCAAGTTGGTGGAGATTCAGTATGAACGCAATGACGTCGATTTTCATAGGGGAACGTTCCGCGTGCGGGGCGATGTGGTTGAAATTTTTCCCGCCTATGAAGAGGAACGGGCGATCAGGGTCGAATTCTTCGGGGATGAAGTCGACGCAATCAAAGAAGTCGATCCGCTGACGGGAAAGATGATCCGGCAGCTCCAGCGGGTCGACATTTTCCCCTGCACGCATTATGTCACCAGCCGGGAAAACCTTGACCGGGCGGTAAAAGCCATTCAGTTCGAGCTTTCCGAGACCTTGGAAAGGCTCTACCACGACGGGAAACTGCTGGAGGCGCAGCGTCTCGAGGAACGTACCCGCCTGGACCTTGAAATGCTGCTCGAACTCGGCTACTGCAACGGAATCGAAAATTATTCCCGGCACCTCGACGGTCGTAAAGCCGGTGAGCCCCCCGCTACGCTCATCGACTATTTCCCTGAAGACTGGCTCTTGTTTATCGATGAAAGCCATATCGGCATTCCACAGATCCGGGGAATGTACAGGGGGGACCGCGCGCGCAAGGAGACCCTGGTCCGCTACGGGTTCAGGCTTCCGTCCGCTCTGGACAACCGCCCGTTGTCCTTCCCGGAATTCGAGAGAAAAATCCGGCAGGCGGTTTACGTTTCGGCAACTCCAGGACCGTATGAACTGGCGAGGTCCCAGGGCCACGTGGTCGAGCAGATCATCAGGCCCACGGGGCTTGTCGATCCGGTGGTCGAAGTCCGTCCCGCCGACCGCCAGGTGGATGATCTCATCGGAGAAATCCGAAGACAGGTTGAGGCCGGGGGGAGAATCCTGGTTACGACACTCACGAAGCGCATGGCTGAAGACCTCACCGAATACCTGGCCGAATTGAATATCCGCGTTCGATACATGCACTCGGATATCAAAACGCTGGAACGTATTGAGATTGTGCGCGACCTGCGCCTCGGAGAATATGACGTGCTCGTGGGGATAAACCTCCTGCGGGAAGGACTCGACATTCCGGAAGTGTCCCTGGTGGCGGTGCTCGACGCAGACAATGAAGGGTTTCTCAGGTCGGAGCGCTCACTCATCCAGACTTCCGGCCGTGCGGCCCGGAACGTTAACGGGACGGTGATCCTGTACGCGAACCACATCACCGATTCCATGAGCCGTGCCATGGGAGAAACCGAACGCAGGCGCAGGAAACAATTGGAATACAACGAGGCCAACGGGATAACGCCGAAAAGCATTCAGAAAGAAATTTCCGATATTCTTGCGGAATACAAAGATACCCTTCCACTGCCCGAGGAGGCCTTCGAACCTCAAAGAGGCTTCGACGGCGATTCGAACGCTTCTTACGATCAGCGGATCCACGACCTCGAAACCGCCATGAAGGAAGCCGCGGCCGAACTCGAATTTGAACGCGCGGCCCAGTTGCGCGACCGAATCCGGTCTCTTCGCCGGCAGCAACTATTCGTACAGGATTGACTCATACAAAATTACTTACAAAACAGAGTCCCGAGATACCCGTTTTGATGCTTCGCTGGTGAGGCGCAGCATCATGGGCAACTGCGTTCAGGAAAGCGCCAAACGTTGTTTCTCGATAAAGTGGGGATCTGTGCTCTCCACACCCCTGCGCGGCTTCGTGCGGCGTAGCGGCAACGCCGCGAGCGCCTCGGGGGGGCGGCCCGCGCGCCGGCGCCTGAGCCGCCCCCCCGAGGAACGCACGGAAAATCCTTTACAGCGTTCTGCCAGGTCGCCGACGTTGAAGCGGCAGGTGCTCCCGGCCGAAAACACCCCGGGCCGTCAGCACAGGATTGCGCCGAAGTTCGATTCATACCGGGAACAGAAGCTGTCCCAATTCACCTCGTGTTCCTGGGTTCCATGCTGTTCGACGGCGTATGCGGCAGCCACGACTCCCATCTGGCAGGCGATCTCCCACGGAAGGTCCATGCTCAGCCCCTTCAGAAGTCCGCCGCGGAATGCGTCGCCGGCCCCCGTCGGATCCAGCACCTCCCGCGCCGGAACGGACGGAATGAGCATTTTCTCCCCTTTTTTATCGAGTACCGCCCCTTCGGGCCCCCGCGTGGTGATCACGATTTCGACCCGATCGTACAGGTCTTTCATGGACCATCCCGCTATCTGCAGGAAGAGGGATAGTTCGTAGTCATTGGAGATGAAGCACAGCGCCCCTGCGACGGCCTCTCTGATGTCGTTCCTCCCCCAGATATTGAGGCTCTGGCCCGGATCGAAAAGAAGGGCACTCCCGCCTTCCGCGATTGCTCCGCAAAAGACATCATGTCCTGCTTGTTCCCGGGACCGATGAAGACCAGTGTATCGGAATCGTTGGAACTGAGGGACGGAAGGGTGACTTCGTAGGCCATTGCGCCGGGGTTGAAGGCGGTGATTTGATTGTCGTCCAGGTCGGTGGTTATGTAAGCGCCCGCCGTATACACCCCGGGGATTCTATTCACCCAGTCGGTGGATATCCGGTGGCTTTTCAGCCATTCTTCGTAGCGTGCGAAATCGTCACCGACGCTGGCCACGATGAACGGCTTTTCTCCGAGTGACGCCAGGGTGTAGGCGATGTTTCCGGCGGTCCCTCCGAATTTCACCACCAGTCCGTTTATGTTGAAACAGACGTTCAGAACATGGATTTTTTCGGGCAGGATGTGATCGGCAAACCGCCCCGGAAAGTTCATGATGCGATCGTATGCAAGCGATCCGGAAATGAATACTGACATTAACGCTTCCCCCTTAATGTTCTTCGATGATTTTTCCGATTTAAATGTATCTTCTATACTAGAACAAGCAAACAGGGGTAAAGCTAAAAGAGGATGGATGAGATGAAGCGTTTGAAGATTCAGGGGTTTTTCTGCCTTACCATGTTCCTTTTCCTTGTCCATCTGGGGATGTCTGCCGCGCCGGCGTCGGCGGGGGCACTCAGAATCACGATGACCGACGGGACTTCCGTCGACGTCCCTTATTTCTGGGAATTTCGCGATGAGCTGAAATTCGACATAGCGGGAGGGGTCGCGGGCGTTCCCAAGTCGCAGGTAGCCTCGGTGCAGGAAATCCTCGAGGCCAAGGAATTCGATCCCGAAGTGCTCTTTCAGCCTCCCTCCGATGGTGCCAACCTCGATCAGAAACGGATGCTGCAGGAATTCGTCGAGAGCAAAGCGCCCCAGGCAAAGTGCGAACGCAAGGACCCGGAGGAAAATATCCGGCTCCTTAAGGCGGCGGGAGGGGCCAGGAAGGAAATAAAAGGATCGGGCGAACTCGTTCACGCTCAACGGTACAATGTCGAGAAGAATTTCTCCACCATGTGCGTCGAACCCGAGGGAACCGTGCTGGTCATGCAGGATATTCTCAGCAGCAAGACGGACCTGAAATCCCGTGAATTCACTCTGACCCTGTTTGATGCGGACGGCAAAGTCCTGCAGAAAAAAAGCTGCGAACTGCGCGAAATCGAAGTCGATCCGGCGGCCTTGAAAAAACTGGAAATCAAGGGCCATCTGTACCTGGTCAAGGCCAGCATCAAACCCGATCAGAAAATAAAACGCTACGAGATCACCTCGGTGCAACGCTAGCGCGATATTGAAAACGCGAACCTCCACATGCGAGTCGAGGCGAAAACAGCGGCACGGTGGTGTCGTTTCCGAGACGGTGTGAATCCGGAAACCGTCTCTCATAGTCGGGTTACCGTTGCGTGCGCAACCGCGCTGTCGTGGCGCCCCAGCCGCCGCCCGACGCCTCCGCATCCTTCACGGACAAAACCAGGGGGTGTTTCCCGAGAATGGATCGGACTCTTTCCTTGAGGACTCCCGATCCCTTCCCGTGGATGATCCTCACTTCGGCAAACCCCTTCTCGACCGCCGCCTCCAGGTAATCATCCAGAAGAGCCTTCACGTCGGAAGGCCGGAAGGTGTGAAGATCGATGGAATCCTCGATGGGAACGGCGACTGGAACGTCATCGTTCCCATCGGAATCGGGATGCCCCTGCCCCGGAACGTCGTTTTTTTTCATTCGCGTCTTCCTCTTTCGTCAGCTTTTCCTCTCCGAGAGCCATTTAAGGATGCGTCGAGCACAAAATTCGGCACCGTTCGCCGGAGTTTCGGGGGCCCGGCGCGGGAGTGCCTGCACCGAGCTCAGAAACGGTCCCCAATTCCCGGCATAAAGCTCTTTTGAGCTCATGTACACCGTCGCCAGGCGAGCTTCCATTTCGCGGACCAGTATCTCGTATTCGGGGAAGCGGCCGCGGTCGCTGTAGACAACGGGGGTCCCGTTGGCGAGGCAGTCGGTGACGATGCCATAACCCGGTTTGGTGATCACCGCGTCGACGGCGGCGACGATATCGACATACGGAACGTCCGTGCCGTCGGCGGAACGTGCATTTGCGGCATCAAGTCGCAGCGGCTGCCTGTAGAAGAACACCGAATCCTCGATCCGCCCAATGCGTTCGAGCGCCTCCGGGCTCAGGTCCAATTCCGTGAACGAAACCAGGTAGGTTTTACGCCCGTCACCGCACCCGAGCAGTTCCCTCGTTTCCTGTCTTTTGCGCGATGCTTTGCGTGCAACCATGGGTACGTCTTCTATGTTCGGACAGGAGGAACAGTCGCCGTGCATGGGGAGCCGCAGCAGCAGGTCACAGAGAGCGTAGCCCGCGCGGCACCATTCAATGAGCCCGCGCCAGCGCACGTCCGTGCCGGTCATCTCCGCGTAGATCCAGTCCCACGTGAAGTTGCCCATTCCCATGGCGGAGATTTCCGCCTTTGATGCGGCATAAAAAGGCAGGAAGCCGATATCGGACACAACGCCGTCGACATGGCAGTCCCTCAGGAATTCGACTTCTTCGGCGATCAGGGACCGCTGGGAATCGTGCAGGCGTTCGAGGGCGGCCCGGGTGGCATCCAGGTCATACCGGATGCTGTCTTTCTGAACGAGCCCGATATCCAGGCGTTTTCTTCTCACTTCGGGATTGCGCCCGAGATTCTGTTGAACCAGGGAATCGGGCAGATCGGAAACGATGACGATCTCGGGTGGCGGATCGGACTCCAGCAGGTGGCGGATCACTTCGAGCGACCGCACCGCGTGCCCGAAGCCGTGGGGCGTGATGTACCATGCTATTTTATGGGGGGTTACGGTTCGTGCCATCCTATGCGTTTGATACTCCTCTATTTCAGACTTCGGACGTTGTGTGGCCATGGGGGAAACGTCGATATGCGCACCACGTTTTTCGGTTTTTTTACAGTTTTTCGCCGAGTCGTTGTTTTGTGGCCGGAAGCCGCTTCCCGGTCCCACATTACGACGGGGATGAAGCAATCGATCACCGTTTTTTCCCTGTTTTGTTTGCGCAAATCCGTGGGTTCAATACTATGTCGGGTAAGAGATATTACTCTGCGGCCCGGCATGCAAGGGGGATCAACTGTTCATTACGGTTTTTCAGCTCTGCGCTGTACTGCGGTTGCTGTGGCTAAGAACTGTGAAATGGTGTAGACATCTTGTTTAAGTTTATCTCGTCTGAATTGTGCTTCAAAGATCCCAACAGGAGAACGTGGATGAAACGGGTGAGGGTCACCTTTCTGCCGGAGGGAACGTCTGCCGAGGCTCGGGTTGGCGAGTGCCTGATGGACGTTGCTTCAGATGCGGGCATCGACATTGCCAATTTGTGTGCGGGGCAAGGCATCTGCGGGAAGTGCCGCGTGAAGATCACGAAAGGCAGAGTGGATTCATCGACCAAATCCGTCGCATTTCTCGGCAGAGACGAAGTCCAGGCGGGTTTTGTCCTTGCATGTCAGGCGGTCGTGGCGGATTCCTCCATTGAGGTTTACGTTCCGGCGGAATCCCGATCCGATGGAGCGCAGATTCTCACGGAAGACCACATTGATGAGATGGTTCATTTCGGGGCTCCATCTCCCAAGGAAGGAGACCTCGATGTGCCACGGGGGCTGAACTCCGGCCCGCTGTGCCGTAAGATCTTCCTCGACCTGCCGGAACCCACCCTCAGCGACAGTCTTTCGGACCTGGACCGGCTTTACCGGGAACTTGGGAAGCGCGTGCCGGATGTCCGTTTCGATATCGATTCTTCCTGTCTGCAGGGGTTGTCCGCGCTTCTTCGCAGGAGCAAATGGAAGGTGACGGTTTCCCTGCATTTCCGACATCCGGATTCCGGCGTGGTCCGGCTCATTGAAGCAGGCGACAGAAGTGCCCGGAATTACGGCATAGCCGTGGATCTCGGGACGACAACCATCGTGGCCCAACTGATCGATCTGAACAGGCAAGTGGTGGTCGCCGTTGAGGCAAGTCAGAACAGGCAGAGCAGGTACGGCGAAGACGTCATATCGCGAATGATTTTCGCGTGCGGCCGCGGCGGGCTTTCCGCATTGAACGATGTGGTGGTATCCGCCATCAATGCGCTGGTGGATTCCCCTTGCGGTGAGGGCAAAAATAACGCCGGAAGACATCACCTGCATGGTGGCGGCCGGGAATCCGACCATGACCCACCTGCTGCTCAACCTGGAACCGTGCAATATCCGCGTCGAACCGTATATCCCGACCGCAAATCGGTTCCCTCCATTCGATACGGCCGAGATCGGATTGCATGCGCATCCCAAAGCGCTCCTGCACTGCGTTCCGTGCGTGAGCAGCTACGTGGGAGGGGACATCACGGCCGGAGTGCTCGCCTGCGGAATGAGCGAGCAGCCGAGGACAAGTGCTTTGATCGATGTCGGGACCAACGGGGAAATCGCGGCCGGGAACGACGAATGGCTGGTCTGTTGTTCCTCCTCGGCCGGTCCCGCCTTTGAGGGAGGGGGCATCCGTTGCGGCATTCGAGCCACCACCGGGGCGATAGAGGAAGTTCGTCTGGACGGCGATCGTGTGGGCATCCGGACCATCGGGAATGCCAGGCCGCGCGGCATATGCGGATCGGGCCTCATCGATGCGGTGGCTGAACTGCTCGCTGAAGGAATCATAGACCAGGGCGGGAAGTTTATCGACATGGACCGTCCTTTCGTTCGCGTCGTTGACGACGTCCCCTCCCTGGTGCTGGCTGAAGCCTCGGAAACCGATACCGGCCGGGCGGTGATCCTGTCCGAGGACGACATAGGCAACCTGGTCAAGAGCAAGGGGGCCGTGCTGGCTTCGCTCAAAGTCCTTCTGGATACGGTGGGCATGTCTTTCAACGACCTGGATGATGTCTACGTGGCCGGCGGTTTCGGAGCTCACCTGGATATAGAAAGGGCCGTTTTTATCGGTTTGCTGCCGGATATTCCGAGGGAACGCATACGGTTCATCGGGAACAGCTCACTTGCAGGCACCCGGCAGGTGATTCTGTCGGCTGCGGCTTTCCGTAAGGCGGAAAGCATTGCAAACCGTATGACTTATGTGGAGCTGTCCGTGCATCCGGGGTTCATGAACGAATTCATTGCCGCGCTCTTTCTTCCGCACACTCAAATGGAACTCTTTCCATCCGTTCGGGAATCCCTTGCAAAAAGACGGAAGAATGTGCAAAAGCACGCCACGCGGTGATCCGCACGCTGCCGCAGCGCCACAAAAGCCGTGGTGCGGCGCAGGGGTATCGGGGCGCAGTTCTTCACTCTCCCGAGAAACATCGTTTGATGCTTTCTTGAACGTAACTTGCGTATGTGACCGGGACGGGAGGTTATAAACGGGAAGATGAACGGCCGCGTTGTTTTTTTCGACATTGGCAATACCCTCGTGCAAAGCGGGCCTCTTTCGCCCCGCAGGCTCCTGTTTGTACGGCTCAACCTTTCCGAACAGGAAACGAAGCGGGTTGGGCGGCTCATTATGACTTTCCCCGGGGAGTCCCCTTCCGAACTTGCCGAGGTCGTTTCACCTCTTCTTCCCGGCAGGGACCCCGATTGGGTTGCAGACGTTCTTGCGGCCGTCTGGGCGGAACAGATTCGCGATGCCACGCAGATTCCCGGCGCAGTCGCGGTTTTAAGGAGGCTGAAGGAACTCGGGTTCCGCCTGGGAGTGCTGTCCAATGCATGGCATCCGTCCTACCTGGGTTTTCGCAAGGCATGCCCCGATGTGCCCGATCTGCTCGATTTCGAAATACTCAGTTACCGGAAGAGGTTCAAGAAACCTTCCCCCGAGCTGTTCATGGAGGCAATTCGTGCGGCGGGGGTTCCGCCGTGGCGGTGCTGGATGGTTGGCGATACCTACGAACTGGACGTCGAGCCGGCGCGAAGACTCGGGGTGAACTCCGTCTGGGTGCTGTGCCATCCGGAAAAGGAACTGGATGCGCTTGCCTTGTTACTCCGGGGCGAACGTCCCCTGCCCGACTTCACCGCAGGGCATATCGGCGAAATCCTACCCTACTTCGAAGGAGTCATTCACTAAAATGGGATCGATCATTCTCTTTGTGGCGTGCTTCCTCTTTGTAATCATCGTCCTGTTCAGTCTTCTCACGTATGCCTTCTTCTGGTATGAGGCCGCCAACGGTCCTCACGTCGAACATTTGAAGCGAATATCCGACGGCAAAGTCGGGCGACTGGTCCTGCGGGGGATCTGCTCCAGCGTTACCAGTTCGGTGATGGTCCTTCTTTTGAATGTATTCCTTTTTTCCCGTGCGATCCGCAAACCCAACCGGGGAGCCCATAGCTCGGCACTTCCGCCGGTCGTCTTCATCCACGGACTGTATCATAACGCGACCGCATGGGTCTTTTACCGCAGGTGGATGAGACGGCACGGAGTGACGGATGTGCATTCATTTCAGTACAACAGTATGAAGTACGTTCTGGAGGATCTCCTCGACCAGCTTGACGTTTTCATGAATAGAATTCTGGCGGAACAAAAGGCCGAATCCGTGATCATCGTCGGCCACAGCCTCGGAGGACTCATCGGCCGGGCCTACCTCAACCGTGTGGCGGATCGTTCCCTGGTGTCCGCTCTGGTTACGCTCGGGACCCCCCATCAGGGTTCGAAGCTGTCCGTACTGGGAATCGGCCGGCTGGCCCGGAGTCTCGAATTCAAGGGGCCGATGATACGCGACGTCGAATCCGGCTTTGCGGCGAGTTGCAGGGTCCCCCGCCTCGCTTTCTATTCCCCCGTCGATAACATGGTCCTGCCCAACGATGCTCTCCGGACGGACGATCCCGGTTGGGCCTTCATAGAGACAAAGGGGATGAGCCACGTCTCGATGCTTTACAGTAAAACCCTTGCGGACCAGGCAGCCGAATTCCTGAAGAGGGTTTGCCCGCCCGCAGCACCACGGGCCTGATTCCGCATTTCGGGCTGTTCCGTTGCCGTCTTGTTTCCTGTAGTCCGTGATTGTCATGCCTTTGGCGAACGGCCCTATACAGAGGGACCTCTATCCGAGAAATATCGGGGAGCGATGCCGGGTCGTGTCATCACCTCCACTCGGGGGAATCCCGGCCTTTTCATTTTGAGCCCTTGATTCAGGACCATTGGCCCGCGTCTCCCACAGCGGTGACGATAGGTGGAGAGGGACCGCGAGGTTCCGCGGACCTGCGCTTTTCCATTACCCGGTTAATCCATACGGGTACTTATACGAAATTGCGTTCAAGCTTATACTGGTAAGCGAACGGAACGGTGAGCAGAATGTAGGGGATGTAGAAGCGTAGCGCTGCCCACCAAAAGCGATGGGAACCAAGATGCCCATCCTACAAAGTTCGGCATTGCAGTTATGCCTTGAACGCAACTCAGAGTTATCGTCCGCGGAGTCGGCGGTAATATCTAATATCTTGCCAATTTGCGGATTGTGTTATAAAAGAAACCCATCCCCACCGGTTTTATGGGCTGTCTCTGTGCAAATGATCCATCCTGGGAATGACTATCGTGAAATGCGATTGGTTTAGGACTGCAGCAACGGTAAGAAAAGCATGAGTAAAGTGACGGCCGTACCGGTCCCGCTCTGACTGTCGAGACCGGCGATACTCTGTTCCTGTTGAGGGTTTTGACGTGGAATCGACCGAAAATACGGAAGCACCCCAGCCCATTGTCGATGAGGACGAAATCAACCTCTTCGATCTTATCGCGGTCATATTGAAACGGAAGCGTTTCATTGTTGTTTACACGGCCGTTCTCCTTGTTTTGATTTTCATCGTTCTTATGATCATGTCTCCTGTCTACCAGGGTGTTGCAAGACTCCTTCCACCCCAGTCGGTCAATTCGACCACTGAGATCCTCGCACAACTGGCAGGGGCCACGGGATTGTCCATGGGCGCCACCGGCACCCAGCCGACCTCTTCCACTTATGCGGGAATGCTCACCAGCCGGACCATACTTGACGCCGTGCTCGACAAATACAACCTGATTGAGTTTTACAAGAAAGATCGTTTCCTCGGCAGGTGGCGTTCTTACACCCGGGACGATGCAAGAGACACTTTGACCGACATGGTCGACATGGAAGCCGACACCACCACCAACATCATCACCGCAACCATAAATGACAAGGACGCCAAGAGGGCTGCGGCGATGGCCAATACCTTTGTGGATGAGCTGAGGAAAATGATCCAGGAGCTTTCGGTGCTCGAAGCCAATCAGAGGAAAGTCTTCTACGATCGGGAGATCAAGAAAACCCTGGATAATCTTACCCTGGCTGAGGAGTCCATGAAGAAGTTCCAGGAAAACAGCGGCGTTTTACTGGCTGATGAACAGGCCAAGGCGATGATGGACCGTATCGCCATGCTCGAAGCGCAAATCGCCGCCAAGGAAATTCAGATCCAGGTCATCAATACATACGCAACGGCGTCCAACCCGGATATGAAGCGGGCCGTAAGCGAACTGGCGGCACTGAAGGATGAACGGGACAAGCTCGAAGCGAAAAGCGCGGGCGCACAGAATTTCCCCGGGAATGTGACGATTCCGACCGCACAGGTCCCTGAACTGGGAATGGAATACCTGCGGAAACTGCGTGACCTCAAATATCAGCAGACACTGTGGGACGTTCTGATCAAGCAGTATGAAACCGCCCGCCTGGACGAAACCAAAGAGACGCCCAATGTGCAGGTGGTGGACATCGCAATTCCTCCGGAAAAGAGCGCCAAGCCCAAGGTCATCCTGATTATGGTTATTGCGGTACCGGTATCTTTGTTCCTGTCCATGCTCATGGCTTTTCTGCTGGAATACCTGGAAAAGTCGTCCGCAAATCCCGCCAACAGGGTAAGAATGAATAATATCAAAAGATATCTGCGCAGGTTTTGATCTCCTGCCTTTAATCGCGTTCCGGGGATCGAGGCTTGCTTCCCGTCATTTGCGGCAAACGGAAAAAGCGTTCAGACTGGCGTTCACGTGCGATACTCTCCCGCCGGGAGAATGCCGCGGGTGACCGGGAACGGTTTACAGCAGCCGGTTGTCATGTGTTGGGGTTGCTGAACCGGCGTTAAGCCCCCGCCTGGACGACGGACGCGCCTCCGGGAGACAAACCGAACCGCATTGTTCATCCCGGCCTCAACCTCCCGAAAAAAACGTTCGCCCCTCGTGGATCAGGGGGCGAACGCCCGCATTCGGTATAAAGCGCTTCGTGTGCCTCGCTCTTTCAGCTCCCGGCCTTCGTGAGCGAATACCTGAGGTTGAATCTTCCGCTGGTGTTATGTCCGACAAGCTTGCCGCCCTGCAGCATGAGTTCGACCCTCGTTCCCGACTTGGTCAGATAGCTGAGGATGGTGCCCCCGCTGCGGGTTTCGAATTTGGCCGGGAAGGTCCTGGTATTGCTGCCCTGGCTCGTAAAAGACGAAGAATGCCTGCCCTTGCCCTCGGTGGCGGGGCTTATGGTGAACTCGACCGCCGCCTGGCCGTTGTTGTTGGTGATGTTCACCTGGATATTGCTGCTCTGGCAATCCGCGGCACTCTTACACTCGTCTTCCTGTCCGACCCACTTCCCGAGAAAGGGTTGAATCGAGGAATCGGCGACAGGCGCCTGGGCGATGGCAGTAAACGGGACCAGAAACAGTGCTGCCGCCAGGAGAAAAATCAGCTTCGTTCTCATGTCAGTCTCCTCCATGAGGTAGGTATGTAACCTTGACTTGTGGAATTCGCCCCTATCCATCGATGAGGGAAACCTCATCGTATACACTGCTTAATGCTATCACATATATACACGGACTTCATACATCTATTGATTGTATCGGCGTGGAATTCACAGCAACCCCTCGGGAAACGGAATCTCCACGCTCAGAGTGCCGGAGGAATGGAACTCCCCGTTCCAGTCCAGGGCTCTCACCTTGCGTTGGTTGCCGGCCTATTGCCCGGGGGCAGACTCTACGCAAGCGGCGCACGTCGGATGCCGGGCTCCCGCCAAGCGGGCTCAGTAGGCTCCGGAACCCTTTATCATGGAAATACAGGTTTTGAAGATGATCTTCAGGTCCAGCCAGATGGAATGATTGAGGACGTACCAGGTATCGAGACTGACCCTCTCGCTGTAATTCTCTGTATCGTTTCGTTTCCCTATCTGCCACGGCCCCGTTATCCCCGGTTTCATCGAACAATACAGTCCCGCATTTTGCTTGTAATAATCACGCAGCTCGGCGTGAACAATGGGGCGCGCTCCCACGACGCTCATTTCTCCCTTCAGCACATTGATAAACTGGGGGAGTTCGTCAAGGCTTGTTTTTCTAAGGAACTTTCCGATTTGGGTCACCCGTGGGTCTTTCTTCAGTTTGAAGGTCTTTTCCCACTCCTTTCTCGCGGCGGGGTCTTTCGCCAGAATTTCAGCAAGTTTCTTGTCGGCGTCGATGTGCATCGTTCTGAACTTCAAGCACTTGAATTCCTTGCCTGCCGCCGTGATGCGGCCGTGCCCGTAAAAAACGGGGCCGCGATCGTGAAGTTTGATGACAACAGCGATGAGCAGGGTAATCGGCAGGGTGATCAGCAACGCAGCCAATGAGAATACGATGTCGAAGTACCGTTTTGCGCGTGGACTGGGATTGAAACTGAAAATCACCATATCTCCCAGAAACTGCATTTCCGAGTTGAGCTGGGTATAGTTGAAAAAATCCGCCACGCGATACAAACTTGCCCCCAATGTCCTGGTGGCGTCGATGATGGACAGGATGGTTTCTTCGAACTTAACGGGGAGAGCGATGTAGATCGAGTCGACCCTGTGGATCTTTACATATTCGGCCAGTGAAGAAATCTTTCCCAGTATGGGTTTCCCCCGTAAAGTGTCCCCGACTCTCTCTTCATTGTCGAAAAAGCCGAGCACTCTGATCCCGGCCCATGCCATATGTTCGATATGCTCGGCAGTGACGATGCCGAGAGTATCCGCGCCGACGATCACCGCCGTCTTTGTGTTCCATCCTTTCTTGCGGATGTGGTGCAGTATCTGCCTGACCAGAAAGTGCAGGGCAAACACCACGAACGGCGACAAACCGAACCATGTGAGGATAACACTTCTGGAATAGTAAGTGGATGTTTTGAAGACGAAGAACAGAAACAGGAGGATACCGACAGTGGCTCCCCAAGCTTTGACAATGACGATGAATTCTTTGTAAAGTTTGCTGCCCCGCCAGGACCGGTACAACTGAAATGAATAGAAGGTACAGTAGCTGAGGATGAAGGACTGGCAGGCGAGAAACGAGTAATGATCGGACCATGACACGTCAAGCGCCGAACCGAGTATCCAGAGGAAACCCACGATCGAAAGGCAGTCGATCAGGTGCAGGACTTTACTCAGCGCGGAACTTTTTTCAACAAGGTTCATGGCGATTTCTCCCGTGACCTTCGTGAAAGAATATCCGTAACGATCCAAGCATTGTCTGCGCTTTACTCTTCCTCCGGGGATGGCCCGTTTTCAGGCCGAGCGGGTCAGTGGGGTTGGCTGAAAGAACTCGGTGAAAATATAGAGACTCATAGTATCCGCCGCAAGCTTTGCCGGAATATTTTCAGATTGGAGCAGCGATAAAGGGACCTCTGTTCCCGATAATTCCTTCGATAGCTTCGGTCATCCGCTGTTTGAATATCTCCCGATCGTATTTGCGAGCGTGTTGCACGATCCTTTCGGAAGACATTTCAACTCCTGCCCTTTCAAAGCGTTCCACGGCATCCATCAGCGATTCGGCTGTCCGGCCGTTGAAAAACAGGCCGGTCTCTCCGTCAACCACCGTTTCCAGTGCCCCGCCCTTCCCGTAGGCGATGACAGGTCGACCGGCGGCCATTGCCTCAACGGGCACAATTCCGAAGTCTTCTTCCCCCGGAAACACCAGAGCTTTGCATCTGGCATAATGGTCCCGCAATACTTCAAAAGGCTGATGCCCCATGAATTTGATATTCCGCAAAGCCTTCGCCCGGACTTCCGGCAAAAGCTCCCCTTCTCCGATGACCACCAGGGGCTTGCCCATCCTGCTGAACGCCTCCACCGCAAGGTCCGGCCTCTTATATCGTACGAGCTGACCGACCATCAGGTAGAAATCCCCTGGCTCGGCACAGGGAGAAAACGCGTGGGTATCCACCGGGGGATGAATGACCATGGCATCCCTGCGATAGTGTTTGTTGATTCGCACGGCGACGTACCGTGAATTGGCGATGAAGTGGTCAACCCTTGCGGCGCTCGAATGGTCCCACAACCGCAGGTAGTGAATGAGAGGCGGAATGAGGAACCGTTTCAAGCCTCCGGTTTCGGCCGCGTAATCATGATACATGTCCCAGACATAACGCATGGGGGTATGACAGTAGCAGACATGTACCGTGTCCGGTGACACCACGACCCCCTTTGCAGGCCCTGATTCACTGCTTATGACGAGATCGTATTCGCGGAGGTCCAGTTGTTCCAAGGCCAGCGGCATGAGCGGAAGATAGTCCCTGTAATGCCGGACCGGAGCGGGGAGTTTCTGGATGAACGTGGTTCGAACCGGGTGAGACCGGATGATCTGAGACACGGACGCCGGATCATATACGTGCGTATAAATATCCGCCTGGGGGAAGAGTTCGCAGAGTGCTTCCACCACTCTCTCTCCTCCCCTCATGTTGACAAGCCAATAGTGGACTATCGCCACCTTCAGCCCACGTAATGCGCTCAGTTGCCCGGTTCCAGCCATTGTGACAAATCCTTCCCGAGCAGATCTTCCAGTTTATGAACGTCGGGCCTGAAAATCTCCACCAGGCGGCGCCTGGTCTCCGGATCCATGGCAGGCTTTTCGCCCTTCCGGTATTTTCTGTAGAGCAGGCCGGCCAAAGGACTGTATTTGACGGTGCCCACCAGGTTCGTGAGCCTCATGTTCCGGCAGGCATTTGCCCCAAGCTTGGCGAGGCGTGCAATTACGGCACTTCGGGGGCGGCTTGCGGGAAGCACCTGCCGTTCGTAGCGGATGGAATCGAGAAACGGCAGGCCCAGAAATTCAAAAATCTCCCGGGCGAAGTCCCTGGGATCAGCCACAAGCCGGTCGAAGAGGACCACCTTGATATCCCGGCGATCGAAGCGGCGAAAGTATTCGGAGAGATGCTTGTGATACATGCTGCCGTCGATCAGCCAGGGGAACTTTTGCAGCGCCGTCTCGAAAGGCTCCCGGGTCCTGCCGCCCCGGATCATGAAAAGATATTGCGAAAAGGTCCGATCCACCGGATTGCGGAGTGAACTGAGAAGCTTCACTCCCGGCAGGTCCCGCGAAATCCGTTCAGCGGCGCTCACCGAAAAGATATAGTCGTGCGACAGTTCTCCCACCGCAACACTGCCAGCCGGTGCCTCTCCGAAAAAGGAAAGGTACCATGCCGTTCCCCGGTGATAGTACCGATCAAAAAAATAGATGTCCTTACACTCCGGCACATAGCAGCAGGGGTGTTCAAGAAGGATTTCATAAAGCCAGGTTGACCCGCATTTATCAGGGCCAATGAAGAGGAAACTCGGCTGCATATTCACTCCGGCCGGAGGGAAAGGCAATCGCACCGCTTCACAGTTCGAAAGAAAACGTTGAAGTTGCGGCCGACCCGCAGTTCCGTACGCAAAACTTGAATTCTTTGTGTTTAGCTGTTAGGTTAAATGAACGTGAAAGGGCAGGCACTAAGCATTTCGTGCAGTTTCGATGGCATGGGCCACATGGTGCCGGACTTGCCGCGGCCCTCTCAATGCAAAGACCCCAGAGGCCGTCTCAACCATGTGGAACCGATTCCCGAGCTTGCAGGTGCACGATTGACGATTGCACTTTTCAGTTGCATGCTTATGCGCATCGTCGGGGGGATCTGCCCTTTCTCGTTAAGGTACACGGCTGAGCCCGAATACTTCGCTCTTTACCGTCAATCTCACTTGCCGATAGAATATTACAAGAACATACGGATTACCACTCAATTCTGATCCGTTCAAGACGCAGGGGATGGCCGCGGCCACGGGTTGCGTCCATGCGGTCGGTCATAGAACGGGTGTCGACGAGGCAAGGGCTTCCGGAGTGTGAGGAAAACAGCCCCCCCCGTTCCCCGGCAAAAGTTGGGGCGCACCGCCGTCCCGGTTTCTCTCTACTCTCAGTTTCAGGAGGTTTGCTCGATGAGAGCGATCATGAAGACGACACTCTTCAGAATTTATGAACTGATGGCCCTTCTGCTGCCCGACAAATATGTCCGGTATTCTTTCCCCGGAGGGAAGATATATCTGAACATTAAAGAATCCCCGATGATGCTGGCACGCGCTCTCGGGGTGTATGAGAAGAGGAAACAGAAGGCCCTCTCCCGTTTTCTCGGGCCAGGATCGATGTTCGTCGACGTGGGGTCGAACAAGGGGGATTTTTCCCTCCTTGCAGCCAGGATTTCAGGTCCTTCCGGTCGGGTGATGGCCTTTGAACCGGAACCCTCCAATTGCCGGTGGCTCGGCGAAAGCATCCGTGCAAACGGTTATGAAAACATCACGTTACACCAGATGGCGCTGAGTGATTCGAACGGCACCGCGACACTCTATCTCGGCGAGAAGAGCGGATGGCACACACTCCTCCCGGGAAAACCTCAACGTGGCGTCGGTGTGGTGAACGTTCAGATGAGAACGCTGGACGCGATCATGGGGGAAATGGGGTATCCCCGCGTCGATTTGATGAAGATCGATGTCGAAGGGGCTGAGATGTCCGTACTGCAGGGCGCAGTAAAGACACTGCGTTCAAATGAAGATCTTGTTCTGCTGATGGATCTTCACCCGCAGTTGGGAGTGGATGTCCTGCAGCTATGTACCTATCTGGAGCAACTCGATTTTACATTTTATGAGATGACGCCGCCTTATACCACTCCATTCCATCCCACGGACCGGACGACCGAAATCATCGCCCGGAGGTCGCTTGTATGAAGGGACGCGCGCAGCCGATACGGTACAGCAGATCAATGTTTTGCCGGCCCGCCGGTTACTCTTGCAGAGCGAAGGATTCCTCGTCGTAGAACCGAAAGGCCACGTCTTTGGTAATCTCGAAGACCTTTCGCCGTTCTTCCATGCTCAACATATTCCTCCGCAGATCGAAGATTTGAGCGCTGTTCCTTTTAAAGTCCTGCACTCGTCCCGAAGCCGCTTCGGCGTTGTTGTTGGAGTTTGTTGATTTGATGATGATCCGCTCGACCCTCGAACTCCACGGTAAACCTAGCGCGCGGTAGAGTCTCCGGAATGTCTCCAGAGGACGGCGGCTCATATCTTCATGGGTCAAAACCTGCCATCCCGGGTTGCGCCTGCACTGTTCACTCAGGACCTTATTCAGGGCGCGCCACAGTGCGGCGCTGCTTTCGACCTTGTCTTTCCTTGGCGTTGCGAGGAATTCCGCTTCATCGGGAAAATAGTCTTCCACCAGTTCCTTTTGAGCCGAAATCGGATCGAGGCTCGTCTCCCATCCGATTCTCATGATGCTGGCAACAAAGCCGATGGGGTGGCGCACCAGAACAACGGGTTTCACTCCATGCTCCAGTGCCAGATATTCGGTCAGAAGACAGCCTATCGGGTCTTTGATGACCGCCGCCTTATGGAAGGGATTCAACTTTGCAAACCTCAGGTAAAACGGCCCCCGGGATCCTACGATTCGCTTGATGAATCTTTTCGGGAGGGAATCGTTTTCGTATATGCCGGTTTTGAGTGAAAAACCGTAGCTGAAAATAGTTGCGATGAGTTTTTCCCGGGATCTGTCCTCAACCCGTCCCCTCCGAAGATAAAGGTAGCGCTGATCGATTCCGGGTATGCCGCAATCGGGATTGAAAGGTTCATGAATGTAGTCGACCTCAAGGGGGATGCTCAGCATCTTCCCGGCAAAAGTCGTCCCGCTTCGAGGTGCGCCCGTCGCATAAATCCAGTTCGCTATTTTCGCCAACGCGCTTTCACCATTAGCCCGTAAGAGCCCCTGACAACCCGTCGTCCCTCATCCTATCCGCCGTTCCGCGAAAGAAGCAACAGCGCGGCCGACCGCTTTCCCACGGTGATGCCGTTCGGAGCGCTGAGCACATATGCATCTCGGTCCCAACGTGCGGTGAGCGGCTGCTGCTCATGCCCCCCGGCGGAAAACACGTGGAGCGTCCCACCGACCGTGCCCTGCCAACCCAGGGCCTTCATCGTCAATCCCCGGGTCGTGACGGGTTCTTTGTTCGCTCCCGAAATCGCGATGATCACCCTCTTGGATGGGTCGGATTTCGATTGGAAGGCGTACATTTCCACTCTGGGATCCATTTCGGGAAGAACGCTCTGGCTCAGTTCTGTCAAAGGGGCATCGCCCAGAAAGTTGTAGAGCGTCTGCATGCTCTCCTGAGCGGTGGTCCCGGCTGGGCCTATCTGCCAACCCCAGAAATTGCACCGCCCCTGTTTCGGGGTATAGGAATGCACTCCCCACCAGTGCAGGTATCTCGCCGCCACCCGGAGTGCGGCGGCAGCCCCCAGTCCAGCCTGCGCGAGCTTTGCCCCGAGTTCCTCGGTTGCCCAAATCCCGGTGACGGAGCCTTGTCCCATCCATTTTCGGTCCAGGTCGTCGAGGGCTTCCTGCCATGGAGTTCTGTCGGCGGATACGAGGTAATGTATGCCGATGATGTTAATCACGTCTGCAACCCGCCGGCCTTGAAGACTTTTGGCGAAGTCCCCCTTGATTCGGTAGGAAAGCAGCTCATCGAGCCACTTTCGCGAACTGGGGCGTCCCGCCCCGGCGATCGTACCCAAGACGATATTGATCTTCTTCTCGGAACCGAAAGCCTCACGGCTCGCAGCCGTCAGTCCCTCCACCGTCGGTGCCAGGAAGTATTCCACATAGAGCGGCAATACGGAGGAATCGTCATGCTGCGGCACCACGGCTGACTTTCCGGACCATCTCCCTAGGGCGGTCATGTAATGGACGCTATTGATCTCGTTGCCTATCTGCCAGTAAATCTTTTCCCCGTGCGGAGAAAGCTTCGCAAGGCGAACGGCCTGCCTGGCAACGAGTTCCTCCCACTGTTTCCCGCCATCCAGCCGGATCATATCCATATACTGGTTTACCTGGTCCTGATCGCGGGCGGCCAGCAAACCTCCGACCGGAATGATCACGTCCCTTGAGCCCAGGAGCTGTACAAGCTCTTTTTCCAGGGCGGCAAACCGGGACCCCTGCCCCATGTCCAAGTCACCGGCGCCTCTGAGCAGGGCGAGCCCGGTGCTGCCTCTGCCCGTCCCGCGGACGGTTTCGGCCCAGGGGACACGGGAATCCTGCGCTCCGAAATATGAAGTCCATGGAGCCCCGAGTCCGGCCGCCATCGTCCGGATCGGTACACACAACACTATAAGGAAGGCAATCAGGATGGGCGTGATCTTCATCATCAACTCAGTCCCCTTATGTGGCTAGCCTGGCCGCGGAGCCGGTTGCCGACCGGAACCGGGTCGCGGCGGCGGCTTGTTTTGCAAGCCGCCGCCTGTAGCTCAGCCCTATTCCGAGAACCGTCAGCAACGGGATACCCGAGGACGGGGCGCCAAGCCCGTGGGTTGTCATGGAAGAACAAAGGGTGAACAATATCAGCGCTTGGCAGCCAAGAAAGAAGCCCTTTTCCATCGAATGTGTCGGAAAGGCACGAACCGCCTTCACGATCCTGGAATAAATCGTCCACCAAAGCATCCCCAGAAGCAGGAGCCCAAGAAGGCCGGTTTCGCAGGCTACATGGAGATAGGAATTATGGGCGGTCGTTGGTGAAGACACGATTTCTCCCCCGGTTGCGACGTAAAACCAACCCTTGAATCCCGACATGCTCAAATGAACGTCGTTGAAACGTCCCCAACCGATACCGATAATAGGGCTGAGTGCAAATTTCTTGGTCGCATACACCCAGTAAATCACTCTCATGAGTACGTTCCGTTCTTCGTCCTCTTCGATATCGGCCTGCTGGCCGGGCTCCCAGTTGCTGTTTCGAACTTCGTTCCAAACCGCCGCCACGAGGCCCGGAGCGAAGAGCTTTGCGGTTCGCTCATACGCCTTAGGGGCGAGGAAGGGTGAAGCAACGACCAGCAGCGCTGCCAGGAGCAGCGCTATCAGTGCAGCTTTGAAACCGGCTTTCCGTATGAGATACCAGCCCATTCCGCCCATCATGCCGACGTAGGACGATCTCGACCCGGAGGCAAGAAACGGCAGGAGGGTCAACACTCCGATAACAAGATAACGAGTCTTCTTCGTTTCGTAACCATAGATCATAAGAAAAAGGCTGATGTATCCGCTGTAGTTTCCCTGCCCGTTGTGATGGGTCAGGAATCCCACGAGATTCATGGCCGGCCCTTTGGAGATGAGGGGCAAATGCGTAGGAGCCCACACGATGAAAAGCGCGACGAAGCCCAGCCCCATCAATGCCAGGCTGTTAATGGTGATCTGGATATCCCGCCTTGTGGCAAGATACCCGGAAAAAAGGAAAAGCGGAATGTAAAACAGGAATATCCTGCCATCCCCATTCCAGAAATCAATACTGGCGAAGTCCTTGAAAGTGATGGCATGGACGAGAAACCCGCTCAGAAACCAATACCCGTAATTGATCAGAACCAGGGCGCCGATCTTGTCCAGGGAAAACCTGGATACGAAATATGTGGAAAAGGCGGAAAGAGCTACGGCCAGTCCTGCGAACAGCATGACCGGTATCTTCAGGAAGAAGGTGCCCCAAAGCAACAGCACCCTGGTTATCGACACCAATCCGAATCTCAATTTAGCTGCTACCTCCCTCGAGTTCGAGCACGGAGTCTCACCAGAAAGCCGATATCCCCGAAAAGTGCGGGGCGAAGCCGGTCAGGGTCCGGTAAGCCGGAAAATCCATGCTCGCGTCGTTTCCCCGCAGCAGGAAGCCCGCCGACTTGACTTGTCTGAGTTGACGCCGAACGCTGACGAAATCCTTTTGCCGGACTTCGGAGCGGACAGTTCAGCGATCCGCCGTCAGAAATTGCACTTGATTTCCAGCATGAGCAACTGGTCCTGGCGGTCCCCCCCTTCCTGCATATCGAAATCGGATACCGCTCCAAAACCATACCGTGCCGTGAGGCTCACGTTGCGTTTGATGTCATAGGTGCAATCGAAGCCTACCTGATGGATCGTCTCGCGTATGGGACTGAGGGTCAAACCGCGTTCCATGAAGTCGTAATCGATACCGAAAACCAGGTCGTCCCTCAGGTAATGACTCACCCGCACGAACGCGTCCTGTGCATCCCCTCCCATGTGGTGCCCGATGAACATCATCTGGTTTGTATAACCGGACGCGTATGCCCAGTGCCCGTACCAGACACCAGGTGTGGAATCCTTGCGGTGGGCATCGTTGGCGTACTCTATACGCAGGTCCGTCCTCCCGTCATCGGTGATGGCAGGGAAATAGAGGCCGACCAGCCAGCCCACGTCACCGAAAAGGAACTCTTCCGGATACTCGAGTCCGCCCGAATCTTCCCCCGCATATTCCCCGTACAACACCGCATTTTTCAGCCACGGGAGCTGAATGCGGAAATCGAGGGAAGCGAGCTGATCGGTCTTGGCGGCCTCGGAAGCGCTTCTGCCGAAAAAGCCGAACAAGGTGGAAACGTAGTCGCCGAAACTGAAATTTGGGCGGCCGTTTCCACCGAACAGAAAAGCCGTGGAAAAGGCCATCTCAAACAAAGGATGCGGTTTAATGTCAAATCTCAATCCCGACAAACCGACGTGAGTCAACTCCAATTCTTGAACGGATGACTTTGGCGGGGCAAGGTTCACATAAAAATCGTCAAGTTGTCCGGCAAAAATCGTGAATTTGGACGGTCCGAGATAACTGAAATACCAGGGGAGAATGGCGGGAGTCGGATTGGAGAGCTTGATCATGTTGAGGGGTTCCGCATTGTTCGTCATGAGCAGTTCACCATGCCTGCCCTGCCCCCACCACATGGAATCCTTCCCCGCCTCCAGTTCCAGGTTCCAGACCGTAAGTTTTCCGTACCCCCGGAGTACTTCCGCCTCCACCTGGTCCAGGTTCGCATCGGTCCCGCCGTTCTGCCTTACAATAAAGACGGGCTCGATATACCCGGAAACCACGTCAAACAGTCTCATGCTCGATGACATCTGCAACGACATGTTACTGCCCTGACCGTAAATAATGCCATCGTTGTTGTAGACCAGCGGGGTTCCTTCCGTCGCATTCATCGTGTACTTGGTGTCCGGAAACTTCGTGAAGGTACGCGGGTCTCCGTCGCTGAAGACGTAACGCATTCTGGCTTCTTCGACCGGCTTCAGGTATGACCGTGCGGGCTGACTCCTGCCAGGATCCCACGCGTCGATCTCTTCCTTGAATTCCTCCTGGAACTTCTGGAAGAAATAATCCAACAGCGGAGGAAAGCTCTTCCCTGAGTTCGCTCTTTCGACCAGCGCCTCTTTTACGAGCCGACCGATTTCCATGCGGGTGTAGGGCCTGGTTCCCGGCAGGTCGGAATGAATGAGTCCGAATCCGTCCAGTTTGTCCAGCGCTCCATAGGCCCAATGGTCCAAAGGGACATTTACCGAGGAGGTCCCCGATGCGACTGGGACCAGGAAGAAAGCGAAAAGCAAAACAACAATCAGGACCGTGACAGGCAAACAGGCAGCCAGCCTCTTTTCCATTCCGGTCGACAGAGTCGGTAACCGCATTTGGTCAGCAATCATCATGGCCACGTGATGTGTGATAATCCGCCCTGGTGTTGTCTGTTGCACAATCCGTCCCACCACCGTACGGCTACTCGAATTCGGCTTGCTCGGATTGGAAAACGGATACGAATGGTCAACTCTTGGCGGTTCCAGTCCGCCCTACCACGTGAAGCGCTTCATTTTCCCCGGTCCCACCGCCCCTGTCGGCCATGTAAAATTGACCCGGTACGCGCGGTAAATAAAAAGCTGCGGGTTCGAATAATACTCCGGGGTTGGATTGTTAGGATAAATGTATTCCCACACGATTTGGCTGTCGTTGTTTACTTCGAAAATCCTGCGCCACTCCGCTTCCGTGATAAGGGTATTGCCGTTGGGCAGCCTCTGCGCGCTACCCCTGGCCACACTGAATAAAGACCGTAGCGACAGCGGCATTTTCAGTCCGTTTGCGTCGAGAACGAACTGACCGGTGTAATTCCATATCACTTTCTTCTTGATCGGGTTGATTTCCAACACGCGCGAGTAAGCCCGGAACTGCGGCGGATAGCCGCCCTGGCCGCCGTTGTCGAAGAGCAGGATATTCCCCGCCCCCGGCACACCCGCAGGAATCATTTTGGCATGGTGCTGGCCGATGGTGGGACCAGCCGTCCCAATGGCTTCGCTGAGGTTCCATACTATATTGCCGCTGGATTTATCGATTATAAAAACCAGGTTCGTGTTCCTCTGGCTGACCAGGATATTGCCTTCCGCAAAGCGGGAGTCGGCGTCACCGCTGGGATTCTTGGGTATATATTGGATGGAGTTGGTATGGAAAACATCGATGTCGTTATAGGGCGAGGTCTGGTTGTAAATCATCTGACGGCCTTCGTCCGAAATGGGCAGTTCGTCGTAGTGCTCGGACGTCCGCCACATCCATACTATATTCCCGCCGGGATCGACCTCGAATATCCTCTCTTCGTTGATGGGTTGAGGGGTGATATTGGGAAGGCTCTCGGGTTCGGACATCAGGATCAACGTATCCCCATTGGGCATTCGTTCGAAATCGTGGTTGGCGAGCCAGCTTTTGTCGGGCGGGTGGTATTCCCAGACGACATTTCCGCTCCAGTCCATCTCGACAACGTAGCGTTCCAGCATGTAGCCCATCTCAACCAGGAGGTGTCCGTTGGGAAGAGGCTTGGCGGTCGGCCCCAAACGATATTTGTCACCTTTGGGGTTCTTCCATGTATTGACAATATTCCCTTTCATGTCGATTGCATAAATTGTCCCGGGACTATCGGCACGGAAGAGTGTGTAACCGCGATTCGTGAGGTCGGTCTTATTGACGGTGACCTTTTTCGGATAAACGGAAGGCGTTCCCATGCAGGGACAGGGCGAAGCCAAGTGGACGGCAAACACAACGGCCAGTGTCAAGAGACTCCAAGGGATGAAACGCTTGTTCTGCTTATACGACATGGTATCCCCTCCTCAAGCATTTCCAAAATTCGAAACCGGGACATCGCCCGCCGTCTCCGTCCTGGCGCAAAGTCCGGAGCTTCGATACGAATAACAAGAATATGCCGATTGTCACAAATCGTTTTCCGACATGCCGATGTATCTATGATCCCGGATCATGAGGTTACTGTCAAGGAATATGGTTCATTGGGCGCAGGCCCTCCCCTCGCAGCGTCCCGCGGGGTCTATCGGGGATTTCTTTCCATGCAGGCAGGCGGCTTTTCGACACACTCTCAGGAGATCCGCTCAGGTTTTGATCCGTCCTCCTCAGGAGAAACCGCAACGCTCCCATGCCCCAATTGCCTGAATTCGATCGGGAGAAGAGGAATGGTCTGGATTCCCAGTCTTTCCCAGACAAGATAAGCGGCAAGCAGGTTCTTGATCGAAAGGCTTATGGCCGTTGCAACCGCCGCTCCAATGATTCCATATACCGGAATAAGAATAAAGTTCAGGATCAGGCTGACAACGGCAGTGAGGATTACGGTATTTCTTATGAGGCGCTCGTTTTCACTCATAATGAGAAGATAGCCGACAGAGCCGGTGACAACGTTGACGAACTGCCCCGCGGCCAGGATCGTGAGCACCATCGCACCCGGCACGAATTGCGGACCGATGAGCCTCATGACCCAGGCAGGGAACACAATGAACACGATCAGCACGGGAATTGCCAAGGCCGTCATCAACTTGGCCGAGTTCCTGGCCAGGCGTCCAAGTCCCGCCATATCACGCTGAACAAAGAGAGCGGAGAATTTCGGCGCCGCGATACTGTTCACTGAAATCAGTACGAAGCTTGTCAGCATCGACAACTGCACCGCAACATTGAAAATGCCCACGTCGGCGTTTCGGCACCAGACCCCCAGCAGAATGGATGGGGCCCAGTACATGGCCAGATTCAATGCGGCCACCACCAGCAGGGGTATGCCGCTGCTCAGAAGCACCGACGTCCTGAAACGCCCGCGGATGGTTCTTGCGTGGGACGTTGCCCTCCGCCACATGAGGGTGCTGATTAGGGCACTGAGGAAGGCAGCGACGATAAACAGGACCACCAGGGCCATGGTGTTCATGGACCGACACCACCACAGTATTCCCATTCCCACGAGCATCAGCCCGTAGAGGAGTGCCCCGTGCTCCTGCAAAACTATTGCCTCGAAAACCCGCTTCAGTCCTTTGAGCGTTTCGGCATGAATGGTCATGACGGAAAGCGGGACAACCGCCAGTGAGATCCACCTCATGGGCCGTATCAGTTCCGGCTTGGAAAGCAGACCTCCGCATATCACCGGGGCCAAGCAGAAGATGATCAGAGCGATTGCCGCCGAAGCCAGAAACGCAATCGACATCCCCTTCCCATACGCACCTTTCAGCGCGCTCCAGTCGTTTACGGCCGCATTGGCGGAGACAAATCTCAGCAAGGCGTTGTCCAGCCCCACACGGCCGAAAACGACGGCGATGTTCGCGGCCGTAAGGGCGAGGAAAAACACCCCGACCTGATCCGCACCGAGTTGCCTGGCTGCGAGAATGTTGAATGCGAAAGTCAGCAGCGATCCGAAAGCTTTCGTGACAAAAGCGACGGACGCTCCACGCAAAACTTCCCGCATGTGGTGGTCGAAACGGAGGAATCCGGGAAGGTTCATAGATACACTGCTTGCAAAAAAGATTAACGAAAGGAGTCGCGAGCCGTTAGCGGAAAAAGAGCCGTACCGCCGCTTATCCCGCAGATGATTCCGACGCTTTTCCCCCCGGTAAGGAGAAACACAAGTGGGGGGGCGGGGTTTAGCCTGATCCTGTGCCGATCCCCACGACAAGGCGGAGGTCAACCGCATACCATCGATAGATGGATTGCCGGACCGGATCATCGCACCACGGCCCCAAGAAGACGCTTACCCTCCCTGCGGAGGATGAACTCAATCTAATTTGCAGCCTTGCGGCTTGTCAACCATTTCCTGTGCCGATTTGGAATAAGGAAGGCCTCAAACTCACTGGGGAATCACGGCTCAACAGTATTGCGGCCACGCATACCCACGGAACGAGATCAACCTTCCGGTCCTCGACCTCATGCCGTTTCACCGTCTCCTTAAATGAATATGCACCTTCGAACATATCGGCAAATCTTTATGATAACGGTAGGTTAATACTCGAACCTTCAAGGTTTGAGCGACGGGTGGACCGGAAACGCTGTACTCAATTCCGGATGCCGTGGTACTCTTAAGAGATGATATCAGAAAGCTCGGGCCATCCGAGTCGGTCTGAGTTGACTTCGCAAATACCGTGTGCTAAGAGACGGCGGGAGTTTTATTTGGGGGGTGATATAACCTTGAACCTCGATGCAAGAGAGAACATCGTTTTGGAACAGGAATTCATTGTTGCCAACCGCCTGGGAATACACGCGCGTGTTGCGGCACAGATCGTTAAGGTAGCCAGTCAATTTGAATCCGAAATTTGGATTTCCAAATACGACACCTCAGTCAACGGCAAAAGCATCCTTGATCTGATGACTCTGGTGTGCCCGCATGGGAGCAAGGTTCTCGTTCGTGTAAGCGGTCCTGACGCTTCGGACGCCATGAATGCCTTAGCCGCTCTTTTTCAAACAAAATTCGGTGAGCTTTGATCCCTCACTTTTGAGTTGCCCTGACTCAGACACCTCATCCGTTCCATGCGGCAGAGATCACCCGGCTCCCCGGTGCGGCCGGCCATGGCGCACATATTGCCAGGAGAGATTCCTGAGCATGTTTGGGACAATTAAATGAACCAACCCTCTAAAATGATTCAGGGAATTGGAGTTTCTCCCGGCATAGCCATCGGTAAGCCGTATCTCCTCGAACGAGGGCGGATCTCCGTCCCACGGTATGTCCTGGAAGGGGCCGATTCCGTCGCGGAGGAATGCATTCGCTTCGAAAAAGCGGTGTCCAAGGCCGAAAAAGACCTGGAAACCATCCGGTTGACGGTCCATCCGGAATTCAAGGAACAGGCCCACGTTCTTGAAGTACACCAGATGATCCTTCGCGACAGGCTCATCTATGCGGAAACCCTGCGCCTGATCGGAGAGGAAAAACTCAACGCCCAATGGGCCCTCACGCGGGCCGTTGCCAAGGCGAGGGATCTTTTCAGTTCCCTGGACGACGAATACATTCGTGGTCGTATCGCGGACATCGAGGCCGCGGGCGAGCGGGTCCTCAGAATACTCGGCGGAGAGGATCGGGAGATCCTGAGCGATATCAACGATCGGGTGATTATCGTGGCTCACGATCTATCCCCCGCGGATACCGCTCAACTCAAAATTGAACGCACGCTCGGACTGGTGACCGACATGGGCGGCCGCACCTCCCACACCTCCATTATCGCCAGGTCCCTGAACATCCCCGCCGTGGTTGCCGCAGAGCAGGCCACGAAATATGTTCCCATCGGGGATACGGTTATCGTCGACGGTGCATCCGGCAAGGTGATCGTCAATCCCACCGACGAGGAATTGAGCTTCTATTACGAGCGACAGCAGGAACTCGAACGCTACCTGAAGGAGATCAACCGCACCGCGCACCTTCCTGCTCGGACCCTTGACGGCCACCTGGTAAAGGTCGAAGCCAACATCGAACTCATCGAGGAGGTCACGGCGGCAAAAGACAACGGGGCGGAAGGCATCGGACTGTACCGGACCGAGTTCTTCTTCATGAACCGGGCGGACCTTCCCGATGAGGAAACTCTCTATAGGGAATATCGCGACCTTGCCGAACGGATGGCCCCGCAGTGGGTGACCATGAGGACACTCGACCTGGGGGCCGAGAAGCTCGCCGCTTGGTATCCGAAGCTCGACGAACCCAACCCCGCTCTCGGCCTGCGTTCGATCCGGCTCTGCCTGCACTATCGCGACATTTTTAAAATGCAGCTCCGTGCCATCCTGCGCGCGAGCGCTGTGGGCAGAAACACGCGCCTGATGTTTCCCATGGTTTCCGGCCTGGGAGAACTCATGGAGGCGAAGCGGGTCCTCCGTGAAGCCCAGGAGGAACTGCAGCGGGAGAGACTCCCTTTTGACGAATACATGCCCTTGGGCGTTATGATTGAAGTCCCCTCCGCAGTCGCCGTTGCCGATCTGCTCGCCAGGGAAGTCGACTTTTTCAGCATCGGGACAAACGATCTCATCCAGTACAGCCTGGGAATCGACAGGGCCAACGAGAACGTCGCCTACCTCTATGAACCGCTCCACCCCGCAGTCCTGCGGTTTATCAAGCAAACGGCGGACGTCGGGCACAAAGCCAACGTGCAGGTTGCCATCTGCGGGGAAATGGCCGGGGAACCGCTTTATGTGCCGATACTGCTCGGCCTGAAACTCGATACTCTGAGCATGAATCCCCAGGCCGTTCCCCGGGTCAAGAACCTCATCTGCCGCTCGCTCATGAAGGAATGCACCCGCTTTGTGAACAAGGTGCTTCGCCTCGGGACCGCCCAGGAAATCAACCAACTGCTCGAGAAAGTCGCCGTGAAGTACTTCCCCGAGGAGTTCAAAGTATTCAATCCGAGCAATCTCATACCGCCCGGGGTCTCCCACGTGACGAAGTGGGAGCGGGCAGAGTAGCAGGAGTCAACTTTCGTGAGCCTTCAACCGCAGAGAAAGAAATCGGAAAGAGACGAGGGAACCCGTCTCGTATGCCAGAACAAGAAGGCGTATCACGATTATGAAATCATCGAAAAGATGGAGGTGGGGATTGTTCTGGTGGGGACGGAAGTAAAGTCGCTCAGGGAAGGAAGGGCCAACCTCAAGGACAGTTACGCCAAGGTCAGAAAAGGTGAAGTGTTTCTTTACGGGCTGCACATCAGTCCCTATTCTCACGCTTCATTTGACAACCACGACCCCGAGCGGACCAGAAAGCTGCTTTTGCACGCCTACGAAATCAAGCGGCTTACGGGCAAAACCCAGGAGCGGGGCCTGTCGCTGATCCCTCTCAAGATCTATTTCAGCAAGGGCAAGGTCAAGGTCGAGATCGCCTTGGCGCAGGGCAAGAAGCTCTACGACAAGCGGGAGAGCCTGAAGAAGAAGGAAGAGCGGCGCGAACTGGATCGCCTCCGAAAGCGCAGCAGAGACTCCTGATTCTCGTGACCGGATGCCACCCGCTTCCCGATCCGTTGCAGTCCGTCCGGCGTGCCGCCGGACGTGAGTCTCACTCTGCCTTGTTCTTGCGCACCAGTTCGATAACGGTTACCTCCGGCGGGGACAAGACCCGAATGGGCGGTCCCCATGTGCCGGTTCCTCGGCTGGTGTAAAGCATCGATCCCCTGCCGGGCGAAGATAGCCCGCTCTGCCTCGGATAGACTCGTCCCGTTACAAAACTGAACGGAAATATCTGTCCCTTGTGCGTGTGGCCCGACAGTTGAAGGTCAAAAAGCCCGAGGCTCGTGTCAGGGGTTTCGGGGCGGTGCTTCAGAAGCAGGGTGAACAGGCCGTTCGCCGTGCCGGATAAAATCGTCGACTCATCCGGCAGGTGCCCCACGGAAGGATCGTCCACGCCGACCACGTTGAGAACACCCCCGACGGTGGTGTGTTCTCCCCGCAGAAGGGTGAAACCGAACTGGTGAGTGGACGCGATGGAATGATCGATTCCCGCGTAAAACTCATGATTGCCGGTAACCGCGAACTTACCGAGGGGCGGATGGACGGATTCGAAGAGCTTTGAAATTCCTTCCAGGTGATCGGCGCTCCCGTCCAGCAGGTCCCCCGTGCTCACCAGGATGTCGGGATTTTCTTTCCTGACCACGTCCACGATCTTTGCCAGCCGCTCCGAACGAACGATCAACCCCAGGTGGACGTCAGAAATCTGAACGATCCTGAGGTGCTCCACCGTTTCCGGGAGTTTGTCCGTGGTTATGACCACCCGCTCGACCCTTATGTTCTCAGCCTCAAAGTATCCATAGACGCAGACCAGGGCGATAAAGATCAGAAGCCCGGCGATGGGTGCCCTGCCCGACAGGGACGGTATGCCCGCCGAGGTGAGCGCATTGACCAGCCTGCACGCAATGTCGATAAGTCCGGCAAGGACCAACGCGCAGAAGGACAGGAAGAGAAATGCCATCCAGAAATAGCCGACGTAACCCGTTGTGCGGGCGGCGCCGTCAAAGCCTGCCTGTTCGAGCAGCCGAGTCCCCATCGGGGCGAGAACCATCAGCGCGAGAAATACGATAAAAGCGGCATGGAACGGCCACTGGGAAGGAACGAGAATTCGCACCCTCATGAAAAAGAAAGCGTGCATACACGCATAAATTGTCAGAAAAATTAAAAGAAAAGCCCTCATTTCCGCGGAATCCCTTGTCTGCAATAAAAGCCCTCAAGAAGGGCGGAAAACGTTAAGTCGCCTCATTCCGGGGAAAGCGGGAAGCCGGCGCCCTGCGTCCGGAATCATTCGGCCCGGCCCATTGGGGCACCGACCGGCGGTTTCATCCTATGACAACGGATAGAGGGTAGTCGTGTTTTCCCGGAAGCTCAAGCTCCATCGGTACACCGTAAAAAGAACAGGCCACGCGGGGCTGATGCCAACCTCACATCTCGCCGCTCGCTCCCGCGACCCTGAAAACCTCATCCATGGTAGTCAGTCCGGCGCAGATCTTTTTCGCCCCCGCGACGTGCAGCGGGAACATGCCTTCCTTGATCGCCAGTGCCCGAATCTTCGATACATCGGCGTCCGGCTTCACGAGTTGTCGCAAAGCGGGGGTCATGGTCAGGATTTCATAGATGCCCAGACGCCCCAGGTACCCCGTCTCGCGGCATTCAAGGCAGCCTGCAGGTCGGTATACCGGTTTGGTACGGGTGATTTTCCACGGGCTGGTCAGCGCCCGCCAGGCCTCTTCATCTACCCCGCCCTCCTGCTTGCAGTGCGGGCAGAGTGTGCGCACGAGCCGCTGGGCCACAACCCCGAGCAGGGTTGCGCGGATGAGGTAATGGGGAACACCGATGTCCATCAGCCGCACGATGGCTGAAACCGCATCGTTGGTGTGAAGGGTGGAAAACACCAGGTGCCCGGTCAGTGCGGCCTGGACCGCCATTTCAGCGGTTTCGAGATCACGGATTTCACCGACCATGATGATGTCCGGGTCCTGCCTGAGCAGGTTGCGCAAGCCGTTGGCGAAATCCAGTCCGATGGCGGGGTGCACCTGCATCTGGTTGAACCGTGCTTCAACCATCTCGATCGGGTCTTCCAGGGTGCAGACGTTCACTTCCGGCCGGGCGAGGTGCCGCAAAGTCGAATAGAGAGTCGTGGTCTTGCCGGACCCGGTCGGGCCCGTGACCAGGATGATCCCGTAGGGAAAGCTCACCATGTCTTTCCACCGGCTGAGTTCCGAACTGCTCAGGCCGAGTTCCTCGAAAGTCTTCACGGTGACTTCCGGGTCGAATATACGCATGACGAGTTTTTCACCAAAGACCGTGGGCATGGTGGAAAGCCGAAGTTCGACTTCTCTCCCGGCCGGTGACTTGGTTTTCAACCGGCCGTCCTGGGGGCGCCGTTTCTCGGCGAGGTCCATGCGTCCGAGCACTTTTATGCGGCTCGTAACCGCGCCCATGACCACCGTCGGCAACTGATAGACCAGGTGGAGGACCCCGTCGATCCGGAACCGGATATCGCTGTTTTCACGGCGGGGCTCGAGATGAATGTCGCTGGCGCGCTGATCGAATGCATATTGCAGAAGCCAGTCAACGATATTGACCACATACCGATCATTGGCATCCAGCTTGCCGGCGCGGCCGAGTTCGAGCAATTGTTCGAGGTTCATCGTTCCGGCCGGGCGAGCGCTGTCAGCCTTCCCGAACGCCCGCCTGACAGACTCCGTAAGTGCATAAAACTCGACCAGGTACCTGCTTATCTCGTTGGGATTGGCGATCACCCTGACGACTTTCCGGTGAAGAAGGCGTGTGAGTTCTTCTTCCCATTCGTTCACGTAGGGTTCCGCGGTAGCGATAACGGCCCGGTCGTCGTCAAGTTCCAGGGGCAGGATCTTATACCGGGACGCATAGGCGTAGGGCATAATGGTCGTCACCGAGGTGACGTCGACTTTCAGGGGGTCGATCCGCTGGTAAGGAATATTTACCCGTTTGGCAAGCCACATCGTCAGGGTCTCGACGGTCAGCACGTCGTGCGGAGGTGCCGCAGTCGTAAGGCCGCGATCGGCGACGATCGTTAACGGGTGAACGTCCGCTTTTTCCCTGCTCTGCGGTTGTTTGAGGAGTCTTCCGGCATCCGATTTGGAGATCACTCCATCCTCTACGAGCAATTCCAGGACCTCGGTGAGTTCAAGTTTGTGAGCGCCTCTGTTCCGGCGAGTCGCCATCATCAATGTGGTTTCCCTTTCATGGACCCGTGTGTTCATCATCTTCGAATTCCCGATCGGAATCTATTATCCCATGTCCCGACTATTTTCAATCCACCAGCCCTTCACAACCTCTATCGGAGGGCTGAATCCGTGACTTGACCGGTTCCGCGCGAGGCGGTGGCGTCGAAGCCGGCATTGGGCAACTCCTTATGAAAACATTGTGTGCACCGGCGGTTCCATTCATGCGATTCGGCACGACCGGGCGTGGCGACCGGACACTTAAAGTTGCCTTCTGCGTCCACAAGCGATAGAACTGGCCGCTGGCGTGGAAAATTCCCCGTATATACCGGAGATGTTGCGTGAAGGGAGAATCATGAGTTTTGTCGTTGGAGTTCTCGGCGGGATATTTGCGGGTCTGCTCGGAGTCGGGGGCGGCGTGATTCTGATCCCGCTCATGGTCGAACTGCTCAAAATCGAGCAAATTGCGGCCCATGGAACCAGCCTGGTAGCGATCGCCTTCACCGGCGTTGCTGGCACCATCGCCTACGAGTTCCACGGTTCCATCGACTGGACGGCCTCACTGCTGCTTGCGGCCACCGCGATAGTGACGGCATACATCGGGGCGCGGTTCGCCAACGAACTCCCCGAATGGAAACTGAAGAAATCTTTTGGGGGGTTTCAGATCCTCATTGCAGTCCTGATGCTCGTGAATCCTTATCTGCATCAGTTCACCACGGATGCCGCGGGCGCATCCGTAAAAATCGTCGTGCTCCTTGCGACAGGAGTATTCACGGGATTCCTTTCGGGCATGATGGGCGTTGGCGGTGGGGCTATCATGGTGCCGGCCATGGTCCTGCTGCTGGGGTTCAACCAGTATACGGCGCAGGGGAGCTCGCTCCTGGCCATGATCCCGGGCTCGAGCGTCGGAGCTTTCACTCACTGGCGCCTGGGGAACGTCCGAACACAACTGCTGCCGGGATTGATAGCCGGGGTCATCGTGGGAACGTGCCTGGGGGGAAGCATCGCGAACATGCTCCCGGAGCGGGAGCTTCAGCTCATGTTCTGCGCCCTTCTGGTCTGGTCCGGAATCCGTTACCTCAGAAGTCGTATCCATCCGGCCTGAGAGCAATCCGGCGAGCTTGCTCACGGCACGGAGGGGGCTGTCGCCTGCTATCGTCCATGTGGAGTAGTACCGGGACTGCACCGTTCGGCAAAGGCAGGGTTTCCCCCCTCACATTCAAATGGCAGGGAGGGACGGTTCATGATTGTATTGCACGGGATACCGGCCGGCCGTTCCTCAAAAATTTCCGGCAAGGTCTTCTTCGAAGTCAAAACACCGGGTCAGTTCCTGATAAGCGTTTTCTCCCAAAAAGCTGCGCAGTTTCTCGGTCTGCTTGCGCCGCCCCCTGTATTCCTGCCAAAACCACTCGATTTCCTTCATCTCTCCATTGGAATCAAAGAACATCGACGCCCATTCTTCCTGTTTGTCATAGCCTTCCATCATTTTGCACCCGGACGCATCCAGGGCCAGCATGGAAAGGACATCGGGCAGGGTCAGGGTGCCTTCGGAAGGGTGCACCGACACATATACGTCCATTTTCCTCCCCGGACGGGACAGAAAACAGTGGAAGTGATCCACCGGTTCGCAGGAATCGATTTCCCCGAGAATCGGATTGGATGCCACCCTGGTCGTCTTGAGGGAGATCTCACTGCGTTTGATCAGTCTTTCAAGAACGGGCATGCTTTTCATGTAATCTCCATTTGGTGATGGCCATGGCCTGAAGTGAGGCATCGGATTGAAGCAAAGCCGTCTTTTCCGCGGTGCAAATTCTCTTTCACGCGAATCGACCGGACCGGAGCCCGCGAATCCCCCGAACGCTGCAGCGGGGATGGGTTGCCGTTCACGTGGGCACTAATTCATCACATTATTCAAATCGAATAAATACGGCGGGCAATGTATTTGGGCGGCTAAACCGTGTATTTCAGTAATGGTAAAGGTCCGTATTTTTCGTAGGGTGTGCAGTGAAGGACTAATGTTCATACTGTAGAACTTCGGGAGATTTGCATATATAATCGGCGACACCGGGAACGGCCGGCCATAAATGGAATGCCGGCTATTTGCGCCGCCGGCCTCCTTGTTGCTGGCGGCGTCGGGATAAATTCACCTGCTGTCACCGTATGCGTCGTCTGCCGGGAGGTATTTCTCATGGATGAAGAGAAGAAGAAGCTCGTCCCGATCCTGCGTGAGGGTATCGACATCATAAAAATGATTTTGTACCGGAAGCTTAAGGAACATTTTGCCGGGACGTATCCCGAAAAGGAAGGTGCGTTCACGAACCGCCTGGCAGGGGCCGTCGTGAACGAGCTGTTCGGAAATCCTCCGCCCGGAGAAGTTCTCGCCGCTTTCGCCGAAGAAAATGCCTCTTTCGTCCGTAAGGAATTGGAAGGCCTCGCTTCCAACCTGAAAGACATGCGCATTCCGCTGACGGATGCGCTTCGGGTTCAGTTCCTGTGCGATCATCAGGAAGGAACCGACACGACGGGAATTCTCACCCGCGCGAAGGAACTGGGGGTTCTAGTGGTCGAACGGGAGGCTCCCTTACCCGCCCGCTTCATCGGGATGGTCCGCAGGCTGGGAAGCGCTTTCGACCTGCTGCAGCCGGACTGACCCGCTCATCAAGCGGAGCGCAGGGTTCACATCCATGGCCGCGTGAGGCGGGAGAGTGGGGGGGCCCGGCCGGCCGCCCCGGACCGATCAGGGCATCTGCTTCAGCTTCTTTTCCGCAAGCTGGGCCTGGGCACTGCCCGCGTATTTCTCGACCAGGCGTTCATACAGGATTCGAGCCGCCGTATTGTCTCCCATCTGCTGAAATGCCGACCCCTGCTTGAACAGGGCGTTGGGAATTCTTTTGCCCTTGGGATAGCGGTCAAGCACCTGCTGATAGATTTCGATGGAATCCTGGTAACGTTTTTCAGAGAAAAAGCATTCGCCGGTGGAGAACAGCGCATCCTCCGCAAGGTCCGACTTTGGATATTTGGAGAGGAAAGTCTGGTATTCCTTTCTGGCCGCGTCATATTTGCCCTGCTGCAGCAACTGGTTTGCCCTGTCGAATTGTGCCTTCTCGGGATTGTCTCGCTCGGGAGGCGTAGCGGCAGCAGGGGGAGGAGCCATGGCGGTCGTGGACGGACCGGCGGGAGGGGCTGACGGTGGTGCAGCGCTGATCGAAGGCTGGATCGGCCCCGACGGCAGAGGGGGAGGCATCACCGGTTCGGGTCCGGCTACGGATGGGCTCGACGTCTGCGGAGCCCTGGTTTCAGAGGCACGGTTAAGCTGCTCGATCCGGTGTTCGAGCTGATCAATCCGGCCGTTAAGCGCACCAACCTGCACCTGAAGCGCTTCCAGTCGGGCATAAAGATCGCCACCCTTCTTCGCCTGGTTGTCAGAACTTTCCACGCGCCTCTCCAGGTTCTGCTGACGGTCGTACAGCATGCTGACGCTCTGCTGGAGCGTGGAGGTCTCTTGAGTGGATGCGCATCCGCCGGTCACCAGTACCACGGCCAGCAAAACGAGCAGCCCAATCGTCCGAAGGTCATCTCCCCTCATGAATTCCCCTTTTTGGCATGTAAAAGCTGTTCTGGAATCGGATGCCGTCCCGGCGCCCCACGGTGTGGGGACTGCCCCGCCGCTCCTTGGCGTTGTGGTCCAAACAAGCGGACCACAACGCTGAATTCGGCTCATCCTCAGCGGCGGATCGACCTTCGCAGCGGAATGTCGGATGCCGGACATGAACGAGGCGGTTTCAAAAACATCTTGGAAAACGGCGGGACACTGTAACAGCCCGTCACGCGCCCCTGCCCGGTTTTCAGGGAGATGCTCCGCCCCGCTGGAAAAAGCGCACAACCCCGGTCTGCCGGACCCCGCCGCTTTCACGGAGGAGCTGCCGGCCGGGGTTGTTTCATTATATACGGTCGTTGCCGGAGATCAGTAATTCAGTGCGAAATGATCTCTTCGGTTTTTGGCATACGAGGCCTCGTCGTGGCCGGTCGCTATGGGACGTTCCTTCCCGTAACTCACCGTCGACAGGTTCACATGGCCCAATCCGGAATTGGTAATGTATTGGAGACCGCTGTTCGCACGGCGTTCGCCCAGGGCCAGGTTGTACTCGCTGGTGCCTCTTTCGTCGCAGTGGCCTTCAATGGTGACCTTGACTTTCGGCCAGCGTTTGATAAAGGCGATCTTCTCGTCCAGCACCTTCTTGGCCGGTTCGCTCAGCGTGTAGGCGTCGTAGTCGAAGTACACGTCCTGGTTCTCAAAGTTTGCCGCCTTGTCCAGGAACTCTCTTTTTTCCGCCTCCGAAGTGATGCCGAGTTCACGCCATTTCGCGTCGTCGAGCCCACCGCTGGAACCCATTCCCCCCGACCCGAACGAGGAGCCGGAACCCATGTCCGGCGCCGCCGGAACGGTCTTTTTGTGGCAAGCGGACACTGCACTGATCAAAAGAAGAACCATAAACAGTTTCCACAGGTTTTCACAACCGAGTTTCATTCTATCCCTCCTGAATGTCTTATCCATGTCAACGGCCACTCATACGTGGCGACCAGTCAGGCAATTCCTGACCGCCACCCTGACGAGTAAGTCGCCTGACTCCCGTTCCATTTGTGAACAGAATCCATATGGCTGAGCTCCCCTGCCTGGTGGAGCTGAAAGCTAGCATGCGTCCATCGGGAGACCAAGTGGGGGCCTCGTTGCTTCCTTCTCCGTTCGTCAACTGCCGATTATTGCTCCCGTCCGGCTTCATCACGAATATGTTGTGTCGTCCGCCCACACTCCCGCTATAGGCGATCAGATCCCCCTTGGGCGACCATGCCGGCGACGTGTTGTAGTTCCCGCTGAACGTGAGCCTCTTTTTCTGGCCGCTTGCCACATTGAGCACATATATCTGAGGGGTTCCCGTTTCGTCGGATACGTACGTGAGCTGGCTGCCGTCGGGAGACCAGTCCGGCGAAACGTTGATGGCCCAACCGTGAACCAGTTTCTGAGCGATCTGCCCCGAGGACGACGATACCAGGAAAATGTCGGGATTGCCGTCCTTGGACAGCGTCACGGCAAGTTCGCCTCTGCCCGGCCTCCACGCGGGAGAAATGTTGAGCCCCGGATAACCGCACAGGAGGCGGCTGGAGCCGGTCTGCAGGTTCAACAGGTAGATTTTCGCATTGCCTTCGCGATAGCTCACATAAGCCAGTTCGGTCATCTGGGGATTCCACGACGGAGACAGATCGATGGAATTGTCATGGGTCACCTGCATCGGGTTGGAGCCGTCAAAGTCGACGACGCAAATCTCCTTATTCTTCCCCTGGGCCTGCACGTAGGCGATCTTCGTATCGAAAACGCCCCTTTCTCCGGTCAGGGCGAACAGTATTTCATCGGCAAACCGGTGGATCATCGGTTTCCAGTTCCGGGCGTCGCCGTCGTACACTTTGCCGATGATCATCCGCGCGGCGGTCGTGTCGAAGAGCCGCGCTTCGATGTGGACAGACGAGCCCTGCACCTGGTAGCTCGCACGCACGAGTAAATCGGCCCCGAGTTTCTGCCAGTCCGGGAACTTGATTTCCGCCGCCGTCAACCCCATGGTCTGAGGATCCTCCAGAAAACCCTTGGGGTCCAGTGTGCGGAATACCCCTGAACAGTCGAGATCGTTGCCGAGCGTTTCCGCCATCTCGCGGGCGAGTTGAGTCTGCTCGGACGACTGATATTTGAAATTGGGGACCGCAATGGGCAGCGGTCGAAAACTGGGCGTGCTTATGTCCAGATTGATCCGCTGGGCCTCAGCCGAATTGCACATGGCAAGCCACGCAAACGCGCAAAGCAGAACCAGGCCAAACTTCGCCAAAAGACCTTTCCTGTAGAGCATGGTTGGCGGAAATCCTTTCATGACGATTGTTTCAGGACAGACCGGCACCTGACGGTCTGAACGTGATGCCGAACTCAATCTTCGGAAGAGTATACGTTTCGGGGACGGGCGGCAGCGGTGCCGCCTTACGGACCGCCCTCAGCGCGGACTCATCGAACATTCCATTGCCCGAAGGCTTTTCGACCTGAAGGTCCAGCAACTTACCGTCCCGGTTCACCACCACGACCAATCGCGTCTCAAGCCCCGATGTCTTCAACGTTTCCAGAATGGACCAGTTTTCGTTGATCCGCTTCTTGACCTTGTCCCCGTACAGGGCGAGGAGGGCAGAGTTCACGGCCCCGCCATTGGCACTTCCCGTCGCTTCTGGAATTCCCCTCGCATTGTTGTCCGCAGTCCCTTTGGGATGGCCTTCCGGGACCCCCTTGGGATTTCCCCGGGCCGGGTTTTCCTGGGAAGCCGCCCCGGCATTCTTCGCCGCTGTCTGCTCCGGCTGGCCGCTCCTCGCAGTCGCGGTTTCGGCGGCGGGCGAAGGTTTGGGTGCCGGCTTGGGCTTGGTGATCAGTTTGTCGAGGCTTTTTTCGACGGAAGAGTCATTGGGCTGGGTCTCCGCAACCTTGGGAGTCTCGCGCGGTTCGATCTTTTTGATTTCCGGTTCGGTTTTTTTGACCGAATCGTCCAGTCGAAGGCGTTTAACGGGGACAACAGGGCCGGGTTTCGATGGAGCCGTCGCATTCGACTTCACCGTCTCCTGGGTGCCTTTCCCCTCCGGACCCTTGTAATCGGCAAGGCCCTTCTTCGGGGCCGCTCCGGCGACGTCCTGCATGGAAACGAGGTTTACCGTCGTGAAAGCGGGTTGTATGGCTTTTTTCGGCATCGCCCAAGGGATGATCACCGCCAGGGTAACCACGGCGAGATGGAAAACCACCGACCCGCCCAGCCCTTTCAGTAGATCCCCCGAGGATAACTTACGAGGTGAAAAATTCAATGATTCCATGCGTGGTCCTTTTCATCACCTGATGTAAATACTTACTTCAATGCCTGCGCAATGAAAATAGATCAATCCATGCAATAGAATTTCACCTGGAAGTTATTCCGGACAACACGCTGCATTCTTCCACACGGAGAGGGCAGCCCTGCAAACTGGACAATATACAACGCAATTGCGCATTTCATTCAAATAATTCATCGTCTTTACACCAGCCGGAAATCAGCGGGATGAAGACTTCACCGGCCCTTTGACGGGTTCGGTGACCATCCCGATCTGATCAATGCCGGCCTGCCGGATCGTCCCCATCACCTGGACGACAAATCCGTACGGTATCTTTTCGTCCGCCCTCAGGAAGACACCCTTCCCCTGCTGGCGATTCTCGTAAATCGCGGAGAGCTTGCCGCCCAGGGAATCGAGGTCCACGACACTTTCATTGATATAGATCTTCTGGTCCTGGGTAACGGTGACCATTACCCGCTCATCTTCGGATGGAATCGCCTGAGCGGCTGTTTCGGGAAGTTTGATATCGATCCCCTGAGTCATCATCGGGGCGGTCACCATAAAGATGATCAGTAGAACGAGCATCACATCCACAAAAGGAGTGACGTTGATTTCCGAGAGCATTTGCTCTTTCGATCCACCGCCGTTGACCTGCATGAGATCACCCCTCCTTCGCCACAACCCCAAATCGGGGGGGCATGTTACTCCTGCGCAGCGGCCCGCTGTTCGGGGACGGCTTCATCCTGTCTCACCCTGCGCATCAGATCTCTTTTCAGGATATTCAAAAAATCAGCCGCAAAATGGCTCATTTCGATATCTATCATACGAATCCGGTTCGAAAAGTGGTTATAGGCCACCACGGCGGGGATCGCGGCAGCGAGCCCCATGGCCGTCGCGACCAGAGCCTCGGAAATACCGGGGGCGACAACCGCCAGGTTGGCCGATCCCTTCATTCCGATCTCATGAAAACTTGTCATGATGCCCCAAACCGTGCCGAAAAGGCCGATGAAGGGTGCCGTGCTGCCCGTAGTCGCCAGCAGAGGAAGATAACTTTCGAAGCGCTGCCTTTCCGCCATCATCCCGCCCTGGATCGCTCGATCCACGTTTTCCAGAACAACTTCCGGGTTCGTGGACAAATCCTGCAAATTCCGGGTCTCGAGCGATTTGCTCAGCCGGTTCAATTCCGTATAGCCGACCCGGTAAATCTGGGCGAGATGACTGTCGTCAAGCGATTCACTGTCACGATACAGAGCCGAATAGTTCTTCCGTTGCCGAAAAAGCGACACGAACTGCTCGGATTCCTTCTGCGCACGGCGGACCAGCCGCGCCTTGAGGAGGATGACGCACCAGCAGGCCACCGACAGGAGAAGCAAAGCCAGCATAATGCACTTCACCATGGGACCCGCATTCTGCACCATGCCGAAGAAACCCTCGCCGCCCCTCTGGTATGGGGCACCGGCAGCATCGGAAGCAGCTAAAGCAACACCTGTAAGTACATATATCATCGTCAAATTCCCTCGATTAGCACCTCTTGGTGGTTCAGAGCCGCCATTATGCCGCTCATGGCCTTTCCGGCGGGCTCATTGATATGGAGATCCGTCAACCGGCCCGAAAGCTCGGTGACCGTGGGATTGATCTCCAGGATAAATGCCCCCTGCCTCTTCGCAATCTGTGGAAGGTAGGACGCCGGGGCCACCGTAGCCGAAGTCCCGACGATCAGCATGACATCGCACCGCTGCGCCGCAACCATCGCCGAACGATAGGCCTCGTGAGGAATCTCCTCCCCGAAAAACACGATCTCGGGCCGGAGAGCCTCTCCACAACCACATCGGGGAGGGAGTGTATCCAGGGAAACCGATTCACGCGTATAGGCGGCCCCGCAAACGTCGCAGCGCAGCGACCGGTTGTGGCCGTGAAATTCTATCACGTTCAGACTGCCCGCACGCTGATGCAGACTGTCAATATTCTGAGTGACAACCTCCTTGAGTATCCCCAGCTTCTCCAGTTCCGCCAGGGCCACATGGGCGGCGTTCGGGCGGGCGGCGCCCAGGAGGTCATCCATCTCGCGCAGCATTTTCCAGACTTTTGCGGGATTTCTACGGAATGACCCGATCGACGCGTACTCCGCCGGATCATAAACGGACCACAGGCCTCCCTTACTCCTGAAGTCCGGAATCCCGCTTTCAACGGAGATACCGGCCCCCGTCAGCGCCATGGCATGCTGACTTTTGAGGAGTAGATCAGCACATTTACCGTAGTTGTCCATATTTCTCCAAAAATGTTGAATTTCTAATGCCTTATAAAGGCAATATCGTAAATCGCCCGTTTGAACTTGTCAAGAAGAACCTTTGAACGGATCGCCGTCACCCCGCATATATACAAACTTCAGCAGAAAAGGAATCTTTTTTCGAAGGGAGTTTTCTGCCTCCCGAAACCGAGGGCGGGACCATCCCCGCCACGTCGGCAAAGACGACTCGGATTCATCGTTCTCAGTTGCCCTGGATCTTTATGACCTGTCCCACGTTGACCTGGTCTCCTTTCAGACGGTTCCATTCCCTCAGGTCCTCCTTGGCCACGTGATAATGCTGCGCGATCCCGCTCAATGTTTCTCCTTTTGCAACTTTGTGCTGGGTCACAACGGGCGTATAGCTCCTGCGGATGGATTCCATGCTCTCCATGAGCCCCTGCCCCTTCCCTTCCGGCACTTTTACCGTGTGAGACCCGGACGGCATCGCGTCCGAAATGAATGCGGGATTCAGGGTCTTCAACTGCCGATAGGTGATTCCCATGCCCTCGGCCATGGACTGAAGCGGCACGGAGCACGGCATCTTGAGGTTCACCTGTTCGACCTGCCGGGGAGGATACCCGGCCCCCTTCGGCAGAACGTATCCGTATTTCTCGGGATGACTCAAGACTTCCTTAATGGCGAGTATCCGGAAGACGTACCTCTCGGTTTCCTGCGGGAGCTTCAGGAGGTAGTAGCTGGAAACCTTCTGCCTCGCCGTTTCATCCTGGATGCGCTTCTCTCCGCAATTGTAAGCGGATATGGCCAGGGTCCAGTTGTTGAACAGCCTGAAAAGATCGCTCATGTACCTGAAAGCCCCCGCGGTGGCCAGTTCAAAATCATAGCGTTCATCCAATCCGAAAGCCTGGTTGAGGCCGTACCGGGTGCCCGTCGCGGAGACAAACTGCCACGGGCCCGCGGCCCCGGCGGCGGATGCCGCCGATTGCATGAGATCGCTTTCGGCGACGGCCACATATTTGAGATCATCCGGCAGATTATTGGCCGACAATTGGCTTTCCACCCAGGGGAAATATCTCTCGGCGCGTTTCAGCCAGAGATAAACCTGCGCGTGTGAATAAACGACGATGGTGAACTCGCGGTCGAGCCTCTCGCGCACGTCCATCAGATCCAGCGGCACGGGCTCACCGCACAACTCCATCTGTTCGGGCGCTGAAAAATAAGGAACGACAAACTGACCGCCGGGGGCTCCGGCATTTTCAGCCGCGGGATTGCCGATGCTCTGCCTGCGGAAGGAGGGGTTCCCCTCCTGGGCCGCCCGGGCGGAAGGATCTCCGCTGTGTCCGTAATCCAGATGCCCGATCCAGAGGATCAACAAAATGCCAACCACAAGAATCCGGCAATGCTTTTCGGCGATCATTTCATCCCCTTGTCATGAGGTTGCGCGAACCGGGCCTGCAAAAAGCCGCCCTTCACGAACGGAACCGGCCAGCCGCACTTTCGTGGGCAAAACGCAAATTGCGCTTTCACCCCTCAACCCGCGGATGGAAATTCCCGTGGTCAACAAACCGCGGGAAATGAGCCGGAGTGGGGTTTTCACAGTCGCGGTTCCTTCCTGTATCCGGAATAGAATTTCATCACTTTCTTCAGGTAATGGCGGGTTTCCCTGCACGGCGGAATTCCCGAATATCGCCTCACCGTCTCCGGGCCTGCATTATAGGCGGCAAGAGCCAGAGGCAGATTATTCCTGAATCTTCGGGACAGTTCTTTCAAATAACGAGTGCCGCCCCGTATGTTCTCTTCAGGATCGAAGGGATGGCGAACCCCCATTTCCTCGGCCGTGCGCGGCATCAGTTGCATGAGTCCCATCGCTCCCCTGGCAGACACTGCGTTGCGGCTGAAATTGGATTCCGCCTTGATAATCGCCCTGACGAGCCTGAAATCAAGGGTATATCGAACGCACATATTCCTGATGTGCTCATCGTAGTCCCTCGTATCCTCCCCCGATAAATCGATGACGGCGTCGAAATAATACGTTTCATACGGAAAGTAAACGATAAGGAACACGGCAAAGAATGATATGATACAAATATGCGACCGCACGGACATATGGACTCGCACACTCCCCGGGAAGACTTCCGCGCCTCCGGCGGTCCATGCGCACGATGCATGATCGGGTTCCGGCATCGGACTTTGGCAGAACGACCCCGGTATTCACGGGCATCGTTCAAAACGAAGGAGCGATTTCGGATGCTTCCCGCTTCCGATTCGGGTCGGGCGTTCAGCCCATTTTCCCACTGACATGACGCTCCACCCATTGCCGGGCCTCATTCGACCCAGCCGGTTCGACCTCTTACCCCCGGCACCGCCCTGCGGTACAAGGCATGCTTTCGGCTGCACGGTTAACGCGCCGGGGCGCAACGACCTGAGTTTATCTTCCGATTGTGGAGAAAACAACATCCAGATCATCTTTCGAAGCGGCATTGCAGGAGGTTAACTCAATGGGCAAGGGCTATTGGCCGGATGATTACCTGGAGAAGCGGATAACGGCGGCTGAGGCCATCGGCCGCATCCGTTCCGGACAGAGAGTGTTCATAGGGACTTCATGCGGGGAGCCGCAACATCTCGTCAGAGAGCTGGCCAACCAGGCCAGGAATTTCACGGACCTTGAAATCGTGAGGTTGTTGAGCCTGGAAACCTCTCCGCTCACCTTCATCGCCGGCAACCCCTCACAGCACTCCTTCACGATCCGGTCATTCTACTCGGGTTCGACCATGCCTCAGAGCATGGCCAGGGACCGCCGCTTTTTTACGCCGATCAATCTTTCCGCAATTCCCCATCTGTTTCAAACGCGGCAGATTCCGGTCCATGTGGCGCTCATTCAGGTTTCCCCTCCCGATGATTTCGGCTGGATGAGCCTCGGCATATCCGTCGACGTCACTCTCGCCGCAGCACTTTCCGCCGACCTGGTAATTGCCGAGGTGAACCCGAGAATGCCGAGGGTGCTCGGGCAAAGTTTTCTGCACGTGAATGACGTCGACATTGTCGTGGAGCACGAGGAACCGTTGCTGACCATGGCATCGCCGGAGACACTGGAAGCCTCTTACACCATTGCCAAGTACGTTTCGAAGCTGGTGAGCGACGGCGCGACGCTTCAGGTCGACCTCGGGGCCACGGCCCAGGCCGTTTTGCACGAACTTTCGAACAAAAACGATCTCGGCGTTCACACTCACGTCGTTACCGACGGTTTCATGGAACTGGTTTCCAAGGGGGTCATCACCAACCGGAAGAAAGGGCTGAACGACGGAAAACTCGTGGCCAGCTTCGCCGTCGGAGGCACCAACCTGTACGAATTTCTGCACGACAATCCCGGCATCGAGTTCCATCCGTCGGATTATGTCAACAGCACCACCATCATCGCCGCCCACAATCGCATGATGTCCCTCAATGTGGCGACCGTTATGGACCTCACCGGCCAGGTGGCCGTGGATGCCAAGCCTTTCAATTTCTTTTCCGGAGTGACGGGTATGGTCGACTTCGTCCGGGGGGCCACCCAGTCCGTGAACGGAAAATCCATTCTCATGATCCCGTCCACGTCCAGGGACGGCAAAGTGAGCAGAATCGTCCCGATCCTGCAGGACATGGCCGTCGTCGTTCCGAGAAGCGATGTCTACTATGTCGTGAGCGAATTCGGCGCCGTGAATCTGTTCGGAAAGAGCCTGCAGGAACGTGCCATAGCCATGATCAGCCTCGCTCATCCCGATTTCCGGGACGAATTGTTCTTCAATGCCCAGAAGTTGGGGCTCATCGGCAGCGAACGCACCCTGAGAGAATCCGTTCATGCGGTCTATCCGTTGAAATTCGAGGAAACCATCACTCTGGACGGCCATGAGGTGGTCGTGAGGCCCGTGAAGCCCGTAGATGAACGACGGATTCAGGAGCACTTCTACAACCTCGACAAGACCGATGTGGTTGCAAGGTTTTTCCATAAGAAGACGACCTTCGTCCGCGATGACGTTGCTTCGATGTACCAGATCGATTACGTCCGCGAAATGACGATCGTGGCGGTCACGGGTGAATTCGGCTTCGGAAGGATCATCGCCGTCGGCGGCTATATCCTGGAGCCGAACGAAAATATCGCCGAGGTGGCGTTTTCGGTTTCCAGGGACTGGCAGCGCAAGGGCCTCGCCAGGGTGATCACGAGGAAACTCATCGAAGCCGCGAAAGCAAACGGTGTCAAAGGGTTCATCGCTTATACCTCCATGAACAACCAGTCGATGATCGGCCTCTTCAAGGCATTGCCCTACAAGGTCACTTCCTCGCACGAGGAGGATATGATCGTTTTGAGGTGCAGCTTCGACGAGCCGAAATAGCATCCGGACGCATGTCCCCGGCCTTTGGCGACCGCCTCGCGTTTCGCGGGGCGCAGCTCCCACTCTTTTGAGAAGCATCGTTTGCTGCTTTCCTGAATACAACCCGGCATCACAAGCGTACGGAGTTCCAAATTCGCGTTGACACCATTCGGCGCGCTTGATAGCCTGTTTGCGGAAAGTCAGGCCGTGCTTGCCCTGCGTTGTTCCGAACTTTTTCGTAGCCCAACTTCGCGCTTCGATATTTCCTCCCGGCTGGACGCACTGACGCTCACTCCAGGGTAATCTTTCGTTTTCCCCCTGCTTTCCGCCTTCTGAAGCGAATGCCTGAAGTCTGTAGATGTGCTGTTCGAGTCAATCTGAAAGGGCCAAAAGGAGGATAGTAATGTCGGGCTCCCTCTTTCCAGTTTCTGAATCATGGGACAAATCATCCTATTGCGACAATGAAAAGTACCGCAGGATGTACCAGCACTCCATCAACAACCCGGAAGAATTCTGGGCTGAACAGGCCAGTCGCATCGACTGGTTCCAACCGTGGAAAAAGGTCAAGAGCGGTTCCTTTCGCGGCGACGTGCAAATCAAATGGTTTGAAAACGGAAAACTGAATGTCGCTCACAACTGTCTCGACAGGCACCTCGCCGATCGCGGCGATAAAGTGGCCCTCATTTGGGAAGGCGACGATCCCTCCGTCAGCAGGACCCTCACCTACCGGCAGCTTCATGACGAGGTGTGTCGCTTCGCCAATGTTCTGAAGGCCCAAGGGCTTGTGAAGGGGGACCGGGTAACCATTTATCTTCCGATGATTCCCGAACTGGTGGTGTCTCTTCTTGCCTGCGCGCGCATCGGGGTCATTCACTCGGTGGTGTTCGCCGGGTTTTCACCGGAATCGCTGGCCGGGCGCATTCTCGACTGCGGCGGCACCGTGGTGATCACGTCCGATGAAGGCATACGCGGCGGGAAGCGAATTCCGCTCAAACTCAACACCGAGGAAGCGCTCCAGAAGTGCCCGGACGTTCACAAGGTAATCGTCGTAAGGCATACGGGGGTCGATATCCCGATGAAGCCGGGGCGGGATGTCGATTGGAAGCAGGCCACGCGGGAGGCGTCTCCGGATTGCCCTGCCGAACCCATGGATGCTGAGGACCCTCTCTTCATTCTCTACACTTCGGGATCGACCGGAAAACCCAAGGGGGTCCTGCACACCACCGGGGGCTACCTCGTCTACGCCGCCGTGACCCACCAGTATGTTTTCGATTATCACGACGAGGACATTTTCTGGTGCACCGCCGACATCGGCTGGGTAACGGGGCACAGTTACATCGTATACGGCCCTCTGGCCAACGGTGCGACAACCGTCATGTTCGAAGGAATCCCCAATTATCCCGACTGGTCCCGCTTCTGGCACATCGTCGACAAGCACCGGGTCACCATCTTCTACACCGCTCCAACGGCCATCCGGGCATTGATGCGTCAAGGCGACGAACCCGTCAAGAAAGGATCCCGCAAGACGTTGAGGCTCCTTGGCACCGTCGGCGAACCCATCAACCCGGAAGCCTGGCTCTGGTACTACAACGTCGTCGGGGACAAGCGATGCCCCGTTGTCGATACCTGGTGGCAGACCGAAACCGGAGGCATCCTCATTTCTCCCCTTCCGGGGGCGACGGCTCTCAAGCCGGGCTCCGCCACACTGCCGTTTTTTGGAATAGAACCGGCCATCGTGGATCCCGACGGGAACGTTCTCGAAGGCCCCTGTTCGGGATATCTGGTCATCAGGGATTCCTGGCCGGGCATCCTCAGAACCGTGTACGGAGACCACGACCGGTTCAAGCAGACTTATTTTTCAAACTACGCCGGGCTCTACTTCACCGGGGACGGAGCGCGACGCGACGAAGACGGATATTATTGGATAACGGGCCGGGTCGATGATGTCATTAATGTCTCAGGCCATCGGATGGGCACGGCGGAAATCGAGAGCGCACTCGTCGCTCACCATTCCGTTGCGGAGGCCGCCGTCGTCGGCTTCCCTCACGACCTCAAAGGCCAGGGGATCTACGCCTATGTAACGCTCAAAGAGAGCTGGGATCCCACGGAGCGGCTCCGGGAGGAACTCAAGGCCTGGGTCCGAAAAGAGATAGGCCCCATCGCCTCCCCCGACTTCATCCAGTGGGCGCCGGGGCTTCCCAAAACGAGATCGGGGAAAATCATGCGTCGCATATTGAGAAAGGTCGCCGCCAATGAAATTGAAAATCTTGGCGATACCTCGACCCTGGCGGAACCCGGGGTGATCGAGGACCTCATTCAGAATCGAATGGCATTAGCGGCCGGAAACGACAGGTAAGGTTTTTGTCCTGCATTCGGCCGTGCCCGCCCGGGCGAAGGGATTGACATCAGGCCCCGTCGGTGAATACGGGATATCGGAAATGTCCTCTCTTCCCGTCGATCGGCAGACTCTGCGCTCGGGTGCGGCGTACCGCGCCGCCGCGGCAAAGAAGGAAACTCCATGACCGTACATCAACTGGCAGGAAAGCAGGCCCCCAGGTCCATACTGGCGAACATCCCACAATTGATAACGGATTATTACTCCCTGAAGCCGGACCCTCGCGATCCTTCCCAAAGAATCGAATTCGGGACTTCCGGGCACAGAGGGTCTTCGTTCAGGAAGAGCTTCAACGAAGATCATATTCTTGCCGTTGCTCAGGCCATTTGCGATTATCGCGTCGCAAACCATATCGGCGGGCCTTTGTTTCTCGGCAAAGACACCCATGCGCTTTCGGAACCCGGTTTCGCCTCGGTCCTTGAAGTCCTGGCGGCCAACGATGTCCGGACCGTCGTCCAGGAGGACCTGGGGGTCACGCCCACTCCCGTCATATCTCACGCGATACTCACGTACAACCGCCCCGGCCACTCGACCCCGGCGGACGGGATAGTCATAACCCCTTCCCACAATCCTCCCGAGGATGGGGGCATCAAATACAATCCGCCGTCGGGAGGCCCGGGCGACACCGGCGTAACCCGGTGGATTCAGGACCGTGCGAATGCCTGCATGGAGGGTCGGAACAGCGGCGTGAGGCGCATTGCCTATGAGAAAGCACTCGGGAAAGGCACGACCACCCGTGAGGATTTCATCGGAAATTACGTCGCGGATCTGGGCGGCGTCATCGACATGGACGTTATTCGCTCAAGCGGTTTGAAGATAGGGGCCGATCCCATGGGCGGATCATCCCTTCCCGTATGGCAGTCCGTTTCGGAGCGCTGCAAAATAAATATCGACGTTGTAAATTCCGATCTGGACCCGGCCTTCGGATTCATGACCGTGGACCGGGACGGAAAAATCCGCATGGACTGCTCTTCTCCATATGCGATGGCCGTCCTCATCCAATTGAAAGACCGCTATGACGTCGCTTTCGGAAACGATCCCGATTCGGACCGCCACGGGATCGTGACCCGCAGCGCGGGACTCATGAACCCGAACCATTACCTTTCGGCGGCGATCTGGTACCTGTTTCGGAACCGCCCCGAATGGAAAACGGACCTGCGCGTCGCGAAAACACTCGTGAGCAGCAGTATGATCGATCGGGTGGCCCATCGTCTTGGAAGGCCTTTGTACGAGGTGCCGGTAGGGTTCAAATGGTTTGTGGACGGCCTCCTGGAAGGTTCTTTCGCCTTCGCCGGCGAGGAAAGCGCCGGGGCAGCGTTTCTCCGAAAGAACGGAACGGTTTGGACCACGGACAAGGACGGGATTATCCTGAACCTGCTTGCGGCTGAAATGACCGCGGTGACAGGCAGGGACCCCGGGGAAATCTACCGGGGCCTCGTCACCGACCTCGGCGAACCCGTCTACGAGAGAATCGACGCCCCGGCCGGAGCTGCACAGAAAGCCGTGTTTTCAACCCTTTCGCCCGCAGATATCCCGGCATCGACCCTTGCCGGAGAACCCATCCTCGCCAAGCTGACCAAGGCCCCCGGCAACGGGGCCCCCATAGGGGGCGTCAAGGTCGTGGCCGAAAACGGATGGTTCGCCGCCCGGCCCTCCGGGACCGAGGATGTCTACAAGATATACACCGAAAGCTTCAAAGGCAGGGAACATCTGCTGCGGATCCAGGACGAAGCCCGGTTGATCGTAGGCGCGGCCTTTCGCGCGGCTGGAGTATGAGCGGCCTCGCGCGTTCCGATGTTCGATGAGATTTCCCTCTGCTGCCCGTAACGGTGGTTGATGCCCGGTCTCAGGAGCAAACCGGGAAGCTCGTCGGGAATTCCGTGCGGTCGCATGAAGTGACGGCGATTACTCTTATCGATATGCATTAATCACGTATCCCAGCTCATTGTGCCGTTTCGACTCCCTCTCGATGCCTCGGCCACTGTTGTCGCGCGCCGCAGGCTCCACGATGCTCATCCCCACGGCAGGTACATTTTCACGCCCGTTTGAAAGGCAGTGTAGACTTTTGACGATTGAGGGACCGTCTTTACGGGCAAGAGCCGTATTTCCGCGCTGATGCCGAAGGGGGCCGGGTCTCTTGCGGTGAACCTGGTCATTTTACCCGAGCCTGTGCGCTCGGGAGTGTCCCGGATCCGGGCAACGCCTTCCCCCGTGAAGAGTCAGCCATGCTGCGCGGCGACATGCCGAAGCTGGACGCCAGTTCAGCCGATAACGGATCGGCTGTGTGGATATCCATGGGTCAACGACATTAAAGGAGAAACGCCATGCGCCTCAAGAGATTCGGGATAGCAGTCTTTGCACTTATTTTATTGGCCGGTGCCGTTCCCCTGAACGCCGCTGAGAAATTGGTTTACAAACAGGGAATTTTCGCTAAGGTTTTCTCAGGGGGCAACACATGGGTGAATTGCGGCTTCGTTTCAATTACCCCCCCGGAGGATGGAGCGGTTGTTGTGACGATGAGCGGGATGGTCGGTTTCGACGACACTTTGTCCGACCTGGCGCTCACCATTGCCATAGGCCCGGCTAAAAGGGGCCTCTGGGTGTTCGGAGTGACGCCGGGATATCAACTGGTTCAGAGTTTTTCGATCCGCCGCGTGTTCCAGGTCCAGGCCAACAAGACCGTGAAGTATTTCCTGAATGCAGCATCCTTCAACGGTCCTGGCCATGCCATCAGCATACAGACCGGTTCGATGACGGCCGAATTCTATGCGACGCAGAACGTACAGCAATTGACGGCGCCCGCTCTGAACCAGTCGGAAAAAACAGACGACCCGCGCTCCAACGCATATTGAACACGTTCGGAATGGTGCGCTGTCTTTCAGTATCGCAGGCTAAATGGGAACCCCGGCACCAGGGGCAGAAGCCACCCCGTGCCAGAATTACTTGAACCGGTGTTATTTAGCGGGTGTTGGCATTCCCACCGGACGGACGGTTGGGCATGGCCTGCCTCTCACTTATTCTGACCATGCCGGCACGCTGGGTTCACCATTGATGTCCTGCAGCTTAGATATCCGGTTGTTTCAACCGGAGGGAGAGTCCTCGACCCTTGCGTATCCGACGGGTTGTTCGCCGCATCCCCGCGGGCAGCCCGTCGGATACCCCATGCACTTTTGAACACCTGCACCGGTTTCGAGAATTCATCCCGCAGCCGGGTTTTCCCTCATCCTATGGCTACCATGGAGCCGCACCCGTGAAAACACTTTCCAGGGTCTTTGTTTTCCTGCTGATCGTCTTCGCCCTCATTTCATTTTCGATCCGGCCGTCTTATGCCGACATCGAGTTAAAGATCCTGCACGTGAACGACTTTCACGGGCATATCCTTCCATTCGCCGATAAAACGGTCAATCCGTCTCAGCAGATCGGCGGTGCCGCATGGCTTGCTGCCGCCATCCGGGATCAGCGTGTTCTGAACCCGGACGGGACGATCCTCGTGTCCTCCGGGGATATGTTTCAGGGAACGGCCATTTCCAACGTATTCAAGGGCCGGCCGGTCATCGAATTTATGAATGCCGTCGGTTTTGACGCTTCCGCCGTGGGAAATCACGAATTCGACTGGGGAATGGATACGCTGAACACTTTTATCCAAACCGCCCGCTTCCCTTTTCTGGCTGCAAACGTCCTGCAGGCGAACGGGAAACCCGTCGAGGGAACGAAGCCTTACACACTGCTGACTAAAAGCGGAGTTCGAATCGCCCTCATCGGGATCACCACCACCGAAACACAGTTCACCACCAACCCCTCCAACGTGCGGAACCTGCAATTCGTCGAACCCGCTTCGATCCTGCCGAAGATCATCGCGGCCGTGAGGAAACAGGGGGCAGACCTTGTGGTCGTTCTCTCGCACCAGGGTCTGGACGCGGACAAAAGGCTCGCGGGCAGGATCCGTGGCATTGACGTGATTGTGGGCGGTCACAGCCATACGGCCGTGAGAAACGCTTTAAAGGTGGGCGATACGATCATCGTTCAGGCCGGATCGTATGGAATGTATCTTGGGGTTCTCGACCTGAAGCTCGACACCGCCACGAAGCACATCCTTTACTATTCGAAAGACAACGAATTGAAGACGGTGACCGCCGGACCCGCGGATTCTTTCGACCCTGCCGTGGCCGCCATGGTCCAAAACTACAGCGCGATGATCGATAAGGAATTCTCGGCGGTGGTCGGTTCCACTCTGACGGACCTCACCCGGGCCCCGGACAGGGAATCCAACCTGGGCGACCTGATTGCCGATGCAATGGTGGAATCGAGCGGTGCGGAGATCGCCTTTCACAATGGCGGCGGTATAAGAGCGGATATTCCCAAGGGGCAAATCACCCTGAACCAGGTCTATACCACTCTGCCCTTTGACAATGTCCTGATCCAGGTGGACCTTACCGGGCGGCAAATTGCCCGGATACTCGAACAAAGCGCACGAATGAAGAAGGAAGTCCTGCAGGTGTCGGGCCTCAAAGTTTCGTATGATTTCTCCAAACCGGCGGGTTCACGGATTGTCCGTGTGGCTGTCGGGCATACCCCGCTTGCGCCCGGCAAAGTCTACCGGGTCGTCACCAATGATTTTCTCGCCGCGGGAGGCGATCAGTTCGAGACATTCAAACAGGGGGCTCATCCCGTTTACGGGGAACTGCTGCGGGATGCCTTTGTTGGCTATCTGCGGAAACACTCCCCGGTAAACCCGGCGCTTCAGAACAGGATTGCCTTCACACCCAAATGAGAGAGCGCATTATCGTTTACGTCGACGACGAACCGGTGGAGCTTTATCGAGGCATGGAAGTGAGGCATGCCCTGATATCCCGCGGGGAGACCATGTATCACGAGGCAAAGGCCGGCCGGCTTGTCATCGTTGATGACAACGGATTCGCGCTCGGCCTGGAAGGTGCACTCGCGGACGGCGCAAAGATCTATTCAAAACCCCGGCCTCCGGAAACCGACTGAGAGCGGGGCATGCAGGAGGAAGGATTCCCACCGCATGCCCCACTCTTTTGAGAAGCATCGTTCGCTGTTTTCCGGAACGCAGGTTGCTGTCAAGCTACCCCCGCCTACCCGACTATCACACTCTTCAGGTATGTTTCGGCCTGCCCGTGGATCGTCGGGCTGATTTCGGCGGTCACTTCCTCAACGATGCGCTTCAATGCGGGAACAACCTTCGCCTGCCATTGGGGCCTCAGTTTGTGAACGTGCTGAAACGTGTTCAGCAGGCGGCTTGTGGTGGTCGCGTTTACGGGGGCAAGCCCCACGATGGTATCCGCAAGCCAGCGAATGCCGCGGTCCCGCCAGATCATCTTGTTGTTGGCGGCCATCGGAACCAGGAGCGCCCGCGACCAGGTCGGCTGCGTGATTTGAAACGACGGCCGTGTGCGTTCGAATTCGATCATATCAAAGGCATCGTCGCAGGTCCCGGACGAAACGACCCGCAGGTAATTCGCATAACCGCTCAGGTGCTCATGCCAGGATCCGTAGACTTCTTCGAGGATGGGACGCCGTTGTTCGGACGTGCTGCGGTTCAATGCCAGCAGCGCGGACACTCGATCGTTTGCAGTGGTGGATTTCCGAAAGTGATCGATGATAATCCGATGGCTCTCCGGCGAGTCGTCGACCACGATGAGATCGAGCAGAACATGCTTGAGCATGCGGTCTTCAATCCCTTCCCGGAACCCCCTCCCCTTGTCCGGTGAACAGGTATCGAGCGCATCGAAGTGCTTGACCAGTGTATCCCTGTGGAGTCCGTTCACCCCTGCCATCATCGTTTCTCTTGCCCTGACCAGTTCGGGATACCAAACACTGTAGGACCGGTCCATGGGCTGTTCGTCGATTCGCAGCAGGAAGGCCTTGATGGCGTGCGGAAGCGTGTCGTCCCGGAGGAGATCCCCGTAAAGGGACAGCCATTCGGCAGACAGGGGAGCGGCCGGGTCGAGCAGGAGTTTGATTCGTTCCCGGTCCGTCAGTTGGCGCATGGCATCGACGCGGTTGTAGAAATTGGGATCGAGCCTGGTTTGGAGCGCCAGTGTCTCCGTCGTGGCATTTTCGTGCCTGAACGTTCCGTAAAAGGAATAATCCCGGTTCATGGAAGCAAAAGCGGGAGCTTCCTTGATTCCATCGAACACGAATTCCGCTTCCTGCCGGTCCATTTCGACGGTCTTTTCCGTCCCGGCGATGTCTCTGCCGGTCCCGTCAACGAGGGCCAGCCGGACAGGAAAGTGAAAAGGTTCGGCCCCCGGTCCCGGTTCCTGCCTGAATCTTACGCGATATTGCGAGGTCTCGGGGTCGTACCCGGTTCGCGCGAGCACTTTCGGGTAGCCGATGGTGTACAGCCACCTCTTTTTGAACCGTTCGAGAGAACGTCCGGCGATTTCTTCGAAGCATTGGAAAAACTGGTCGGTATTCGCGTTCCCGTAACGGTACCTGGAAAAATAGAGGTCCTTCGCCTTGCGGAAATTCTCGGCCCCGACCACCAGCCTGAGCATCCGGATAACTTCCGCGGCCTTGATATACGTCACGCCGTCGATCAGTTCATCCGGATCGTTGAACCCCTCCCGCACGATTCTGCCCGCATGGCCTCCGTCTTCAATGGCCAGGGGGCCCAGCAGCGGGTTCCTGATGCCTTCCACCTGCTGCAGCCTCATGAAGGCGGGTTCGAACCGGTCGGCCAGGTACTGCCTTTCGACGTCCACCGTGAACGCCTCGTTCAACCAGACGTCAAAAGGTGTCTCCATGGTCGTTCCGCTGCCGCACTGGTTGTGTTCGTACTCGTGAACGATCACACCGTGCGCATAGAGGAGAGACATATCCATCGTGTGTTCGTTGATGAGCGCCGCATCGGTGACGATGGTGGTATTTCCCGTGTTTTCCATTCCACCGAAATTGGATTTGTTCATGCAAATCGTGCGGTACGTATCGCTTTCATATTCATATCCCTGCGTCTTCCTGACCCACAGAACGGAATCCTTCAGGATTTGCATGGGGACCCGGACGTCCTTCTCCGCACCGGGAGGCACGAGATATTCGAGACGCACCGAACGTCCGGAATCGTACGTCACTTCATCTTTCAGGGAGGCCCAGGTCCCCGCACAGGCGATGAAGAGATAGGGCGGCATGGGGATCGGGTTATGAAAGGTGATGATTTGCCTGCCTGGGTCCCCCGGTTTCGGGACCGGCCGGCCCATGGGATTGGTGACGGGATCGATATTCCCGTTGCTGATGAGATGCGAATAGCGTGCATCGGCCTCGATGGTCGTCGTCATGGTGCACTTGGCGCGGCAATCGTCAAAAATGGGCATGATCCGTTGAAATCCCCACTGCTGGCATTGGGACATGTATTGCTGTGGGGCGCCCGGTGGAGTGCTGTCCTTGTAGATCCCTTCAAGAATGCGGTCCGAAGGAACGCACCTGGTGACCGTCCTGACGGCGAATTTCCCGCCGTTCTCAACGCGGTGCGGAAGCTTCACAATAAGCTTGCTGACGTCGCGCCTGTATTCGTAATCGAGTTGAACGCCGGCCCGATCATCCGTCTCACACCACTCGACACTCACGATCTCCAGGTTTGCCGCATCCAGTTCGATGCGGTCTAAATCTGCTTTGGCCGTCATTTCCATGCGATCGCTCGCCTCGACCACCCCTTCGAGAAAATTCAGGACAATGGTCAAATGATTGAGCTGAACGGGAAGTTCGCCGAAATCCCCGCACTGATATCTGAATTTTCGATCAGACAAAGCTCCCCCCTTTTGGGTTCTGAATTGCAGAACGTTTCATAAATCCCGGAACACAAAAAGGCCCCGGGGGAAAAATCCATCGGTTCCGGCAGCGCAGCCGACGTTTTTCATCTCGGGTTGAGACCCCGCTGCCGTTTGAAGTCTCATGCCGTTCATTGGTCTTCGTTCCCGTCCGGGCTGCCGCCCTCGATCATCCGCCCCCTTCGGAGCGCTCCCGCCCCGAATTTGTCGCGAATCCTGTCCACGGCCCTGTCCAAACCTTCCTGGCGAGTGATCGACGGATCTTCAAAAATCGATATCTGCCGGGAAATCCCGCAAAGGTTTGAGACGCCGACCCCTATGAGCCGCACCTTTCGTGGAAGCTTCAGTTTTCTCAATAGCCCGGATGCCGTGTCGAAAATGACCTGCGTACTATTGACGGATTCGGGCAGGGTCTTGCTTCTGGTGATCGTCTTGAAGTCGGTAAACTTGATTTTCAGGGTCACCGTTCGCCCCCTGCAGCCTTTCCTGCGCAGGTCCAGGCCGACGCTTTCGGACTGCATCCACAGCCATCGTTCGAGGTCCGGCAGGCGGTCGGTGTCCTCTTCAAAAGTGTCCTCCGCACTGAAGGATTTTGGTTCGCTGTCCGGAACGACGGACGACGTGTCGATTCCCTGCGCTCTTTCGTAGACTCTCGCCCCCATCTTTCCAAGACGCCCCACCCAGAAGGAAAGAGGAAACTTCATGACGTCGGAAACGGTGTGGACCCCGAGGTTTCTGAAGACTTCGGCCGTCTTCCCGCCGATTCCCGGGAGCCGCGCCGCGGGCAGGGCACCCAGAAAAGCCGGTACGTCACTTTCATGAACCAATGTCAGCCCGTCGGGTTTATGCATATCGGAAGCGATCTTGGCAAGGAACTTATTGGGAGCGATCCCCACGGAACAGGTGAGTTGGGTGGATTCACGTATTCGCTGTTTGACTTCAAGACCGATCGTTTCGGGATTTCCATGCAGAAGTTCGGTCCCGGAGATATCCACGTAGGCCTCATCGATGGAAACCGGTTCGACCAGCGGGGAGATGTGATACAAGGTCTCCATGATGACCCGGGAGACTTCCTTGTAGCGCGCCATCCTGACCGGCAGGAATATCCCGTGGGGGCACAGCCGCTTAGCCTGAAAAATCGGCATCGCGGAATGAATTCCGAACCTGCGTGCTTCGTAGGATGCCGTGGAAACCACGCCCCGCTTCGAACCACCGACGATCACCGCTTTCCCTTTCAACTCGGGGCAGTCGTGCTGTTCGACGGCGGCAAAGAAGGCGTCCATATCCACGTGCAGGATGCGGCGGATAACGGGTTTGATTTCCAAAATGCAACCGGCCTTCTTTCGCGAGCCGGCCGTGGCTTTTCGCCTCCCAGCCTGCTCAGACAACATCTCAGCGCGTGCTACTTCACCAGCATAACCGGGCAGTGCGCGAGGATTCCGACTTTGTAACTGATGGTGCCCCAGCCCTGCACGGTATCGACCATGTCCACCTTGTGAGAACTCACGATGATGAGGTCGATTTCTTTCTCGTTGGCATACTGCACGATTTCCCTGACTCGCTTTCCGTACGTGACCTCACGTTCGATGCTGATCGGTTCGCCCCGGTACTGAGCGATGATTCTGTCCATCACCTTTGTCGCCCGTTTGCCGAGCTTGCTGTAAAAATTGCTCAAGTCCTCGATGCCCGCGTCATCAAGCGTTTCGACCACGTGCAACAAGGTTATGGCGCTGGAATCATGTCGAGCCAACTTTACCGCGACTTCCAGCGCGGTCAGACTTCTCTCGGTCAGATCGGTAGGAACGAGAATATGTTTAAACATCGTTAGAACCTCCATATCGGACTGCGTTACCCGCAACGACCCGCAGGCCGCATTCCTGATAAGGACTAATCAAAAGTTCTCCGGGCTCGTAAGACACGAAAGCAGCTACTGGTCTTCCTGCTGGATTTCGTAGCCCCCCGTCCGGAGTGCGCACGCGATTTCGTCAATGTGTTCGCGGCTCCGGGTCTCAAGCTCGAGGTCGACCATCGTCAGGAAGACCGGAAGGTCTCTGCCCGTGCGATTGTGATAAATATGCAATACATTGGCGCCGTGCCGGGCGATAATTCCAAGGAGCCGCGCCAACGATCCGGGGGAATCGTCGATACGGACGGAGAAACGCATGATCCGTCCATTCCGGGAAAGGCCCTTTCTGATGATGCGATCGACCAGCGGGCTGTCCACATTGCCCCCGCTGATCACGAGTACGATTTTACTTTCCCCGGAAAACCTGAATGACTTCCTGAGCAGCGCGGCAAGGGGGACGGCACCGGCTCCTTCCGCCAGAATTTTCCTCCGTTCGAGAAGCATCACGATCGCCATCGCGATCGAATCTTCATCAACAGCCACTATTTCGTCCACCAGTTCCCTGATGATCGAAAAAGGGAGCGCCCCTACCTGCTTGACCGTGATCCCGTCGGCGATGGATTTTCCGGCCTTCACGCCGGTCCGTTTTCCGGACTGGAAAGATTTCAGGGCCGAGGGGCAGGATGAAGCCTGAACACCCACGATTTTCGTTTCGGGCCGTATGGCCCGGGCGGCGCTGGCTATTCCGCTTATGAGCCCCCCGCCTCCGACGGGTACCGCGATGATGTCCGCATCGGGCAGGTCTTCCAGGATCTCGAGCGCAATGGTCCCCTGTCCGGTGATGACTTCCGCATCATCATAAGGGTGTATGAAAGTCTTTCCCGTTTCCACCAACTGCTCTGCCTTGCGGATACACTCCGTCAGGTTCTCGCCTTCGATGACCACTTCGCCGCCGTAGGCACGCGTCGCTTCCTGCTTGGATATGGACGCCCACACGGGCATGACGATGGTGGACGTCAGATGAGCCCGTGAAGCGGCAAGCGCCACCCCCTGTGCATGATTCCCCGCCGATGCGGCAACGACGCCTTCGGGGCCTATGTCCCCGAGGATGGACTGGATCTTGTAAGTCGCACCTCTGAGTTTGAAGGAACCGGTTTCCTGCAGGTTTTCAAGCTTCAGGTAGACGTGCGCGCCAGCCATCCGGCTGAACGCCGGAGAATACATGAGCGGAGTCCGGACCACTCTCCCCCGCAGGACCTTCGCCGCATTTCTGATTTCGCTGAGCGGTACTCCGCTTTTTCCCTCGTTGTTTTTCATGAACCCTGCTTTCCTGTAACGGAATCACATGACGATGAAAGCACGTCCGAAAGTCTGCACATCCCAGGGTCTTAAAGGACGTGACCATCCCTGCGTGTGCCGCCGAACCCGTCGATACCGAACGGTAACGGACTTCAATCCGTAAAAGTGAACGGGGCCTCAACGCCCGGCAAGGCCGAGGCTTCCGGACTTCGGCAGCCCTTCCCCGGCTCCTTACGGCCGAGATGGTTCCCATAGCGCAACGACTGGATGATGCGGTTGGCCTTTTCTTCCATCTCCGGAATGACTTCCACGAGGACCTTGAGCGACTTGAGGTTCTTGCTGATCTGCAGCCTGTGGGGAAGCGGCAGCAGAGGGTTTTCCAGGAGGCGGATGATATCGTCCAGAACGGCCCGTTTGTCGGGCGTGAACTGGGTGTAAGCCAGCCGCGCCCATTCCATGGCCACCCCTCCGGGAATGGGTTCAAGTCGCGCCGCCAGCTCCGGGTCCGCGCCCAGGCGGAACGAATTCGTCAGTTTCTCCAAAAGGCGCATCACCTGGTCCCTGTCCCCGTCCCAGTGATGGGATTCATTGAGAAGCCGTTCCCACTCGGGCCGGATCCTGTTCAGGAACCAGGCTTCTTCCTGCTCCGGTATGAGGCTGATCTGAGCCAGTTCCGCGTGGTCGGACAAAAGCGATTCACAGACCCTGAGCAACCCGTCGTTTGACTCGAGCAGCGGGAGTCTGGCCCGTACCAGGCGGGAAAGCTCTTCAAGGATAGTCCCCTTCCATTCCAGTTCGGGAAAAGCGGCCCGCAACCGCTCTTCCCATACCTGCCTCAGCAAGCCGATCTGAGCGTTTATGGCGGAAAAAACGAACCCGAACTTTATGAATGTATTGCGGAGTTCGTGTGCCAGTTCCTTGCAGCTTTCAAGGCGCTGTCGAGCGAATTCCCTCTGTGCCCGCATCAGATTTTCCCGCAAATGAACCGAAAGAAGTTCCGTACCGAGGCTCATGGAAAACTCGCGGATGATCTTCGTGGACTTGTCGTCCCGCCGGATGGCGTTGGGCGTGAAGTGAATCTTGATCACCGCGGCGACGACGAATTCGGTGTCCTGCCAAATGGGATTGCCCTGCCAGTCCACGGGGAATTCCTGGCATTCCGGTGAGTCGGCGTACAGGTCCGCTTTCTTCACCAGAACCGGTTCCATGTGGTGAAAGTCCTCCACTTCCCCCCGCAGTTGCTTTCGAACACTGCGCACATCTTCGTAGGGATTTTCGGCAGTCCAGCTCTTTTGCTTCTCCACGCACCAACCCATGGCCTCAAGCGCTCGGTCGGGACGGTCTTTATATTCCTCCCATGACTTTCCAGGATAATTGTAATCCGAAACGGCGGGGAGTCCCCATATGATCTCGTCAGTACCTTCGATGCGAACCCCGGACGTCTTCCGAACGGCCTGGAGCGTCGGCATCGGGCCAATGTTGTAAATGGTGGCTTTGGTGGCGTTTTCCAGGCAGGTGAGAAGGGCATTGATCATGTTCCTGCAGATTCGTTCCAGCAGATCCTCAATATAGGCCATTCCCCTTCTCCCTGCTCAAACGGTTCTTCCGGGCTGTCCCCTGCACAGCCCTCCATCCCCGGCGCCACTCCGGACGTCATCGTCGAAATCGGTCCAGCCGCATGTGCGGCTGAATTCGGTCGGCGGAAACATCGGACCATGCAATAAACTCAATCGCGATTTTTCTCAAGGCATGAGGCGATCAGGTCCATCGCATGCGGGAAAGCAAATCGATACCGAATAACCATACAGAACCTTGATGACACAACCGGCAAGGACTCAATGTATCGCATTAAGAGCTTTGATTGTATGCGGAAATGAATGCCTAATCAAGCCCATGAGCGAAAGGGGTAAAAGAGCGTGGATTAAACGATACTTGTGAGGGCATGCGGGGGGGCAAGGTCGCCGTCCGGCAAAGACAAAAAAGGCCAGAGGGATTCCCCTGGCCTGATGCAAATCGCCCCGGGTGTGACGGGTGCTCACGCTATTTTTTTTACTCTCACCGCCTGAGGGCCTTTGGGCCCACGCTCCACTTCGAAGCTCACCTTCTCCCCTTCACTCAATGAGCGGAAGCCTTCGGACAAAATAGCGCTGTGGTGGACAAAGACGTCGCCTTGGTCCTTGGTTTCGATGAAACCGTATCCCTTTTTGTCATTGAACCACTTTACTCGGCCTTCCGGCATTTCTGAGTCCTTTCTTTGTTGCTGTGTTCGAGTTTCGCTGGTGCATCGTTTCGAGAGCACCCGATGTATCTTTCCGGATAAACTCGCGACCGCTTTGGCGAAGGCCCCATAATAGCCATCCCACGGCTCCCCCCGCTGCTTTCTTTTCACCCTAGCCCAATCGATTCTGCGTGTCAAGGCATGAACCGCATCCTTGTGAATTAAAGCATAAGTTTTTGATATTGATATCATACGAAAAACAGCTATGGTCTGGAAGCGTCGAACACGATGAAGCCATCTCGATAGGCATAATCGGGGCGATCCCGATCGCATGCCCTTATTTCGCATCCGATCCGTTCGGAAGGTTTTTGAGGGGATTTCCACGAGTTGAGAGTACTTCCGCCAGCAGCGGCCGGTTACCCTTTCGCGCGTAGACCCGGGCTCATCCGGAAAGAAGGCATCAACGCTTCTTTTCTCTTGTGAAAAAAAACCCGGGAAAAGATGAAACGGACTTCCTGAGCGGTCTCGATTGGGTTAAATTGGGGGAGTGGCTTTCCGTATTTGCCCGCGTGTCAGCGGACCGCCCATAATAATATCGATTATGCATCTGATGATTTGCGAAGGAAGAGGGCTCTATGAACGACAGAAACGCTGAATTCCTGCGGGAGTATTCTCCGAATTTTCTTGAAATGGCGTTGAACGGAAACAATCGGCAGATCGTGAAAAACCCGGACGGCTACGGCAAACTATCCAGGGAATGCGGGGACACGGTCGAAATCTTCCTCACTCTGAGGGATGAAAGAATCTGGTCCGCTACTTTTGAATCGGACGGCTGCCTCTATTCCGTGGTTTGCGCAAACGCCGTCGCTCACCTCGCAACCGACCTGACTCCCGAACAGGCATGGGGGATTACGCCACAGCACGTCGTCGATCTCCTCGAGACGCTTCCTCCCGAAGAAGTACACTGTGCGGAACAAGCGGTCAGCACACTACGGCTTGCACTGAAGGACCTGCACGACACCGAGCGGCGTCCGTGGAAAAAATTCTATCACAAGAGATGATCCGGCCTGAGTATCGGCATATTGTTTTCGTGCCCGCGGATAATCGGAAATGAACGCAGACATGGTGGGGAATATCCTTTCATCGCTGCCCGACGCCATTGCCGCAGAGGTCACCGATGCGCTGGTCTCGAAGGATCGCATCCGAATCGAGAGGATCGTTTCCCGGGGGCAGGCGAGCCCCGACGGCTGGTGGTACGATCAGGAAGAGAACGAGTGGGTAATGGTCCTCCAGGGGAGCGCGAGGCTGCTGTTCGATGGGCCGCACGAGACGGTCGTGATGCGCACCGGCGACTGGATCAACATTCCCGCTCACCGCAGGCATCGCGTGGAATGGACCGAGCCCGGCACGCAAACCGTCTGGCTTGCCGTTTTCTATTGAGGACCGGCAGGCGGACTGCAAAGAAAGAGACGGATCCGGGCTCCGGCCATACCAACGGCCCGGAATCCCAAACTCGCCCCTGTCGCATTTTTCCCGCATCGGCGGCGGGTTCACCGCCGCCGATCATTTTTCATATGTCAAAATACAGTTTGAACTCGTGAGGATGCGGCCTCATTCGAATCGCGTCGACCTCGTTCACGCGTTTATACTCGATCCAGGTGTCAACGACATCCTCGGTGAACACATCGCCCTTGAGCAGGAATTCATGGTCTTTTTCCAGAGCGCTCAAAGCCGCTTCGAGGGAACCCGGGGTGGACGGTACGCTTGAAAGTTCTTCGGGAGTCATGGAATAGATGTCTCGATCCAGGGGCTCACCGGGGTCGATCCGGTTTTCTATTCCGTCGATGGCTGCCATCAGGATGGCACTGAAAGCCAGGTACCCGTTGCAGGATGGGTCGGGGAAACGCACCTCGAACCTTTTCAGCTTCGGCGAAGGCGAATACATGGGGATACGGACCGAAGCGCTGCGGTTCCGGCTGGAATATGCGAGGTTTACGGGGGCTTCATATCCCGGTACGAGCCGCTTGTAGGAGTTGGTGGTCGGATTGGTGATGGCGCAGAGGGCCGCGGCGTGTTTCAGCACTCCGCCGGCCGCGAACAGGGCCATCTGGCTAAGACCGGCATACTTGTCGCCGGCAAACAGCGCCTTGCCTTCCTTCCAGATACTCATGTGGATATGCATGCCTGAGCCGTTGTCACCGAACAGGGGTTTCGGCATGAACGTCACCGTCTTGCAGAAACGGCGGGCCACATTCTTCACCACGTATTTGTACCACTGCAGGTTGTCGGCCATTTTGACGAGGGTCGTGGCCTTCATGTCTATTTCAGCCTGTCCGGCGGTTGCGACTTCGTGGTGCTGGCATTCAACGGGAACTCCAACCTTCATCATCTGCAGGACCATTTCGGTCCGGATATCCTGCTGTGAATCCGTGGGAGGCACAGGGAAATACCCTTCCTTGTGACGCGGTTTGTAGCCCAGGTTCGGACCTTCTTCGCGTCCGCTGTTCCAGATGCCTTCGGCGGAGTCGATGTAATAGAAGGCGTGCTGACACGCATCGTCATAGCGGATATCATCAAAAATGAAGAATTCCGCCTCGGGGCCGAACCATGCCGCATCGCCGATTCCGGTGAACTTAAGATATTCTTCGGCTTTCTGGGCGATGTAACGCGGGTCCCTGGTGTATCTTTCCTTGGTAACGGGATCCACGATGTTGCAGATCATGGTCAGGGTGGGGGCCGCGGTAAACGGATCCATGACCGCGGTCCCGGGATCGGGAATGATCAGCATGTCGCTGGCGTTAATTGGCTGCCAGCCCCTGATGCTCGATCCGTCAAACCCATAGCCGTTCTCGAAATCGGACTCACCCAGTTCCTGGATAGGGGTCGAAAAATGCTGCCACGTACCTATGAAATCCATGAACTTGAAATCCACAATTTTCGCGCCCTGCTCCTTGGCAAAGGCAAGCACTTCTTTCGGGGTCATACCTATTCCTCCTGTTCGTTCAAAGTGTTTTCGAAATGGTCACAACAAGCCTTGGCAAATTGCTTGCCAATTGAAAAGCTCGATTCCCAAACCGGCAGATTTAGTTGATCATCGAGAAAGCCCGATCCCCCCCTCTCTCTTTTGGAACCATGAAAGATAGCAGCGAAAAAACGGCGGCCTCTCATTTCTTTTCCACCCGCGCGATTTTCCGACGCGGGTCAAAAAAAACCGCAGACCGGTGTTTTCCGTGCCGCACATCCCCCCCGGTACACTTCAAATCCCGGTACGGGTCTCATCAGTGAGAACAAAATCGTGTCAAAAAATGAGCACACCTCATCCGAGCCGACCGCACAGCCCGGAAGTCACTCCGATAACGGTTTGATAAGTTTAAGTTAAAAGCCGCTTTCTCCGATCAAGCGGCCACTGGCACAAAAACGTAGTCTTTTGGTTTAACTAACAGGATTTCCACCCATGCAATCGGTCGCCGCGGGGGAAAAAACGCCGCGGCGACGGCGCTCCAAACACAGCGCGTGAAGGCTTCCTGCCTTGTCGCCGATCCGTTGTATCGCTCGATTCAAGCGGGTCAGCCCACCGACGAAAGACAGTTCAGCAGGCCCTCCTTCACTCTTTCGTGTACCTCATAGTCCATCAGTTTGTTCCCGCTGAGGTCCGTCACGTAGAAGACATCTGCAACTTGAGCGCCAGGTGTGGAAATTTTAGCGACCTGGATAGTGATATCCAGTTTGTAGAGGGTTTCAGCAATGGCGTGTAGAATACCGGGACGGTCCCACGTGTAAACTTCGATGATCGTGTAGAAGTCGGAAGCCTCCTCATCAATCATGACCCTGTCGGTCTGGCGTGGAATGACTTTTTGTTGCAGGATCGAAGGCTTGCGCCTGGCGTCCAGAATTTCTTCCAGGTATGGCCTCCGTTCCAGCGCTTCTCGAAGATCGTATTCCACCCGGTCCCACAATTCCTTGGGATGCAACGGGTCCGGCAGACGTTCGACAATGATGATGTCCAGGACCGTGCCGGCCTCCCAGGTGAAAATGTCGGCGGACAGAATATTCAACCCGCGCGCAAACAACACACCGGAGATAATGGAGAACAATCCGGCCCTGTCGGTCGTCGCCACGGTGATTTGCCACATCTCGCCTTCGGACTTCTGCGTCGAGAGCACGACCGGCCCCTTCGCAAGTTCCTTTCCCATCATGTAGTGCTGCAGAATGGTTTTCGGCGGCTGGGACAAGAGGTAGCGGAAGGAAACCTTTTCGAGCCAGCCCTGCAGTTTTTCCTTTTCGGCCTGATCTTCCACCAGATCCGTCACGTTGTTCTGAATCTGCTCGGAGCGTCGCTGAAGGTCTTCCGTCTCGAATTCTCCCCGAACCAGTATCCGATCCACCTTTACGAAGAGCTCCCGGACCAGCGAGGCCTTCCAGGTGCTCCAGGCCCCGGGGCCGGTGGCGCGCGAATCAGCGATGGTGAGCAGATACAGCATGAGAAGGCGTTCTCTGTTGCGGATCTGGATCGCACACTGGGCGATCGGCTTCTCATCCATCAGGTCGCGTTTCAGTGCGGTATCGGCAAGGATGAGGTGATACTCGACCAGGAACCTGAGGAGTTTGGTTTCCTCGTCGTCCAGTCCCAGGCGTCCGGCCAACTCCGTCGTCATGACCGCGCCGCGTAGCGCATGGTTCTTGCCTTCCCCTTTGCCGATGTCATGGATGAGGGCGGCGAGGAACAGGACGCGCCGATGCTGGACGTGTACAAAAATGTCACTCGTCTTGAATTCTCCCGCGTATTCATCGATCCCCTGTTCCATCTGATGCATTTGCCGCACGGTTCTCAGCAGATGCTCGTCGACGGTGTACAGGTGGTAGACATCGTTTTGGACGCGGTATCTGACGGGGGAAAATTCCGGCATGAAAACTTCGAGAAAGCCGGTTTCCAGCATTACGTTCAGCACTGCGAAGGCCTGGGCGGGGTTGAGCAGGATATCGAAGAAATGCCTCACCACTTCCGGGTCTTTTCGTGCTGCATCCGTGAATGCCGAGAGGTTTTCCCGGATGACCTGCCCGGCCTGATGATGAAAGTGAGCGCCGGATTCGGCCGTCTGCCAGAAAAACTGCATGATGAGCCTGGGGTCTTTCTTGACCCATTCGGGCTCCATGAAGTGCAGATGTTTACCTTCGAGGAGAAACGGCCCTGGGAGGATTTTTTTGCGCAGCTTCAGGTTGGGGAACCGCTTCTGAGTTTCTCCGATCCGTTCCAGGAAAAATGATGTGGTGCGCCGTATGCGTGACGTATGCCGGTAGTAGAGCCGCATAAAGACTTCCACCGCGGAGCCCTGCTGGCTCGCCATGCAGCCCAGGCGGGACGCGATCTGTTCCTGTTCCATGAACAGGAGCTGATCCTGCCGTCGTCCGTTCAACTGGTGGAGCTGCAACCGCACGCGCCACAGAAAATCATAGGCCTGCTCGAGCCAGAGCTTTTCCTGGTTCGTGAGCCATTCTTTCTGAACCATGGCATCCTGGGAAGGGTCCTGCAGGAAAACCATTCCGGCCCAGCGGATGAGATGTATGTCTCTCATGCCGCCCACCCCTTCCTTCACATGGGGTTCGAGCAAGTATGAACTCCCGCCGTACTGCTGCTGCCTTTCTTCCCTGTAGTCGATGAGATTCTGCAGGAAGCGCCTCCGGCTCTGCCTCCCGAAGCTTTTCAGGAATGAACTCTGCCAGTCTTGAAACAGCTTCTGATCGCCGGAGATGAATCGCGCCTCGAGATAGTTCGTCAGAATGGTGAAATCCTCGTGCGCCATTCGTTTGATGGCGGAAACCGAAGCCGTGGCATGCCCGACTTCAAAACCGCTGTCCCAGAGGCAGTACACCAGGTCCCTCAGAACATCCTGCTGGGCCTTGATGAGGCGGTTCCGGTAGAGGAAAAGAAGGTCGATGTCCGAGGCGAACCCCAGTTCGCCCCGCCCGAAACCTCCAACCGCGGCCAGCGCCCAGCCGTCGAGAGGAATCAGTCCCTCGTCGAAGGCCTTCCTGAGGTTTTCAAGAAACTGGTGAGCGTAGGTCCGGGCGGCCAACACGCCGGGAACATCGTTCCTGCACATGTTCAGAAAGGTTTCCCGAAGATTCTTTAATCGCCGGGGAAGTTGTTGAAGCTGCTGCGTCATAAAATCTGCTCTTATAGCGCTTCTTCGCCGGTTTCACCGGTTCTGATGCGGATGCATTCCTCGACAGGAATAACGAAAATCTTGCCGTCACCGATTTTCCCCGTATTTGCCGCACCGCGGATCGCTTCGACGACCTCCGCCAGTTGGAAGTCCGCCACGGCGATTTCAATTTTGATCTTCGGCAGAAAATCGACGATATATTCCGCGCCACGGTAGATCTCCGTGTGTCCCTTCTGCCGTCCGAAGCCTCTCACTTCCGTTACCGTCATACCCTTGATGCCAAGCCCGGCCAGCTTTTCTTTCACGTCATCCAATTTGAACGGTTTGATAATCGCTTCGATTTTTTTCATCTGTTTCTTCCTTCAAGGCTGCTGGTTCCGATTCAAATGATGCTTCTGCGCAATTCGGTAGTATCTTCCCGACATCACCACGAAACTCTTTCGAAGACTCCCGGCATTCACTTTCTCCGTTTCCCCGGATAATACCCCGAGGATACAATTTCCATTCCGAGTGAATTTCCCGCCGTCATTGCGGGGCATCGCGGCCTTCGCGGTAACCGTGAGCGATCGGATTGCGCCGTCCGATCCCGAAGGCTTTCGTCGTAACCCTCAGGATGGGCGGGGCCTGCCATCGTTTGTATTCGTTCCGGTCGACACGGTCCGTCACCCACTTGACCAGTTTCCCGTCCCAGCCCCGTGCAACGATCTCTTCCGCTGGCAAACGCTTTTCCACGTAGTCCGCAAGGATTGAATCCAGGACATCATACGGAGGCAGCGTATCCTGGTCTTTCTGATCCGGCCGCAGCTCCGCGGAAGGCGGCCGGACAATGGTCCGCTCAGGGATCCATCCGTATCGTTCGTTCACTTTCGCGGCCAGTTCATAGACCATGGTTTTGGGCACATCGCCCAAAACGGCCAGGCCCCCGTTCATGTCCCCATAAAGGGTGCAGTAGCCCACCGCAATTTCCGATTTATTCCCGGTGCTCAGTAGAATGCGGTTGAACTTGTTGGAAATCGCCATAAGAATAATGCCCCGGATACGGGCCTGGAGGTTCTCTTCCGTTACATCCGGCGCCGCGCCGTTGAAGGCCGGGACCAGTGTTTTCAACGCGGCGTCGAACATCGGGCCGATGCCGACCGTTTCGAACCTGATACCGATCTTTTCCGCCAGTTCCCGTGCATCATTCAGACTGTCGGGTGAATTGTAGGGACCGGGCATCCCCACGCCCATAACGTTGTCTGCTCCGAGTGCCAAAGCGGCGATGCACGCCGTGAGCGCCGAATCCACCCCGCCGCTCAACCCGACGACCGCCTTGCCGAACCGGTTCTTTTCGACATAATCCCTCAGTCCCAGCACGAGTGCGTCAAGGACTTCCGAAGCCTGGTCGCAATTCGAGGCATGAAACTCACCCTTCCGGGTCCTGGTGTCGTAAACAACGAAATCTTCCTTAAAGTCCGCCCCGGTCGCAACGAGGTTCCCGTCCTCGCTCCATATCATGCTGTGCCCGTGGAAGATGAGTTCGTCGTTGCCTCCCACCTGGTTCACGTACACCACCTGGCTTCGAGCCTGCTTTGCGTGGCTCTTCAGCAGCTTGCTCGCCCATGCGGCCTTACCCACGTGGTAAGGAGAAGCGGATATGTTGATCAGGACGCTCACCGATGCCTTTTCCAACTCGCACACGGGGTCGCAATGGTACAGGGGGCGGGGCAGAAAATCCGGCACATTCCAGATGTCCTCGCATACCGTGATCCCCAGCCGTTCGCCTCTGAAATCGATCCACGTAGCCTGCCCGGCCGGTTCGAAGTACCGTTCCTCGTCAAATACGTCGTAGGACGGAAGAAGCATTTTGTGGGCGACCGTGAGCAGCTTTCCGTTTTCGAAAAACAGCGCCGAATTATGATAGGGTTTTCCCGTACCGTTCGCGTTTTCCGAAACCACCCCGACGATCACTCCGATGCCCTGGCTCGCCTCCCCGATCTCTTTCCAGTACTTCAGACTGCTCCGCACGAAGCTGGGTTTGTCCAGCAAATCGCGCGGAGGATATCCGATGAGGGCCATTTCCGGGAAGATCACCAGATCGCAGGATTCCCCGCGCGCCCGACCGATATACTTGCATATTTTCTGCGCATTGCCTCGAAAATCCCCGATGTAGGGATCAATTTGCGCCATAGCGATTCGCATTGCAGCACCCCATTCAATCGCACGTCAGCCGTGCTTTTAACTAAGCAAAATCCATTCCACTCAGGGAAATCGAACCGGTGCGTTTACGGGCAGCTTCCCGCCGGGCATCGGACGCGTCGATTGCCCCTCCCCGGGCTTTCCCGTCTTACAAGGGATTTTTGGCCCGGAATCGTTTCGGGTCGATGCCGTATTTTTCAACCTTGTACTGAATGATTCTCTTGGTGGTTCCCAGCAGGCGCGCGGCCTGGGACTGATTTCCCCGAACGTCCTTCAGGGCGTCCGTGAGGAGGTCCCGTTCGAAGGCGCTTACGAGGGCCTCCAACTTCCCACGGCTCACACTCTGCAACCCCGCGGGTTTCATCTGCAGCGTGGGAGGCAGATGCCAGGAATCTATCGCTTTGCCCGTGGCCAGAAGCACCGCACGTTCGATGCAGTTTTCCAATTCACGGACATTTCCGGGCCAATGATACGACATGAGCATATCGATGGCGCTGGTTGTGATCCGTTTCACATCCTTGCTGAACTCCTGTGCATATTTTAAAACGAAATAATCCGCCAGAAGCAAAATATCGGGACCACGTTCTCTCAGGGGAGGCAAAAATATGGGAAAGACGTTCAAGCGGTAGTACAAGTCGGACCGGAAAGTCCCTATGGCGACTTCCTTCTCAAGGTCCTTGTTGGATGCGGTAACCACCCGAACGTCCACTTTCACCATGCGGGAAGAGCCCAGGGGTTGAAATTCACGTTCCTGCAGGACGCGAAGGAGCTTGGCCTGAGCGATCGGGGACAGTTCCGCCACTTCATCAAGAAAAATGGTACCGCCCTGGGCTTCTTCGAACCTTCCCCGTCTTCGGGTGATGGCCCCCGTGAAAGCGCCTTTTTCATGGCCGAAAAGTTCGCTTTCGAGCAGCGTGTCCGGCATGGCCGCGCAGTTCACCTGCACCAGTGGTCCCTTGACGCGCCGGCTGTTTTCGTGGATTGCCTTTGCCACCAGCTCTTTCCCGGTCCCGGTTTCCCCCGTGACCAGCACCGTGGTGTTGGTGTCGGCCACCTGGTCGATCAGCCGGAGCACTTCCTGGATGACCTTCGACCGGCCGATGATGTTCGTCGTCGGGCGCTTGGCCTCTGCAAGCATTCGCCTCAGTCTCCGGTTTTCCTCCTCGACCGCGCGAAACTGAACCACCTTACCCAGAAGCTCGGCCACCGCCGAAAGGATCCGGACCTCGCGTTCGATGTCCTCCACCTGGTGAGCGAGTTTGTCGGCCGAAAGAACTCCGACCGACTTCCCCTGGTAAAAAATCGGCACGCAAAGGAACGCAAGTTCCTGCCGGTTGAGCGACCGACGAGCCCCCGTCCGGTCGAGGAAATGCGTTTCGTTGCCAAGGTTGGCAATGGCCATGGGACGGCCGGTCAGGGCCACTTTACCGGTAATCCCTTCCCCGGGCTGGTAGCAAATCTCCCCCGTCGTCACATCCACTCCCCGCGCCACGTCCAGCCATGCTTCACCGGTCTGGAGGTCGAGTATGGATACCATTCCGCGTTCCATCCCGAGCCGGGCGCTCAGTATATCCAGAATTTGCTGGAGTTGGTCCTTCAATTCCCCGGTGCGGGAGAGTACGCGCGCAATTTCGTAAAGCGCCCACAATTCATTGAGGCTCAAATTTTCCGTCATGTCCCACTCTGTTCGTGTTTGTAATTTGATTCTCGCTTAGACGATGCTCATACCGCATTACGACAAAAATGTCACTGTTTTCTTTTCCTTTTCAACATTTTAAATCAGGAAAGCGCAATACATCACAAACTATATATCCAATATTATTAAATATTAATGGCATGGTCCGGAATTTAGACCCTGCAGAGGACCTGCTCGCATCAGGTCACGAAAATGTCTTGGGGAAGCCGGGGGAAGAGCGGGCGCGAAAATACGGAGCGGCGATGAACACGACCGCGTCGAATCATGGGAAAGGTGGATCGGACGGGGGGCGGTGCGTTGAAAGCTGGTGCGGGACCGGAGTTTTCAATGTCCGTCGGAAGAGGTCCGGCCCGACCGGAACGGCCGTGAGCGTTCAGTATTCTTCGGGTTGATGTCCGGGCCGAAGCAGATCGAACACGGATTTAACGGGGTTGAAGGTGATCCTGGGGACCTCTACGATGTACGTGATCCAGTCGGACATCCCGCCGTTCCACAGGCCCGGCAGCTCCAGCGCTTTCAGGTCTTTTCCGTCCTTAGATTTTTTCGTGATGAACACGGCGTCGGGGTCCACGTATTTCCTGAGGTCGAAGTTCCGGCCGCGGTAGTCTTTGAACCCGCAGACCAGATCCACCGGGTTGAAGTGGGTGGACGCCATCCACGTTTCTCTCTGGTGAGGGGCATCGAAATCCACCTGCGCCTTTTCAACGATCTGTATCGAAGTCTCCCCGCTCCGGTCGTTCACCCAAAACGGGGAGCCGCCGGGTTCGCCTGAGTTGGGGACAACGCCGCAAACCCGGATGGGACGATTCAGTCGTTTTACGAAAAAATCCCGTTTCACTTCGGGAAGCCATGACGCGTATCCCGCCGGCAGGGTCATCAGGAGCTTTTCCCGGTAGAAGGTCTCGGCCTTGTGGAACGCCCCGGCGAACGCCTGCCCGGTGAGGCACTCCAGCAGTCCGTGAACGGTATCCTGGATGTCGATCAGGCATCCCCCGAGAACCTTCTTCCAAAAGACGATATGGTCTTTCTGACGATCCGGGGAAACGTTGTCGACATTCTTGATATACACGAGGTCGGCCTTGAGGTCGTTCAGGTTTTCGAGCAGCGCCCCGTGCCCGCCGGGCCTGAAATGAAGCCGGCCGTGGTTGTCGCGGAATGGGTTATTGCCCATGTCGACGGCTATGGTGTTCGTGGACGTCTTCTGAAAGGAGTAACCGATTTCGTAACTGGTGCCGTATCGCTCCTCATAGCAGGCCCGCACGTTTTCCAGGAGGATTTTGAACTTTGCCTCGTGCTCGTGCGACACCGTGAAGTGGACCTGGCATTTCCCGCTCCGTTTGCCCATGTAAAAAGCGGACTCGGCAAGGTGCTCCTCAAAAGCGGTGCGACACTCGTCGGGATAGCGGTGGAACCTGAGAAGCCCTTTGGGCAGGTTGGCATAATCCAGGCCGCGTTCGGTGAGGAGGTACTCAAGAATGGTTCTGTATTCATGCTTGCGGACCAGGGACGGCAGCGAAAACCCGTCGTCGGCCAGGACCTTTTCCAGATCGCTCACAAACGGGAAAAGGTACAAGCCTTCGAGGAAGTTCAAAAAATCGTAGGCGACTGCAACTCCTTGCCCCGCCCTGCGATGCAGTTCCTCGATTTCGAGAAAATGCGGCATGTAGTAGATCTGCAAAAGGGACTGGAACATGCGCGTGGCGGCCCCGGAGGCTGGGATGAACTTGAGGAACCGTTCCTTCTGTGCGGCGATCTCCTGCAGTTGCAGGTAGCGCTCGATCTCCCCTTTGAGGACCTTATGCACGCCGTCCCCAAGAATGCACGGCCTGTTCAGGTTCACGAACCAGGTCGGTCTCCGGAAAATCTCGATTTGGGCGTGAACCTGATCTTCCGTGATTCCAAGAGACTTCATCTGTCGACGGTCAGCACCTCTAAACGCAATTCCATGCATGTGATACCATCCGTCTCGCGTAAGTACTCGTTGGGACTGTCCTCACCACGAACTTCATGACTCCGGTCTCGGGACCATCATTCACTGGGGATCGCTCTATCGGGAGAATGGCCCGCACGGGCGTAAGCGATGCTTCGGGAATGCGGGTTCGCCCGCGAGGGACGGGGCGTCCGTCCCGTGCCTCGCGTCGGGCGAAACTATTTGGCGGCGGCAAACACTTCGATTTTCGATTGGGCTTTCAGTTGATCGATGTACTGGCCCAATTGCTGATTGACTTTTTCCTGCTTGAGATGCTGTTCAATGCGGTCTTTCATTTCATCGTACTGCATGACGCCCGCTTCTTTCTTATCGGTTACCTTGATCAGGTGATATCCGAACTGGGTTTCCACGACATCACTCACCGCGCCGACCTTCAGGGCGAAGGCGGCCTGTTCGAACGGGGCGACCATCTGTCCCTTTTGAAAGAAGTCAAGGTCTCCGCCATTTGCGGCACTGGGGCAATCGGAGACTTCCTTTGCAACGGCGGCGAAATCCTCACCCTTTTGAATCCGTTGCTGTATGCCGTTCATTTTCTCCTTCGCTGCGGCCTTTTCGGCGTCAGTGGCTTTCGCATCGACCTTTACCAATATGTGGCTCGCGCGCACCATCTCCGGGACTTTGAAGACGTCAGGATTGGAATCGTAAAACTTCCTGGTTTCCTCCGGAGTGATGGTTACCTGGGCTCCGACCTGCTGGTCGACCATCTTCTTTATGGAAAGCTCCTGGGAGAACTGGGACTTGAGGGACTCCTCCGTGAGATTCATCTTCTCAAGGGCCTTCTTGAATTCGTCCTCGCTCGGGAACCTTTTCTTCAACTCGTCGATCTGTTGATTCACCTCGGCGTCATCGGCCTTCACCCCAAGTTTTGCCGTCTGTTGTCTGAGCAGTTCACGTCCGATCAGACCGTCAAGGACCATTTTCTTCATCTCGGCCACCTGATTCGGGTCAGGGGTCTGGCCGGACATGGTCATCTGACGCTCGAAACGGCTCGTTTCGGTGTCGTATTCGGCACGCGTGATCACCGTTCCGTTGACGATCGCTGCCTTGTCTCCCGAGGCGCCGTCTTTCTTGGCACTGTCCTTAGCGGTTCCCTTGCCGGAATTCGCCGAGGAAGCGGTATCGCTCTTCACTTTTTTCGCCGCGTCCTTATCGGCCGCACAGGCGAATTCTCCGACCCCGGCGGCAAAGCAGAAGAGGACGAAGGCCAGAAACCATTTTGCGCACTTTTGCATCATGAAATGCTCCTCTGAAGATAGGCAAAAAATAAACCCACAAAGGTCGACGAAAGCCTTCATGGGTCCTTGACCACGCCCCCGTCCGCGAGTTCAACGTTTGACATGACCAGGACATCTTTAACGTCTCAGTATAATCACGTTGCCGGGCAGGAGTCAACAAAAGTGTAATGATACGACAGGATTAACGAATGGAAGAAATCCGCCGGGGCAGCGGATCAAGTGCCCCGCACCCCGCCTCTGATTGTCACCGCCCGGTCCGTTTCGGATATCATAAACCAACCACCCGGAAATCTTCAGCAATTCTCCCACGCTCACCGGGAATGTCAAACATCGATTTTCCTCTTGCATTTAGCCTGAAAAGGAGCTATCTGCCCGTTTTATGAGGGATACCTTGGATTGGCTTTTTCCCTTGCGGAGCCCGCGGCAGCCGGTCTTGTGCCCGGCATCGGCGGCATCAAATCAGGTCTCGTGCGGATGCCCGACGGCGAGTGGGCCGTATTCCGGGCGGCACCCCGGTAAGTTGATCGACCCACATCCTTTCGTGCCGAAGTATCAAAGCGTGACCGGCCCGGAAATGCTTGCCCTTTGACGGTTCGGGACGAACGGCTTTTTCTCGGCTGTGCAGACTTGTGCAACTCACATTGAAAGGAGGATTTCGGAGATGGCGGAAGGTCGGGTAAAATGGTTCAATGAAAAAAAAGGATACGGTTTTATCGAGACCGACGATCAGGGTGATGTTTTCGTACATTACAGCGCGATCGAAGGTTCGGGCTTCCGTTCCCTGAACGAAGGGGAGCAGGTCCGCTTCGAAATTGAGCAGGGGGCCAAGGGTCCGCAGGCCGTGAGGGTCCAGAGAATCCAGTCCTGACAATCATCCTGCGGTTGCCGCAATCCTTCGGAATGTTCGGACCGAAGCGGTTTCCCCCTTCTGCTTTGCGTCTTTCGGATGCCTGTTTCCGGTGTTCTGGCGTTCCTCCTTCGATCCGGAGGCCGGGGGTCCTCTCTTTCCACGCTTCCGGAAACCGGCGTTCCGTCGTCATTCCCCAGGTTCCGTCCCGGTTCCCCGCTTCCGGTGGAAATCCCTGCGCCAATCCTCGAACGTGTCCCCCTCGATGGCTTCCCTCATCGCACTCATGAGGCCTACATAATAGTGCAGATTGTGAATTGTGTTCAGGCGATAGGCAAGGAGTTCCCGCGACATGTAAAGATGCCGGAGGTAGGCCCGTGAAAAGCGGCGGCACGTGTAGCAGGTGCACCCCGGTTCAACGGGCCCTTCGTCTTCCTGATAGCGGTTGTTCTTGATCTGGACGTTCCCGTTCGACGTGAAGAGCGTCCCGTTGCGGGCGTTCCGGGTCGGCATTACACAGTCGAACATATCGACCCCGCAGCGGACCCCTTCCACGAGATCCTCGGGTGTGCCGACCCCCATGACATAACGCGGTTTGGAGACCGGGAGTTCAGGTGTAAGGGCCTCCAGGACCGACATCATTTCTTCTTTGGCTTCACCCACGGAGAGGCTGCCCAGCGCGTATCCGTCAAAGCCGATCTTCATGAGGGCATCGAGGCAGGAACGCCTCAAATCGGGGAAGACACTTCCCTGGACGATGCCGAACAGGGCCTGGTCCTCCCGGGTGTGGACCTCCCTGCACCTTGCGGCCCACCGCACGGTCCTTTCCATGGAATCAAGAGCGTATTCGTATGAAACCGGGTACGACGTGCATTCGTCGAAGCACATCGCGATATCGGAACCCAACTGCATCTGGCATTCAATGGCGGTTTCCGGCCGGAGGACCCTGCGCGACCCGTCGATGTGGGACTGGAAGGCCACGCCGTCCTCTTCTATTTTGTTTATTCTGGCGAGACTGAACACCTGGAAGCCGCCGCTGTCGGTGAGAATGGAACCGCTCCAGTGCATGAATTTATGGAGGCCTCCCAGCCTCGCTATCCGGTCCGTTCCTGGACGCAGAAACAGGTGGTACGTATTCCCGAGGATGATCCGCGCACCTACGTCATCCAGTTCCTCAGGCGAAACGCTCTTAACCGAAGCCTGGGTACCGACCGGCATGAACACGGGGGTATCGATCGGACCATGGACGGTGTTCATCCGGCCTCGCCTGGCATTGCAGGACGAAGAACGGGCAATGACGGAAAAGTTCAAATCTTTCATATAACGATCCTCGATCGATGTCCGTCCCGGTTTACAGGATCAGCATGCAGTCGCCGTAGCTGAAGAACCTGTACTTTCGCGCAATGGCCTCGCCATATGCGGCAAGGATGTTCTCCCGGCCCGCGAAAGCTGAAACAAGCAGCAGCAGGGTGGATTTAGGAAGATGAAAGTTCGTGATCATCGATTGGACAACCCGGAACCGATAGCCGGGATAAATGTAGTGATTGCACGATTCGCAGGCTTCTACGACCTTGCCGTATCTCAGGGCGACCCATTCGAGGGTCCGCACCACGGTGGTCCCCACCGCAACAATCCGGCGGTTCCCGGATTGAGCGGCCCGTATCCGCTCTGCCGCATCTCTTCCCACTTCGATGTGTTCGGAATGCATCCGGTGCTCACGCACGTCCTGCTCTCTCAGGGGAGCAAACGTTCCGTACCCGATATGCAGGGTGATGTTCACGATCTCCACTCCGGATTCCCGGAGGGCGCTCAGCATGGGCTCGCTGAAGTGGAGCCCGGCCGTTGGAGCGGCAACCGCCCCGGGATTGCGAGCGTAAACGGTCTGGTAGGATGCCGCGTCGTCCATACCCGGTTCCCCGCCGTTTCTGCGGACATAAGGCGGAAGCGGCACTTTCCCGATCTTCTTCAACACCTGCATGACCGGCGCAGCCCCGCGGAAGCGAACCTGGACCGTACCGTCGTCATGGGCGGCCGTGACCTCGGCGCTCACCCCGCTGTCGAAGGACAGCACACAACCGGGACGCGTATGCTTGGCCGCCCTCGCAAGGCATCGGTAGCCCTCCTGTTCCGCGATTTCCCCACGCTTCCAGGGCTCCGTCACCAGCAACTCGATCCGCCCCCCGCTGTCTTTCGTGCCGATCAACCGGGCGGGAACGACCATGGTATCGTTCATGACCAGAAGGTCGTCTTTGCGCAGAAAGGCCTGGAGATCCCTGAAAAGCATGTGGCGCAAGCCGCCGGAAGATCGATCCAGAACGAGCAGGCGGGACAGTTCTCTTCTCGGTGAGGGCACCTGTGCGATGAGTTCGGCCGGGAGGTTGTAATCGTAGTCTTCCAGCCCGAAGACCATATTGTCATCCCCCATGCCGACGACCCCAATAGACGAGCAGAAGACCAAGCACCATAAGGACTCCACCCGCGATTCGAAGGTACCGGCCTGGCACGGAAACGACCTGAAGCAGATACTTTTTGAGGTTCTCGGGAGAGGCAAAGTAAGGCAGCCCTTCGAGGAAAAAAACCAGCCCCAGCACGGTCAGGATATAGCCCACTTGCATTGCCCCATTCCTTGTATGATTTTCTTCCCATTCACGCTCGAATGGCCTAACATATTTTTCGCATGATGCAAAGTGTATCGAATCGGATGGGACAATTCTTTGTGGAATAAACGGGAACGGACAACGGGAGGTTACTGATGCCTTTGAGTTGGGTGGAAATCGATCTGGGGGCCCTCAGGCACAACTTTTTGCAAGCCAGGGGACGGATGGCTCCCGGAGCGCAAATCCTCGGAGTGGTAAAATCGGATGCTTACGGCCACGGCATGATACCCGTCGCCAGGGAACTCGCCGCATGCGGCGCTTCGTTTTTTGCGGTAAGCAAGCACTGGGAGGCAATGGAACTTCGGGCCGCGGGTATAGACCTGCCCGTTCTGGTCCTTGTCGGAGTGGAACCCTCGGAGATGGAGGAAGCCGTTCGCAGCGGCATTCGGCCCGCAGTGTTCCGGGTCGATCATGCCAGGCTGCTCAGTGAGATTGCCTGTAATATCGGAATGCCAGCCCTCGTTCACCTCAAGATCGATACGGGAATGGGGCGCCTCGGTATCAGCCTCGACAGGCTGCCCGCGTTCCTGGATGAAGTGCTTTCTCTTCCGGGCATCAAGGTCGAGGGCATATTTTCTCATTTCGCGGTTGCGGACGAATCCGACAAGTCCTACTCCGAATTTCAAACGAGACAGTTCGGCAACGCTCTGCAAATGCTGAAGGACCGCGGCCAGTCCGTTATAGGGCACATCTCGAACAGCGCCGGGGTCCTGGACCTCCCACAGGCTCACCACCAAATGGTCCGGCCGGGCATAATGCTTTACGGTTCTCCCCCTTCGGACCGGATCATCCATCCGGCGGATCTTCGCCCGGTCATGACTTTCAAGTCAAAGATCGTGCAGATAAAGACGGTGCCCGAAGGACAGTCCATCGGCTACGGCAGAACTTACGTTACAAAGCGGCCCGCCCGCATCGCCACGATTCCCGTCGGATACGACGACGGATATTACAGGCTCCTCTCCAATCGCGGCCAGGTTCTCATTCAGGGACAGCGCGCTCCCGTTGTCGGGAGGGTTTCCATGAACATTATTACGGTTGACGTCACCCACGTACCCCAGGCAAAGGAAGACGATGAAGTCGTACTTCTTGGGGCGCAGGGCGATGAACGCATAACCGCCGAAGAGATTGCGCGCCTTTGCGGAACCATCGCCTACGAGGTCTACTGCAGCATCGGACGGCACCGTTTCAAAATATTTCACAATGCGGGAACCGATACCGGAACCAATTCCGGCGCCGCCTGACCCGGGGCCGTGTGCGATTGTGCCGCGACCCGGGCCGGCTTCTTCGGTCGGGTTCGACAGCGTGCTTGCGCCGTGCGGCGCTCATGATATATAAACGTGTCACTATAAAAAGGTAACAGGAGGACCCCCAGGAAATGTCCATTGTACGTAACGCAATCATGAAAATGCTCTCGGAGGCCGTGCTTAAGCTCCCGGGCGCAACCGAGCAGGTCGATTCCTTTCCGTTGTCCATTGAATTAGATATTCCGAAGATTCCCGAACATGGCGATTACGCATCCAACGTCGCTCTTGCCCTGACCCGCCGGATCAGGCAAAAGCCCAGGCAAATCGCAGAGGCCGTCATCGCCAACCTGAATGACTCGGAAGGGTTGCTGCGCAAGGTCGAGATTGCGGGTCCCGGGTTCATCAACTTCTTCCTTCAGGCCGATGCATGGCACGTTATCCTCAAGAAGATCATGACGGACCCGGAAAACTACGGCCGCCTGGATATCGGCAAAGGCCGTAAGGTGCAGGTGGAGTTCGTCAGTGCCAATCCGACGGGTCCGCTCCACATCGGGCACGGCCGCGGTGCGGCCACCGGGGATGTGCTGGCCAATATCCTCGAGGTGTGCGGCTACGACGTCGACCGCGAATACTACATCAACGATGCGGGAAACCAGATGAACACCCTCGGCCGAAGCCTGTACTACCGCTATCAGGAGCTTCTCGGCGAGGCGATCGAATTCCCCGATGCGCATTACCGGGGAGACTACATGCGGGACCTGGCCCGGGATTTTATCGACGAAGTCGGCAACCGTTATCTGCGGGCACCGATGGAAGATGTTGTCGCGGTCTTTACACGGTACGCTTCGGACAAGATCATGGACGGGATCAAAGAGGATCTCCGTTCGTTCGGCGTTTCATTCGGAACTTTCTTCAGCGAGCGTACCCTCCATGAACAGGACGCCATCCGGCAAACCATCAATGACCTCCGCCGGAATGATTTCATCTATGAGAATGAAGGTGCGGTCTGGTTCCGAAGCACTGCTTTCGGTGATGAAAAGGACCGGGTCGTCATTCGCGCCAACGGGGTGAGCACCTACTTCGCCGCGGACCTCGCCTATCACAGGAACAAGTTCGACCGCGGCTATGACGTGGTGGTCGATATATGGGGCGCGGACCATCACGGCTACGTGGACCGGATGCTTGCGGGTATTCAGGCGCTGGGGCGCGAGCGAAACGACCTCAGGGTCATACTGGTACAGCTCGTAAACCTCCTTCGCGGGGGCAAACCCGTCGCCATGTCGACGCGGGCCGGTGAGTTCGTCACGCTGAGGGAGGTCATCGACGAAGTGGGAAAAGATGCCGCACGGTTTATTTTCCTTACCCGCCGCACGGACAGTCCTCTTGATTTCGATCTCGATGTCGCTAAAATGCAAAGCAACGACAATCCCGTTTACTATGTGCAGTATGCGCACGCCAGGCTTTCGAGTATTTTCCAGGTGGCAAGGGAACACGGCTTCACAAATGAGTGGACAAGGGAAGAGGACTTCCCCGACCTCAAACTTCTTTCCCTGCCTCAGGAACTGGAACTCATCAAATTGCTGGGTGAATATCCCGAGGTGATCGCCAATTGCGCCGCTTCATTGGAACCTCATTTTATCCCCTACTATCTGCACGAGCTGGTTTCACTTTTTCACGGATATTACAACCAGAATCGTATCGTCGGGGACGACCCCGCATTGACTGAGGCAAGACTTTTCATGGCTGAAGCCATTCGCCGCGTGATCCGGGACGCTCTGAAGCTTCTCGGGGTTTCCGCCCCCGAAAAGATGTAAGAACCTTTTCTCTATCCAGGATCCTGACTTGGTGACTCAACCGAAGCTCACAGCTCGTAATCTCGAAAAACAGGAAGCGGCCAAAAACCGCAAAAGGCTGACTTTTGAGGTGAGCGCCAAGCAGGTACTGGTCTATTTTACGATCTTTCTGGTCTGCCTGTCCTGGATGTTTGCCTTCGGTGTTCTTGTCGGCCGGGGGCTCCCTCACGTCAGTTCCGAGGATATTTCCATTCGTGCCCAGGTCCTTCGCTTTCTGGGTCTTGAAGGCGGAGAAACGCCGCAGCCCGTGGAAAAAGCGTCGGAGACCTGGGTGAGTCCGCAGAAGATGGCGGAGGCCCTGAATTACTATGAAGATTTGACCCAAAGGAATCCTCAGCTCCCTTTCAAGAATACCGCTCCGGTGACTCCTACTCCCGCTCTCAACCGAGACGCTCAAACCGACGCGGCCAATAAGCAGGCAAAAGCAATTCCCGCTCCGCTGGCCCCGCAGGAATATTCCGCAGCGCCGGCGCAGGCCGATTCCGCGGACAAGACCGGCGTTGCGAAGACGACACTCCCTGCCGCCCAGGACGGACCGGCGGCAGAGAACCCGTCCGAGCATTTCACGCTCCTGGTGGCTTCGCTCAAAGACCTTGAAAACGCCCAAAGGCTTGTGGATCAGCTCAAAACCAAGGGATACGCCCCACGGCTTCAGCTTCTGGATCTGAACGGTGGCGGCCATTGGAACCGGGTCCTCGTGGGGTCTTTCAAGACCCGTGAACTGGCCTTGAAGTTTGCGGCTGAATTCAACAAGAAGGAACGCATGGAAGGACTCGTGATACGCGAATCCTACTGAAATCTTCAGGTCCCGCCCTACTGCCCCCTTTCTATAGAATCGATAGTATACTCCAGTAGTTGACACATCGTTTACAAGTACTTATCAAAAGAGTGTAAATGCGGGATTAGGGGAAGGCCCAGCCTGAAACAGAGCGAACGGACTGCGCGGAGGGAAAGGGGGACGCCATGGAAAACATGAAAAAAGTGCTTTTCCCGGTCGATCCGGCGGGACTCTCGTTCAAGATCGTGCCGGAAGTGATTGCTACCGCCGAACAGTGGAACGCCGAGATCCATCTGGTCTACGTCGCTGGGACCCTGAACAATTACACGGTGTTCTACGTTCCACACCCTTCGTTGAAAACGTTCGAACCCGAGCTTTTAGCGCTCGCCAGTCGGCAGCTGCAAGAATTTCAGCAGGAATACCTGCCTGATTATCCTCATGTAAAGAGAGTCGTTTTGCGTGGAACCCCCGCGGAAGAAATACTGAAGTATATTGAAAAAGAGCAAATCGATCTGGTGATCATCGGGACTCATGCCCGCAAGGGTTTGGATCGCGTCCTTTTCGGAAGTGTCGCTGACGAGGTTGCGCGAAATTCCACTGCGCCCGTGATGGTTGTAAACCCCATGAGCGTGGCATTTCGGCAGAAATGGGGCCATTCCGTTGAACGTCCGTCTCCCGGTTTGAATGCATGACCGGCGTTTCGTGTGCTGTGTTGACCTTGAGTTCATGGCGTCCGTTTCCGGAAGAGAGGAGTGTGCGGCAAGCATGCTCCTCTCGTGCTACGTGGGGAGTATCACCTCGTGCACGCGGACGGGCCGTTCGATACCCTTCAGTTCCAGTTCTCCGACATATCTCGTCGGTATGCGATCCTTCACCAGATCGTGGGTGCGTTGGGAAATGAACACGCCCCCTTCCGGCGCCTTCGATTCGAGCCTCTGGGCCAGGTTGACCGCGGTTCCAAGCACGGTGTAGGACAGGCGCTTTCTTGATCCCATGTTTCCTACCACCATTTCGCCGGTGCTTATTCCAATCCTGATACGGAGCGGAAACCCGTCGCCTTTTTCCCAGACTTCCCGTAGCTGCCGGGTCTTTTGCTGCATTTCCATTGCGGTGCGTACGCAGCGTTCCGCGTGGTCCTCCTGCGGTTCCGGGTCTCCGAAGAACACCATCAGGCCGTCCCCGATATACTTGTCCACCGTCCCACCGTGCCTGAAAACGATCTCCACCATGGAATCGAAATATTCGTTGAGCAATTTGCGGATCTGATCCGGGGATAATTCCGCGGTATAGGCCGTGAAGCTTTTGATATCGCTGAAAAGGACCGTCAGCTCTTTCTTTTGGCCGCGGGAGGATATCAGTTCCGGGGATGCGATGATCTTCCGCACGACCGAGGGAGGGAAATAGGCTTCAAAGCTCCGTCTCAGGGTTTCCTTTTCCTTTTCTTCATTGAAATACCGATACGCGGTCACGAGCGAAACGGCGAGACCGCATGAAAAGAACGGCCCCAGGAGCTGAAGGACCACGTGCGAATGGAAAAAAAGGAAGCCGGCGACTGCGGCATAGGCCGTCACGAGACCGGCCATGCCCAGGGAGAAGCCGACGGAGGACCGGTTCCGGGACAGCAAAACCACGGCAAGGAACAACGAGACGTCAATCAGCAGCATTTCCGGGGCGGAAGCTTCCCGGAAAAAATCTTCGGTCAGAATGGTATGGATGACGTTGGCGTGCAGACCGCTCAACGGGAAATTGGCATCCGTGGGAACGGGACCGATGTCCGTTGCACCGGTGGAGACGTCGGAGATGAGGACGATCTTCCCTTCGAGTTCCTCTCCCCACATGTCGAGTTCATCCCGGTAGTCGGAAGCCCGGTAAATGTCCGCGAAGCTGTAGTGAGTCATTCGCTCCCAGGGCCCGAGGAAGCTGATGATCATGTTTCCGTAGCGGTCGATGGGGATCCGAATGTCCCTTTTCGATCCGTCTTTGTTCTGAACATCTCTCAGGACAATGGCGCTCCCGGGGATGACGCTAATCGCCTCCGGCGGCACCTTAAGGTAGTCGCAGACGACACGAAACGGCAGGCTGGGATAAACCCCTTCTCCGTACTTCACGAGCAGGGGAACGCGGCGGATGACGCCGTCCCGATCCGCCTTGATGCTAAGAAAACCGAGCCCCCGGCAGGCATGGGCAAGCAAAGGGAAGGTAGGCAGAGGATGAGTGCCCCGATAGAAATCCGGCGAATTCCCATCGATCTTCACCGCCCATTTGGTCGAATCCAGGTATTCCGAGGGCGCCGCATCCACCTGTTCGTACCTCCCGGCCTGGACCTCGCCGGATAGTTCGAAGGCCGTTCCGAAATATACGTTTGAAGCTTCCCGGGTGGATTCGATGAGGGCGGAATCATCCTTCTCATTGGATTTTGCGGCAAAGATGAAATCATAGGCCTGCGCCGCCGTCCGCATGGCGGAAAGATTGCGCACGACCTGGGCGAAATGGCCCCGATTCAGGTAAAAATCATTGAGGTCGCGGATGGCGGTGTTGTTTATATCGACGTGGACAACGACCTTGTCGTATGCCGGGTGCAGGGAATCGACCGAAGCCCTCAACACGAAGAGCCGGTCCACTATGCGGGAGTTCCAGGGTTCGAAAACCTCCGGCAGCAGCCGGAAGCACATGAACACCAGGATGAAAGACACACCGGCAAGTAAAATGGTGGTGAATTCGGCCCTTCGCCCGCTACCGGTGCTCAATGGTATACGTCCTGGCAATGAATCCGCTGGACATCATGTCGTCGGCGATTTTCGCCACATCGGGATAGCCCGTACCGCTTCGCTTTTCAATGCCGCGAATCGCGCCCCCGATCGGCGTGGGCCGTTCGGCGGGAGCGGCGAATTCCCGGTGTTCCCTCTTGATCTTTTTGATTTCATCGAGGACCGTCTTCAGTGCCTGCGGCTTATCCCCCGGGCCCGCGGATTCGTACCGGGTGAACAAATCTTCGAGCTCGTTGAGACGATCGGCGGACGCTAGCAGATAAATCGTCTCGGCCCCCGTGTTCTCGTCCAGCCGGTACCAGGCGTCCCCGTGAGGGATGTAATATTTCCTGCCGGGCTGGTAATCGCCGGAGAACTGTTCGAGGGAATAAGGGAAGAGCATCTTCATGCCGTCGCGGGCGTCATGATGGAAGACGTACACATAGCATTTGTGCTGCAGTTCAACCATCATCTTGAACTGGTCACCGGTGTTCAGAATGGTGTCTTTCGTAACGGCTTCCAGCCTCTGCTGGTCGCCCTGCCCCGTCAATACGCCAAAAGCCCATTTGAAGACAACCTCCGGCTCTGCCTGCTGAGCCCGCGGAACAGCCGGAGACAACAAATAAACAAACTGGCAGGCGAGGAACAGGAAAGAGGCAGCCGCCAATTTGCGCCTTTTCATCAAGTATTTTACGAGGAACATTCGATCGCTCCTTACTGACTCCGGTCGTGACGTGGACCGCCCGGTCCGTTCGCCCGGATTATCGAGTTACAGGGGCGAACAGCCCCACCGGTCGAAACCCTCCGTCGGTTCTCCCTCTCCGGTCAGGGTTCGCGCACAATGCGGAACCCGAGGTCGTCGTTCATGCCTTGAGGCAGGCCGCTTTTGCGGGCGGCACTCCGGATCTTGCCTTCCTCACAATGCCAGCATCCTCCACGGATGACCCGGCTCGATCCCCCGCTTTCCGTTGAAAAAACCGGGTTGATGCGGTCGTGTTTGACGTAGGCATCCACGCTGTATACATCCTCGCACCACTGCCAGACGTTTCCCAGCATGTCATAAAGCCCGAATTCATTCGGTTGAAAACTGCCGGCCGGGGCAGTGGCCGCATATCCGTCTTCACAATCATAGGCCTTCTCCCAGCCCCACTGGCGCTTGCCCGTGATGTCGGCCACGTTTTCAAAGCTGCAGGTCTTCCCCGAATCGTCGCCCCAGTAATGGGTCCCGTCGCTTCCGGCCCTGGCCGCGTATTCCCATTCCGCCTCGGTGGGAAGTCTGAATTTGTACTGTCCGCCGTTCTGACTTCTCAGCCACTGGGCAAAGTTGTTGGCATCGATCCAGCTCACATACACCGCGGGTTGAGTGTCTCCGTTGAGGGAGACCCCCGAGTAGTCCTTGCTGTTGTGCTCGGGATGAAATTTGCGGAACTGCCCGTTGGTGACTTCTGTTTTGCCCATCCAGAACCCATCCACGCATACCTCGTGAACGGGCCCTTCATCGGCTTCGCGATTTTTCTCGGTCTGCGGGCTTCCCATCAGGAAACAACCGCCGGGCACCCAAACGAATTCCATCCCCGTAACGGGTTCCTTCCAGGTTTTGAAGCTCTTCGAGGTTCGCTCACCCCTGGGTGTTACGGGCTGTTCGACGCGAGCGATCTGCTCCGCTGCGCGAACCGGCGCACTCGCGGCCACCGTCGAGGCGTTGAAGTAAAAATCCCCTTCCAGCGAAGAAGCCTCCCACGGGGTCTGTTTGCCCTGGGTCAGCTCCCTCACCGCCGATCTCACCTGCTTGAAAACGTCTTCTATCTTCAGCCCCGGAAGCTGCATCGACTTGATCAGCTCTCCCGTATACACGCCGTTGTCTCCCGGCCCGTCATTGGCGACAGACCCCGGAGCGGTTGCATAGGCGATGACCGTTCCGGTCGGGGCGTTCATGGACGCAAGGCCCTGTGCCGCCGACCTGAAACTCCGTGAGAACGGATTGTCCCGGCAGGCGTCCAGGATGACGATATTCATCCGGTTCCGGGCAAAATCCATCTCCGCCAAAACCGCACCCGCGTCGACCGCTTCGTATTCGACCTGTTTTTCGTTTTCGATGGCCGCTCCAACCGGGATCAGGTAATTCCGGCCGTTGACCTGCATTCCATGCCCGGCGTAATAGAACAGTCCGACGCCGCCCTTCAGCAGTCTTTGTCCAAAAGCCTGGATTTCCTTTTTCATCTCCTTCTGGTCGATGTTTTCCCGTTCGACAACATCGAACCCCAAGCCCTTCAAGGCGTTCCCCATGGCACGTGCGTCGTTGACCGCGTTTCTCAGCGGGGCGCTGTCATACTTCCCGTTTCCGACCACCAGGGCGACACGCTGTTCCGTCTGCGCAACGGTCCCGGCCGCGTTGCACGTTCGGACCTCAAAACGCCGGTCCGCCGGCCATGTCGTCAACGCAAACAAAAATGCAAACGCCACAATAAATCCCTTAATATATAGCCTCCGCATAGCTTTCCTGTCACTCTCAACGCCCAAAGCAAAAAAGGGAGTCTCCACACGAGGCCAACTCCCTAGCATCGAAAAGTCTCAGGGACTTTTTACGGTTTCCCCTGATGACCTATGATTCCGTGAACAACCCGTTCAATTCTTTGCCGCTCCGATAATCCGGTGCGGCGCAACCGGGCGCCGCCAAAAAGCCGCACCTCCGCATTCAGCCTTTATCAGCAGCACGCGGAATTATAGGAGAACTGTCGAAGGTCTTCAAATAAAAAGATAAATATGGAATGATCCCGACAGGCTGCAGCAGTATCGGGTACGGAAATGTCAACGGCCCCCTCCGGGGTTTATCATTCCGGACACGGTGGCACAGAAATGCAGGGATTTCCGGTGGTCGGATTTTCACGGAAACCATCGGAAAATCATTTTCGCTTGAGTACGAAGGCCTGCCTGATGGGGATCGCCCCGATCACTTCCTTGACGTCCGCGAGCTGGCCGGGACTGGATTCTATTGTCTCCCACGAATCCAGCAGGACGCAATCGCCGCTTTTCTTTATGAAAATCGGCACGGTCTTCCGGGAAGGTTTTTTCCCCTCGAACAGGAGATTCCCCGGGTCCTCCGGACGCACCAGCCTGCACTCCACCGAAAAGGAATCCACCACCTCGTAGAGAATGGCCGTCGTGTATTCTTCCAGGGAAAAAGGCCTGAGTTTTCCGTCTTCCATCAGGAAAACCTCTCGCTTGCTCTCGCTTTCCCCGGCAACCCCTTTCCCCCCGATTTCCTGAACTTCATGAATGCTCAACTGGTGGTTTTCCTGAGCGGTTTCTTTGCGCTTCATAAAAAAGTGCTCCTTAATTTTCCCAGACCTGATGAGTTTTTCCAGTAAGCTTTCCCCCTCTTCGCTCGAAGTGCGAAGAGCATGACAGTCCTCACGGCACAAAAGGCACCGGAAGTTCGGGATTCGACACTCTTCAATTTTGCACCAAACGAAAAAGGACATCCTTGCCAACTCTCAAGTTTCTCTCCGGATCGACTTCCATTGAATCGCGGATCATACTCTAACACAAGCGCTTTTGATACCGCAATGTCGCAGGTGCCGAAAAGCACGCTCGGGCAGGTCCGCAGTTCGACGCGCGTCCGGGTCTGCCGTCAGACTCCCGGCCGCTCATGAGCCATGCATCGTACGCTTATATTTATCCGTGGTAATCTTTATGCCGAACTAGACTCGAACAATCCACTTGATTGGAGGAGACATATGTAAGAGAATGCGCTGCTGAACGAATGGCAAAAAGTGATTTGAATACATAAGGTTCGTTCAATCATGGAGCCTCAACATGAGATTGACCATGCTTGGTTCGAAGGTTTACAGGGCATGCCTGGTGCTCTTTGCCACGGCTGCGCTCCTTTCGTGTGGTACGCTCAGTTCCGAGCAAAAATCCGAGCGCGATCTGCTCAGCGCAATAGATGCCTACAACACTGCTTTTCGCTGGGAGAATTACAAAGCGGCTTTCGCCTGGATTCCTCCCGCGGCGCAGACCCGGTTTTGGGAGCAGGCCGATGCCTTCCACAAATCAGTGCGTATCCTGGAGTTCGAGGTCAGGGATATCGTTCTGCAAAATCAGGGTTCACAGGGCGTAGTAATGCTCAATTGCCGGTTCTATTTGACCAATTCACCGAGCCTCCAGTCCAAGACTATCCGGCAGACTTGGCAGTATGCCGAGAAAGAGAAAAAATGGCAGGTCCTGCAGGACGGATATTCGGCGCTCATGCCGTCAGGATCATGATTCCATCGGCCTTTCGCATGCAGGACGACCGTTCTTTCTTTCCCATGGTTCCGACCCGTCATCCAGGGGATTCGGGAAATTCCGCGGCCGGGGGCTTTTCGAAGAATGTCTCCGAAAAGCGCAGCGGCGGCGCAAAGCAGATCATTGCTTGCCTCATCGGATGGTTTCCTTCACCGCAACTCCATAGGCTTTCCACCGATGAATTCATCCTTAACATTATGCAGTGGTTTTGAGGACCGTTGAAAAACGGAATACCCGCCCGCAAAAGCGGAGAAGAATGCCTTGCTGTGCCGTTCCCGACGAAGCGGGAATCCGGTGTGTTTTTATTTTTTCAGACAACCGAGGTGCCGGTTCCCGTTTCCCCGGGGACAATATGAGCAGGTTTCCGGCACGTCTTTCCGCAAGCCTCCGCTTGCCGGACAGGTCTTTAAACGGAAGAGAACACCGTGCCCACGGCATTCCGACCAATTGGACACAAGGGTTTCCCCATTCTCCCTGCCGGGAGATCCCGATGAAGCTCCTCTCATTTCTCGTCGCCCTTTTCCTCGTTGCGGCGCCTCTCGTCCCTGACTGCGGGGCCGGCAGTGAATCGTCCGGCCTGACCGAAAAGGAAGCCAAATTTCTGTACCGGGATTTTAGAGAGATCAAATCATTTGCGATGGTCACGATTTCCCTGGTGGGAGACGCGGACCGGGCCGGCTTGAGCGAACGGGAACTGACCGAATATGCCAGAACCAGATTCCGCAAACATTTCGACCGTACCAAGCTCGAAGACGTGTCCCGGGATTCAAAGGCTTTCGTAAATCTCCTGGCTTCCGGGGAAAAGAAGGTCGGGAACGTCGCCTTCCGGGTTTGGGTCGTCGGCCAGGAAACCCCGCTGGTGTATCACGTGAAGATCGAGGTCGGGAGTTTCGTGAATCCGGCCATTTACACGGAGGAGATTCTGGGCCACGGATCGCCGAAAACGACCGGGGACGCCATCAGGGCAATTCTGGACGAAATGTTGAAAGATGCCGCGCAGGTTTTCTACCAGGTAAAGGGTCGTGACCTGTAGGCCATGCCGCGCCGGTTGCCCGCGAAGGAAGCGCCGCCCCGGGTATTTTGCGAATTCGTGCTTCCAATAGCCCGGCTTTGCCGCAATTATCGGATTGTACCCTTTTCCATTGCCATGGAATCTGGTATAGAACCGACGTAAATCGAATGCGCTGGAGTTTGTGTTTGTTATCTGTCTGATTACGGAATAAAATCAGATAAGAACGATCCCGGTGCTCTAAACCGTTTCCTGTGACCGAAACCACTGCAAGGAGGCATCGCTCTTGAGTCCGTTTTACAGGAACTTAGCCCTCTGGCTGGTCATCAGCCTCATGGTGATTTTATTGTTCAACATGTTCCGCCAACCCCAGCGAACCAACCTGGAAACTACCTACAGCCAGTTCCTGGCGTCAGTCCAGAAGGGGGAAGTTACCCAGGTCGTCATTCAGGGCGATCATATTCTCGGCACTTACAACGACGGAAAGTCTTTCCGGACGTATGTTCCGAGAGATTCCGACATGATCCGGATTCTTCGGGAGCACAACGTCGACATACAGGCAAAGCCCGAGGAAGAATCCCCCTGGTATATGTCCATTCTCGTGAGTTGGTTTCCCATGCTCCTTCTCATCGGGGTGTGGATTTTCTTCATGAGGCAGATGCAGATGGGCGGCGGCAAAGCCATGAGTTTCGGAAAGAGCCGTGCCCGCCTGCTGAATGAGAGTTCCAAAAAGATTCTGTTCAACGACGTAGCGGGGGTCGATGAGGCCAAGGAAGAACTGGAGGAAATCGTCGAATTCCTGAAGGACCCCAGAAAGTTCACCAGGCTGGGCGGGAGAATCCCGAAGGGAGTTCTGCTCGTCGGGGCCCCCGGAACGGGCAAGACCCTACTGGCCAGGGCCATCGCCGGAGAAGCGGGCGTGCCCTTCTTCACCATAAGCGGTTCGGATTTCGTCGAAATGTTTGTGGGCGTCGGCGCATCCCGCGTGCGCGACCTGTTTATGCAAGGGAAGAAGAATGCACCGTGCATCATATTCATCGATGAAATCGATGCCGTCGGTCGTCACCGCGGAGCGGGCCTGGGCGGCGGGCATGATGAACGGGAACAGACTCTCAACCAGCTCCTGGTCGAGATGGACGGTTTTGAATCCAACGAGGGAGTCATCCTCATTGCGGCAACCAACCGCCCCGACGTGCTCGATCCCGCGCTGTTGCGCCCGGGCCGGTTCGACAGGCAGGTGGTCGTCCCCGTTCCCGATATCCGGGGCCGTGAAGGGATTCTGAAGGTCCATGTACGAACCAAGCCCCTGGCGCCCAACGTCGACACAAGGGTCCTTGCCAAGGGAACTCCCGGTTTTTCGGGGGCCGATCTGGAGAACCTCGTCAATGAAGCCGCTCTTCTTGCGGCTCGCAAGAATAAAGACCTCATCGACATGTCCGATTTCGAATCCGCCAAGGACAAGGTGATGATGGGGCTCGAACGCAAGAGCATGATTTTCAGCGAGGAAGAAAAACGCACCACCGCCTACCACGAGGCCGGGCATGCCCTCATCGCTAGGCTCCTTCCGGGGGCCGATCCCCTGCACAAGGTCACGATCATACCTAGAGGCAGGGCCCTGGGTCTGACTCAACAACTGCCGCAGGACGACCGCCACACTTATTCGAGGGACTTCCTGCTGGGCAGCATCGCGATCCTGATGGGAGGCCGGGTGGCCGAAGAACTCGTGTTCAACCAACGGACCACCGGGGCGGCCAACGACATCGAACGCGCGACCCAGATCGCACGGCGCATGGTCTGCGAGTGGGGAATGAGCGAGGAGATGGGACCGGTGAGTTTCGGCAAGCGCGAAGAGCAGGTTTTCCTTGGCCGGGACATTGCACAGCACCGCGACTTCAGCGAACAGACGGCGATCTACATCGATAAGGAAGTAAGACGCATCGTTGAAGAGAATTATCAGCGATCCAGGGAAATTCTTAAGGACCATTTCGCTTCCCTGACCGGTATTGCCCAGGGCCTGTTGGAAAAGGAAACCCTCGATCTCCGCGACGTCGACAAGATCATCGAGGAGGTGGAGCCGGGGTTGCTGGCCAATGCACCCAAACCGGACCCCGTGCCTCCTCCGGAGCCGGGGCCTGAAGCCCAACCCGCAGCGGTGGTTCACGAACCCGACCATACCGGAAACGATCCGGTAAAAACCTCGGGGGATGCCGGACCCGCTTCCTCTCCGAAACTCCTCCCGCCGGAGGGTACCAGCTGATTCACCGTTTCCGGCTTGTTTCCCATCCGATTCCTTCTTCCCTGTGCCGGGGCTCAGACGAGAGCCCCGGCACAGGCGGGCGGGATGACCGGCCAATGCCGCCCCCCCCGGTGAGGCGACATCCGGCGGTTTAGGAATGAAGACACCCGCCCCCCTGCCCTGCGCCCCCCGTCTTTTGCCGTTCATCGAAGCCATCAAAACAAGGTTGATCACTGAGCACGAATGCAGCTATATTGTCTGGTCTTTATAAAGGTGCTTCGACAATCAATATGCAGGAATTCAACATTCAAGAACTGAAAGAAAGTGATCCATGAGCGTTTTCGCACGTACCCCTTTTACCTTGAAGCTCAACTCCCGTTTCCTTGAACTCGGCGCACGCACCCTCGTCATGGGAATTCTGAATGTAACCCCGGATTCATTCTCCGACTCCGGCGCATATTTTGATTTTCGCCTGGCGGTCCAACGGGGACTGGATCTCATTGTCGCCGGGGCCGATATTCTTGACATCGGGGGGGAATCGACACGCCCGTCCTCCGATCCCGTCCCGGTCGACGAGGAACTTCGGAGAGTCATCCCCGTCATTGAAGCCATTCGCCGCAGCAGTGATATTCCCATCTCCGTCGACACGACGAAATCCGAAGTTGCCAGGCAGGCGCTGGACGCGGGTGCGGATATCATCAACGATATAAGCTCCCTCGCTTTCGATGAGCGGATGGTTCGGGTAGCTGCGGATTCCGGTGCCCCGGTTATTCTGATGCACATGCAGGGCACTCCCAAAACCATGCAGCAGCACCCGGTCTACTCGTCCCTTATCTCGGAGGTTATCGCTTTCCTTGAAGATCGGATTCAGTTCGCCGTGAAGAACGGAGTGCAGCGCAGCCAGGTTATCGTGGACCCCGGCATCGGCTTCGGGAAAACAACTTCCAATAACCTTCAACTGATCAGAGACATCGAGGCCTTGCACTGCCTGGGTCGACCCGTTCTGTTGGCGGCTTCCCGCAAGGGCTTTATCGGCAGTATTCTCGACCGGCCCCCGACCGAGAGGGAAATCGGGACGGCCGTGGTCGACACGATCGGCATTGCGGGCGGGGTCCACATCATTCGCGTGCATGACGTTGAATTTCACCGCCAGGTTGCCGTTATGGCAGATGCTGTTCGCGAGGCGGTCCGACAATAGCGGTTTTCGCCCGGTCTTTCCCCGCGATGTGCAGGGAAAGGCATCAGTTCTGGCACCATCGGTTCAAGGAGTCGACAATGGAAAAGCTGTTTGGGACTGACGGCATCCGCGGTATTGCCAATGCCTCTCCCATGACGACCGACCTCGCCATGAAGGTGGGCTTCAGCGCCGCCTATATCTTTAAAAGCCGGCACCGGCGTCCGAAAATCATCATCGGCAAGGACACACGGCTTTCCGGCTACATGCTGGAATACGCCATAACGGCAGGAATTTGCGCGATGGGCGTGGACGTGCTTCTCGTGGGTCCCCTGCCCACTCCGGGAATCGCGTTCATCACGTGCAGCATGAGGGCCGATGCCGGAATAGTGATCTCCGCATCCCACAACCCTTACGAATACAACGGAATCAAGATATTTGCCGGGGACGGGTTCAAGCTGCCCGACGACATGGAAAAGTACATGGAGCGGCTCATCGTGACAGGGGAAATCGAACGGCTTCCCCGGCCTCCCGCGTCGGAGATAGGTGCGGCGCGGCGAATCGACGATGCGCAGGGCCGTTACATCGTCTACCTGAAATCGACGTTCCCGGCGTCCCTGTCGCTCGAAGGGCTGAAGCTCGTGATCGACTGCGCGCACGGTGCCTCATACAAGGTCGCTCCCACCGTCTTCGAGGAACTAGGGGCGGAAGTCATTCTTACGGGGGACCGGCCGAACGGACGGAACATCAACAAGGATTGCGGATCACTTCATCCGCAGTCCATGGCCAGACTGGTCCTTGAAAACGGGGCCGACGCCGGGTTCGCGTTCGATGGAGATGCCGACCGCGTCATCTTTGCCGATGAAAAAGGTGAAATTCTCGACGGCGACGAGCTGATGGCAATTTGCGCCATGAATTACATCAAGCGGAATTCACTGAACAACAAGACGCTGGTTGCGACTGTAATGAGCAATCTCGGGCTTGAGATCGCGCTCCGAAAAATGGGAGGGACCCTGCTGAGAACGCCCGTTGGCGACCGATTTGTCGTTGAACAGATGAGGCAGACCTCCAGCAATCTGGGGGGAGAACAGTCGGGGCATCTTGTTTTCCTCGATCACAGCACCACGGGCGACGGCATCCTGTCTGCGCTCCAGGTGCTCGCCGTCATGCTGCGCGAATCCCGCCCGCTCTCCGTGCTGAAAAAGGCAATGGATCGGTACCCTCAAAAGCTCGTGAATGTTACGGTAAATCACAAGAGGCCGCTGGAAACCATCCCGGAACTGGTGAGCCTGCAGAATCAACTGACGGAGAAGCTCGGTTCCGAGGGGCGCCTTGTCATCCGCCCGTCCGGTACTGAACCCGTGATCCGGGTCATGGTCGAAGGAACGGACCACCATCAGATCGATGAAATCGCAAACGAAATGGCGCTGAGTATTCAAAAGCACATGTCCTGAGGAATTTCCCGGCGGCCTTCCTTTACATGCTGAATCCCCCGCGCTTCAAGGGGGAAGGAGTTGCCTGATGCTTTTGGCCATAGACATCGGAAATACGAATACCGTGCTCGGCCTCTTTGAAAATGACGTGTTGATTCACGACTGGCGTATCAGGACCGAAGTGAATATGACGGTGGATGAATACGGGATAACCATCCGAAGCCTTTTTTCGAACAACGATTTCAAGGCGCCTGAGGTGAAAAACATCATCATTTCCTGCGTCGTCCCCCCTGCTCTCAACGCGGTCGAAAGGTTCTGCATCAAGTATTTCAATATTCATCCGCTCGTCGTCGGACCCGGGATCCGAACCGGTATGCCGATTTTTTACGACAATCCCAAGGAGGTCGGGGCCGACCGGATCGTCAGTGCCGTCGCCGCGTTCGACATCTACAAGAGCGCCACGATCGTGGTGGATTTCGGAACGGCAACCACCTTCGACTACATTTCGGAGAAGGGGGAATACATGGGGGGAGTGATCAGCCCGGGGATCCTGATTTCGTGCGAAGCCCTCTTCTTCAAAACGTCCAAACTGCCGAGAGTCGAGATCTTCGCCCGGCCTCCTTCCGTTCTGGCAAAGAACACCATTGCATCCATGAACGCAGGCATCGTGTACGGTTATTCCGGTCTGGTCGAGGGGATAATCAACCGGATGAAGCGGGAAATTTCAACGAAGGTCAAAGTCGTCGCAACGGGCGGGTTGGCCCCTCTCATCGCCAGCGAATGCGCGGTCATAGACGATGTGGACGATTACCTCATACTCAAGGGATTGAAGATCATCTTCGAACGGAACAGGCGCAATCCATGACCCTGACGTCATTGAATCCCGGTGATCGCCTCTGCCTTGTCGCTCCCGCCAGCCCTTTCAAACCGGAACTGCTCGATCGAGCGGTGCAGGTTTTCGAATCCTCCGGCTACCGGGTTTCGCAAGGCGCCAATATTTTTAGAAAGCGGGGATACCTGGCCGGGACGGAGGCGGAACGAGCGGAAGACCTGATAAAGGCATTCACCGACCCCGATATCCGGGCCGTGATCTGCATCCGCGGCGGGTACGGCAGCGGCCGGTTGCTTCCGTGGCTGCCTTTTTCGTCGATTCAAAAACATCCCAAGATCTTTATCGGCCACAGCGACATCACGTTCCTGCATCTCGCCTTCGCCTCACAGATGGGATGGATCACCTTTCTCGGTCCCAATGCCGGCGGGATGACGAATTTTGCCGGGCAAACGGAGAAGGTGCTGCGCACTCTTCGGGGCGACAACGACTTTGCCTGGACATTCGAGGACGCCCAGGTGCTCAGGCATGGCATGGCCTCCGGAAAGGTTTTTGGAGGGAATCTCACCTGCATCGCACATCTTGTCGGCACCCCTTATTTCCCCGACCTCACCGGGGCAATCCTCCTGATCGAGGATTGCGGAGAAGCCGTCTACCGGTTGGACCGTCTGCTCACTCACCTGAGGGTCTCGGGAAAACTGAACGGCCTATCGGCCTTGCTGCTTGGGGAATTCAAAGACTGCGGAGACCCGCACGATATTCGGGATATGATCCTGGACCAGGTCCTGCCCATGGCTTTTCCCGTCGTGGCGGGACTTCCGTTCGGCCACGGGCCATCAAACGACGTTATTCCTTTCGGGACGCCCTTTCTCCTGAACACCCATGACCGGACTCTTAAGCCGGTCAAGAGCCCCTTCCATGGATAGGTTGTTTTCGCCGCACATCGACGAACTGTTTCGGGCCGCCCTGCGGGACAAGGTGTTTTCAGGGGCGAGTCTGATCGCGGCAACTCCCGGGAACATCCTGATCCACCGGAACTGGGGAACCACAATGAAGGGAGGAAACCCGGTTGCGGACGGCACGCGCTTTGACCTGGCATCGCTCACCAAGGCGCTCGTGACGGCGCCTCTTTACGCCTGGGCGGTGGGCACCGGAAAGCTCGACCTCGACTGGGCCATGAGCCGTTTTTTCTCTTCGGATATCCTGCCGGCGGACAAAGCCGGCATCACCCTTCGCCACCTGCTCAATCACTGCTCCGGACTGCCCGCCTATCATCCCTTTTATCGGGAACTCATCGGCACGCCTCCCCCTCTGCGGAGGAACGCCCTGCTTTCCCGCATCCTGCGGACCCCGCTTCTCAATGAGCCGGGCCGGATGTCCTGCTACAGCGATCTCGGCTTTCTGCTGCTCGGAATGATCCTTGAAAACACGCTCGGAAATTCGCTCGAACCGCTTTCCTCCGAAATACTCTTCGCTCCCCTCGGGATCAGGTCCCTGCACTACTGCCCCATGGTCGTACCGACCAATCCCGAAGAGTTGCCGAAGCGTTCGACAGCGGAACTGTTGGAATTCGCGGCGACCGAATTCTGCCCGTGGCGGCGGCGCCTTCTCGTAGGGGAAGTTCATGACGAAAACGCATACTGCCTCGGCGGGGTCGCGGGGCACGCCGGTTTGTTCGGAACCGCTCACGGTGTCTTCCGGCTGCTTTCCTTCCTGGCGGAAGTACACTCGGGCAGGAACACCTCCTGGCCCGCGGCCGTCCTCAGGGAATTCTGGACCAGGCAAAACGCGGCGGCCGAAAGCACCTGGGCACTCGGCTACGATACGCCCAGCGCATCCGGTTCCAGTTCCGGTGTTTATTTCTCTCCCCGAAGTGTCGGGCATCTCGGCTTTTCCGGGACATCGTTCTGGATTGATCCCGACACCGGAATTATGGTTATACTGTTGACCAACCGTATCTATCCGACACGCCAAAACGAGAAGCTGAAGGCTTTTCGCCCGGCGGTCCACAACCTTGTCATGGAAGCCCTGCATGCAACGGAAAAACACTGAATGCATTTATATGATCGGCATCGGCGGAATCGCCATGGGAACTCTGGCGACCATGCTGAAGGAAAAGGGGTACAACGTGGTCGGGTCAGACCAGAACCTGTATCCGCCCATGAGCACGCACCTGGAAGCCCTTAAAATCCCCTTATCCCAGGGCTACAGCGCCGACAACCCTCAAAAGTTCGCCCCCGATGTTTTTATCATCGGCAACGCAATTCGTCGCACCAACCCAGAGGCGGAATACGTGCTGGCCCATAGCACACCGTACATGTCCATGCCGGAGGCCATCGCGCGTTATTTCCTGCCGAACCGGAAAAGCATCGTGGTAGCAGGAACCCACGGGAAGAGCACCACGTCCTCGCTGCTGGCATGGACCCTCACCTGTGGAGGTCTCGACCCTACGGCCTTTATCGGGGCGTTTCTGAACAACTGGCAGCGTAGTTGCCGCATCGGAGAAGGCCCCTACATGGTCATCGAGGGCGATGAATATGACACCGCCTTTTTCGACAAGGGTCCCAAGTTCCTGCACTATGCGCCGACGATCGGCATTCTCACCAGCGTCGAATACGATCATGCCGACATCTTTCCCGACTTCCAGGCCGTGCTGAATGCGTTTCAGTCGTACGTGCGTCTCATTCCTTCCGACGGGTGCCTCATCGTGAACGCCGACGATCCGAATTGTATGACCCTGGCCCGCGAATGCAAGGGCAGAACGATCACCTACGGATGGTCCGAAAAGGCCGATTGGAAAGTGACCGCTGTCGAATACCTGCCGGGTGAACTCCACTTCCGGGTTCTGCAACCCGGTTCTTCACAGCTTCTCACGATGGTGTCCAGGATTCCGGGACGCCACAATGTCGGCAACACCGTGCCCGTGATGGTGGCGGCGTCCCTCACGGGAATGACCATGGAACAGGTCCAGGCGGCCCTCGATTCGTTTAAAGGCCTGAAGAGGAGGCAGGAATTCATCGGGGAGAGCAACGGAATTCTGGTTGTGGAGGACTTTGCCCACCATCCGACGGCCGTGAAGGAAACCATCGGTGCGATCCGGCGGTTTTATCCGGGACGCAGGATCATTGCGGCATTCGAACCGAGGACGAATTCCAGCCGGAGGAACGTGTTCCAGACGGCCTACGCATCCGCGTTCGATGAAGCGGACTGCGTTTGTGTGAAGGCCCCCCCCGGCATGGATGCCATTCCCGAGGCGGAACGGTTGAACACGCGAAAGCTCGTGGCCGACATCGGAGAAAGGGTCGAGCAAAGCCACTTTTTCGCGACCACGGACGACCTCATCCGGTTCCTGCTGGATCGCTGCGTTTCAGGAGACCTGGTGCTTTGCATGAGCAACGGGAGCTTTGACGGACTGCCCCAAAGGTTATTCCAGAGCCTGGTCGACGGTGGGTTGAAGGGAAGACCGAAGCATGATGACAGAGGCCGGTAGAATTCTCCTGCACACCTGTTGCGGGCCCTGCACGATCTATCCCCTGAAAAGGCTGCGGGAAACGGGATGGACCGTCCACGGCTATTTCTTCAATCTCAACATTCATCCGTACGAGGAATTCCGAAAACGGCTCGAGACCATCCGGACTTTTGCCAAAGTCCGCGATCTGCCTCTCATCGTCAGGGAAGACTACGGCCTTTTGGAATTCATCCGCAATGTGGCGTTCCGTGAGGAGCAGCGATGTATCTATTGCTATTCCGCAAGGATCGAAGCAACGGCCCGGCTGGCAAAGAAGAGCCGGTTCGATGCGTTTTCAACGACGCTGCTTTTCAGCAAGTTTCAGAAGCACGACCTCATTAAGCAAATCGCCCGAGACGTGTCCGCTGCGGTGGGGATACCGTTCTACTACGAAGACTTCAGGGAAGGGTGGGCCGAAGGCCGCGAACAGTCGAAAGCCCTGGGGATGTACCGGCAGCAGTACTGCGGCTGCATATACAGCGAGGCCGAACGCTACGGCGCAGGGCCCGGCAAACCAGGAGCCCCTGCTTAACCCGCTCCTCGGCAATCCCACGGCCCTCGCCGGGAGGACGATATGTGTGGACTTTCCGGATTTTCCGAACGCTTCGGCCGTTTTGCGCCGCCCGGGGCGGACAAGACCGCATGACGCCCCCGGCGGGTGAGATCATTCACCAATGGCGGGATCGGCTTCTTTGCCTTCTTCGACCATTTCAATGGCGTGGCTGGGGCATTCCTCCGCACAAATCCCACACCCTTTGCAATAGTCCAGATCGATCTCCACCGGAATGGAACGTTTCACGACTCCTTCCGGACAGTAGAGCCAGCAAATGAAACAGGATGGCCGGCCGGTTTTGCACGGCGTACACTTGGACCGGTCGATTACCGGACGCAAAGACCTCCACTCACCTGTTTTCCCAGCTTCCCCCTTGCACAGGACCGACCGAGCGTAAGTGAACCGGTCTTCTCTTGGCTTCGTCATTACAATAACCCCTTCCGACTCATGATTTTCATCAGTATATTCCGCGTAAAAACAGTCCACACGGTGCATCGAAAAAAAGCAACTCCCGCTCAAACGGAGGGAGAAAACCCCGAAGGGTGTCGTTCCCCCCGGGAATGCAAACCCGTGAATGGACCGGAACCCGGTTGATGCCGGCCCACGATAACGGGTGCGGCATTTCCGCTTGTTTCCGCCGCTTCCCCATCCTGCTAAGCGCAGGCGAGTTTGCGCTCCGTAAGGACCAATGTCCCGCTATGGGCCAATCGGGCCCCCTGCACGTTTTTCTCGCCGGCCGCCCCGGGGAAATGGTGCCTGAGTGCTTTTTCGATGTTTTCAAGACTTATGAGTCCCATAGCCTTGGCAACGCCGCCCAGAATCGCCGTATTGAACAGCACCGCTCCGGCGACGATGAGACCGACCTCCCGTGCCCACTCACTTGCATTCGTCGTGGCAATATTCAGCGTGGATTTCAACCGAAAGGCCTCAGGGTGCCTGGGGCTGTTGATAACTACCAGCCCGTCCGGCCGGATGCCCATGGTCACATCGACAACCTTCAAAAGCGCCTCGTCAAGAACCACGACCACATCGGGTTCTTCAACAAGGGAGAAGGTCCGTATGGGCTCCCATCCGAATCGCGTCGTGGCAATGACCGGGGCCCCCCTGCGCTCCGCGCCGAAGAACGGAGCTGCGGTCACCCCTTTGTAGCCCTGGTAATACGCCGCTTCCGCCAGTATCATGGCCGCCGTGACGGCTCCCTGCCCTCCACGCCCATGCCACCTTACTTCTATACATTTTCTCTTCATCACAAAGCCTCGCTCACAAACCATTGAAGTTCGTGGAGCCGCGGACCACACCTCACCCCTGCGTTCTCAAGGAATCGCCCAGCACCACGCCGCCGTTCACGGCCTTACCGGAAGTCACTGTTTGCTATTTTTCCTATGTTTAATACCGCTTTGACGGTGGTGAGTCAACACCGGCGCTCTTTATTCTTGAACTCGTGCCGTCTTGAGGTACATTGACCACTCAACATTCGGGATTATGGAGGAGGGAAAAATGCCTGAGGTGAACTCCCTGACGGAGATTCTCGAACTCGGGAACGGTCTGGAAATCCACTTCGAGGATCGGTCGCGTCTGACGGTGGCAGGCCGCTGCCAAGTGGTATTGAGGGTGTCCATACCCATGGACGTCCAAAAAGTCCGGTACCCGCAGGCGGCAGCCGCATCACCTGAGGAGATCCGCGCAACATTGGGAAGCCACGTGGATTATTGTTTCGAAAAGGTGCGGAATTTCATTGCGCAAGAAGATGTCCCGGCCACCCTGCAACAGATGAAACGCGAATTCCTCGATACGCACCTCGCCTATGTCGGAAAGCCGGAATTTCCGGCACAGGTCATTCTCAAAAAGTTCACAACGGTTTCTGAGGAAAACAGAATTCGAGAAGCCCATGAAGAGGCCGTTCGAAAGAGAGATAGCGAAGATTGTGAGAGGTGAAAACGGAGGGCTTGCCGGCGGTCGCCTTCGGTCGGGAAAATTCGCTTCAGGGACGGATTGACACGGGAGTACCGACGGAGGCTATCTGAAAAAGCTCTTCGAGGTCGCTGTCGTAAAGGGCGATACTGCCGTCGGTCCAGTCCTTGTGCGCGCCTCCGGTACGGATGCTTATCTTGCCGCCCAGGGACGTACCCGACGGGGGAGCGGACTTCCTTTCCTGGGACAGAAGGATGTCATGCAGTTCCTGGGGTTTCACGATCCCGGCGAAAAAGGCCCTTTCCGCATGAGTCTTGTCGGGATAGTTGAGGACCAGTGACTTTAGAAACCGTCCAGAGGAGTCTTTCATACACACGAAGAACTCCCCTTCGGGCGTCTTTCCGTCCCCTTCTTTTTCCTTGTCCCCGATGGACTGGAATCCAAGACCGATGGGGTAGTCGCGGACCAGGACGCCGGAATCAATCACGTAGAGCCTTCTTTTTTCTTTATAGACAAAGACTTGCGGATGCTTGACGTCCGCCGTCGGCGTGAGGTAGTTCACCCTCAGTGGCGCACGCTCCTGCCGATCATCCTGCCTGGCATATCTGTCCGCCTGTGCCTGGTCATCATTACGAGCCGATTCCAGTTTGGATCCGCTTTTCTGCATCGAACAACCGGACAGAAAGCAAACCAGCAGACAACAGACTATAGGGAAATACATCTTCACACTCAAGCCGCCCAGCCTCTCCAAAACATCACCAAAAGCGAAAATCGAATGCATTTTCCTACATGCGAACGGAGAATTCAAGTCCGAAAGCTCTCAAGTACGGTCAGGAGCCTTCGATATTTCCACAATTTTAGGGCTGATGAAAATCAGCAATTCGTTTCGTTCCGCTTTGGTCTCCTGGCTTTTGAAAAGCGCCCCGAGAAGGGGGATGTTGGCCAGTCCCGGGGTCGAAGACTTGGTGAGGGTGTCGTTATTCCTGATGATCCCTCCGATAACCACGATATTTCCGTCATCCACGGTGAGTTCCGTGGAGATTTTCCTCGTATCGATACCGGGCTGGTCATCGGCGCCGTATACCGTCGTAGACGGTTCGTCCTGTTTGGCGTCGATCGTCATCCTGACTTTGCGATCCGGTGTGATGTGAGGGGTGACCTGCAATTCCAGAACCGCGTTGACGAACTCCGTGCCCGTGACGTTGGAAGCGGTGTCCCCGACCTTGAGATAAGGGATCTGCACGCCCTGGGAGATGGTGGCTTTGACGTTATTCATCGTCATGACTCGCGGAGCCGCCATGACCCTGAGTTCCTCCGCCGTTTCCAGGGCGGAGATGGTGAGATCCAACTTCAGCAGAGTCGCTCCCACGATGGAGGTGGTGCCCATGGTGAAGAAGTCGGTGACCGGGCTGTTGAGTTCAAATGTCTGCCCCGACGTCGACCCGCTCGGCACGGGCGACGTTGACTTGAAGCCGAGCGTGACGCCGAGCGTTTTGTCGACACTGCTGTTCAAAGTGATGATCCGGGCCTCGATCAGGACCTGGGCCGTCGGTCGATCGAGCCGGTTCAGCAACTGCCTGGCATTGGCAATCCGCACGGGGTAATCGGTGTAGATGATGAGGCTGCTCCGTTCGTCGACCGACACCTTCCCCTTCTCACTCTTGCTCTCGTTTATTTTGGCCGCCATATCCGCGGGCTGAGCATAGCTCACGGAAAGATAGACGGTGCTCAGATCCCCCAGGTCCTTGCTGCTTTCCAGCAGGTCCTGCTTGGCCTTCATCGTATCGGCCTGGTGGGCCCATTCGTTTTTGAGTTTCGCCTGCTTGGCTATGCGTATGACGCTTCCGATCTGTTCCTTCCCAAGTTCATTCATTGAAATGATCATGTCCAGGACCTGGTCCCACGGAACCTGTTCCACCTTGAGGGTCACCTTGCCGGTCACGTCGGGTTCGATCACGATGTTCGTCCCGGTCAGGTCGGCCAGAAGCCGCAGCACGTTTCTCAGGTCCGCGTCGAGCAGATCCAGGCTGATGGGCTTTCCCGTGTACTGCCGCTTGGCCATGGCCGTCTGCATTTCGAGAGGCTGTGCCGTTCCCGGTTCGATTTCGGGGGAGTGGGTATTCCGGCGAATGCCCGACTGTCCCGCAGCGCCGGCGGTCTGAACGCCCGTGCCTTTTACGCTCTTCCCCTTTGCCGTCGATCCCGAGGCCCCACCCGAGCCCAAAATGTCATTATCCGCGGAAGTGATTTTCCCCTTCTCAAAATAGAGGTTTACGACCAGCCCGTTATCCACGCTGTCCACCGTGTAATGATCCAGCGGTTTCTTCAGGGTTCCGATGATTTTCACGGTCTCCTGGCCGGTAGGTTCCACATAAGCGAACTTCACGAGGCTTGAGTTCACGGGCAGCATCGGCAAGGGCGTCTGAGTGTTCAGGTTCCCGAACTCGAACATCACCCGGCCTTCCCCCAGTCTGCGCAACTGGTAGTCCCGAAAGGCCCCGCTGCCGCTGATCTTGAGCACCGCCTGAAGGCCGTTGTCTTTTATGGATATGTTTTGGATCAGGTCGCCGTTCGAAGAGCTTCGGGGAGAAAGCCCCGTCCCCACTGACGCCGTTCCGTTGGATTCGGAGGGATCTGCGCCGCTCGTGGCCGGGCAGGGAGCCATGCACACCCAGCAAAAGATCAGCAATGAAACGATAGGAATGATGCCCCGGTATTTCGGTCTTACGTCGTACATCTGCCCCCTCCCCTGGCGGCTGTTGCCCTTTTCGGGAACTATACCCCTGTCCGTCTTTCCCTGGTTGGATCGCGGCCTTTTGTTCATTTCTTCTTCGCTTGCCCTTCCTTTTGTACCGGTTTGTCAATGAACCGGTAAGTCACGACAGTGCAGCCCACCTGCAGAAGCGAACCGCCCTTGTCTTTCTGACGGTTGATCGCGAGGCCGTCGACCTTCAGGATCCGGTCGAGCCTGCTGACACTGTCAAAGAAGATTTCCAGGTCGTTGAACGATCCGACGAGGTCCAGTCTTATGGGAATAGCGGCGTAGAATTCATACAATTGCTCGGGCTGAGGTTGAAAAAGCACATTGTCCAGCCCCACCTTAGACCCCAGCCGGGAAACACTCTCGAGCAACCCGGGGATCTCTTTCTGGTCGGGAAGCAAGGCCAAAAGTTCTGTGAACTTCTGCTCGGACTGGACGAGTTCCTTCTGGAGGGCGTCCACGCGCACGGCCGCAGCCTTCAGGGAAGCCAGTTTTTTCTCCTGGTCGACAATGCCGCCCTTCAGTTTTTGGATAGCAGTCGTCTGGTCCTGGTAGAGCAGGAAGTAGAAACCCACCACCAGGACCAGAAGCGTCGCGACATAGAGCAGAGCCTTCTGTGCGAGCGGAAGGCCTGCAAGCTTCTCCTGAAATGCGCCAATTGGAATTATGTTTTTCTTCATGACTGCTGTGATTTCAACCTTTTCAAAACTTCCGAGAATGGGAAAAACCGATAATTCAATTGGAATTCTCTTAGCTTCTTCTCATTAATGACCGTCTGCCGCGACTGCACGAGATTAACGCTGCCTTTCTCCACGTAGGGAGAAGACTCCAGGTTTCTCATGAATTCGACGATCGCTTCGTTGCTCAGGGCGACGCCTTCCAGGGTGATTACATGCCCGGTCTGGAGAACACGGTCGAACCACATTTTCTCCGGAGGTATCTGGACGCTGAGGAGGGCGAGTATCCGTACGATGGCATCCCGGTCCTGCTGCAAGTCGTTGATGATCGATCTTTTCTTGTCCACAATCTCTTTCTTCTTCGTCAATTCCTGCAGCATCGTTTCAAATTTCTTGTACTGATCGGTCTCTCGCTGAAGCATCGTGAGACGGCTCTTCAACGAGTCGATCTCCCGGGCATTGTCAAACCACACATACCCCATTAGTGTGCACACCAGGACTATGGTCAGGAGGTAGACGGAGACAAACTGCCTGGCCAGTTCCCTCTTTTTCCTGGATCGGACCGGAAGTAGATTGATCTGAATCATTTCTCTTTAGTCTTTCTCAGAGCCAAGCCGAGTGATATCGCCATCTGAGGGCCAATGAAATCAATGTAATCCGGGTCGAATACCTTCGGGTCACAGTCAATCCTGGAGAACGGATTGAATATCTCCACGTCAATTTCCATGTTTTCACGGAACACCTTGTCGAGCCCCGGGATTCTGCAGGACCCGCCGCTCAGATATATTTTCCCGATGCTTTTATCGGGGTAGTTGCTGTAAAAAAAGTCTATTGCCCTTCTGCACTCACTCACCCAGTTCCTGGTAACGGCGACGAAGACGCCCTCCGTTTCCCCGATCGGGAAACTCTCCGAAACCTCACCCAGCTTCAAGCGTTCCGCTTCCTCATAACTCACCTTGAAGCAATCCTTGATCCCTTCCGTGATCTGAGCGCCGCCTATGGATATCCCCCTGGTAAAAACGGGCACCCCTTTGACGACGATATTCATAATCGCCTTGTTGGCACCGATGTCTATCAAGGCGACATTCTCTTCTCCAAACCCATAGGTAGCTTCAAAGGCATTACTCAGTGCGAAAAAGTCCACATCGACGACTTCGGTTTCGAATCCGGCCTGCCTTATTAATCCCACATAATCGTTGATGGATTCCTTTTTTGCTGCAACAAGAAGTACCTCCATGTAGTTCGGACGGTCCTTGGAAATATCGGTCATCTGGTAATCGACATCAACTTCCTCGATATTGTAGGGGATGTACTGCCCCAGTTCGGCGTGCATCCTGCTGTCCAGTTCCTCTTCGGTCATGGTCGGCAATTCGATCTTTTTGATCATCACCTCGTAACCGGAAATGGATGCCGAAACCGTTTTATCTTTTACTTTGAGATGGTTAGTGAGTTGACGAATGGCGTTGGCGATAAGGTCCGGTCTGCTCACCCTTCCTTCATTGAAGCATTCCCGCGACACGGGAATCAGGCCGAGGTTCGAGAGCTTGAATACACCGTCCCTGGCCTTTACCTGTGTCAATTTGACGCAGTGCGAACCTATATCTAATCCAATCAGGTTTTCCTTCTTCGCAAACATAGAGACAATCCGCTGTAAAGCCGACAAAGGTTTTTAATTGACTTTTACCATTTTTTGCTCTTTACCATGACTGCTTGAAATTGCGTTCAAAACTCATTAAAGTTTACTACGCGAATGTAAATTGCTTCCAAGCGACGAGAGGAGTCAAAGTTGAGGTACCTGCCTGAAAAAACTTCAGAAAAACGCAACACAAAGAGTATGGTCCGCGAGTACTCAGAGGCGATCGTCATCGCGGTCCTGCTGGCTCTGTTCATCCGAGCGTTTGTCGTTCAGGCATTCAAGATTCCGTCGGGTTCGATGAAAACCACTCTCCTCATCGGTGATCACATCCTGGTAAACAAGTTCATTTATGGGATAAAATTGCCTGCAGTGAATAAGGAACTGATTCATTTCGCCAACCCGAAGCGTGGTGATATCGTTGTTTTTGAATATCCCGTCGACCCGACCAAGGATTTCATCAAGCGGGCGATCGGTCTACCCGGTGAAACCGTCAGGATTCACGACAAGAAAGTTTTTATCAACGATCGGCCGCTGGATGAACCTTATGCAACTTTCACCGATCCCAAGGTCCTGCCCGCCGTTGTCGGCCCCAGGGACAACATGGGACCGGTGGTCGTGCCCCCCGACAGCCTCTTCGTCATGGGAGACAACCGGGACGAAAGCTATGACAGCCGTTTCTGGAAATTCGTCAAGATGGATGAAATCAAGGGCGAAGCCTTCATTATCTACTGGTCCTGGAACCGGGATGGGGAGTTTACGTTCTCGCCCTCGAACAGCTACGTCCGCTGGGATCGAATCGGTAAAGTGCTCCGTTGACATACCCTACTCCATGACATTGCATGTATTTGCAATTAACATCATAGTAACTTTCAAGATTGTAATCGGAATCGGATGATCGATGCTTGAACGAAATTTGGAATGACGGGGTTTTATTAACCAGAAGCAATGTGCCCCTGGGCAGCGGATGGGAATTGTAACAACGAATCCATATCCCCCGCGAAAGTGGGGGGTGACGTGGCCGCCGCTGTTCAGTCGGCGTACAGAGAAATGTCTGCGGATTTTTCCCGGTAAATCCCGAGAGCCGGGGACCATTCCGACTCGATCCCGGCGAGGTCCTCCCCCGACTCGAGCCTTGCCCTTAGCGTTCCATTCCCCAGCAGGATATCGATGGGGAGCTTTTCCCATTCGTATTCATAAGGCGGCTGCAGCCATTTGAAATGCTCGGGATGAATCAGGCTCAATGCCTGGATGACGGCCAGCCCAAGGCGGTATGGTTTGAAGCGCTCCCTGTCCGTCACGTGAATCTGAAAACCGTAGCAGGTTTCTCCCTTCCATTTGTCAAAAACCGGATCGAAGCAGACCGGGCGCAGGTGCACCCCTTCAAGACCGCACCGGCCGAGGTGTGCCAGGACCTTCCCCTGGTCGATGAACGGCGCGCCGAAAAGATGAAAAGGAAGCGTTGTTCCCCTCCCCTCGCTCACGTTCGTTCCCTCCAGCAGCACCATCCCCGGATAGATCAGCGCCGTTTCCCACCAGGGCATGTTCGGTGACGGAAACACCCATTGCATCCCCGTATCCGGGAAATAATCCCGCCTCCTCCACCCCGCCATGGGAACCACTCCAAGATCGCAGCCAACATGGCAAAACCTTTGTATGAACATAGCCAGTTCCCCGATGGTCAACCCGTGACGCATGGGGACCGGATACCTTCCGACAAATGAACGGTACTCCGGGTCCAGCAGATTTCCTTCCATCAGCTTCCCGCCGATGGGATTGGGTCTGTCCAGGACCACGATCCGGGTCCCCGTTCGCGCCGCGGCTTCCATGCACAACCCCATGGTGGCGCCGTACGTGTAGACCCTCGTTCCGACGTCCTGCAAATCGATCAGCAGCACGTCGATCGTCCGAAGCGCTTCCGGCGAAGGTTCCCTGGTGCTCCCGTAGAGGCTCAGGACCGGAATGGCGGAGTGGTTGTCCCACCCGTCATCGGATTCCTTCATGTTCGCCTGCTTTTCACCGTGAAATCCGTGTTGGGGCGAGAAGAGGCATCGGAGGTGCCCGCCCGCGCGGGGAATCAGTTCCTTCACATGTTCAAACGACTGCGAAACCGAAGCCTGATTTGAAAGCAACCCGAGCCGGGCGGACAAGAACCATTTCGGCGTCTCATCCAAAAGAGTCTCGCATCCCAACCGGAAATCGTCCCGCCTCGTCATTTTCCTGCCGCCTTCCTTGTTCTACGATCTCATCCGGGAGTGGAATTTCTCCCGGGTCTCCTGCCACCCAAGCCGGTTGAGGATAGGATTTTACGGGACTCATTTCAATGGTTATTATTGAGCCTCATGGGGGACGCATTTGCGTCGGCCCCGCGGATCCGGCCCTTGCCGACGGCATACCGCACGACGTAAATGAAGGTTTGTCCCGATTCCTCTCCGCAGTTGCGGGGAGCGGCTGAATGGAGTATCACTTCAAACGATACACCGGCCGGCCGCGACACGGCACTGTCGTGGACTGTTGGGAGAAGGGAGGCCGGGGCCGCAAAACGATGGAGCAATTCCGAATTGCGTCATTTCCGCGAAAGGGCGAATCCGGATTTTTTATTTCAACCGATATAACGGCACCGGAGCCCCCGCTTCCAAGGCTGACGATAAGTGAGGATTTCCCGAATGCGCTCCTACGCTTCCGCTCATTCAAGTGACTGACAAGATGACTATAAGGGTTTGCGATGTCCGTACCCGTTTCTGAAATCATTCGTATCGTGGGAAAAGAAAACGTTCTGACTGACCCTGAAGAACTGTACTGCTACAGTTACGACGCCAGTAAGATGCGAGGGAAGGCCGAATGCGTCGTCTTTCCGGGCGACGCATCGGAGATTGCCCAAATCCTCAAACTCGCAGGCAAACACCGCTTCGCCGTATTCCCCCGGGGCGCCGGTTCGGGCATGGTGGGCGCGGCCATCCCGTATGGCGGCATCGTACTCGCCCTCTCACGTCTTAACCGCATCATCGAGATCGATCCCGACAATATGATCGCCGTCGTGCAACCCGGCGTTGTCACGGCGGATTTCCAGAAAGAGGTGCTCCGCTACGGGCTGTTCTATCCCCCGGACCCGGCGAGCCTTCAGTTTTCCACTCTGGGGGGCAATGTGGCCATGTGCGCCGGAGGGCCGAAGGCGGTGAAATACGGGGTTACCCGCGATTATGTCCTCGGCCTCGAGGCGGTACTGCCGGACGGATCTATCGTGCACACCGGAACACGCACGATGAAAGGCGTTGTCGGCTACGATCTTACGCGGCTTCTCGTTGGTTCCGAAGGGACCCTGGCCGTCATTACCAGGATCAATCTTCGCCTGATCCCTTCTCCGGAAAGCACCCGAACGATGATGGCCGTCTTCCCCAGGCTCGATGACGCCGCGAACGCGGTCTGTAACATCATTCGGACCCGGATCATTCCTTCCACCCTGGAACTCATCGACCAGGCCACCACCGAAGTGGTGGAAAACTACCTGCACGCCGGTCTGCCCACTGACGCGGAAGCGATTTTGCTGATCGAACTGGACGGACGCGAAGCGATGCTCGACGACGACGCCGCTCTGATCATGGAGACCTGCCGGCAGTCGGGTGCGAAAACGGTTGAAGTCGCCAAGTCAAGCGCGGACAAGGACCGTCTGTGGATGGCCAGAAGAGCCATTTCTCCGGCACTGGGGCGTATAAAGCCCGGGAAGATCAACGAAGACGTCACCGTGCCCCGAACGCAGATTCCCGCCCTCATCCGCTTCATCAGGGGGCTGGCCGAAAAGTATCGCCTGATCATTACGTGCTTCGGCCATGCGGGCGACGGGAACATTCATACCAACATCATGCTGGACCGCAAGGACCCCGATGAACGGAAACGGGCGGAAAAGGCGGTGGAGGAACTCTTCAGAACCGTGCTTGACCTGGGGGGAACATTATCGGGCGAGCACGGGATAGGGATTGCCAAGTCGCCTTTTCTCCGGCTGGAAGTCGGATCGGAAGGCTTTGACGCCATGCTGAAAATCAAACGGGCGCTCGACCCGCTCAACATTCTGAATCCCGGAAAGATGTTCGTGCCCAACAAGGCTTTTTTCGGGGAATGAGACCCCCTGTTTCGTACGACTGAAGAATGATCCGCCGGTCCTCGCCCCGACGCGGGGGGGGGGGATTTTAAAACCGTCGGGCTGCCGCTCCGGGACATCGGCCCGGGGTGAACACGGAATACGCATTTCAACCGAAAACGGGGGAAAGGGACCATTTCGTTGAGTTCTCCGGCGCAAACCGATACATACGACGCAGGGACAATGGCGGCGGAAAACATCGTCTGGGATTTGAGCAGTCTGTATGAGGGCCCCGACGATCCGCGCATCGAGGCCGATAAACGGCAGATTTTGCACGAGACCTCTCTCCTGGCCAAAAGGTATAAGGGATCGATATCGACCTTAGCCCCCGGGGCGCTGGCAGCGGCCGTGCGGCAATATGAGGTGTTGTGCGAGCGACTGGAAAAGCTGAGCGCTTTTGCATACCTCCTTTTCTCAACCCGGACTCAGGACCCTGCAGCAGGGGCCTTCCTCCAGTCCGTAAGGGAATTCGAAAGTTCCACCCGGCGGGATACTCTTTTTTTCGAACTCGAATGGACCCAACTGAGTGACCTGAGGGCGTCCCTCCTGCTCTCTCACCCCGACCTCGCACACTATCGCCACTATCTCGAGACCCTGCGGCGGTATAAGTCCCACATGCTTACCGAAGCGGAAGAACGGATACTGGCCGAGAAGGAGCCGGTTTGTGCTTCTTCCTGGAATGCCCTGTTCGACAAGGTCATGGGTGCGCTCCGCTTCGGCGACTCTCGGCGCACGGAAGCCTGCGTTCTGAAAGACCTTTACAGCACCGACCGCACCGCACGGGAACAGGCTGCTCAGGACCTGACATGTGGACTTTCGGGAGTTCTCCACATCCTTACTCACATCTTCAACAGCATTTTGCTGGACAGGGCCATAACGGACAGGTTGAGGAAATACCCGCACTGGCTGAGTTCGAGGAACCTGTCCAACGAGACGGAAGACCGCATGGTGAATGCCCTCATCGACGCGGTCACGTCCCGCTATGATATCGTTCGCCGCTACTACCGCCACAAGAGGATACTCCTCGGGTATGATGAACTGTTCGACTTCGACCGTTACGCGCCCGTGCCGGGCGCCCCCGAACGGATAATACCCTGGGAGGAGGCCCGCGCCACCGTGATCGAGGCATTTCGCAGGTTTTCGCCGGACTTTGCGTCAATTGCGGAGCGATTTTTCGAAGAGGGCTGGATTCATGCCACCGCGCTCCCCGGGAAGCAAAGCGGCGCTTTCTCGCATCCCACGACGCCGGGTTCGCATCCTTTCGTACTGCTCAACTACGCCGGCCGCCGCCGGGACGTCCTCACACTGGCGCACGAACTCGGCCACGGCATCCATCAGGTTCTCGCCGGAAAGCAGGGATTATTCAACTGCGAGACGCCCTTCACCATGGCCGAAACCGCATCCGTGTTCGCTGAGATGCTCACCTTCAGGTTCATGCTCGACGAGGCTGCCTCCCCTTCCGAACATATGGCCCTCCTGTGTGCGAAGATAGAGGACATCCTGTCCACCGTGTTCCGGCAGGCAGCCATGAACCGGTTTGAAGACACGGTCCACAATGAACGGAGATTTATGGGAGAACTGGGAGAGGAACGGCTCTCCATGCACTGGCTTGAAACGCAGAAACAAATGTTCGGCGCCTCGGTCACGCTCACACGGAATTATGGAATCTGGTGGTCTTATGTTCCCCACTTTCTCCATACGCCCGGTTACGTCTACGCCTATGCGTTCGGACAACTCCTCGCGCTGGCCCTCTACCGGCAATACACTGAAAACGGCCCCGCATTCGTGCCGCTCTATTCAAAGCTCCTGGAATCGGGGGGCAAGGAATCACCTGAAAAGCTGCTGGCTCCCCTCGGGATCGACCTCTCCGACGTTTCATTCTGGATTCATGGCCTGAAGACTCTTGACGAATTGGTGGACGAGATCGAGAATTAAGGGTTTCCGCATGCAAGGCAGACAGTTTGCCCGCTGCCGCCTCAAAAGAACAGCAGTCGCCGGTCTCATGGAAGTGCCCGTATTTGCTTACTGTTACGTATGAGTTCCACCGATTTCAAAAGCCTGTATTCAAGGCATGGCGGATGCTGCCGATAAAGACTATCCCATAATTCCGCCGGATGAGGATTCACAATGCAATCGAAGTCTGTTTTCCGCAGAACTAAAATAGTGTGCACCATCGGACCCGAAACGGAATCGTACGAACGCCTGAAGCAGCTCATCCTTACGGGCATGGACGTCGCCCGGCTGAATTTCTCGCACGGCGATCGTGAAGCCCATCGCAAGACCATCCGGAACCTGCGGCGCGCGGCGGACGAGGTCGGAAAGGACATCGGCATTCTGCAGGATCTCGCCGGTCCGAAGATGCGACTGGGCACGCTCATTCCCGACAAAAGGACACTCCGGAAAGGCGATGAAATCGCGCTGTTCTCGGCCTCTTCGTCCTCGAACGAGCTCATCCCCGTCAACTATCCCGGGCTCATGGAGGACATCAATACCGGGGACCGCGTTCTCCTCGCCGACGGCACCGTTCAACTCAGCGTGCGCGAAAAGACCACGGACAGGGTCATCTGCGAGGTCATCGTCGGGGGCACGATTTCTTCTCATAAAGGCATCAATTTCCCGTCTACGCACCTGAAGATCAGCGCTTTTACGGAAAAGGATTCCCTCGACCTGAAAGTGGGGCTTGAAGAGGGAGTCGATTTCGTGGCCATGTCGTTTGTTCGCACCCGCTCCGACGTCGAACCGGTCCTCGAGATCCTGAACCGCATAGACCACAGGCCTCTTTTGATCGCCAAGATAGAGAAACCCCAGGCCGTGGACGATTACGAGAACATTCTCGGGGCAGTGGACGGCGTCATGGTGGCCAGGGGGGATCTGGGTGTTGAAATGCCCCCGGAGGAAGTCCCGATCATTCAGAAGCGACTCGTCCGATTGGCCCGGCAGGCGGGAAAGCCGGTTATCACCGCGACCCAGATGCTCACCTCCATGCAGGATAACCCGCTCCCGACCAGGGCGGAGGCCACGGATGTGGCAAACGCGGTCCTGGACGGCACGGATGCCCTGATGCTCTCCGAGGAAACCGCTGTTGGTTCATACCCGCTGGAAGCCGTATCCATGCTGGATCGCATCGCTCGATCGACGGAACCGCACATTGCCGCCGACGCCTTTCTCGATCAGCCGACGCCCGATCTTCTGCCGCAAACGGCGGCGGCCATAAGCAGAGCTGCCTGCCTGCTCGCCCGGGACCTCCATGCGGCGGCCATTGTGGCGACGTCGTCCTCGGGCAGCACAGCGCGGCTCGTGGCCCGCTACAGGCCGCCCCGGTGCATCATCGCCCTTACGGATCACATCGTAACCAAGAGACAGCTTTCCATCTCCTGGGGCGTTATTCCATACCTGGTCGATGCGTTCGTGGACACGGACCAGATGTTCGGGTCCGCAAGGACCTGGGCGCTCGAGCAGGGGTTGGCAAAGGAAAAAGATCTCCTTATCATTACCGCCGGCGTGCCGGTGGGCGTTTCCGGTACGACGAATCTTCTCAAGGTGATGGAAGTCTGCTGAGGCCCAATTTCGCCGAAAGGGCAGGAATTTTGAGGATTGGCGGCCGGGCAAGGCATGCCCGGCCGCTATTTCGAAGGGTGTCTCGAAACTACTTCACTTCGACGACCTTTTCCAGCACATCAAAGTTTTTCCGGAGCTTTTTATCTCCTTCTTTGACGTTGATCTTGTTGGACCGGTGTTTCCTCGCCCTGATACTTTCCGTTTTCTGTGTCTTTGAAGCCATGGCTGTATTTCTCCTTCCTATATCTAAACGCGTTGGTTGATTTTTTCCGTCAGAGCATCCGCCTATATCAGTTTATCAAATCAAAGTCACGCAAAACTTGCGTGGCCTCACCTGATCCGGATTGCGGCATTCCTCGCGGCAACGTCCGTCCAGTGTTCGATCTGCGGGAATTTCCCTTTGAGAGGGCCTTGCAACAGGCCCCGCAGGCTGATCCATGCCGCCGGTACGTACCGAAGAAACCGAACCCGGCCCTTTGCCCCCCCGAGGTATGCGTAAGCCGCCAGGATCTGCAGGTTTCTGCAAAGGCTCAGGATATCGCAGTCTCTTCTGAAACGGCCATAAGTCCCTCCGAGAAGCCGGCACGCCCCCGACCAGTAGAGGTCGCGGAGCCCGTCCCTCACCCGAAAAGGAATTTCCACGTAGGGGTCCATCAAAAGGGAAGCCAGGTCGTAAACCGGCGGGCCGAAGCGCATTCCCTGAAAATCGATGAGCCGCAGCCGCCCGTGTCTGACCATGATGTTCCGGCTCTGAAAATCCCTGTGCATGACGAAGGACGAATCGTTTCTTCCGCCGGATTCCGCAAGATTTTCAAAATCCCGCCTCAGGTCCTCGGGACCCACGTCCAAACGGAGCAGGGAAACAAGGAATGCCCTCCTGAAATATTCCAGTTCACGGTCGTAAACAAAACCCGGATCGTATTGGACCGTATCAAAACAATAGTCGGCGGTAAAGCCTTCCCGCCCGCGCTCGTGCATTTCGAGCATCAGGCGCAGAACCCCGCGGTACAAATCGTGGATCCTGTTCCTGCCGGACAGGACGTGGGCCTGCAGATGCCGGTCCCCAAGGTCTTCGAGCAGGAAAAATCCGTCTTCCGGCTCCGCATAGACGATTTCCGGAACAGGGATTCCCCTCGAACCAAGGTGCCTGCCTATCCTGAAATACGAATCATTCTCATCTATTCCGCCGGCGGACTTCCTCGGCGATGTCAGAGCGACGAAGCGAATCGCACCACGGCACACCCGGAAAAACTTCCGGTCCGATCCGTCCCCGAAAAGCGGCACAATCCTGAACGCTTCAGGAGCGAGACCAAGGGCATGAAGCGCCCGATCCAGCATGAGATTCAGCACTTCCGGACGCTCCGGTTCATTACCCGCTTTCTTCTCAGTCGACAATAATTTCGTCCTCGTGATTTCCGTTTACCGTAACGCCATCGGTCACAATGCATTCCCTCAGTCGCGCACCAATTCCAATGTGCACGTTGTCCCACAAAATGACGTTTTTCAGGACCGCCCCGTTTTCGATCGTACACGCATCGCCCGCGGTGACCACCCCTTTCAGGGTGACATTGCCCGAAATCCTCGCCCCAGGGTGAATCCGGACCCGGGAACCGGTGTGAAGGGGGGAAAGAAGGCCCTCGCCGAGTCCGGCAAGTTCCCGCACCAGGCCGACGTAGGCATCCACTGAGCCCATTTCCCTCCAGAACATTCCGGGGTGATAAAGGGCGCGCACAAACCGTCCTTCTTCGATCAGCCTGCGGTAGAGGTCGAGAATATCAGAGGGGCGGTTTGCCGGAAGGCCGTACAGAACGCGGGGATCGATGAAGTGAATTCCCGTAAAAGCCAGAAGCCTCACATCGGACCGAATGCGACTTAGTTCCCGGGCTTCAGGTCCGAATCCCAGGATACGATCGCTTTCGTCCACCGCGACATTGTTGAACGGTTCACAGTCGTGGACAAGGAGGCTCACCGGCACACCCTGCCGCACGTGTTCCGCCATAAGGCTGTCCAGAGGGGCATCGCAGACGGTATCCCCATTGACGATAACCGTCGGGTCGAGCCCCAGGAAGTCGACAGCGTTCCTGAGTCCGCCCCCGGTGCCCAGAAGAACGGGTTCCAGCCGGCAGTGCAATTCAATCGCCCAGGCCCTCGTGCTGATGTATGAGGCGAGCTTCTCTCCCAGGTGGAAGGCATTGACGACGGCGGCATTCGCACCGGACAATTCCAGACGCCGCATCCAGTAGTCGAGGATGGTCGCCCCCATGAGGGGTACGAGCGCCTTTGGCCGGACCTTTGTCAGGGGACGCAGGCGGGTGCCCAGCCCCGCGGCAAGGATCATCCCGCGCATGAACGCCGGTCCGGTCCGCAGGAAAGCACCATTTCTCTCACGCGGGACGATTCAATGATGTATGACAATCCCTTCACGCCGCCTACAGCCTCAACAGCACGCCCGCACCAACGGCGATCTGATACAGGATCGTGGTCAGATCCTTGGTGTTCTTGAGCCATGCGATCTTATCCAGTTGGTCGGGCACGACAACCGTATCCCCCGGCTCCATCTTCCCGTTCAGGCCGGTCTGCCACCGGCTCGCGGAAGCGCTCCAGAAAATGCCTCCGCCAGGTTGAACCGCCGTGCCGTCCACCTTCAGGATATATATCTTGCCGCTGTCGGCCGTCGCTGTATAGCCCCCCGAGCGGTCCACATAGTAGGACCAGTCCTTATCGGGTTCATAGACGAAACTCGTCTGATTGTAAACCGCTCCGATAACCTGAACGGCTTGAGGATTGGAAGGTACATAAAGTTGGTCCCCGTCTTCCAGTTCCAGGTCGGAAGGCGTTCCCTTGAGCCTTTTGGGATCTTCCAGGCGGAGGACCACCCTGCCCTTTGCCTGGACCCCTTTCAGGCTGTCTATGAAAATCTTCTTCTGCTTCGCCTGGATGGAATCGATTTGGGCCTGCTGTGGATCGAGTTCGGCTCCCACGTCGGCAGCCGTCGACGCGAGGAGTTCCCGCATCAGTCGATCCGCCATGTCCGTTATCTGCTTCTGTTGCTGGTCCTTCACGCTCTGCCGGACGAAAGTGGCTCCGCGCAGGTAGGCCTTGTTCGTGTACCCCCCTGCCCGCACCAGCAGTGAGGAAAGCTTTTCCCCCTTCTGCAAGGCGTAATCTCCCGGGAATTTCACTTCTCCGGTCACGGAGACTTTCCGGTAGAGCTGCCATTCGGGAACAGCACGGACGAACAGATAATCGTCCTTCTGGAGGGAAATGTCATAGAGCGAGTCCCCATCCATGGCCGCAGCCGGACTGACGCTGATCTGTTCGGTCCTGGGGCCGGTTTCCGTGGGCACAACCCGGGTGAGTTCCGCCGTCTGGGTAAATGCATACTTCTTCATCCCTCCCGCCAGCTTGAGCAGGTCGGAGAGCTTCATGTTCGGCTTGAAATAGAATTCCCCAGGCTGGTTCACCGCACCGGTGATGCGTACGCTTTCCTTTTCCACCACGGCCCACTTGTTGAGCACGGTGACCGTGTCGTAAGGCTCAAGGAGGATGTTCTCATGCTCGTCTCTGCCCGACAGCACGGCCTGGAGGTTGAACGTCCGGTACTCCTGGTGGTAATCCGGAGGGATGCGCCTTTCCACGAGGGCGTAATCGAGCAGCGTATCCGGAAGCAGCGCATCGTAGTTGCGCAGAATGTCTCTCACCCGAAGCCCGTTTCGCCATTCATAGGTGCCGGGTCTGCGGACATTGCCCTGCAAGGTGATCTGGTTCGCCACGTAATTTGCGATAGGGTAGACTTTGACGAGGTCGCCGTCTTCGAGCACGATGTCGTCCTTGCCCTTTATGCGCTGCAGATCGAGATCGAGCACGACTTTCGATTTGCGCTGAGATACCCTTTCCACCTGGACCCTCTGCAGGTAGGCGTCAGCCGTAGCTCCACCCGCCATTTTAATCGCTTCGGACAACCTCGTCCTGCCTTTCATTTCATAGATGGCAGGCCTTTCCACGTTGCCGGCAACCCCTACCATGGGGCCGATGGGAGGAACGAAGAGGACGTCTTCGGGCATTAACTGGGAATCTTTGCTTTTGTCTCCCTGGAGGAGGAAGCTGTAAAGGTCCAGGGTGGCCACCGTCTCACCGTTTCGCTTCACTTCGATGTTTCTCATGGAACCCGCCTTGCTCGGTCCCCCCTCCGGCAAGCAGGCCGTTGATGATCGTCGACATCGAGGAAACCAGGTACGCCCCCGAATTCCTCGCATTGCCCACCACGTAAACGCGGATGGTTTTCAGCGAGCCCATGCTCACATTCATCTGAAAATCAGTGTAATACTTGGCGAATTCCTTCTTGAGCATGTCTTTAGCCTGCTCGAATGTGAGGCCCGCCACACCCAGCACTCCGACCTTGGGAAGAGAAATCGTTCCGTCCCTATCCACAAATACGTCCCAGGTTCCTTCGACCGAGCCCCATACCGTGACCCGTATTTCGTCGCTCGGTCCGAGGAGGTACTGAGGGTTGACAGGAACGTTCTGTACCGCCATTCCGAATTGGGTGCTCAAGGGGCTTCCCTGACCGCTCAGTGCCTGACCGGCCATGCCCTGGAGAGCGGAAGCAGAGGAAGGGTTCTGAGGATTCACAACAGGCGCCCCGGTGATAAGCGGCGAATTCGTGTTGATGAAGAGATCGTATCCGAATTGCTTGATGTCAAACGATATGCTTGACGGGGTGCTCTGGGATTTTCCCGAAACGTATTGTTCGAAAGGAGAAAGCGCCTCGAGGGGCACCCCCGGGACCTGTTGAGCCGATGGCATGCCCGCCTGCCCGGATATTGTGCCCTGGAACGGTGGAATCGCGGAAGGGGCCAGTGCGGGCGCTCCTGGCACGGGCTGACCCGTCGTGTAAGGAGGAACCGTCGTTCCGGGCTGAGTGACGCCGGCTGCCGTTGGCTGCCCCGATGTCGTGGGGACCCCTGCGGGCTGACCACCCGGCGGAGTCGCCTGCGGAGGCGGGACCATTCCCACCGGCAGGGTCTGCCCGGGAGTTGGGTAAGCCGCCGGCGCTTGGGTCGTACCGGTCGGCGGGGATTGAGAGGTCGTGGGAGCCGGGGTTGTTGTCGGAAGCGGGAAAACCGGAATGGTGACCGTGGGCATCGTCACGGTCCCCACCTGCGTCGTCCCCTGGGCCGGAGGCATGGTCGTACCGGTGGTCGCGCCTGAGTTTGAGCCTGAACTTGTGCTTGAGCCGGGAGGAGCAAAAGGAGAAGGAATCATCTGAAGTTCCTGCGCCGAAGCACCCCCGCCGTATAAAAGGCACAGCAGGAGACTGAACAAAACCGTTTTGCCGGCAAATCTCATAGCAATGCTCCTAGGTCTCAGACAGATATCACTTACCCGGATACGACAGCAATGACGGAGGAGGCACGCAAGGAAGCGTCCCATTGGTATTTTCAGGAAATATATGCCAAAGGAGAGCAGGTTACGGTCTGTGCCGTTACCCCTCCTTAGAACATGAGGGGTACGATTATCATCAATAAGCGAGTGGATGTCAAGTTTATCGCAGGTTGTCAAATAATAGCAGTCCCGCGAAGACTCTGGCACCGCTGACCACCCGGACCGCTCCGATTGTAAAACACGGCGGGTCTCCCCTGCCGTTCAGAAAAGCAGGGGGCCGGCCCCCGTCAGGCCGCTCCCGGGTCGCACACTCAGAAAAGTCCGCCTCCCGATACACCGGAGTACAAGCTCCGTGAACAGCGGCTGAAGGGTGGGGTTTTGAATTCCCGCGGGCACACCACGTTCCCCCGGGGGCTGGACATCCGGGGATTTCCGGACCGGGGCCTCGGACGTACACGACCTTCCGCCGGGCAACGACTGACTGCGGCCGAGCATATAAATCCCTTCCGCAGTCCTCCTGGGATGGAAGAGGCGACTTGCCTCTCCACTGAGATGTAATGACGGAGAACCTTTCGATCATCCCCCGTATCCGATCCACACAGGATGCTCCCTCCGGGCACAATGGCCTTGACCAGTTCCGAACACGCGTGGTATAAGGCCGTCATTCTGGTTGGCCGGCGTAGCTCAGTGGTAGAGCAGCTGATTCGTAATCAGCAGGTCGCGGGTTCAAATCCCATCGCCGGCTCCAGTAAATTCAAGTAGTTTCGGCTACTTACAAATGGACTACAGCGTAAATGTTGTAGCCCGTTTTAGTTGGGGAAGCACCGGGGGGGTAGCATGTGAATGAATTTCGCCTTGTTCCGGGGAGCGTCCCAAGACCCGCTTGTAGGAATTTCCAGGTAATGATGATGCACTAATCGATGTACATGATTAGTACCACGGGCTCACATCCCCGAGGTTCGAAACGCCAGTCCCGGAAGTGGAAGTGAAGGCGTGCGCATCAAGCTTGCGAGGATGCCCCATAATCAACGATCTCCGGTCAACCCATCCAGTTTCTCCCCCACCACAAACGAAAACCGCCGAAGCAGACATGGTGATCCGCGCAGGCGTCGATGAGGCATGACACGCAGCCCCCAGGCCGCAGGCACAGCCGCGTCGGGGGACTGGCGATCAGGAAGCTTTGCGGCATGCATGGTTTCCGTTTTCCCATGGCTATACCTTCCGCTCAGCCGGTGTGAATTCAATCTTGCCCATTGATTCCCAAATACGCTGTGAGACAGTTATACCTCCGCACCCCTTTCGGCGACGGAGTCAGAATCGCCGCATGCCTTGGAGCCGCTTTTGCCACTTTATTGTTCGATATCTACCCGGAAGTCGCATCGTACATCCGTACCTCTATGTGCACTTTCACGCCATTCACTCGAAGTACGAGACGTATGCGGTGGTTCCGCACGTACGGATCTGTGCGGGGGGGCCGGGCAACCGGCATTCCTACCGCGCCCGACGGTTCATCGCGGTCTATCCAACGAGCGGCGGTATTGTCCCAGAACAATTCACTTGGCGGCACCGGTTCGTCTAATAAATCGGCAGGCTGGACGATCAATCCAAGGCTGAGGGCTCGGTCCTTTATAGGGCGGGCATCTCAGCCTTTTTTTGACAGGTAGGCAGGAGTAATACCCAGCGAGACGAGGGCCGTTACCTGCCCTCGCCCCCACAGATCGATTGATGACCGCTTTATTCTCCGCCGGGCTCCGATGGCTTTTTTCGATGTTACTTTTTGGGAACCGGCTGCTTCTTATCCTCTGCATCCAATAGTTCAGCCAGTTCCGCAACTTCTTCGTCTTTCATCTTGTACGCATGTTCCGAATTGACCGGAAATTCCCCCTTGCGCACTTCTTCGGCATAGTCGGAGAAAGCCTTCGTCAGGACATCTCCGACGTGTGCGTATTTCTTTACGAATTTCGGGGTAAAGTCATCGTAGAAGCCGACCATGTCCGCATAGATCAGAAGCTGTCCATGGGTATATGACCCGGCGCCGATCCCCAGTACGGGGATCTCGGCCCTTTCGGTGATCGCCTTGCCGACGGCGGCCGGCATACCCTCCAGGAGGAGGCTGGCCGCACCCGCCTCCTCGATGAGCTTGGCCTGCCCGATGAGGTTCATCGCCGCTTTGGCCGTTTTGCCCTGCGCTTTGTAGCCGCCAAGCTGTCCCATGAACTGCGGGGTCAGGCCGATATGCCCCATCACGACGATGCCCGCTTCGTTTATGGCGCGTATTCTGTCCAGAATGCGGGGGCCGCCGCCTTCGAGTTTCACGCAATCCATACCGGCTTCCTTGATGAACCGGCCCGCATTGGCAATCGCGGCCTCGTCGGAGGTCTGATAGGACATGTAAGGCATATCGCCCACGATGAATACGTTTGGGGCCCCCTTGCGCACGGCCTGGCAATGGCGGATCATGTCGTCCATGGTCACGGGAAAAGTCGTATCGTACCCCAGGGATACCATTCCAAGGGAATCGCCGACCAGGATCATGTCAACCCCGGCCCGTTCCTCCATTTTTGCCGTAAGATAGTCATAAGCGGTGAGGTAGACGATTTTTTCCCCTCGCTCCACCATCACCTGGAAGTCCAGAATTGTCTTTTTCATTATTGACGGTCCTTTTTCATCTTGAAATGTCTAATCACGGATTACCTATTCCACTTCTTTGAATACGGTGCCGCTCATTGCCGAGGACACTTGGGCGGCATACCTTCGCAGATAGCTGCCCTAGGGAATGTCTTTCCTGAACAGGACAAGATCTTTCGACGCCGTGCCGAGATGCGCGTACTGCCCATAAGGCGCCCCTTTGCTCTGCACGTAGCACCACCTATTCGACAGCCACCACCCGTGCACAAGCGCCTTCGGCCCCGGTAACTTTGAGCGGCAGCGCAAAAATCTCCACCCTGATCGCTTTGATTGCATGGACATTACAAAGATACTCTATCAGAAAAATCCCATTGCGAAGAATCAGGTCATGTGTGGGCATTTCCCGGGCCGAAGGATGCCTCTCTGGAATCTCCCTGAGCACATAATCCTGTGGAAAATCAAATCCTATCGCTTTGACCGGTAACTTCGAAAGCCACGCTGCCGCCTCTCGGTTCAGGTAGGGCGCTTCGGACCAGTACTCACGGGTGCTGCAATCCACCTTCAGATCCCAGCAGGACTTTAGGATCAGTATGTCATTGGGCATCAAGTGGCTCGTACGCTTTTCGAGCAAATCAAGGCCGATTTCCTGGTTCGGCGCGACCAGCCCCAGATCCAAAATGGCTGCAGGTCCGCAAAGTCTTTCCAATCCCACCTGATCAATGGTTTCCCGTCCTAATTCGATATGAAGTGGTGTATCGATGTGCGTGAAAAAGTGCATCCCGATACCCAGCGAAGTTACCTGGTAGGGATCGCCCTTTCCCAAATCTTTCACCAGCCCGATTTCGGCAGGCCATCGCCATGTCGGACGGATATTCATACTAAGATCGACAAGACCCATTTTTCCCCTCCGGAAACAGTATCGGTAACAGCGGGTTCGAGTCCGCCGTCCTGACTGATTTGACTGCCATCGCTCTGAGCAGTTCGGTAGCCTTGCAGGATTGAAGATGTTACACGGGCAGGGCTCGAAAAAACACCCTACCCCCATGGGTAACCCTGCATGAAGCAGTTCAGGATGTCGCAATTCCTTCTTTTTGAACCAATTTTGTGAAGTCAATTGGTCTTACTCTGCCGGCAACGCCGTCTACAACAACTCCAAGCAAAGCTAGAAAAGCGCCGAAATAGAGCGCATACTCAAATTTATTGCCAGAAGCAGTAACGACGAGCCCAGTAATCGCAGGAGCAACAACACCCGCTATCGTCCCGAGGGTGTTCATCAATCCGCCTATTACGCCGCCATCCTTCGAAGACAGAGTAAGAGCAGCCGACCAAAATGGAGCAAAGTTCATATTCAGAAAACCCACCGAAGCACATAAGTAGATAACAGCGGCATAGGCATTCGGAGTGTATGCAGCAAGGATAAGAAAAACTCCACAGCCAGCCAAGCCTATCTGAATAGGCAAACTGCGCCCGATATGCGCCCCATATTTTCTTGTCCAATAATCCGAGAGCCAACCCCCAAAAGGCGATGATATAACCGAAACCATGTACGGCAGCATCGCGAATATTCCAGTCTTGACCAGAGTGAAACCGCGGTCCATGACCAGATAGCTTGGAAGCCAAGCCATAAAAAGATAGAAAAGATAGTTATTGAAAAAATATGATATGGCAAGGCCCCAAACGAGCTTATTGGTAAAGATGGTCTTCCAGTCAGTGGACTGCTCCATGACTTCCGCAGGGTCATGATCTGATTTGATATAGGCAATTTCTTCCTTGGATATCGATTTGTGCTGTTCAGGTCTGTCGCAGCCATACCAATACCATATGGCACACCATATCACGCCAACGAAAGCATATGAATAGAAGCACATCTGCCAACCATATCTTACGATGACCCAGACCGTCAAGGGCATGGCGATCATAGTGCCGACCTGCATGCCGACATAGTAGAGCCCGATTGCTCGCCCAGCTTCCTTTTTAGGCATCCACCATGCCGTCAGTGCGGCGTGTGTTGGAGCATTAACGCCTTCCCCTACACCCATCAGGCCTCGGATTCCCAGCATGAGCCCAAAGGTGACCCCCAAAGGGGTGAGGAAGACAAAAAGCGACCACCATAAGGTGCCGAAAAGTATCACCTTGGACCCTCCGAATCGATCTGCCAGCCATCCACCCGGGATCTGCGTAAGAGCGTATCCGATGAAAAAAGCGGACTGTACCAGACCAAAGTCAGCAGCGGTCCAATTAAAGTGCTTCATCATTGCTGGGCCAGCAACGGAGATGTTCACCCGGTCCAGGTACCAAACCATGTAGCTCAAACTGAGTAGAGTCCCTATCCTCCAACGAATGGGGAATGAAGCTCGCCTAGCCATATGACTCTCTCCTTGTGAAGCATTCAGCAACGGTTCAACGTAGTACCTACCCTTATGTCACTTTGCGGCTGAATCTGCCGATTTCTCGGCCATCGCCTTGAGAAGCTCGGCTGCGCGGGTAGGATTGAAAATGCCGCACATGCAAGGTTTGAACAAGCGCTCTGCACCTTTCTCCGGGCTCAGTTCCCCGTGTCTTACCTTTGCAGCCGTGTCTTCGATCAACTTAACCGATACCATGCCGTGCCCGCACATGGTGTTGATTTCCAGGATTTCTCTCGGCGGCAGACGGTCGGTCCTTCCCCATCGCCCCAGACTGTTATTGACTGTGTGGGAAGTGAGTCCCGCTTCCCGGCAGCAATCACGAACCTTGTCGAAAAGACCGGATACGACGACCGAAATACCCAAGTCCGCTTCTTTCAGTTCTTTGAGGGCCTCGACCACGTTATCCTGATCGTTGAAAACGGCGTGCACTACAGCCCGGTCTTCAACGTTGTCCAAGAGCTTATCCAGCCCGCCCTGGTAATATTCGTTACCGTGGCGGCAGTCACCGATCTTGACTGCACCGCATTTTAAACTGATCTCCAACATCTTTCGCAGTTTAGGCCCCGAGCCCACATGATTGACGTCTTTCGAAGGCATAAAAAGGAGCACGTAGTCACGCTCCAAGCTCCCGGCTTCTCCCACTCGATGCAGTGTATGCGTCATCTCGTTTCCTCCATGAACAACGGCCTGCCCAAGCCAACATTCGTTTTCCCGTTGGGTGCAAACCATACTCCATTTCTGCGCATTATGTCTTGCGTCGGGACCTGGCCGTCCTGGGCCACCCTGGATGCAATGCAGAGGGAAAAGACAGTTTCGATTCGCTCACTGACTTCCTTGAGGCCTTCAAACACCTTGCCCAATTTTTTCAGCGGCACCGAAAATTCGATTATGGCTGAGAGGACTTTCTCGTTCAAGACTTCCTCCTTGAATTTTCCGGTCTTGATATCGGCCATGAGGGAGGTTGTCGGGTTACAGGTTTCGAATTCGACATCCAGCTTCGCCATCGCCATGGCGATTTTCTCCACGTCGTAGAAGCGTGTGCCCAGCACGGGACGCCCGACTTCGATGGCCACCCCCGCCCATCCATGTGGGAAACGACCGGTGACCTCGTTTGTTTTCATCTCTTCGGTACCTCGGCCGGAGATGCATGACTCGGGTGCGATCGTCAAAACGTCGCTCAGGAGGCTGCGCACCATTCGAGGCCATTCGAGTTTTTGCTGATAAATGGCATCTACCGGACAATCCGCCATTCTCAAACAGTCATAACACTCCGTGCATTCATTGGAGTCTATTTCGGCGTGGTCGCCGAGGCTGATGGCTCCCACCGGGCAGTAGACTTCGCATTGCCCACACGCGATACATTTTTCCGAATCAATGACCATGTATCTTACTCCTTGTTACTGGTTGAACTAAACGCTGGTCGGAATAGCCAGTAGCCCACCGGTTGGTACGGATAGTCCACATACCCGTCCGTTATTCACAAAACCACCAGCAGGTAAGAAGATGACCAGCAAGACGACAGCCACAATGGCCAGGACCACATGATTGATGTCCAGGCTGACTACCTGGATGGGCACATGCACAGAGTCCGGCCAACCAGAGACCTGAAAACCCCAATGCCGAGGATTATGGTGATAACCACACCGGTTATCTTGGCCGATTCTCACTGACAGGAGCATTGGTATGCCTCATCCAAAAAGTGAATATGAACATAATGAAACCCATCACACAGATGACAACGGTACTCATAGCTCCATCCTTGGTGGATGGTCCCGGTGGCGCCATCCATACAGCGATGAAAGTTCTGGGCTACCTTTTCGACTTCCAGAACTGAAATTAGCGAGCTACGCACCAAATCTTACGTCGGAGCGCCCTTGCCTATGATTGAGGAACCGTCTCCTCGCCTATTTGCTGGATCTGCAACAAGCTGACACAAATGGTGCTGATGATGCTTACGACTAGGACATATGTCGCTATCAGCCATGGATTGTTGTTATTCGCGGACAGGAGATAAGTCGCAACAATCGGAGTTAACCCTGCCGCATAGATACCAGCCGTGTGATAGACAAGCGACATTCCGCTATAGCGAACTCTGGCGTCAAATATTTCCGAGAAAAGCGAAGATATTGACGCCCAGAGGGCTGCATAGGATGCTGCAAACGGTATCCCCATGACCAGGTAGATAACCACGGTGTGCTGAGGGAAAGAGGTAATAGCCCAAAAGGCTGGAAAGATGGTCACGCCCGAGATGATCGCACCCGCCGCAAAGATTTTGCGCCGCCCATACTTATCAGCCAGAGCCCCCCATACCGGAACAAGGATGAGCTGGACAAGCATTGCGACGCTGACCGCATTCAATGCGGTAGTCCTCGGCAGCTTTATGACGCTCGTGAGATACATCACCCCGAAAGTGACGTAGACGTTGAAAGTCACGCCTTCGATGAAGCGCGCCCCCATCGCTAAGATGACGTTCCTGGGGTACTTTCGCAGCACTTCCATAATCGGCACGCGCACTCGGGCGCCACTTTCACGTATGCGGGTAAAAGCCGGTGTTTCAAGGATTTGGAGACGAATATACAGCCCTACTGCCACCAGAAAAACGCTGACCAAAAAGGCCAATCGCCATCCCCAGGTCAGGAATTGCTCTTCCGATAACAAATTGGAGAGCAGGGCAAAAACGACCGTTCCCATGAGAACGCCGACCTGCAGCCCCATCTGAGGCCAACTTCCATAAAAACCGACATTCTTTTTACTTGAGTGCTCCACTGCCATCAAAACACCGCCACCCCATTCACCTCCGAGACCTATGCCTTGGAAGACGCGAAATGTCATGAGCAGGATCGGAGCCCATATTCCGATGCTGCTGTAAGGCGGCAAACATCCGATAAGAATAGTTGCAATGCCCATGATGATCAGCGTGAGAACCAGCATGTTCTTTCGCCCGATCCTGTCGCCGAAATGGCCGAAAACGATTCCTCCCACCGGCCTCGATAAATAACCGACTGCGAAACCCACATATGCGAGCAACGTTGCGACCAAGGGATCCGCGTATGGAGGAAAGAATATCTTGTTAAAAACCAGCCCGGAGACGGTCCCGTACAGGAAAAAGTCATACCACTCGATGGTAGATCCTACCATACTCGCAAGGGCAACTTTCCTGATGGACATGGGTAGATCTTTTTTAGTATTGCTCGATGGTGTCATGGCTCACTCCAAGTTTGGATACAATGCATTGAAGTGCCATCGCTAGCTTGAATAAGTTAGCGATAGACCTGATATAACCACAATAAGCTACTCAGTCCGACTTTATGCCTAAATTATTAAGTTATTACTTGTACAAATAAATATCATTTTGATTCTTCTAATTAGGCAACAGCTACAAACTGTAATCTTTAAATCCAACTATTCGCCTACCATCATGGGGTTTATCATCAGCACGATAACATGCCATTTGTACCGATCTTACAACTATATAAACAACCAAGAAATGTATATTCATTGTTCCTTCTCAAGCTGCATACAAGTTAAGGTTGCATGCAGGTCTTCTGCAGGCACACCCATTCAATTACAAATGTAAAAATCCCAGTTGTAATATGGTATAAAGTTATGTAGACTTCATGGCTCCCCAGACCAGGCATGGCCATATAAATGCTGATAGGCAAAAACTAGGCCTACAACCAGGTCCTTTGTTGTTTCTTCTCTTTTCTCCTTTCATTTGTTTGGTTATCGATCGTGGCTCAGCCAATCGAACTGGCTTGGAATTTTCTGTCTTGCGGCCCGCCTCCGAAAAAGGGTGTTAATTTGTAGGTGGTGTATACATGTATACGAGTGCACATAATTTTTGTCAAGTTTTTTTGATCCCGACACCCAAAAATCTCAGCGCACTGCAGAGGCAGACCCCCTGGGGCATTCTAAACAAACTAGCCAATAAATGCCGATCTAGCACCCCAGAGCTGTCGGAAGTTCGCACGGAAATTCCATGCCTGCCCGAGGTGGCTCGGAGCAAAGGATAGCAAAATGCATTGACAAAAATAGCCTACATGTGTATACATGCATGCATCACAAAAAAACTTTAATGCGAACCTGTGACCAACAAAGGAGGGCTAGAGCATTCATGCAGACGATCCTTTTGAAAGGAGATGGAATCATTGATGTTGTCGGCGGGGGCATTGTGACTCCCGGCGTCCTCGTGGTCCGCGATTCACGAATCGCCGCCGTAGGTCCTGAAGCCGACTCCGCGCCTCACCAGTACGATGAAATTATTGACTGTTCCGGTCAACTGCTCATTGCCGGGAATGATTGATTGTCACAACCACCTCTCTCTTGATCCGTCGCTCGATAACTATTTTGCGCATATGAATGACTCTATTCCCGAACTCACCATCCGGGCGGTTCGCACTATGGCTGTCGACCTTAGTGCCGGGGTAACCACATCGAGGTGCATGGGGGATAAGGGGTTTCTTGATATCGAGTGCAAAAAGGCAGTCGCTGCAGGCGAAGTCCCCGGGCCGCGTCTCATAGTGGCCACCCGTGGGATCAGAGCGCCGCAATGGGCATGGGATTTGTCGGCTATCCTTTCAGCGGAGTAGAAAACATCCGGCAGGCGGTGAGGGAGAACCTGTCGGCCGGGGCAGACCTCATCAAGGTTTACACCACCGGAACAGTGAAAAGCTCCAGAGGAATGCCTTCCTATTTTTCGCGTGAAGAGTTACAGGCTCTCGTAGACGAAGCCCATCAGGCAGGAGTTCCCGTTGCAACGCATTGCATTGGCGGGGCTGGGCTCGCTACAGCCATTGAGACCGGTATCGATGTCATCGAACACGGTTATTTCGTTTCTGACGAAGACATCGAAAGCATCAGCAAGGCCAATCGATGGCTGGTAATGACTCCCAGCATCTTCTTCACTGACGCCCGCATCCGTACGCTTCCTCCCAACCTGGTCGAGCCCCATATCCAACAACGTAGGGAAGTGAGGCAACGGATGGCGGCGGCTATGAAGGCCGGGGTGAAATTTGCCGCCGGCACTGACGGCATGCACGGCGGTCTGGCCCAAGAAGTTCAATATCTGGCGGATTTTGGAGCCACGAAGGAATCCGCCATCCAAGCGGTAACTATCCGAGCTGCAATGGTATGCGGAATGGACTGTGAAGTCGGGAGCCTGGAAAAGGGCAAGATTGCCGACGTGATTGGGGTGGACGGCAACCCTTTCGAAGACGTAAGGGTGTTGCAGCGGGTTTTAACTGTGATGAAGGCCGGAAAAATGGTCAGACCCAAGGCACGCGATACGGAAGCCAAAAGATGAGTAATGGTCGGATAGACGAGGGTAGTCACCTGCCCTCGTGATTTTCCCCACCTTGAGGGTCAGTGACAGTGTAAAAAATCTCCACCCTCTCGGATGGCTTGGGCCAGTTGAGTTCGAAAACAAGGCGGCCGAGAGGAGAATGATAATGGCAATGGGCGCTTAACTTCCTCTCCAGCAAAACGGGGGAAGTTCAGTGCGCGTTTCCCACACTACGCTCTTCAGAAATCGATTCACGGCACAACGATGGCTTGCAACTCCCTAACTTTGGCCACCGCAACGGAAAACGCTCTTTGATCCGATGGAATCCCTCCCAGCGGAACCAACCCTCAAATGTCCATTTTCAGGGAAATTCTGATCCAAACCCATGTGATGAAAAAACGCCTTTTTTTCATACTCTTCTGAGTTTCACACAAGAAAATTTACGCCCCCCCGATCTTGACCGAGGGCCTAAAAAATGCGATATAAATATATTACGTGCTGTAGAATGTCTGTTCATAGGAGTTGCGCGTATTGCGTACAGCACCCTCTCTTTGATTGCAGTAACGTCGGAGGCGTGTTTTCGCACCCTGTCGAGACATCCTGGAACTAACCGGGAATTAACGTATGCGGGACAAGCGGCGAGGCATTGCAATCGGCTCGTGGTTACCCCGACCCATGTAGCGACGGTTAAGCTGACTGTGCTTGCAGTTAAAACCGACGCCGATCCGAAGTCGGTGTGCGATGTGGTTGGCAGGAGGTAACGATTGTTTTCGACTCCTGCCGAAGGCCATTTTTGAAAACACCACTTCTCCTGGTGGCACGGGGCAGCTATAGAAGGACAAAAACATTGTGATCGCTTCGAGCGAACAGCATAGCCTGCCACTCTTTGCCCCGTTTGCTACCGCCCATCATTTCGGCATGTCCGCGACGCAAGGCCTGGCAATTGAGGACTCCGCCCAACTGATAGATTTTATAACCAAAATGATTGAAGGCTAGCCAACAGTTGCCATGGATTGGGTAAGCGTCCGGCATCTTCCTTCATGATGAAAGGCTTAGTGGAGAATTGAAATAATGGTTTTATTTTATTCGGCTTCTTTTCGAAGCTGCACAAGCCGGGTGCGCCGATGATTACCTTCCGGACTCCTTACACCAGCAGGGTAAATAATGCTCCGACTTCCATCGCCGACCGGATTTACGAGATACTCAAGCAGGACATCATAAAAGGCGTGATCGGACCTGGTCGCCGGCTGTTCGAATCGGAGGTGGCAAAGACCTTCGAGGCTAGTCGCACGCCGGTTCGGGAGGCTTTTCGGAGGCTGGAACAGGATGGCCTTGCGGAACGCATTGCCCAAGGTGGAATTCGGGTGATTCAACTCAATGAGCAGACTGTTCAGGATCTTTTTAAACTCCGGGCAATTCTTGAAACACATGCTATGGAACTCGCCTGCGAGCGCATCAGTGAAGAGGAAATCGCGATCCTGAACCAGATCAAGGTGCAGGCGGGCGAATTGCTCAAATCTAAGGAATTGGACCACGATTTCACCTTGAATCTGCTTTTTGAACTCAACTCCGCATTTCACGATACGATCTACAGCGCAACACGCAGCAAGTTTTTGATCAAGCTGCTCGTAAATATCCGTGCA
>CAXXDT010000004.1:0-65070 GCA_963663685.2 uncultured Syntrophobacter sp. | reverse complement strand
GATCGTTGAATGGCCCTTCCTCTCCGCGTTCGATACGCTCCTGACCACGGAGTGCATCATATGCAGATGGCGGGAATGAAGAGCACTCCGAAAAATACCCCGCAGCACGACATCATGTATCGTACGGGGCTCAAGGCGAAAAAACCGTCCCAAAGCCGTGGGTTTTCGCTTTTGAGGCTGCCTTCGCAGGCATTGACGGCTGCCATCACTCTCGATACGAAATCGCCTGAAGGTTCATACTCTCTCATATCTTTTTCCTCCGAAGTATTTCCCGATCAGGAGCATCATCTTTTCCTTCGCCCTGAACACCCTCGATTTTGCCGTAGCGGCTGAAATACCGCATTCTTTTGCGATCGCTTCGAACGAACTGCCCCGAAGCCGCATGAGGATCGGTTTCCTCAACCGCTCCGACATTCGCGCCAGCGAGCGGTCGACCGCCTCGCGGCGCTCGTTCTCCATCAGGAGACACTCGGCCGTCGGGCTGTCGGCGGCGAGACCGTCGGCATCCACCTCTTCGATGAAGATTCGGCCGAAGTCGTTTCCTTTTCGCAGTTCGTCCATGCAGCGGTTGCGTGCTACGGTGAAAAGCCAGGCGGAAAAGGGGGTTCCCCTGTCCTCGTCGAAGTCCTTCAGGGACTTGTACACATGGAGGAAGACGTCCTGGCCGATGTCCTCCACGAGCTTTTTGTCCTGCACCAGCCGGTAGATGAAGGTCAAGAGCCGCCTGTGATACTTCTCCACGAGTATCGCAAAGGCTTCGGCGTCCCCATTCTTGACCTTGCTTATGACCAGACGGTCTTCCATCGTTTCCCCTCTCGAAATTTCCATTTCCGATAGTAGATACGCCGGAAGAATGAAAAAGTTCCGAAATATTCGTGCGACAAAAGACTTTATAACCACTGGTCCGTGCCGACGGCAACGGCAGAGAGCCTCACTCCTGCGGCCGTTGAGCCATTTTCCCGCAGAATGGCTGTGGAACGGAATTGCGGGTTTCGCCATGCGAGTCGAAAGATGTTTCTTGACGCGACCCGCATTTGCCAGGACCATGGAGAAGATAGAACTACCTCGAGTCAAAAAAAAAACGCCAGCTTACAAAACAGTTCAGAAGATTTCAAAAAAACGGTATAGTTTCACTGCCAAATGAGCCACATCCTTCGCTCCTCACGATTTTCCACTTTCCACGAATGATGCAAGAGGGGCGCATCTTTTCCGCAGTAGGTTCACGTTGTTCTTGCGCTGTTGCGCGATTTTGCCAAAGATCAGCCGACTTGCCAGGAGCTTGAAATGAAGAGGGTGCTGTCGTCATTCGTGGTGGTTTTCGTTGCGCTGTTCTGTTCTTCAATCACCGCCGCAGGGCGTTCGCTTGAAGACATCAGGGAAACAAAAGAAATTCGCGTCTGCCTTTCTCCCATCCACCCTTCCGTGTGTTCCGCACAGCCCGAAGGGTGCCGTGACGACTGCAAAATCAGTGGTCCGGCATACGATGCGGCGATGGCCTTTGCATCCAGTCTCGGCAACGGTGTCGTTCCCCGTTTCCGGTGCGTCGGATGGGATGAGCAGTTCTTCAACAAGGACGGGGTGACGGCCTATGAAGACACCTATACGCCTGAACTCCTGGCTTCCGGGCAGTGCGATTTCTACCCGAACAACCTGGCGAAAAACGACTGGCGTCTCAAAAAAGTCGATTTCGTCACGCTTTTCCCGAACCGGAGAATGGTCGTGGTGAAGCGCTCCATGAGAGATCAGTTCAATACACTGGCCGATCTTGCAGGGAAGACTGCCACCGTCGCAAAAGATACATCCTTTCACACGTGGCTGCTGGAACAGAACCAAGGAGTGTTTGCGTCCCGGCCCGTGACAATCCGGCTCATGCCCGTGGATGAGGGATTGCGTGCCGTGGCCGGCGGCGAGGCGGACTTCACCATCATCGATGCGGATGCCGCCATCTGGACGGTCCGGAATCAGTATCCCGAGATGGAGATGGCCTTTGCCGTCGGACCGACGGATGAAATCGGCTGGGCTTTCCGGAAAGAGGACAGGAACCTCCAGGAGGCCGTGCGGGGGTTCTTCGAACGGCAGCGCACGGACAAGAATTCCGAATTCAACCGTATCTGGCAGAAATACTACGGAATGTCTCTCACCGATTTCATCGGACTGGTCAGCTCCATCCCACAATAGGCGCGATGCTGATTTGCGTGCAAGATGATAGTCTTGGCATCCCCCAGAAGAGCGGGGGAATGATTCCCCCGCACCCCTCGGGGTTTCGGCCCACGCGCCGGCGCGTGGGCCGAACATTCGGCGCTCGCGGCGTTGCCGCGGCGCTATACAAAGCCGCGTAGCGGCGTAGGGGTGTGGGGAGCACGGTTCCCCACTTTTTTGAGAAACATCGTTTGGCGCTTTCTTGAACGCAATCCGGTATTATTTCGGGCCCCGGTTCTTTTTCCTGAATGCGGGCCAGATAAGGATCACCAACGGCAGGAGTACGATCAGCAATCCCGCGAGTTCACCCCAGGTGACTTCCGACATGTTCCTCTCCTTCGAATCCGCTACGACCCTTCGTGTCGGATTCATCCAAGCGCGCCGAAATCGTTCGATTCGGCGCGGTCCTCCTGCGTTGCATCGCCGCTCCGAACACATTCTCGTGCCGAAGGGGCGGGGGCGCACCTATGCCGGCGGTTGTGCCGCGGCATACGAAGGACAATTCCGGGATAATGGAAGCCGTTTGTCAAAAGAGGGGTTGGGGAGGGGCACGGACCTTGATTGCCAGGTCCACGAACATCGGGGCAGGGAATCCCGCCCGGGTCGATTCGATCGCGGACCTGCGTGGAAGTTGTCCGGCAGGAAGGCCGGGAACCAATAATGCCGCTGAATTGAAAAGCTGGAGGCAGCCGCCCGATGTTCGGAGATCATAGGCGGGAACGACGCTGCCGGCCAACCGGTCCTGAAAGGCAAAAGCAGGGAAGCCGTTCAGCCGGGATAACCGGGTGGAATCGTGGAAATCCAGGGCATGCGAGACGGGAGCCAGGCAAAGAACGGACAGGAGCAATAGGATCGCCGTCCGGCTGACGAGCGGCCATCCCTTTCCCTCTCGGCCACGCCTGCGCACTTTTGTTGGAACACCTGGATTCGTGGCCACGTTCAACCGATTCCGCTCCGTTCTCTGAAGGTTGGAAGGCATCCGGGAAGGTGGCGCCGCCTGCCTGCGGAAAAAACCGTCCTGCCCCGGGCTCATGAGGCGCAAACCGTCGATGCCTCTGTTCGTCTGCGGGCAATCCCGCCCGGACCTGCGGCCTATCCATAACAAAAACGGCGGCGGGTGTCAATTTCCGCAGCCCCGGTCAGCATGGGGGAATCATTTCTTCCCATCCCCGGGCTTGATTCCCTGATTCGACATACCGGCAAGCCGCCTTGACGGTGCAGCCTGCCAAGCCAAAGGCACTCAGGATCACGTTCTTGTGGTTGACATCCTCCTGTTCCAAAAGTATCGTCAATTTCAATCGAACAATCGGTCATCAATATGGAGCAGGCACATTTCCATTGGAATATTGGCATCGGTTATCGCATAACTTGCATATTCCTGTATTTTAATGATATCGGCTGATACATGATAAGGGAATACGGTGCTTGACGGTGAGTAATAACTAACGTTGGACGGAAGCTGGCGGAAGCGAAGTGTAGATCGTTTGATCATTCCAAAGGAAAGGAAATCAACCCATGAGCAGGAAGTCGTTCCGTATTGCAGTTTTTCTCCTGGCTGCAGCGAGTGTGGGTCTGACCGGTTGCGCATCGATGAAAGCCAAGCCTTCCCAGGGGGCCGGTTTTATTCCCATGGAGGAGGTGGCAAACAGAACCGACTATCCCTTCAACAGGGCATGGGTCAAGGAGGGGGTGGACTGGGATAAGTACAAGACGATCTACATCAAGGATGTCAACACCAAATACCTCATGGAAGCAAACTGGTGGCAGCAGAATTTCCGCCGCCAGGACATGGAGCAGGATACTCAGAAGATCGCGCTTTATATGCGGGGAAAATTCCGGGAGTCCTTCGAGAAGGATCCCAGGAAACTCTATGAAGTGCTGAATACGCCGGAACCGGGCTCATTGACCCTGGAAATGGCGCTCACCGAACTGGTGCCGAGCAATCCCGTCCTCGAAGCGGTGTCCATTGCCGCACCCTATGGCTCCGGCGTGGTGGTCCAGGCGGCGGCGACGGAGTCCGGGGCAAAGGCAACCGTGGCATTCGAGGCAAGGGTGGTCGATACCGATACGGGCACGGTACTGGTCATGGCCGCCGACCGGGAGCAGGGAAAAGTTGCGCCCATCAACCTGCGGGGCCTCACCTGGTACGGGGAAGCCGACTTGATCATTGACGAGTGGGCCGAACAGTTCGTCCAGGTCGCAAACAAACATCCGGGCGAGATCGTCAAAGCCGCGAGCACCTTCACGCTGAAGCCGTGGTAGCCGGAGGGACGCCAATCCGTTGAGGCGGCTGCGCGGGGCACAGCTTTGAACGAGTGCATCCCACTCAACGTCGTTAACCGGACCGGCAGGCGGGAAAAGCTGACATTATCAACCGAAGCCGGGGTTCGGCCATTGGTGCTTCGGATGTATATTGAATGAATTAAATTGGTTAGATCTGAACGGCGTTTCGTTTCCGTAGGAAAAATATAATCCTGTCATCCGTGTATTTTGGGGGTGCCGAGGTCACTCTTCAGCACCGGTCACCACACTCCGTGGGCGGCGGGTGGGCAGGACTCCATTCACCCGTGGTACATAGAAAGTGGGACGCTCAATGCCCACCCTACCTGGCTGGTTTGGCCCTCTTGCGCTACGCGCACGGCCAACAAGTTGCCCGTGCCACCCGCGAAACTTAACGAAGGCCTCCTGTTCCCTCCGATCCTTGCCTCTCAACACTTTCTGGACGGCGCTCGTAAGATTGTCATAGATGAGGGTCGAGAACACACCCCCGAAGAAACTGAAAGCGCGCATATGCCCATCGAAGAAAGCCTGCTGGCGTTCGCAAGGGTAGCAGCCAACAAAATGCTTTCCCGAATACTTGGAGCGCATGCAGAAAAACTTCATTCGAACCCGCTCCCCGGAGATGATGCCTTCGGCACTACCCCAATCGACCTCCGCCTCCTGTCCGCAGTCCGGCTCCAGGGGCACAAACGCCTTGCACTCGCTCATCCCGAGCAAACGTTTTATTTCCCGTACATGGCGACGGACCGTGACTTCACTGCCTCCGTAGCCATGTTCGCTCACCAGTCGATGATAGACCCTTCTCGCCGTGTGGCGCTGCTTCTTCGAAATGTCTTTGTCAGCCTCAAGCCAACGCTCGATGATCTCCCGGTATGGCCCAATCACCGGCCAAGGCTGATGATCCCTCTCTGCATAGCCTTGCGGCTCCCCCCGCAAAGCTTTCCGGATGGTCTGCCGGTCGTGGCCCGTTTCCCTCTGAATCTGACGGATTCCTTTCTCATACACACGGTGTGCAATGCGTATGTACTCATACTGATCCATAGTGATCATTCCTCCCACCCTCCAGCAACACGTTAGCCCCGTTCATCATTTTCTCCGTGTTACCAGAAGTCCTTTTACGGGTGGGTGAGTTTTGCATGATCATTTTCTATTCAGGTGGGTGATTTTTCGATTATCACAATCAGACTCGGAAAAACCTTTGAAGGTTAGGACCTTGATACGATATAGAATTACCAAATTGCCAAGGAGCGATGAAGGTAGTAAAAACAACGTGTGAAACTGGACAGTTTGTTGTAAATTAACACGTTATGGAACGGCTTGCCAATCTATCGGAGGAGTTTAAATCGAATGTTATCCGCTATTGCTAGTATTTGGACTGCCTTTATAGCTACTCTTGCCTTGCGCACATGGGCAAGGACAACGAATGCTCAAAAACAAATAGAATTTCTAGATAGACTCATCGAGACTATACACGAATATATTCAAGCAATGGTAATACCTATACAGATTTGGGAATTCTCAAAGCTAGGAATAAATACTCATTCCGAGATACAGAAAAAGCATGAACGTCAATTTACCTTAGATGGGATGATAGACTATATTAATAAGAACGGGAAAGAGGATCAGAGACAGTTAAATCTATATATAGATAAAGTACGCCCTATCAAGAGTCGGTTAGATGCATTGGCAGCCAAAGGGCAAATGTTTGGATTTGGCAATTATACACAATGTTTTAACGCATGCACCATGCTCTCGTGGTCGTATGGACAACTTGAAGCATGTGCAATGTTGCTCGGTAGCTCTCACCTTAATTGGCAGAATCAATTGGTTCAAGAAACCATGAATAAAATAGTGTCGATAGATGCCGAGGACATCCGCCGGAATATTCAAAGTCAAAACTGCATTCTTCTAGAATTTGCAAGAGAAGCTTATGCCGACATTGTCGGCAGAAAACGGCAATACTTATTACTGGTTAATACCGGCCTACTCAGAAGTAAGGCATGGATTGATAAAATAAAGCAAGTGTTGCTAAGAGGCAAGGAATAGTGGTTCATCCGGATAATGAGTACCCCTGAGCATGCAGGTGGTAGAGGCGCAGTTTGAAATACGTCATGTCTCGAAAACCGTACGCCTGCCTTTTCAGGGTTTTGATTTTGTTGTTGATCCCCTCTACGATCCCGTTGGTGATGAAGTGTTTGAAATAATTGAGAAGCCCGGTCCTGTATCCGGCCAGGGTTTTGGCCACTTTGGCAAGCTGTCTGATTCCGGAGTTCATGGCATCTTTCAGCCAGACATCGAGAAATCCCTGGGCGGTGTGAACGTCTTCCTCCCAGAAGAGCCGCAGTTGTTCTTTCATGGAATGAGCGATGAAGAGGGGCCGATTGGCCTCAAGGAGGGCGTCCAGCCTGGCTTTCCTGCCAGGTTCAAGGGAATCATAGTTTTTGAGCAGCAGGAACCGGTTGCCTTTGAGCGTCTTTTGCCCCAGGTCGTCGAGTTCTCTCTGCTGACTCCTTCTGATTTCATCCAGGGCATGGTTCATGAGGGCCATGATATGGTAGCGGTCAAAGACAATGTCCACATTGGGCAGAGACTCCCGGACAGCGGAGAAGTAACTGCTGCTCATGTCCATGGCTATGGCCTCAAGGTTTCTTGCTTTGTGGGAAAGTCTTTCCAGAAACGGGCGGATATTTTCCTTGCTCCTACCCTCAACGGCATGCAGGATTCTTCCACTCTCCAGGTCCGTAATGATGGTCATGTACTCCTGGCCTTTTCTCAAGCTGAACTCATCGATTCCGACATGCCTCACCTCTCCAAGCGGGATGGTTCGGTAAAGAAGGGAAAGCCGTTCCTTATGAATCGCTTTAACCAGGTCCCAGCCTACCCCGAGGTACTCGGAGGTCGCCTGGATGGTACAGTATTTCAAAAGATCCAGGACGGTGAGCGCAAAGAAACGAACATAGCGGTGTTTACCATCCAGAAATGGAAGATGGTGCCACCACAGCCCTCCACATTCCATGCATTTGAGCCGGTGGAGCAAGAGATCGAGGAAACACCGTTTCCGTCCAATCGGGCTCATCCTGAACAGCCGCCTTTTCTGCCCTTTAAAGGTAACCCTCTTTCCGCCACATTGAGGGCATCTTACGCTCTGATCAGTTGTCCGGGCGCTGATCAGGACACAGTCTCCAAAGAAACGCGCCGATTCATACTGGATACCTTTGAGCCCAAAAGCGTGGTAAAGTATCGATGTGGACATGGTCCGGAACCCTCCCGTGTTGTTCGATTGCCGTCAAACAAACACGTGGTTCTGCCATGTCCATTTCTTTTTTGCAAATACTCAGGTACTCATTTCCCGGATGACCCACTTTTACCAGCAAAACTGAAGCAAATTAGTCACCATATAGTGAAAAATAGCGTTGGCTGCGACGTTGGTTCCCACTTTGGGCTGGCGGTTTTCTCAACGTCGTAGTTCTCGGTCAGCCTCCTGGAGCACCATACACGGGGCAGCGGTCAAAGTTGCCGATTAACACCAGCGGGCCTTATACCTGTTGAACCAGGGTGCTTTTAGTTGTATATTCGCCATCGAATCTCACCACATGGAGAAGTCGACATGAACGGGTCCATACCAGCGAAAATTTGCGCAGCAGCTATTCTGGCCTTCTTTTCCTTTATGGTTGCGGGTTGTTGTGGAGGAGGCAGCAACGTCAAATCGGAGACCACAAACTTCAGCACCACATTAGGGCAGGAGCTGAGTGACCTGCAGAAAGCCTACGAGCAGGGGGTCATCACCGAGAAACAGTACCGCGAAGCCAAGGAGAAGCTGCTGAAAGAAAGAGCGAAGGCCCAGTAGTGGCAACGGTTCCGGGAATGCGATTTCTTTGGCCTGCCCTGCTATCATGCTGCCTTCTTGTAATGGAGGCCGCTTCCCCCGTGTTTGCATCCGACTGGATGATGAAAGCTCCGGCATCGAAGAGGAGCTCACAACCGGTTTCCGGCGAGCGATTCGAAACATCATGCGTGCACCTTGCCTGCGTTGGCTCCATCAGGTTCTATCAGAAATGGATATCCCCCATAGGAGGCAGTGACCGATGCGGTTTCAGCCCTTCGTGCTCGGCTTTTGGCTACCAGGCAATCCAGGAGTATGGCCCCGCGGTCGGCATACTGATGACGGCCGATCGGCTGACACGCTGCAATATCTGGAAAGGACCGGAGTCGGGTTACACTCTGCTGCCGAATGGCCGCTTGTACGATCCGCCATCCGGGAACCTGCTCGAGGATTGACGTTTTTCCCGCTTTTTCTCCTCCTCTCCATTTTTCTGCGTGGTGTCTGCCTTGCCGAAGCTCAAACCATCCTTCTCACCGATGCGGTCCAGCTCAAGATTGCCGACTCATTCATGGAAGAGAAGGAATACTACCGGGCCGTTACGGAGTACAAAAAGTACCTGATCCTGTTCCCCTCATCGGATAAGTGCGCTTACGCCCGCTTCCGGATCGGTAAGGCCTACTACAGCGGCGAAGAGTATGAATCCGCCGCAAAAGCATTCGCACTGCTCAGGCAAAGCGGCCCCGAAGAATACGGCGTCAAATCCGCTTACTTCGAGGCTCTCAGCTACTGGAAGCTCAAGAAACTCAATGAAGCGACGCTGACGTTTCGGGAACTTGCAGCCACGCATCCAGAGTCGGAACTTGCCCCGAATGCCTTGGCGGCAAGCTCGCTCGTGGCCCTGGAAAGGGAGGACATCGCCGGCAGCAGGGCCGATATGACGCTCTTTATCGAACGCTATCCCCTGCACCCGGGCTGGAGCCGCATTCGCGAAGCGCGCTCGATGCTCTGGGAGCACGAGAGCCTTCCCAGGAAATCCAAAGTGCTGGCTTCCGTTATGTCCGCGATCCTGCCGGGAAGCGGCTACGTCTATGCCGGGAGCTTCAAGGATGGCATCACTGCCTTTATTATCAACGGGCTGGCCGCCGCCGGGGTGGCCACCGGCGTTCACCAGGAAAACCTGGCAGTCTCGGGCATAGTAGCCGGGGTAGGACTTCCGTTCTATTTTGGGAACATTTATGGTTCCGCGAATGCTGCCAAGAAGTGGAACGCGGCGGCGAAAGAAAAGCACCTGGATCAGATTCGCAACACCCTCGGCTTCGACTTCTGATTGACCTTTCCCCCGAAAACTGTACCAGTGCAAACTGAAGTCCTCCGAGGCTTGGCCGATGGACAGGGCTCCATTTACCCGTGGTACATAGAAAGGGGGAAGCTCAGTGCACATCGCTTTCGGTGGGCAGCGCTACGCTTCTTCCCCCCTACATTCTTCTCATCGTTCCGTTCGCTGACCAGTATAATCTTGAACGCAATTTCGTATGAGGCCGTAGAGGACCAATTGATGATGTGCCATGCGGACTTGGAGAGAAATTCGCCGGCCGTGGCAAGCATGACCGGTCTCCCGTGGATTACTAGAATCACTTTGAACGCAACTTAGCATAACGCCCCGCCACTCGGCGGGGGCGTTCCGGTCATTTTGAGCGGCCGGAAAGCTTCAGTCCGTGATTTTGTCCTTGGATCGCTTACCCGTCATCTGCTCTACCGAGATTTTCCACAGTCGCGTCTTCTCGAGCGATTCTTCATTGAAATCCCATTCCCGGCCCGAGTAATGCTTCATGACATGATTCAGCGCGCGGGTTTTGCCGGGAGGATCGGTTATTTCCTCCACGGTGCCGAACCCGACCACGCTATAGAAAGAAAACGACCAGCCACAGGCGGCATCATCCTTAGGGCTGACCTTTACCTCGTGCTCCAATTCAAAACAGACCCGGTTGTTGGCGGCGATATAATCCAGTTTCCTGCCTTCAACGGCGGTGTGAAAGTAAATGAATCCGCCATCATATCCAAAAGACAGCGGCACAACATAAGGCCGGTTGTCCCTGCACAGCCCCAGTCTCAAGACCTGGGCCTCGGACATGATTCGCTCGATCAAAAGATCGTCCTTGATTTCCTTGTCCGTCCTTCTCACTCCAGCCTCCTCCGGTAAAATCAGTCACGCGGGATGACGAGCCACAGTTCATGCCTCGGTTTCAACACCGCCACTACGATAGCATGATCCCGAACACGGGGAAACCGGCCAATGTCAAACCCCACCGGAGTCCCCGGAAAAACGGAAGCCCGCAGGAAACCCGCCCCGGCTTTCCATAAACTGACGCAACCCGTTTTTATTGGAATAATCTTTCCCATAAGAAGCACCGAGGGCCGTGATATCCCACCGCATGAATCGCCTCACTCGGATTTCATACAAATGAAATATCCCCATCATCATCGTGTAACACACACCCGGTAATCTCTTTTTCAGATTTCATCATTTCTTTCCACCTTAAACCCACCCGGGAACTTCCGACGCTCTTTTCCCCGGCCCGTTCCTGCGGGCAGGGAGAGGAGGGCGGGAGTAGGAAGATTCGGCCCGGCGGTAAAATCGGACTCACCGCGGGCGGAACGACTCCCGTCCTTCCTCTCCCTCCGGGAACAAGCGTCTCACGCGGTTTCCGGAGTGGGGCATTCCGGTGCGGCGTACACCGCCATCGGTTCCGAAAAACGGCAGGGCAAGCCTGACCGGCAACAGCACAAGGGTACGTTCGGGAAGCGTTGGTTCATCATCACCCCAGTTTTGAGAGGCAGCCACTTCGGAAAATTCCAAAAAAAAAGAAAAAGGGGTACATCAAATGAAGCAATCATCGATTTTTAAGACCTTGCAGGCTTTGGCCCTCGTTTTGGCGTTCATGGGGCTTATGGCGGTCGGTTCTGCCTCCGCCGCCCCCTGGCGCTTCGGCGTTATGTCCGACACGCAGTGGACCGTACCGGATGACGGGCAAAATCCCAATTCGGTGACCGTGGGGATCATCAAGCAGATCAACGCACAGTTCATCAAGGCCGGAGTGAAGTTCGTCATACAGGTGGGAGATTTGACGGACAATGGAAGCAACGTCGCTCTGGATACCCGCGCCGCGGCAGCCCAGGCCCTCTATGACGCGGGGATCGGCTTTTACCCGCTGCGCGGCAACCACGAGAGTTCTCAGACCGCCGCGACGCAGTTTCTGGCGGATTTCCCTCAGACCCAGGGCTCGGGGCCGAATGTGGTCGGAGCCACGGCCTTCGGCAGCCCGGGCACAGGTCTGACCGGTTTGAGCTACTCTTTCGACTACAACAACGCGCGGTTCGTGCTGCTTGACCAGTTTACCCGGCTCGACGGCACCGGCAGCACCTCGGATGCAACCAACAACCATAACATCGCCGACCAGCAGAGATGGATCAGCAGCACCCTGGCAGGAAAGCCCACCGACGATCACGCATTCGTCTTCGGCCACAAGAACCTGATCGGCCAGAACCACGTCGACATGCTCCTGGGTTCGAACCCGAGCCAGAACCCCGACGCTCAGAATGCATTCATCGAAAGCCTTGCTTCCAACGGCGTTCGCTACTACATCAGCGGGCACGACCACATCCATCACCGCTCGGTGATCGAAAGCCCCGACGGTGCATCCTCGGTCCAGGAAATCATCGGGGCTTCCGACAGCACGAAGTTTTACATCCCGGCCAAGCCTTCCAACGACGAAACGTACGACCACCCCACGAGGGAAACACCCATCCAGCAGGAACGCAATGCCATCGGGTACTATATCTACACGGTGGACGGCCCGCGCGTCACGGTCGATTACTATTCCGCCAAGGTCAAGGCCACTCTCGTCGACGGGGAATACCTCATTTACACAACACCGACCCTCAATTTCGTGAAGAAGGAAACCTTCGGATACGCGCTGAACGGGACCGAATTCCTGGTGCCTGAAGGCGGGACTTTTACCGGTATAGCGGATAGTTATGAAAACACATCCGCCCGGATTCTCAGCGGGAAGAACAACAACACGCTCAACGACGGCAGCGGCCGCCCGCTGACCATGTCCGTCAACACCGGGTGGTCCGCCAAGACCGGAACCGCCGCCAGCCAGGTTTTCACCCTGTGGGGCATGCCCACCAGGCTGCGGAACAACCAGACCGACGCCTATGCGCTTTCGATGACGATCGGAACGGGACTGACCGCCAGCAAAGCGACCATGGCCCAGGCCGCGAGCGGCGGATTCGGCCTGGCCACGAAAAACGCCAACGGCCGCTGGATCAATGCGGTGGACGGCAATTTCGGCGGCGTCAAAAAATTCGTACTCGGTGCGTGGCGTCCCAAGTACAGCAAGGTGGGAACCTACGGATTCGACCCGAGCACCCTGACCGCATGGGCGGTCCTCAATCACGGCGGAGATTTCGCCATTGCCTTTTACAATCGTTGATCCCCGCAGCAGCGAATTCGCCGGAGGGGTCGCTCAGCCCCCTCCGGAATGCCGCCGGCGATCGGGCCATGTGCCCGATCCCAGCGGCCCGATATCAGGAAAGAAACGACATATCCGCCATCATACGCCCCAGACGGCGCCACACCTGCCTGCCGCTTTTCCCCACGCTGCCCGCCGTTTTACTTGTCGATCCAAAACCACTCTTTATCTTCCGAGGAGAAACTCTCCCGTTCCTCCTCCGTGGTCTCTTTAACCACGAATTCACAGCATTCGTCTCCGTCCGGAACGGTCTTTGTGTGGGCGAGTTTCCAGCGCGGGTTGTAGCCCATGTACTTTGCAGCGTCCATGTAGCAGTACAACCGGCCCAGTTTGTCCTCTCCGTATTCCTTGAACACTTTCGCAATGACGCATCCGTGGGCCCGCGCCCTGCCGGTTCCGTCCTTCGTGCCGCTCTCATACAGGTCGTGCAGACCCGGGTAGGACGGAAGGGCGTATTTCTCCCCTTTGCCAAAATTCTCCGGGGTCGCCTCAAGCCCCTTCTCCAGCACTTCTTCCCTCGTTTCCGCCCCAATCGCAGCACCGAAATCCTTGATGGCCCTCGCAATGACCTTCGTCCCCCGCTCCTCCCCCAGTTCGTCCATGATCGCCCGTGCATAGGACAAATGGATCAGCGCCAGCCTGCGCCCCATGCTCGCCAGGGCACTTGACGCCTCCGCCAATGGAATGAGGTCTTCTTTCTTCGGTTCTTCAGCCATGATGTCCCCTTCCTTCCCGGCATGTCGCTTCCCTGCTTCATCGGCCTCCGGCCCGGGATCCGCCGCTGCTTCAGCGTGCAGCCCTCGTGATGCCGGCAGGTCCGCGTTCTTTTCGCCGACCGGCAGCGGAACCTCCGCGCACACCAGAATAACGCCCTTCAGCGCCTTTTTCCACCAGCCGGTCGATGAATCATAAGCTGCGTTCAGAAAGCAGCAAAGGAAGGGCCGGAAACGTCGTTCAGGCGCAGCGGGCAAGGGCCCCCTGGTTGTGGAACCGCAGGAAGAATTCAGCCGCATCCACACCCATATACCGTGTCAGGATAGCCGGTTCGACCCGCGTCAGGTCCACCATCACCAGGGCGTCGACCACATTGCTGAAATTCGGGTCCGTGCTGAAAGCCAGGAATTTTCCGCCGAGCTTCAGGTAATGTTTCAGGAGTACGGGAACCCCTTTCCCGTCTTCTTCCATGTCGGATATCAGTTCCGACAGATCATGAACGTCCGGGATCAGGCTTCCGGCCGCTTCAAATCCACGGCCCTTCATGGGGTTGGGCCTGACGGGGTTGGCGCCTCTTACGAGCCGGGCAAGTTCCGGATGCTCGTTGGCCTTGGAGAAGGCGACGATAAGATCCCGGGAAACGGCCCGGTAGTCGCTGTTGATGCTTACGGGCCCAAAGAGGATCTTGTACCGGGGCCTGGCCGCGACGTAGCGGCCTATCCCTTTCCAGAGAAGCAGGAGCGGCTGGTAGGTCTTCTGATATTCCTTACGGACGAACGACCGGCCCAGTTCCAACGCCGGGCTTATCCCCGCGAGAAACCCGGCTCCGTAACGGAACAACGTCCTCGTGTACAGGCCGGCCTGCCGGCGCATGACCAGTGCCTGCCTGTCCGTCAAACCGATCCGGTAGCCCCCCGCCACCTGTTTTGACTCGTGGTGCCAGAGGAACAAATGGACATAATATCGGTCGAAGAGGTCCAGATCGATCGGTCTGCCCGTTCCTTCACCACTTTCACGAAAAGTGATCTCCCGCAGACGGCCGATTTCCCGCAGGAGCAAAGGGATCTGAATGCTTTCGGCATAAAAGACCGAGAACTCCTTCGTCCTCACCAGCCTCTGCTCCGGCGGAAGAGCATCCACCTCACGGGGCAGCAGTTCGGTCTTGTAGGGCTGAGCTATGGGAATACAGGCTCTCACCCCTCCCGGTCTCACATCGCTGCAGGGCTCTTTCCGTGCCGCCTTGCCCTCTTCGCATTTCTCAAGCATGTAAGTCCGCAGGCGCAGGTACCGGGTCATGGCCCGGGAATCGGTAAACGCGGTGAGCTTCTCATGGGGAACGAGCCTCCCCACCCGGACGCGGATCGTTCTGTTCGACTTGTTGAACAACTCCCGGATGAGCATCAGCGTCCTTATTCGCCGATGCAGCAGCCCGGCCATCTGAAACAACGCGCTGTTCGAGCCTTCAAAAAAGACGGGGACCACGGAGGCGCCGGTTTTGAGCACCATTCGTGCGACCGTATCGTTCCACTCAGGATCGGTGATGCACCGTTTCCCAACCTGAAAATGGGAGACCTCTCCAGCGGGAAAAATCCCCAGCGCTCCGCCGTTTTTCACCCATTCCACCGCTTCCCTGAGCGGCCGGACATTGGCCCTGAGAGAATCCTTCCGCCCGAAGGGATCGATAAAAATAAAGGTATCCCGGAACCCCGCCAGGTTGACGTGCTTCAACACGGAATTGCCCATGAGCTTCACATCGGGGCGTACGGAAAACAGAATCGAAGCAAGGATGAGGCCTTCCACGGCCCCGAAGGGGTGATTGGCGGTAACGATCAGGGGGCCCGTCCCGGGAATCCTTACGGAGTCCGGGCCGGAGACATTGAACCGTATATTCATGCGGCGCAGGGCCCTGGACACGATGTGCCCGTCTCCGTCGTCTCTCAAAAGCTGTGAATAGAGATCGCTTGCATGATCGAGGTGAAAAAACCGCCACAAAAGGCGTTCGAACAGATCGGAAATTCCTCCCTGCCGCGCGTCCCACCGGTCAAGGCTTTCACTTCTGTTCCGAAACTCCAGGCACATTCTATCGAACACTTCGCCCCTCCATCCTTCAACGCACCGTCAGTTTGTGTGAACCGTCCATCTTCAGCACGGACATTTCCGGAGAACTCACCGGTCACCAACGACCTTAGGCCGGCACGGTGACTTTTTTATGAAGTCGGTGTGAATATCGTGTGAAAGTGCGATGGACGGACGGGGTTCGACGGGGCCGGGCGGACAACACCGTTGAAAGGAAGATGAATCGGGGATCGGATGTTTTTGTCATTTCCCCGCGCCGGCTTCGCCCCGGCAGGGGAGGAGCGGCCGGGGGCATGGCGTTGCCGCACGGCCCACCGCGATCAGGCCCTTCTTTGCAGCCGGGCCCGGTAGAGGATAGCGATGAGGTTCATTCCGAAGACCAGTGCGATCAGGACCAGTGCGGTGCCGTATTGAAGAGGGCGGGTGAGTTCGATCTGGGTCCCCGCCGTGGCGAGGACATAGACATGGTACGGCAGGGCCATTACGGGATCGAGAAGAGAACTCGGCAGATGGCGTGTGTAGAAGACGGCGGCGGTAAACATGATGGCGGCGGTTTCTCCGGCCGCGCGGCTGATGCCGAGGATCGATCCGGTGAGCATGCCGGGAAAGGCGGCCGGAAGGACCACGCGGAAAATGGTCTGCCACTTGGTGGCCCCGAGGGCCAGGGAAGCCTCCCTGTAGGTCGCGGGCACGGAGCGGAGCGCCTCTTCGGCCGTTCCGATGATGACGGGCAGCACCAGCACTCCCAGGGTGAGCACTCCCGACAGAATGCTTACCCCCAGCTTGCACCAAGTGACGAAAAAAGCCAGCCCGAAAAGCCCGAAAACAACCGATGGCACACCGGCGAGGTTATTGATCCCGAGCCGGATGAATCGCACCGTGAGGCCGGGACGCGCGTATTCATGCAGATAGATCGCGGACGCGACGCCCCAGGGGAAAGCCACGAGCATGGCCCCGAAGCTCAGGAGAAACGTTCCCATGATGCAGGGGAAGATGCCGCCTTTGGTCATGGAATCCGTGGGGGCCTGCGTGAGAAAGGTCCAGTTGATCGCCCGCCAGCCGTAAAAAGTCAGAAAGGCGAGCACAATGACCAAAGCCAGCCCGTTCACGAGCGCCGCACCGCGAAACAGGCTGAACACACCGCCCTGGAACAGGCGGCGCGACCGTATCGATCCTTGCGACGGCGCACCGGATGACGATCCGGATACCTTCTTTTCATCATTCCCGGGCGTCCACTGCGGCAGGGATTCGGATTCCCCGGCGGGAACGACCGGGGCCGTGCTGAAAACCTGGGGGGTTATGAATTCCATGGTTCTTATCCCTTGAACGTTACAGGGTGGCAGCACCGACCTGTTTATGCTTTTGCGCTATGTAGTCTGCCACGAGGTTAAAAAGCATGGTGAAAATGAAGAGCACGATGCCGATGGCGAAAAGGGCATGGTAATGATCGCTTCGGAAAGGGGCTTCGGCCATTTCGGCGGCGATGCTCGCCGGCATGGGCCTGACCGGGTTGAAGATGGACGTGGGAATGAGGCCCGCTCCGCCGGCCACCATGAGCACGACCATGGTTTCTCCGATGGCCCGGGACATTCCGAGGATGACCGCGGTGCTGATACCCGAAAGAGATGCCGGCACGACGACGCGGGAAATGGTTTCCATGTGCGTTGCGCCCAGCGCCAGGGACGCTTCTCTCAGATCGTCGGGCACGTTGTGAATGGCGTCCTCGGATATGCTGCAAATGGTCGGAACGGACATGAAAGCCAGCATGATCGAAGCGTTAAAGAGGTTCAATCCCGTTGCTATATCGAAGGTATCCTGGAGAAACGGGGCAACCACGACCATGCCGAAAAAACCGATCACGACCGACGGCAGGGCCGCCAGCAGTTCCACGACGGGTTTGACGATCTCCCGGACGCGGGCGGTGGCGATTTCCGCCAGGTAAATGGCGGTCATGACCCCGAGAGGGATGGAAACGACCGCGGAAAGCAGGGTCACGGCCATCGATGCGACCACGAGCGGGAAGATGCCGAAATCGGGCGGCGAGGAAGTAGGATACCATTCGCGCCCGAAAATGAAATTGAATACGGACACTTTACTCAGAATGGGGGCACCCTCCATGAACAAAAAGAGCAGGATCATGGAGAGAACCAGGATCGAAATCGACGCGGCAAAAAGGAAGAAGAGGTGGATGAACCGTTCCGTTTTCTGACGGTCCTTCATAGTCTCAAATCCTGTTGGGCCTTCTCCCCCGCACCCGGGGAAGAAGGCCTTCTGGAGAAATTGGTTTCAGGGATCAATAGAGGGGGACGAATCCGGCTTCTTTGACCAGCTTTTGTCCCTTCTGGGGATTCAAAACGTAGTTGATGAACTTGATCACGTCGGCATTCGGCCAGCCGGGGGTGAACATGTACAAGGGCCTGGAGATGGGGAACTTCCCGCTCAGGGCCGTTTCGTCGTTGCCGACGACACCGTTCACCGTGAGGCCCTTGACGGTCTTGTCCACATACCCCACTCCAACGTAACCGATGGCGTTCTTGTTCTTGGATACGGCCTGCGAGATGGCGCCGTTGGAAGCCTGAACAAGCGCCGCGGGGAAAACGCGGTCGCCCTTCATGATCTTTTCTTCCCAGATTTCATAGGTGCCGGACGAAGTGTCGCGGGAGATGACCACGATTTCACCGTCGTGCCCGCCCAGTTCCTTCCAGTTCTTGACCTGTCCCGTGTAAATGGACTTGAGCTGGTCCAGCGTGAGGTTGTTCACCGTATTGCTCGGGTGCACCACGGGAATGATGCAATCGTAGGCGATGGCGAACGGGACCGGATATCTGCCTTTTTCGATCGCAAGCTTCACTTCCTCGGTTTTAATAAAACGCGAGCTGTTGGCAATGTCCGTGGTGCCGTCGATGAGCGCTTTGATGCCGTTGCCCGAGCCGCCTCCCGAAACGGTGACATTCACATCCGGGAATTCTTTCATATAGGCTTCCGCGGCCTTTTGAGCGATGGGAAGCACCGTGGTGGAGCCGTCCATTTTGAGCGACCCCGCCCAACTCCACGATGCCGTAAGGCATGTCAGGACCATTACCGCTACTGCAATCCACTTTGATCTCATGAAACTCTCCTTTGGTTTTTTCTCAAGTTGTCGTTATCTCAGCAATCCCATAGGGCCGAAGACCGCTTCTTCCTCGCATTTCGTCAGGTTCCGAGTGTAAGCGGAAAACGTTACAACCTTGTTACAGGCGCGTAGAGATTGGGTGAAACGAGGTTTCGTCGTTCCACGTGGGATACCTCAGAGGAGCCTGGCGCCCAGTTCCGCCACTTCGGACCGTTCACCCTTGACGAGCGTCACATGACCGGCGATTTCCTGCCCCTTGAACTTCTCGACCAGGTAGGTCAGCCCATTGCTGGAAGCATCCAGGTACGGGCTGTCAATTTGTTCGGGGTCCCCGGTGAACACGATTTTCGTTTTTTCACCCACTCGTGTGATGAGGGTCTTCAACATGTGAGGCGAAAGATTCTGCGCCTCATCGCAGACGATAAACTGCCGGGGAATGCTCCTCCCCCGGATATAGGTCAGGGCCTCCATTTCGAGGATGCCCCGCCCGATCAGGTCTTCCAGGATGCGGCTCCGGTCGGGACAATCGCCCAGCAGGAATTCGAGGTTGTCATAAATGGGCTGCATCCACGGCCTCAGTTTTTCCTCCTTCGCACCGGGAAGATAACCGAGGTCCCTTCCCATGGGCACGACCGGACGGGTGACGAGCAATCTTGAAAAGACCCTCTGTTCGATGACTTTTTCAAGTGCCACCGCGAGGGCGAGAAGCGTCTTGCCCGTACCGGCACGCCCGATGAGCGTCACGACCTTGATGTCGTCGTTCAACAGCAGTTCCAGGGCGAACTTCTGTTCCTTGTTCAAGGCCTTTACGCCCCAGTTGACCGATTCCGCGTGGCGCAGGGGCAGCAGGCGATTTCGAAAATGACGGGTGAGGGCAGATTGGGAAGGATTCGAATGGTTCTTCAGAACGACGAACTGGTTGGGCTGAAAACCATTGGGTTCTTCCAGTTCAAGGCCGCCCTTGCTGAAAAAGCAATCCAACTCCCCGCACGATACAAGGCATTCCCCCGTGCCCGGGTAAAGCCGGGAGTAGTCGACCTTGTCACTCGAGAAATCCTCGGCGGGAATGCCCAGGACATCGGCTTTCACGCGAAGGTTGAGGTCCTTGGTGACCAGCGCCGAAGACCCGTTGTTTTCACGATTCAGATTGCAGGCAACCGCAAGAATCCGGTTATCACATTTGTGAGGGTCCAGCCCTGCGGGGAAATCAATAACCTCCTGGTGATTCAGTTCAATCCTGATCCTGCCTCCGCCCGGAAGAGCGACCCCTTCCGAGAGGCATCCGGAAGTACGAAGATTATCGAGAAGCTGTGATACAATGCGCGCGTTTCTGCCGATCTCGTCCTGCCTTTTTTTCTGGTTATCCAATTCTTCGATCACCGCAAACGGAAGCACTACATCATTTTCTCCAAAGGCCAGAATCGCCTCCGGATCATGAAGCAGGACATTCGTATCCAGCACGTAGGTTTTGCGCATGTTTTGCTCCCTCCATGGGTTGACTGGGAAAGCTCGCCGTTCGCGAGCGTCCGTCCGGCCGGCGCTTCAGATTACACGGTCCAAAACCACTCCGGCCGGCTCCGCCTCATCGCGGTACATCGTCCAGCTCGTTTCGAAGGCGTCTTCAAAGGACCGTTCCTCGGAGTACCGCCGTGCCCTTTTCCCCATTTCCCTCAGGCGATCCGGGTTCCTGACGAGGTTTCTCAAGGCTTCGAAAAGAGACTGAACGCTGCTTCCATCGACGATCACACCGGTTTCTCCGGGCAGGAGGTTTTCCTGGGGACCTCCGGAATCGGTCACGACAACGGGCAGCCCGGATGCCTGTGCTTCAAGAACGACGTTGCCGAACGTGTCGGTGGTGCTGGGAAAAACAAACAAATCGCAGGACGCATAAACGCCACTCAGATCTTCCCCTTCCAGGTACCCGGTGAAGCAGCAGGGCATGTCCTTCATGTTCTCCCGCATCTCCTCAAGGTATGGGCCGTCGCCCACCACCACCAGGTGGACCCTCTGCCCCACGGCCGCAACCAGGGACCGGAACGCGGCTTCGAGAACGGGGAGGTCCTTTTCCCTGGATATGCGGCCCACGTAAAGGAGCCGGGTGCCGCCGCCGTTCAGATGGAACCGGTTTTCGAGGGTGCGGCTGCGCTTCAGGGGATGGAACCGTTCGATATCGATCCCGCGTGCGAAAAGCCGGACCTTTTCTTTTGAGATGCCTTTTTGGATCAGTTCGTTCGCGGTGCTCCGTGACGGCGCGAAAATCCTGTCCATCTGGTCGTAGTACCAGAGGGTGTACCGCCACACCAGTTCTCCAATGGCCGTGTCGTCGGTCAGGCACTGGGCGTACTGCGGCAGGGCGGTGTGGTAGGTCCCGTAAAGGGGCAGCTTGAGAATGCGGGCGATGGCCAGGGCGGCGAGTCCGATGGGGCCGGGGGTGGCGGAGTGGATATGGGTGAATCCGTTCTCGTAGCAGTAGCTCAGCATTTCCAGGAACGGCGGATAGCAGAGCTTCTGTTCGGGGTACTCGGGCAACTCGTAAACCCCTACGGGCAGGAAGTTCCGGACGCCCTTGAATCCGGAATCGTCCCTTTCGGCGCAGGTGATAACGACCAGTTCCCGCCTCGTTTTCATGGCCGCGCTGATCTGCTGCTGAAGCGTGGTGGCGACTCCGTTGATTTCATGGAACGTATCGGTGAAGTGGGCCACTTTCACCCGTTTGAGCGGATCGTCCTGCGGTTTTCGCGCTCCGAACCATTCAAGGGCTTCCCGGCTGAACGCCTTTTCCCGGGCAAAGATGGAGTAAGACACGAAATAGGGGGCCAACAGGGAATAGAGCCCTCCGGCCGAACCGATCGAATGGAAAATATTGAAGACATTGGCGCCGGAGAGATGGTCCAGAAGGTGGTTTGCAAAGTGAAGCAGCACCTTGTTCGAGACTTCGTTGACGAATTCGAACCATTTTATTTCCAAATCCTGCGGCACCGGGTTTGAGCTTTCGACGAAGCGCATGAGTTCCGGGTTGTCCGTGATGAGCCGCAGGGCTTCACGGCGAAACAGGTCCTTGATATCCGCGGAAGAGCGGCTCCCGGCCCCTGAACGCCTCCGGCGGTTCCAGAAGACGTGCAGCTTCGAGATTATGCCCGCTTCGGCCGCCGTATTCGGCTGAAGGAACCGGTCGAGGACCCGCAGGAGAACGTCTTTTCCGGCGTAGCGTTCGAGGTTGAACTTCTTTTTGTAGAACTGGTACGCGATGGCGTACAGGTTGTGCGCGAGGACCTGGGGGCCGGAACCCTGGCCGATGACCGTGGGGGCCTTCTCCAGTGCGGCCAGGAAGGCTTCCGGGTCGAGAAATTCCCCCTGTACTTCCGTGTACGTACACGCGACGTTCAGCGAACTGTGATCGTCCGAGCCACCGATGAGCCGCTTTTCCCACGGTTCCGGGAAATGCGGCTCAATGCCGTGCTTTTCCGACAGGAATTGGAAGGTCGCGGGCTCAAGGCTCGACAGGATGAGTCTCAGGCACTGGTTCTGCAGGACATCCCTCGTGCCGTTCAGTTCGAAGTTTCTGAAGAGCAGGAGGAGCTTTTCGAAATGGTCCATCGTCAGTTTATCGTTGAGAGAAAACAAAGGATGCGCCAGCGCGTGATAGATGCCCGCCCCGGACAGGTACGCAACGAGGTCGAAAATGTTTTCCCGCACCTTTTGAATTTCCACATGGGCATTTTCATCGATGTTGTGGGCGAGCACATGGATTTTGCATTTATCGTCGGGGAAGTAGGTCGTCACCTCTTCGCTGATGAACGTGCCGGGAAGATGGGAAATTTCCAGGCATCCGGCAATGGTGTTGTGATCCGTGATGGTGACCAGCGACATACCCTTTTGCTTTGCGAGACCGTAGAGTTCCATCGGGTCCACAAAGCTTTCGGGGCAACCGATCTTCTGGAGGATCCACTGTGACGGCCGTATGGAAAACTTTGAATGAAGATGAAGATCAACCCTGGTGGTCTTAACGTCCATAACTGCTCCTGTTCTGGCAAATTCCGATATTCGGAGTGTTGAGGAAGAAATTACGTGGCAACGGTTGAGTGACGCCCGAGGCCGGGAGAGGAAGTTCGGGGAAAGAGGGAAAAACACGCAGGTGGAAGTGAATTCCGGAAATAAAGGCCCCTGATATTCTTTGTGCCATATGCTTCTGCATGAATCCTCGAGGGAAAATCATGGGTCCCGTCATTCCAGGAGGATCGTCTGACCGGCGCGGACTTTGTCGCCGGCCTTGACCTTCAATCGCATTCCGTCCAGGAACGGCACCACGATGTCAACCTGGGACCCTATTCGAACCATGCCGAAAACGTCCCCTTTGCCGACATTCGCCCCTTCCCGGTAAAAGGACACGATGGCGCGAACGGTTCTTCCCGCAATCTGTACGATGTAGCAGGGGATGGAGGCGTTTCTGAAACATCCCTGAATCTTGGTGACGGTGCGTTCGTTCCGGACGATGTGAAGGCTGTTTTTGTAATAGGGAGGAATCCTGAAGACGGCCCTGAAATGCATTGAAGCCATGTTGAGATTCTTGCCTGTCGGCGGATAGTGCCTTATGAGTTCGACGGTTCCCGACAGGGGCGCCCTGTTGTAGTGCACGTTGAAAGGGCTCATGAAGATGCCGATGAGTATCTTTTCCTTGCCCAGGTCTTCCCTGGTGATGTCCTCCAGCCTTGCCGACACCCCTTTTTTGATGGAGAACACCTCACTGCCGCTCCGTACCTTTTCGACATAGACGACCCTCCCGTCCGCGGGACTCACCAGGTTTTCCCCCAAGGGACAGCGCCGGGGAGGGTTTCTGAAGAACCAGATGAAACGCCAGTACAAAACCGCAAGGATGAGAAACAGGGCCAGGGCCGACAACAGGTAATTCATGCCATGTGCTTCCACGCGTCATCCCGGGTGACGCGAACGAGGGCTACACCGGAATCAAACGGAAAATCGATCAGTTCGAAGAGGTCGCTCCTGGTCTTCAAAACGTTCATCCATCGCTTGACGCCGGCATGGCGAATCATTTCGCGAATATAGATGTTGGAATCATGAAGAAATATGTAGGAGTTCTTTTGCGAATGTCCGAGGACACCGATGAAGTCGTTTCTGGCATTCTTATAGGAATGGTTGCCGTCGATAAAGGCGATGTCCACGTCCGGAAGATCGAGACCCTCGAACTGGTTAAAGAACACCTCACTGGTCATCTTGAAATGGGTGACCAGGTTGCCGACGCCGAAGGACTCGAAATGCTCCTGGACCCTGGTCGGTTCGTTCCAGTTGTCCGTGCCTCCGATGGTTTTGAAGGGACCGTTTCGCAGCAGCGAGTAGGACGGGTCCACGAAACTGACCTGCCCCTCTCCGTTGTCTTTCAATCCCAGGGCCAGGCATATTACGCTGAAACCGAAGCCTGAGCCGATCACGGCGACATGCTTCGGCCTCAACACCCTCGCCAGTCCGTAGTAGATAAATCCGAATCCGAGATTCAGGCGCTGTGCATCCTCATGATGTCCGTAGGGTCTGGCGTTCTGGAGGATGTTCAGTATCATGTCTTCGTTCAGGCTGAATGACTGCATTACGAATCCCTTCCCTGAGGGGCTTTCAGATAGGTGCCGCACAAGGGGTACATGGAACACCTGAACCTGGCCTCTTTCGGATATCCCCGGAATGGCTCCATCGCACTTCCGCATTCGGGACACACCGGCTTCAGCTCTTCGTCTTTCTCTACCGTCCCCAGGGTGAAACGCCTGCCGCACACGACACATACATACCGTCGTTTCGAACCTTCGGGAGCGCCCAGTTCATGCAGCGCATGAGAACAGCAAACGGGACAGCGTAATTCTGGCCCGGGACCACCGCCTGTCGTTCCCGGCGTTTTGTCCGACCCCATTTCACACTCGCAATTCATCAATTCCTGCGTCCTTCCTTCTGAAACAGAGGGCCAACCTCGTTGCCCGCGCCGCCCATGAACCTGTAAGGCCTGGCCCACGCGGGTCTGCCGGCCACCCTGATGGCCCGGCAGGCCGTCATTGAGTGTATGGACCGAGTGCGCGCGCCCCCTTGAATTTCAGGAAATGACAATACCGAGGCATTGTTACGGCAATATTCCGGACTGGTAACCGTTTGGTGGATTTTGAGGCCGCCCCGGCAGGGTGGAGGAGCGATCGGCAGGCGGCGTGAGGCGGACCGGAACGCTTCCCGGATATCCGTGAACTGTAACGGAAGAGACATCTGACCGTAACAGTGATCCGCTAGCATATTCCGCACTTGATAGCCGGAAAGCCGATTCAATGAACGTCATTTTGCCAAGGAGAACACCATGTCCGGAAACAACAAAAGACTACGGAAACGGTTACTGCTCGCACTGCTGGTAATGTTTTGCACGGCAATGCTCTCTCAATTCGCCCACGCCGAAGACCTCACCGTCTACACGGCGCTCGAAGACGACGAGTATCCCGCATACCTGGAACTTTTCAAAAAGGCGTACCCCGATGTGAATGTCAAGATTGTCCGGGATTCAACGGGCATCGTTACCGCCAAGCTGCTCGCCGAAAAGGACAATCCCCAGGCCGACGTGATCTGGGGCCTCGCCGCGACCAGCCTTCTGGTCTGCAATCAGGCGGGTATGTTGCAGGGATATGCTCCCAGGGACCTGGGCAAAGTGAATGCGAACATGAAGGACACGGCCAACCCTCCCCACTGGGTCGGCATCAAGGCATGGGAAACCGGTTTCTGTGTCAACACGATTGAAGCCAAGGCACAGAATTTGCCCATTCCCACCTCTTTTTCCGATCTGATCAAACCGGAATACAAGGGCAAGATCGTCATGCCCAACCCGGCCTCCTCCGGCACCGGGTTTCTGACGGTTTCGGCGATCCTCCAGATGATGGGAGAAAAAGAGGGGTGGGCATACCTGGACAAGCTCCATGAGAACATCGCCCAATACACGCATTCCGGTTCGAAACCCTGCAAGATGGCGGGCACAGGGGAATACCCCATCGGCATATCTTTCGGCTACCGGGGAATCACTCAAAAGCAGAAGGGTGAACCCGTCGATACGGTTTTCCCGAAAGAAGGCTGCGGATGGGATGTGGAGGCCAATGCCCTGGTGAAAAAAACCGTCGTTAAGGACTCCGCCGCGAAGTTCCTTGACTGGGCGCTTTCCCCCGAGGTCATGAAGCTTTACGCCAAGGTCTATCCCGTTACGGCTTATGCCACGGGAGAACCCATCCCCAAAGAATACCCCGCCGATCCCTTCAAACAGCTCATAAAGAACGACCTCTCGTGGGCCGCGAAGAATCGGGATGCAATCCTTGCCGAATGGACCAAACGCTACGACAGCAAAAGTGAACCCAAGAAATAGACACAACCTTACGGTCTGCGGGGCGAACGCGCCTGAGCGCTCCGCCCCGCAAAAGGAACACCCATGAGTGAAAGAATATCGGAAGCCGGCGATAGTTATCTCGAAGTCCGTGAGGCCACCATGAAGTTCGGGAACTTTACGGCGCTTCAGGACGTCAGCTTTGAAGCGGGACGAGGCGAGTTCCTGTCCATCCTGGGGCCCAGCGGATGCGGCAAGACAACGCTGCTGAGGGTGGTCGCCGGGCTGGAAAAGCAAAAGACCGGGCACGTCGTGATCGACGGCAGGGACGTCTCCACTCTTTCCGTCTCCAAACGAAACGTGGGGATCGTTTTCCAATCGTACGCCCTCTTCCCGAACCTCACCGCCGAACGGAACGTGGCCTACGGGCTCAACGGCCGCACGGCCGGAAAGGACGGCGTGAAGCGGCGTGTGCGGGAACTGTTCGAAATCATGGGACTCGAAGGTTCGGAAAAGAAGTACCCCGCACAGCTTTCGGGGGGCCAGCAGCAGCGGGTGGCGCTGGCAAGGGCCATTGCCGCCTCTCCGTCGCTCCTGCTCCTGGATGAACCCCTGTCGGCCCTAGACGCCAAGGTGCGCGTGAGGCTCCGCTCAGAGATCAGGCAACTCCAGAAAAGACTGGGCATAACCACCCTCATGGTCACCCACGACCAGGAAGAGGCCCTCTCGATGGCCGACAAGATTCTCGTCATGAATGACGGGTGCCTCCTGCAGAGCGGCACTCCGAGCGAGATCTACGACCGGCCGGCCAGTCCGTTCGTGGCTTCCTTCATCGGTTCCATGAATTTCATACAAGGCATTATCAAAGAAGCGCCCAGGGTCTACCGCAAGGGGAACCTGAGCCTCCTTTCCGACGGATCGGATTCCCTGCCCCGGGGCACCCGGGTAATCCTTGCCGTAAGGCCGGAGGACGTCCTGGTCACCGGGAACGGCGAGAAGAGAGCAAACACGCTCCCGGCCCTGGTTAAAGGAATGGAATATTGCGGTTCGAGCTATCGGGTTACCTTGAGCCTCCGCGTGGATGAAGATGCTTCCACGATCATGGCCGAAATTCCCGCCGAGATGATCCGCCGGCTGCAAATCCGGGAAAACATGCCGGTCAATATCGGCATCCCCGTGGATCGGCTGAGAGCGTATGCGGCCTGAAAGCCTTTCTCCGGCACCATTGCAATCCACCCGGGGCGTGGGCCGGCAGGCTATCGAGCCATACGAATCGGGGGGCCCCGGCGCGACGGCGGAAAAACCCGGCCTGCTGGAACAGCTCGACGCCCACGAGTGGCTTCGCCGTGCGCTCGTGCTGCTCGTCTGCGCATGGCTGACCGTCGCCGTGGTTTTCCCCGTGGTCCAACTGCTCGGCAAAAGCCTCTACGATCAGCAGGGAAATTTCGCGGGCCTTCGGAATTTTATCACCTATTTCCGGACCCCCGCGCTCTTCGGCTCGCTCTTCAACAGTCTCTTCATAGCCTTCACCACCACGGCGGTTTCCGGAATACTGGGGCTGGCGTACGCCTATGGCCTGACAAGGACCTGTATCCGGGCCAAGAGTTTTTTCCTGAGCATCGTCATGATGCTCCTCTTTTCCCCCACGCTCCTGAACGGCATAGCGCTGGTCTATCTCTTCGGCAAAAAGGGGCTGTTCACCACCGGCTTCTTCGGACTGTTCCCCGGCTTCGACATCGGACTGTACGGCCCGGTCGGGATCATCATCGCCGAAATCCTTTACACGCTCCCGCAGACCGTCCTCATCCTTTCCGTCGCTCTACGGCTGACGGATGCAAGACTGTACGAAGCGTCCCTTTCCCTCGGCGCTTCCGGAATAAAGACCTTCTTTACCGTCACCCTGCCCGGGATCAAATACGGGTTCATCAGCTCGCTCTTTGTTTCGTTCATCCTGGCTTTCACGGATTTCGGAGCGCCCAAGGTCGTGGGCGGCCGGTATAATATTCTGGCGACCGATATTTACAAGCAGGTCATCGGCCAGCAGAACTTTACCATGGGGGCGGTGGTGAGCTGCGTGCTGCTGCTCCCCACGGTGATCGCCTTTATTGCCGACCGCGTCTGCCAGCGCAGACAATTTTCATCGATCACCGCCCGATCGGTCCCCCTGACTCCTCGCCCGAACCGGGCGGGCGATGCGGTTTTCTTCGCTTTTTGCCTGTCCGTGAGCCTTTTCATTGCGGCTTTTTACCTCACCGCGTTGTTTGCTTCCCTGGTGAAATCCTGGCCTTACAACCTCACCCTCGGGTTCTGGAACTACAACTTCAGCAGGATGGGAGGCGGCGGGTACTCGGCCCTTTGGAACAGTGCCCGTATGAGCCTGTATTCAGCGGCGGCCGGAACGGTGCTCACTTTCGCATCGGCCTACCTCATCGAAAAGAGCAGAGGAATGCGCGCCCTGAGGCAGGCCGCCTACCTGCTGTCCATTCTGCCCCTGGCCCTGCCGGGAATGGTGATCGGGTTGAGCTACATTTTCTTCTTCAACCCGCTGACCATCAACCTCTTCGGGTTGCACGTCCCCAATCCGTTCAGCTTTCTCTACGCGACAATGGCCATGCTGGTACTGAGCAACGTCGTGCATTTTTACACGGTGGGCTTCCTCACCGCCACCACGGCGCTCAAACAACTGGACAAGGAATTCGAATCGGTGTCGGAATCCCTCGGGGTCCCCTTTTACAGGACCTTCATGCGGGTGACCGTCCCCGTATGCCTTCCGGCGGTGCTCGAAACGGCCATGTACATTTTCGTGAATTCAATGGCCACGGTGTCCGCGGTCATTTTCCTGTATACGCCGGACATTCCCCTGGCTTCGGTCGCCGTCGCCAACATGGACGACGCGGGGGACACGGCGTCCGCCGCGGCGATGTCGATCCTCATCGTGGTGATCAACATGCTTGCCCGCGGCGTGTACCAAATCCTGAACAGGCTGGCCCAAAGGAAGACTCAGGCCTGGATCGTCCGCTGACACGGGAAGGAGGCATAAGCACCGGGAAAAAGGAAGAAGGACCGAACGCAGGCATGTGGGTGATCGCGGTCACCAAAACGGGAAACGCCGCATCAACCGAACCTGCCGGTAATATAGTCTTCCGTCTGCCGGAACCTGGGCCTGGTGAACAGCGTTTCGGTGGTATCCGCCTCGATGAGCTTACCCATGTAAAAGAAGGCCGTGACGTCGGACACCCGCGCCGCCTGCTGCATGTTGTGGGTAACGATGATGATGGTATAGTTTTCCTTGAGGCCCTCGATCAGTTCCTCGATTTTTTGCGTGGCGATGGGATCGAGGGCCGAGGCGGGTTCATCCATGAGAAGCACTTCCGGTTCCACGGCCAGGGCCCGTGCGATGCACAGCCTCTGCTGCTGGCCGCCGGAGAGGCCGAGGGCGGACTGATGCAGCCGGTCCTTCACTTCTTCCCACAGAGCGGCCTGGCGAAGGCTCTTTTCCACGCGTTCCGCAATGAAGGCCCTGTCCCGGATCCCGTTCACTCTCAGGCCGTAGGCGACGTTTTCGGAGATGGTCTTTGGAAAGGGATTCGGCTTCTGGAATACCATTCCGACCCTTCGCCGGAGCGTCACCACGTCCACTCCGGAGACATAAATGTCTTCACCGTCGAGCATGATCGCGCCTTCGACCCGCGCCACGGGGATCAGGTCGTTCATACGGTTGAGGCACCGCAGAAAGGTGCTTTTTCCGCACCCGGACGGGCCGATGAGGGCCGTCACCTGATTTTGGTAGAATTCCAACGAGACCTCATGCAAGGCTTGAAAATCGCCATAGTAAAAATTCACTTTCGTGGAGGTCATTTTGAGTTTGTTCATATGATTCGCTCTTCTTTATTCTCCATCGGGCCACGGCGCCCGGAATACGGACGTAACGGCTTTTCCGCGTGAGGGCCTCAGCCCCGGAAGCGATAGCCCACGCCGCGAACGGTTTCAACCCATTCCGAATACCGCCCCAGCTTCTGTCGCAGCCGGCGAACGTGAGTATCGACCGTACGGGCATAGCCGTCGAACTGGTAGGCCCACACCCGGTCCAACAGCTGATCCCGTGTCTGGACCTTACCCGGATTGCGGATCAGTTCCGACAGGAGCTTGAACTCGGTCGCCGTGAGAGGCACGTCTTCACCGTCCACTGAAAGCTTGTGGCCGTCGAAATCCACTCGCAGGTCTTCGTTCTGCCAGACCGATTCGACCATGGCTTCCGGTGCCGACCTGCGAAGAACCGCACGAATCCTCAGAATCAGTTCCCGCGGGCTGAAAGGCTTTACCACGTAATCGTCCGCCCCGAGTTCCAGGCCCACGATGCGGTCCACTTCCTCCCCCCTGGCGGTCAGCATGATCACGGGGATGTTCCTCGTTTCCAAGCCCCGTTTCAGTTCCCTGCACACTTCAAATCCGTCGATGCCCGGAATCATGAGATCCAGCAGGACGAGGTCCGGCGAATGCTGCCTGACCATCGCCAGTGCAGCGTTTCCATCCACTGCGGTTACGACATCGAAGCCCGCCGCTTGAACGTTGTAGGACAGCAGATTCAGGATATCGGAATCATCTTCGACGATAAGAACGCGTGTCCTTTGCATCTTTCACTCCTCCTCCGGGACGCCAAGAGTTAACCATACCGACATGGCGGAATGATGTCCCTCGTGTTACGACATTGTTACATCCGCCCCAGGTTTTTCCAAATGCCGGTCCACAACGAGAATCGCCCCCCCGCCGCGTCCTGCACGCGCCGAATCAACCGAATATCCACAATCCCGGCACAAGGCCGTAACAGCGAAAAACTACAATCCCGCCCGAAATGTGCAGGTCCCGGACGCCGATTTACGGCCGCGGCCTGCTGGAGTTCCATGCTTCGGTCCACGGGAACCGCCCGGGGAAGAGAAGCGGGAACGACCCGGTAATTGATTCATGCATCCAAGGAGTGAACGTCATGGAAAAAGAAGTTTTGGCATACTTCAACGAAAGCCTGACCATGCATCTGAGGGAAGTCGTCCCGCCGATGAGGAGCAGGCTGTCCGTTTTGGCAAGCCTCGAAGCCAGTCAGGAACCCATGGATGAAATTGACCAGACATGCAAACGATATGAACAGGAATTCACGCTGCGGATGCAGCATCGAAACGAGCGGCAGATCCAGGAAATCCTGGACGCTCTGCAGCGCATTCGGAACGGGAAATTCGGCATCTGCTCGGAATGCGGCAGAAGCATCGAAATGAAGCGGCTGAAGGCGCACCCGACGGCCACGCTTTGCATCGACTGCAAGAAAGAGCTGGAAAGCGCTGTGCGCCGCAAGGTCGCCTGACCGTCGAACAGAACCCCCGCGAAAGCGGGGGGGCGCGGACACTCCGGTTACGGACCATAGACCAGGGAAATATCCCTCCACGAAAGTGGAGGGAGTTTTCAAACCGCTCGGCCGTCCCATGTATTTCTCAATTCTTCAACTTCACCCAACCCCGCCACAGCCTTGCAGCTTCACGTTTCCAAACGCATCTTTTTCGTTTTTCGTTGCGTCGTTGCGCCGTTGCGTGAGATTTCTCCGTGGCTGCACGAAAGGGGGAAAAACTGATCATCCCCACTCACGGCTTTCCATTGCCCCCCCCTCCTGCGCTTCGCGCCCGGACAAACGAGTTGTCCGGGTCCGTCAGGACAGGAGGGGCGGCCTGGTGTCATCAATCTCGTCGACCCTCGCAGCAGCAATGGATTATCGCCTTCCTCCCGCGCTTCGCGCCCGGACAAACGAGTTGTCCGGGCCACCCGTCCGGGCGGGCCAAGCCGGTCCCGTTTCCCTTCACAACATCTCAGGGTCGTTTTTCGTTGCGTCGTTGCACCGTTGCGTGAGGCTGGTTTCGGCCTTTACCATTCAGGAGATCTCTCGGGTGGCCAAGCCGCCCCGGCTTCGCTTCGCTGGCATCTCAGGGTCGTTTTTCGTTGCGTCGTTGCGCCGTTGCGTGAGGCTGGTTTCGGCCCTTACCATTCAGGAGATCTCTCGGGTGGCCCGGACAACTCGTTGTCCGGGTCCGTCAGGACAGGAGGGGCGGCCTGGTGTCATCAATCTCGTCGACCCTCGCAGCAGCAATGGATTATCGCCTTCCTCCCGCGCTTCGCGCCCGGACAAACGAGTTGTCCGGGCCACCCGTCCGGGCGGGCCAAGCCGGTCCCGTTTCCCTTCACAACACCTCAGGGGCGTTTTTCGTTGCGTCGTTGCGCCGTTGCGTGAGGCTGGTTTCGGCCTTTACCATTCAGGAGATCTCTCGGGTGGCCAAGCCGCCCCGGCTTCGCTTCGCTGGCATCTCAGGGTCGTTTTTCGTTGCGTCGTTGCGCCGTTGCGTGAGATTTTTCCGTGACTGCACATAAGGGGAATCGCTTCGATCAACCCAACATCCCGCGCAGCGCCGAGTCTGAGCCCCCAAGCCCACAATCGACGGAATCCGACCGCATCAGATTCTCTCCTTGATCACGTGGAACGAGAGCATCGATCCCGTGACCATGCTGCGGCCGGTGTGGATGAAGACAAGGAAGGCCAACACCTGTATGGCCAGGAGAGGCTCGGGAGCCCAGATCAGCGCCAGGCCGGCCGTCAGGTCGGGAACGACGGGGGAAGGAGCCAAAGGCAGCAGGAAGGGCAGAGCAGCCACGTAGACCGCCGAGGACAGTGCCATAAACTGGTAGGCGCTGAGGCGCCCTTCACCCCGGTAATCCGCCCGGAGCGTTTCCGAGAAGGCCCTCCAGCCCTGAGTTACCAGGACGGTGAACAGGAGGGCCGCAACGAACCTCGATTGCAGGAAGAGAAGGGTTCCCACGAGCCCGGCCCCAATGAACAGCACCGAGGTGATCGCCTGGACCGGGATGACTTTTTTGCCGTCCATCCCGCTTGCATAGGCAATTTTCCTGGTCTTGCCGAAGAAAATGAAACTCCGGTTCTCGAAGAGCCGGCGCACGAGCGGCCGGCTCTCCGACAGGAGCTTCCCGTAGCAGCAGCCGAAGCTGATACACGCAAGGCGCCCGGTCCCTTCTCCGAATGCGTAGGATACGGACAGCGCGGCCAGGGCCGGAATGACGGGAACATGAAGGCCGGCGGCATCCCCGGAGACAAGGTTCATGCCTTCGAGCACCCATGGCGCGATCACGAACCCCACGAGAGCGGCTCCGCCCACCGTGAATGTACACGGTTTTTTTTCCACGGCCCGTGCGATCAGTGCCGCGGCGGGCACGCACAAGGACAGAAGTACACCGGCCACCGCCAGAATGCCGGCCAGGGACACGGAAAGGGACCCCAGCAGAATGATCAGGAACGCCACTGCGACGGCATGAGCCAAAGCCGTCAGCAGACCGTAGTACGTCAGGTTGACACCCCTCCAGCGGCCCGATTCGTCCCTGTCCACGGGCACGGCGGCAAGAATCTGCCACTTTTCGCCCGGCAGAGTCTTGAAGCCCCAGAACAACAGCAGTCCGAATCCGGCGCCCGATACCAGCAGGAACAGCGTATTCACCATAAGATCAGGACTCCCTTCGATTTTCTTCCGCCCCCCTGGGCCGGCCCGCCGCGAGGAAGGACCGGACGCGGACTTCCGTTTCCACCAGGGGCCTTCCGAACCCCAGGGAAAAGCGGCTTGCGGCCCCGGTGGTGTTCATGTTCATGACGATGTCGTCCGCGAAGACCACACGGTCCCTCTGGAAGAGCAGAACGTCCGTGCTGCTCCCCGGCCGGAAAAGACTTTTCGGGGAGCCTTTTTCCAGGAACATACCCCGCACGACCGGCTTCGGGTCGTCGTATTCCCGTTCGCTGTAGAGCTGCACGACCTCCCCGATCATCAGGGCCGCGACTTCGATCATCGCGACCAGGCCGACCCCGGTCCCGCCGGGCACCTCCGTATCGATGATGGTGACCCAGCGTTTGTTTTTGGAATAGGGAGTCACCATGGCCACCACGGCACCGGGATTGCACGAATGATAATCACCTGGAATTTCATAAAAATCCTCGACTCTCCCCGAGACCGGCACATGGTTGTAATGGTACTTGTCGGGAGTCAGCCGGAAGATGGCGTAGTCCCCGTCGTGGAATTCCGGCAGCCAGTTCTTTTTCCCGCTCCCGAGGATTTCCCCGCAATCGAAGAACTTCCCCTTGAGGAAGAGCCCTGAAGTCTCGGCAAGAGAACCCACCACGACCCGCGAGTCCGCCGGAGCAACCACCGCGTCCGGGTCGTCGGGCATCGGCCTGCACTGCCGGTAGCGAATTTTGCGCTCGAAAATTTCCCGAACGGTCCCCAGTTGCCCCGGAGCGTCCAGGCATTCGCCGAAGTCGACTCCGCAGGCGCGGAGAAAAGACAGGTTTCCGGTTATTCTTTGACCGAGTATCGTGTCGTAGCTGATGAATCCGATAAGGCTCGACACCCGGGGGCCGGTGAGCGCCCTGAAGAGCCAGGAAGGGTTTTCCCTGAGGTCCGAATACAGGAAGTCCACGATCCCGTCGCCGTAGAGCTTTTCGGTCAGGACCCTACGCGTGTACCGCTCGATATACTGATGTGCGGTCCTTGTCATCCGGGGCGATTTCATCCGAGGTTTTCTCCGAGAGGTCCATGTCATGACGCACGGTGAGCAAAACGATGTCGATGAGCGCTTTCAGTTCCTCCGGCGATGCGGTTTCTTCCAGCACGTCATCCCTGACGGCAAGCAGGAATTCCAGCACTCCACGCTCCTTCAGGGCAAAATGGAGCGCCTCCCGAAAGCCTCCGCCCGTCCCCGTCGAACCGGGGCCGAACATGCAGGCGGCGTCTTTTTCCAGGAAATCGAAAGCCTCTTCCATGTGCCTGCGCCGCAGGGCCGTCCGGTAATGCATTTCGGCGGCCTGGTTGAATTCCCTGCCGCGGACCTTCATGGGGGAATGAGCGTTCACTCTGTCCAGTATGGAATGTGTCAGCTTCCCGACGGCGGAATGTTCCTCCGGACGATCGAGCCTCAGGGCCAGGTCTTCCATCGTTTTTCCGAGGCCGAGCATCTCAATGAGATCGCCCGCGTCGTCGTGCAGAATCTCCACGAGCGCCTTCCGGTATTCCTGATTGCAGACACGAAGGTATCCGGGGTAACGCCCGCTCTGGCGCACTTTGTCGCAGCGCCTCACGATCTTGCGGAGCAAAACGTTCGAGGTGTCTTTTCGAATGAAAAAGGTGGGGATTCCGATGGCCGCACCGAAGAAGATTTGTCTTCGTTCACTTTCAATGGACGGAGCGTCGGGGATGTGGGCGTGAGTGATTTCTCCACGGGCGATGTATTTGAAAGCGAGGGCGGTCACGAGGGTCTGGAGGTCCGCCGCACGGCCCATGTCGTCCGTCAGGCTTTCGAAAAGGCTATAATGTCTTCCTTCAAAACCGCTGAATCCCATCGTTCCGAATTCCCTGAGCCTGTAGAGCAGGTACAGGGACATCTTCCGGTCGAACACTCCCAGTTCCGAAAGGTCCTGCTTCAGGCGGTCGCCGTTGCCGATACTGCCGTCCAACCCGGGGCTCCGGTCCGTGCTCATGAGCGCCGCGAAGTAGTCGATCAGCCGGAAATCCGGCACGAAATCGCCCTTCAGTCCGAAAAGCACGCCGAAGGTCCGGTCGAACCATTCCGGGCCGAACGGGGTCATGGAATGACCGAAGATCTTCAAATCCGCCTTGTTCTTCCATCGGCGCCATATCATCCTGAGGTGCGTGTAATCGAGTTCGTGAGGGAGGAAACCGAGCACGCTTTCGGGGTGGAAATCCCGAAAATCGAGCCGGTAAGGGGCCGCGCTGTACGTCCCGACAAAAAGCGGCAGAAAGTGTTCCACGATCTTGATGACGAGGTCGCCCAGAAGCTTCTCGTCCCGGCCCGTCACACCCGAGGACTTGTCGCCGAGGCACCGCGACAGCCGGATGCTGCCAAGGCTCAGGTGAGTGCCGTTGTTGGCGAGGCTGATATTGGACATGTTCGGCAGAATCACCAGATCCCTCGTGATGATGCCCGCTTCCCGGAGCTTGGCCACGGCGTTCATCTGGCTGCGGCTCAGCACCTGGTGGCACAGACACATGTATCCGTGCTTCTTCTCGCCTTCGTCCCACCCCGAAAGGCACGGACTCATGAAAAGCTCCCGGTAGAACGCGTCGGAGATGCACTCGTTCAGTTCCCGCTGCCGCACGGGAGGGTGAGGGGCGGCATAGATGACGACCTGCTGGCCGTTTGCCCGGAGCCTCAACACCGAATTGGCGTACATGGCGAGGAGTTGCGTCAGCAGGAAGCGCTTCGCCGTTTCTTTCGCGACGGCTCTTCCCATGCCGGATCCGGGGCAAAGCCTCACCACGTGGAAAGAAAAGGTTTCGGGCGAAGTGTTGTCATTCGAAAAATGGTCCAGGAGCCTTCGCCCCGTTTCCATGAGGATCGTCGGGATCCCTGCCTGAGAACCCAGCACGTCGGCAAGCGACAAAGGGATGAGGTAGCTCGCCGGGATCCGTATCCACTTCTCTCCGTGCCGGCGGAAGATGAAACGGTCCGCATCGGTCCTCAATCCGCCTTCCGGGTCTTTCTTGTCGGCAAGCAGGTCGTGCTCGAACACCCGCCCCGCAAAGTCGCTCAGCGACCTCATGGGGAAGCGCACCCAACTGTTCTCCCATATTCTGTCCGGGTTATTGTTGAGGTACGATTCCAGCCTGGTCAGGACCCTTTTGGATGTTTCTCCGGCGACGGCGCGCCGGATGATGTTGGCGTAATAATTCGACCGTTCGATGGTGATGGGCAGGTCCGTGTCCTTTTTGTCTCCGATGACCACCGCCTGCAGTTCGGTTTCGGAACCCGCCGTCGTATCGTTCAGCGAGAAAGGAAGCGATTCCGTGAACCGGCCCGAGGATGCGGGTTCGATCCCGAGCCGTTCCACGATCTCGCCGAGAGAATGCGGCTTTTCCCAAAGGCCCTCACCGCCGGACGGCCGCCGCCCCCACAGTTCCAGTTTTTCGAGTTTGCTCATGCCACTCTCCATGCTTGAAAATGCCCGATATTTCAGGACGTAAACTTCATTACACGGAAAGAGTAACGAACAACGGACAGGCATGAGTGAAGATCGTGTGAAGTTCGTGCGAAGATTTTACGAGTCAGCGGGCCGGAACGGTTGAAGGGGAGCAAGGCGGGAAAGGTGTGAGGAATGAGAAGGGCGGGAGAAGGCACGAGCGGGGGGGTATGGCAGCCATGGCGGCTTGGGTTATTTGGGTTGCTTGGTTACTTGGGTTCACTTATGATTTCAAAAACTTGGAACCTGTCTCACGCAACGGCGCAACGACGCAACGAAAAACCAACGAACCAATCAAAGCCATCCATGGCCTGGGCAATGCAAATCCAGGCAGGCTTGCCACGGGTAGCCCGGATACTCGTTAGCCGGGCGCGAAGCGCAGGAGGCGCTGGTACCGGAGCACCGTAAGCCGCCATGATCCGGTTTTACGTCTTCCGTGCAGTCCCGGAAAAGTCTCACGCAACGGCGCAACGACGCAACGAAAAACCAACGAACCAATCAAAGCCATCCATGGCCTGGGCAATGCAAATCCAGGCAGGCTTGCCACGGGTAGCCCGGATACTCGTTAGCCGGGCGCGAAGCGCAGGAGGCGCTGCCAGCGGAACACCGTAAGCGGCCATGATCCGTTTTTACGTCTTTCGTGCAGTCCCGGAAAAGTCTCACGCAACGGCGCAACGACGCAACGAAAAACCAACGAACCAATCAAAGCCATCCATGGCCTGGGCAATGCAAATCCAGGCAGGCTTGCCACGGGTAGCCCGGATACTCGTTAGCCGGGCGCGAAGCGCAGGAGGCGCTGCCAGCGGAACACCGTGAGCCGACATGATCCGGTTTTACGTCTTTCGTGCAGTCCCGGAAAAGTCTCACGCAACGGCGCAACCAAGCGCAAAACGAAAAACCGAACGGAAACCCTCGGAACGTAGGGACGTTCCCTATAGAAGCGAATGCAGTTTTTGCATGAGACCCGAAAACTCGTCGCCGCGAAAACAGAACCGCAGTTCGCAAAACGGCTCACGGAAGGCCTTAACCCGATCCGCGACGTCGGCCCCGTTCACGATCACTTCCTTCATCAGTTGCGCGAGGCCCCGGAAGTCTTCTTCCTCCATCCCGAAGCGGGTCATTTCCGATACCCCCAGCCGGATCGCCCCGGAAGCGGTAAATCCTTCCTCATCGGGTGCCGCCTGGAAATTGCATATGATGTTGTTGTCTTCCAGGCGGCGCGCGATGTCCGGCCCCCTGCCGTAGCCGACCCGCACCACCACCTGGTGGGTTTCCGTGTAATCGATGGCCGGATCGCCGGCCACATCGAGGCCGCAGTCCCTGAGCGCCCGGGCGAAAGCCTTGGCGTTGGCGATAACCCTGGGCTGGTATTCTCCCTTGAAATGATTCATTTCGTAGGCGGCCATCAGGAGTCCCAGCAGGGTGCCCAAATGATGGTTGGACACACCTCCGGGGAACGAACGGCGCCGAATGGCTTCCCAGAGTTCGTATCGTTCCTCGTGTTCCTGGAAGCGGCTCCCCACAACCCCCCGCTGAGTGCCGAAAAACGTCTTGTGGGTCGAGCCCGTCACCAGATCGGCCCCTTCCGCCATGGGCTGCTGAAAGTGAGGGCCGATGAGACCCAGCACGTGCGCCATATCGTACATGACCAGGGCGTCGATGTGGGCCGCGTCAAGGTATCGGCGGACCTCAGCCACCGGCTCCCTGTGCAGGACCATGCTCTTCCCGAAGATGATCAACTCCGGGCGGTAGGTATCGATCAGTTCGAGCGTCGCGGGGACATCGATCTTGTATGGGTTTTCGGGCAGCACCGGAAAATTCACCACCGCCGGACGTTCCGTGTGCGGGTCGCGGGCGACGAAATCGCGGAGAGCCCCCATGGGCTGGGCGCTGAGATGCCCGCCCTTGCCGATGTGATGGTTCATCACCCGCCGGATACGCCGAGGTTCCGACCTGCGATCGGCCCGGTTGATATAATCGAGCACGGCGCTGAAAACCGTCGCATTGGCCATCTGCCCGCTTATGAGCCTCATCTCCACTTCGGAACAGCCGAGAAACTTGCGCATTTCCTCTTCCAGGAGCCATTCCACTTCAGCAATGAAATCCGTTCCCTGGTAATAGAAAACATCCGTTTCGTAAAACGCCTTCATTTCCTTGTGTTCCGCATAGCGGAAGGCCGGATCCATAACCGAGAGAAGCCGCACCATCGGAGACGTGGTGATTTCCGACGGGATCAGGTTGATGCATTCCCGCTGCCGCCAGCGCGTGTTGTCCGCAGTCTTTTCCAGAAGGCGGGATACCTTGGCGGTGGCGGCCGCCTTAGGCGCCGTTTTCGCCTCGACCTCATGGTCCCGCACGATGGGCCGGGCATACGGAGGGGCTTCCGACCGGAGGTGGTAAGGCACCGCCACGGCATCGACGGCCTTTCCCCGGATATCGATGGTGAGCTTGTCCTCGTCGACGATGTCGCTGTCGAGGTACGCAAGGCAGATCGAACGCAGTTGATGTTCGCCGGTGCGCCGGGCGATGAGACCCCTGTCTTCGAAAACCCAGTAGGGGACCATGGTGCCGCTGGTTACGTAGCCGACCTTCCTGCCGTCCTTGAATACGTCGGAGCCCGCCCGGGCGATGCCCCGACCCGTGACCGCGACCGGCCGGATCAGCCGGGGGAGGTCGCCGATGAAGGAATAATCCCGGAAGAGAATCCTGGAGAAGGCCGCAAACTGCTTTGCCAGCGCTTCCCGACCCACAAAATCGCCCTTGAGCGGGGAAAAGCTCACGCCCGTCTTTCCCAGCGGAACGGCAAAAATGGGGATGTTCCTCCCGTCCCGGTCCGGCCCGTATTCGTGGCCGTAGAGAGGCAGGCAGGCCTCGAGGCGCAGGGTGTCCCGGGCCGCCAGCCCCACGGGTACGGCCCCCTTGGCGATGAGAAGATCCCACAGCCTCGGAGCGTCGGCACGATCGAGGAAAAGTTCAAAGCAGATCGGTTCTCCCGTATACCCGGTCCGGCCGGTCATCACCCGGGCGCTGGCCATGGTCACGATGCCCAGAGCGTTTCGCATGGGTTCGGGCATCCTGCCGGATTCGACGATTTCCGCGAGTATCCCCCTCGACAAAGGGCCCTGGAGCGCAAACATGGACATCTCCATGGTGCGGTCGACCATTTCAACTTCCTTAAATAACGTGATATACTTCTGAAGGTGTGCCCAGTCCTTTTCGCGGTTGGCCGCATTGACCACCAGGAGGTATTCCCCTTCGACGAAACGGTAAAGATAGGCATCGTCCACGGCGCTGCCGGTTTCATCGGAGAGGATCGTGTACTGGGCCCCGGTGGGCCTCAGGTCGAGCGCCTCGACGTTGTTGGTGAGCACGTGCTGGAGGAATGGAACGGCGCCGGCCCCCCGGATGATGAACCGGCCCATGTGCGAAACGTCGAAGAGCCCCGCGCCCTTGCGCGTGGCCAGGTGTTCCTCCACGACCCGGGAAGGGTATTGGAGCGGCATTTCCCAACCGCAAAAATCCACCATCTGGGCCCCGAGGGCCTTGTGCCTGTCGTATAGAAAGGTCCTGTTGAGCTGGTCCATCCGTGTCCCCTTTCAAGCGGTGCAGGTGCGTGTTCCCGGAAGCCCGCCCGCTCCCAAAACCACCCGGGCGGCCAAAGGATTATACGTCACCCAATTTTCCACGAAGGACTCAAGAATACAACAGAATTCCACCCGGTTGAATGATTTGAGCGGGTGGCGCAGCAGGACGATGAATCCGGCCGTCGTGCCCTGCGCCCACTCCTCCCCGGCGAGGCCCACGGCCGCGGCGATTCCCGGCACGTACGTCAGCGGCGTTCAGCCTGTTCAATACATGAACGGGCATGTTTGCTCTCTTAACGTACCACTCTCCATCCCGCACCCCTTTGTTTTCTCATGCCCCCATAACTTCTTGCTTTTTCCAGATATTTTAAGTTACTAACTCCATGGCACACACTTTGCTTTGTATGAAACGCGAGCGGAAAATCTCCGATGCAGGATGCACGGAAGGGGCAGAGTCCGGTGCCAACGCACAGGACAAAAAGCATACAAGCCGTTACCGCCCTTGCACTCATAATTCCGGTTGGCGGCGGCGACTCGGCCCCATCTGCACCGCGGTCGCCGCCCCCCGTGACCGGTCAACGGGACCTGTCCCCTTCCGTGCCTCCGGTTTTTTCCGCATTGAACCCTGATGTAAGGCAAGGGCGGTAATACCATGATCCCGGAGGTCTACAATATGCAGGATTTTGTTTTTTCACTCCCGTCTCACATCCATTTCGGATTCGCCAGCTCAAAGAAGATTCCCGACATTCTCAAGGCAAAAAACGTCAGGAAAGCGCTGATCGTCGTCGATTACAGCCTGCGTCAGCATTATGTCCCGGAAAACGTTTCACGAGGCCTGTCCGCCCTGGGAATCGCCTTCGAAACCTATGACGAGATCAAGGGCGAACCGACCATCCAGGAAGTCGAAGCGGCCCGGCAGCGTTTCAACCGGCTCAAGGACTTCGACGCCGTCATTGGCATCGGAGGCGGAAGTGCCATGGACGCGGCCAAGGCCCTGGCGGCCTCGGTGACGTTCCAGGACGCCATAATGGACCACCTGGGCACGGAAAAGCTTTCCGCCAGGGGGCTGACAACGGTGATGGTGCCTTCCACGGCCGGCACCGGAGCGGAGGTCACTCCCAACGCCATCCTGAGAGACCGGGTGAAGCAGAGCAAGGAAAGCATCGTCAGCAAGTTCCTGATCCCCGACGTCGTCGTGGTGGACCCTGAGATCACCCTGTCTCTCCCCGCCAAGCCGACCGCAGAAACGGGCATCGATGCTTTCACCCACTCGATAGAGTGTTTTATCGGCAAGAAATCCAATCCCATGAGCGACGCATTCGCGCTCGAAGGCATCCGTCTCTCCTTCGCCAACCTGAGGAAGGCGGTCTGGGACGGTTCCAACACCGGCGCCCGTTACAACATGGCCCTGGCCAGCCTCTACGGCGGCATTGCCATCGTCAACTCCGGAACCGGCGGCGTTCATGCCCTGGCCTACCCGCTCGGCGGCAAGTTCGCCGTGACTCACGGCCTTTCCAACGCCGTCATGCTGGCGGACGTCATGGAATTCAGCGCCATGGCGGCACCGGCGAAATTTCAACGCATCGCGGAAGCGACGGGCCTCACGGCCGGAGACGCATCCCAGACGGAGGCCGTTCACGCCGTTCTGTCCGAGATCCGGTCACTGCTGAAAGACGTGGGGATAACCAAGCCGAAAATCGAGACCACGGCGGAGACCATCGAATACCTGGCAACGAGCGCAATGGCCTACGAGCGGCTCCTGGTGACCAACCCCAGGCCCATCAACGTTGACGATGCACGGGAGATCTATCGCAAAGCACTCGCCTGAGTCCGGCCGGCGCCCCACAACCGGAGCGGAGACAAGCTGTGCCGGCGCAAGCCGGTTCACGGGCCAAGTTCGATATCGATAACATGCGGAAATAACAGCGAGGCAAGTAAAATGAACGTTGTCACCGACCGCGTACTTTCTATGAAGCGCTCGGGCATCAGGGCCATCGCCAACCTGGCCAACGTGATGCCCGGAGAGGTCGTCCACCTGGAAATCGGCCAGCCTCATTTTCCCACTCCCAGGCACATCGTGGATGCCGCCGTGAAGGCAATGGAGGGAGGCTATATCCGGTACACGAAAAACGAAGGAATTCCCGAGGTACGTGCCAAAATCGGGGAAAAAATCTCACGGGATTTTCCCGGCTGGAACGTGGCCGAAGAGAACGTGCTGCTGACCATCGGCGGCGTATACGGACTCGCCATCACCATGGCCGCCCTGCTGAATCCCGGGGACAAGGTCATGATCCCCGATCCGGGCTGGCCCAACTACACGATGGAAGCCATCACCACCAACGGAGTCCCCCTGTATTACCCGCTGCGCCAGGGAAACGGTTTCAAGCCTTCCGTCCGCGACCTGGAACAGGTGGTCACCCCGGACACCAAGATCATTATCGTGAACAACCCGAGCAATCCCATCGGAACGGTCATGACCGAATCGGAATGCCGGAAAGTACTCGATTTTGCCTATAAACACAACCTGACCGTCCTGAGCGACGAGGTCTACGACCGAATCGTTTACGACGTTCCGTTCACTCCCATGGCTTCACTGAACCATCCCGCAACCGTCGTCACCGCCAACAGCTTCTCCAAAACGTACGCCATGACCGGATGGAGGCTCGGCTTTCTCATCGCGTCCGAGCAACTGTGCGCCAACCTGGTCAAGATGTCGGAAGCATTCATCTCATGCCCTCCGTATATTTCGCAAAAAGCGGCCGAAGCGGCCATTTGCGGGCCTCAGGATTTCGTTCACGAAATGGCTGCCTATTACAGGAAAAACCGGGACCTGGCCGTTGAAATGCTCGACCGGAGCGGTCTGCCTCATTCGGTCCCCCAGGGCGCCTTCTATATGCTGATCGATATTTCCCGGTTCAAGGTCGACTCCGAGACGTTCGCCAAGAGACTGCTGGCTGAAAAGCGCGTGGCAGTGGCGCCGGGATGCACCTTCGGGCCATCCTCCGACGGGTACATCCGCATATCCTTCTGCACTGAAATTGCGCAACTTGAGAAAGGATTGAGCAACATCCTATCTTTCGTAAATGAAAACGCAGGGAGGTGATAAGGAAACGCAAAAGGAGATGAATCCGCTTAGGTACTTTCTTAAACACAGTCAAAAGAAGGGACGCCAGAGATTATGAAACGGAGCATTTTGAAAACTGTATTGACGCTTGTCGCATGCCTCTGTCTCATCGGGAGCGTGAGCGGCGCTTATGCGGCCGACCAGACAAGCATGAACGACATCCTGAGCAGGGGAAAACTCGTCGTGGGTGTCGCGGCCTACATCAAGCCCCTCGCATTCACGAACCCCGAAAACGGTGAAATCATCGGCCTCATCCCGGACCTGGTGAGACTGTATGCCAAGAAGCTCGACGTTCAGCTTGAATTCAACGATTATAAGTGGGCGGGCCTGTTCCCGGCACTCGATACCAAGAAAGTCGACTTCCTGGCCGCTCATATCACGACCACCATCCCACGGACCGCAAAGCTCGAACTGACCGAACCATACCTCTACACCGGCGCCCGTGTCCTCGTGCGCAAGGACCTGCCGGTGGAAAGCGTGTCGCAGCTCAACTCCGACAAGTTCACTTTCGGTGAGACCAAGGGGTCCAACTACCTCGACGTGGTCGCAAAGACGTTCCCCAACGCCAAGGTCCAGAAATACGATACCTTTGCCGACAGCGTCCAGGCCATGAAAGTCGGCCGCGTCGATGCATCGGCCGATGATGAAGTGCTGATCCTCTTCGCCGGCCTTAAGGGCAACGAAGACAAGTTCAAGGTGCTCAAGGAGAATCTTTCGCCTCAATCCTACAGGTTTGCATGCCGCCTCGGCGATACCGAACTTCGCAGGAGCCTCGACATATTCATCGAGGAAATCAAGCTGAGCGGCGAATACAAGGAACTCTACGAGAAGTGGTTCGGCACCAAGTGGGAACCGCGCTACATCGGGAACTGACACCCGGCTGCGTCACATTTCGCGGGATTCCGCTTCCGAGGAAAGTGATTTAAACGTTTCAGCGGCAAGAGAACTTGCCGATACGCTCCCCGCGGAGAACCCCCCGGGCATCGTGCCCTCTCCGCGGAGAGCCCTCAAGCAAGCGGCAAAAGGGGACCTATGCATTTCGAGTTCTACGTTCTGGCAAAATACTATCCCGTGCTGCTCAAGGGAACGCTCGTCACCATCGAGTACACCCTCATCGGCCTGGTGACCTCGCTTATCTTCGGATCGATCGTGGCCGTGCTGAGAAGTCTCAAGATTCCTTTTCTCAACCCGATCCTGGTCGCCTACATCAACGTGTGCAGGGAAGTTCCACTCCTCGTTCAGATCTATTTCGTCTTCTTCGGCCTGCCTTCCGTGGGGATTGTCCTGTCCGCGCCGGAGGCCGCCGTCATCTCGATCACCCTGAACGAAGGCGCCTTCATCGCCGAAATCGTCCGCGGGGGCATTCAGAGCATTGCCAGGGGCCAGTGGGAAGCCGCCCGGTCCATCGCCATGAACACCCTGCAAACCATGTGGTTCGTCATTCTGCCGCAGGCCGTAAGGAAGGTCATCCCCACCCTGGTGGGCCACAGTTCATACATCCTGAAGGACACGGCCATCCTCACGGTTATCGCCATTGAAGAAGTCACCAGTGCGGCCGGCTACATCAACGACCTGACCCTCAGCTCGCTCACCGCCTTCGGGTCCGCAGCCGTCATTTACGTCCTGCTTTTCTGGTTCTGCCAATACGCCGGATCCAGGCTGGAACGGGTCTTCGCGGCGGGAGGAGCACCACGATGGAATTAATGTGGCATTTGAATATCATCAAGGTCCTGCTGATCAAGGGCTTCCTCCCGACGCTGAAGCTCGTGCCCCTCGCCCTGGTGCTCTCCCTGCTGGTCGGCGTGGCGGGCGGGACGTTGCGCGTGCTGAAAATCCCGGTATTGAACCAGCTCCTGGGCTTCTACGTCTACGTACTGCGCGGGGTCCCCGACCATTCTGCTCATGTTCATCTGTTACTTCACGATTCCAACGGGCAGCAATCCCTTTACGGCCGCAGTACTCGCCCTGGTGCTGTCCAACGGCGCCTACATGATCGAGATCGTCAGAGGAGGGCTGGAAGCCGTCGACAAGGGGCAGCGCGACGCCGCAAAAGCGATCGGCATGACATTCCTGCAGAGCATCTATTATGTCATTCTTCCCCAGTCCCTGCTCCTCATCATCCCCGCGGTAGTCGGGCAGTTGGTTCTCCTCGTCAAGGTTACCGCCATTGCTTCCGTCATCGGCTACGTAGAATTGACCAAAATGGCGCTCAACCTTTCCGGGGCAACCATGATGCCGCTGCCGATCTTTTTCTACGCGGCACTGTTCTATTTCGTCGTGTGCCACTGCCTCAAGATGCTCGCCGACTGGGGCGAACGCCTGAGCAGGGAAAAGATCCTGGGGAAAAGCATCCACGTATTTTAACGCTGAAGCATCAGCCGCTGAGTTCACAGAAGGCCGATATCATGTCAGACATCGTCATTTCAGTAGAAAACCTGGTCAAATCGTTCGGGCCCCTCAAGGTCATCGACAACGTATCGTTCGAACTGCACAGGCAGGAAGTGGTCGTCGTGTGCGGGCCGAGCGGCTCCGGCAAGAGCACCTTCATCCGGTGCATCAACGGCTTGGAAACCATGGATTCGGGGACCATCCGCTTCAACGATACGGTGGTTCACAAAGGAAATTTCCGTGAAGTGAGGAAGCACATCGGGATGGTGTTCCAATCCTTCAACCTGTTCCCGCACCTTACCATCCTGGACAACGCCATTCTTTCACCCGTGAAGATCCACAAATGGCCCAAAAAGGAAGTCACCGAACACGCCGTTTCCCTGTTCCAGATGGTGGGCCTCGCCGACAAGATTCACTCGCATCCCCACCAGTTGTCCGGGGGCCAGCAGCAGCGTGCGGCCATTGTCCGAGCACTCGCCATGAAGCCCGACGTCATGCTTTTCGATGAACCCACTTCGGCCCTTGATCCGGAAATGATCAAGAGCGTTCTGGACGTCATGCGCGATCTTGCCACAAACGGCATGACCATGATCGTGGTATCCCACGAAATGGGATTCGCAAAGGAAGTCGCAGACCGCATCGCTTTCTTCACCAGCGGGAACTTTGTTGAGGTCAAACCCCCCAAGGAGTTCTTCAGCAATCCGGAAAGAGAGGAAACGAAGCGTTTTCTGAGCCAGGTCCTGCACCCGTAACCTCAACACATGCCGCACTCCGCTCCATGCCCAGTGTAAAGCCGCCCCGCGCCACAATGGCCCGTGGGGCGGCTCAGGAAGTTCAATCATGATATGTTCCGCCGAACGTTTGAACGATCTCGAAACGAAGATCGGCGCCCACTTTGCCCGTCACGAACTCGCCTGCGGCCGTGACGGGAACATGGCCCGAGACATAGACCATGCTTCCTACGGTTTTGAGCACCTTGTAGGCGCCTTTGGGCACAGGCATCGGCGGCGATTGCAGGCCAATCTCTCTGAGTTTTGCGGCGAATCGTGCGTCGGCGGAAGTCGATGTCATCATGGCAATCCGTTTTCCGTCCCCTCTCCCTTTGGGAGAGGGGCAAGGGGTGAGGGCGAGGCGGAAGTCAGCGGCTTGGACGCCCCGTGGTCGGCGTAGTGTTGCGATCTCCGGCTAGGGAACAATGTCCAACCTCCAGACGTCACCGATAGGGTTGGAGTCGGGGTTGCTGCCGGCGACCATCCACAAGTGGTTGTCGTAGACCATCGCGCTTCCCGCATGACGCGGCTGCCAAGGCGTGTGAACCTCCGTCCAAGTCACTCCGTCCGACGAGTACCAGACGTCTTTGCGATTGAAGCCCGGCGTGTCGGTGTTCCCGCCGGCGAGCACCCACATCTTGTTGTCGAACACGGTGACGCTGTGGTACTGGCGCGGCGCCCACGGCGCGACCGCGTCTTTTCGCCAATCGACGCCGTCCGAAGAACTCCAAACCTCGTTGTAGAAGAGCCGCTTCGGTTGCTGGGCGTGTCGTAGGTGCCGCCGCCCAACAGCCACATCCGTCCGTTGAACTCGACTCCTCCTTGGATCATTCCCCGGGGCGACCAAGCGGCGTGTTCGGTGACCCGCGTCCAGTTCGCACCGTCGGAAGAACTCCAAACATCATTGAAGAACGCTTCCGGAACGCCCGGGACATAGGTGGGGAACGTCTGCCCGCCCATCACCCAAATCTTGCCGTCATGCACCATGGTGACGTGCAGGTGTCGCTGGCCCCACGGCGCATTGGCGGTCGCACGCACCCACGTCGCGCCGTCGGTCGAACTCCAGACGTCCGGCTGGTAGTGCTTCAGGAGCGGGTCGCCGCCGACGATCCACATCCGGTTGTTGAAGACGACATATCCGCCGCAGTGGCGGACGTCCCAAACGCCGGCATTGTTGGGGGTGTTCGGGCGTACTTGCGTCCAGCGCAAGCCGTCGGTCGAACTCCAGACGTCGTTATAGCCGACGTGTGCCTTGCCTCCCGCCGGGTCGTCCGCCCAGCCGCCGAGTATCCACATTCGATGGTTGAACGTCACGGCGCCCGCACCGTCGCGATTGCAGAAGGTCGCCGCCTTGGTCACTTCGGTCCAGCGGTACTCGGCGACCGCCGCGGCAGTGGTCGAAAGCCAGCAGGCCGCGATGCACAGATTCAACAAGGTGATTCGCACGGGCGTCAACTCCTTGTGCGGTACGCATCCCTTATAAGCGATTGCCTATTGGAAAAAAAGGGGGGCGACAGTCAAACCGCCGCCCCCCCCCTATCCCGCACACTACTCGTAGATTCTTCCGTGTGTTCTTATTCCATTAGGCCTTGCGACGACGCCAGGCATAAGCGGCCAGGCCAAAGCCGGCGAACAGGCTCAGCACGATCGAGGACGGCTCGGGAACCGAAGAAAATGCCACCCTGTCTATCGATACGGGGTTATTAAAGGCTGCCACATTGCACATGCCAAGCTGAAGCGAATCCACAACTCGCGACGAATTACCCAGATCCCACGACCCTTTCACCGTCAGATGGTCGGCGTCTGCACCCGCAAGCACACTCAATGTATACTCATTGGATGCTCGCGAAATCGTCATGCGGGCGAAGGCGTCACTCACTCCCAGCCAGTGAATAACGTTGCTGTCATTGTTCACATCCTTAGGCGTGGCGTTGGTCCCGTCAAAATTAAAGCCCGTAGCCGCAGCGTAAGTGGATGTGCTGGTATAAAAGTCGCCGAGTATGCCACCTGCAATCACATAGCCGTTGGAATCGATCACTTTGAGGTCCATTCTCGGCTCCTCTCCATCGATGTTGTGATACAGATAGGCATCCATCGAGGCGGTAAAGTCGGACGAGCCCGCGGAGCTTATCGAGCGGGTCAGGTTTACCAGATTCATATTGCCCGAGGGGGCTCCCGAGGCTGACGACAGATACAGGTACGAGTCGCCGCTGAGGCCCAAGGTCGAGGCCGTAGCCTGCCCCGTTCCAGCGTAGTATCCGTCGGTGGCGGCGGGATGGCTCTTGGTCCATGCCGAATCGAGCCCGGCACTATCGAAATGATCGACCCAACTGGCCGACGCCAAGTTGACGCCGCAAGCGACCACCGCGAGGCGGCCAACAACACGTGCAACGCAATTCGTTTCTGAGACATCGCAACGCTCCTGTGAAAAGAGAACTGTTTGCCGACGTTTGGGCTGGCCGCGACACACGGCCGAGTATCAGGCCCTCTGAACGGCACTCATGGGTATCGCTTTCATCCTCTCGGTTCGTGGTCGTGTGGCGTTTTCTGGATCGCTTGTTTCAGAGTCGGCGGCGGCAAAGCGGTGTCAGGATCCAGACTTTACATTATGCACAACTTCGCCCATCGTAGCATTCAACTGCGAGAATTGCAAGAGCCAGAACGCCGAAAGCTGAGGATTTCTCCGATTTTTCTGGAGGGGGCACGACCGGTCAAAACCCGCAAAACATCCATGATTTGCCATTCTTCGCTGAGCTATCCCCCCTGTGGGCCAAGCGATGCAGCTCGTTTCTTACGACTTGCCTTCTAGTCCTTTCGACGTTTCTTCGCATGGGGGGCAACGAGCGGCACGCCTGCGGTATGCATTTGGCATTACGCAGTGTTGGAGCGAATGGCTACGGCCGCTGCGCCAGTGCGCGGTCGAGGAAGCGGTACGCGACCTGCCGCACCTCGGACGAAAAATCGTGCCCGGCGTCGGGATAGACAACCTCGAAACGATCGGAAGCCCCCAGCAAAGCGTACACCGCCCGCACCCGAGGCTCTGCCTTCTTCACCCCCGCCACGTCGAAATTGCTATCCCTAAGAGGCGAGTTCGAAAAAAACGCCCGCGGGGCCAACGCCGCCGCCACCTCGTCGAAATCGAACGGCATCCGGTTCGGATCGAGTTGGTACTCGGTGCGAATCCTGGGCATGTAGCGATCCGAGGTCCAACCGACCAGCTTGCCGCCGTAGTAATCGTGGAACGGGGTCCAGCCGCAACTGGAAACCACGGCCTTGATGCGTGGGTCGAACACGCCGAGAAACATGGCGTTGTGTCCGCCCAGAGAATGGCCAATCGCGCCGATCCGCTCGGGATCGACCTCTTCGCGTGCGACCAGCAGATCGACGCCGCGAATATGATTGAAAATGCCCTTCATCGTGCCGGAGGCCCATTTCGGATCGCGGAAGTCGCAGGGATAGTCGCCGAACGACGGATAGTCGGGCGCCAGAACAACATAGCCCCGCTGAGCCAGTTCGACGGCATAGCAGCGATTGGGCGGCGAGCCGGGTTCGCCCGAAAGCTGTTTCTTGCCCAGTTGCGTCGTGCCGTGCATCGCGACAACTGCGGCGACGCGCTGCCCGACCGGCCGGTTCTTCGGCAGGTAGAGGTGGGCGGGAACCCACTCGTCCTCGTCGACCCGGTAGGCAATTTCCAGGCGATGAAAACGGTCGCCCTCGATCTGCCTCTTGACTCTGAACTCCGGCGCGGGCAGTTTCGACCGATCCGGCAGCTTGCCCATTGCGGCCTCCATGCCCTCAATGATCTGCCTGCGGCGGACGGCCCAATCTTCGGCGGAGCGAACGGGTATTTCCCGTCCGTCGCGTGAGCGATAAGCCATCAGCCGGGAGTGGTCGGCGGGAGGTGATTCCGGCGCGACCGCATGCGCGCGATGGCCTGTCAGGGATAGGCACACAAGAGCCGTCGCCAAGCCGACAACCGTTCGCACAGCCGTATTCTCCTATCTGCCGACGGTCACTTTGACGGTGAAGAAGTTTTCCTTCGGTTCGACCTTGAACGACGCTTGGGTCACAACCGGCGTCGTATTGGCGCCGCCGCGCGTCAGGGGTGGAATGATTCGGACGGCATGAGGGCCTTCGGTAGCGCCCGGCAACCGATCCTCGTGAAAGATCGTGTTCAGCGAGAACGTACCGTCCTTTGCGACGATCCCCTGCGCCATCAACTCCGGATTCTCCGGCTCGAACTGAATCATGCAGTCGGCCGCAGAGAACTGCCCCTGCGTCACCACTACCTTCCCTGTGACAGGATATGTCTTCGGAATCGGCCGAACGACGCGCCGGTGGCAGCCGGAAGCTCCCAGAACGAGCAATACGGTGCAGACGACCAATGCGGCGAACCGAAAGGGCGTGTCGGACATTTCTGTACCGGCGGCAATCCTTCTCACGTGAAACCGCTCACCCGCCGCCGCATTTCGTACGGTTTCTTGTCCCATGGAGCATCGCATGAAAGCAACCCTCGCAGTTCACTTGTCGGTGCGTTCTGAGATTCTACCAGTCTTTACTAATGACGTTGCCATCGCGGGGGTCGCACAAGTATCCCCATGTCGTCGAGTCGATGCTGTAACTGACCGATCGCCCGCTGCCATCGGCCAGGCACACGTTGATGGCGCCGGAATGCGCGGACTGCGCCCTCCGCGCCAGGCAGTTCGTGAGCCAATCCGGCGATTCCTGGGGAGTCAGACAGGTCAAATAACCTTTGGTGGTCGGGTCTTGAGGATCCTGGTTCACGCAGAAGGAAGCGCGAAATCCCCAACTGCCGTCGCCCCACAGACACGAATAGATATAGTCGGCCGTGGGAGAACCGGCGGTGCCGCAACTTGCATAGCGTTCGGTGAACAGGATGGTCGATGAGGTGCCGTCGGGGAACGTCGTGTTAAACGACGGCTCACCCTTCAGGCGAGCTTCTGCGGTGTTGGCGGTCGGCATGCCGAAGACAAGGTAGTTGGCCGCGTAACAGCTAGCGCCCCAGAGATTGGCGCCGCCATAGGTGGCGGCCGGTCTTCCCGTATTCAGAACGCCCGTCGGGTCGCTTGGGCAGAGAAACGTCCCAACCGTCAGAAAGCCCGCGCTGCCCGTGTAGGGCGCCGGCATCTTCAGGAGCTTTCCGTCTGTCTTGGCTTGGTCGAAGATGCCTTGCTGCTCGATGTACGGAAGGAACCAGAAGAAAACGCCTGCGCCTGTCACGCCTCGATAAGGCCCTGTGGACATCGCGGAAGTCGTGCCGTTGCCGGGCGACAACGGCGGCAACGTCGAAGCGTTGGCCGTACCTGCCGAGTGTGCGGCCAATCCGAGTTGCTTGAGATTGTTCGTACACTGCATGCGTCTTGCCGCTTCGCGTGCCGCCTGGACGGCCGGCAGCAGCAGTGCGATGAGGATGCCGATGATCGTGATGACCACGAGCAGCTCGACCAAAGTAAAACCGAACTTGTCATTCCGCGTTGGCTTTTGCTGCGATCTGACCCCGGGTTGCGAGGAACGAAAGCGGAGCATGAAAAGGTCTCCTCAAAGGGAAAGGCACCGTTCGCCATGATATCCGAAGGCGATGCGTGGTGCATGGAAAAGTCAGCGTGGCGTCACGTTTTCGGGACCACCCCCTGTTGGAACGGAAAAGCATGCATTATGCACAAAACGGATTCTAGCAGAATCGTACGCGGACTGCAAGCAGGTCAATCCAACATTTTCCATTTTGCACGGATGGGCGACTAACGCTTCCGAGGAGGGTCGCCCAATTCGGGGCCAGCGGCCACCGCCTTCTCCGGCAGCAGGTTCCGCCCGTCCGACGATGCGACCAATTCGATCGTCAGAGGGGTTGCGGCGAACGTAATTTGCCCATGGACGAGCTGACTGGCAGGGGCCCTGGAGAACTCGGCCGGCTTGCCCGCCACCGTGACTTTCGCGATGCCCGGCTCCCCGCCGAAGAACACGGTTTCTTTCAAACCGGCCGGCCCATGAATCGTTACGGTGAGTTTTCGGGCCTGATCGTCCCAAGTCTCGGCAATCCTTTTTCCACCCCAAAGATGATAGGGGGTTTCCGTCGGCCGTTGACGCAAGTAGAAGAGTGCCATGCTCTCGCCGGGGATGGCGATCTTGTCAAATCCCTTGCCCAGGCCATCCCCGTGCAGAACGGAAACACGGCGTCGATGAATGTCGAAGAGCACATAGTCTTTGTCCAGCGCAATGCCAATCGTTTGTGGCGAACGAATCGCCAGCGACGTGGTCTGGGCCTTGGGGCTCATGTTGACAACCGGAATGAGGCAATCGTTCCACACCTGGTTGTGATAGACGCTGGCATAAGTTTTCGGCGTCGTCGTGCCGAACAGGCCGGCGGACGTCGCAAAATAGAACGGTTTCGACTCGTAGAGCCCGAAATAGTATTGCGCCGGATTGTAGGCCTTGACGTAGGCCAACTCGCGGTCGGTCACCCCTTGGGCATGGGGAAACTTCTTCGAGAAAACGCGCCAATCGATCTGGGTATACTGGCCGCCGCCGGTCAATAGGTCCTGGTTATGCGCAACGGCGGTCGCACAGCGGACCGATTCGGTATCGCCGGGCCAGATCATCCCCTGTGCGTTCAAAACCATCACGGTGGCGGCATGGTCGTCCCAGTAGCCCTCCAGCGAATCGAAGGAACGCCCTTCGCCATAAACCTGGGCGTCGAAATCGCAAACGGTCGGGAGGATGAAGCCGTTGGCATTGTGGCTGACCAACACGAGGTGCGGACACCGGGTTCGCATCAGCTCCCGCCGCCGCCAGTTCATGTCGTGCAATTCGATCAGGCAGTCGTAAACGGGACTCGGGTGCCCATGCTCCTTCCAGAGCTTGCAGTTCTCGTAGGGGAGATTGTCGTCGAGCATCAGCCCGTCCACCGGAATCTGGTCCATCATGCGTCGGATGTTGGCCAGCCGGTACTCGTCCTGCCCGTTGGGCGCGGCTAGGCAAGTCGCGATCAGATCGCAGTAGGAATCCATCGTAGCCGTATATCGGCCGCCGTAGTTGAAACCCTGCCAGAGCGACCATTTGCCCTCGGCCTTGAGCTTCTTCACGCCCGGCGCGTTGGCATAGAGCAAGTCCGGGTTCTCTTCCCAGAGGAGGAGCATGCCGGTCTCGTGGACCTTCTTTGCAACGCGATCGATCTCTCCGACCGGTGGACGCGGTTCGCCGGGCGTGCCGGCTCGGTGCATTTGAAAGAGCGTGAAGCCCAACCGTGCGACCTGGTCGATCTCTTCGTCGGTCGGATAGGGATATTTCGCATCGCCGATCCAGGTGAACATGCGGAGGTCGTGCGTGCGCGGATGCGGCAGCCGGTTGGGCGCCACGCTCAAGCCTACGCGGAACGCGAACGTCTTGTTGGCCGGCAACCGGTACGGCTCGGCGCCCGGGGCCACGTGAACCAGATACTGGGCCAGCGCGAGGTGCGTTGCACCGTTCTCTCGGCCGATGACTTCGACCATGGCGGTGTCCAGGCCCTTGCGACTCAAATGCGTCGCACCAGAGTCCGTGAAAATGGCCATAGCCGCATCCGGACTGAACGTCTGCAGGCAGGAGGTGAGCGTGGACTGCCGAACCGATTCGCCCGCGTTGGGCAAGCGACCTCGAACGGCATTGTCCCCGTTTTCATCCCGTCGTTTGTGGAGATATCTGTCGAAACGGCCCTTGGCAAGCACGCCAAACACCATTGACTTTTCGATCAGCAAGTCGTCGCGAGGCGTCAGCTTGACCTCGGAGACTTCGACGCCATCGTTGTAGAACGTGTGTTGTACCGTGAAAGCCACATCAGGGCCGCGATTTTCAGGGTCATGAAGGGTTCCTTCCGCCTTCAGCACGATCTTGTCCTTGCCCTGGCTGACGACACTGAGCTTTGCGGCGTTCTTGTCGGAGGCCAATCGGTATCGGTCGATCTGGAGATCGACAGGACCGGTCGACTCGACGACCGTTTTCCCCTCACGGACCACATGGATGGCAGCGATCGCGCCCGTCGATTTGGAGACGCGGTAGGTGAACGTCGGACCGACGATCACTAGCTCGGAATCGCTCTCGGAGAGGCTGAGTTCTTCCGGCGGCAGCGGCGTGCGTAGAACCGCTCCAATGGTCTTGCTCGTCCTCGTCGAATCCTGCGCGTGCGACGTCGCGACGTCCCAGCACAACGCTAGGACGATCAACAGTGGAAAGAAACCGCGTGGATGCGTGTTCATGGCGTTTCCTTGAACAAGGCGACGGGGGGAAAGGGTCTTTCCGGCAAACCATTGCGGCCTTCGGAAGAACAACTCATTTCAATCACAAGCGGATCGGCCGTGAACGTCACCAGGCCATGCGCCAAGCCCTGAGCCGGATCCAATGTGAAATCGGCAGGCGCCCCCGCGACGATAACCTTCTGGATTCCGTGCTTGGCGCCGGCGAAGAAGACCGTCTCTTGCAGCCCGGCCGGGCCGAGTATTTTCACGGTCAGTTTTCGCGTCTTGGCGTCCCAAACTTCCGAAATGCGTTTCCCGCCCCAGAGGTGACAGGGCTTATCGTCCGTTACCGACCGAAGACAGAAAAGCCGAAGGTTTTCGCCGGGGACACGGATCTTTTCAAGGCACTGATTGATCTTGTCGCCACGGAGCGTCACGGCGTTGCGTCGTTGAACATCAAACAGGATGTATGGCTTGTCGGCCACGATGCCCAACGATCGAGGCGAATGCACCATGATCGCCGTGTCGAGCGATTTGCCGCTCATGTTGGCCACGGGGATCAGCCAGTCGTTCCATATCTGGTTATGGTAGACGGCAGCATAGGTCTGCGGCGTCTTCGTAGCGAACAAATTGGCGTTATAGGCGAAGTAGTAGGGTTTCGATTCGTACATTCCAAAATAGTATTGTGCCAGATTGTAGAATCGGGTGGTCTCCAACTCCCGATCGTCGGCGCCCTTTGTGTAGGCGGACGGGTACTTCTTGAAGAAGACCCGCCAATCGATCTCGGTGTACTGTCCGCCGCCGGTGAGCAAATCCAGGTTGTAGGCGACCGAGGTAGTGCAGCGATGCGGTTGGGCGGCGCTCGGCCATATCATCCCCTGCGACGGTATGCTCATGACCAACGAAGAATATTTGTCCCAGTAATCCTGCAGCGAACCGAACGCGTAGCCCTCCCCGTAGAGTTGGGCGTCGAAATCGCAGATCAGCGGCAGAAGGCCATGCAGACTACAATGGCTGACCAGCACCAGATGCGGGCATCGGCTGCGCATCAACTCACGACGCCGCCAGTTCATTTCGTGGTGTTCGATCAGGCAATCGTAGACCGGCCTGGGGTGACCGTGTTCCTTCCAAAGCTTGCACGTGGGATAGGCTGCGTTATCGTCCAGATAGAGCCCATCGACGGGCATCTGATCCATCATCCGATTGATGTTGGCCAACCGGTATTCCGCCAGCCCGTTCGGCGCCGCCAAACACGTCGCTACCGTATCGCAGAAGGGATCCATCCAGTCGGTATAGCGACCTTTGTAGTTGAACCCTTGCCACAGGGACCATCGTCCCTCGGCCTTCAACTTGACGACCCCAGGCGCGCCGACGTGTAGGAGGTCGGGATTTTCCTCCCAAAGGAAGAGCATTCCCGCTTCGTGGACTTTCTTGACGACCCGCGCGGCCTCTCCGGCAGGCGGACGGGGATCGCCGGGCGTGCCCGCACGATGTAACTGAAACAGCGTGAAGCCCAAGCGGGCGACCGTCGTGATCTCTTCGTCGGTCGGATAGGGGTTCTTTCCGTCACCGATCCAGGTGAACATCCGTAAATCGTGTGTCCTGGGGTGAGGGAACTTGTTGGGGGCCACGCTGATACCCAGCCGGAAGGTGAATGGCTCGCCGGCCTTCACCAGATACGGTCTGTCGCCGGGGGCGACGTGAATAATGTATTGCGACAGAGCGAGTGTCGTAAACCCGTCTTCCTTGCCGGTCACTTCCAGAAGGGCCGAATCCAATTTCGGTTGACTGAGATACGTGGCGCCGCAGTCGGTGAAGATTGCCAGTCCGGCACTCGGACCATACACCTGAAGACAGGAGGAGAGTAAGTCGAGATGCACGCTCGCGCCAGGTTCAGGCAAACCGCCGCGCACGGTCGGGCCTTGGCGGTTGCGCTGCTTGTGATCGAAGACGGAGAATCGCCCTCTCGTGGCGATCCGATGCACGATCGCCTTCTCCACAAGCAGATCCTTACGCGGCGTCAGCTTGACTTCCGAAACCACAACGCCGTCGTTGAAGAACGTGTGGCGCAGCGTGTAATCCGCTTCGGAATCGTCTTTCTCCGGGTTGCGAAGGATTCCCGCGGATTCCAGTACGATCTTGCCCTTGTTCTGGCTGACAACCGTCGGTTTTGCCGAGTTCAATTTGGAAGCCAGTCGAAATCCGTCGATCTGAATGTCGGCGGGACCGACGGCCTCGATGACCGTATGCCCCTCTCGGACCACGCGAATTGCGTCGATTGTGCCCGTTGCTTTCCGGACACGATAGGTGAAAGTCGGCCCGGCAATACTGAACTCGGCGGCACTCTCGGAGAGGCTGAGTTCTTCCGGCGGGAGCGGTTCTCTCAGCACGGCGGCGATCGTTTTGCTGGTTCTCGCAAGGTCTTGTGCGCAACAAGCCGCCGAGACGGCCGAAATGAAAACCAATGCGGGAATCACCGCAGCGCATGGCCGAATCACGTTCATCACATACCCTTTCAGATTGGTTCCAGACGATTTGCCGTTTGGCAGCAGTGATCTTGGTTGCAGCGGCGGCAAAGCGTCGCGACAACTAATGCATAATGCACAACGTAACGTCATTCGTTCGGCTCGTCAAGTGCCTGTTTCCAAGAATCGGTACGCGCCGATCGAGATCTCGGTTGCCGGTGGGAAATCCGCAAGCTACAAACACACCAGTCGTTGGCGGGGTGGGGGTTGCAATTGTTTTCTGTTTAATGGATAATACACATTGATCATGAGCATATCTACAAACAGCTCTGCGGTTGGAGAAGGCTTGCTCGCTCGTGGGGCGATGCGGCATGCGTTGGCGATGCACCTATTGAGCGAGATCGTCTCGGGGCAGATGCCCGCCGGCAGACGGCTGCAAATCGTCGATCTCACCACGCGATTCGGCACCAGCTCAACCCCGGTGCGCGAGGCGCTGATCGAGTTGTCCGGCATCGGCGTCGTTGAGTTCGTGCATAACCGGGGTGTCGTGGTAAGGCCCTTTGGGCCCGAACAGTTGCGCGAGATCTATCAATTGCGGCGGATTCTGGAAACCGAAGCGACTCGCATGGCCTGCGGCCAAATCGACCAGGCCACGTTGCTCCATCTCAAAGAGAGTTTCATCGATCTCGCCAAGCCTCGCCGTTCCCATGAATGGTATCTGGCGGAGAGAGATGCCGATCAGAATCTACACGCAGTCATCGCCAAATGTTGTGGGAGCACTCGCCTGGCGGAGGAAATCCAACGCTATGATGCGATGGTCCAAACTACTCGCGACGTAATCGGTTCCAATCGTCGTGACTTATTGGCGTCAACGGCTCAGCATCTTGCCATCGTCGAGGCGCTGATCGCAGGCAACGCCGATGGGGCCGCCGCGGCCATGTCGTTGCATGTGGATCAGGTTGGAAAAGCCCTCGAAGCAGCCATGATCGCACGGAAACGGAGCTAGCCCCCCCTCTCCGTAGGCATACCCGCGGCCTTCGAGCTTTCTGTAGGCGAGCGGCAAATCAACCCTGGCGACCGTTCCAGACGTAGCAGGCCAACGGGCTGGCACTATCGCCAATCATCCATCTCTTCGGATGCGAAATAGGGCTCGACCTGGAAAAAATTGAAGGCCAGCTCTTGGCCAATCTCGCCGCCCGGCCGCTGGGCATCAACCCAGTCGGAAATCATCAGCTTCGCCGTCTGACTTTCGGCCCTGAATAGAAGCCAGTGGTAATTCGACCAACAAGGCTTCTTCTCGGAATCAAACGGCGGGAACTTCATGCTGGCCCTGGAGTAATAGGGAATGTGAAGTTCCCGGTCGGGGATGGGGTTGGCACCCGACACGGAAATGGAGACGACATGCTTCTGTCGCTGGGATTTTCCCGTTTTCAGATCGGAATAGTCGGCCGTATACATGCGGAAGGTGTACAGACGGCCGGGCGTCAGGTTCTTGATGGTTTGGCCGATCACATTCGGTCCTTTTTCGCTGCGCCGAGCGACGAGGAAATGGTCGCCGTTGGGGACTTTATAACGCCCCTGCATTTTGCCGTAGTCCTTCAACGTTCCCGCCCGAATCGTGCCGGGTTCGGCCATCTGAAGGTCCCATCCCTGCGTTCCCTGCTCGCAATCGGAGTTGACCAAATGCGACAGGACATACGGATCCGTCGACAGCAGGTTCTTGTTTCCCTTGATGCAATAGTGTCGGAACAATTGGCACATCCAGCGGATCAGCTCTTCGTCCATGTACGAAGTGTTCCAAAAATTGATTCCCCGCAGATTGCGATACGCCGGATCATTGGCGAGGAACTTCATCTGCCAATCCAGCAATACCTTGCTATTGACTTGCGGATTGATGTCGCCGCAGCAATCGGGCAAGTTCCAACCGGCCACGGTCATCAGCAGGGAATCGGCCGCTCCCGGAAAGAACTTATCCCATTGTTTCACGCCATCGGCTCGCGAACTGGCGCCGAAACAGTCCAATATGTTCTTCTTCGGCGGCTTGTCATTTACATACCACTCCTGAGCCAGCAGGAAATGATGATCGACCGCGAATTTGCAGACTTCCTTGTAATCGTCGAATTCGGGATGCGGAGAGCCTGTGTAGGAATGTATCTTCTTGCCGGCGAAATCCGGGCGACTCGCAATGCGAGTCAGGGCCTCGACGTTCATTCGATTTGCCTTTCTCTTTTCCGGCGTCGACATGAACTCGTCGATCAAATAGGCGTCGTAAATCGGATTCGGAATCGCAAACACCGATACGTAGTATTGATAAGCCTCGTCGACACTTGCGGCCTTGATGTCGATCGATATTTCGTCGACCCAATGCTTCCCGCGGCGATGCCATTCGCTGAAAACGTCTTCGGGCGGCTTATAGGAAGAAGGCGGATCCGTTCGGTGGGCGCGGTGAACGACAAACGTGTTGATGTTGGGATTGACATATTTTTCCAGGAATGCCCAATTGCGGGCGGCATCGTTGCACTCGTGAAGCTGCGACGGCCGGCAATAGCCGTTGTAGAAGATTTCCGGAATGGCTCGAATCAGCAGCGTTTCGGCTGTGGCGCCGGAAGAAATCGCCAGATCCAACCGGTAGTCTCCCGCGGGCAAATACTTCATGGCCTCGGATGAGGCCGTCGCGTCATCATGTTGAAAGACGATCGTTTCCCGCCGCATCCTATCCGGCCTCGAGAAGGACGCCGTTACGGCACTGGACGAGTCTGCGACAATATGAATCCAACCTTCGCGCGGGTTTGTGAAGCTTACGGCTTGGTCGGCGGAAACGTTCTTCAAACGAACCAACTCCGTCACGAAATTGTTCAACACGGTTCCGGAGATTGCCGGCGGCGCGGTGTCGCCGGAATCGTGGCTATCGGTGATCGGCTTTGGCGACTTTTGGGCCGCAACGGCCTCGCGTACTTGCTTCATGACCGCTTCGAGCTCCACCGGCGCGCCGCCTTGCCGCTTGCTCTGGTCGGCTGCCTCCATGAATGCGAGAATCTCCAGCGTTTCCTCGGCGATGACGGGCGGTTTGCCCGTCTTGAGGAATTTGACGATCTCCGCGACGAGCGGCACATAGCCCGTATATCCGCCGACTTGGCCGCTGCCTTTCGTCCCATCGATCGAGGCGCCGTATTCATCCTTGCTCTTGGCTTTCTTCTTCGAAACGAATGTTCCGACTCGGCCATCCTTCCAGACACCGACGAATGTTTCCGGAGCGGACAGAGAAACGGTCTTGCACCCTGGTCCCATGACGGCAAAAAGCGTCTCCACGCCGTGAATGCCGTGAAGCCAGAAAGATTCTCCGGACTTGGCATCGACATGAGCGGGACTCCACGCCGTGCAACCGAGAACGTCGCCGAACGGGCCAGTCCCGTTACGCGCCGCCTCCACGCCCGGACTGAATCGCAACGAAGACGCCGAAAAGCACGGCACCCCCTTCTCCTTGGCCAGGCGAAAGATTTGCATGGCATCGGACAGCGAGGCGGCCATTGGCTTATCGATGAACAACGGCTTGCCGGCGGCGATCACCGGCCGGGCTTGGGCAAGATGGACTCGGCCGTCGACGCTTTCCAGAAATACGACATCGACTTGCTTGAGCAACTCATCGATCGAATCGACGATCGCGACTCCTCGGCCGCGCAACGTCTCCGTGAAGCCTTTGACACGGTTCCAGCTAAGCGGCAAGTCCGGACTGCCCGCCGGATAAGCGGCAACAATTTTCACGCCGGCGAGTTCCCTGGTAGCGTTGGGATCGTTCAAGGACGTCGTAAAGGCCACGACATGCGAAGTGTCGAGCCCGATCAGGCCGGCTCGAATCGGTCTGGGCACGCCATTGTCGGCAGCCAAGGCGACCACGGCCGCCACGAAAGACCAAGCAACACCAGCCAATAGCCCGCCAACCTTCGTTCGTCGCATCATGAGTTTCTCTCGATCCCGGGTAATTGTTCCATGTGTGTTTGCAGCGTCGTTACCGAGCATATCGCCGATCATCCATCTCTTCGGGCGCGAAATAGGGCTCGACCTGGAAGAAATTGAAGGTCAACTCTTGACCAATCTCGCCGCCCGGTCGCTGGGGATCAACCCAATCGGACACCCTCAATGTCGCCGTTTCACTCTTGGCACGGAATAGAATCCAATAGTAATTCAACCAACAGCCATCGCTCTTCTGCGAGTCAAAAGGCTTGATCTTCTTGCTGCCCCTGGAAACATAAGAAGAATGAAGTTCTCTGCCGGGAAGAATCCGAACGCCGGGCAGGGATATAGAAACCGCGTGCATCTGTTGCTCTGAATCCCCCGTCGAGAGGTCGCCGTAATCGGCTGAATACATGCGAAATGTGTACAGCCGTCCAGGCGTCAGATTCTTGATGGTCTGAGCAATAGTGTTCGGCCTTTGACGGCTCCGCCGAGCGACGAGGAAATGGTCGCCGTTGTCGACTTCGTACCGTCCTTCGATTTTTCCGAAATCCTTCAACGTGCCTGCTCGAATCGTGCCGGGTTCGGCCATCCGAAGATCCCAACCCTCAGTTCCCTGCTCGCAGTCGGCATTGACCAAATGCGGAAGGACGTACGGATCCGTCGACAGCAGGCCTTTATTTCCCTCAATGCAGTAGTGTCGGAACAGCCGGCACATCCAGCGGATCAACTCCTCGTCCATGTACGAAGAACTCCAGAAATTGACCCCCCGTGCCTTCCGATACATGGGATGATTGGCAATAAGGTTTACCTGCCAATCCAGAAGCACCTTGTAGTTCAATTGCGGATTGACGTCTCCGCAGCAATCCGGCACGTTCCAGCCCGCGAAGGTGAAAAGCAGCGAATCCTCAGCCCCCGGATGGAACAGATTCCATTGCTTCATGTAGTCGGCCTGAAGGTCGAGATGGAAGCAATCCCACGAGGTCTTTGCCGGAGGCTCTTCCTTGCAATACCACTCCCAGGCCAGCATGGAACGATTGTCGACCGCGAACTTGCCGACCATTTTGTAATCGTCGTACTTGGCATTAGGAGTGACGACGTACGGGTATATTTTTTTGCCGGCGAACTTCGGGCGATTTGCGACCCGCTGTAGGGCCTCGATATTGATGCGGTACTTTTCCATCGTTCCCTTGCGAGGAACGAACTCGTCGACCAGGTAGCCGCTGTAACCCGGATCGTCCATCGCCAAGGTCGACAAGTAGTAATGGTACGTTTGCTCGACGTCCTTGGGGTGGCGGTCTATGGGGGCTTCGTCCACCCAATGTTTTCCTCGCCGAAGCCACTCGTTGAAGACTTTGTCGGAAGGCTTGTTCGCAGGCCGTCCATCTCGATATGAGCGACGAACTACGAATGTGTTGATGTTGGGGTTGACGTATTTCTCCAAAAAGGCCCAATCGCGGGCGGCATTGTTGCATTCGTGAAGCGGAGACTCTCGACAATAGCCGTTGTAGAAGATTTCGGGAATGGCTCGAATCAACAACGTCTCAGCCGCGGCGCCGGACGGCAACGCCAGATCCAACCGGTAATCTCCAGCGGGCAAATACTTCATGGCCTCGGATGTGGCCGCCGCTTCATTGTATTGAAAGACGATTGCTTCCCGCCGCATTTTTTCAGGCATTGAAAAGGACGCCGTTACGGCATTGGACGATTTTACGGCAATATGAATCCAACCTTCACGCGGGTTCGTGAAGTTCACGGTTTGGCCGGAGGAAACGTTCTTCAGACGCGCCAACTCGGTCACGAAGTTGTTCAATACTTTTGTTGTTTCGGGTGGAACGGCAGAACAGAAAGAACTTAGGCCTAGGACCCATAGCGCGAAGCATAGTAAAAGTGCCTTGTGCATGTCTACCTTCGTTTGTGCCAGGCATAGGCCAACAGACCCAACAATCCGGAGGCCAGCAAGGCTATCGCTCCAGGTTCGGGAACCATGAATCCAATGCCGTCGTTGTATTTGTACAGGTTTCCCGTCCCGCCGGGCAGGACGACCTCCAAGACGTGATTGTTCAGCGGAACGACGGTTTGCTGCCCCGTCGACTGATTCAGCCAAAGCAGACTGTTCACACTGCTGTCGAACATCATGTCAAATGTCAATTGGTACGAAGAGGCCGTGTCGGTTCCGGCATACGAGTTCGTGAGCATGAACAGTTCTTCGCCGCGATCGTCCGCGAAGAAACCGATCAGGCCATCCTTCAGCGAACCGTCTTCCGAGACGCGAATGTTAGTGATGTGCGAATCGCCGCCCATACCCGACGACCAATTGGAGAGAGAGTAAGGTGTGCTGTTCCTGACGGTGAGGGTGCCGAACAGCACGTGTTGTCCACGAACATAGCCGACGGCCGTGCTCTTGGCGGACTTCAGCACATTGCCGAGCCGCGAGATCTCGGGGTTCACTGCGGCGACATCGTCGTACATCACGCCCTTTGTGCCGGTGTTGGTGCCGGTTACTAAGGCGCCGCCCTCGCTCGCACTCGCCGAATATCGATAGTAACTCAGCCCGGTGTAGCCGGTGGTCAAGTACGTGTAGAGATTCAGCCGGTTTTCCGAATCGCTCGGATATCGCCACGTCGTGTCGTTGGCGTACGACTGGATATAGGCGAAACACGGCAGGTTGTTTTGCAGGCCCATTCTACGGAACCCCATCACGCTGTCGTAGAAGAAGCCCCGGTCAGCCATGCCGCTAGAACCCACAAGGAACGGATATAGGTCGTACATTAGCACGTCGGGGTGGACGGTATTGATATAACTCTGGATCAATGCGTCCCCGGGAGCCTCCCCCCCCGACGATCCGTTGTAGACGTTGCCGAGGTTCGCATAGACCAGCATGTTGGAGAATTGCGGCTGCGCCTTCAACCACGTCGCAACGTCGCCTATGCCGGCAAACTTGGATGAATCCGGTTCATCATAGATATACCATCCTGCCGCGCCTGTTGGATAGCCTGCGTACATGGAGGACGTCGTGTCCTTGACGTCTTGAGTCAGGCTTGCGGCTTTTAGGACGGCGTGCCACGACGTATGGTAGCCGGCATCGTTGAGGTTGTGGATGAAGCCGCCGTTAGTGGGTCCCAGTGCGACGCTGTTAAGTCCGACGCCCGGCAGCAACGACGGAGGCGTTGCCGTTTTCGCCCAGCCGGACATCATGAACGGGTGCGAACGGACCCATTGCTGGCCGAAGTCCGCCGGTCGATCCGCCAGCAACGGTCCAGGCGAACCGACTGTGAAGAGCAGAAAAGCAATAATCGCTGGGATTCCATTGGATTTCGAGGTCGTTGCCATGGTATCACGTCATCCGGAACGCCGCCCGGTCCTTCTGCAAAGGGTTGTATTCCGAGACCGCTGAAACGCATAATG
>CAXXDT010000003.1:0-277885 GCA_963663685.2 uncultured Syntrophobacter sp. | reverse complement strand
TCTCGACGATCTTGCGGGATGCAGATACGTGGTTTGCGGAGGAGGCCACACCATGATTTCGGAAGCCCTCTACTATGGGAAACCTGTCATGACCTTTCCCATCAGGAACGCCTTCGAGCAGCAACTGAACGCCCACTACATCGACCTGCTGGGCTACGGGAAGTGCTCCCGCAATCTCAAACCGAAACCGGGAACGGCGCTTGCCTTCGAATCCATGCTCGATCAGTTCGAGGAGAACATCCGGAAGTGCAATTTCTACGGAAATCCCGAATTCTTTTCACTGCTCGACCGGTTTATTCGAGACGGACGGCTGCCCGTGTCTTCCGGGGGACCGGATCGAAAGTGAGCGAGTGCCGCAGGGGGCGGCGGACGCCATTTGGCTGAAAAGCGGTCCCGCGGTGTCTTCCGATCTTCGCCACGGGGGCGAAGGCGGTAAAGGGATGGGCCGGGACCGGACCCGGTTCGCCTTCGGACAGCGTTCAGTTCAGCTTTAAGTTAAGTTGCGGATCCGGAAATATCGAGTGAGACCCCCACCGTCAGGAAGCCTGCCCCGCAAAAGCCGCAGGAAAATCGCTTCGTGCTCGTTTACCGCTCCCGCCAACGGGTGCATTTCCTCAACCCGTTTTCGCCCCGCTTCCCCATACGCCTTTCCGGTTTCATCGTCCGAGAGCAGTCGGGAAATGGCCGACGCAAGTGCCGGTGCATCTCCGGCCGGGGCCAGAAGCCCCGTTTTCCCGTGTTCGACCGCTTCGGGAATTCCTCCCACCCGTGTCGCGACCACGGGAAGTCCTGCGGCCATGGCCTCGAGGATCACGTTGGGCAGGCCTTCCTTGACCGAGGTGAGAACGAACAGGCTGCTTTGCGCAAGCAGGGGACGCGGATCCAACTGCCCCGGCAGCAGGCGGACCTTTCCCGGCGCAATCTTCGACAGCGCGAGTTTTCGGACCGTCTCGGATTCGGGGCCGTCCCCCGCCATCCACAGCTCCGCTTCGGGGTGCCGTCCGGATGCGATGGCAAAAGCTTCGATCAGGGTTTTGTGGTCTTTGTCGGGAACAAAGCGGGCCAGGCATAACACGATCTTTTTCCCGGCGGCTCCCGACGTCCGGGGCATGCGGAAATAATCGAGGTTGATCCCGTTGGGAATGACGCTCACCATCGAATCCGGAATGGAAAAGCGGTCGACGAAGATATTCTTCAGGTCCCGGCTGTTGCACAGATGATGGTCCGCGAGGCGCCAAAGCAGTTTTTCATGCTGCCGCCAGGGAGAAGCTCCTCCCCTGCAGGTCCCGACGATGACCGGGACCCCGGTGAGGCGTCCCAAAAGCCTTCCCCAGATATTCGGGATCACCGTGAAAAGCACGAGCAACCGGACCCGTTCCGATCTGAGCCCTTGCCAAAGCCGGAACAGGCTGCCGGGCCCCACGAACTGCTTTCTGGAGAGCCAGACCACCGGTACGCCGAGATCTTCGGCGAGCGGCACCAGGTCGTCCCCAGCCTGCATGGACCAGACTTCCACCCGGAAACGGGACCGGTCCATGCGGGAAGCGAGGGTCGAGGACCTGGCGTTGAGTGCCGCCGAATTTCAGGTCCTCCACGAGAAATACCGTGGGAACGGGGGATTCCCCGGGAAATCGGGACCCGGGGGGAAGGGTCCGGAAGTCCGAGTTCATTTCAATAGCCCATGAGGCCGCGGCATCGGGAACATACCGGCATCAGTCCGTCGATCGTGAGGCTGCGCCTGAATTTCTGGTAAGGGGGCGAATTCCAGATCTCGGTAATGGTGTGATCCTTGATGTTTCCCACCACGTAATCGTGATAATCCCGGCACGGGGACATGTCCCCGTTGCTGTCCACTTCCACGGCCTGGTAGATTGAAATGCACTGCTCGAAGCCGAACCGCGCGGAATGATCGGTGAAGTAGGTCCGCAGGTTCTCTTCGCCCCGCACGTTGGGGATAAAAATCACCGGCGGTGCGTTCCAGGCGCTGGACAGGGAATCGAGGGCCTCCATCTGCCGGTTCAGGCCTTCGTAGTCCTCAAGCTTCCAGTCGCCGATCCAGCCCCTGTGAAGCGCGGGTTCGAACCCGAAACGGCGCGAGAAGTCCTCTTCGTGGAGTTTTGCGCGGTCCCGGTCGATCCACCACGAAAGGTAGAAAACGAACATGTCCGCGCGGTCCCGGAACGTGTTGTAGATGTCGGTGAGATGGTTGCGGTTGGCCTGTGAAACCACGGTGAGGGACGCAATGAGAGGCAGCTTCTGGTTCTGAAGCTCTCTCTGGCGGCGGATTTCGGAAAGAGCGGCCTCGATGCTCCTGAAATTGTCCACTCCGGCGGGGGCCCGGCGGATGGCGTTGTGGACCTCGGCGCAGTGGCCGTCTATGGAGACCTGGAGTAGAAAAAGAGGGGCCTTGACGAGCCGTTCCGCCGATGAGGCGACCTTGGTCGAGTTCGTTGCGATCGAAACCGGAAGACCCATGGCCGTGGCTTTTTCGATCAGTTCGAGGGACCCGTCGTAGAGCATGGGTTCTCCGCCCCACAGGTAGACGAACGGCCTGTGGCCCTTTTGTATCACGTCCGTCAGGACTTCCACGTAACGGTCAAGAGAAACTTCCTGCTTCTTCAGGTCTTTCAGATCCTTACCGTGCAAAAAGCCGTCCTTGCCCCATTGGCCGCACGTCGTGCAGCGAAGGTTGCAGATATCCGTGATCCTGAAACTCACCTGGCGGATTCCCTTGGCATAGCCCTCGCGCATGCGCGGATTCAAAGCATTGAACAACCATTTTTCGGTCTGCAGTGACGCCAGCCGCATGGCTATTTCCGGGTGCCTGGCCAGCTTGCTCATGTTTTTTATCACGGCGCTGAGAGCCACCGCGCTTCGTCTGCCCATTAAGATTCTCCCGTCCGTTCTTTCTGAACTTGCAGAAATCAAAGCCCTGTCATGCCAAGGATTCCCGTCATGCGTTCTTCGACTCCGAAGGCATGAGAACTCGAAAGCGGCAGGGTCGCGAGTTCCGTTTGCGGCCGATCCGAACCGTAAGTCTGGCGAGTTGACAGAACATGGCCGTTCGTGACAGACTCTGCCGGTTGATCCGAATCGTAATACCGCCCTGGCCGGTTGCTTTGCCCGTCAGTTAAAAGATCCCGGTATTATAATCGTATCGCGCTCAATCACAAGATTTTTTGGTTGCCGCCTCCGTACCGGCGTGCAGGACGGGTGCCGGAGAACCGGCGCGGCAAAACGGCATGTCCGATTTTATCTTTCTGAAACGGGGCCGCTCCCGGGGCCGGATTCCCGGATTTGCGGTCCGTCGAACGGCCGGTTGCGGATGTGCGATATCTCGCGGCCGGCTGCCCCGGGGTTAATCAGATGAAAGCGCTTGTCTACCGACGTTCAGTGCCTCGCTATCTTCTCGGGCAGGCCTTGAACCGCTTCAGACCCCACCATTTCTTCCAACGAGTGGCGCCGCTGCGGATCGAGGAAGTCCCTTTTTCCCCGCCATCGCCCGAATGGGTGGTGCTCCGAACCCGTTTCTGCGGGATCTGCGGTTCGGACCTTCGCCTTCTGCAGGGATCGGAATCTTTCCTGCTGGAACCTTATGCATCTTTCCCCGCTGTTCTCGGGCACGAGATCGTGGCCGAAGTCGTCGCGGCCCCGAAGGGTTCCGAATGGAAGCCCGGAGACCGGGTGGCGGTCGAACCGGTCCTGTCGTGTGAAGTGCGGGGACTCCCTCCGTGCCGCTATTGCGCCGAAGGTCTCTACAACCTGTGCGAAAACTTCACTTCCGGGAAGCTTTCCCCCGGAACGGTGATAGGGTACAACCGGAGCGCCGGAGGAGGGATGGCCGAATTTACGGCCGCTCATCCCCGTCGGCTGTTCCGGTTCCCCGATTCGGTTCCCGACGAAATCGCCGTGCTGACGGATTCGCTTGCCTCTGCGCTCCAACCGGTTCTGGACCATTTCCCCGGGGACGGCCAGACCGTCGTGGTGTACGGGGCCGGGATTCTGGGGTCAGCACATCGTGCGGATCCTGAGGGCCCTCGGGTCTTCGGCAAAACTGATCGTCGTGGCCCGGCATTCCTTTCAGGCCGACCTGGCGCGCGCCGGAGGCGCCGATACGGTGCTCAAATCCCCGACCCGGCTGGAACTGGGGGATGCGGTCGGGGCACGGCCGGTAAAAACGACCCTCGGAGGCGGAAACCTCGAAGGGGGGGCCGATGTGTTCTTCGATTGCGTTGGAAGCAGCGGATCGCTGCAGGAAGGGCTGCTCAGTCTCCGGAGCAGGGGCAGCTACGTCATGGTGGGGACGGCGGGTGGCATAGGACCGGTGGATATGTCGAGCCTCTGGTTCCGCGAACTGCGCATGGCCGGTTCGTCCTGCTATGCGTTCGGTGTTTTCCGGGGCGAAAAGGTGCGGACCTATCAACTCGCCATTGATCTTCTCGAAAAATACGGTTATTCCACGGACGGGCTCGTGTCCCATGTCTTTTCGCTCCGGGAATATCCGGCAGCTTTTGGGACGGCCCTGGACAAGAGGCGGAGTCTCAGCATGAAAGTGGTGTTCAATCTCGGCAAAGGCGTTTAGAGGGCTGTAGCCGCGGAGTCGGGGAATCCCGGGTGAAACTGATCATCAGCATCGATGTCGAGGAAGAAGGGCTTTTCTCGGGTGAATATGCCAGGATTCCCGCCGGGGTTGAAAATGTCCGTGAACTGCGCCGCCTGGAATTCATCACAAGGGATTTCGGGTTCCCGCTGACCCTCATGGTTGCTTACCGGGTGGCCGAGGACGCTGCCTGCAGGGCGGTGTTGTCCGCGTGGAAAGAACGCCTCGGGGCTGAGATCGGAGCGCACCTCCACCACTGGAACACACCTCCTTTTCAGGCTCTTCCTTATCCCGAGCCGGTCCGGTCCGACCTCATGCCCCTTTCGCTCCTCGAGGCCAAATTCGGCTGCCTGGTTGAATCCCTGACGCGTCATTTCGGGGAACGCCCCTCTTCGTTCCGGATGGGACGATTCGACCTCGGCCGGCAGGTCCGGCGGCTCATGCCGCAATTCGGCCTGACCGCCGACAGCAGTGTTGTCCCTCTCCGGTGCACGGCGGAAGGCATCGACCATTTCATGGCCCCTCACGATCCTTATTTTCTGAAGCCCGGCACGGATGGCGAGAGGCCCGTACTGGAGGCGCCGCTCACCATGGTGCCCCTCTTCAGAGGGACCCGTGAACTGGTCCACGCCGCGGCATTGAAATTTCCGGTTCGTTTTCATCGTTTCATGCTGCGGGCATACCGGTACACTTCCATAGCGGGAATCCAGCCAGCCTGGTTTTCCCTGGGAGCCATGAAACGGGCGGTGCTGCTTCACCGGGCGCGGGGAGGCGGCGTGCTTTCCCTGTTCCTGCATTCTTCGGAATTGAAACCGGGGGCGACGCCGGATTTCAGGAGCGAGGAAGCCGTTTGCAGGCTGACGGCAAAAATCAGGCTTTTTCTCGATTGGCTGGTCCGGACCGTGCCGGTGACGGGAATCACACTCTCGGATCTTTACACGCACGCGCTCGGTGAGGCAGAAGGACGGCTTTTGAGAGAATAAACGGCTCAGGCGGGCTGCCCTGCGTAGGGAACGGGCGGGCAGGAAAACGCCGGCGGACCGAATCGAAAATACGATATCATTACGAACACATGGGCAGAGACAGCGGCATCGAAGCGGGGCATGTTTTCTCCGAATTTGCTCTTTTTTTTCCTTTGCGTTGTGTGCTTTGAATGGTATCTTCTTGATTATGTTTGAGAACTGTGCGATAGGAATCAACCTTGATCCGAATAATCGGGGTTGCCCTTTTGCCTGAAGTTTTGAGTGGCGGAATAGCATGAACAGGGGTAGACAAATGTTTGGAACCGGCGGACGTCCGCATGCGTTTCGGGCCGGCGGTGTTTCAGATTGCCCGGACTTGGTATTGCGCATATTTTCAAACTTTGCTAAACTAAGAATTTAAGGTCGAAAGTTTAATCCAGCACGAGAAGAGGAGCGACATGTCCAATATGACGCTGAGGGAGCGTTGCTATCCATTTGTCCGCATGGTAGACGATGCCAAGGCGGGGGGGTATTACCCCTACTTCAGGGCTGTTACGAAGACCTGGGGGCCTGAGGTTCAGGTTGGAGACCGTCATCTGGTAATGGTCGGTTCAAACGATTACCTTGGACTTACCGGTGACCCGCGGGTAAAGGCGGCTGCGACACGCTCTCTGGAGGATTACGGCACGGGGCCCGGCGGATCCAGATTCCTATGTGGGAACATGGCCCTTCATGAGACCCTGGAAGCGCGTCTTGCAAAGCTGGTCGGAAAAAAGAATGCGATCGTCCACTCCACCGGATTTTCCGCGAACCTGGGTGCTATCGGCTGCCTGCTCAATTCGCACGATGTGATTTTCTGCGATAAGGAGAACCATTACAGCATCTTCGAAGGCTGCAGATCGTCGCGGGCCAGGATCATCTCCTTTCCCCACAATGACGTTCTGGCCGCCTCCCGGAAGATTTCGGAAGCATACGACAAATATCCCGACGCGAATTTTCTCCTGATAACCGAAGGGGTGTTCAGCATGTCGGGTGACGTGGCCCCGTTGCGGGAGCTGTCCCTGCTCAAGGAACAATTCCCCAATCTTCTGATATACCTGGATGATGCGCACGGGCTTGGAGTGATGGGGAGAAACGGCGAAGGAACGGCCGGTCATTTCGGGGTTTCCGCCGGGATGGATTTTATCATGGGGACCTTCAGCAAGGCCCTGGCTTCCATCGGCGGGTTCATTGCCGCCGATGACGACGAACTGATCGAATACATCAAGCACAATTCCAAGACCCTCATCTTTTCTGCCGCTCTTCCTGCCATCAACGTCGCCACGGTGCTGGCTTGCCTGGATGTGCTTGAAGAGGAGCCGCAGCGGATCTCCCACCTGCGGGAAATCACCGGACAGGTCAGGGAAGGATATCGGCAGATCGGATTTTGGACCAGGGATTCAGGAACGCCGATTATTCCCATTTATATCGGTGCCGAAGAAAAGGCTTATGTTTTCGCCCAGGAACTCTTCGAGAACGGTGTTTTTGCCCTTCCTGCCGTATTTCCCGCCGTGCCCAAGGGTCAGGCCGTCATCCGGACGGCTTACATGAGCACTCACGAGCAGCGGCATATCGACTTTGTACTCGACACTCTGGAGAAGCTTGCCAAGAAATACAAGATTCGGCTGTCCGATTTCAGTGAAGAGCCGGTACCGTTCAGCGGGGAATACGGCTTGGATGCCGCCGATCTGTCTCAGGCGTGATCCGTGGGGCGCGTGCCGAGGGGCGGTTTGCAATTCGGAAGGTGGGCGACTGAAGGAGTGACGACGTAAGCCGGGCCGTCAGAGGTGTGCAACGAGCAGCCCTCTGAGAACGGAACGAGAAAAAAGTAAAATGTTTTTGAGAATATACGACCTCTGGCTCGTGGGAATGAGACAGGTTATCCGCCAGATGAGGCGCTATCTGGGGGTGTTTGTCTCGATTGCCCTTGGCACCGCGGGTTTCATCGTCGTGATTACCATGGGGCAGGAAGTCAAGAAGACCCTGAACCTGGACCTTGATCTTCTTGGCGGGGCCACCGTGGTGAAGGTTTACTTCGAGGATTACGACCCCAACCACGGTCGTTTTTCGATGCCTCAGAAATTCAGCGACACCACGGTCGAGGCGCTCCGCGCCATGCCGGGCGTAAAGTCCGTCAGTACTGCCGCGTGGAAAACCGGCGGAAGCGAGACGACCTGGCAGAGCGTTCACACCCGGTTTACCCTGGTGGCCGTGGATGGTTTCTTCTGGCAGGTGAACGGACTTACCCCGTCAGTGGGAGAACTGTTCGGTGCCGGTGCCGTCCGGGATCGCACGCGGGTGTGCGTAATCGGTGAGGAACTGGCCCGGAGGATATTCGGGCGTATCGACGTGGTAGGGGAATTGCTCCCCATTGACAATGACCTGTACCGCGTGAGCGGTGTGCTGAGTCAGGCGATGGGGGGGGACCGGGCCACGCAGGCCTTTATCCCGCTCACCACCGCTCAGGACCGGATTGCCCGTCTTTCCCCGGTGGATCGGCTTTATATGCGTTGCGCGACCTGGGATGACGTTTCCAAGGTCGCCGATTCAATTCAGGGAGTGGTTGCACAGAATCAATCGGCTGAAAGGCTGCAGATCCGTGTGGCCTGGGACCCTTTGCAGCGCGTGCAGAGAATAGCCTGGTGGATCGAACTCTTTGTCTACCTCGCTATTGTCGCGACCCTCACGCTCGGCGGAGTCGGCATCTGGAACGGCATGATGGCCGCGGTCCAGTCCAGGACGCGCGAAATCGGCCTGAAGAAGGCGATGGGGGCGGAGGATCGGGATATTTTGCTGCAGTTCCTGATAGAGTCGGCTTTCTTGAGTTCCGGGTCCGCTATTGTGGGAGTGGCCGTGGGGCGCATCGGGGTTGAAGCGGTCAGCCGTTTTCTCCACTGCCATGCTCCCGAGCAGCTTTTTGCCTTATGCGTTGGGTTCGGAATCCTTTTTTCCCTGTTGCTGGGCATTGGAGCCGGCTTCTATCCGTCTTTGAGGGCGAGCCGAATGGAAGTGGTGTCAGCGATCCGTTATGAGTAGTCTGTCCTCGTCACTTAAAACCGACACCGCCTTGATTCACGTCTGTGGTTTGACCAAAAACTACGAAAACGGCGTAGGGTTGATCCATGTCCTTCACAGCATCAATTTCAGCGTTTATCCCAGGGAAATGGTCGCCATCATGGGACCTTCCGGTTCGGGGAAATCGACGCTTCTCGCCATCCTGGGGCTTTTTCTGGCGCCCAGCGGGGGTACGTACCAGGCGTTGAGCCGGAATGTTCTGAATTTGTCGCGGTCCGCTCAGGCCGAGTTCCGCCGGAAGTTCGTGGGATTTGTCTTCCAGAGCTGCAACCTGATAGAGCATTCGTCCGTTTACGAGAACCTCGAGTACCCCCTTATTTACTCCGGGTTGAAGCGCAGCGAAAGGCTGGGCCGTATCGTGGAAGCCCTTGAACGGGTGAACCTTAGCCACAGGCTTCACCACCCCGCGAACCTCCTGTCGGGCGGGGAGCAGCAGCGTGTGGCGGTGGCCCGCGCCCTGGTCAACCGGCCGAAAATTATCCTCGCGGACGAACCCACCGGGCAGTTGGATGGAAAGAACGGCAACCTTGTTATTGACTATTTCAAACACTTTGTTGAAGATGGGAACACTGCAATTGCCTTGGTTACTCACGATCCCGAGGTTGCCAAACGCTGCCACCGAACGTGCTATCTGAAAGACGGGGTCATGATTTCTCAGGAAGATCGCGGCTTGCCGCAAACTGTTCATTCGTGACGCTCGATCACTGAGCACGGCTTTGATGGGCTTGCGGCTTGAGATACACTACCGCCAGTGAAGGTGCTTCGAGCCGGGGAGGGGATGCTTTGCTCACTGATAAAATGCGGCGGGGGATTTTTCTTGCGGTTGCGCCTGCGCAGGGGAGGATGGGCCGCCTCTTGCCGGCCGCGCTGCTGATCCTGCTGGCAGCGGTGTTGCTGACGGGGCCCGGCGCCGCCTGTGCCGATGAGAACGTCATACCCAGCCCGGACCCGGTGCTGACAGGCTCCAAGACTTTCCCGGACTGTGTGCGTATCGCCCTCAAGCAGTCGCCCTACTTTACCAGCAGCAACCTCGAAATGGACGTCAGGCGCCTTGACGTGTCCGACAGCAAGTTCGCCCTCATTCCTTCCGTGTCGATTCACTCGCGCTATTACTTCGATTATCCCAGTATTCAGGGCGGCGGTCCGAACCCGTACAGCCTGGGTTTTGTTACGGAGTCGTACAACCCGGTCGAGGCCTTTTTCTCCATCAAGGCCCGGAAGCTGATGTCGCGGATCGCCATGTATGACCACCTGCGAATCATTTCGGAGAGCATCGCCCGCATCGGCGCGGGCTTCATCGAACTCCAGGCCCTCAACGACATCTCGGCCTACCAGAAGGGACTGCAGGAGGTCACGGAGCAGAGTGTTGCCTACGTGGCCAGCCGGATCAACACTGGCGGCGCAACCGTGCTCGACAGCCGCATGGCCGAACAGGAATCGGAAGTGGTGAAGTCCGATGCCCGGAAGATCGATACGTCCAGGGCGACCATTCAGGATGGACTGAAAGCCCTGCTGGGAATTCCGCAGGACAACGTGCTGGACCTCGACGTGAATGACGCGGGGAACCAGGTCCTGGACCGCTTCCAGGCGACTTCCGCCACATTGGAGGAGGTTCGCAGCAACTCGTACGAGCTTAAAATCGACGAACTCAAGAAGGAACTCCAGGGGCTCAATATTACCCTGTCCTATACGAAATTCCTCCCCACCGTGTCCATGAGGCTGGAGACGACCGATCCCCTCAGCGGCATACCGAGCAACTCCTACTATTTTTCCGTGGGGTTTGAAATGCCGCTTTGGGATGGTTTCAAACGTCCCCGGGACGTTACCCGCCAGAAGACCGTGCTGAAACAGGTGGAAGCGGATGCTCACCTGAAGCAGATGGACCTCGGAACCAAGTGGAAAGAAGGATTGGATAAAATGGCTTCGGCGGCGGCCGACGTGAAGCTTGCGGGAACGCAGGAGGAACTTGCCGGTCTGAAATCGCGGCAGACCGAGATTTCCTACCAGGCCGGCAGGCTGCCGTTCTCGAATGTGCTGGCGGACAAGAAGGCGCACCTGGAGGCCTTGAAAAACACGCGGGTGAAAAAGATGGAATACGATAAAGCGGTTCTTAACCTTCGTTTTCTCTCCGGAGAATTATCAAGGGCATTCGTAGATGCTAAACTACCCCAAGATTAAAAAATCGCTGGGGCCGGTGCTGCTGGCAGTCTGTCTCCTCGCATCCGTCCCCTCCGTTGGTGCTGCGGCCCCCGCGGCTTCCCCTGCCGGGTCGCCGGCTTCGACCGATCAGAAACCCGGTGATATCATCGTCCAGGGAAAGCTGTCCTGCCCGCTCAAAAGACTGGTGATTGCGCCCTTTCGCGGAGTCCTGACGGCCGTGAAGGCGCGCGCGGGGCAAAAAGTGAAGGAGGGCGAAGTCCTCGCTCAGTATCGATTGTTCCCGGATGTGGTCATCCAGCTCCGCCGTCGGCTTTCGCCTCCGCAAATCCATGATCTTGAGGCACAGATAGCGGGAATTGACCAGAATCTTTCTTCCATGGAAGTGAAAAAGAGGGAACTTCAGGGCCTTTCCGCAGAGAATATGGCCCCCGCGCAAAGCCTGAGCCAGGTGGAAAAGGAAATTCAACTGGCCTTTAGGAACCGCAGCGCAATAGATGCCCGGCTGAAGCTCGAACAGCAACTGGCCAAAGACGACCTGTCGGTATTGAAAGATCAACTGGGCAAGTCCATCAACCCCGGCAACGTACCGGAACAGGTGTCCCTCGTTTCGCCCATTGCGGGGTATGTAATCGGCGAAGGGGCCGACGTACGGGAGGGAGCGGAGGTCGGTCCCGGGGAGCCCGCCTTCGTTATCGGGGTTATGGACCCGATGGTGGTCAGGGCGCAGGTGCATGAAATGGAGGCCATTCATATCGGCCTGGGGGATAAGGCGACCATATCGCTCGATTCCCTTCCCGGGAAAACGTTCGAAGGAACGGTGAGCCGGCTGTCCTGGATGCCCATAAGCCCCGGAGTGGACCAGCCCTCGTACTACGAGATGGAACTCACCGTGCCCAATCCCGACCTTGCTCTGAAAGATGGCCTGAAAGGCCAGATCGACATTCGCCGGCCGAAGTGAAGCACCGGGGCGGGTTTGGAGTCCCGAGGCCCGAGGGCGTGTCCAAAGAGCGGAGGTTTACGAACACCCGCCGGGTGTCTGCGCGTATCCCACCCCACCCCGAAAGTAGTGGCTTGGTGTTTCTCCCGAACGGAATCGTCAGCTTAAAGCCGAGGACATCCTGGTGTGTCGTTCCCGAACCCGTCCCGGGACGGTCGTTGTGTGCCCGGCTGTCTTGGTGGCCATTTGAGTCCACTACAGTGAAAGGATGAATGATCTGAGTCTGGCGTAGCCGCCTTCATGGAAAGGGAGTGGTTTGATATTTACTCTTCTTTTTATGGCTGGGAATTCCTTTTTACAACCGGCTGCCAGGCACGTAGACATTCCCTGCGCTGACGACGTCATATGTACTGATTCCTTTTATACGATTTACGGACGCACTTGCGTTGATGCATTAATCCCTGTTGACTCTCCCCAATGGGGGGAGTCCGTCTTGGAGTCATTATTCAATGGGAAATCATGAAATTACCGTTGTCCCCGTTCAGGAAGGCCGGAGGATGGAGGACTTCCTTCGACTGCCATGGCAGATCCAGGAGAAGGACCCGTGCTGGGTGGCCCCGATTCTCTCCGAACAAAAACACTTTATGGATCCCGCCAGCGGCCCGTTTTTTGAGATAGGCGAGGCGCAATATTTTGTTGCCTACCGCGACGGCCGGCCGGCCGGCCGAATTACGGCCCAGGTCAACCATGCCTATGAAAAACTTCATGACGACCAGACGGGCTTTTTCGGATTTTTTGAATGCATCCGGGACCAGGAAACGGCCACCGCCCTTTTCGACACTGCGGCGAACTGGCTCCGTGAGAAGAACAAATCCCGTATTCAGGGCCCCATGAACTTTTCCATTTACGATGAAATCGGCCTCCTTGTCGAGGGGTTCGATTCGCTGCCTGCGTTTCTGCAAACCCACAATCCACCGTATTATGAGGAACTTGTATCGGAGTGGGGGTTCAAGAAAGCGATCGACTGGTACGCACTCTACGTCACCAACACGCTTCCCGACAGGGAAGGCATGAAACGGCAGTTAAACGAAATTCTGCAAAAGAACAAACTGGTCCTGGGCCCGCCCGATCTGAAGCACCTCATGGTGAGGACCGAAGAGGTATACGAGTTGTTCAACGAGGCGTGGAGCGCCAACTGGGGGCACGTGCCCTTGACCCGAAAGCAGTTCTCCAACATCTTCAAACAGTTGAAACCGCTGCTGCGGGCCGACCTGATCACCGTCATCCTGGACGGGGATTCCATTGCGGCTTTTATCATAAACATCGCGGACATCAACCCCACGCTTCAGAAAATGAACGGTGACCTGTCCATCCTGAACCAGATCAAGCTGTATTACGACATCAAGTTCAAACCGTTGCACAAAATCAGGACGCTGCTCCTGGGAGTAAAACGCAAGTACCAGCGCAGAAACCTGCACATGGCCCTGATTTTGAACACTTATCTGAAGGTTACCGAAAGTCTTCCCAAGGTTGATTGGTGCGATTGTTCACTCATTCCGGCGACTCTTTACCCTTACATCAAGTCCCTCGAAGACTTCGGGGCGAGGCGATACAAGACCTGGAGGATCTACGAGCGGGAAATCTAAGGTCGTGTGTCGGAAAGCTTCCTGCGCACGAAATGACCTCGACCATAACCCGGGGGGGCGCTACGCCGTTTCGAACCGATACCGGGCTGAGTAAGGGCTGATCCATAGGGGAAGGGTTTTGCTCCGGCATGGGTAGGCCGGATGCCACCGCCACCGTTGCCTGAGCCGCGGGTGGCACCGGCCAACGGGTTGCCGGTGTGCGAAGCACGAGAGGGATCAGGAATCAGGTCCCCGCTGAGATGGGCCACACCATGCGCCCGGCTGATGGTTTTTCACCCGCACCTCTTGTCCTGGCGGACCCGGAAACGAGTTTCCGGGCTACCCACTTGAAGTCTTTCGCCAGAGGGAAATATCGGGCGGCTTCAAAAACCTTTCGGGAAACAGGCCGGGAATCATTTCCATGCTTCTTTTGAGTATGACAAAAGTATTATCTTGAGTGCAACTCAGTATGAGGCCTCTTCCCCGCACTCCGGGGCAGAGTGTTTGCCGGGTCCCGACTTTTTGAATTCCCTCAGGGCTTTCCGACTCCCGCCGGGATCAGTTTTCCATGTAATTCCCGGTTTGAATCACGGTCCTGGGCAGGGACGGAGAAAAATCTTTCAGATCCATGGCCAGCCGGTTTGCACCGGCCTTGTCGGTGGCCCAGAAGGAGACGGTGGGACCGGCGCAGATCATATTGTCCGCTATCGTCCACTCGCCCACCTTGATCCATTCGTCGGGAATCAGCCCCTGAAACCAACTGTCGTAAATGATGACGAGCCTGATCGAATTGGCCCGTGCAAGGCTGCGAATGCTGTCCTTGGTGTACGCGCCCGTTCTCTTCAAAAGAGAAACCTCCCGGGAAGCCAGGCCGAACAAGTCGAGCATCCTGGTATCGGCAAAGTACGCGACGGCGCCGATGTCGTTCAATGCGACGCCTTCATGGTCGAAATACCTGTGCGCGAACAGGGCCATCTGGTATTGCTGCTCGTAAATGTTCCGGGTAGCCGGGACGGTTCGAACCAGGGTGTCCGTGGACTGCCAGAGAAGGGGAAGGAACACGATGAGAACCACAAGGCACTTCAGCACCCGGGCATGTTTTTTATGCAGCTCGAGCTGCTGCAGAAACAGTACGGCGGCCACGATGCCCAGCGCCATGATGTAGGCTTCGTATCTGAAAAACCATCCGACCCCCACGAACATGGAATGCACCACGATGACGCCGAGGACTGCCGCCATGAACACCTTGACTTCCCTGTCGGGCGACGCGCTCTTTCTGGAATGCAGGAGACCGATGCCAAGGAATGCCGCGATTGCCAGCAGGTGCGGGGCCAGTGAGAGGTTCCTGGCCCATGTCTTGAGAAACACGACCAGGCCGTATGGGGAGAACTCGGGACGGTTGGCTTTCAGTATCAGGGGATTGGGAAGAAAATTGGAACCATGGTATACCGAATACAATCCAAAGATGAGGACGGGCAGCGAACAGAAAAACAGGGACACGAAAGCCGGAGCATACCTGCGGTTGAGTACAAACACGATGGCCACTACAAATACCAGGAACATCCCTTCGTACCGGATCATGGAAACCAGGACGGACAAAACGGAAATCAACACCATATCCGTACGGGATGCCGTGTCTTTCCTGAACAGCAGGTCCAGACTGATCAGTACATAAACCAGGTCTATCGCTATCTGTAAGGTATGTTCCATGCCGGTAATAATCAGGGCGGACAATGGGATGTAGAAAATGGCGAGTGCATAGAGCAAGATAGATAGGTATCTATCCAGTTTATATCTGAGAGTAATTCTATAAATGATATATAATATGAGAATGCCGACAATGATATTGATAAAAAGAGGAACCAGCTCACTTTGTGATATATATTTATAAATGCCGGCAAGAAGCAGAGGATACAGTAGCGAAGACGAAGTGGATGAAAACTCGTAATTAACAACCCCCCAGGTTCCAGTGGTGGCTATGTTCCTGGCTATTGCCATGTGGATGTACGTGTCATCCATGGAATATATGAAAAGGTTGTTATTGATTACGCAAGATCTCCACAGCAGTATAGCAAGAATTGCAAACAAAGTGAGGACTGAAAAAAAGAACAAAGTTTTCGATTGTTTCATATGCTGCCCTTCTTCGTTATATTCACATCGCTGAGCGGTAAAACTGATTTGCGTTCAAGACATAACTGCAATGCCGAACTTTGTAGGATGGGCACCTTGGCGCCCATCGCTTTAGGTGGGCAGCGCTACGCTTCTGCCCCCCCCCTACATTCTGCTCACCGTTCCGTTCGCTGACCAGTATAATTTTGAACGCAATTTCGTATAAAACGATGCAGAAATTTCAAAAGGCGCTGTCCCCGTTTTCTCAGGGGGTGGCTGCCGCTTCCCGGGCCGGATTTCAGTCTTCATCGGGAGATTTCAGGAGCCGGTCCAGGGCTTTCTTGAAGCGTTCCACTTCGTCATGCACTCCCGACAGTATTTCCCTGTGCCGGTGGAAGTCCAGCATTCGGATGTTGGTCAGTGCGGGCTTTACGTAAAGATCGGGTGGAGAGATTCGCTTTTTTGCTTCCACGATGGAAGCCTGCATGATCTGGAACGTGGACAGAATGCTTTCCACCATGTTCGGGATCTGACCCGCCAGCGAGTAGCTCTTTTCCCCGGAAACGTCAATGGCGATGGTGAGGTCGCAATCCTGCTGGATCAGGTCATACGGCAGAGGGTTGACCGCCCCGCCGTCGATGAGGACCATATCGTTTACGACCGCCGGTTCGAAAAGCGCGGACATGGATATGGAGGCGCGGATGGCGGAAATCAAATCCCCGCTTTCCAGGATGACCTCCCGGCGATTCCAGAAATCGGTTGCCACCACCTTCAGGGGGATCGGCAGTTCTTCGAAGGTCCTGGGCGTGATTTTCTTCATGAGGTAGTCGGCCACGCCCCTGCCCCTCAAAATGGCGGACTGGCTGAACAGGGAAAAATCAACCGCCATTTTATAGACGTCCCTGATACGGATATTCCCCAGCTCCCGCTGCATTTGAACGCCGGAAACCCCGGCAGCGTAAAAGCCTCCGATAATGGCGCCTATGCTGGTTCCGGCAATGATCGCCGGCTTGACCCCCATCTCGTCGAGGGCCTTGAGAAAGGCGATGTGGCACAGTCCCCTGGCGCCTCCGCCTCCCAAAGCCAGGCCGATCCTTTTCATTGTTCCACCTCCGCGGGGATGGGCCCTTCTGTTTGTCCGCCCGGCCCCGATGCACAGGACCGATTTTAACGGATGTCCGGATTTTGGCAACTCATTCGTGGGCGGGCAGGGGATGGAGACGTTTTGCGGCGGCCCCATTCTTCAGGCTATGCCTTGCCTGTATCCGGGCCGCCCTGCGTTGAATGCCGGGGAGGGCGGGTGGGAAAACCACGCGCTGCATCAAGACGCTTTTTACGGTATCGAGACGGTGCCGTCGTAGGTGCTCCGGGCCTCTGAAGTGAGGCGCTTTGCCTTGATGGAAAGATGCAACCCCTTCCGGGTCGTCAGTTCTCCCGAGATCCTCCCGTCGGGGGAAGATTCTCCCCGGAAGACGTGCCCGTACCGGTGGGAAGCCTCGATCCGGCCGTTTTCGCATTTGCCGGTGAAATGGTAGACATCCTTTGCGCCGAAAGGACTCGTGACCGTGAGGACGCCGCGCAGAGCATTCCCGTCCTGTTCGATGGACGCGATAATCGTGTCGAAAAGATGGTCCACTTTCCACGTGCCCGAAAGGTCGTTTTCAGAGGCCGCCACCGGTCGGGCACCGCACAGAACAAATAAGCACGCTGCAAAAAGAACGCCCCAAGCCGCTTTTCTGGCTGTTACTCTCATTGAATGATACACCTCCGGTCTGCCGTGCATGCGGGCAGGCCATCGTCTTGAAACAATAATCGGAGACTTAATTCCGAGTCCCTTGGAAGCCACCGGGACTATGCACTTATTTGCATGCCACATTAGCGAACGGATGTCCAGCTTCTTCTCACGGGACGGCCACGGCCAAGCTTCTTTCCACCTTTTCCTCTTGACAACCGGATGCCCGACGATACTTTACAGGCTTACGGGGTGTTTCTTCCGCCGCGAGTTCCACGTTTTGTCCCGCAAACCCCGTGGAATGACCTGACTTTTCCCAAGTTTCGTGTACAGTGCGGTCCGGGTTCATGCCGGTTTTCCATTCTACCGAACGGCAAAATGGTCGGCCCTGTACTTCGGACGGTTATGGCACAACCGGATGACGCGGTGTCTCCGCGCGGTTGACGGCAGCCGTGCGTGGGGTGAAGACGTATGTGAGTCTCATTATCGGAGGAGGTCAAAAATGGCTGTCATCAGAAAACTTGCCGGACCGCGATTCGGGCTTTGTGCCTTGCTCGTGCTCATGATCGCTCTTTTCTTTGTCGTGCCCCCTTTTGTGCGGGCAGCCGAGGCACCCCGGCGGGCCGCCCTGAGTCCGGCTTTCGTGACCTATATGAAGGCACTCGGCTTCAGTTCGGTCCGGACCGTCAGCGAGAGCGGGCATCCCCTCGGATACCACCCTTCGCCGGTAAATCTCTCGCATTTGAAGCCGGAGACGGCCTTCCTTTCCGGCGCAGCGAGTCTCCAGGCTTTGCCCGCAACCTATGACCTGCGCACCCTGGACAGGGTCACGTCGGTCAAGGACCAGGGAGAATGCGGCTCCTGCTGGGCCTTCGCCACCTTTGCGTCTCTCGAATCCTGGCTGAAAGGCAGGCCGACCCCGCAGACCTGGGACTTTTCGGAAGAGGATCTTGCTGCAAACAACGGCTATGACTCTGGTGACTGTGACGGCGGGGACCAGTTCATGGCAACCGCTTATCTCGCCAATTGGAGCGGTCCCGTCACCGAGTCCGCCGTTCCCTACCCGCACGTCGCGGCAACCCCGGGAGCTGTGGTGAAAAAGCACGTACAGGACGTGATATTTCACCCCGCAAGAAAACGTCCCCTGGACAACAATACGATAAAGCGGGCGGTCATGAACTACGGTGCGGTCTTTATCGGGTTCGAGATGCAGGACGACTATTATAACTCCACGAACCATGCGTACTGGTACAATCGGAAGTCCGACGGAAATCATGCCGTCGCCATCGTTGGCTGGGACGACAATTTTGCCCGGACCAAGTTCAACCGCATCGGGAAGGTTTATCCGGCGGGCAACGGGGCATTCATTGTCAAGAACAGTTGGGGGGCCGAATGGGGAGACGGGGGCTATTTCTATATGTCCTATTACGACAAGTCCCTGAACAGCCCCGTATCCTTCATCCAGGCACAGCCGACGACGAAATACACACGGGAGTACGCTTACGATCCTCTCGGCTGGACCAGTTCCGCCGGTTGGGGAGGCGAAACGGCATGGTTTTCCAACATTTTTACCGGCAGTTCCGATGCGCCCGTCGTCAAGGCAGTCGGATTTTACACCCCGCAGGTGAATTGCCCATACGAAATTTATGTTTATAACAATGTTACGTCGGGCGAGCCGGTCAGTGGGGACCTCGTTCAAACGGTGAAAGCCACCATGCCGACCGCAGGGTATCATACGGTCACTTTCTCACCGGTCCCGATCACCGCCAATCGGAAGTTTTCGGTTGTGGTGAAACTCACCAGTCCCGGCTACTATTACCCGGTTGCGATCGAGATGCCCATCGTGGGATACAGCAGTGCGGCAAACGCCGATTCGGGCCAGAGTTTCATGAGCACAAACGGCACTGACTGGACCGATGTGACGACCTGGCGCGGCTGGAAAAGAACCAATGTGTGCCTGAAGGCGTTCGGAGCCAAACAGTAAGCCCGGCGGAATGCGCATCGATTGGGGCGGTATGTGCGTTGCCGTGAGATAGAGCACTCTGAAGAGGAAACCTCGGGAGGTCATCGCTATGTCACCCCGCCTGCCATTTGTCACCGGTTCCGTTTGGCGGCCGTCCGCCGCCGGTTGTTTTACCCGGTTCGTTCCGTGCCTGCTGGCCCTGTTGCTTGCGGCGGCAGCCGCTTTCGCAGGAACCGACAACAGTACGGCTACGGCCGGGAAGAGTGCCCCTCTGGAGGTGGTCCGAGTCACTCCATCCGGAGAGGATGTTCCGCCGGGCAGGCAGGTCATTTTCGAGTTCAACAGGCCGGTGGTCCCGCTGGGGCGGATGGAACGCAATGCCTCTGAGATCCCCATTGCCTTCGATCCTCCCCTGTCCTGCAACTGGAGGTGGCTCAACCCGTCGACCCTTGCCTGCCAGTTGAACCAGAAGGACGCCACGGTACCCGCCACCCGTTACCGCTGTACCATCAGACCCGGAATTGCCGCTGAAGACGGGAGCACCCTTCCGGGCGAACTCACCCGGACCTTTGTCACCGAACGGCCCAGGGTGCTGGAAACCCGCACAAAAACCTGGCTTTCACCGGGGCTTCCGCAGTTCACCCTGCGGTTTAATCTCCCTGTCGAAGAAAAATCGATAGCAGCCCATCTTTATTTCAGATCCGGTCCCGAAAATCGTGTTCCGGCAGAGGTTGCCGAGCAAACGGAACAACACGAATGGGAAAACTGGAAAAAGGGCACCGTTTGGCTCGTCAAGCCGAAGACGGAACTTCCCGGGGGCCGGGATTGCGACCTCATGGTCGAACCGGGCATTGTTTCCACGGCCGGTCCCGAGCCCGGGGTGGAAAGCAAGAAAGTGAACGGCTTCCGGACGTTCCCGCCGTTTCGCTTCCTTGGCGTGAAATGCTCCGATCTTACGAACAAAGACATCTTCATCAATCCGGACGACCCGGCTTCGGGCAGGCTGCGCTGTAATCCGGACCACGAGATCTCCGTGGTCTTTTCCTCTCCGGTGCTTGTCGACGGGCTGCGTGAGGGGCTGCGCATCACACCGGACCCGGCGAAGGGAAAGCCCGACTACGACCCCTGGGAGGATATCGGGTCGTATTCGCGCCTGTCGGAGGACCGCGGCAGGAAGGAGACCACCTACGAACAGCAACTGCCCGAACTGCGGCCGTTTATGGAGTACCGCCTGCAGGGGCGGGCCGGCAGGATAACGGATGAGTTCGGACGAGGCCTGGCGAAAGGCTTCGACATGCGCCTGCTGACGGACCACTTTCCCCCGGACTTTGCGCTCTACAAGTCCATGCCCGTTCTCGAAAAAGGCCTGGAGACGGACGCCCCGCTCCTGGCGACCAATCTGAATCGGATCGATCTTTCTTATGAGACGTTGACCGTTGACGGCAAGTCGCCTCAGCGGTCCGGGACCATCTCCGTTTCGAAGCCCCTCGATTCCATGGCGGTCGTCCCCCTTGGAATCCGAAAGCTCCTGGCCGGGGCCTCGGGTGTGGTGAAAGGCCGGTTCAACACGCACCCGCCCGTTCCGGGCAAGCCCGCCGCCGACAGGTGGTTTTTCGCCCAGGTCACCCCGTTTGCGGTCCATGTGAAACTCGGCCATCAGAACACTCTCGTCTGGGTGACGGACCTGCGGACGGGAGAACCCGTTCCCGATGTGGACGTGCGGATATACAGGGATACCTTCAAGGCCATGACCGCACTGCCGGAATTCCTCGCACAGGACCAGACCCGGGCCGATGGAACGGCGGCGCTGCCCGGAACGGTGACTCTCGACCCCGACCTGAAACTGAGCGGGTCCTACGAGGCCGATGCGCCGCACCTGTTCGTGCGATGCCGGAAGGGTCCGGACCTCGCGGTTGTGCCGCTCGATTTTGATTTTCGCGTGGATGCCGAAGGTTCGAATCACGACTACATTCCGTCCTGGCAGCGATCGCGGTACGGGCACACGAAGGCATGGGGCGCGACGGCCCAGGGCATCTACAAAAGTGGGGGACACCGTCCAGTTCAAGATTTACGTGAGAGATCAGGACAACAGGCATTTTGTCCCCGCGCCGAAGGCCGGGTATGTTCTCAAGGTGATGGATCCCATGGACAAAGTGATCTATGAGCGCCAGGAGATCACTCTGTCCGATTTCGGGGCCTTCGACGGGGAATTTCCCATCCCCGTAAACGGTGCCGTGGGTTGGTACCGGTTCCAGCTCGGTTCCGGTTTTTCGAAGGAAGAGCTCGAGCCGATGCGGGTCCTAGTGAGTGATTTCACGCCGTCGCCGTTCAGGGTGACCACTGAATTGAACGGAAGTCTTTTCGGGCCGGGGGATACGGTCAAGGCGACCACGCAGGCAAAGCTTCACGCGGGCGGTCCTTACGCCGATGCGGCTGCACGGGTAACGGCCGTGGTCGAAGCCGGGCCCTTTGAGCCACAGGCCACCGCGGCGCGCGGGTTCCAGTTCGATGTGCTGGGGACGTCCGAACATGAATCCCCCACGACGGAAACCGTTTTTGAAACCAAGGGGAAACTCGATGATGCGGGGGTTCTGGAAAATGAGTTCAACGTTCCAGAGACTTCCATCCTTTACGGTCGGATGACCGTTGAGGGTTCCGTGCGGGACGACAGGGGGAAATCGGTCGCAAACCGGGCCTCGGCCTCCTTTTTTGGCCGTGATCGCTACGTCGGCCTGCTTCAGAACGACTGGGTCCTCGAGGAAGGAAAGGCGGTGCGGACCGGATTGCTCGTGGTGGATCAGCACGGGAACCCGGCCGCTGGCACCGAAGCCGCCGTCAGGGTGGAGTGGGAGCAGACCAGGGCCTCGCGGGTGAAAGGCGCGGGAAACGCGTACCTCACACAGTATGTTCAGGAATGGGTTCCGACGGATGAGCTGAAAATGGTCTCAACCGAAGATCCCGTGTATTTTGAATTCACTCCGAAGCATACGGGCTCATACCGCGTCGTGGCCACGATCGCCGACACCCAGGGACGGAACCATGAGACGGTCCTCCAGCGTTGGGTGACCGGCAAGGGCTACGTACTGTGGGAAACCGTACCCGGAAACCTGCTGAACATAGCTCCCGAAAAGACGGAATACGGCGTCGGCGATACGGCGCGTTTCCTGGTGCAGAACCCCTTTCCCGGGGCGAAGGCACTCATTACCGTGGAGCGCCTCGGAGTGATGCAGCGCTGGGTCAAGGTCCTCCAGAGCAGCACGGAAATCGTCGAATTTCCCGTTCTGCCCGATTACCTGCCCGGTTTTTTTCTCTCGGTCGCCGTCATGTCGCCAAGGGTGGAGAAGCCGCTGGGACCCGATGGGGAAGACCTGGGAAAACCGACCTTTCGCATGGGGTATCTCAAGGTCGAGGTCAAGGACCATTACAAGGAAATCACGGTTCGGGCAAAGCCCGACAAAGAAGTGTTCAAACCCCGGGAAACGGTCGGCGTCGAGCTGGAAGCCCGGCCCCGGCACCTGGAAGACGGTGAGAAAGCGCCGCCCATCGAACTTGCGGTGGCGGTCCTGGACGAGGCCGTTTTCGACCTTCTCAAGCAGGGCAGGAAGGCATTCGATCCCTACGGCGGCTTCTACAGGCTCGATGACCTGGATCTGGCCAACTACAACCTGCTCATGCATCTCGTGGGCAGGGAAAAGCTGGAGAAAAAAGGGGCCAGCCCCGGCGGAGGAGGCGGCTTCGACCTGGGCCTGCGTTCCGTGTTCAAATTCGTAACCTACTGGAACCCTTCCATCCCCGTGGACGGCGAAGGAAAGGCAAAGATTCAGTTCCAGGTGCCGGACAATCTCACTGGCTGGAAGGTGCTGGTCATGGCGGTGACCCCGGACGATCTCATGGGTCTGGGAGAAACCACCTTCCGAGTGAACCAGTCAACGGAGATCAGGGCCGCACTTCCCAACCAGGTCATGGAAGGCGATCGCTTCGATGCGGGGTTTACCATCATGAACCGAACGGAGGCGCCACGAACGCTCGATGTTTCCGTCGAAGCGGAGGGCCCCGTTGAAAATACGGACGGAGCGGGGCCGAAAACCGTTCAGCGGATCACGGCGGAACCGTTCAAGCGCCAGACCGTGTGGCTGCCGGTCAAAACGACGGGGCCCGGGGAGATTGCCTTCACGGCCCGGGCGGGCGATGGAGGGGACCAGGACGGGATGAGTCGGACGATGAAGGTCCTTGCGCGGCAAAACCCCGAAGTGGCGGCGGTTTACGGCACGACGACGGAAAATGAAGTGTCGCAGGATCTGGCCTTCCCGAAAGACATCCGGCCCGGGAGCGGCAGTGTGAGCGTTGCCGTCTCGCCCACCGTTGTCGGGAACATCGAGGGGGCCTTCGCCTATATGAAAGAGTATCCCTACGGCTGCTGGGAGCAGAAGATCACCATCGGAGTGATGGCCGCTCTCTACCAGAGGCTCAAGCCCTACCTTGGCGACGCTTTCTCGTGGGACGAGGGGAATGATATCACGAAGAAAATGCTTGCCCTCGCCGTCGAATACCAGGCGCCGAACGGAGGAATGACTTTCTACGTACCCAGGGACGAGAACGCGAGCGCCTATCTGAGCGCCTTCACCGCACTGGCGTTCGACTGGCTGAGGGATTACGGCTACACGATCCCGGGGCAGGTGGAGACCTCCCTCCATGAATACCTCAAAGCGATGCTGCGCAAGAACGAAATGCCGGAATTCTATTCCCAGGGGATGGCTTCGACGGTCCGTGGCGTTGCACTGTCGGCCCTTGCCAGGGCGGGAAAGCTCTCCACGGGGGACCTCGACCGTTACAGGGACCGGGTGAAGGAGATGAGCCTTTTCGGGCAGGCCCAGTACCTCGACGCCCTCGTCCTCATGTCGGAGCCTTCAAGCCGGCGGATGGAGGTGTTGAAGAGCATTCTCGCCCATGCGAACGAGACGGGCGGGAAGCTCATTTTCGAGGAATCCCTGGACTCCGGCTTCCGATCGCTCCTTTGTTCCCGGGTCCGTGACAACAGTGCGATCCTCAGCACTCTTATCGCCTTCAGGAACGCGGACCCCGTGGCATCCCCCCTGCTGGGGGACATGCCCGTGAGGCTGATGCGCTCGATCGTGGAAAGCAGGAAGGGAAGAACGGGCTGGGCATCGACGCAGGACAACCTTTTCGCCGTGAAGTCGCTCGCCGATTTCGCCCAGGCGTACGAGGCGGAGAGCCCCGAGATGGACGTCAGAGCCTTCCTCGACAAGCTTGATCTCGGCCGGACCGCCTTCACGGCTGTCATGGCCCCTCCGGTCCTGTTCGTCCATCCGCTTGAAGCCGCGGACGCCGGGCGCAAAGCGGTTGTAAAGCTCGACCGCAACGGGCGGGGCCGGCTTTATTACCGTACGGGATTGTCCTATACAGCGACGGCTGAAGCCGGACCGGCAAACGCCGGCATCGAGGTGCACAGGGAATACAGTGTGGAACGGGACGGTGCGAGGCTCCTGCTGAAGAATCCCGTCGAGCTCCGAACGGGTGAACTGGTAAAGGTCGACCTTTTCGTCTCGGTTCCCGCGGAGCGGTATTTCGTTGTGCTGGAAGACCCGGTGCCCGGCGGACTGGAACCGGTGGAGAGGGAACTGGCGACCTCGTCCGCCGTCGATGCCGCCAAGGGCGAGGTGGCGCCACCCGAGGGGTCCTTCGCGAACCGGTTCGACGACTGGGTGAGTTACGCGGCATCACGCTGGAGTTTCTACCACAGGGAGCTTCGTCACGACGTCGCCCGCTTCTATTCGGAAAGACTCGGGGCCGGCCGGTATCACCTGTCCTACACGGCCCAGGCGATTTCGCCGGGAGAATTCACCGCGATGCCCGTGCGGGCCGAAGAGATGTACGATCCGGACGTTTTCGGCAGAGGCGTTCCCGAAACGTTCGTCATCAGGCAGGCGGACTGAAATGAGGCGGCAGGGGCGGGAAGTGCGGTCAGCCCAATTTTGAGGGTTACGGCGTTGCACGGGCCATGAGCATTAAAGGATGTTTTGCATTCAGCGGAAGACCGTTCCGGTCTTTTGTCCTGGCATGCCTTCTCGCGGGCCTTGCCGGGGGAGGGTTTGCGGCCTGGCGGACCGTTCGCGACCTGCGTCCGGTGCCCGGGAGCCTCAAGCTCGACGATTTTCCGGTCCGCAAGATGAAACTCCTCGACCGGAACGGCATTCCCCTTTCCATTACCTATTCGAACAGCTGGAATTTGCATGATGTCCTGCCGTTGAGAGATATTCCCCCTTTGCTCCAGCGGGCGTTCATCGAATCGGAGGACAGGAGGTTCTACGCGCACGGAGGGGTGGACTGGAGGGCCCGTTTTCACGCTCTGGGGCAGAACGTGATGGCTCTCAGGGCCGTGCGCGGCGCAAGCACCATCAGCGAGCAGGTGGTCCGTCTCCTGCATCCGCGACCCAGGACCCTGTGGTCGAGGTGGCTTGAAGGCATCGAGGCTTCGCGACTCGAAAAGCGGTTTTCGAAACAGGACATCCTGGAATTCTATCTGAACCAGGTTCCTTATGCCCGCCAGAGACGCGGCGTTGTCCAGGCCGCGAGACTCTATTTCGATCGGGACCCGGACACGCTGAATGTCCGCGAGACGCTTGCACTGGCCGTCCTGGTGCGGTCTCCGTCCAACCTGGACCTCATCGGCGGAAAGCGGGCCATCGAACCCGGCCTCATGCGCCTTGCGGCAAGGATGAAAGAGCAGGGGGCGCTCACCGACGCGCAGTACGACCGTGCCGTAAGAGGCGACCCGGACCTTCGTGAATCCCGCCCGTCCGCTGAAGCCGGCCATTTCGTCCGGCACATATACCGGAACATGCGGGGACTCCCGTCAGCCGGTCCGACCCTCACCACGACCCTCGATGCCCCGCTGCAGGAGCGTGTGCAGCGCATCCTCGACAGCAGGCTGACTGACTTGCGTTCCGCCGGTATCCGCAACGGGGCCGTGCTGGTAGCGGACCACCGGTCGGATGAGGTCCTGGCGTGGGTGAACGGAGGGGGCCTGACCCCGACCGAATCCGGGGGATGGATCGACGGTGTAACGACGCCGAGGCAACCGGGATCCACCCTGAAACCCTTCCTTTACGCGCTTGCCATCGAAATGGGCTGGACCGCCGCGACGCTCATCGACGATTCGCCCCTCGCGGAAGCCGTGGGTTCGGGGCTTCACAATTTCCACAATTACAGCCGGTCCTACTACGGCCCTCTGCGGCTGCGGGAGGCGCTCGGCAATTCGTTGAACATTCCGGCCGTTCGAACGATCCGGTTCACGGGGACGGACCGGTTCCTCGATCGTCTGAAGCTCCTGGGGATCCTTTCCCTGTCCGAATCGCCGGATTTTTACGGGCAGGGGCTGGCGCTGGGCGACGGCGAAGTCAGCCTTTTCGAACTCGTCCAGGCCTATGCGGTCCTTGCGCGGCAGGGTGAGTTCAGGCCGCTGCGCACGGTCCTGGAAGCCAGCGGGCCGGTCGAAGGGGCGCACCGTGTTTTCAGCCCCGAGGCGGCAAGCATCATTGCCGATATCCTGTCGGATCCGCAGGCACGGCGGCTGGAATTCGGAGACGGAAACGTGCTGCGTTTTCCGGTTCAAACGGCGGTGAAGACCGGAACGTCCAGCGATCATCGGGACAGTTGGATCGTGGGTTTTTCAAACCGCTACACGGTGGGGATCTGGATGGGGAACCTCGATCGCCGGCCCTCCAACGGCGTCACAGGACTGGCGGGCCCGGCCCTGGTACTGAGGGCCGTGTTCGCGGAACTGAACCGCCGGGGGGACCCCCGGGGACTTGAGATGAGTCCGAAGCTGGTTTCCGTGGCCATATGCGCGGAAAGCGGACTGCGGGCGGGGCCTCATTGCCCCGCCGTGCAGGAATGGTTCGAAAGGGACGCGGTGCCGTCCGGATATTGCACATGGCATGGAGAAAAACACAAGAGGGATTCCCCCGGTACCCGGGTCATGGCGGGGAACGCAGGCGTCCTGCGGCTGCTCCAGCCTACTCCCGGTCTCCACCTGGCAATGGACCCACGCATTCCGTATGAACTTCAGGCGTTCGCTCTGACGGTTCCCGAAGGGCTTCGGGTGCAACGGATAGAATGGATTGTCGACGGCGAGGTCGCAGGTGTTACAGGGCCCGAGGTGTCCAGGTTCCCGTGGCGTCTCTCAAGGGGAAGCCATCTGGTCCGTGCGCGTGTCTGGCGGGACCGGGCGGTCGAGTCCGAAGAAACCCCCGAGGTGCGGTTTTACGTCGAGTGATACTGATTTACCTACAAAATAGAGTCCCGGGATACCCATTTTGATGCTCCGGGTTCATCGCCGCCGGGCGTCAGTCCCGGAAGAGCTTTGAAAGTCCCAGCGGATCGGGTTTGTTCATGGCTTCGCTCAGCAGGTTCGCTTCCATGGGATGACTGAACAGGTACCCCTGTGCCTCATCGCACCGGTAGTTCCGAAGAACGGACAACTGGTCGACGGTCTCCACGCCTTCCGCGACCACTTTCAGCTTGAGGGTCTTGCCCAGTGAGATGATGGACATGGCAATGGCCGTATCGTCCGGGTTTGCGGGAATATGGCGAACGAAGGACTGATCGATCTTGAGCGCCCCGATGGGGAAGCGTTTGAGGTATCCCAGGGAAGAATATCCGGTGCCGAAATCGTCGATGGAAACCTTGACTCCCAGCTCGGAAAGGGCATGGAGCGTGTTGATGGCCTTGTCCATGTTCTCCATCATTACCGCTTCGGTGATTTCCAGTTCGAGGAGGTCCGGTGCCAGGCCGGTTTCTTTCAGAATGCGTGCCACCACCGCGGTGATGTCGTCTTTCTTGAATTGGTGGGTCGAAATATTGACCGACATCTTAAAAGGCTGTTCCGTCACCGCCTGCCATTCCCTGCATTGCAGGCATGCGGTCCGCAGCACCCATTCTCCGATGGGAACGATACAGCCGTTTTCTTCGGCCTGCGGTATGAAATCCCGGGGCCACAGGAGCCCTCGCCGGGCACTGTTCCACCGGATCAGGGCCTCTGCGCCGACGATTTTGCCCGTGACCACGTCGATCCGGGGCTGGTAGTGCAGCACGAATTCGTCCCGCGCCAGCGCATGGCGCAGTTCGCTCTCCACTTTCATCTGTTCTAGCGCGTTCGCATTCATGGAAGCCGTGTAAAACTTGTAATCGTTCTTCCCGAGATCCTTGACCCTGTACATGGCAATATCAGCATTTCGGAGAAGCGTCTGCACGTCTTCCCCGTCTTTGGGGAAAAGGCTTATGCCGATGCTTCCCGTGATGAACACTTCCTGGCCCTGTACGCAAAACGGTTCCGCGAGAAGGTCGAGAAGTCTTCGAGCGGTGATCGCGGCTTCTTGGTTTTCCTTGATCCGTTCCAGGAGAACAATGAATTCGTCCCCTCCCCACCTGGCCAGGGTATCCGTCTCCCGCGTTCTCGAAGTCAAGCGTTTCACCACGCTTTGCAGCAGAAAATCACCGACGGCGTGCCCCAGCGTGTCATTGATGATTTTAAACCGGTCCAGGTCGAGGAACAGAATTGCGAGTTGATGTTTTTCCCGGCTGGCGTGGACAAGCGCGTGTGCGAGGCGGTCATGAAAGAGGCTGCGGTTGGGCAATCCCGTCAGGGAGTCATGGCTTGCCTGATAGTTGATCCGCTCCTCGGCTTCCTTGCGCAGGGTGATGTCCCTGGAAATCCCCACGTAGTTGGTCAGTTGCCCGCTGCTGTTCCTGACTGAGCACAGCGTCAGCCATGCCGGGAATATGTCGCCGTTTTTCCTTCGATTCCAGATTTCTCCCTGCCACTGCCCCGTATCGCTCAGAACCGACCACATATTCCGGTAGAACTCAACGCCATGGGTCCCGGAATTTAAAAGCCGGGGATTTTGCCCCACTATTTCATGGTCCTGGTACCCGGTCATGGACGTGAAAGCGCTGTTGACCTTGAGGACGTTGGCTTCGGCATCGGTGATGATGATGGCCTCCGCGCTTCCTTCGAAAACGGTTGCCGCCAGCCGGAGGTTGTCCTCCGAATTCTTCCTTTCGGTGATGTCTTCGATGATGAATATGAAATACTTGGGAACGCCGGAGACGTCCTTCATGGGGGAAAGCGTAAGTCGGCTCCAGATGGTCCTCCCGTCCTTGTGGACCAGGGGAAGCTCGTAGGCGTGGTAGCCCATTCCCGCATCCATGAACTGTTTCAACTGCTGTTGATGCCTGCGCCGGCTTTGAGGCTCGAAGATTTCGGGAAAGGGGTGGTGGAGCAGTTCATCCTCGCCGTATCCCGTCATTTCGCAAAGCCGCAGATTGACGAGCAGAAAACGGCCGTCCACGTCCACATTGGCGATTCCCACCGGCGCCTGGTTGAAGGTAATGCGGAATTTTTCCTCGCTTTCCTCCAGTTCGCATGTCTTATGGTACCGGATGACACGCTCCCTGTAGAGGGCCAGGGCGGAATGGATCCGCATGAACAGCTCGACTTCGTTGATGGGCTTTGTCACGAAATCCATGGCGCCTGCCGCGAAGCTTTTCCGGACCGCCTCATTGTGGCGCAGCGCTCCGCCGGTAACGATGATGACCGGGATGTGGCCCCACTCTTTGCTGCTCGTGATCCTCCGGCAGGCTTCCATGCCGTCCATACCCGGCATCATCATGTCCATGAGTATCACGCCCACGTCGTTGCAGACGGACAGAAGTTCGAGTGCCTTCTGACCCGAGGAAACCATGCGGACGTCCTCGAAGCCTTCGCTTGCGAGGAGCGCCTCCATGAGGTCCAGGTTATCCTGAGTATCGTCCGCCACGAGAATGGGAATCTTTTTGTCGGGGAGGCTGTCGGGCAGGCATGGGAGAGTCTTATTGGACATACTGCAGTACCTCTTGGAGCTGGTTTTCCAGGGAATCGCCCTTTTCGATGAATCCGACCACCTTTCGTTCCAATTCGCGGCGTTCGGCGGCGTTCATCTGTCTGGCCGTCACCACCACCACGGGAAGACGCCACAGATGTTTGTCCGCCCTGAGGATGCGAAGGAACATGAATCCATCCATCTGAGGCATGTTCAAATCGAGAAAGATCAAATCCGGTGTAAATTCTTCAAGGATTTTCAAGGCTTCACGGCCGTTCTCCGCCTCCCGTACCTCACCGGCCTTATTCCGGACCAGCGAGGCAAGAAGCTGCCGGGCATCTTCATCGTCGTCCACGACCAGGATCTTGCTGACGGACTGCTTGTGGACGTAGTGCTGCAGGAGTGCCTGGAGTTGGTTGTTGGAGATGGGCTTGGCCAAGGCGTCCACGGCCCCCAGGACCATTGCCTGGCGCCGGTTGGCCACGATGCTGATAATGACGACGGGAATGTGGCTCGTATCCGGGTCGTTCCGGAGACGCTGCAGGACTTCCCATCCATCGAGTCCGGGCATCATGAGGTCGAGGGTGATAAGGTCGGGCTGGTACTCGCCGGCCATTTGCAGCGCCTTTACGCCGTCTTCGCACTGCAGGACCTGCGCCCCCATGGCCTCGATGTTGTTCATCAGCAGTTCGCGGGAATCCGGATCGTCGTCTACGACCAGCACCCGGACTCCCTTGAACGATCCGGGCTTCCCTGAAGGTTGAAGGAAGCCGTCGCCGCTCCCCTCGATCGGCAGCCCCGCGCACGGAGGTCCGCTGCTCCCGGCGAGGGGCTCCGATTCAGCCTGCCTCAAGGGAATGCACACCGTGAACGTGCTGCCCCGGCCCGGCTCGCTCTGAACGGTTATCTCCCCGTTGAGCGTTTCCACAATGGATCGGGTGATGGTCAACCCGAGGCCCGTTCCTCCGTATTCTCGACTCGTACTGCTGTCCACCTGCCGGAACGGCTGGAAAATGGTCTCGAGTTTGTCTTCGGGGATCCCGATGCCCGTGTCCCTCACCTGAATATCCACCGTATGCGGCGCCCGAGCCTCCAGCCGTACCGTTACCCCGCCCTCATGAGTGAATTTGATCGCATTCCCGACCAGGTTGATCAAAACCCTCTTCATCTTCTCGCCGTCGGTGTCCGCGAACGGGATATCCCCCGAAGTCTCAACGGCCAGGGACAGTCTCCTTTCGTCAGCCTGCGGCTTGAGCATTTCGATCACCTCACGCGTCAGGGCTTCGATGGACGTCGGCCCGATCTGAAGATCCATCCGGCCCGCTTCAATCTTGGAGAGATCCAGGATGTCGTTGATGAGACCGAGCAAGTGTCTGCCGTTGCGATTGATCTTCTCCGCATAATTGAGGTCTATCGCAACGAGATTACCCCCCCGATTCTTCAACAGAAGGCCGGAAAAACCAATAATGGAATTGAGAGGGGTGCGAAGTTCGTGGCTCATATTGGCGACAAATTCATTTCGCAGGTGGTCCGCCTCCAACAGTTCCATGTTGGCCTGTTCCAATTGGACGGCCTGCTCCTGGACCGTCTTGTAGGTCACGGCATTGTTCAGAGCGCTGCCCAACGCTCCCACGGCCCCTTCCATGACCCGCCTGAGCATCTCCTCTGGTTCGTGCAATGCGGCCAGAACAAGGACCCCGAGCGCCTTCTGCTGGAATAAAACGGGGATGCCGAAAACGCGCTTGAATCCCGCCCCGCCGTTTCCCGCTTCCGTATCCGGCGGGAATGCGGCTTCGGCGCCGCTCAGCGTCAGCCATTTGCGTTCGGACATGACCCGGGTCGGAAAGCTTTCCCCGGTTTCCGAAAGGGCCGCCAGTGCGGAAGAATCAGGCCCCTGTTCCGCTATCCGGCGCAGTCTGCCCGTCGTTTTCTCCCGAAGGTAAAAGAATCCCGAATGAATATCTGCCTCCCTCATCAGGTATTCCAGGGTCTTCCGGGCGATGGTGTTGATATCCACCACGTTCAGGGACACGAGGTATTCGCCGAGGGCGGCCTGCCGCGTGAATTCCCGTTCCAGTTTCGCGTGCTGCTGCGACAGCATGCGGCGGCTTTCCTGAAGGTCGTGCTGCTGGATTTCAAGTTCACGAATGATACTCTGGATTCTCCCGGCCATGGAATTGAAGGTCCTGGCCAGCAATCCGATGGCGTCGCTGCCCTCCATCTCGCATCGCGCGCTGTAATCGCCCTCCTCGAGGGATTTTGCCACTTCCGCCATGAACATCAGCCGATAATTCATCCGTCGTATGACGATAAAACCGATAACCAGGCCGAGCAGCGCGGTGATGATATTCGCGGCCAGCAGCACTTCGCTCCGGATGCTCGTGACCTGGGGCAGCACGGCTAGAATGAGCAACAGCAGTATGATGCTCAGAAACAGTCGACTGAAGCGATGCATTTTGAATTTGGAAGGTTTCATCCCTCTATTTTGCCCCTGGATTCCATGACATTGTTGATGGCCCGTATGAGGAGCGCATCGTCCACGATGGGTTTGCTGAAATATCCGTCGAACCCCGAACCGATGAATCGGGCCTCATCATCCTTCATGGCGTGGGCCGTCAAGGCTATGGCCGGAATATTTGCCAGCCGGGGGCCGGATCGTAGGCGGAGCAGAAACTGGATGCCGTCGATTCCCGGGAGGGAGATGTCGACCAGGAGCGCATCCGGCAGGGGCTTTCCCGGGTTTTCCAGAACAGCCAAAGCCTCATGGGCATCCGCACAGCTTTCGATATCGAACAGGCCCTCGAGCATTGCACAAACCAATTCGCGATTGTCCTCGTTATCCTCAACCAGAAGAATCCTCTTCACTTTGCCACACCTCGCAAAATCCGGCCTAAGACCGGAAGCGTCCCTTTTCCACTCTCTGCCCCGTCGGGAGACAGGCGGTGGAAAGAGGACAAGGATTGAGTCCATCGAAAGAAAAGCGGCCCTTTTCGACGGCGGTTGAGTGTGGGAGGCGCAATGACGGCGATTTCATACCCATCGGCACCGTTTTCGGCTTACCCTTCACGTGGGTGAAGAGAACCCGGAAGCGCCGGGGAGGAGATTCCCCTCTGCTGAAGGGCCTCTCCGGACATGCCCGACAGCCACTAATACCGCATTACAGACTTGATTTTCAACGTAATCACAAAGGGCCTTTTCTCCGGATCCGTGAGCGGGTTTTCAACCTGTCTCATCCGTCGTCTGAAAGGCATCCAGGAAAAGATTGCCGTTTCACTATCTAGATCGGAGAATTGTAATGCAATGTTTAATACCGGGGCTCGAAAGACGCAAAAAACGGCGCGTTTTTGGAAAACCGACGGAGATCATCCCCACCGGATTTTTGTGTAAGTGCCCCCCGGGTGAACCGCGGACATATAGTATCCATCGGTCCGGCCGTCCGGTGAAGGAGGCCGTGGTTAATGATTGCGAAGACCGAGTATAAAATACGGCATTTTCATAAAAAAACGGGAGCGGGATTTGAGCCCCGCCCCCGTCCTTTACTGCAATGGAACGTCGCATCGATGTCAACCGAAAGTCACGCTTCTATCTTTTCCCGTCTTGCCTGCCCCGCGCCTGCCCCTGGTGGGATTGATGCTGCATGCCCGTTCCCTGCTGCCGCATCTGATGCCCGCCCTGATGACGCCCCTCACCGCCCTGCATCCTGGCTCCGGACGGTTGCCGTACGCGATCCTGGCGCATCTGCCCGCCGGTTCCGCGGGTTCCCTGCTGTAACTGCTGCCTTGACCGGGAACGATCCTGCCTCATCTGTTCCCCCCGATGCGCGCCGGAGGAGGTCCTGCGCGATTCCTGCCTGAGCTGCCGGTCCTGGCTCGGTGCCGCGTGCCGGCCCTGCTGCACCTGCTGCCCCTGCCTGCGGGATGTCCCCGCCTGTCCCGAGCGGACGGCCCCCTGCGTGCGGGTCCTGCCCTGCGGGCCCATTGTCTGACCGCCCTGTTGCCGGCCTTGTTTCAGACTCGCTTTTCCCCGTTGCCCGGCCTGGGGCTGGAGCTGGGGTGACTGCTGGGGTTGCCGGCCCTTTTGCTTGAGTTCCCTCTGGCCGAAATTGACTTCCGAACTGGGTTTCCCCACCTGGCTGGAGGGGACCATCTTGTTGGATATCCTCGGCGCCTGTACGGAACCTCCCTGGCCGAGCGTTCCCATTCTGGCCTGGGAGACGTTTTGCCGCACGGTCGCGGCATTCAGGTTACGCCCTTCCTGCGTGGTGATCTGCTGGTTGCGCTGGACTCTGCCGAGAATACTGTCGTGAGGCTTGTTCGTTACGGTCGCATTGCTGAAATTGTACCTCTGACGCATGCCGCTGTAGTTGTTGATGACCTGGTTGTTGACAACGGGCGAAACCCGGTAATTGTTGATGATCGTCGTCCTGTTGATGTTGGTGATCCTGACCGAGTTGTAGCTGTTCACATTGAAGAAATTGTTCTGGTTGATGATCACCGCGTGGTTGACATACGAGAACCGGTTGATGTTGATATTGATGGCGGCGACATTGGTCACCACGAAAGCCCTTGGTCCCCAGTAACGGTGGCAGTAATAGGGTTCGGTCCATCCGAGCGGGAACCACCCGACGTTGACGCCCGAGTAGAGCCAGCCGACCCTTCCGGGATACCATCCGAAACCGACCCCGAGGAACGGTCCTGCACCCACCGAGACGCGGACCACGGGCGGCGCCCAGTACCAGGAACTGCCCACGTACACCCAGTTGCCGTAGTGATGGGTCACGTACCCGAACGGTTCGTTCGGAACCCAGCAGTTGTCGCCGTACCATTCCGTCCATCTGCCGACGGTGAAGGGTGCCCAGTCCGGGCCGACGTTTGCGGGACGCCAGAAGTTCCGGTAGGATCCTTCATAGTAAACCCGCTCCCAACGTCCGTTTTCTTCGAGAGTGTAAGCCTCGTCGTGCAGCCCCTCGGGCAGGTATCTTACGGAATCCCCCTTTACCTGCACCCTCTTGGCCCACAGGCTGTCGCGGTCGAGGTTCCAGTCATCCCAGTCGGCATCGACATTGCCTTCCCCCGTGCTGGTCTGTCTGCTGTCGGCGACAAGGGATGCGGACCCGGGAACTACCTGGTACTTGGAATTGTCACTCTCGTGAATAAAGTCCACTTCCCCTTTCAGTGCGATCACTTCCAGGGATTCATCCCCGACGTACAGGTCGAAGGACGATCCGGGCTGCGCGGTGACGTAACCGAAAGGCGTTGTCACCTTGACGATTCCCTTGGAACTCCTGTTGTAAAAACGCGATATGCCGGAGGCGATATCCATTTCCATGAGGTCACCCTTCAGGGTGATCATCTGGATCTGAGTATCCCCTCCGATTCTTGCCCACATGTTGTTGGGCATTATGAATTCGGCTTTCCCGTCGTCCCCGGAATAGATGGCGTCGTCGAGTCCGAAAGGAGCGTCTTTCACGGTGGCGACCCAGTCCTTCTCATCGGGCACATAGCGAAGCAGTTGCCCTTCGATGAATGAAATGCGGCCGACCAGGACACCTTCCCCTTCCTTGGCGTCGGACCAGGATGCGGTGACGGGCAATGCCACGAAATAGAGAATGAATGTGAACAATAACAGTTTGATCACCTTCCTCATTTTTTCTCCTTTCCTTCAGTGCCGTCAGCGCGGATGGCATGCGGCCGGGGACGGCTTCAGGCGGAAAAGGGCACTCACAGGTGAGTCCCCGTTCCGCCGCAACAGGCAACATCAAGAGTCCGTCTCTGCCCGGTAACCCGAGGATCTCCATCCCGTGTCAGGAGAGGCCGGCAGGGGGGGCAAACCCACGGATCACTCTTTCCTGAGTGTATCCCGCATTCTCTCGATCAGGAAGGGTGCACCGGCGCGTTCCCGATAGCGTTGACCCGGCGATGCAAGCTTTTCCAGTCGTTTCGTACGGCGTCGAAAAGCCGCAGTGTACCGGCTTCCCAGCGGATTTCCCCTTTACGGTGGGAACGTCGGAATACCTGCCGGTCCGCTCGAGTCAACGGCATTGGGCGTGTTCCGGTTCGGTCGTAGGCCGGATTTCCATACAACAAAGACTTGTATGATGCCGCAAAAGTCTACAACGCGTGAATATAAAACGTCTCGCACTAATATCGAGCGCTTTTCTCGTCCCCATTAGGATTTCCGTCACATTTTCCGGGCGGGCCGGGTGCCTTCCGTTCTCAATGGTGCGCCCCCGTCGGAATTCTTAAGTCAAGATTCCGCATATCATGCTATCATCATATAATAAGATGCCTAAGGTACGAATTTTCGACCCAAGGAGAAATAATTCCGAGGGTCGACAAGAAGGAGGGACCAAAATGCTTAGAGCTGAAGAGATCATGACGACGAAGGTGATTACGGTTTCTCCGGACATGGAGATTACCCGTGCGGCGCGGCTCCTTCTGGAAAAGCGCGTCAACGGGGTCCCCGTGGTCGACGGAACGGGCAAACTGGTGGGACTGCTCTGCCAGAGCGACCTGATCGCACAGCAGAAGAAATTCCCCGTGCCCTCGGTCTTTAACCTGCTCGACAGTCTTATCCCTTTGATGTCCATGAGTAAAATTGAAAGAGAAGTGCAAAAGATCTCCGCGGTCAAAGTCGCGGACGCCATGACCCGCGACCCGGTGACCGTTGCTCCTGACACCGTCATCGAGGAAGTCGCGCGCCTGATGGTCAATAAAAGTCTCCACACCCTGCCGGTCGTCGAACAAGACAAACTCGTCGGGATCATCGGCAAGGAGGACGTCCTGCGAACCCTTATTTCCGGGGAAAAGGGGGACCGGGCGGAAGAGGCCGCTGCCCGGGGAGATTGAGGGGAACAAGCCCAACGGCTTTTTGCTTTCCTTGCTCACTCGATATCGGAAACGGCTCAGTATCGACGAGCCCCTTTGAATATCGTATCAACGAAGTACGGTGGGACTGAAACCATGAACATGAAGAGTGTGCGACAACAGCCGGGAGGAAACACATTATGAGGAAGACGGTGGTTGTATTTTTGGCGGCGGTTGTGTTGGTTGCCGTGGCGGCGGTTGCTTATGCGGATTCCATTCCGGACAAGATCTCAAGGCAGGAGGCCCGAATCGGCCAGGGGATCACCAGAGGGGACCTCTCTCGGGGCGAGGCGGATATACTTACCCGGAACCTGAACTACATCAAGGACAGATATTACCGGATGATATCCGACGGGACCATGACGCAGGGGGAACGGCATCGCCTGTCGAGAATGCTCGAGAATAACAGCCAGATGATTTATCGTAAAAGACACAACGCAGTGAGACAACTGTACTGATCCATCCGGATGGAATGACGGTCGACTGAAGACCTTCAGATAACAGCAGAGGAGCCCCCCTTGAGGGGGTTCCCGATAGAAAAGCGGAAATGGCTGACAAAGGTGCTTGCGTGGAAGAAGGGCCGCGAGAACTCCCCGGCCCTTTCTTTTGGAATGTCCCGGCAGGCGCGGGAGACGCTCTTACAGTTTCTTGACGTTTACCGCTTGAGGTCCTTTGGCGCCTTTTTCGATCTCAAAGGTCACTTCCTGGCCTTCACTGAGGGTCCTGAAGCCCGTACCTTCAATGGAGCTGTGGTGCACAAAAACATCCGGCCCGTTGCTCGTTTCAATAAAACCATAACCTTTTTGATCGTTAAACCATTTAACCCGACCTTCCGCCATTGTCCGATCCTTTCATAAATGTGTTTTTCCTGCTGGTGGCACGCTACTTGAGCTATTTTGGAACCGTTCTGCGCAGGCGAAAGACCGATTTCCTGAATAACCCGAGATATCGAACCGCTCGCTTAGACTAGACTAACTATCATTTATACCACCAATAATGCAAAGTTCAAGAAAATAGACAAAAAAAAGCCGGGGGAGGCGCTGGCGGTTCGCCAGTCCCAAAGAGGCGCTAACGCGGTCCCTGAGGCAGGACCCGGCATGCGCCGACGTATTTTCTTTGCCAGTACCGGTGGGAAAACCTGTCTTCCCTCACGCAGCTCCCGGTGCTCGGGCAGTGGACGAAGCGGTTGTCTCCCGTATAAATCCCCACGTGCGACGGACCCCTGCGTTCGATATCGAAAAAAACGAGGTCCCCCGGGCGCAGGTCTTTTTTTGAAACCTGGCGGCCCGCCGACATCTGGTCGGCGGTTTGCCTGGGAAGGTTGATCCCGTTGCGATGGTACACCCACCAGGTAAACCCGGAGCAATCAAACCCGCTTTCAGGCGATAACCCGCCAAAGCGGTAGGGTTTGCCGATTACCGAACGAGCGGTGCTGACGATTTCCCCTGCGCGAGGCGCGACGGCCCCCTCTTGCGGTTGAGGGGTGTGGCCCCCGCACCCGTAGCACATCCCGAAAAGAACGATGACCGGTACCATTCGTAGGAAAGACCGGGCCGCCATATTCCGTTTCTCCCGAGTCTTGTATGCGGCAGTGCCTATTTTCAATAAACCGTTGCTGATACAATGACTCCGGGGGGCAGAAGCCACCCCGTGCAAGAATTACTTAACCCGGTGCCATTCATTGGAGCCGTATCGTCACAAGCACGCGGAGACGCTCAAAACTCGACTTGGAGGTGGGCTTTCCACTTCTCTGCCGTGGCCCGTCCCACCCCGTGAATTTCTTCCAGTTCGTCCACCGCACGCCAGGGCCTGTCGCCGCGGCGGCGTACGATAGCATCCGCGGTTTCGGGCTTCATCTGAGGGACCAGGCATAAGTCTTCGACGGCTGCCCGGTTCAAATCGAGCTTTCCCCCGAGCGCCAGCGCTGCCGCCGCCCCCATTCTTTCAATCCTTATTTCCGATTCTCCGGGGTCTTTTCGAATAAAACGAACCGCCTGCCCGCTCGTCAGGCCTTGAAGCGAAAAATCAGGAGGGATCTTTACGGGAGGGCCGTCCCTGAAACCGCCTGCCGCAGTGAGAATGCGGGAGGCGGTGAGGCATTCCCGGTCCAATGCATAAAGGCCCGGGTTCCGGACCTCCCCCCTGATTTCTATGAACAGCGGCGCGGGGGAGGAGGCGTTTTCGTGCCGGCTCCCCGTTCCCCATAAACGTGTAAGGAGAACCACGAAGACGGCGGTTGCCAGGGCGGCGACGGCCGCGGGCAGTTTGCGTTCCTTATGCAACGGAAAACCCCCTGGACCCGGTGATTCGCAAGGCCTTGCGTGCCCGGGGAGCGGGAATCCGGGCTTCAGCTTTGCTGACAGTGCTTCTGTGCCTTATACAATTTGTAGTTGATGCTGTCCACCAGTGCCTGCCAACTTGCCTCGATGATATCGTGGGACACGCCGACGGTACTCCAGTGGTCCGTGGCGTCATGGGATTCGATGAGCACCCTGACTTTTGCGGCCGTACCGGGCAGTCCCGGCAGCACCCTCACTTTGTAGTCGCTCAGTTGCATCTCCCGGAGTTCGGGATAGAATTTCTCGAGGGCCTTGCGCAGGGCGTTGTCGAGGGCATTCACGGGACCGTTTCCCAGCGCCGCGGTGTGTTCCGTTTTCCCGTCCACGGTCACCCGGATCGTCGCTTCCGCTACCGCCTCCTGGCCTTCGCTCAATTTTTGATCGATCACACGGAAGCCCAGCAGTTCGAAGAAGCGTCTGCTCCGTCCCATGGCCTTGTTGATGAGGAGTTCGAAGCTCGCTTCGGCGGCCTCGAACTGAAAGCCCTGGTTTTCCAGTTCCTTCAGTTCCTCCAGGACCTGCCTTGCGATGGGGTCGCGCTTGGTGAGGTGAATGCCGTAGATTTCCGCCTTGAGCTTGACGGCGGCCCGGCCGGACAGGTCCGAGATGAGGATGCGCCTGTGGTTTCCGACCAGGTCGGGACTGATGTGCTCGTAGGTCTTGGGGTTTTTCCCGATGGCGCTGATGTGGACCCCGCCCTTGTGTGTAAAGGCGCTGCGCCCCACGTAAGGCTGGAACCGGTTGGCCGGAACGTTGGCGGTCTCCAGGATGAATCGGCTCACCGAGTGCAGTTTCCGCAGGTTTTCCGGACTCAGGCACGGGATGTTCATCTTCAGGCACAAATTGGGAATGACGGAAGAAAGATTCGCATTCCCGCATCGCTCCCCTATCCCGTTGATCGTTCCCTGGACCTGAACGGCGCCCTGTTCAACGCCGACCAGTGAGTTGGCGACGGCCAGTTCGGCGTCGTTGTGAGCGTGGATACCGAAGGGAACGCCTGGCAGTTTTTCCCTGAAAACGGATATGATTTCACGAATCTCCCCCGGAAGGCTGCCCCCGTTGGTGTCACAGAGGATCATGCATGCGGCGCCGCCTTCGACGGCATGCCGGAGGGTGGCGATTGCATAATCGGGATTCGCCTTGAACCCGTCGAAAAAATGTTCGGCGTCGTAAAAGACGGTTTGGACATGCCCGTGCACGTATCCGACACTGTCGCGGATAATCTCGAGGTTGCGTTCGAGCGTGGTGCGCAGCGCGTCCTTCACGTGAACGGTCCAGCTTTTTCCGAAAATCGTGACCACGGGAGTCTTTGCGGCGATGAGGGCCTTCAGGTTTTCATCGGTTTCGGCGCTTCCGGTCGGGTGGTGAGTCGCTCCGAACGCCGCGATACGCGTCTGTTTGAGGCCGTGGTTCCTGATTTCGTCGAAAAAAGCCATGTCCTTGGGATTGGAACCCGGCCAGCCGCCCTCGACGTAGTGGATCCCGAGGTCATCGAGTTTCAGGGCGACCCGGACCTTGTCTTCAAGGGAAAGCGTGAAATCCTCGGCCTGAGTTCCATCCCTCAGGGTCGTATCGTAGAGCTTCACTTCCTGCATTTTCTGATCCTCGGAAAAATGTCTAATCCCGGCCTGGGAGCTCGTAGTGGGCCGCGCAGGCGCTTTTTCGGACGGGGGAAACGGCTGTCGGCCCCGCGGGACCGTTCCGCGCAGGCCGAAGCGCGTCACACGGGAGCCGCTCCGGAGTTCCGGAGCGGCTTGAATCCGTATGCGTGCAGCCCGCGGGCCCGTGTATCATCAGCGTCAGGAACGAACGGACAGTGAGGAGGCGGTGCTCGGGAAAAAAGCGGAGCGTATCGGCCGCTACGCGACAGGCTGTTTGATCGGCAGAATCTCTTCCTGAATTTCAATCCGGCCGTGAGGGTCTTTTTCCAGTTCAAACGCGTCGTGGAGCACTCTTACGGCGAGTTCCGCATATTTTTCATCGATGATGCAGGATACCTTGATCTCGGAAGTGCTGATCATCTTCAGATTGATGTTTTCGCGCGAGAGGGTTTCGAACATCTTGGTGGCGACCCCGCTGTGGCTTCGCATTCCAAGACCGATAATCGATATCTTCGCGATGTCGGCATTGCCGTGGATCGGGCCTGCATCAATTTCCCGGGCGACTTTTTCGACGAGTTCCATCGCTCTTTTGTGCGCGGTTTTGGGGACCGTGAACGAAATGTCGGCGCGTCCGGGCAGATCGGCGCTCCCCTGTACGATGAGGTCCACGTTGATTCCCTCGGCGGCGATGGGGCGAAACACCTTGGCGGCCATGCCCGGCAGGTCCGGAACGTTGGTGATGGTGATTCGCCCTTCGTTCTTCGTGTAAGTGATTCCGGAAACCACCACATTTTCCATTTCTTCATCCTCCTTGGTGACAAGCGTGCCCGGGGCGTCCGTAAAAGAGGAAAGAACCATGATGGGGACGTTGTATTTCATCCCGAATTCAACGGATCGCAGGTGGAGCACTTTGGCGCCCATGCTCGCCATTTCCAGCATTTCTTCATAGCTGATGCGGTTGAGCTTCCTGGCTTTGGAATACACGTTCGGGTCCGCCGTGAAAACCCCTTCCACATCGGTGTAGATCTCGCAGATATCAGCGCCCAGGGCGGCTGCAAGCGCCACCGCCGTCGTATCGGAACCGCCTCTGCCCAGGGTGGTTATATTCCCTTCATCATCATATCCCTGAAATCCGGCCACAACCACTATTTTGCCTTCATTCAGCTTTTCCACCACGGGCAGCGTCTGGATCGAATTGATCCTTGCCTGGCCGTGGTTGCTGTCGGTGATGATGCCGGCCTGATAGCCGGTCATGGAAATGACTTCAAATCCGAGGTCGCTCACCACCATGCTGAAAAGGGCGATAGTGGTTTGCTCCCCAGTGGCCAGGAGAACATCCAGTTCGCGGCTGGAGGGCTCAAGACTCACGTCGTGTGCGAGCGTCAGCAGGCGATCCGTTTCTCCTGCCCGTGCAGAGAGAACGACCACGAGACTGTCGCCCTTTTTCTTCCTGTCGACCACCCGTTTGGCTACAGCCTTTATCCGTTCGGGATTGGCAACGGAAGTTCCCCCGTATTTCTGAACAACAAGCGCCATACCAATAGCGACCTCCCTTAATGTGCGGTTATGACATCAACTTGCAATCGGCGCGCTCCCCGGATGTCATGTCGGGCGCAGTGAACGCCGCACGCGGAGCGTTGAGGGATTCCTTCCCGGCCGCGGCCGGGTTCGGAACGGCGGCTGAACGAACCCACCGGCCCGGACCGTCGATCCTTTTTCCGGAGCGGCCCGGATCCTCTCCTCGCCCCGCGGGAAACTTCACCCCGCCCAGTCGAGGAAAGCTCTATCTAATAAAATAAAGAGACACTTTTGTATAGAGTTTTTCTTGAATGCCACCTTCAAAACAGACCCGTGCGGGACCGTCTGATCATCGGCCCTCAACGCGATGCGCCGGGTTTCGTCAAAACGGGAATGTAACGGAAGGTACGCCGCATTGGCATTGATTTAATGAGCGTCAGGCTGTACAGTACCAGTTAAGAATAGTCCTGTGTTTCAGCTTTTAAGAGCAAGGATGTCCCGATGAAGATTTTGTTTGTATACCCTCAGGTATCGGAAACCTTCTGGAGTTTCAGGCACGCGCTCCGCGTGGTCCGCAGGAAGGCCGCTTTCCCTCCTCTTGGTGCATTGACCGTCGCAGCGATGCTGCCTTCAACCTGGGAGATGCAGCTGGTCGACCTCAATGTCACCGCATTGACCGATGACGAAATACTTTGGGCCGATTACGTGTTTATAAGCGCGATGATCGCTCAGAAAGATTCGACGAGGATCGTCGTCGACCGGTGCCGGAAACTCGGAACCAGAATGGTGGGCGGAGGTCCGCTCTTCAACACCTACCGTGAAGAATTCTCCGACGTCGACTATCTTGTCCTCGGAGAAGGCGAACCGATCGTCGCCGAATTGGCGTCCGATATCGAAAAGGGCTCCCCGAAGCGGCTGTACAGGGCCGAAAGATATCCTTCCCTCGATAACATTCCCATTCCCAAGTGGGATCTCATTAATTTCAAAGACTATGTCAGCATGAGCGTTCAGTATTCGCGCGGGTGTCCATTTGACTGCGAATTCTGCGATATCATTGTCATAAACGGTCGTGTGCCCAGGAATAAACACGACGATCAGGTCATCGCCGAGCTTGACGCTCTCTATGATCGCGGGTGGCGCGGGTCCGTGTTCATGGTGGACGACAACTTCATCGGGAATAAAACCAAGGTCAAGGGGCTTCTTCGCAGGATTATCGCCTGGCAGAACGAAAAGGACCGGCGGCTTTCTTTCTTCACGGAAGCCTCCGTCAACCTCGCCGAAGACGAAGAACTCATGGCGCTCATGGTGGCGGCGGGCTTCAGCAAGGTTTTTCTCGGTCTTGAGACTCCTTCCGAAGACAGCCTGAGGGAATGCGGAAAGGCCCAGAACCTCAAGCGAAGCCTGTCGGAATCCGTTGGTATCATCCATGCCCGGGGTATGGCCGTCATGGGAGGGTTTATCATCGGCTTCGACAACGATCCTCCGGATATCTTTCAGAGGCAGGTGAACTTCATTCAAAAGAACGGAATCGTCACCGCCATGATCGGACTGCTCACCGCCATTCCCGGAACGAGGCTCTACAAGAGGCTCGAGGATGAAGGCCGATTGCTCTTCAAATCTTCGGGAGACAATACGGATGTGGACGGCAGCCTGAATTTCACTCCCAAGATGGACCGGCAGACCATCATCGAAGGTTATAAATGGGTCATGAACACCCTCTATTCCCCGGAGATGTACTATAAGCGCATCATGGCTTTTCTGAAGACCTATCACCCGAAAGTGCCGGACGCCAAGCTGGCGAAAAGCGACCTGACCGCATTCCTGCGTTCCCTCTGGTTCCTGGGTGTTGCGGACCACAGGCCCTGGTACTATTGGAAACTCCTGCAGGAAGGGCTTTCAACGTACCGGCATTCCTTTGGCGAAATGGTAACCATGGCCATTTACGGGTACCATTTCCGAAGACTGTTCTGGACACCCGGTGTCCCCCTGAAGTGGGAGGACTGGCGGTGGCTGAGCAGTGGCGGGCCCGGCAAGTGAGCTTCCGGGGCGCGGTCCCCTTTGCTCCGGCCCCGTAAAAGCGCCCCGCGGTCTAACCCGTTGTTTTCGCGCGGGTTTTCCTTGCACGTTCCTGATTTCCCCACCTGTTTTGGACGAATGGAATGCCATCCGTGGCGGGATGGTTATCTTCCTTCAAGGATCGCTGTTCCCCGGCTGTCATGAAAAGGGGACCCGGACGGTCCTGTCCGGCCCGGAAACTGCCCGGGCAGAACCGTGGGCATGGCGAAACCGCGCCAGTGCGACATTACCTATTGTAGTTATGGTCTAAAAGTTTGCAGGACAATGTTGAGGTCGTGGAAGGATTTCAGAGGGTGTGGGATGCTGAGCATCCTTCATTCAGCGGCATCGGCTTCTGACGCCGGATGCCGGGCAATGAAACGGGGTATTCGGAACCCATTCGGATTACAGGAGCTTTGCCATGAACGGTACGGAAGACAGGAAGATCTCACGTGGCAGGATCGCCGTGAGGCTGCTGTACAGCCTGGTATGCCTGATCATATTGGAAATCTTGAAGTTCGTGGTCCAGGTCACCGTTATTTTCCAGTTCATTTACCTCTTGATCACCCAGAAATACAGCGACCCCCTCCGGGGCTTTTCCAACAAAGTCGCGGCATACGTCTACAGGATCATCCGGTACACCACGCTGAACGAAAACCGGAAAGTATTTCCGTTCAACGAATTCCCTCCTGAACTGGAAAAGCCCGAAGACCACGTCGATTTCGATTAGAATCCCGGGCTGACGGGCGAACTCCCCCGCGCGGTTCTTCACGGGATCAGCGGCAGGCGGAAGCTTCCGCGATGAGGTTCAGTTGGTCGAACCATTTTTCGGCCCTCGCGGCGTTCTGCTCGCCGTGTGCCTCAAGAGTGAAGGTGCGGCTGTCGTCCCCGGTGATTTCGATGCGGATGTCCCAGCGGTCTTCCGGGAGCAGCGGTCCCATCCTGTCGGGCCATTCGACGACGGCTATCCCTTCGCCGAACAGCGCTTCCTGCCAGGCCAGCGTATCCAGGTCGTCGACCCCGGCCAGCCGGTACAGGTCGATGTGGTAGAGATGAAGACGGCCGTCGTATTCGTTGATGATGGTGAAGGTCGGACTGGTGATCGGGATGGACGCGGGTACGCCCAGGCCGTGAGCCATGGCGCGCGTGAGGAAGGTTTTGCCCGCTCCGAGTTCCCCCCGGAGCGCCAGAACGTCGCCCGGTTCGAGATTTTCCCCGATTTTCCGCCCTATGGCACAAGTGCACCGTTCTGAAGGAGAATGCAGGACGATCGTTTTCATGCGTTGCCTCGATAGCCTTCCAGGTGTCCGATCACGTGGGGGATTTCCTCCAATATTTCCGATGCCGGGAGGCCTCTGGAGGCGACATTCCCGATCCGCCGGTCGGCGGCCGCTCCGTGAATGAAAACCGCGAGGCAGGCCGCTCGAAAGGGCTCAAAACCCTGTCCGAGGAAGCTTGCCGTCATACCCGTCAGAGTGTCTCCCATTCCTCCGCTCGCCATTGCCGGATTGCCCGTGCTGTTGATGGCGATTCTGCCGTCCGGTGCGGCAATAACCGTTCTGAAACCTTTGAGAACGACGACGACCCCGTACTTCTTGCTGAATTCGACGGCGGTTTCAATCCTGTTTTCCTGGACGTCGGCGGGGCTGCCCTTGATGAGGCGGGCCATTTCACCGGGGTGAGGGGTCAGCACCAGCGGCTCCGGGCATCCGCGCAGCGGATCGGGGTCTTCGGCCATTATGGTGAGGGCGTCCGCATCGAGCACCATCGGGCATGGGGCATGAACCACCAGTTCCCTGACCAGCTTCCGAGTGTCCGGGTGGAGGGAAATTCCGGGACCCACGGCCAGGGCCTGTTTGCCTTGTGAAAATGCGAGAATCTCGGGAAGCGAGGCCGAAGCCGGGGAATGGTCCTCCGTTTCCGCGATCGGAAACGTCATGGCCTCGGTGAGTTTCACTTCCATGATCGGGTTCAGACTGGTGGGAATGAAGAGCGTGACAAGGCCTGAGCCGCATCGGGCCGCTCCCAGGCAGATGAGCGCTGCGGCGCCCGTTTTGCCGATGGAGCCCGAGAGGGCCATCACGTGCCCGGCGGTTCCTTTGTGGACGTTCGCCGGGCGGGGGCGCAGCCAGGGGGAGAGCAGGTCCCCGGTGAGCAAAAACCGTTTGATGCCGTGCTTTGCCGGAAGTTCCGGCGGGGTCCCGATGTCGACAATCCTGAGCTGCCCGACGTAATCGGTGCCCGGATCGATCACCTGGCCGACCTTCGCGAACCCGAAGGTGGCCGTCGCAGTGGCCCTGACGGCGATTCCGAGCGGCTTTCCCGTGCCGGAGTCAAGGCCCGACGGAACGTCCACGGCAAGGACCGGTACGGACAATTCGTTCACCGCTTCTATCACCTGTCGGTACAGGCCCCGGACTTCGCTTCTGAGGCCGGTCCCGAGAATGGCGTCAATCACTGCGCCGCTTTCACGCACGGCGGACCACTGGGACCCGAAATCCTGCTTTTCATCCCATGTCATGACCGGGATGTCGAGTTTCTCCAGGATGCGGAAATTGGTGAGGGCGTCTCCCTGCAGCCGTTCGGGTGAACGCAGGCATACCACCCGGACGTTCGCGCCTCCGTTTCTGAAAATACGCGCAAGGGCGAAACCGTCCCCCGCGTTGTTGCCGGCCCCCGCCAATACCGTGATGCGGCGCGAGAGCAGATCGGGAACGGCTTCCGCAAAAAAAGCCGCCGCCCCTCTCGCGGCGTTTTCCATGAGCACAATACCCGGGATTCCGATTTCCTCGATGGTCGAACGGTCGAGGCCGGCCATTTCGGACGCTGTTACGACAATCATTAAGACCTCCTCAGTGGAAGCGGAAAAAACGGCAGGGGACGGAACGAAACATCAGAGGCAAGAGGCATGACCGCGAAGGTGCGGGGCTCCGGTTCCCACGGCAAAAAGGCCCGGGGTCCCGATCCTTTTCACGAAACCGTCAGTCGGATGAATTCTCGATCGCCACGACGGCGGCGCCGTATTCGCCGTCGTCGGTGAGGCTCAGGTGCCAGGCCCGGATGCGACGTTCCCGGCAGAATTCCAGCGCTCTCTGCGAAAGCGAGATCCGCGGTTTCCCGAGCGGGTCGTTCAGGACTTCCATGTCCAGCCACAGGACCGGTCCCCGGACACCGGTGCCGAGCGCTTTGACGAAAGCCTCTTTTGCGGCGAACCTCATTGCGAGGCAGGCCGCGTAGCCGGACCTGTGCGAACAGGCCTCCCGTTCGGCCCTGGTGAAAATGCGGTTCTCGAACCGTTCTCCCCAGCGGTCCAGGAGGCGCTGAAGCCTGTCGATCCTGATCAGATCGATGCCTATGCCATGAAGTGCCATCTAACCGTTTACCAGATCCAGCATTTCACGGACGGCCCGTTCCATTCCCACGAGAATGGCGCGCGCAATCACGGCATGACCTATGCTGAATTCCTGGATTTCCGCGATGTTCCTGACCCACAGGATGTTCTGGTAGTCGATTCCATGGCCGGCGTGGACGCTCAATCCCAATTTGCGGGCAAGCTTGGCGGATGTAACGATCCGTTCGTACTCTTCCTGCCGCTTCTGATAGGAATCGGCTTCGGCGAACGCGCCCGTGTGCAGCTCCACGTACTCGGCCTCGAGCCGATGTGCCGTCTTGATATACTGTGGATCGGGGTTGATGAAGAGGCTGACGGCGATCCCGCCTTCATGGAGGACCCTTATCACGTCCTTCAGCGGTTCTTCGTACAACACCACGTCGAGTCCGCCTTCGGTCGTGAGTTCCTGGCGTTTTTCGGGAACGATGGTGACCATATCCGGTTTGACGCCGAGTGCGATCTGAACCATTTCCTTTGTGGCGGCCATTTCCATGTTCAGTTTGGTTTTGACCGTCTGCCTCAGCAGATGAAGATCACGGTCCTGCAGATGGCGCCGGTCCTCACGAAGATGGGCAACGATTCCCTGTGCTCCGGACAGTTCCGCAAGGGCGGCGGCTATCACGGGGTCCGGCTCCTTGGCGCGGCGCGCCTGCCTCACCGTGGCCACGTGATCGATGTTGATTGCAAGTCTCGCCACAATTCCTCCTTTTGATGAATCGATGAGTCGTACGAAGCCCCGCAGTGCTGTGCCCGGGGCTCAAAACATGTCGAAAGTCTCCTCCGCTCCCTTGCCCCGCGCAGCTAATCCCCCTTCATATACCACTCGAAGCTCTTTTCCGGGTGGCCGAGCAGGCCGAGAAGCTCCAGGGTTTTTGCTTCCATTTCCGCGGCTTCCGATTCCCCCCGTTCGTGGTCAAACCCCACGAGGTGAAGAATCCCGTGCGCCAGGAGCAGATCCATTACCGCATCGAAAGACGTCCCGTGCAGCTTGCTCATGCGCTCCGCCATGGGGGCCGAAATCACCACGTCGCCCAAAACGTCCGTGCACACATCCCCGAATTCCCCATCGCGCATGGAGAACGAAAGCACATCGGTGGATGTGTCGATCTGCCTGTATTCTTTGTTGATGGAGGCCATCTCATCGTCGTCGACGATCAGAACGCTCAGTTCGGCGTCAGTGAATCCCAAGGCGTTTAAGATCAGGCTTGCCGCGGTCTCGATTTGAACACTGTTTATCCCGATCCTGTTTTGATTCACGCTGATTTGGGTCAGAGGCATCAGCCTTTCCCTTTCCATCGTTGGGGACGGCCGAGGGGTATTCGATGCGCTTGTGGTGGACCGTGGCCAGGATCTGATTGAAATGCTTGGCGATATGGTGCAGGTCCTTCAAGGTGAGTTCGCATTCTTCCAACTGACCGTCGCTGAAAATATTGTTGATGAGCCGGTTGACGAGCCCCTGGATTCTGGCCGGGGTGGGTTCCGACAAGGACCGGCAGGCGGCTTCCACGACATCGGCCAGCATTACGAGCCCCGCTTCCTTGGTCTGAGGCTTCGGACCGGGATAGCGGTAGTCGTCCATGTTGATGGCAGGGAGAACGGAGCCCTTACTGTTCTGGGCCTTTTCGCGGGCTTCCATCGCTTTGGTGTAGAAAAAAGAGATGAAACTCTTCCCGTGGTGCTGACTGATGATGTCCGTGATGCTTTTCCCGAGCCGGTGCTGCTTGGCCAGTTCGACCCCGTCCTTCACGTGGCAGATGAGAATAAGGCTGCTCATGGAAGGGGCCAGCTTCTCGTGGCGGTTTTCGCAGTCGAACTGGTTCTCGATGAAGTAAAGAGGCTTCTTGATTTTCCCGATATCGTGGTAATAGGCTGCCACCTTGGCGAGCAGGGAATTGGCCCCGATGGAATTGGCCGCGGCCTCGACCATGTTCCCGACGATGATGCTGTGATGGTATGTCCCGGGGGCTTCCACCATCAGTTCCCGCAGCAGGGGCTGATCCATGGTGGCCAGTTCGAGCAGTTTGACGTCCGTTGTGTAGTTGAACGCCATTTCCACGAGTGGTGTGATCCCGGCCACAAGGATTCCCGCGAACAGCCCCCCGCAGAAGCCGAAGAAAGCGTTCGTGACGATCCCCATGAGGACCCACTGGTCCTGGAGATAGGCGCTCAGCAGGATCAGCAGCACATTGGCGCATCCCACCACGAGGCCTGCCTTTATGGGAATCATCCGGTTCCTGCATGGAGATACCCCGTGCACCGCGACGAACGAGCCGATCATGAAGTAGAAGAACATCCCGAAGTCCTTCCCGAAAAGCATTCCTGCAAACAGGGTCAGGACCAGGGAAAAAATGAGCGCGACGGTGGCGCCGAAGAAGATACATGCGATCATTGCCCCTGCGGTCAGGGGAATGGCGCAGACGAATGTTCTCGCGGTGAGGTTTGCCGAAGCGTCTCCGATGAGCTGCCCCACCCACAAGCCCCCGCGTCCGATGCTCAGAAGGAAGATCAGGAGAATCGCCAGGAACAGCAGATCCTCGAAATCGATATGGGAATAAAGCAGATGCTGCCTTGCCACGTGCACGACCACCCAGATGCACATGGTGCTGAACATGAAAATGGAAAAGAACACGAGCAGCCAGTGCCGGTCCGTCCCCACGTTCTGATGGATCTTCAGCTTCTGAAGCTCTTCGGGACCGATCCGTTGACCTTCCCTGACCAGCATTTCATTCTTCGTCACCTTGAGCGTCACCGGCTTTATCGAGGCATAAGCCTGCTCCCGGCGGTGTTCCGTCTCTTCAAGGTTAAAAGTCAGGTTCGGCTGCAAAAGCTGTGAAGCCAGGGAAGAGAAGGCCATCATTTCCTTGATGTCCCGCCCTTCGTCCAGGGCCTGCATGACGACGAGCTTCCGGGATTCCTCGATGTCCGGATAGGGGTAGGGGGGGTGGACCAGGTGCTCCTCATTCGTCGAGAGTTTCCGAATCACCAGGTTATTGCCCTGGTTCTGGTTCATCCAGAGCTTATTGGTCACGATGCCCTGCTCAAGCGGGCCCTTGAGCAGTTGAACCAGCTTTTCCTGGATTTCCCGGGTGAACTGCCGTTCAAAAAGGCTTGAAAAAACTTCGGGTGGGACCTGGATGCCCAAGATGTTCTCAAAGTCTTTTTTTCTGCGCAAAATTTGCTGACCCGGTTCGGAGAGGGATAGAACGGAAACCGCGCCGGAAGAGGGATTCGACCCGAACGTCCGGTCCTTGGGCAGGTCCAGGCGCGGCGTCGAACGGCTGTCTTCCACCAGGAAATCGCGCATCGCCTGGAAGGCCGTTTCAATCTTTTCCAGGGCATTCTCGGAAACGTTTTCGTCCAGATCGTAGACAACGGGTGCCTGCTTCACGGCCTCCTGGCGTTTCCGGGCCGTGGCATTTTCATCGTCTACGAGGAAGTCCCGTTTGGCTTTTACATTTCGGTCGGCGATATCACCGAGACGGAACGGCGGGCTGTTGGCCGTGAAGGAGGGAGTGAGCAAAAGGGCGATGATGATGCTGACCGCGACCAGAATCAGGGCTTTTTGACAATAGATATCCTCGATACTACAGGGCAGCAGTCTGCAAAGCAGGCTGGCCCTGGCCCTGGTCTTGATTTTCTCCGGTTCCCGTTTCTCCTTGTCCATACCTCTCACTTCTCTGATGAAGTCCTGGCGCTTTGGGCTTTCCGAAGCTCCGCCTGCTCGTAGGCTTCTATAATGTCCTGCACGAGCCGGTGCCTCACCACGTCCTGCTTTGAAAAGAAGACAAGGCGAATTCCCTGGATACCGTTCAATAGTTCAATGGCTTCGACAAGGCCCGACGGCTTGTTCTCAGGGAGATCTATCTGTGTGATATCTCCAGTGATAACAGCCTTTGAGCCAAGTCCGAGCCTGGTGAGGAACATCTTCATCTGCTCGGCCGTGGTGTTCTGCCCCTCATCCAGAATGACGAAGGCATCGTTCAACGTGCGTCCCCTCATGAAAGCCAGGGGCGCGACTTCGATGACACCACGCTGCAGCAGGTTGGTCGCCTTCTCGAAGTCCATCATGTCGTGAAGCGCATCATACAGAGGGCGTAGATATGGATTGACCTTTTCAGCCAGATCCCCCGGAAGAAAACCGAGCTTTTCTCCCGCTTCCACGGCCGGGCGGACCAGGACAATGCGCCGTACCAGTTCCTTTGTCAGGGCGCCGACGGCCATGGCCATGGCGAGGTAGGTCTTGCCGGTTCCGGCCGGGCCTACTCCGAAAACAATATCATAATGGCGGATCGCCTCGATGTATTCCTTCTGCTTGACGCTCTTGGGTGTGATCACCCTTCTGTTCGAGGCAATGAACACATGGTCCAGAAAAATGTCTTTCAACGGATTGTTGATGTTCTCGCTCAGAATCCGGATGGCGTAGAGTATATCGCTCCCGAACAACGGGTATCCGCCGTCAATCAGGGACTCAAGGTTTTTCAGCAGTCGCTCGGTCAATTCTACGTGAGGACGGTCGCCGGATATGGTGAATTGATTTCCGCGGAGATGGATTCGTACATCCAGCTGCTTTTCAATGATCTTGAGGTGACTGCTATGCTCGCCTGCGAGCTGCTGTACGACCTTGTTGTCCTCAAAGGATATCTGGGTCGTACTTTTCAAGGCCTTATCTTTGCCTGTAGTTGAATCGCCCAAAGCTGTTTTCAAAACTCCTGCATGTTATCGCCAAAACGATGCCCGGTCAAAATTTCCCCGGATGAGGATCGTATTAATATCACGTGTTTTTCGTCCTGACAACATTCACATAACAGGCGAAAAAAACGTTTTGCGTCCCTTTGGGGGCCCAATGGGAAAAGCACGGGTGGAAACCGGGTTCCCGCACGAGAACAAGCCCGCCTGAAACGGGCTGCCGGAGCCTCGCTTTGAGCCACATCCCCCGGAGGCCTGCGGAAGGTTTCTCTTCAGACCTGCTGACCGCGCATTTTACCATCTTCAAAAATAAAGTCTTCCCTATATTGAGGGATGTTGATAATTCTTGGTTCGGAAGCGGGGACCATATGCCTTTCTTTTCAGACGCCGGTGTCATGCAAAGAGAACACCGGTCCGCCGCTTTTGCGCGATGTGCGGGTTTGCCGCGGGCGTTCGCAGGCGTATGCTGATTCAACGGGCGGGTGAGCGCAGTGGGCCTTCAAACGAGAGGACGCTGAAGGGACATGAACGGTCTTGACTGGGTGATGATCGGTGTCGTGCTATTCTGCATGCTGCGGGGCATCGTGCGGGGGGCGGTCTCTCAGGTCTTCAGCATCGCCGGGCTCCTCTGCGGATTTGTCCTTGCCTCCCATTATTATGAATCCGTGGCCGCTCAACTGGCCCATGCTTTCCCGCGGCTTTCGGGCACTCAGATCATCGCCTTTATCCTGGTCTTTTTATTGGCATGGTTCTGTATCGCCGTGGCGGGATACTGGATTGCCCGGCTCCTGCGGAAGGCTGGCCTCGGTTTTTTCGATCGTCTCTGGGGCGGGATGATCGGCTTTGGGAAGGCGCTGGTTCTCTGCATCGTGGCCATTTCCGTACTGACCCTGTTCGTTTCGCCCCAAAATCCGCTGCTGACCCGATCCAGCCTGCTCCCTTACATACAGGAAGCCGCCCGAATCCTGGTCCGGGTGACCCCTGACAACGTCCAGAAGATCTTCGAAGAAAAACGCAAAGAACTGGAACGATATTGGCTGGATTCGCAGAAAACCTCTGACAAATCCGACCGGGCACAAAAATCAGGCGAGAGGAAGAATAAATGACCGAGAATGAAAAAGGCCGCTGGGACAAAGTCCGCGGTGTTTATGAAATAATCAGCCGCCTTCGGGGGGAGTCGGGGTGCCCCTGGGACCGGAAGCAAACCCCGGAATCCGTCCAGACCTACCTGATCGAAGAAGCGCATGAAGCCGCCTCCGCCATCCGTTCCCGTCGTCCGGAAGAAGCGGCCGAGGAACTGGGAGACCTGCTCTTCATGGTGTTTTTCATGATACACCTTTACGAAGAAAAGAAGGACTTTCGCCTCGAAGACGTCTGCGACGGGGTCTGTGAAAAAATGATTCGTCGGCACCCGCATGTTTTTGGCAACGTGGATGTCGCCTCCGTTCAGGATGTGAAGGACAACTGGGAAAAAATAAAGAAGGCGGAAAACGCTTCTGCGGGAAAACCGAAGAGCCGCGTCCCCGAATCACTTCCGGCCCTAATGCGCGCCTATCGCATACTTTCCCGCGTGCCCGACGGAGAAAAGCCCGGGCTTGGCGACCTCGACGCTCAGGCGCGGGCTCTTTCCGAAAAGGGACGAAAGCTTTGCGGGGGCATCGGCGGGGACATGCCCGTTGAATCGAGGGACTTCGGAGATATGCTGCTGACCCTCGTGAACATGGCCCGCCTGAAAGGTTTCCGCGCCGAGGATTGTCTTCATGAGGCCATCAACCGGCTGGACAACGCTTCCCCCCGTGCCGATCACTGATCCCCGGCCCGTTCCCTGGCCAGTGCCAGGAAGTCGTCGTACATGGCCAGGTGTTTTTTGAGTATTTCCGGTATGGGCAGGTTGTACGGGCAACGGGTGACGCATTCGCCGCATTCGATGCAGTTGCGCACGGTCGCCATGGTCTTGGCCGCAAAACCGACCGCCTTTGCCGCGGACATGCGATGGACGAGGACCCCGTACATCATGGCCGGCGTGATCATGACCCCCTGTTCGCAGGGCTGGCAGTATTCACACCTCCGGCAAAACTGCTGCCCGAGTTCGGCCCGGTAGCGTTCCATGGCTTCCAGGTCTTTGGGCGAAAGCACGTTTTCGGATTCGTATAAGTCACAAACCTGGTCGACCTTCTCGACCGAATCGAATCCCGGCAGAGGGATGACGTCGGGAAACTGCCTCAGGAAAGCGAACGTGACCCTGTAATCGTCCAGTACACCGCCCCCGAAAGGCTTCATGCCGAGGATGCCGATATTCCGGGCGCGGGCCTTGGGATGGAGTTCATTTCGCGCCGAGTCTTCGAGGAAGCTGAAGGGAAACTGAACGGTGCTGAACAGGTCGGTATCGATCATCTTTGCGGCCATCTCCAGGCTGTGCGAACTGAACCCGATGTGCCGGATCTTGCCCGCTTCCCGCGCCTTCAGCACGCTTTCCAACCCTCCGCCGGGCGCCATCAGACCCTGGTAGTCCTCTTCCTTCGAGACTTGGTGGAACTGGTAAAGATCGAGGTAATCGGTCCGCAGGGCGCGGAGGCTCTGTTCGATGTCCGCTTCCACTCCCTTGCTGTCACGCTTCATACTTTTGGTGGCGATGATCAGCTTCCCGCGCAGGCCGGCGAACGCTTGCCCCATCTTTTCCTCGCTGTCGAGGTACACATTGGCGGTGTCGTAAAAAGTGATTCCCCTGTCGTAGGCCCTCCGAAGCACCCGGACCGATTCTTCCATGGACAGCCGGATGATGGGGATGCCCCCGAACCCGACTTCCGATATCTCCAGCCCTGTTCTTCCAAGTGTACGGTAATGCAATGTCTTGCTCCTTTTCATCGAGAAGAAATCGTTTGATCCCGAGTTGCTTTCGAGACGATAGTCCCGGCACTTCCCGTGGATCGGCCCACCCGCTGGCGCCTTCGCGCTGCCGCAACGCCGCTGCACTCACGCGGCGGGCTGCGTTCCTTTCCATTCAAGGCAGTTGAGAACGCCGTGGCAGCGGCAGCTCGTGGCGACGAGGAAACGTCCGGGATTTTCCCGCATGAGGGCCAATGTGTCCCGCAGGCGCCCGGCGGGATAGCCGCCCACGCCCGGGGCCAGTTGCAGGCTCCGGACGACGGCCACGGAGCAACCCGGAAGCGTGATTTGTTCGAGCCGCTCGAAGAGGTTGCCCGGACGCGGTTTCCCGGTATGAGTGCAGATCTGCCCGGATTCGTTGCACACATCGGGGCAAATGAAGGTCGCATAACTCGCGTAAAGTGTTCCGTCGGGGACCCGGAAGGGGTTCGGCACCTGGGCGTCCACCGCTTCGGGAACGGGAAGGAGATTTACGCGGCCCAGCTTTTTCAGTTCGCCCGAAATCCATTTGAAGGCGACGTGAACAGGAATCGCGGGGACAATCCATACGTCGTCCGGAAGGACGTTTCTTCCCATAAAGGATTGGGCTTCCTCCCGATGCACGGGAATCCCGAAGTCTTTTTCCGCCGATCGGAGTTTCTCTTCGCGATTGTCTATAAGAAGGAATCGGGCATCGGGGAATCGTTTTTTCAACCGTTCCGCCGCTATCCTGCCGAAGTGGCCCGCACCGAGGATCCAGAACCACTTCGGGGGGGGAATTTCAAGGTTTGAAGAGGGATTTATGGTCATCGGCGCCTTCCGTTTGCTCTTTTGAGGAATTATGCTAGATTGGCAGACGGAAAATATCCGGAGTATCGATGCCCCTGAGAATATGACCTGCCTTTTTGATGGTAAAGCATTTTGTACGGGTCGAAAAGGGTTCCGATGGGCAATATTTTCGCCGTATTCGAGAAGATCGCGGATGAACGGATCAAAGAAGCCGTCAAACGGGGGGACTTCGACGATCTGCCGGGGAAAGGCAGGCCGCTCACTCTTGAAGACGACAGCCATCTGCCCGCCGACATAAGGCTCGCCTATAAGATTCTCAAGAACGCCAATTGCCTTCCACCCGAACTCGAACTCCGCAAGGAAATCAAAACGACCGAGGCGCTGCTCTCCGGAATGAAGGACACCCAGCAGAAATACCGGCACATGAAGCGGCTCAATTACCTCATCATGAAGCTCAACATGACCCGCCGCACCTCCGTGTCGCTCGAAAAAAACCAGCATTACTACGACAGAATCGTCGAAAAAATGGATGCGGAGAAGGGGGATGCCTAAGCCCGGAAAGGGAGTTATACGCGCAGCCGGGCACCGGTCATCCCGGAGTATTCCGCATAATAGGCCAGTACTTCATGTGGATTGCAGTCTTCATGTTCTCCACCTGGGCCTATCATGGCCTGCATATCCGGCAAAAAGCGGTATATTTCTTCACTGGAGTGGCTGAAAGGGCCGTGTCCGCAATCGTGTAAAATGGCGGCCGCCCGGATGACGTTTTCCTGGCCCTCGATCAGGCCGCTGTCCGTCGCGTTCTGACGCAAGGCCTTTAAAAGCTTGTCGCTCTGGAAAAGTACTCCCAGCGAATGTTCGAGCCGGGAGTGGGTGGCGGACGGAAAAATCAGGTAGGCGAACGTCGTCTGCTTGATCCCGCGCAGGCGCTGGATCAGCGGAGTATCGACCAGGGCAAGCTCATGGGGACGCAAAAACTGGGTGCCCCAAAGGGCATCGTGTATAACCTTTCCCCCACTCACCGCCCGGGGGGATGGATATCCGTTGAAATATTCATCGACAAAGCCTTCAATTTCTCGCGTAAATGTCCCGGCTATCCCTTCAGAATCGCGCATAGCTCTCCGGCAATCTCCCTGATTTCTGGTTCCTTGTCACCAAGGGCGGATTTGAGGTCTTCATTCCAGAGCTTTTCCAGGCGATCCGGCTTTATGGAATACCTTTCGAGGTCGGGATTCATTTTCCCCAGGAATTCAGGCTGTAAACTGGCCAAAATATCATCAAGGAGGTGCGACCGGGGAAAGAGAAGGCTTTTCCGGAAGCTCAAATCATTCAATAAAGCCCGATGCTTTTCCCTGATCCGGTAGAAGGCGGAATGCAGTTTTTCCCGGTTGTTTTCAAACTCTTTTTCCGGAAGAAAATGGAAAATCGCCGAAATTACATCGTAGGGATTGACCGAGGCCATTTCACTGCTCCTTCCTCTGAACTCTTCGGGAGCGGCCAAGCCTTCATTTCAGTAACAACATTCGCCCGTTTTTCGCCATCATACCTGAATATAGCGCATTTGTACCAACTTTGCCATAGTTGGAGCTGCGCCGAACATTGCCGGTGGGATCTGCCGGGGGGGCAAGGGGACGCTTATCGAGCAAAGAAGCACGTAGACATGCCTCTTTCTCTTTTCCACCTCCTGTCGAACATACATTCATCCCGTATATCCTACGGGTAACATTATGACAATGCTTTTTTGTGGCTGGAATGGTTCTCCAATCTTCCCCACCGGGAGCCGCCGAAGCCCGGCTGCCTTCACCAAATCATTCGGGAACGATCAGTGTCGGCACTTGAAAGCCGATGGCCGCCCGGTTCTGTTTTTCCATCGGATCGTACGGCTAAAAACCGTGCTTTGCAGGGCCGATACATCTGCGGGCAGCAGCCATTGCTCTCCATACCCGTCAAACGACTGACCGGGAGGAGACAACTACCTTTCGAGCCTTGGTTGACAATTTAAGACAGGCTCAGGTCTAAAAAACCCCTCGTTTCACGGCTGTCCGGGGGCGGGGACTCCCTCCACGCCGGAAGGCGCGCCCTGCAGCAGTGGTGCGAATCGTTTATCCACTTTTTCCGTTTCCGATTTGATGCGCTCCTGCAACCGCGTATAGGCGTCTTCCAGCGACGGTTCCATCACGACGATCTGCCCCTGGCTCATGATGAGCCGCTTCAGCTCCGGGATTTTCAGCTTTGTCGAGGATTTGAGATAAACGGGCTGAATGTAGAGGATGACGTTGCTGATGGGCAGGATGATCATCTTGCCGCGGGCCACCTGCGACCCGGACTGGTCCCAGAGCGTGAACTGTTCGGAAACCTTGGTGTCCTGGTTGATGAGGGCGTAAATCTGGGACGGCCCGTAGATCAATTCCCCCTTGGGAAAATTGTATACGATGATCTTCCCGTAGTACGGGGGGTCTGATCCCGCCAGGGCCAGGGCCCGAAGGTTGTCGCGCCCCTTGGGGCTCATGGGGGCCAGCAGCAGGAAATCGAACCGGTTGGGATCGATGAGATCGAGGGTTACGTAGTAGGGGTTGATGTCGATCATCGTCTTGTCCTGGAACGTTTTGGCGAATTCCCACATGTCTTCCTGCTGGTAGTAGACCTCGGGATCGGTCTGCTGGTACTTGGCATAGATGCTCATCTGCATCTCAAAGATATCGCGGGGGTACCGCACCTGGGCCTTCAGCTCGGCCGGCATCTGATCGGCGGATTTGAACAGTCCCGGATACATCCGGGAATAGGCCCGGACAATGGGGTCCTTGGGATCGAAAATATAGAAATCCACCTTGCCGTCGAACGCATCCACCACGATTTTTACTGAGTTGCGGATATAATTAAGCTTTTCTCCGTTCCATTCATGCGGGGTAGCGCCGGGATACCAGTCCGAAGTGGTGTAGGCATCCTGGATCCAGAAGATCTTCCCGGGAGTAACCACCGCGTAGGGGTCCCGGTCCAGGAGGAGATACGGGGTGAGCGTCCGGATGCGCTCGATGATATTGCGCCGGAAGAGGATCTTGCTCTCGCTGTTGGTTTTGGTCGTAAAGAAGATGTTCCTGTCCCCGAAATAGTAAGCGAAGATGAGTTTTCTGAAGAGCGAGGACATGCGGACTCCGTCCTGCCCCTGGTAGTTCACCATCACATTGGCGTTTCCCTTCGGATAATCGATCTGCCCCGCGTCGTTGGGAGCGATCACGTAGGTGTAGGAACCCAGCCCGAGGTATATCGCCGGCTGCTTGATGCTGAACCCGTATTCCGATTCGGGGGGAATGCCTCTCAGGAACCACGTCATGGGCTCATCCCCGCCCTGTCCCGCCGGAGTCATGACGGCCCCATAGCCGTGAGTGTAGGACAGATGTTCGTTCACCCAGTTCCTGGCCGCTTCCGGGATGAGCGTATAATCCAGTTCCCGGGTGCTGAGGAAAACCTGCTGGTACATTCCGTTCACGGTGTAGCGGGCCACGTCCACCGTGGGAAAAGTGTAGTAGGTGCGAAGCTGCTGGAGCTGTTTGAAAACGTCGTCCAGCAGGTCGCCGTCCCACACGGGAATGTTGCGCAGTTCGGCCCTTATCTTCGGTGCCGCGATGTCCCCCGGGATGCGCGCGGGCGTGAAATCCCGCGTTTCGACGTTGTTCAGGTTGTAGGCGTTCAGAGTTGCCTTGATGTTGTTCTCGATGAACGGCCTCTCACGCGAGACCTCATTGGGCTTGACGATGTATTTTTCGACCGTTTCGGGAAAGAATGTGGAATACCGGATTCCGAGGAAGACCGCGAACCCCGCGATGAAAACGATCAGGACCGGGAGCCCCTTTCGGGTTTGAATGTAATAGATCGTCGAAAATGCCGTGCCCATGAGGAACAGGAGCGTCAGCCAGATGAGCGGCAGAAGGATTCGCATTTCGATGAAACCGCCCCCGTAAAAGAGCGGCATGTGAACGTCGCTGTAGACCAGGCCGTAACGCTGGAGGAGGTAGTCCCCTATTTCGATGAAAAAGGTCAGCAGCACCAGGACGCAGAGATGCCATTTTGCGCCGGCCGGAATGTGCTGTTCCTGCCGTGAGAGAACGCGCCGCTCGATCAGGTAAAGCACGAGCAGACCCGCCAGGAGGATCAGGAAGGCCAGGAGCAGCCGGTTCTGGATAAGGGTGAAGATCGGAAATGAAAAGAGGTAGAAGCTCACGTCCTTGCCGTAGATGGAATCCCGTATGCCGGCCTGCGGACCCATGAGAAAGAGCAGAAAGGATTCCCATTTTTCAAAAATCGGCAGGGCGATCACGATGGAAAGGACAAGGGAGATGGGGGTATAGAGCCACATCGAACCCGTTCTGAACATCCGGATCAATTTCGTGTAAGGCGCCAGGGCCGTGCTTTTGCCCTTGGACCTGGAGGGGGCCGGCTGGGCGTTCCCGAGATAACGGGAAGCCACCCAGAAGTTCAAAAAGAAAATCAGGAAGAACACCAGGGTGACCGCTCCGAATATCACGTACCGGTAAAGCAGCCTCTGCCAGTAGTAGAAGCCGTACCCCAGGGAATCGAACCACCATGTGTTCACCAGGTAGTCCACGCCCGCGAAACAGATTGCCAGGAGGATGACGGCGATGCCGATGATACCGGCCGCGGAAATGGCCAGCCAGCGTTTCCAGTGGTTCATTCCTGACTCCTTCTGCCGGTTGGGACCCGGCATTGACCCGGTTGACGGATTAGGAAAATTGAAAAATCTAACCACAAGGCCGTTACGGGGTCAAAGACTTTTACTCGGCCGCCTCAAAATGAGGCCTTCCCGTTGCCGCGTTTTCAGTTCATCCGCGCAGCGGCCTTCGAACTCGATTGAGGCGTGCGGCCAACGACCATTTGCATTGACGCCGGGATCCAAATGCGGTACAGATATCCTGCGATTCGTGTGTTCGCCGGGCTTCGGCCCTTCCGGGGGCTCGGAAAGTGCCGTGCGGCTCCTGCGGTATTGCTGCCGGTTCGAATAGGAAAAAGATAATCAGTTCTTTGACATTGCACAGGTTCAGGTATCCGATTCGAGGATTTAAAAGGGAAGACGGTACGACGCCGTCGCGGTCCCGCCGCTGTAAACGGGGACGAAAGCCGCAGGGGTGCCACTGGTCCGGAACGAACGGGCCGGGAAGGCGTGGCGAGTAGGCTGATCCGTAAGCCAGAAAACCTGCCTGATTCCGAGGGGACCCCTCGCAGGAGGGAGTGAACGTCTGTCCCCGGGGAGCGTGGTATTCCCTGAAGAAAAAAGGATGAAGTAAAGCTGGGTGCAGTCCTTGATTCCCGCTGTTGCGGGGGGTTAAGGGCTTTTTTTTTGCAGGAAGGGAAAATGCCGCCCCTGGCGGCGTTGTTCCTCAACCATGGTTTTCATCTTTTGGTTCATTGTCGGAACATCATGCGTCGTGGTCCCGGCCTTCCGGTACGACCGGGCATTTTCGTTTCCGTCTGATTTCGAATCCTGAAGCCGCGGCAAACGCGGGTATCATCCGAATGGCAACGGGTTTTAAAACCTTTTGGGTCCGGCGTGCCGGAAAGATAAGGCCGGGGCGGCTTGCGTGCGTGCCCCGACCGGGTTGTCCGAGGGAATCCATATGCCCTTGAATCACCGCGAAAACAGTACATCGGACCGTTCGGGGCTGGTCCCGGCCGGTCTTGCCATAGAGGCGGAGAGCTTTCGCATCATCGACTCCGAAATGGGAGAACACCATTTCTCCGGCGAGCAATGGCAGGTGGTCCGCCGGGTCATTCACACAACGGGTGATTTCGGCTACGCCGGGGAAATCCGGTTCCATCCCGACGCCATGATCGCGGGCGCCAGGGCGCTCATCGCAGGGGCGGAAATTTTCGCGGATACCCGCATGATCGGCGTAGGGCTTTCCCCCTGGCGTTTGAAGTGGTTCGGAAACGAGGTGATCGTTCCCGTCACCGACCCGGCCACCCGGCAATGGGCCGAAGAGCGGGGGGTGACCCGGTCCGCCGCCGCATTCACGCATTTGGGGCCGCGCCTGGACGGTTCCGTCGTGGCGATTGGAAACGCTCCCACGGCGCTCGTCGAGGTGGTTCGGCTGATCAGGGAGGCCGGGGCCCGGCCGGCCCTGGTTATCGGTGTGCCCGTCGGTTTTGTTCGTGCGGCGGAATCGAAGGAGCTGCTCAGGGAAACGGATGCGCAGCCCTACATCACCGTTCTCGGCCGGAAGGGCGGAAGCACCGTGGCTGTTGCCGTTTTGCACGCGCTTCTGGAATGGGCGAGGATTGTCAACCGATAAGGAAAAACATCATGCTCGGAACACTTTACGGGATTGGTGTCGGACCGGGGGACCCGGAACTTCTCACGCTGAAGGCGGTCAAGGTCCTGAAAGAAGCCGCTCATGTTTTCGCGGCTTCCTCGACGAGCAATGACTACAGCCTGGCCCATGAGATCGTTCGAGACCATTTGCCTCCGGACACGCCCATCGACAAGTTGTCTTTTCCCATGACTTTCAATCCGGAACATCTTGAAAACGCCTGGGCGGACAACTGCGGGAAGGTGGCGGAAATCCTCCGCCAGGGGAAAAACGTCGCGTTCCTCACCCTGGGCGACCCGCTCACCTTCAGCACTTTCATTTACCTCATGAGAAAAATCCGCTCCAGGCTCCCCGAAGCCGATATCCGGGTGATTCCGGGAATCACCGCGTACCAGGCTGCCGCCGCTTGTGCCAATGTGCCGCTTGCGGAAGGCGAGGAGGCCATAACCATCATCTCGGGAGCCAAGGGTGGGGAACGGCTCAAGGAAGCGATCGCCGTGGTGGACAACGTGGTTCTCATGAAGGCTTACAAGCAGTTTCCGCAGATCCTGTCTCAGATAGAAGAAGCGGGGCTTGAGGACCGGTGCTGTTTTATCAGCCGCTGCGGTCTCGAAGGCCAGATCGTGGAACGCGATTTTGAAAAGCTGAGTTCCATCAAGCCGCATTACCTGTCTCTCATGATCATCAAAAAACGCGGCACGGAACCTTGAACAGGGCAGGACCCGAAGGATACCCGCAGGATGTCTTTGTCCGTTCGTCACCGAACGCCTTTTTCGGGACTGATTGGTTTGAGAGGCCTGCCGTGGGCCGGCTTTGCCGCCCTGATCGGTCTTGCGGCCTTTGCCGCGTCCGGAATCGGTTCCTACGAAACCCCCTATGACACCATCGCCCGGCTCTGGGTATCGCCGGTGTATCCCTCATCGGCTTCCGGCGTCGAAGACACGGTTCGCTACATAGTCGTCAACGTCAGGCTTGCCCGGGTTTGCCTTTCCATCATCGTGGGGGCTTCGCTGGCCCTTGCCGGGGCGGTCTACCAGGGCGTGCTGCTCAATCCCCTGGCCGATCCCTTCACCCTTGGAGTATCCACGGGCGCCGGTTTCGGGGCGGCCGTCGCGATTCTTGCCGGATGGGGCGGCACACGCATCCTGGGCATCGGCGGCCTGCCCCTGGCGGCCTTTGCCGGGGCGATGACGGCGCTCTACCTCGTTTATCTCCTGGGCCGGATGGACGGGAAGATCCATTCCACGACCCTGGTGCTGGCCGGGGTCATCGTTTCGACCTTCCTTTCCGCCCTCATCAGCCTGTTGAAGAGCCTGAACGAAGACTCCGTTTCGACCATCGTTTTCTGGATCATGGGAAGCCTGTCGGGGAAAAGCTGGACGCACGTGGTGCTCGTGCTGCCGTACCTCCTGATCGGAGGGGCGATGATCCTCGTTTCCACCCGGGAATTGGATCTGCTGAGCCTGGGCGATGTCCAGGCGCAGAACCTCGGAGTGAACGTTCCGAGAGTGCGCTTCCGGCTGCTTTTCGCAGCGTCGCTCATTACGGCCGCCGCCGTTGCGGTGAGCGGCATCATCGGTTTCGTCGGCCTGGTCGTGCCGCACCTCGCGCGTCTGGTTGTGGGCCCCAGGCACGGGCGCCTCATTCCCGCCGTTCTCCTGTCCGGCGGACTGCTCGTACTGATCGCCGATACCATCGCACGGAGCCTTCTTCCCGGGGGCGAGGAGCTTCCCGTGGGGGTGGTGACTGCAATTCTGGGAGGACCGTTCTTTTGCTACCTTCTGCTCCATCGCAAGAAGTACATGCAGTTGTGATCCGCGTGGCCGATCTTGAATGCGGCTATCCGGGCCACGCCGTGCTGAGGGGCCTGTCCTTTTCGATCGAGAAGGGGGAATTCGTCGGGATTCTCGGGCCCAACGGGGCGGGGAAGTCCACGCTTCTCCATGCTCTGAGCGGTGTTGTGCCCGTTCAGGGAGGCTCCATAGAGATCCAGGGCTCGCCCCTCGAGCGGCTGAAACACAGGGAGCGGGCGCGCCGTATGGCGGTGATTACCCAGGATTCCGACCCGCGTTTTCCTTATTCCTGCGAAGATGTGGTCCGGATGGGGCGCTATCCGCACCAGAAGCGCTGGCAGCTTGACAGCCCCGAGGATGAGGCCGTGGTGACGCGGGTGCTCAAAATCACGGACACGGACGTGCTGGCGAAGCGGCTCATCACGGCCGTGAGCGGCGGGGAAAAGCAAAGGGTCGTAATGGCGAGGGCCCTGGCCCAGGATACCCCGGTCCTCCTGCTGGACGAAGCCACGTCCGCCATGGACATTCACAAAAAGCTCCGGATCTTCCGGGTGCTCAACCGGTTGAATGCGGAAAACGAACTGACCGTCGTTACCGTGCTCCACGACGTCAACCTCGCGGCCCTCTTCTGCCGTCGGATGATCTTCCTGAAAAACGGAAGGATCGTGGCGGACGGTCCCACGCGATCGGTCCTGACGCCCGGAATATTGGAGGAGGTTTACGAAACGCGTGTTATCGTGCAGGAGGTGGAAGGGACCGAAGCCCGCCAAGTCGTTTTCCTGCCCTGAACCGGCCGGTACGGCTTTGATTTTCCCTGGAGCGGATTTGAAAAAAAGGGCCTTCGTCCGCTGGGCCTGGCAGGACCGTGAGGATATGTCATCCCCGCATCCTCCCGTGGGCTTCCCCCTGTCCGGCAGGCGGCAAAGAGCGGCGGTCCGTGCACCGCGGGATGGATCATATTGAATGATCAGGAACCTGAAGACTTTGTTGCCCGGAATGATTGGACTTCTGGGACTCTTCTTCGCCGCGGCGTTCGTTCCGCCCGCGGCGGCTTCCGGCGTGCGGATCGTGGACGACCTGGGTACGACCGTCTCCATGGAACGGCCCGCGCAGCGAGTGATCCCGCTTTACGGGGCTTTCGCCGAGATGCTCTGCGCCGTGGGAGCGGGCCCACAACTGGTGGCGCGAACGGAAGCGGACCGGTTTCCTCCGGAAATTCTGAAGCTTCCCTCGGTGGGGACTCACATGCGTCCCAATGAAGAAATGATCCTGGGGCTGAAACCCGATCTCGTGATCCAGAGCGCCAGCCGCCAGGAAGAACTGGCGGATATCGACCGGCTGCGGGGGGCCGGAATCGCGGTGGCGGTCTTTGCCCCGAAGGATTTTGAGAGTATTTTCTCCGTGATGGAACGCCTGGGAGTGCTCACGGGCCGCGAGGACGAAACCCGGGGCGCCTTGGAGAATCTGCGGAAAAGGCTTGAAGATGTTCGGGCCGGACTGGCGGCCGTCGGGAAACGGAGCCGGGTTTTCTTCGAGGTAAGAGCGGAGCCGCTGACGGCTGCGGGAAAAGGATCCATCGTTCAACAAATTCTGCTCGCCGCCGGAGGCGAAAACGCCGTTCGCAACGAAAAGGCCATCGTACAATACAATTTTGAAGCGCTCCTCGCCGATGACCCGGACGTGTATGTCGTCCAGCGGGGCCCCATGAACCGGAACCCAGCCGACCCCGTAAAACGGACTCATTTCGACCGGTTGAGGGCCGTGCGCGAGGGCAGGGTCGTTTACGTGGATGAATACATTTTCTCGCGGCCCGGCCCCCGTTGTGTCGACGCCGTCGAACAGCTCGCCGGGGCGCTGTATCCGGTGGCAGGAACTGCGGCAAAGCACGAGTGACTTCCGTTCGTTCCCGGTTTGTGCGAATTTTAATGGAATTACGAAACGGCGCGGCGAATAGCGCACCGATAAAACGGGATTCGCAGGCCGGGCCGGGTAACGCGAAACCCGGCAGGTGCTTTGAATGTTCGTGAAAACAAGGCCGGTTGATTTCTTTGCGGCTTCAGGTCTCGAACTTTGGACTTCGGGGTGGGATGGAGAAATGGAATCCGGAATAACGCACTCACGACGGACGGCGAAAGGCGGGGAACTCCGTTGGGGGTTCAGCACGGGGGCGGCTGCAACCGCGGCGGCAATCGCGGCTTTACGCGTGCTGCTTTCGGGCAGGGCCTGCGAGGTCGTGGCCGTGCGGCTGCCCCAGGGGATTTATCTCCCGGTTCCCGTTCGTGACTGCCGCGTCGAAGACGGCTGCGGACTTGCAACCGTTATAAAGGACGGCGGAGACGACCCCGATGTGACGCATGGGGCTGAAATCAGGGTAAGATTGAGGTGCGGACGCCGCGCGGCCCGCGGCCCGGCTTCGGCCGGTGGAGCGGAGAAGGCCGGCCCCGCAGTGGGCCTTGCCGATCCCAGGGCGGAGAGAGGTCCGGGGCTGTACGTGATTGCGGGTGAGGGTGTCGGCGTCGCGACGAAGGCCGGCCTCCCGGTGATTCCCGGTGAACCCGCCGTCAATCCCGTTCCACGGGAAATGCTTGCCCGCAATCTAGCCGATGAACTGAGGCGCGCCGTGGGTTGGGGAAACGGCGGGGCCGCTTCCGGCGCGGTCATCGACAGGCCCCTGCGCCCCCATGTACTTCTTCCCCTGCCCGAAATCGATGGAATCGGAAGCGGGGTGCTTCTTGAAATGGAAATAGAGGTCCCGCGCGGCCGGGACATCGCGCAGCACACGCTCAATCCCCGACTGGGCGTTCTTGGCGGCATTTCCATACTGGGGACGAGCGGCCTTGTGAAGCCTTTTTCCCATGAATCGTATGAAGAAACGATCCGGGTTTCGCTTTCCGTCGCCGCTTCGAACGGGTGCGACCGGGTGGTGCTGAGCACGGGCGGGAAAAGTGAGCGCCTGGCGCAGGGCATCGTTTCCGGGCTGCCTCCCGAGGCGTTCGTACAGGTGGCCGACTTCTTTGAATTTTCCGTAAAAGAAGCCCGCCGCCTGGGTTTTACCGGGATCGTGCACAGCGCCTTTTTCGGGAAAGTCGTGAAGATGGCTCAAGGGCATGCCTACACCCATGCACACAGGGTCCCCATGGACCTGGGCGCAGTGGCGGATCATGCGCGAAGCCGCGCGCATGGCCCCGAGTTTTGCCGGGAACTCGCCTCCGCCAACACGGCCAGGCAGGCCCTCGATGTACTCCTGCAGTGCGGTGCCCTGGACGTTGTCACCGACGTGGCCAGGGACGCCGTGGAACAGTCGCGGCGTCTTTCCGGCGGCAGTCTCGATGTCAGGCTGCTCCTGTTCACCTACGACGGAACGCTCCTCGCGGATTTGGACGTACCATGCGACAAAGTATGATGTTCGACCCCGACGACTGGTCGCCGCCGCTTCTGGCCCTGATCGGGCTGGGCATGGAGAGGGGGAACCTTGGCCTGGGGGCTCTCCGGTGGATCGAGCGTGCGGAAGTGCTTGCGGGCGGAAGGAGGCTCATCGGCTGGTTTCCGGAACACCGGGCCGATCGGCTGGTCCTGGAAGGGCCGCTTGACGCCGCCGTCGCACGGCTGAAGGAAGTGTCCGAAACCAGGCGGACCGTTGTGCTCGCCTCGGGCGATCCTCTCTTTTTCGGCATAGGGCGCAGGCTGGTGAAGGCAGTCGGGAAGGAGCGCCTTTTCGTTTTTCCCAATGTGACCAGCGTCCAGTACCTCTTTTCCCGGCTCGGGAAACCCTGGGAAGACGTTAAGGTCGTCAGCCTTCACGGGAGGAACCCTTTGCCGGGAAGCACCTCCTGGCTCGCCGCCGTGCACCGGTTTCCCATGGTGGCTTTTCTTACGGACCCCTCGCATACTCCTGCCTGGATCGCATCGGAAATGGTCGCCGCGGGCTGCACCCGGCACACCCTGATCGTGGGCGAAGACCTCGGGCTTTCCACGGAAAGGATCGAGGGGTTCTCACCGGTCGAAGCAGCCGGCAGGACCTTCTCCGCACTCAATGTCGTCGTGGCGTGTGCCGTGGAAAAGAGGGCGGGGGATGCCGGGGAAGAGACTTGCCGTGGGGCGGTGCTGGGTCTTCCCGAGAGTGCCTTCCGGCATGAAGCCGGCCTCATCACCAAAACGGAAATCCGGGCGGTCGTTCTGGCCCACCTGCGGCTGGAACCGGGCAATGTGCTGTGGGACCTGGGGGCCGGGAGCGGTTCCGTATCCATCGAAGCGGCGCGGCTGGCCCCGCTCCGGCAGGTGATCGCGGTCGAGAAAAATCCGGACCGATACGAAGATCTTATCCGGAACATACGGGAATTTCATTGTCACGAAGTGCAGCCCGTCTGTGGATGCGCGGCGGAAGCCGTGGAAGGGGCACCCGATCCGGACCGGGTTTTTATCGGCGGGAGCGGAGGGGAACTCCTGGAAATCCTGGAGAAAACGGCGGCAAGACTGAAGCCGGGCGGTAGGGTCGTCCAAACGGCGGTGACTCTGGATACGCTCGATCTTGCCAGGTCCTTCTGGCAGGGGAGGCGTTTTGATGTCACGTTGGTTCAACTGCAGGTGAGCCGTTCCGTTCCCATCGGCAAGGCCCTGAGACTCGAAGCCCTGAACCCCGTGTTTATCATCGTCGCCGCGGACAAAAGGCGGGCAGCGGATGATCGATACTGAGCTGCGTTCAAGGCGATGGTTCCGGCATTCCGGAACGTGCCGGGGAATGACTCGGAATTAACGGAACGTATCGGCAGAGGCCTGCATTTTCGAATTCAGTCACTTTGGCTTATTCACTCATTCATTACGTTAGGCACATTCAAATGTTTTTTCCCATTCAATTTGTCGGAGCGGGTCCGGGGGACCCGGAGCTGATCACCGTAAAGGGCAGGCGATTGCTGCAGGAAGCGGATGTGATCGTTTATGCCGGGTCGCTGGTTCCTGAAAGCCTGCTCGCCTGTTGCAAGGCGGGGGCGGAGGCCCGGAACAGCGCTTCACTGACCCTTGCGCAGACCCACGCACTCCTTGCAAACGGTTACCGCGCGGGCAAGCGGGTGGTGCGGCTGCACACGGGGGACCCGAGCCTTTACGGCGCCATAGGGGAGCAGATGGAACTCCTCGATCGGGACGGTATTCCCTTTGGAGTGGTGCCCGGGGTTTCCGCGGTGTTTGCCGCGGCGGCGTCGCTCAGGCGGGAACTCACTCTTCCCGAGGTGTCCCAGACGATCATCCTCACCCGGCTTGCCGGGCGGACCCCCGTCCCGGACCGGGAACGGCTGCGGGAGCTTGCGTCCCACCAGGCGACCCTGGTGATCTACCTCAGTGTGCGGGAGCTGCAAAAAGTCGTATCCGAGGTGTCCGTGCATTACCCTCCCGACACCCCCGTGGTGGTGGCGTACCGGGTGGGTTGGCCGGATGAAGCCCTGATCGGGGGCACGCTCGCCGATATCGCGGGCAGGGTTGACGCCGCCGGCATCAGGCGGCAGGCGATCATCATGATCGGCGAGGTTTTCGGGCCCGGTGGCGAGCGGGGTTCAAAGAGGTCAAAACTCTACGATGAGTCATTCAGCCATGGGTTCAGAGACGCCAAGCAGGGCGCATGACGCCACGGTGATCGTGGCGCTCACCGGGCGGGGCGCAGAACTGGCGATTCGTCTGAAAAACCTGTTGCCGGGAAGTTCCTGCTTCGTTCCGAACCGGCATGTGCGGGACGGGTGTGAAGGATTTGAAAGGGTCGCGGGCCTTATCCCCGTCGTGTGGACGCGTTGCAGGAATCTGCTCTGCATCATGGCGTCGGGCATCGTGGTCCGCCTCATTGCTCCGCTCCTCACCCGAAAATCGACGGATCCCGCCGTAGTCGTGCTGGATGAGAAGGGAAGGTTTGCGGTAAGCCTCGTTTCCGGACACCTGGGAGGGGCCAACCGGCTGGCGTGCGAGGTGGCGGCGCTTATCGGCGCGGAACCGGTCATCACCACCGCATCGGACGTACAGGGGAAGCCCGCAATTGATCTCATCGTGCGGGACGCCGGCCTCGAAATCGAGAATCCGGCCCTGCTGAGCCGCATTTCCAGGGCCGTTATCGAAGAAGAGCCCATGTGGCTCTTTGATCCCGATGGGAGGATAGATGCGTTTTTTGATGAGCTTCCGAACGTCGAAATCTATCCTGCCTGTCGAGTTCGAATGGACAATGGGTCTTTTGAGCGCTCATCCGGTGCGGATGGGCGCATGGAATCCCGAGGGGACGGCGGCGCAGGGATGAACACGGCCCCATGCCTGCCTCCGGGACCTGAAAGTGCGGGAGGGCTTTGCCCGGACTGGCCGGGGCAGACCCCGGAGGAACGGCTCCGCGTGCGGGGCGCTCTTGGTATCTGGGTGTCCGAAAAGCTTTCTCCTCCCGGCGTCAACTGCCTGGAGCTGCGTCCGCGCAACCTGGTGGTGGGGATAGGATGCAACCGACGGACGGAATCGAATGAAATCGTCGAACTGCTGAGGAAAATCTTTCGAAGCGAGAGGCTTTCGCCGCTGTCCATCCGGAATTTTGCGAGTATCGACCTGAAGGCCGATGAACGGGGTATTCTCGATGCCGCGGGAATCTTCGACCGCCCGGTGTCCTTTTATTCCCGAGCGGACCTCGGTGGTATGAAAGTCCCGAATCCGTCGGCGACGGTGGAAAAACACATAGGAGTCCAAAGCGTATGCGAAGCTGCCGCTCTTCTGAGCGCTCAAAGCCGGACACTTCTCCTGGTAAAACGGAAAACAGCCAACGTGACCCTGGCCGTGGCCCGGGTCGCCTGTCCGTAGTCAGCCTGGGGCCGGGGGGGCGGTCCTACGTCATCCCGGAAGCACTGGCGGCGCTTGGCGCCGCCGAAGTCGTTCTGGGCTACAGGACCTATATCGATCTGATATCGGATTTGCTGACGGATAAGGAAGTCATCCCGAGCGGGATGCGCAGTGAAGTCAGCCGCTGCCGGCAGGCCATAGACCACGCCGTGGCGGGCAGGCGGGTGGCGCTTGTATCGAGCGGCGATGCGGGAATTTACGGAATGGCCGGGCTCGTTCTCGATTTGTGCCGCGAGAGGCGGCTTTCCCCTGCAAGGCCCGGAGAGGAAACGGCAGGGCAACCGGACTTCTTCATGGAAATTATCCCGGGGGTCCCGGCCTTCAATGCCGGCGCTTCGCTGGTGGGGGCTCCCCTGATGCATGACTTTGCCGCGGTGAGCCTGAGCGATCACCTGACTCCGTGGGAACTCATCGAAAAACGGCTGGCAGCCGCCGCGTCGGCGGATTTCGTGCTTGCGATCTACAATCCCCGCAGCAAGAGCCGGCCCGATCTGCTGGGATCGGCAAGAGAGGTGCTCCTGAGGTTCAAATCTCCGGATACGCCCGTTGCGATCGTTCGAAAGGCCATGCGGGACGGCCAGAAGACGGCACTCACCACCCTTGCGGACCTGCCCGTCGAGGCAGTGGACATGCAGACCGTTCTGATCGTGGGAAGCAGCAGAACTTACGTATGGAACGGCTGGATGGTGACCCCCAGAGGGTACCTGAACAAGTACCCTCCGGAACCGGAAGACGGGTAAACGGTGGAAATGAAGTTCCCGGCGTCGAACGGCGCTTTCAGGATTCGATTGCGGGTTTCGTCGTTTCGGGACCCGCCGATCCGCAGGCGGCTGAAGCCTGCTTGGCCGCTTTGCGTTCCTGGGACAGGGTGCGGCGCGTATTCAGCCAGGGCTTCAACATTACCAGGAGGCCGATCAGGAAACCGAAGCCGGCCGACATGAAAATGATGGAGAGAACCGAATGTGTCCATTCCACTTTGTCGGAGATATGAAGGTTGTATGAGAAGGTCACATCCTGATCGAACGTGGGCATGTTCTGGTAAATGAACAAGGCAACCAGGGCGATAATGATGACGGCGATGCCCAGCTTAAACCACCTCATGTGCACTCTCCTTTTTAAAATGGGGTAATAACCTCGCGTAGCTCTGCGTTAAATGTTCAGGGATGCTTCTGATATCGGCGAAGACGGTCAGGAAGTTCGTGTCTCCTCCCCAACGGGGAACCACATGGAAATGGAGGTGTTCCGCCACCCCCGCGCCCGCAACCTTCCCGAGGTTGAGCCCCACGTTGAAGCCGTCGGGACGCATGACGCGTTTCAATATGACCGTGCACACGGTGATCCACTTCATGATGTCCAGCATTTCCTCCTCATGAAGTTCATCGATCCCCGAAACGTGCCTCCACGGCGCCACGAGAAGATGTCCGTTGTTGTACGGATACTTGTTCATCATCACCATGGTCAGCTTGCCCCGGTGAAGGATGAGCCTCTCCTCGTCCGTATGCCCCTCTGCCTCGGGGCAGAATATGCAGTAAGATTCGCGTTTTCCCAATACGTATTCGATGCGCCAGGGAGCCCAAAGGTTCTGCACGGGTCCCTCCTATAGTGGAATGATTTCCCCTCGTATGCGTTTGCCGATGCTGAGAATTCCAAGGCTGGGGAAAAGTCCGCCCCGCCCCGAGGTAACGGAACCCGGGTTGAACCAGAAAACCCCGCCGGCTTCCATTTGAAGCGCCTGGTGCGAATGACCGAACAAAACGGCGTCGACCCCCTGGAACTCATCGACCAGCCTGCGCCTCAACCCGACCGGCGATCCCCAGCCGTGAATGATTCCCAGGCGAAAGCCTCCCGCCCGGATGATCTTCTTCCGGGGAAGCGCATTTTGAATGCTCGAATCGTCCGTGTTGCCGGAAACGGCTTCCAAAGGATACCGTTCGAGGTAGTTCAGGACCTCAATTCCGCTCAGGTCGCCCAAATGGATCACCAAGTCCGCGCCTTCGCAGTAGTGGGAGCAGACCGTTTCAAACCCTTCGGTTATTCGATCCAGGTGTGTGTCGGACATCACTACAATTTTCATGGATCTCGAAAAACATACCCTTCCAGCGCAATTTTCTCGGCAGCTACGAACAAATTACTATATCAACCCGTCGAAAAAACACAAGATGTTTTTGGACGCGGAATGAGGCCCAACCGGGTGTCGGAAAAGGGAATTCCCCTTCACGACGGCACCATGGATTACGAGGGAGTGTTATTCCCATTCGATGGTGCTGGGAGGCTTCGACGAGATGTCGTAAACGACCCGGTTCACTCCCTTCACCTCGTTGATGATACGGTTGGAGATCTTCTGCAGCACCTCGTAGGGCAGCCTCGCCCAGTCGGCCGTCATTGCATCCACGCTCTCGACGGCGCGCACCGCCACGACCTGTTCATAAGTCCGCTCATCGCCCATCACGCCCACGGACCGGACCGGAAGCAACACGGCAAAAGACTGCCAGACGTGTTCGTACCATCCCGACGACTCGATTTCTTCGCGGATGATGTTGTCCGCCTCCCTGAGTATCGCCAGGTTCGCCGGCGTCACTTCGCCGACGATGCGTATGGCGAGCCCCGGCCCGGGAAAGGGATGGCGCTGGATGACGCGCGCGGGCAGCCCGAGTTCCTGCCCCACGAGCCTCACCTCGTCCTTGAACAGTTCCCGGAGCGGTTCAATCAGTTCAAGCTTCATCCTGTCGGGCAGCCCTCCGACGTTGTGATGGGTCTTGATCGTGGCCGAAGGCCCTTTGAAGGAAACACTCTCGATCACGTCCGGATAGAGGGTCCCCTGGGCGAGATACTTGACGTTCGCCAGCTTGGCGGCTTCCTTTTCGAACAGTTCGATGAAGAGGTTCCCGATGATTTTGCGCTTGCGTTCGGGGTCCGTGATTCCTGCCAGCCTCTTTAAAAAGACCTCGGAAGCATCCAGGTAGATGAGGTTGATCGCATAGTGGTCGCGGAATATCCGCTGGACGCTTTCCGCTTCGCCTTTTCGAAGCAGTCCGTTGTTTACGAAAACACAGTGCAGCCGTTTTCCGATGGCGTGGTGGAGCAGGACCGCGACGACGGAGGAATCCACCCCACCGCTCAAGGCGCAGATCACCTGGTTATCCCCCACGCGTTCACGGATGGTCTCGACCGTCGACTCGACGAAGGACTTCATGGTCCAGTTCGCCCGGCAGTCGCAGATGCGGAAGAGGAAGTTGTCGAGGATGTCCTTTCCGCACGGCGTATGGACCACCTCGGGATGAAACTGCACGCCGTAGAAGCGTCGTTCGAGGTTTGCCATGGCCGCAACGGGCGAGTTGCCGCTGTGCGCCAGTATGACGAACCCCGGAGGGTCTTTGAGGATTCGATCCCCGTGGCTCATCCACACCCGGACCCCCTCGCGCTCGATGCCGCAAAGGAGTTCCCCCGGATTGTCCATCTCGATGGTGGCCGGGCCGTATTCCCTGTGATCCGCCTTCTCGACCGATCCCCCCAGTTGGAGCGCCATCAGTTGGAGGCCGTAGCAGATGCCCAGGATGGGGACCCCGAGTTCGAAAATACCCGGGTCCGAAAGGGGCGCCCCCGTGTCATGGACACTGGACGGACTTCCGGACAGGATAATTCCCTTCGGGGCGAATTCCCTGATCCGCTCCAGGGGCATGTTGAAGGGATGGATTTCGCAGTATACGTGGCTTTCCCTCACCCGCCTCGCGATGAGCTGAGTGTACTGGGAGCCGAAATCCAGAATCAGAATGCGCTCTTCATGCAGATGATTAAGAGTCATCGGATCATTCTCGTTCCCGGGACGATGGAACCCCTGTCCCAATGATATTCACGCTATTTCAAATCCACCTGGTAGTTGGGAGCTTCCTTGGTGATAATGACGTCGTGCACGTGGCTTTCCCTCAACCCCGCACTCGTGATCCTCACCATCCTCGCCCTGGTTTTCAGCTCCTCCAGGGTGGCGCATCCGAGGTAACCCAGGCCGGCCCTCAGACCGCCCATGAGCTGGTGGATGACATCGGCGATAAGGCCTCTGTAGGGCACTCTGCCTTCGATCCCTTCCGGTACCAGCTTTTTGGGCTCAAACACCTCGTCCTGGAAATACCGGTCCCGGCTTCCTTCCTTCATTGCCCCCAGGGAACCCATGCCCCGGTAGACCTTGTAGCTGCGGCCTTGGTACAGAATGGTTTCACCGGGGCTTTCGTCGGTCCCCGCAAAGAGGCTCCCCACCATCACGCAATCGGCCCCGGCCGCCAGAGCCTTCACGATATCGCCGCTGTACTTGATTCCGCCGTCTGCGATCAGGGGCACTCCGTGTTCCCTGCAGACCCGGTAGCAGTCCATGATGGCGGTGACCTGAGGCACTCCGACTCCCGCGACGATGCGGGTGGTGCAGATCGATCCGGGGCCGACTCCGACTTTGACCGCGTCGGCCCCGGCGATGATAAGGCTTTCGGCCCCCGATGCCGTGGCCACATTGCCGGCGATGACCTGGACCTGGGGAAATTTGGACTTGATGGTCCTGACGATTTCCAGCACGTTCCTGGAATGGCCGTGCGCACTGTCGACCGCGATGACGTCGACGCCCGCGTTTACCAGGGCTTCAACCCGGGCTGCGGTGTCTTTGCCGGTCCCCACTGCCGCTCCGACCCGCAGGCGCCCTCGCTGGTCCTTGCAGGAATTGGGATACTTCTTGATCTTCATGATATCCTTGATGGTGATCAGCCCTTTCAGCGCTCCCGTCTCATCCACCACCAGCAGTTTTTCTATCCTCTTTCTCTGGAGAAGCTTCTTCGAATCTTCCAGGGAAATGCCGACCGGGGCGGTCACCAGGTCATCCTTGGTCATCACTTCCGAAACTTTGATATTTTCGTCCGTTTCAAAACGAAGGTCCCGGTTGGTGATGATCCCCACCAACCGTTCGCCCCTGACCACCGGGACCCCGGAAATCCTGTACCTGGCCATCAGGGTCAGGACGTCGCCGATTTTCTGGTCGGGTCCGACGGTGACGGGGTCGGCGATCATTCCGCTTTCGGACTTCTTCACCTTGTTCACTTCCTGGGCCTGTTTTTCGATGCTCATATTCTTGTGTATGACACCCACGCCCCCCTCACGGGCAATGCTGATCGCCGTGTCGGATTCCGTGACGGTGTCCATCGCGGCACTCGTCAGGGGGATTTGCATGGTGATTTCTCTGGAAAGTCTCGTCGAGACGTCTGTTTCAACCGGAAGGACCTCGGAATAGTCGGGCAGAAGGGTGACATCGTCAAAAGTCAGTGCTTCCGGAATACGCGAAGGTTGATGATCCATAGATTTTCTCCGTAATGGTAGAGGTTTGCTGTTATTGATTTTTTGCAGGCTTTACCCTGTTTGCATATGCCATGTCAAGGGGCTGAGCAGAGAAGGACCCATGCCGTGTTCCTTTTCCACAAGGTCCAGCAGGAGTCCTTCAAGAAGCCCTCCGTCGACCGCAACGAGTCGATCGGGCCTGAACGCCTTCACGATTTCACTCACGATGATCGCCCCGCCGAGAATGATGTCTTCACGTCCTTTTTCCAGGCCTTTTATCCGGCGCCTTTCCGCAAGAGGGGTGCGCTCAAGCAGTTCCACGGTCCGGAAGAGCCAGGGTTGGGGCAGGATGTGGCCGTTCACCCGCCACGGTTCGTAGCATTCCATTCCCATGTGCATGGCCGCAAGGGTTGTCACCGTTCCTGCCGTTCCGACCAGTTGGAAGCGGTCCGGATTCCCCGGACCCGGCAAGAGGGGTTTAACCGATGATATCACGGGGAGAAGGCATTCCCCGGCATACGCCGCGGAGGCGGAAACCGCCCCTTTGTGCGGCGGGTCTTCCCTTAGAAAACGCTCACTGATGGTTGCCGCGCCGATGAAGACGCTGGTGCTGAAAAGAGGGGATTCGGGCCGGGAACAATCCGCGAGAAGAAATTCCGTGCTGCTGCCCCCGAGATCGAAGGAAAGGACCAGCCCCTCGCGTGACGGAAGAACACTGAGGGTCCCCTTGGCGGAAAGCGCCGCTTCCTCATCTTCCGACAGAACGCGTGGCCGAATCCCCGTATTCCTCCGGATATCTTCAAGAAAAGATTGCCTGTTCGATGCCCTGCGGACCACGCCCGTGGCACCGCAGGAAACGGAGGAAACCCCATATCCGTTGAGGATTTCGGCGTATTCGGCCACTGCCTCGATACTGCGGCGCATCCCTTCTTGTTTCAGCGCCTCATCGGGTCCGAATCCCGCGGCCAGCCTGGTGATCCTCCGCTCCGTGACGAGCGGGGAAATAACCCCGTCCCGTTCCATTTCAGCTATGAGAAGCCGAACGGTGTGGGAACCCAGGTCTACGGAAGCGAAAGTCCGGCCGGAGGGCTGAGCGGTCAAAATGCTGTTCCTTTCTTCGCTTGACACATCGTCTTACGTGCATTTATCTTCACGAAGTAGAGTATTTCCATCATCTAACGAGTATCAGCCGTTCCCTGGCATTCCCGACAGATCAGACAGCCGGCATCGCGTTCTTCCGCGGGAGCGAAGAATGCCGCCGCGCCTTGGGGAACCCGAACGTAAACCTCCAACGGAAGGGGTTGCGCATGATCCTTGAAATCAATTCCAAGTATCCTGAGCCCAGAAAGATCCGGAAGATTGTCGAAATCCTTGAAAGCGGAGGCATCATCGCCTACCCGACGGACACTTATTACGGGATAGGCTGCGATCTTTTCAACAAGGGATCCATAGAAAAAATCTATCAGCTCAAGCGCCGGTCTCCCCAGCAACCCTTCAGCATCATTTGCAGCGACCTGAAAAACATCAGCGAATATGCCCAGGTAACGAACTACGCGTATAAGACCATGAAGCGGCTTCTGCCCGGGCCCTATACCTTCGTACTGGAGGGGTCCAGGCTGGTCCCGAAAATCATGCTCACCAAGCGGCAGACCGTCGGAATCCGCGTTCCGGACAACCCCATCTGCCTGGCCATCGTGGAGGAACTGGGACATCCGGTCATCAGCACGAGTGCGACTGACCCTGAGACCAACCAGATACTTGGGACACCACAGGAAATCAAGGACAAACTGGGACATGCCCTCAGCCTGATCGTCGACGGAGGCGCCGTGTCCGGGAAGCCGTCGAGCATCATTTCCCTGATTGACGATACCCCCGAGGTCCTGCGGGCCGGCAACGGGGATATCAGCTTTTTTCAGGGCTGATCCGCAGATCTCCGGACCGGGAAGCTTCCCCGCGCGACCGGCGGAAAAAGGCGCCCCGCGCTGAAACCAATACAAAGACCCCGCCGTTTGTTTGGCGGGGTCTTTGTGCACAGGGGCGGGCCGCAGGGACTGCACGCCGGAGAATGTTCTTCTCTCTTTGCATTTCGGCCGGGATCGGCCGGTGTTTTTTCCGAGGAGGTCCGAAAGCCCGGAGCAGGCTTCCTCCATGGTCTTCCGGCCGTTCCTAATCGAGGAACGGGACCTGGTATCTGATGAAATCCGTGGATACATTCAGGTAACTGCTCAACTTTTCGGACGCTTCCCCTCCCAGGAGAATGTCCATCAGCGAAAATCTCTTCTTCTTGTCATAAAGGAGTTCCGGTTCTCCCTCGATTTTACCCAGAGACGCGGCCGCATTGACCGCGTCTTCAAAATTCCCCAGTTCGTCCACCAGCCCGAGCTGCTGAGCCAGCCGGCCGACAATGATCCTGCCGTCGGCAAGTTCCCGCACCTTGTCTTCCTGAAGATTACGGCCGCTTGCCACGTCGCTGATGAACTGCCCGTGGGCTTCATCGATGGAACCCTGTAAAATCTCTCTCTCCTCGGGTGTCATCTCCCGGCCCGGATTGCCGACGTCCTTGAACTTGCCACTCTTTATGGTGACCATCTCATAACCGATCTTCCCGAACAGCTCCCGCAGGTTCGGCAGATAGATGATGACGCCGATGCTGCCGGTTATCGTTCCCGGATTGGAAACGATCCGGGTGGCCGCCGAGGCGATGTAGTAGCCGCCTGAGGCCGCCACGCTGCCCAGGGACGCCACCACGGGTTTCGACTGCTTCGTACGCATGATTTCCCGGTAGATTTCCTGCGAAGGGCCGACCGAACCTCCGGGGGAATCGATTCGCACCAGAATTGCCCTGACCGAAGAATCCCGGCGGAATTTCTTGAGCGATTTCAAAACGTCCTGCGATCCGGAAATGGTCCCCTTTATCTCGATGACCCCGATGCCGTTGGGCGCGGAAAACAGCCGGACGTCCGAGGTGAGGTACCAGATGACAGACCCGAGGACCGCGAAACAACCGATAACGATCAGCCAGAGAGTGCGCCGTTTCATTGGATTCATCCCGTGAAAATCGGATTCAACTTTATCGTCGCTGTTCCCGGCGGTCGAGCGGGCCGGAAGCGTTTCCGCGGGCCCGCCGGGGTCCCGCGCCGCCGCTCATCCGCCGTGCGAAACACAAACACCCGGCGTCAGGCAAAATGCGTGAGCCGGGTGCAGGTGAGTGACACAACAGGAATTGGAGTACTTTCTCCTAAGCCTTATCGGAAGGAGGCGTGTTGTTCTGTGCCCGCGCCGCCTCCAGCTCTTCCTTCAACAGTTCGCCCAGGTTCGAAGTGGCTGCCTTGGCGCTGTGCATGTAGTCATCGTAGTTTGAACGTTCTTCCTGCTCCTCGACCTTCTTGATGGAAAGACCGATCTTTCTGTCCTTAGGGGAAATGTTGATCACCTTGGCGGTGATCCTGTCGCCGATCTTGTACTGCCCCACGGGAGACTTGATCTTCTCCTTGCTGATTTCGGAAACGTGGACCAGCCCTTCGATTCCTTCCTCAAGCTCGACGAACAGTCCGAAATCGGTGACATTCGTGATCGGCCCCGAAATGATGCTGCCGAGAGGAAATCTTTCGGGGATGCTTTCCCAGGGATCCGGTTCCAACTGCTTGATGCCCAGCGAAAACCGTTCATTGTCCTTGTCGATGTTCAGGACGATGGCCTGCACTTCCTGGTTTTTCTTGAATACTTCGGACGGGTGCTTCACGCGCTTGGTCCAGGAAATGTCTGAGATGTGAACGAGGCCGTCGATGCCTTCATCGATGCCGATGAACACGCCGAAGTCGGTGATGTTCTTGATCTTACCGGCAATGGTGGTGCCCACGGGATATTTCTGAGCGATGATGTCCCACGGATTGGGTTCAAGCTGTTTCATACCGAGGGAGATACGCTTGTTTTCGGGATTGATGCTGAGTACGACCGCTTCCACTTCATCGCCGACATTGAGCACTTTCGACGGGTGGCGGACTTTTTTGGTCCAGGACATTTCGGAAACGTGGATGAGTCCCTCGACCCCTTCCTCGATTTCCACGAATGCCCCGTAATCGGTGAGGCTCACCACGCGGCCGGCAACCTTTGTCCCAATGGGATATTTGCTCTCGGCACGGGTCCACGGATCGGCCACGAGCTGCTTCAGGCCCAGAGACACTCTCTCGTGTTCCCGGTCGAAGCTGAGCACCATGACCCTGATCTTGTCCCCGATCTGGAACAGTTCCGAAGGATGTCCGACGCGTCCCCAGCTCATGTCCGTGATGTGGAGAAGCCCGTCGATTCCGCCGAGATCCACGAAGACGCCGTAGTCCGTGATATTCTTGACGATCCCTTCCACCACCTTGCCGTCTTCGAGGTTTGCGAGCGTCTGCGACTTCATCTGCTCGCGTTCCTTCTCGAGAAGGGCCCTGCGGGAGAGAACCACGTTGCGTCTTTTTTTGTTATATTTAAGAACCTTAAACGGGAAGGTCTGACCGATGAGGAATTCGAGGTTTCGGACGGGTCTGAGGTCCACCTGGGAGCCGGGCAGGAACGCCTGGACCCCGATATCGACCGCCAAACCGCCTTTGACCTTGGAAACCACCCTGCCCTCGATCACGCCGTCATCGTTGTAAATCCTGCTGATGTCGTCCCAAACCTTGATCTTGGCGGCTTTTTCCTTCGAGAGGTGGATCGTCCCGTCTTCATCGTCATGGAACTCGAGCAGAACGTCGACCTCGTCGCCGATGGCGGCTTGCACGACACCCTTTTCGTCCCTGAATTCGTTGACCGAGATCTGTCCTTCAGACTTGTATCCGATATCGACCATGACGTAATCGTCGCTGATCTGAACGATCCGTCCCCGGATGACCTCACCTTCCTGGATGTTCCGAAAGCTCTGTTCATACAGATCTTTCATGGAATCCATGTCTTCGGTCTCCCCTTCGGCATTGAAATCTTCCGCCGTCGAAGGCTCCGTCCCCTGCTCGGCCAAGTCCTGTTTCGTCACTTCGTCTTTGTCAACCATTGAATTCGTTACCCCCTTAGACAAATTTGGCATGAAGCCACTTCCAAAACGCTATTCTAGCCAAAAATAAAGAATTTTGCAATCTCAATTTTTGTGAGAAATAGCACAATTAATCTTTGTGCGACTTTTCGGAGATGTGGGCTAAAAGCCGGTCCAACGCTTCGGGAATAGTGAGGTCCGATGTGTCCAGGATGAGCGCTCCCGGCGCCGGGCGAAGCGGGGCGAGATCCCTGCCGCGGTCCGCTTCGTCTCGTGCTCGAATCTGCTTCTCAAGAACGGAATATTCGACATCCACGCCCTTCTGCCGGTATTCCGCCAGCCTGCGTTTCGTCCGGGAAGGCAGATCGGCCGTGAGATATACCTTGACCTGCGCCTCCGGGAAAACGACGGTCCCCATGTCCCGGCCTTCGGCCACGACGTTTCCCTGCCGGGAAAGCTGCCTCTGCCATTGCGTGAGGAACGTTCGGACGGGCTTCGCCTGTGAGATTCCGGAGGCGAGGGATGAAATTTCAGGGCTCCGCAGGTCCGCTTCCAGAGGCGCTTCCCGGTAATAGATCTTCAACGCCCCGGATTCGATCGCGAACCGGATCGGAAGCCTCGGGAGGACCCTCGCCACCTGCGCCGCATCCCCAGCGTCGATGCCGCTTCGAAGCAGGGCCCAGGCGACCGCCCGGTACATGGCGCCGGTATCGAGGTACGCGTACCCCAATTGCGCCGCGAGCAGTTTGCACACGGTGCTCTTCCCCGCTCCGGCGGGTCCGTCGACGGCGATGATCATTTGCTCGTTCAAGCGGAGGTCTCGATATCGGCCAAAACGCGGCCGAGCGACCGGATAAATCGTTCGTTTTCCTCGGGCAGCCCCGCATTGATACGGATATGCCGTTCCATGCCGTATGAATTCATGGCACGGACGATCACCCCCTGGTGCAGCATGGCTTCGTAGATCCGCTTTGCGTTCACGGGTACCTCGATGATGAAGAAATTGGCCTGTGTCGGGAGATACTTCAATCCCAGCTTCTCCACTTCCCGGTAGAGATAGCTGAGGCCATTCCAGACGAGGTTCTGAGTCCGGTGCACGAAGTCCTCGTCGTCGAGGGCCGCCAGAGCGCCGACCTGGGAAAGCGTTCCCGTATTGAAAGGCTGGCGGACCTTGTTCAGGCACTCCGCCAGAAAGGCATCCATGGCGCCGTATCCGATCCTCAGACCGGCCAGGCCGTAGGCCTTCGAAAAGGTCCGCAGTACGACGACGTAGGGTCCTTTTCCGCCGATGTAGTCGAACCCCCTGGGGGTATCGGGGTCCCGGGCGAATTCTATGTAGGCCTCATCGAGCACCACGATCGTCCGGGGGGGGATGCTGTCGAGAAAAGCGTCGAAATCCTGTCTCGAGATGAGCGAACCGGTAGGGTTATTGGGGTTGTTGACAAAGATGATTTTCGTTCGGGCGGTAACGGCTTCGGCTGTTTTTTTCAGATCGATGGCAAAATTCTTGAGCGGAACGTGAACCGCTTTTCCCCCCGTCCACTGAACCGCCAGTTGATAGAGCATGAAGGACGGGGAAGGCATGATCACTTCGTCCCCGGGGAGCAGGAAGGCGCGGATGATGAGTTCGATGATTTCATTTGACCCGTCGCCGAGCACGATCCCGTCGAATGGAAGACCGAGCCGCTCACTCAGTTTTTTCCTGAGATAATAGCCGCTTCCGTCGGGATACCGGTGAAGGCCGGTGAGGGCTTGCCCTATGGCTTCCAGGGCCTTTGGGGATGGGCCGAGCGGGTTCTCGTTGCTGGCAAGCTTGATGGAGTCCGTGATGCCGTATTCCCGCTGCAGTTCTTCCAACGGCTTGCCGGGCGGGTATGGAACAAGGCTGGCAATGTACTCGGGTACAAATGGTTTCATGGTTTCTCATCAACGGCCCCGCTTCGGAGGACTGAGGCCGTAATGTCCCCTTTTCTTTGTTTTGGATAGCCCTTATAATAGAAAGCTATGCGAAATGCAATGGATTTTCCTCTGACGAATTGCGCTCACCTGAGAGCGTTTCCTTTTCGTCTTGTTTTAGGTTTTGAGGTGTACTAGTTTTCAGTGGGTATTTTTTACACATGTCCGCGGCGGAATCGGTGAATCTTCACCCGCCGAACCCATGAACCACCACGAACAAGGATGGTTTCTGATGGCAAAGTCCAAAATAACCGAAACGGAGAAACCCCGCCCGGGTTCGAACGAATCAGCCGATACGGAGGAAGAGTCTCCCCGCTCTGTTGCCGGTCCATCCGAGAGGCCGCAAAGCGTATCTTTCGACCCTTTTCGCATCTATCTCGACGAAATAAAGAGGTATCCCCTGCTCAGCCGGGAAGAAGAGATGGAACTGTCCATCCGGTATCGCGAAAAAGACGATATCGAAGCGGGCTATAAACTGATCACCGCCAACCTGCGGCTGGTGGTGAAAATAGCAATGGATTTCCAACGCTACTGGATGCAGAACCTCATGGACCTGATCCAGGAAGGAAACGTCGGCCTCATGCAGGCGGTCAAGAAGTTCGATCCCTACAGAGGATACAAATTCTCCTATTACGCGTCGTTCTGGATCAAGGCTTACATCATCAAGTTCATCATGGACAACTGGAAGCTGGTCAAGATCGGTACGACGCAGGCCCAGCGGAAACTTTTCTTTAACCTGCGCAAGGAAAAAGAACGGCTCGAAGCCCAGGGGATCGAAGCGTCCCCGAAGCTTCTCAGCCACAGGCTGGACGTCAAGGAATCCGAGATCATTGAAATGGACCAGAGGCTGAACAGTTGGGAGATCTCGCTCGACAGCCCGCTCAAAGACGATTCGGAAGACACTCACAAGTCCTTCCTGCCCTCCGACGACCTTCCCGTGGACGATCAGATCGCCGACCGGGAAGCCAAGGCGATCCTGCACGACAAGCTCCTCCTTTTCAGGCAGCAGCTCAAGGGGAAGGAAGCGGTCATTTTCGACAAGCGCCTGCTCACCGAAGAGCCCATGACCCTGCAGGAAATCGGTGACCGGTTCGGGATAAGCAGGGAGCGCGTCCGGCAGATCGAAAGCCGGTTGAAAAAGAAGCTGAAAGCTTACCTCGAGGAAGAAATCGCCGACATCGACCTGCTCCAGGAGAGCATGATCGAGGTCTGATTCATCGTTCTACGGCCCCGTGACTGAACCTATCCGCCGTTCGGCCCCCGTCTCCGGCGGGGGCGGTTCGGACCGGACGGCAGCCTTGCTCTGATTGAGGATACCCTGAACGTGGAAACTCGAAAGGCGGAACTGGCAAAGAAGGCCCGGTCGGGCGGTTGCGCGGCCAAAATATGGCCGGGAGACCTGGCCGAAATCCTGAAGGATTTGCCCCGGGAAAACCATCCCGACCTGATCGTCGGCTGCGAGAAGTCCGAAGACGCCGGGGTCTACCGCCTGACGGACGACCTGGCGATCATCCAGACCCTGGATTTCTTCCCTCCCATCGTGAACGATCCGTACAACTTCGGCCGGATTGCGGCGGCCAATGCCCTGAGCGACGTCTATGCCATGGGCGGCAGGCCGGTGACGGCCATGAATATCGTCTGCTTCCCCGTAAAAGAGATGGACAAGGGGATCATGAGAAACATCCTGCAGGGCGGGCTGGAAAAGATTCACGAAGCGGGCGCCGCCCTGGCTGGAGGACACAGCATTGACGATCCCGAATTGAAATACGGCCTGTCGGTCACGGGCATCGTCGCTCCGGACCGGATACTCACCAATGCCAAGGCTCAGCCCGGTGACAGGCTCATCCTCACCAAACGCATCGGAACGGGCATCCTTTCCACGGCCGTGAAGGCCGGTATGGCCTCTTCCGAAGCCGAAAACCTGCTGATCGATGCGATGGCCACCCTGAACAAAAACGCGGCGGAAGTGATGGCCCTCTTTCCGGTCAACGCGTGCACCGATGTTACGGGTTTCGGCCTGCTGGGCCATGCCCTGGAAGTGGCGGTTGCAAGCGGGGTCACGATATCCCTCGACGCATCACGGGTCCCGCTTTTGCCGGAAGCCCTCGACTTTGCCGGTATGGGGCTCGTTCCGGCGGGGAGCTATGCCAACCGGGATTTTTGCTCCTGCCGGCTCCGCCATGCCGAAAATATCGATCCCGTTCTCCTCGATGTGCTCTCCGATGCCCAGACATCCGGCGGCCTGTTCATTTCCGCACCCGCGCGGATTGCCGACGAACTGCTCGCGGCACTGCGGGCGAACGGGGTGGAATATGCCTCCGCGATCGGAGAAGTCACGAGTGCGAGCAACGGATTGATCGAGTTATATTCTTCCCTGTGACGGCTCCCGGACGGACGCCGCTCTTTTTGCGCTCACCCGTTCATAAATCCCGACGTATTCCCGCGCGGACCGTGTCCAGGAGAAATCCTGGGCCATGGCCCTCTTTTGGATGTCGGCCCACCGCGTTTTGTCCCGGAAAAGACCGAGGGCGGACAGGACGGTCTTGAGGAAGGATGCCGCCTCGTAGGTATCGAACTTGAACCCCGTTCCCGTTTCAGGGTTCCGCACCACGTCGGTGACCGAATCTTCGAGGCCTCCCGTTGCGTGCACCACGGGCACGGTGCCGTAGCGGAGGCTGTACATCTGGTTCAGGCCGCACGGTTCGTAGCGGGAAGGCATGAGGAAAATGTCCGCTCCGGCTTCGATGCGGTGCGCCAGGGCTTCGTCAAAATGAAAGAACACCTTGAGCTTCCGCGGATACCGGGCTGCCATTTCCCTGAGTTGGTCTTCCATGTGCGCGTCCCCGGTGCCCAGGATGATCATGCGTACGGGCCGGGCCATCAGGTCGTCCAGGATTTCGGCCACCAGGTCGAAGCCCTTCTGGGTCGCCAGGCGGCTGATCATCCCGATGAGCGGCAGCGACGCATGTCCCTTCGGAAACCGCAGGTCGGACAGGAGCTGTTCCTTGCACGCGCGCTTCCCCGAAAGCTCTCCGGTACTGAAAGCAGCGGGGATCAAGGGGTCCGATCCCGGGTTCCACAGGTCGGTGTCGATCCCGTTCAGAATGCCGAAGAGGTCTTCCCTGCGTTCCTGAAGGACCCCTTCGAGACCGTAGCCGAATTCGGGGGTCTGGATTTCCCGGCTGTACGTCGGGCTGACCGTGGTCAGAAAATCGCTGTAAACGAGCCCGGCCTTGAGAAAATTGCACTGGCCGTAGAATTCCATGCCCTGGGGGGAGAAGACTTCGCGGGGCAGGTGAGTGAGTTCGAAGCGGTCGGCCGGAAAGATCCCCTGAAATGCCAGGTTATGGATGGTAAAAACCGTGCCGCTTCTCATAAAGTTGGGATCGCGCCGCCACAGGAACTGGAGGTAAAGGGAAACGAGCCCCGTTTGCCAGTCGTGAAGGTGGAAGACGGAAGGAAACCATTTCAGGCGGTTGCAAAGCAGATAGACCGAGCGGCAAAAGACGATGAAACGTTCCGCGTTGTCTTCGTAATCTCCCCGGACGGGCGTCCCGTACAGGTGGGTCCGATCGTAGAATTCATCCCTTTCGAGGAAGTAAACGGGAATGCCCGTAGCGGTGCGGCCTTCCCACAGATGAACCGTGTAATCGCGTGCACCCAGGGGGATGGTCAGTTTTTCGGCAAGGGGGGTCAGCGAGGTGCCGCCTTCCCGGACGGACCGGTATAGCGGAGCGAAAATCCGGACATCGCACCCCAGTTCCCGCAAAGCCGGCGGCAGCGCGCCGGCAACGTCCGCCAGACCTCCCGTCTTGGCGTAGGGCGACACTTCGGAGGCACAAAAGAGTATCTTATGATCATTCATCTGCTAAACGCTTTCTCCGGTATTCGATGTCGGTCGAATCGTCCTTCAAATGGAGCCTTGGAAACTTTGCGCATCTTAACTAGAATAATAAAGTGGAATTTCAAATAACGTCGTGTTTTTTTCAAGAGGAATGATGCGGTCGGGCTTCGCCGGAGGATTCACTCCGGCATCGCGGTATTCTTTCGGGCCGCCGGAGGGTTCTGCCGCGTACATAGGCACCGGCCTCATGTCGAATATAGGGTCTTCCGGCTGATTCCTGAAGGACGGCCGTTGTGCTTTTTCCCGTTTTTCCCGGAATGTTTCGGGGAAGCGGCGGAAGCCGGAGAGTATTCGTCGCCGGCCCCGTTCCCGCCTTGCGGGGACGGAGCGGCTTTTCAAAGCGCGGATGAGAAGAAGATGGAAGGAGCGCAGTTGAATTCGCAGGCAAGGCATATGACCCGGCGGATAATGATCGGAGGGGTCGCCATCGGGGGCGGCGCTCCCATCGTGGTCCAGTCGATGACCAATACGGATACCAGGGACTGGCGGTCCACGGTAGAGCAGATCAGGAGGCTGGAAGACGCCGGATGTGAAATCGTGAGGGTTGCCGTGCCGGACCGGGAGGCGGTGGAGCAGCTTTCGCGGATCAGGAAGGCCATTGGAATTCCGCTGATCGCCGATATCCATTTCGACTACCGGCTGGCCCTCGGTGCGCTCAAGGCCGGCGCCGACGGTCTGAGACTCAATCCCGGGAACATCGGGGGGCCGGAAAAGGTGAGGAAGGTCGCAGAGGCCGCGCGGGAGAGGCAGATTCCGATACGCATCGGGGTCAACAGCGGTTCCGTCGAAAAGGAAATCCTGGCGCGCTACGGACACCCGACTCCGGAAGCGATGGTCGAGAGTGCGCTCAAACACATCCGGTTGCTCGAGGACCATGACTTCAACCTCATCAAGGTATCGCTCAAATCCTCCGATGTGCTCAATACCATCGCGTCCTACCGGCTGCTCGCCTCAAAAACGGACTATCCGCTTCACCTGGGGGTCACTGAAGCCGGGACCCTGGTGAACGCCGCGATCAAGTCGGCTCTTGGAATCGGCATCCTGCTTTTCGAAGGAATCGGGGACACGCTGCGGGTGTCCGTCACCAGCGATCCGGTGGAGGAAATTCCCGTGGCCTACAGCATCCTGAGGTCGCTCAAGCTGAGGGACCGGGGGGTGGAGATGGTGAGCTGCCCGACCTGCGGCAGGACGGAAATCGATCTCATCCCCATGGTCGGGCAGGTCGAGCGGATGCTGCGAAAGGTGAGGAGCCCTCTCCGCGTGGCCGTTATGGGCTGCGTGGTGAACGGACCGGGAGAGGCGAAAGAGGCGGACGTGGGTATCGCGGGAGGCCGGGGCAACGGTCTGTTGTTCAGAAAAGGCCAACGGCCCGAGAAGGTGCCGGAATCGGAACTGGTGAACCGCCTCATCACGGAAATCGAAAAAATAACGGGGGAGAAAATCTCCGGCTGAGGCCTGCGCACAGCCGTGGTCGCGCCGGCTGTTTTGATGCCGCATGAACTCTCCCTTCCCAAACAGGCGTTCGGATGAGATCGACCCGTGGGACCTGAGCGGCCCTGCCGGGCGGTCGGATTGAGGACGGCAAGGTGCGTTTCTTTGAAATAAGAGATCTGATGCTCAGCCATCACCCCCAGGCGGACTGCTCTTTGCTCGAGAAAGCGTATATCTGCGCGGCGAGACTTCAGCGCGGACAGGCCCGGCTTCCCGGCGAAGCCTACCTCGATCATCCCCTGGCCGTTGCGGGCATTCTTGCCGAGATGCGCCTGGATGAGGAAAGCATCGTTTCGGGTCTGCTTCACGACTGCGTCGAGAGCCGGCAGGCTTCGATCGAAGAAATCGAGGAACTTTTCGGTGAGAGCGTCGCCCGGATCGTCCAGGGGGTCGTGAAACTCGGCCAGCTCGATTTTGCCAACCGTGAGGAACGCCAGACCGAATACATCCGGAAAATGATCCTGGCCATGTCGCCGGACGTTCGCGTCGTCCTCGTGAAGCTTGCCGACCGGCTCCACGATATGCGCTCATCCCACTGCAGGGCGTCCGAGTCCCGGGGGGCGCTGGCCCAGGAAACCCTGGACATTTATGCGCCGCTTGCGGCGCGCCTCGGAATCGACTGGATCAAGCAGGAATTGGAGGACCTGGCCTTCAAGTGCAGGGAGCCGGGGGCGTTCGAAGAAATAGTCGGCAAACTTGAAAAAACGGAGGAAGACAGGCGGAGGTATATCGAGGAGGTCAAGAGCGTCCTGAGTTCGCGGCTGGAGGAACACGGCATCAAGGGGCAGATCAGCGGCCGCTCGAAGCACCTCTACAGCATCTACCAAAAAATGGTCCGGCAGAACCTCGATCTGAACCGCATCTATGACCTCATCGCTTTCCGGATCATCGTGGATTCGCAAAAGACCTGCTACGAGGCGCTTGCCGTGATTCATGCCTTGTGGGAACCCGTGTCCGGCCGCTTCAAGGACTACATCGTCAAGCCGAAATCGAACATGTACCAATCCCTGCACACCACCGTCATCGGTCCCTTCCGGGAACGTATGGAAGTCCAGATCCGCACGGAGGAGATGAACCGGATCGCCAATGAGGGGATTGCGGCGCACTGGCTTTACAAGGAGGGAAAGCCGCTCGACAAGATCGACGCGCAGGAGACCCGTCGCTTTTCCTGGCTGAGGGAACTGATAGAATGGAACCAGCAGTTCCGGGATCCGAAAACCTTTTTCGATGCGGTGAAAGTCGATTTCTATCCCGACGAAGTCTTTGTCTTCACCCCGACGGGGGAGGTGAAGTCGTTCCCCCGGGGAGCGACCCCCGTCGATTTCGCCTATGAAGTGCACACGGAAGTGGGCCACCGGTGCGTGGGCGCCCGGGTGAACGGAAAACTCGTTCCGCTGCGCTATGAACTTCAAAACGGGGACAGCATCGAAATCCTCACGGCTTCCAATCATCGTCCCAGCAAAGACTGGTTGAAACAGGTCAAGACGAGCAAGGCCATCAACCGGATCCGGCACTGGTTCAAGGCGGAGGAGCGGGAGCGTTCCGTCAGCCAGGGCAGGGAATTCTGCGAGCGCGAATTCCGAAAAAGAGGGCTGAACTTCAACAATTACCTGAATTCGGCCGACCTGGCGGAAGCGGCCAGGGCCTTTTCCCTGCGCGGCGTCGACGACCTCCTCGCCGCCGTGGGATTCCGGAAAGTCACCGCTGCGCAGGTGATCGGAAAACTGCCGTCGGTCGTCCAGGAAGCGGTGCTCGAAAGGGAGGAGACCATCCCGGTAGAGAAACGCAAGTCCGGCCCCGCCGACGAAGGGATCAAAGTGCAGGGCGTGGATGACGTGATGATCAGGATGGCGAAATGCTGCAACCCGGTCCCCGGCGAGGAAATCGTCGGGTATATCACCCGGGGGCGCGGCATTACCGTTCACCGCGTGCAGTGCCAGAACATAAGCCGCGGGGATTCGGAAAGAAAAATCGATGTCCGCTGGGATTCTGACGGGGGCCAGGTCTTTCCCGTGGACATCAAGATCGTTCATTCCCCCGACAAAGGCATGCTTGCGGCGCTGAATTCGGTGCTCGGCCAGTTGGACGCAAACGTGGTGGGCATCCGGACGGAACCCCCGGGAAGCAACAATCTTGCCTCATGCAGCCTGAGGATAGAAGTCAAGGATACCAAGCATCTTCAGAGGGTGCTGGCGGCATTGAGGGCGGAGAAGGGCGTCTATCGCGTTCAGCGCAGCATGGAATAACGGTGGTCTGACCCTGGCAGGGCCCGAAACCATCCCTTGCCAGGGTGGTTGTCGGAGGAAGTTGGGGAATGCCACATGGCGTTGTCAGGAGCGGCAGCTTCGGGAGTGGAACTATAAGCGAGTGTACACGGTATAGGATTCATCGCCGCGCAGAAGGGGCTTGAGCTGTTCGTGCAATTTCTTCCGTTCAGGGCTGTTTTCCCAGCTTTTCCAGTCGTCGACACTGCTCCAGTTGCTGATGACGAGATACCTCTGCGGGTTGTTCAGGGCCTTCAAGGTTTCGCCTGATATGTAGCCTCTCAGTTGCATCGCCTTTGAACGAAGCTCCGTCATCACGTGTTGGAGTTTCAATTCCTGGCCCGGTTCGATCTCCCTTTCGATGAGTACTCGAATTGCCATGGATGACCTCCTTTGTGAAAATATTGAGTTATTAATATCCCTCAAAAAACCCGTTTTCTTGGCTTTTTATAAGAATCGTTTTGTGGAAAAGCAACTTTGTGACGTGTACCCCTGAAACATAAGGGGTTTGGCCGGTTGATGAGTATAGCCGCAGATGAGGGCGGAGGGTTCCGGCCCGTCGCCCGGATACTTGTTATCCGGACTTGAAGTGCACGAGGAATGCGGCGCTTGCGCCAGACGTTCCAGTATTGAGCGGGAGGGGCATCAGTGCTTCTGGTTTTTCGTTGCGCCGTTGCGGCGTTGCGTGAGACTTTTCCGATCCCGCACGGGAGGCGATACAGATTCCACCTCCGGAATTTCGCTGTTTTCAGGGCAGCTTCGCAAAGACATTGTAGCCCGGATACTTGTTATCCGGACTTGAAGTGCACGAGGAATGCGGTGCTTGCGGCAGACGTTCCAGTATTGAGCGGGAGGGGCAAACGTGTTTCCCGGGGTTCGCATCTGAAGGTATGCAAATTTCGTTTGCCTCACGCAACGACGCAACGGCGCAACGAAAAGCAGGAAACTTGAAACAGCGGGATAAGACCCACCGGGTAGCCTGGGTACTGCACGAAGGATTCGGGAATTATCCCCGCTGGGGTGGTCCGCCATGCATCCGGTTGATCGTTTCTTACCGATTCCTTTTGTCCGCGCTGGCCGTTTAAGGTCTTATCGCCCAAGTGGGGATATCGGGCCGTTTCAAAAACCTTTTGGAAAACAATATGGTTTGCCGGTCCCCCGAACGCGGTGATGCCCGAGGGCCTCCCGCCTGGGGGACCGGTGTCGAGGTCTTAAGAACGGGGCGCACTCGTCTTCCGGTGTCCCGCCGGCCGCCGGGTTTTCCGGAGGAACCGGCCCTGCGCGGGCGGTCCGCGCGGCGGGGCGTCGAAAAATTCGACCCGAGGAGCGGGAGAAGGGCCTAAAAAAGATTGTGTTTCGCAAAAGATCGCCTTAGAATACCACCAACTGTATCATTGACTGTGATCGTTATCCCCGGTGTTGGCGGGGTCGCCACGCTGCTGTTGTTCTGTGGCACCGGCACGCCGTCTATTCTTTCTTTGTGAATGCCCATCTTTGTGTTGGCATGATATCCGTTTGTCGTCTGCTGATTTTCCCATATTCATGGGCAAAATGTCGGTCTGTTGTGCCGGTTCGATCGAGTGATCCGGTGCTGTTCTACTCAGGTAATACGGGGACTTCGGGGCTTTTGGGTTTACTGGGGGGTGAGAAGGCCGAGGCCGGGTGATGTGATGTGCCCAATTGGCACGAGGGGGATTGCAATCGGAATCTGAGGAGGAAAGAGGATGACAAAGGCAGATTTGGTTTCCAAGGTGGCAGGGTCTGGTGGGATTACGAAAGCGCAGGCCGAGAAAGCTGTCGACGGATTCGTCACGGCCGTTTCTCAGGCGCTTTCGACCGGTGAAAAAGTCACACTGGTGGGGTTCGGTACGTTCAGCGTCGGAACGAGATCTCAACGGGACGGGAGGAATCCCCGAACGGGTCAGAAGATCACCATTCCGGCGTCCAAGGTCGTGAAGTTTAAACCTGGAAAGGGGCTGAGCGATCTCGTGAAATGACCCGGGGATGTTTCCCGTCGTGCAGCCGATGAAAGGCTCGGATCAATCGGCTCGGGCATCGCAAGTTGCATTCATCCGTGTTAATCAGGGGGAGACGATTCGTTTCCCCCCTTTTTGTTTTGTTCCATAGCCTCTCACGCATGGGGTTCCGGCTTTCCGTCCTGGTATTTTCCCCGCCTGACCCCCACTGATCCGGTCATTTCCATCCGCATTGTGCATACCCCTTCGTTTAATTGACAAGAATAAGAGCGGGCCTTAGGTTTTTATGCGTCGGCCTTGCCATACTCTTATGATTGGCGAGCGAATTAGTCCGGTCTCATATCCCATTTTTTAAGTATATCGAGATATATTCGGCGGGTGGTTCGAAGGAGGAAATAGTGGCTGGAAACCTGACGAGGAAAATACTCGAAGCTCATCTGGTGCACGGCAGACTCGTGCCGGGGGAGGAAATCGCGGTCAAAATAGACCACGTGCTGCTGCAGGACGCGACGGGAACCATGGTGATCCTCGAATTCGAGGCCCTGGGAATAGACGGAGTGAAGGCGGAACTGGCCGCTCAGTACGTGGACCACAATATTCTTCAGACGGACAATAAGAACGCCGACGATCACAAGTTTCTGCAAACGGCGGCGGCGAGATTCGGCCTGCACTTCAGCCCCGCCGGGAACGGGGTCTCACATCAGGTTCACATGGAGCGGTTCGGAATCCCCGGGAAAACATTGCTGGGTGCTGACAGCCATACTCCGGGAGCGGCCGGTGTTTCGGTGCTCGGCATAGGCGCCGGAGGGCTCGACGTGGCCTTCGCCATGGCGGGGTATCCCTATCACCTGCCGTGCCCGGAAGTGCTCGGCGCCAGGCTGACTGGGCGGCTCCCCGACTGGGTGAGCGCGAAGGACGTGGTCCTCGAAATGCTCAGGCGATACGGGGTCAAGGGCTGCGTGGGAAAAGTGGTCGAATACTACGGTCCCGGTGTCGAAAGCCTTTCGGCCACCGACCGCGAGACGATAGGAAACATGGGGGCCGAGCTGGGAGCGACCACCTCTGTCTTTCCTTCGGACGAGAATACCCGGGTTTACATGGAATCCCAGGGCCGCGGTCGGGATTGGAAGGAATTGCACGCGGACGACGGGGCCGAATATGATGAATATGCCGAAATCGATCTTTCACGGCTCGAACCGCTTATCGCGTGCCCGTCGTCGCCCGGCAACGTGGTTGCCGTCCGTGAAGTGGTGGGTGTCAAAGTCGACCAGGTCATCGTCGGCAGCAGTGTGAATTCGTCTTTCAGGGACCTCATGGTGGTGGCCGCGATCATGGAAGGCCGCCATGCGCATCCGTCGACTTCCTTTCACGTCAATCCCGGCAGCCGCCAGGTCATCGAGAACGTCGCCGCACACGGCGGCCTGGTTATACTGCTCAAGGCCGGGGCGCGCATTCACGAACCGGGATGCCTCGGGTGCATCGGCATGGGGCAGGCCCCCGGGACCGGAGAGGTCAGCCTGAGAACCATGCCGCGGAATTTTCCCGGAAGATCCGGGACAAAGGACGATCGGGTCTATCTCTGTTCGCCCGAAACCATTGCCGCCGCGGCCCTGACGGGGGTCATCACCGATCCGCGGGATCTCGCCGCCGAGATGAAATACCCGCGCATCAGGGACCCGGAACGATACCTGGTCGATGTGTCTTCGATCGTCCATCCTTCGGATGCGCTACGGAGAACGGAACTGGTGCGCGGTCCCGACATCAGGGCCCTGCCGACCCTGGAACCCCTTCCGGAGACGCTCGCCGCCGAAGTCGTGCTCAAGGTGGGGGACAATATCACCACCGATACGATCATGCCGGCCGGCAACAAGGTCCTGCCTCTCCGGTCGAACATCTATGCCATCAGCGAATTCGTCTATTCACCGGTAGACCCCGATTTCCACCTGAAATGCAGGGAAAAGGGTTCTGTGGTCATCGTCGGAGGGGAGAACTACGGCCAGGGTTCGAGCCGCGAACACGCGGCGCTGGCCCCGCGGAACCTCGGGGTGCGGGTAAAAATCACCAAGAGTTTCGCGCGGATTCACATGTCCAATCTGTGCAACTTCGGGATCGTCCCGCTCATTTTTGAAGATCCTGCGGATTATGACCGCGTCGGGACCGGGTCCCTGCTGGTTTTCCCTGAAATCAGGCACCATATTGAAAGAGGGGACGAGGAAATCCCCGTGGAAATCGACGGAATGAGGATCATGACGCTGCTGAGGGTCTCGGACAGGCAGAGAAAGCTTCTTGTTGCGGGCGGTGCCCTGAATTTCGTGAAGAAGCACCTGGAGGAGTACGCGTAAATCGCAGCCGGATCCAATCGGAATCAGTCAGCTCGAGTGGGAGGGAAAAATGGAGAATGAAGTTCGGGTCAAGAACATTGGCTTGAGAGGGGTATTGGTTGCGGACACCAAAATCAGTTACATCGATGGAGAAAAAGGGGTACTGATCTACCGGGGGTTCCGCATCGAGGAACTGGCGGAGAGGTCGTCTTTCATGGAAACGGCCTATCTGCTCCTGAACAAGGTGTTGCCGACGACGCAGGAATTGGCCAAATTCACCGGTGACGTGCGTAATACGCGACAACTCCCCGATTTTCTCATCGAGATTTTAAAAAAGCTGCCCAAACGGGCAAATCCCATGGATGTCCTTCAATCCGCGGTGCCGCTCCTGGCATTAGCCGATCCCGAGCTGGCCGATGAAACACGGGAGGCGAACGTGCGGAAAGCCATCCGGCTCATCGCCCGCATTCCGGCAGTGGTGGCGGCCTGGCACCGGATCAGAAACGGGTATGAACCGCTCCCTTCGGACGACACTCTTCCCCATGCCGCGAATTTTCTGTGGCAGCTCACGGGCAAGAAGCCCGACAGGGAGTTTTCCGATGCACTGGACATCTGTCTCATCCTGCATGCCGATCACACCTTCAATGCGTCCACGTTTGCCTGTCGTGAAGTGGTGTCAACCAAGGCCCATATGTACGCGGGGGTGGCCGCCGGGGTCGGCGCGCTTTCCGGAAGCCTGCACGGCGGCGCCAACGAACGCGCCATGAAGATGCTCCTTCAGGTGGAATCGGAACTGAAGTCGGAAGACGAAGTTGCCCAATGGGTGAAACGGCGTATCGAACGGGGCGAGAAAATCATGGGAATGGGGCACGCCGTATACAAGACTGTCGATCCCCGGGCGATCATACTGAAGGAAATGTCCCTCACGCTCGGCAGGAAAACGGGCCATGAAAACTGGTACCGTCTTCTCACGCGGATCGAGGAAGAGGGCCTCAGGGAATTCGAACGGAGGGGAAAGACGAACATCAAGGCCAACGTGGACTTCTACAGCGGCTCCGTCTATTCGATGATGGGAATCCCGGTGGACATCATGACCCCCGTGTTCGCCATATCCCGCATCGCGGGATGGAGCGCCCATATCATCGAGGAGAAGTTCGCCGAGGCACAGGAAAAGCCCGCTCTTTACCGGCCCGAAGCAGAATACGTCGGCCATTACTGCGGACCCATCGGCTGTGTCTACGAACCGCTGGAAGCCCGCGAATAAAGGCGGGGCCGTCCCCGGGCCACGGGATTTTGCTCCCGGAATCCGGCGGCGGCTTTCCGCGGGAAAGACCGGCGTTGAGCCCGGCATGGAAAAGCCTTCACACGAATGCCTTCCGAAGGGAGTATCCGATGCTGTTCAAACATGATGTCGTCATTGTCGGGGCCGGCCTCGCCGGCCTGAGAGCGGCCCTCGAAGTCGGAGGGACCGCCGATGTCGCTCTTATCAGCAAGGTCTATCCGACGAGATCCCATTCGGGTGCGGCCCAGGGTGGCATCGCCGCCGCTCTCGGCAACGAGGAACCGGATTCCTGGGAATGGCACATGTACGATACCGTGAAGGGAGGGGACTACCTGACCGATCAACATGTGGCGGAGACCCTGGCGTTGGACGCCCCCCGGGCCGTATATGAACTCGAACACATGGGGGTCCCGTTCAACCGGACCCCCGAGGGGAAAATCGCCCAACGCGCCTTCGGAGGCCACACGAGGGAATTCGGGAAAGCCCCGGTCAAGAGGGCCTGTTACGCGGCCGATCGCAGCGGCCGGGTCATGATGGATACCCTCTTTTTCGAAGCCGTTCGCAAGGGAATCAGGATCTATCCGGAATTCCAGATGCTGGGCCTCGTCATGAAGGACGGCTGCGTCATCGGCCTGAACGCCATGGAACTCGCCACGGGAGAGGTGCACTTCTTTCACGGCCGGATCGTTCTGTTGTGCACGGGCGGGTACGGCAAGGTGTACAAGACCACGTCGAACGCTTTTGCCAGCACGGGAGACGGGGTCAGCCTCACCTACCGCCTGGGTGTTCCGTTGGAGGACATGGAGTTCGTTCAGTTCCATCCCACCGGGATCTACGGGCTCGGGGTCCTTATCAGCGAGGCGGCCAGGGGTGAAGGCGGAATTCTCCGGAACGGAAACGGCGAGCGTTTCATGGAAAGATATGCCCCTACCATCAAGGACCTTGCTCCCAGAGACATGGTGTCGAGGGCGATCTATACTGAAATTCGCGAGGGACGCGGTATCGACGGCCGTGATTTCGTCCACCTGGATCTGACTCACCTCGGCGAAGCGAAGCTTGCCGAAAAACTTTCCGATATCAGTTCCTTCGTCAGACTCTACCTCGGTATCGATCCGGTCCGGGAACTCATTCCCACCTATCCCACCTGCCACTACATGATGGGCGGAATCCCCGTAAACGTGGACGGGCAGGTCCTCGACGCGCTCCAGAGGCCAGTGTCCGGACTTTACGCGGCGGGGGAATGCTCCTGCCTGTCTCTGCACGGCGCCAACCGGCTCGGCTGCAATTCACTGCTCGACCTGGTCGTCTTCGGAAGGAGCGCGGGGGTGAGAATGGCGAAAGATTCCCGCGATCTTCCCTGGACCGAACCGCCCCGGGAGCCCGCAAGGGAAGTCCTGTCGCGTATCGAAGGCCTCAAACGGCGGAAGAAGGGCGAGCGGAGTTACACATTGAGAAAAACCATGCAGGAGGTGATGACGGAGCATGCCTCGGTGTTCCGGGATGAAAGCGGCCTTCGAGAGGGTCTGGCCAAAATCCGGTCCCTTCGGGAGCGGTATGCGGAGGTCGGAGTGCAGGACCAGGGCCGGCGCTTCAACTCCGATCTGCTGGAAACCTTCGAACTGGAAGGGCTTCTGGATATCGCGGAGGCGATCGTCGTCTCCGCTTTGGCGAGAACGGAGAGCCGTGGAGCGCATTCGAGGGAGGATTATCCGGACAGGGACGACGAGAAGTGGCTGAAGCACACTCTGGTGAGAAGGACTGAAAACGGTCGCCCCGAGATATCCTATAAACCCGTTACGATAACCCGTTTTGAACCGAAGCCGAGGACATACTGAGATGGAAATGCACTTCAGGATTTTCCGGTTCGATCCGGAGGTCGATGAGAAGCCGTATTACCGGAATTATACGATATCCGCGGAACCCGGCGAACGTATTCTGGACTGTCTGAACCGGATCAAATGGGAGCAGGACGGGACACTCGGTTACCGCATGTCCTGTGCCCACGGGGTCTGCGGTTCCGACGGAATGAAAATCAACGGGGTCTGCGGTCTTGCCTGCCAGAGGCTCGTCAAGGAATACGAAGGCGCGGAAGTCACCCTGGAGCCCCTGCCTTATTTCAAGGTGCAAAAGGACCTCATCGTGGAAATGGATGCGTTCCTCGAAACGATCAAATCATTCCATCCCTACCTGCTTGCCGCCGGGCCTCCCCCGGAGAAGGAACGGCTTCAAAGTCCCGAGGACAGGAAAAAAGTGGATGACGTCATTCGATGCATCCTTTGCGCGTGCTGCACGGGGTCCTGCCCGGTCATGACCGTCAACGGAAAATACGTGGGCCCCGCGGCGCTCGTCTGGGCTTATCGGTATCTTTTCGATTCAAGAGACGGTAAACACGATGAACGGCTCAAAGCCGTGGACTTCCCGGACGGGGTCTGGTCGTGCGAGAATTACTTCGAATGCACCCGCGTCTGCCCGAAGAAAATTCTTGTGACCAAATCGATCAACCAGATGAAGCGGGAGATCGAAAAGACGGTTCCGGAAGGCAGAGAATAAAGTTCGTGCGGGGCTGCGAAGCGCCGGCCCCGCCGCCCGGTCGAAAAAACCGGCGAAGATTCCCTGGGAGATGCGGATTTCGGACAGGAGGAGGTTTTTCTTGGACAACATGTCAATCGCAAGTCATCAGATGCTTACCCGAATCAGGCTCTTCATGGCGCTGTCCCGAACCCCTCACGGACTCCTCGATATGGCGACCCCGGCCCTCGGGGCCATGCTTTTCCTGGGAGCGGTTCCTTCCGCCCAAATCGTCGCACTAGGCCTTCTCACGGCCCTTGCCGGCTACACGGCCGTCTATGCCCTGAACGATGTGGTGGATTACCGGGCGGATACGGAAAAAATCAGGAAATGCGGGCTGCAGTGCCGGGACAGCGATCTCGATTCGGTCTACGCGCGCCATCCGCTCGCTCAGGGCCTGCTTACCCTGAAAGAAGGCATACTCTGGTCGATCGCCTGGGCGGCTGTCGCACTCATCGGGGCCTATGCCCTGAATCCCGTGTGCGCGGTTATCTTCGTCCTCGGAAGCGCGGCTGAGGCCGCCTATTGCCTGCTTCTGAAGGTGAGCCATCTGCGGACGCTCGTCAGCGGGATCGTGAAAACCGCGGGCGGAATGGCCGCCGTGTTTGCCGTCGTGCCGAATCCCCCCGTGTCGTTCCTCGTCTGCCTTTTCCTGTGGCTTTTCTCCTGGGAGATCGGCGGCCAGAACGTTCCGAACGATTGGACCGACCTCGGTGAAGACGGCAATCTGAACGCGCGGACGGTGCCCCTCCGCTTCGGAACCGACGGCTCCGCCGGTGTGATTCTGTCCTGCCTGACCGTCTCGGTGCTTCTGAGCGTGGCGCTTTTCTGGGCGACCCCGGCGAAACTGAGCCCTCTCTACCTTGTCGGGGCGATTGCCGCGGGCGTCTTCCTCCTGCTCGTTCCGGCCCTCCGGTTGTACAAAAACCGGGTTTCGCGCCATGCGGCGGCCCTGTTCAACCGGGCCAGCTACTATCCCCTGGCGATGTTCGCCATCGTCGTGGTCAGCTCTTTCTGAGCACGGGCGTTGCTGCCCCCCTGTCCAGGGGGAATTTCCCCTGCGAAAGAGCGGGGAAATGCCGCGAAGCCGAGCGTTCAGCCTCACGCACCGATGCGTTGGCCAAAACAAGGACCGGGAAATTGATCTCCGTTGTGATGGCCTCCCATGTGCTCGGCTGATCGTTTCTTACCCATACCTCTTATCCTGACGGACCCCGAAAACGAGTTGTCGGGGCTGCCTCTGCTCGTTTTTCGCTTTTCGTTGCGCCGTTGCGCCGTTGCGTGAGGCTGAAACGGCCGCTCCGTTTCCGGACCGGGCCACCGATTTTTTGGACAACAGGTCGTTCCCCTGCACCCTTCAGGGAGGGCTTCGGCTCACGCGGCGATGCCGCGGCACCGCATAAAGCTGCGGTGCGACGTAGGGGGATTGGGGGGGCATGGCTCCCCCAATTTCCTGAACCATTGGGCAGTCTCCGCCCTGCGGAAAGCCTTTGCGGCGGCGTGATCTCCGAAGGACAAAACCGGGAGAGCGGCGGTCCGCTCTCCCGGTTCACATGGTTTTATGAAGGGCTGCCCAGGAGCCGGGCGGCGTTTCCGCCGCAGATGGCTTCGATCCGTGATGCGGACAGGCCGGCATCCGCCATTTCCCTGAAGTAGCGTCCGGGTCCCAGCAGCGGGTAATCGCTTCCGAAGAGGATTTTACCCTCGGGAAGGATGGCGGACATGTAGCTGTAGATGGAGGAATCGTAGAGATAGGGCGAGGCCGCCGTATCGTAATAGACATTCGCGAGGGTTTCCTTGACTTCCTTTTTCATCAGTTCGAAGAAGCAGATTCCCCCGCCCCAGTGAGCGAAAACCAGGGGAATTCCCGCTGCCAACCGTGCCAGTTCGTAGTAGAAATCGAGTCCCTGGGGGGCTTTCCCGGGGTACGAATGCCCGATCTGCTCGTTTGCGTGCACGAGCAGGAGGGATTTGTGCACTCTGCAGGATTCGATCAAATCCCGGTAGTGTGCAAGGAGGACTTCGGCGTCACAGGCCCCGTAGACCGCCAGTTCCCCCAGGCCGGCCGCTCCCAGCCGCAGACAGCGTTCCGCTTCGAGGGGGCTATACGGTGCAAGGGGATTCACGCAGCCGAGCGGGATGAGGCGCGTGGCATACTTTGACGCCGATTCCAGCACGTAGTCGTTGTGCCGTTTTGCCGTGTCTTCTTCGAACCACGGATATCCGAAAACGACCGAACGATCGACCCCCGCCTCGTCCATGGCGTCGATGAGCACTCCGGCGCTCGCCATTTTCGCTTTCGGCCCGCTGTAGAGCAATTTGAACCAGGGATCGCGTTCGCAGTATTGAGCGCGCCCCCAGACGATCTCCGGTGGAAATATGTGCGTATGAAAATCGATCCGCATGATGTCCGTTCCTGATCCTTTCCCTGTTTGCCGGGCGCCTGCCCGCCGTCTTTCCCGGTTTCGTTATCAGAAATGCAGCCGCATGTCCACTTCGAGCTTTGAATTGAAAGAGTGGGGCCGGGGCCTGCGGATCGAACCCCCTTTGTTCGACGGGCAGCCGCTCCATGCCGGTGCGTTTCGTATCGCGTGAGGCTCCGACGTTCGCGGCGTCGTTGGGGGAAGCTCATCCGTGCGGTACCGGTGCGGGCTGTTCAAATGAAGGAATTTGCTGGATTGATGGGAGTGGTTGGTCTATTGAATGCGATTGCCCGCGGAAAAACGAACAATTTTCCCCGGAAGAAAAATCGGTTAAGAAGACTTCCGAAATCGTGTTTTTTCGGAAAACGACTTTCGAAACCGGGATGAAACGAAACTTCGAACACCCAGAGGCGAACATGAATCCTGAAATGGAAGAAACAGCGAGGAAAGCCGTCCTGCTGGCCGGCGAAATCATCCGAGACAACATCGGCCGCGTTGCCCGGTCCGATATCCATAGCAAGGGGCCTTCCGACTTCGTCACCGAAATCGACAAGAAATGTGAGGACGTTATCATCAGCACCATCATGGAACGGTTTCCGGATCATCACATCATGGCTGAAGAAACCGCGGGCGGCGGACTCCAACCGGGGATCACCTGGGTGATCGATCCCATCGACGGGACGACCAATTTCATTCACGGTTTCCCCTTTGTGGCCGTTTCCGTGGCGGCTTGCCTGGATAAGGTGCCGGTGCTGGGACTGGTGCTCGACCCGCTGCGGGAAGAGCTGTTCCTGGCAAGGAAGGGGCAGGGGGCTTACCTGAACGGCGAAAGAATCCATGCGCGCAGCGAGACGCCCCTCGAGGACGCGGTGGTGGCCACGGGCTTCCCGTTCCGAGCTAGGACCGTTTTCGAACCCTACCTCGATACCTTCCGGGAGGTGTTCCACCGGGTGAGCGGGATCAGAAGAGCGGGGTCCGCGGCATTGGACCTCGCTTATATTGCCGCCGGCCGGGTGGATGGCTTCTGGGAAGTGGGACTCAAGGCGTGGGATATGGCCGCCGGGGTGCTCCTGGTGACCGAAAGCGGAGCCCTGGCGAGCGACTTCCAGGGGAAGGCGGACTATCTCGAAAACGGCAACATTGTCGCGGGAACCGCCCCCGTTTATTCGTTCCTCATGGAACAGGTCCGTCGTTTCCTGACGCCCGTCCTGTAATGGGAAGGCGTGCCGCCGGTGGCGTGGAAACGCCCCGGGAAACGGCACCCTGACCCGCTCTATACCGGACCAGGGTGTTTATGGACTTGGATGGAAGGACGAAAAATCGGAGAGTTCAGGAGGATCATTTGGGGGGAGCGATGTTCATGGCCATGAGCTTCTTGCTGCTCTCGAAAATTACTTCCATCTTACGCGCCGAGATGACCTTGCTCACCACACCGAGGCCGAATTCCGGATGAACGACGAGGTCCCCGTCCTTGTGCGTGTCGGTGAGTTTGTATTCCGGGACTCCCTCTTTGCTCGCTTCCATCAGGAGCTGACGCCAGTCGTCATCCGTCTTGGGGCGGGAGACTCCCTTGTAGAGCACCGACGGCATGAGGTCTTCTTCCTCTTCCCCATCCTCGACGAGCAAATCGTCCTCGCCGGTGAAATCCAGTTCGTCCCCGTGGTCGAATTCCAGGCTGCCTTCGTCGTCGAATTCTTCCATCAGTTGATCGTCTTCCATATTTTTCTTCACCATAAATTTCTCCATTTCCTCACTTTATTCTCAGTATGGTTCCGTGTATTAGAACTCCACACAAACGTCAAGTGAATTCGGCATTTCGCAAAAAACCGGAGCCGCGGTACGGAATCCCCCGGCAAAGTTCATTGCGGGGCGATACCGATCCTCCCCCCCCGCCTGCGGGAGTCTTCGTCTCCGGCGGCAATTTTGATGGCCTGCATCGCACCATGGGCGGTAATATAAATATACTTCACACTGATGCAGGGATCGACCGCCCGGCCGCATGAAGTTCTGCGGATTGCGATGGACCCCGAATCGAGCCGCCATGTTTCACATCCTGATCGATACGATCCTGCTCATTTTCAGCATCATTCTCCCGGGCTATTTCCTGAAAGCTGAAGGGATCATCGACGCGGCATTCTCGAGGTCCGCAAACCAGATCGTGTTCAACGTAGCCCTGCCGGGGAAAAAGCGGAAAAATCTTTACACCACCTGGGGGATCGGGAGGCGCGACGGGTAGCCCGGGAACCTGTTTCCTGGTCTGTCGGGACAAGAGGTGTGGGTAAGAAATCATCGACCGAGCGCATGATGGACCATCGGAACGGGGCTCAATTTCCGAATTCCTGCTGCGCTTCGCGCCTGGCTGACGAATGTCCGGGCCACCTCTGGGGAAGTCTTCGGGCAACAGCCCTCTCATCGCGCCCATGGGTGCCGGTTTCCCGAAGAAGGGGCCGGGCCGGTGCATCCCCGGACCCGGAACACGGCGGTGCGGGAACCGAATCAGCCGTCCTCCGGATGTTCCGCGTCATTCGTCGTCCGTATCCAGTCCATATTTGATCAGTCTGTACCGGAATGAGCGGAAGCTTATGCCGAGCAGATCCGCCGCCTTCAGCTTGACGCCCTGGGTCTGCTGCAGGGCCTGGAGCAGCATTTTTTTTTCGATTTCAGCGAGGTATTGATCCAGGTCCACACCATCCGGAGAAATGTTGCCTGGAACCTCGGGATGCGTGTCATGCCTGGTTTTCTTGTAAATGGAAAGGGTCAGGCTATCCGGCAGAATGATGCTCGACGATTCCAGTGCAACACCCCGCTCGATGATGTGTTCCAGTTCCCTCACGTTCCCAGGAAAATCGTAATTTTTCAGAATGTCGATGGCGTAGGAGGAAATCTTGTGAATGTTTTTCCCGAATTCGCGGGTGAATTTCGTCAAGAAATGCCTGGCCAGAAGCGGAATGTCTTCCTGGCGTTCCCGCAGGGGCGGAATACGGATGGGCAGCACGTTCAGGCGATAGTACAGGTCTTCCCTGAAACTCCCCTCGATGACCATTCTTTCCAGGTCGCGGTTGGTGGCCGAAACGATCCTCACGTCCACGGGGATGTCTTCGTTGTCACCGATCATTTTGATCGTCTTTTCCTGGACGAGCCGCAGCATTTTGACCTGGAGCGTCGGGGAAAGTTCGCCGATTTCATCCAGGAAAAGGGTCCCGCCCTGGGCCGTTTCGACGAGCCCTTTGTGGGTCACGGCGGCCCCGGTGAAAGCCCCTCTTTTGTAACCGAACAACTCGCTTTCGATGAGCGTTTCCGGAACGCCGCCGCAATTGACGACGACGAAAGGTTCCTGGCTGCGCGGGCTTTGCCGGTGGATGGCCTTGGCCACGAGTTCCTTGCCCGTGCCGCTTTCCCCCGTGACCAGCACGTTGCTGCTGGTGACCGCGACGCGCTTGATCAGCTCGTAGACTTTCCGCATCCCGGGGCTTTCCCCGATGAGGCACCCGAAGTAGAGCGGCCCTTCCTGCAAACTCGGGAGGCGTTCCTCCCCTTCCTTGCTCTGCAGGGCATTGGCGATGACCGTTCTTATCTCGTCGACGTTGAACGGCTTGGGCAGATAGTCGTAAGCGCCTTCCTGCATGGCCGACACGGCCGTTTCCGTACTGGCATAGGCCGAAATGATGATCACCACCGTACCGGGGGAGAGGACCTTGCACTGCTTGAGAACATCGAGGCCGTTTACGGGTTTCATCCGGATATCGGTGATAACCAGGTCGAAAGCCTCATGCCGGATGGCTTCGATGGCTTCCTTCCCGCTTTCGGCGCATCGAACGCGGTAGCCTTCCTTTTGAAGCATGATATCGAGGAATTCCCGCATGCCCCGCTCATCGTCGACGACGAGGATGTTCGCTTGATTTCCCTGATAAAATCCCAGTTGCTCCATCTGTGAATCCGCCAAACTGCTGCCCGCCCGCATAGGATTAGACACTCCTCCCGCCGGCGGAGGAACGAGCGGGAGCGGGAAACGTTGTGGATTCCCGGAGCAACGGCGCTCTTCCTTCTCTTCCCACCCGACGGGAAAAAGGACAACAGAAAGCTCCCGGAGGCGCGTCGACCGGATTTCGACGCAAACGCGAACAGCGTTTTCGCCACGGCCGGGAGCCCTTCCTGATCCGGAGTCTGCCCGCCGATCGGAACGGCTGGAAACCCCTATTTGACTATTCGGGAAAAGACGGGTTTGCCATTAAAAAAAGTCATCAACGCCCGCCCTTTCATGGCACGGCCGTCGAAGGGGCAGTTGCGGCTTTTGGACTCGAACGTGGCGCAGTCCAGCACGAAATCGACCTCGGGGTCGATAAAGGTGAGGCAGGCGAGTTCCCCGAGCTTCAGGGTCCCGTGGGGAACACCGAGGATGTTCGATGGGTTGGAGGTGACTTTTGCGATGGCCTGGGAAGGGGTCAGCACCTGTTCCCGGACAAGTTCGAGGATGAGGGGCAGAGCGCTTTCAAGGCCGATCATCCCGGTTGAGGCGAATTCGAATTCCGTGTCTTTTTCCACGCTGCTGTGAGGTGCGTGGTCGGTGGCGATGGCGTCGATGGTCCCGTCGGCGAGGCCGTGTTTGATGGCTTCGACGTCGCGGGCGGAGCGGAGCGGAGGGTTCACTTTATAGACGGTGTCGTAGTCCGCGAGCAGGTCTTCGGTGAGGGTAAAATAATGCGGGGCCGTTTCAGCGGTGACGGCCACGTCCCGCTGTTTGGCATCGCGGATCAGCCTCACGGAGCCCGCCGTACTCACGTGAGCGATGTGAAGCCGTCCGCCGGTCAGTTCGGCAAGCAGCACGTCCCGGGCGATCATCACTTCTTCGGCGGCGCGGGGAATGCCGCGCAAACCGAGGATCGTGGATACGGGGCCTTCATTCATCTGGCCGCCCTGAGACAGGGGCAGTTCCTCGGAATGGCTGATCACGGGCAGGTCGAAATTCCGGGCGTACTCGAGCGCACGCCGCATGAGCATGCTGTTCATCACCGGGTGGCCGTCATCGGACACGGCAACGGCCCCGGATTCCCTGAGTTCCCCGTACTCGGCGAGGTCCCGGCCTTCGAGTCCCTTGCTGATGGCCCCCACCGGGAACACGTGGCACCGGCCGCTTTCACGCGCCCGGTCGAGGATGAGTTCCGTAACCGCCGCGCAGTCGTTTACCGGCTTCGTGTTGGGCATGCACGCGACGGCCGTGTATCCGCCGGCTACAGCGGCTCTTGTCCCCGTGGCTATGGTTTCCTTGTATTCTTCGCCGGGTTCGCGCAGGTGGACGTGCATATCGAACAAACCGGGAACGATCCATTTCCCCGATGCGTCGATTTCCCGGAGCCCGGGCCGGCGGTCGGAAGGGAGTTCGATACCCGGCCGGATTTCGACAAGACTGCCGTCGAGGACCAGAACGTCGGCAACCTTGTCCATTCCCTGCGCGGGGTCGATCACCCTCGCCTGGCGAAAGAGGAAATTAGCCGTTTCTTCAATTTCTTTCTTCATGTCACGAACTCCTTGAACTTGACTCCCGGGCATACACTTGCGCGGCCGCGCCTGATGCGGGGATCCCGCCGTTGTTCAAACGTCTTCTCACCTCTGGCCCAGCAGATACAGTATCGCCATCCGCACGGCCACTCCGTTGGTCACCTGGTCCAGGATAACCGAATGAGGACCGTCCGCGACTTCCGGGCTGATTTCGACTCCCCTGTTCATGGGGCCGGGATGCATGATCAGGACATCCGGTTTGGCCCGGCTCATCCTTTGCGGGTTCAAACCGTAGAAGATCGAATACTCCCTCAGGGAAGGCAGGAGCATCTGTTGCATGCGTTCCTTCTGGAGACGCAGCACGATGATCACGTCCGCATCGGGAATAACCTCCTCTGGCCGGAAACTCACCTTCGCCCCCATCGCCTCCGCATCGGCGGGAATGAGCGTGCTCGGGCCGCATACGGCCACGCTGGCCCCCAGTTTGCTCATTCCCCAGATATCGGAACGGGCGACGCGGCTGTGGGTGATGTCCCCCAGGATGAGCACGTTGAGCCCGTCGAGGCGCTTTTTGTGCTCGAGAATGGTCATAATGTCCAGCAGGCCCTGAGAGGGATGTTCGTGCATTCCGTCCCCCGCATTGATGACCGAAGCGCCGGTGTAACGGGCGATTCTGTGCGGGCTTCCTGAAATGGTGTGCCGTATGACGAAAACGTCGGGCTTCATCGCTTCCAGGTTTTTCACGGTGTCAAGGAGCGTTTCTCCTTTCACCACGGAACTCGAACTGGTCGTGATGGAGTATGTGTCCGCACTCAATCGCTTGGCGGCGATGTCGAAGGATGTCCTTGTTCTGGTGCTCGGTTCGTAGAAAAGATGTATGACCGTCTTCCCTCGGAGAGTCGGAACTTTCTTGATCGGTCGTGTGTTGATTTCCTTGAGTGATACCGCCTGTTCCAGGATGTGCTCGATTTCATGGACTTCAAGTTCGCGCAATCCCAGAAGGTCCTTTCTCTTAAACGGCATGGGCAAACCTCATCCTTTCGATTGCAATAGGGAGCTTCTCGATTTCGCTGGGCTAATCTAGCATGAGTTGAGCGCATTGAGTGAATGAAATTGACGGGGATCCGGTGAAAAATCGGAAGTGGTCGGAAACGGGGCGCGGCGGCGAAGGTATCGGGGCTAGCCACGGAGGCCCGTTGCCCGCGGGCGGCGGGAATCGTCCGTCGAACAGGACCGGAACGTCGTGCGGATGTGGGCCGCCGTCTGTCAGGCGCACCCGGCGTTCCCGGGGGGTCGCTCGAATTCTCTTCAAAAATCGAATAATTTCCCTCCTCCCTATCGCTCAAAAGTGAATATAATGAGGTTTTAAATCGATATGAATCTGATTGTGCCCCACGGGGGTGTTCCGGCATTCGCCGCAGTGCTTGCGGGCGAGCGCCGGAAGGCGCCCCTTTGTTGTCTTGCACCGCGATCCGGCTTGACACTTTCGGGGAATATTATTAAATAAATTCCCCATTATCTTATGAAGGGAGAAGTTGATGCCAAGAGTGCCGATCACCAAAGAGGGATACGAACGCATGAAGCTCGAGTTGCAGCGGCTGCAGAAGGAGGAGCGGCCCGCCGTGATAAAAGCGATTGAAGAAGCCCGGTCGCACGGGGACCTCAGTGAAAATGCCGAATACGAAGCAGCCAAGGACAAGCAGGGGATGATAGAAGGGCGCATCCAGGATATCTGTGCCAGGCTGAGCGAAAGTGAGGTCATCGAACCGTCGGGCAACGATGACGGCAGGGTGATATTCGGATCGACCGTCGTGGTGGAAGACAGCGAAACCGGGGAAGTCATCACCTACCGCCTGGTGGGCCCCTACGAGGCGGACGTCAATTCGGGCACCATTTCCGTCACTTCCCCCATCGGCAAGGCGCTCATCGGCAAAGAGGAAGGCGAGGAGGTCCGTGTGCAGACTCCCAAGGGTATCCGCAGCATAGAGATCCTGGAGGTTCACGGGTAAAGCTTCGGACGGAAGCTCCGGGAAACGGAATTTTTCCTTCCGGCAGTCGCCACGGTAAGATTCTCCCGAAATAAGACGGGAAAACACAAAGCGCCTTCGGTGCAAAGTCCGCAGGAGACGGGATTTCCTGCGCGGGCGGATGGTTTCGGCCGACAAAATGAGGTTCCGGGGTCCATTGCGGTTGACAGAAGATATTTTGAGGAAGTATATATAAAGATTGACTGATTTGATAGCAAACGGTCGGTCTGCATGAACGGTCGCGTGGTTCGATACAATCAAACACAGCAGGAGGTTAACTTGGCAAATCACAAATCGGCCATCAAGAGAGCGAAACAAAACGAATTGCGCCGTGTCCGCAATCGTTCGCGGAAAACCAGAATGAAGGGCGTTATCAGAAGCCTGGAAGAAGCCATATCATCCAATTCCAAGGACGTCGCCGTCGAGCGCCTCAAGGAAACCATTTCGATCATCGACAAGACCGCGTCCAAGGGCGTTATCCACAAGAACACGGCATCCCGTAAGATTTCAAGGCTTTCCCAGCGCGTGAAGGCGCTGTAAGCGGGTCGTTTCGCAGGTTTTTGCCGGTTTTTCTCTTCTGTCATGAATGGGCCTCTGAGGATCCGATTCACTCAGGGGCTTTTTTGTGCAGGCTCAGCCGTAACACCAGTTCTTCGAGGATCGTCTCCGGGGCGGCCAGAGAGCTCTTGAGCGCCATGTCCGTCTCGCGCATCGCTTGGTGCAGCCTGAAAAGCTCGCGTTCGCTGAACCGCGGTGCCTGCTCCTGGTGCTTGCCCGCCACGAAGGGGTGCAACCCCGCCTTGCGTGCGATTTGAGGGAGTGCCATCCCCTTTTCCAGCCCGTCTTTTACCTGCCAGAGGTTCCGGATATGCTTCGTGAGCATGCCAAGGATGGCAAGCGGACTCTGTCCGTCCGTAATCAGTGAATTCAGGCAGGCGATCGCCCGGCTGCTCCGGTGCGCGGCGATGGCATCGAGAAGTTCGAATATCGAGTAGGCCCGTTGTGAACTGACCACCTGCCGAACGTCTTCGGGGGTTATGGCGTCGTTGTCCCCGGCGTAGGTGATGAGCTTTTCGAGTTCGCTTTCAAGCAGTTGAAGGTCCGTTCCGACCAGGGAGGCCAGGGCGGCCGCGGCGGGAGCGGAGAGGTTCTTCCCTCGCTGACGAGCCCGGTCCTGAACCCATCGCGACACTTCCTTCTCCCCGGGAGCTCGAAAACGAACCACCCCTCCACCGGCCGCTTCCACCGAGGATTCGATCTTTTCAACGCTTTTTTTCCCGGAAAAAGTCAGGACGAGGCATGCGGTCGGGTAAGGCTGCTTCAAATAGGCCAGGAGGATCTTTTTCTGATCTTCCGGCCATTCTTCGATGTGCCGGACCATGAGAACGCGTTTTGCCCCGAACATCGGCATCATCCGCAGGTCGGCCGCCATCGCTCCGGCCGGGTAGTCTTTCGCCGTGAAGCGTTCCCCGTTGAACCGGCCGTTCCCCGGCGGGACGATCTTCCCGAGCAGACGAACCCACGCTTCCTCCATCAGGAGGTCGGCCTCCCCGATGAACAGGTAAACGGGCGCGATGTTTCCCCTGTCCAGGTTCCTGAAAAATTCGTTTGGCAGCATGGCTAAAAATTGGTCAGAAAGCGGTCATGGATCCGGGATGACATTTCCTTTGCAAGATACTCGAGCGTTTCCCGCCTGGCGTCAAAAGACAGGATCGGATTGGGGTTGTTCGGTTCCCGCATCTGTTTGTAAACCTTGAAGTAGGTGAAATTCGGGTCCTGCCAGAGCACTTTCCCTGTCTTTATTTCCACGCAGCGGATTTCCAGGACGAGATAGAGCCGCGTTTCGATGGTGACCTGGTTGCCGTAGTTGATGGGGAGGTCCCGGTGCCCCACGGGCGAAGTGTAGATGTTCGTGATGGTGCCTCTGAACACCGCTTCGGCCTCATCCAGAGGCACAACGCGAAGATCGCCCTTCTGCATGAATTCCCGGCGCAACGCCCCCGCGAACAGGCTTCCCAGGTCGGGTTCGGACGTCTTATTGTCGAAAACAGGAATGGAGATGGTACGGAGCCCGGGCTTCGGACCCGGGCCCTCTCCCGAAAAATGATAGCCGCAGCCGGCAAGCAGGAGAAGCGCCATGGCCCAGCACGAGAGGAATTTCGGGAACGTTTTCATAAATGATCCTCTTTGGCCCGGGGGGGCGGGTTCACACGACGATGTTGACCAGCTTCTTCGGAACGACCACGACCTTCCTGACCGGATTGCCGCCGATGAATTCCTTTATCCTCGAATCCGTCGTGCAGGCCTCCCTGACCTCGTCATCGGACGCGTCGGCGGGGACGGTGACGCGGCCTCTCACCCTTCCGTTCACCTGCACCACGATCAGGACTTCCTCGGTCTGCAGGGCTTCCGCGCGCCATTTCGGCCACGGTTCGAGGAGAATGCTCCCCGAATGACCGAGTTCATGCCAAAGTTCTTCGGCAATATGGGGGGCCATCGGGGATATGAGCAGAACCATGGCCTCAACGGATTCCTTGATCACCGGCCAAGCGGTCTTGTCCTGGACCCTGCCTTCCACCACCTGGTACACCTGGTTCACCAGTTCCATGACGGCTGCAATGGCCGTATTGAAATGGAAGCGGTCGCGGATGTCTTCCGTGACTTTCCTGATGGTCTGATGCGTCTTGCGGTGAAGAGCGGCAATCTGCCCTGAAAGCTTCTTCCCGTCGTCGTATTTCCCGGCGGACCGCAGGGCATCCAGATGGTCCGCCACCAGCCGCCAGATCCTCGAAAGAAAACGGAAGGATCCTTCGACCCCCTGGTCGCTCCATTCGAGGTCCTTCTCGGGGGGCGATGCAAAAAGGCAGAAAAGGCGTACGGTGTCGGCGCCGTAGGCCTTGATCATCTCGTCGGGATCGACCACGTTCCCCTTGGACTTGCTCATCTTTGACCCGTCCTTTATGACCATCCCCTGGGTGAGCAGGTTTCGGAACGGCTCGTCCACATCGAGGTATCCCATGTCCCGGAGCACCTTGACGAAGAAACGTGCGTACAGCAGGTGAAGGACGGCGTGTTCGATTCCTCCGATATACTGGTCGACGGGCAGCCAATACTTCACTTTTTCGAGGTCGAGCGGGCCTTCGGTGTGGCGTGCACAGGCGTACCGTGCAAAATACCAGGACGATTCCACGAAGGTATCCATCGTGTCCGTTTCCCTGCGCGCGGGCCCCTTGCAGATCGGGCAGACGGTCTTGACGAACGGCTCATAACAGGGGAGCGGAGACGCCCCGTTGGGAAGCGTCGCGACATCGGTGGGCAAAACGACGGGCAGGTCCTTTTCGGGAACGGGAACCGTCCCGCACTTTTCGCAGTAAATGATGGGAATGGGGTTCCCCCAGTAGCGCTGCCGGGAAATGCCCCAGTCTCTCAGGCGGTACTGAATGGTCTTTTCCCCTTTACCCCTGGCCGCGAGGTCCGCCGTAATGGCGTCGCGGGCCTCGGCGGAGCCCATCCCGGAAAAATTGCCCGAATCGACCAGCACTCCGTCGTTCTCGAACGCCTCGGTGAGGTCCTCCGGCCGGGGTGAAGTGTCAGCATCGGCGGGCTTGATGACCACTCTCACGGGCAGGCCGTATTTCCGGGCGAATTCGAAGTCGCGCTGATCGTGGGCGGGAACCGCCATGACGGCCCCCGTGCCGTATCCCATGACCACGAAGTTCGCGACGTAGATCGGCATTTCCTCCCCGGTCACGGGGTTCACGCAGTAGCTCCCCGTGAAGACGCCTTCCTTGTCGAGGAATTCCGTCTCCCGGTCATTGCGCTTGGCCTGTTTGGCTTTTTCAATGAAGGCGAGCACCGCGGCCCGTTCGGGGTTTCCCTCGCAAAGCTTTTCCACCATCGGATGCTCCGGCGCGATGCTCATGAAGGTTGCCCCGAACAGGGTATCGGCCCTCGTGGTGAACACCGTGATCGCACCGTCCCCGGATGCGAGAGGGAAATTCAATTTGCTGCCGAAACTCTTCCCGATCCAGTTCTGCTGCATCGTGAGCACGCGTTCGGGCCATCCGGGCAGTTTATGCGTATAGTCGAGGAGTTCTTCCACGTAGGCGGTGATTTTGAAGAACCACTGCTCCATTTCCTTCTGCACCACCGGCTGGTCGCACCGCCAGCAGACCCCGTTTTCCACCTGTTCGTTCGCCAGGACCGTCTGGCACGTGTCACACCAGTTGACGTAGGCGCTGCGCTTATAAGCCAGGCCTTTTTCGTACATCTTGAGGAAAAACAATTGCTCCCAGCGGTAATAGGAGACGTCGCAGGTGGCGATTTCACGGGACCAGTCGTAGGAGAACCCCAGTTGCTTCAACTGGTTTCTCATGTAATCGATATTGTCGTAGGTCCACTTGGCGGGATGTATTTTGGCCTTGATCGCCGCGTTTTCGGCGGGCATACCGAAGGCGTCCCATCCCATGGGATGCAGCACGTTGTAACCCTGCATTCTGAGGAACCGGGCCACAACGTCTCCGATGGAATAATTGCGGACGTGGCCCATGTGTATTCGCCCCGAAGGGTACGGGAACATCTCCAGGAGATAAAACTTCTTTCGGTCCGGTTCTTCGGCGACCTCAAAAATTTTCTCCTTGTCCCAGTGTGCCTGCCATTTCTTCTCGATGCTCTTCGGTGAATACTTGGATTCCATCAGGTCTGCCTTTTCTATCTATGAAATTTTGCGGGACAGGGCCATCCCGGACCTCCCGCACACTCCTCGGAAGCGCTTCGGTAAAACCGAAAGATTCTTAGCATAGTCGATATCTTTTCGCAATATCAAGGCCGGTCCGATCCCGCACTGTTTGTCCGTCCGGGATCGGACCGGCCTTTCGCTTTGCAGGATTTTGAGGTGAAATTATCTCAAAAACTGTTACCACTATCCACGACAGGTTCGTCAACCCTTTCTCCGGCCCGGGCATACCGCACGGTCCGGGGATTTTCCGAGGGGTGTTCCCTTGTTCGCAGCGCAGGGGATGAGTCCCCTTCGGAGCCACGTATTTTCGCCCGTTCGACGGATGTTCGAACGGCGGGATGTAATCTTGAGGTAGGCTTGAAGTAGGGAAGATTATGAAAAGAGAAGAACTTCTGCAAATTCTCGTCAAGGCAAACGAATTCAAGGAAGGCGATATGCTCGTCGGCGGGACCGGCGACGGAATCGAACGAAGCGAAGCACGGCGGGCCCTCGCATCCGTACGGCTTCAGGAAATCGCACAAACCACCCTGGTGGAGGACGGCGTGAGCAAAGCCCTGGAACGGTCCGTCCGTCCGCAGCCGGCGTCGGGGATCCCTCTCATGACGGTCGGAGAACTGAAACGTACCCTTCTCGGGCCGAATGGAGGTAGTTGGGCCTATCGTTACAGGGATGGCCTTTCGAGCGAACAGATCGCCGCCGTAGTGAAACTGATGACGAACGGGGAGCTTTCAACCGTCTGCAACCTGATTTTCAATCCGCTCCCGGGAGAAGGCGTGGCGATCGGTTCCCCGATGCATTTCGGTTCCCGCATTCAGCCCAACAGTCCCAGTGACGACAGGGAGGAAATCCTTTTTTCTGTCCTCGAAGGTCTGTCGTACGGGTGCGGGGACGTGATACTGGGCGTGAACCCGGCAAGTGACGACCTCGAGACGATCATCCGCATCGAAGAGACGCTGGGGCTCATCAAGAAGCGCTTGTCGCTGCCGACCCGCTGCTGCGTGCTCTCGGACATCGTGAAGCAATCCTCCGCCCGTGCCCGGACCTGCGTGGAGGTGGGCTTTCAAAGCCTTGCGGGCACTTCGAAAGCGCTCTACGGCATGGTGGGACTGGACGTCGACGGACTGCTCGATCTGTCGCGCGGTTTTGACGGCCTCTATTTTGAAACCGGCCAGGGATCGGCCGTAACCAACCTCGCCGCTGAAGGTGTGGACATGGTAACCCTTGAGGCGCGCAACTACGGGCTGGCGCGGTACATACGCGGGGAGACGCATTCGTGGATGATCGTGAACGACGTGGCGGGCTTCATCGGGCCCGAAGTCTTTCGCAGTCCCGACCAGCTCCTGCGGGCCTGCCTCGAAGACACGGCCATGGCAAAGCTCCACGGACTGACCATGGGCCTTGACGTCTGCTCCACTTTCCACATGGGAATCGATCCCCGGACGCTCCGGCGCCTCACGCGGGAAATCGTCCGCATGGCGGCCCCGGCTTACCTGATGGCCATCCCGGGCAACGCCGATCCCATGCTCGGTATCCTGACGACGTCGTTCAGGGAGCATCCCCAACTGCGCGGCATGGCGGCAAAGGGCATTTCAACGGCGATGACGGACCGGCTGGTCGAACTTGGGGTGATGAATGAATCGGGGAACCTCGTTCCCGGCAGGCCCCGTGCCGAATCGCTTTACGCCTTGTACGCCGCGGCCGGTGGAGACGGGCGTTCCTTCGATGTCCTGCGCGGGGAAGGCGAAAAGAAACTGGGTTTGCTGCGGGAAAAGGGTTTTGATCTGGGCTACGGCCACGGGATGGACTACGCGGCCCCCGCAGAAGTCGAATCGCGAATGACGCGCATTTACGGGCAGGCGCGCAAAGCGCTCTACGCCGTTGTCGACGCCGCCGTTATCAGGGATGCCGCGCCACGGAACCTGCGCATCCGGTCCATGGCTTCGGACCGCAACGACTTCCTCTCGCATCCCGCTTCGGGCGAAATCATCAGGGAAGAAGACGCCGTGCGTGTCAGGAACCTTTACGTCCTGTCGCGCCTGCCGAGAGTGCAGATCGTGATTTCCGACGGGTTGAACGCCGACGCGGTCAATGAAAATCTGCGTGCCCTGCTCCCGCCTTTGAAGGGCATCCTTGCCGGGCAGGGGTGCCACGCGAGTGAGGTGGACATCATCGTCGAGAACGGCCGTGTGCGGGCCGGGTATCATATCGGTGAACTGCTGGGGGTCGACGCGGTCCTGCACCTCATCGGGGAACGGCCGGGGACGGGCCTGAATACGCTGTCCGCCTACCTCTCTTACGGCTTGGACGGGCTGGGCCGGTCACGGTGGACCCCCTCGTTCGACCACTCGAACACGACGGCGATCTGCGGGATTCACCGCTTCGGAAAACGCCCGGAAGACGCGGCGTCCGAAATAGCCCTGTACGTCATGCGGAGCCTCGAAAACAGGTGTTCGGGGGTCGAGCTGGGGCGGGTCCTCCGGAAGAGCCCTGCGACTCCTTCGGAGGCCGTTTGAGCGCAATGTCCGGCAAAATCCGGGCGGCCTTGTCGGCCGATTCGGACGACCGCCGCCGGAAATGCTTCAGCGTGTGTTATCGGTTCTTTTTCGCGAAGTCCCTCATGAATTCGAGCAACTCTCTCACCGCTGCGTAGGTGACCGCATTGTACAGGGACACGCGGACGCCTCCGACGGAACGATGGCCCTTGAGCCCCCCGAGGCCGGCGTCGGTCGCTTCCTTGATGAACTTCGGTTCGAGTTCGGGGTCGGCAAGCCTGAACGTGACGTTCATGGAGGAGCGGGAATCGTGGACCGCGGTACCTTTATAGAAGTCCTGGCTGTTCAGGTATCCGTAGAGCAGGTTTGCCTTCCACCGGTTGATTTCCTCCATTTTCGCGATTCCACCGATGGTGTCCTCGAGCCACCTGGTGACGAGGCAGGCCACGTAGACGGCAAAGCACGGCGGGGTATTGAACATGGATTTCTTCTCGGAAAAAGTGGAGTACTTCAGCATGGTCGGGATGTCCTGCGGGACGCGTTCCAGCATGTCGTTCCGGATAATGACGAGGGTTACGCCCGCCGGTCCCGCATTCTTCTGCGCTCCCGCATAGATCAGTCCGAACGGGGCCGGATCGAAGACCCGGCTGAATATGTCGGAGGACATATCGCTTACCAGGGGAACGTTTCCGGTGTTCGGGAACCGGTGCCACTGGGTGCCCCGGATGGTGTTGTTGGATGTGATGTGCAGATAGGCTGAATCAGGGTCGACCTTAACGTCTTTCGGTATATAGGTGAAGTCGCGGTCCTTGGAACTCGCGACGACGCGCACGTCTTTTCCCAGTGTGCGGGCTTCCTTGATGGCGTTGGTGGACCACGAATCGGTTTCTACGTAGGAAACCGGCTTTCCCGGCACCGCAAGGTTCATCGGCACCATGCAGAACTGCAGGCTCGCGCCGCCCTGGAGATACAGCACCTGGTAGCGGTCATCGAGTTTGAGGAGCCTTTTGGTTCGAAGGATCGCCTCACCCAGAATGTCTTCGAACCATTTGGACCGGTGGCTGACTTCCATGATGGACATCCCGGACCCGTTGAAGTCGAGCAGGTCCCGTCGTACTTCTTCAAGCACCGGCAGGGGCAGGGCGGAAGGCCCGGCATTGAAATTGTGAATGCGCTTATCCATGATAATTTCCTCTCTGGCAACCTAATCCATTGAATTTTCCAATATGAGACCGGCATTACAGCCTGTTGAAAAAGGAAATTCCTGTCCGTAAGGCCTGGGAAAAGTGCCGAATTTCGACATTCGCACGAGAGCGGGGGCTGGACTTGTGCGGATTTCCCGCATACTTCCGCGAACTTCTGCTTATTCAACGGACTGTTAAGGCAAACTGCCAGTTTACTGATCGATTGTCCGTTGTCAATGACTTTTAGGGCTGGTGAAGGCCACTTCCCCAAGGAGCACGCACAATTGTCTTTGTATTTCGGATTGCGGGGGCCTGCGAATTTGTGTATGTTTCGATAGGTATCGTGGGCACACGGCATCCGTTTTCGGTCAAGTCAATCGTTTTGGCCTCATCTCCCGTTCCGGGGGGCGAGAAGCCGCAATCGGGCGGAATAAGCCCCGCCCTTGCCGGTGGTTCTTCTGGATTATTATGGAACTCAAATACATAGCTTTCCCGGTGGAATACAAGGGCCAGTCTAGACTCGTCATCGACGACCAGTCTCTTCTGGAATGGGCCTGCGACCGGGGAATCGCACCCTGCGATGCCCAGGCTGAAGCGCTCCGCCGTCATATCATTCCCCTGCGGTATATGAAAAACTTTCCCGTTCTCGATTTCGAGGAACAGCTCAAAATCTGCCGTGGGAAAGTCTTCATCTGCGGTTGCGGCGGGCTGGGCGGAATCCTGATCGACCTGCTTTCGAGGGCCGGTGTCGGCCGGTTGTGGCTTGCGGACAAGGATATCTTCTTCCCGACGAACCTCAACAGACAGATGCTTTCCGACGTCGATCATCTGTCCCGGCCCAAGGTGCACGTTGCCGAGGAGCGGGTGAAGTCCGTCAATCCGTTTGTGGAAGTCCGCGCGATTGCACAGACCGTGAATGAAGCCAATGTTGTCGAATTCATCCGGGGCGCGGACCTGGTCCTGGATGCCCTCGATGAACTGCCGACGCGGTATGCCTTGGCCGACGCCGCGAGGGGGCTCAATATTCCCATGGTGCATGCGGCTGCGGCGGGCTGGGGGGGAAGAATCCTGACCCTGCTGCCGGACTCTTCCATGCGCCTTCCCGATGTGGTCGGTTCGGCCCTTTTCAAAAGGTATTCGGAGGAACCGGCCGGGGTCCTGGGGCCTGCGCCCGCTGTGATCGGCAGCCTGGAGGCCTTCGAAGCCCTGCGGATTCTCATGGGCAGAAAGCCGGCATATGCGGACCGGCTCCTCTGCTTCGACGGCGAAAGCGGGACCGTGGAGATGGTCCCCGTCACGGTATGAACGCTTCCTGTCCGATTGTAAAAAGCCCCACGTTTCCACGCGCCGCGATGTGTGCAATTCCATAAAGCTAATCGGGAAGAACTCAGCAGCTCTGAACATCGGAAGACGCCCGGAAGGGAAAAGGGCTTCATTCTTTTATGCAGGCTGGAGGTCCGGGTGGAAAGGGCCTCCATGCCCGGGCTTATATCGAGGAGAGATTGATGAAAATAGACTGGCAGATTGCTCCGGTTTCCGACTGGCAGGTGGATGTTCTCGTTTTTTTCGGAATGGAAGATTCGCCCGAACCGCTCCCGGGATTCGAACGGTGGTTGAACGCGCAGGGGCAGTGGCTTTCGGGCTCGTCCGTCCTCAGAGATTTTCAGGGCAAGCTTCAGCAGACCGCAGTTTTTTATGGGCCCCCCGGTTCGAAGGTGCCGAGAATCCTCCTGGCCGGTCTCGGCGGCGAAGAGAAATTCGATGCGGAAAAGCTTCAAACCGCAACGGCCGCCGCGCTTCGCAAATGCCGGGAACTCCGCCTGAAACGCGTGGGCTTACCCCTCTTTGCCCTGCACGGCTTGTCCGTCCCCGTCGGGAAGGCCCTCGAGGAAACCCTCATCGGTGGTCTGCTCGGTCTTCACCGGTTCGATGAATTCAAGACGAGGGAAGTCCCGTCGTCGGAAACGCCCGGGTCTCTGGTGCTCCTGGATGAGAATGAACCGGACGAGGACCTCCGCGCCGCGCCTCACTTTGCCGAGTCCGTCGCTTCCGGGGTTTGCCTCGCAAGGGACCTCGTGTCTTCCCCGTCAAACCGGGTGACCCCCGGCTTCCTGGTTGAAACCGCGAAGGGGCTGGCAAAACGCTTCGGGTTCCGGCTGGATGTGATCGATTCGGAGAGGGCCAGGTCGCTCGGCATGGGGGCATTTTCGGCTGTGGCGCAGGGAAGCGGGGAGCCGGCTTACCTGATTTTGCTGGAACAGGTCCCCTCGACCCCTGAGAAAACGGCCCCCCTGGTCCTTGTGGGCAAAGGGGTCACCTTCGACACGGGCGGCATCTCCCTCAAGAACAGGGACCAGATGGATGCCATGAAGCAGGACATGGCCGGGGCCGCCGCCGTGCTGGGAGTGTTTGAGACTCTCGGCAGGCTGAAAGCGGGAGGGCACGTGATCGGCGTAATGCCGTGCACGGAAAACATGCCCGGCAGCAGGGCATACAAACCGGGAGATGTCGTGAAATCCCTTTCGGGGCTGACCGTCGAAGTCATCAGTACGGACGCCGAAGGGCGGATGATCCTTTGCGATGCGCTGACCTATGCTCTGAAGTTCCAGCCCGCGGCCATCATCGATCTCGCGACCCTCACCGGGGCCTGCATCGTTGCGCTGGGAAGCGAGGTTGCGGGAGTGATGGGCAACCGCGAGACCCTCACGAAGGAAATCCTGGATATCGGGGCCGGGGTGGGAGAAAAGTACTGGCCGCTCCCCTTATGGGACTTTTATTTCGATCACCTGAAGAGCGATATCGCCGATTTCAAGAACGTCGGGGACCGTTCCGCCGGGGCCATTGTCGCAGGTACTTTCCTGAAACAGTTCGTGCCGGAGGATATTCCCTGGGCTCACCTCGACATAGCGGGCACGGCCTGGGCGGACAAGGAACTGGGGACCGCTCCAAAGGGGGCGACAGGGTTCGGCGTGAGGACCATGGTTGAACTGGTCCTAACCTGGCCGGAACTCGGAATCAGGTAAACGGGCCAGAAGGTCCTTAGCGCCGGTGCCGCCCGGTTGGGTTTGCTGAATCCCGACTGCCGTCCGTTCCCGCGGGCGCGACGAAAATGCACCTGCTCCGCCCCCTGCCTCCCATGGAGATCCACGCCGGGATCAGCGTGATCTTTCCGGTGTGTCTTTTCCCCGCCGAACAGGGTGGCGCGGATGGGAACAATCGTCGTCCGGGTTCTTCCCGGCCCCTCGGCCGTCAGCGAAGACCGGCCAGTGCCCCGGCGGCAAGGATCTGTTTCTTGCGTTTCTGTGGGTAGACCCGGCGAACACGGTGTTTTTCGAGGTCGTACCGGTTGATGTATCCCCGGGGTAAAACGGGCCCGTAGAGATTCAGACTGAGGACGGTCCTGCCGGAGGGGTTCCCGGTGATGTGAATTCCGTCGTTGAACGGCAGAGTGAAGGTCGTCTCCCCGGCCCCGAGCAGAAGCCGTTCGGCTTCGGCCAGAACAGCGTGGTCCTCCCGCGATCCGTCGTCCTCCCTCAGGTAGTTTATCACTTCAAAACCCGAGGAAACCGGGCCGAGAACTCCCCATGCATTGTGATCGTGGGGGTAGGTGTATTCTCCGGGTGCCCACAGGTACATGCGAAGTGTGAACAGGCCCTCCGGATCGGTGTAGAGGGGGACCTCATTGTCGAACAGGGTCGGCCGCTGGGCGTCCGGGTATGGGGCCCCTTCGGTGATGTTCGTCAGAAGGGCCGCAAACAGCGTCCGGTTCAGGAGCAGCTTCGGCAATTCCCTGTGGATGAAACGCACGCAATCGCTGCTGTCATTGAGCTTCCGAAGTTCCTCCGCACAGACAAAACCGAATGTCCGAATCTCCTCAGGAATTTCCGAGACGAAAAGGTCCATTGGTTTCTCCTCCACGATTTCCCCGGCCGGTCCCGGCCCGTGGCGCCCGGACAGCCAACGGACCGAAGCGTCGGCTGCCCGGGCGGGCGATCAATTCCCTTGCGCGGCCTTCGTTTTCCCTTCGAGATGCTGTTTTGCTTCAGCGGAGAGCTTTTCGAGTTCCTCTCCCTCGATGGATTCCTTTTCGAGGAGGATCTTTGCCAGCCTCTCCAGGAAGCCGCGTTCCTCTTTAAGCATCGTTCGGACCCTTTCATGGGCTACATCGAAGATGTGAGTGATCTCTTCGTCGATTTCCTGAGCGGTCCGTTCGCTGAAATCCCTCTCCTTGGGGCCGAAACCGAGATCGAGATGGGCGGATCGCGGTTCGCGCGTGTAGGTGAGCGGTCCGAGGCGTTCGCTCATGCCGTATTCCATCACCATGCTTCGCGCGATATCGGTCGCCCTCTGCAGGTCATTCTGTGCCCCGGTGGACACGTCCCCGAAAATGATCTCTTCCGAAACCCGGCCTCCCAGAAGGACGAGCAGGCGGTCCAGAAGTTCACTGCGGGTCATGAGGTAGCGGTCTTCGGTGGGAAGCTGCTGGGTGTATCCAAGGGCGGCGATGCCCCGGGGAATGATGGAAATCTTGTTGACGGGGTCAACGTTGGGAAGAAGCATGGCCACGAGTGCATGGCCGGATTCGTGGTACGCGACAATCTCCTTTTCCTTGGGGTTCATGGCGCGGTTTCTCTTTTCGAGTCCGCCGATGATCCGGTCCGCGGCTTCCTGGAAATCGGCCATGGTGACTTCGTCGCGATCGCGGCGGGCCGCGACGAGTGCCGCTTCATTCACGAGGTTGGCGAGGTCGGCCCCGACAAATCCGGGTGTCATCCCCGCGATTTTCTTCAGATCCACGTCGGGCCCGAGCTTCACTTCCTTGGCATGGACCTTGAGGATGGCCTCACGGCCCCTGATGTCCGGTTTGTCGATGGCGACGTGCCTGTCGAAACGGCCGGGCCGGAGCAGGGCCGGATCCAGGATCTCCGGGCGGTTCGTGGCCGCCATGATGATAACCCCGGAAGTGGGATCGAATCCGTCCATTTCCACGAGAAGTTGGTTGAGGGTCTGTTCGCGCTCGTCGTGTCCGCCGATGGGATTCAGCCCCCGGGCCTTCCCCAGGGCGTCCAGTTCGTCCACGAAGATGATGCACGGGGCATGTTCCTTGGCCTGTCCGAACAGATCGCGCACGCGCGCCGCCCCGACTCCCACGAACATTTCCACGAATTCGGAGCCGCTCATGCTGAAAAAGGGGACCTCCGCCTCGCCCGCCACAGCCCTTGCGAGAAGCGTTTTCCCGGTGCCGGGGGCCCCGACGAGGAGAACCCCCTTAGGGATTCGCCCGCCCAGGCGCTGGAACCTGCCGGGGTCTTTGAGAAACTGGACGATCTCCTCCAGTTCTCCCTTGGCTTCATCAATCCCTGCGACGTCCGCAAAAGTGGTTTTTATCTCCTTTTCGGCGTAAATCTTGACCCGGGCCTTCCCGACGGACAGTACCCCTTGCGTGCCTCCTCCCATCCGCCGCATGAGAAAGCTCCAGAAAAAGACGAAAATGGCAAGCGGAAGCAGCCACGACATGACGACCCCGATCCATTTGTTCTCGGCGTACCCGCTGAATTTTATATTCTTCTCTTCCAGCAGTTTAACCAGGTCGGGGTCTTCGACCCGGGCGGTGTTAAAGTGCTTCTTGGTATCGCCTTCCTCTTTGACCATTCCCGTTATCCGGTCGGTCCCCAGGACCAGGTCCTCGACTTTCCCTTCGTGAACCCATTGCTTGAAATCGGAATAGGAAACCTTATCACTCTGCTGTTCTCCCATATATCCCTGCAGCCAGGTGATAGCGAGCAAGGCAGCAATGAAATACCAGATGGAAAAATGGACCTTTCTCTGTGACGGATCTTGTCTGCCGGGTCCGCCGTTCCCGGACGATCCTCTTAAACGGTTCATGATTTTGTCCATCGTTGTTTTGGGTTCTTCATCGGGTTTCCTTGCCATTCGCTGCTTCTCCTTGTTCCAACGGTGATGAACCGTTGCCGTTCCGGTTGAGATAACAATCTCCGGTAGAGTCGAAAGAATCCCTTGGCACCCGCTCCGGTCTCGGTTTGAGGCAATTCCCGTCTCCGGGCCGCTCCTCGCGAGCATGTTCGGCCGCCGGCCGAACCGAAAGCCCGTGGGAAATAGCTTCCCCTGGAACTCCCGTTTGTCCCGGAGCTCCCCGGGCAAGGCCTTCATGCCCCGGAAATGTCGCTTCCCGGTGTGCCACGAAAAATCACATCAGCGTCCGCATGAACATCACTCTGTGAATATATTACAGTTTGAAGAGTATGCAACGTGGTTGGGAGTCAAACGCACAAACATGTCTGTATTGATTATAACTGATGCCGACCTTAAATACAGGGCATAAGCGGCGTGTGCCGGGTTCCTCCCCGGAGCGGCCGTTTGGTGGTGTGGACCGGCGAGGCCCGGTCGTCTCACAGCGGGCAACCGCCGGGGGGGAAAGGGCCTGAAGCCGTATGCCGAAATGGAAGGAAGAGGAGATCTCGCGCGGACCCATGCGGCGCATTACCGTTATGTAACCAAAGTTTCAGAGATTATTTTAGTTTTTTCTTTTGAGTTTGCTGAAGATTAGCATTAGTATGCGTCGAACTTGGAGCTATTGGAACTGAGGAGGGATGTTGATGAAAGTCTTATTAAAAGTTGCAAGTGTTCTGGTGGTGCTGTCTTTCTTCACCCCCTTCTTTGCAGCGACGGGAATCGGCAACGGTGGGAAGATTCCCATTGTTTCTCAAAGCTTGGCATTTGCGGCGGAAGATTCCAACGACGAGGAAGCAACGGCTCCGAAGAGCGAGGCGGTCTGGGATCCTCTCGAAGGTTTCAACCGCGGCGTGTTTAAATTCAACGACAAAGTTTATTTTTGGGTGATGAAACCGACGGCGACGGTGTACAAGGCATACCTCCCCGAGGGGTTCAGAACGTGCCTTCGCAACGCTTTCACGAACTTCATGTTTCCCATTCGGTTCGTCAATAATGTTTTCCAGTTGAAATTCGACCACGCCGGGACGGAAGTGGCGCGCTTTGCCGTCAATTCGACCCTGGGATTCGCCGGCTTCTGGGACATCGCCGCGCGGGATTTCAACCTCAAGGCGTACGACGAGGATTTTGGCCGGACACTCGGCCATTACGGCGTGAAGCCCGGTTTCTACCTCGTTCTGCCCGTGTTGGGACCGTCGAACGCGAGGGACAGCGTCGGCACGGCGGCCGATTCGTTCACAATGCCGCTGGGTTATTTTGTCGACCTGTATGTCAGTGCAAGCATAAAAGCGGGCAGCGCTCTGAACAGCACTTCTCTCAGGCTTGGCGAATATGAAGACTTCAAGAAGTCCGCGCTTGATCCGTATGTATCCATGAGAGAGGCATATCAGCAGTACAGGGCAGGGCAGATGACGGGCAAATAGAGATGTTCGTCAGCCCGGCAGTTTCCACGGGCCGGGAAAGCCCCGGGGACCGGTGTCCCGGAGGGCCTTGGGCCGCAGGCATATTGAGAGGGGATACGACTCATCGTCGTATCCCCTCTGTTGTCTTCGGCTGTTTGATTGCATGAAAGACGCAGAGGATAGGGACTAATCCGATAAGAACAGGGTTGGCCGCTTTCTTGAACACAACCCGGGATGAAACTCTCAGGCGGATTTTCTTCCTTCGAAATAGGACCTTATGCTTTGTACGAGGGCCGGGATCGTGTACTCGGATGGAACGATCCCGACATCCAGACCGAATTCGGACGCCGTACGGGCGGTGATGGGACCGATGCAGGCGATAGGGACCTTTTCCAGCAGAGGCAGGATCTTATTTCTGTCAAAGAGGCCGAAAAAATTACTCACCGTGGACGAAGAAGTGAACGTGATGCAGTGAATTTTCCCCGCACGGAGTTGTTCGGAAATTTCCGTTCCGCGCTCCGTGGGAACCGTGGTCCTGTAAGCCGGGACCACATCGACCTGCGCGCCTCTTCCGCGAAGGGTCGCGGGAAGGATATCGCGCGCCGCCATGGCCCTGGGCATGAGGAAATGAAGACCGTTCAGGTCTTCCCCCGCAAGGGCGTCGATGATCCCTTCGGCGCGGTATTCAGGGGGTACGAGGTCGGGTGTGAGACCCGTGTCTTCGAGCGCTTCCGCTGTCCTGGGCCCGATGGCCGCAAGACGCACCCCCTTCAGTTCCCGAACGTCAAGGCGGCATGCCTTTAGCCTTTCCAGGAAAAACTTCACACCGTTCACACTGGTGAAAATGGCCCAGTCATAGGCCGACAGGTTGCGAACGGCGGTGTCCAGTGGTTCCCAGGAAGGCGGCGGGGCGATTTCGATGGTCGGAAACTCGATGCAGTCGGCCCCGAGATCCGACAGGGCGGCTTTGAAGTCGCTGGCCTGCTCACGAGCCCGGGTTACGACGATGCGTTTTCCGAAAAGAGGGCGGCTTTCAAACCAGTTCAATTCCTCCCGCAGGCGGACCACCTCTCCCACGACCGTAATCGCCGGCGGTTTGAGTCCGGCATCGCGGACCTTCTCGACGATGTTGTCGAGGGTGCCGGTTACGGTTTGCTGAGCCGGGGTCGTTCCCCAGCGGATGACCGCGACGGGTGTGTCGGACGACCTCCCGTGCCTGACCAGGTTTGTGCAGATTTCGGGGAGGTTCTTCACTCCCATGAAAAAAACCAGCGTGCCTATGCCCGTGGCAATCTTGTCCCAGGCGATTTTTGACGTTCCCGAATCCTGCCGTTCATGGCCGGTGACAAAGGCCATGCCCGCGGTAATGTCCCGGTGCGACAGGGGAATGCCCGCGTAGGCCGGAACCGATATGGCTGCGGTCACCCCCGGTACCACTTCAAAGGGGATGTTTTCCGCCACGAGCGCCTGGGCTTCCTCGCCGCCCCGCCCGAAGACGAACGGGTCTCCGCCCTTGAGGCGCACCACAACTTTTTCGCGGCCCTTTTCCACCAGGAGTTCGTTGATCCCCTGCTGGCTGAGCGTGTGGTCTCCGCCCTTTTTCCCGACGTAGATTTTTTCACTCCGCGGGGGAGCGTATTTGAGGAATTCCTCGTTGGCCAGGTAGTCGTAGATAACCACCTCGGCCCTTTCCAGGACCTCACGGCCTCTCAAGGTCAAAAGGCCCGGATCGCCGGGGCCGGCGCCCACCAGATATACTTTGCCTCTCGCCACCTTTTGTCCCTTTGCGTCGGTTGGGGATTATAGCGGAATGCGGGCCCGGCAACGGACCGCCGCTTATGACCGGTAGATCTCGTCCAGAATGCGTCCGGCCCCGGAATCGAGAAGCTCTTTCGCGACCGCTCGGCCAAGGGCTTCGGCTTCCCCCCGCGGGGCGGTCCGGATGGCCCGGAAGACCTCGGTGCCGTCCAGGGACGCCACCAGCCCGCTCAGCTCGAGATTCCCGCCGGCAAGCCGGGCATATCCTCCGATCGGGACCTGGCAACCCCCTTCGAGTTCCTTCAAAAGGCTCCGTTCGGCTTCAACCGCTACCGCAGTGTCGGAATGGTTGAGCGGGGAAAGAATCTCACGGACCGCTGCATCGTCCTTCCGGACCTCAATCCCGACGGCCCCCTGCCCGATGGCCGGCACGAACGCGCCGGGATCGAGGTAGGCCGAGATTTCATGCTGCCAGCCCATGCGATGGAGTCCCGCCGCCGCAAGCACTATGGCATCGTAGACGCCTTCTTTCAGCTTGCGGAGTCTTGTATCGAGGTTCCCCCGCAGCGTCTGGATCTCCAGGTCGGGACGAAGCATCCTCAACTGCGACGAGCGCCTCAGGCTGCTCGTGCCGACCTTTGCTCCGCGCCGCAGTCCGGCCAGGCTTTCGCCTCTCGTTACGATCACGTCCCGGGGGTCTTCCCGTTCGGGGATCGCCCCGATGACGAGTTCCCCCGGAAGAAGGGCGGGCACGTCCTTCATGCTGTGGACCGCCAGATCGATGGTGCGGGCCAGGAGAGCGTCCTCGATCTCCTTCACGAACAACCCCTTGCCGCCCACTTTGGCGAGCGGCACGTCAACGATCCTGTCGCCGGTTGTTTTGATGATCAGCAGTTCCACGTGCAGGCCGGGCCAGGCGCTTTCCAGGGCTTTCTTCACGTTGGCGCTCTGTTTCATGGCGAGCGTGCTGCCCCGGGTCCCGATTCGAATCGTTCTGCTTGTCAAAGGTATCCTCTCAGCTTCCGGTTTCCTGAACCGTTGATCTCGGGGTAACTATCGCCGAAAAGAGGCGGCCGCCCAGCTGCTGCGAGACACCCGGCACTGTCGTGTCGAGCGAAACTTCATATAGGGTTCAGCACCCTCAAGATAAGAAATCCGGCCATGACATACGGTTTCCGCCTAGCCGCCAACACATTCTTCAGGCAGCGGGAATTCTCATCCAATCCGACGGGCCGGTCAATGGCATGTGGCGCACGAACCGCCAGCGCAGCCGGCACACGAGGAGCCTGCAGAACCCATCCGGCTGCTTGCCCCCCCCTTGTCTCCACCGCTCTTGAAGCCGCATACGGACATCATCTTGTGCACGTCGCCGGAATCACATTTTGGGCAGCTCACGGGTTCGTCGCTCCTGAAGACCAGCGTTTCAAATTCTTCTCCGCACTTGCAGCATTGGTATTCAAAAATGGGCATCGTATCCTCCAACTGAGAAATCTTAAAGCCGAATACCGGCCCGACTCCGTCCGGAAAGCGCCGGATGCCGCACCCATCCCCGCAACCGGGGAGGAGCGGCCCCGGGCATTTCCCGGGTGAAATGCCGGAAAGCTTTATCGATCATTATAATACTCAGAGAACTCGTATCCAACGTACATTATTCAATGAATCGCAAAACGGCCCGTCAGGAATCATCCTCCAGCAAAACAGGGTCTCCGTCCCGGACCGATCTGAGTTCCGTGGCGTCCCCCGTGACCTTTCCCAGAACGTTCACCGCGCTTGCGGGCCGGATTTCCGCGCCGCGGCTGATGGGGGTCGGTCCGAAAAAGATGCAGAAGGCGCTGCCGGCGGGCCAATAGCCCAGGTCGCCGACGTCCACGATTTCGCGGGCATTCTTTTCGAGAGGCTGTTTCAACGGGATTCTGAAATAGACCTCATCCCCCCACGTCTGTGCCCTGGCCTTGATGGGCAAAGCGGAAACGACGGCCCGGGCGGTCGGAGAATCATTCAGTTCGGCGGTCAGCAGCACCCGGCCGGCCTGAATGCGTATGCGATTTCCCATTTCATGCCTCCTGTGACAACCGTTCCAGAGTTGCGGCCATGAGAAGCGGGAACATTATTTCGTGATGGCCGATGAGGGTCAGGCCGGTTCCCGTTCCGCACGTCGGGCGTTGGACGACATTCACCTGGGTCCTGTACTGCCGCTGAAAATCCATGTTGAGGGTGGTGAGCCCGTCGAGCGGAAAGCCGAAGTTGCGGGCCACGCTGACGGCCTTGAGGAACACTTCGGGCAGGATCACGGCCGATCCCAGGTTGATGAACATGCCGTCTCTCAGGGTCGAAACCAGCCGGCAGAAGAGTCTGAAGTCGTAATGGCTGAGCGCTCCCATGGCGGCGCCGTCCATCTGCGGGTGCATGTGGATGATGTCGGTCCCGACGGCCACGTGGACCGTGAGCGGAATCCCGCACCGGGCAGCGGCCGCGAGAATGCTGAGGTGCACGAACGGCGGGTTTTCACGCAGGAGGCGTTCTCCCACCGCCCGGCCCAGGCCGGTATTGGCCTTCGCCCGCGCGGCGGCGACGGCCCCGTGGATGAATTCCGCCGTTTCCCGGGCCATGCCGAAGCTCCCCTGGTCCAGGTGTGCCGCGACGTCTTCGGAAGTCTTTCCCGCGAGCGCGACTTCCACGTCATGAATGATGCCGGCCCCGTTCAGGGCGATCCCGGAAAAAAGCCCCCTTTGGATTCCGTCCACCAGGAGCGGGCTGAGTCCCACCTTGATCGGGTGCGCACCCATGCCCAGAACGACGGTTTGCCCGTCTTTCACCGCTTTCGCCAGGGCCTCGACCGCCGTGTGGAACTGCTCGGCCGCGAGGATCCGCGGCAGCTTTTCGAAAAACGAGAGAAAAGTCCCGCCGGGTTTCCACGGCTGACCGAAATCCTCGATCTTCACTTTGCTCGGGCGGTCCTTGAGACTCGTGGTTTTCAGGCCCTTGAAATCAAGAGGGGTCCAATTCGACCCGCGTGCCGTCATGCGTCCTCCCCGTTAAAATCCGCGAAAAGCATTTCCTCGGTCAGGGCACAAATGATATGCCCGGCCGTGATGTGGGATTCCTGTATCCGGGCGGTGACCTTTGAGGGAACGTGGAGCGTGAAATCGCAGCAAAGGTCCATTTCCGTCTCAACGGGGCCGCTGAAGCCGAGGGTGCGGATTCCGTGTTCGCTGGCCCACTTGAGGCCTTTGAGGACGTTGGGGGAACGGCCGCTCGTGCTGATGCCCAGCGCTACGTCGCCCGGCTGCCCCAAGGCGGTGAGCTGCTTCAGAAAAATGTCCTCGAACAGGTAATCGTTGCTGATGCTCGTCAGCACGGATGTGTCCACCGTCAGGGCCAGGGCCGGCAAAGGAGGGCGCTCGCGTTGAAAGCGGTTCACGAATTCGGCGGCCAGATGCTGGCTGTCGGCCGCACTGCCCCCGTTGCCGAAGATGAACAGCTTGCGTCCCCCTCTGAACGCTTCATCGATTACGAGGGCCATGTCCAGGATGAGCCCGGATGCCTCGAGACGCAGGGCTTCCTTTGTTTCGATGCTCTCGAGGAAAGCCGAATCGACCAGGCACCTCAGGTGGTTCCTGAAGCTATCTTCCATGGTGTTATTCCTGTACCGGTGTCAGCATTCGCCTGCAATTCAGTGTGTCGTCCCGCATCATATCGAGGAACCTGCGGAAAAACGGACCCGGTTTTCCGTCTCCGACCGGCCGGTCGTCAAAGGTCGTGATCGGAAGGACGTCGAAAGAAGTCCCGAAAGTCATGATTTCGGCTGCGTTGCGGGCATGTTCGATGCTTATGTCCGCCTCGCCGATGGATGTCAGTTCTCCCGTGAGCAGCAGCGGCCGGGCCAGTTCGATCATGCGGGAGACCGTGATTCCACGGAGGATCCGGTCAAACCGGGGAACCAGGAATTCCCGTTCTTCCGTGATGATTCCAAAGTTCTCCGTGGCCCCCTCCGCGAGGAATCCCCGTTCGTCGACCGAGACGGCGAAGTCCGCCCCCGCATCGATGGCTTCCTTTCTCATCAGGACGTTCTGCAGGTAGTTGCAGGTTTTTATCGTTGCGAAATAATTGTCTTTAACCGGTACTTTGCTCGTTATCAGCTTCACCCCGTCCGTGTAGTGCCCCTCGGGCTGAGGGGGAAGAGTCGTGACAATGACGAACACCTGCCTTGCCGTGCATTCGTAGGGGTTCGCGGAAAACCCGCCGGGTCCCCTGGAAAGAAAGAGTTTGACAAGGCAGTCGGGTGAATTTCCTTCGGCTATGGTGCTCAGGACTATCTCCTCGAGCTGAATACGGCTGACCGGAAGGTCGATCATCGAAGCCCTTGCGGAGCGTTCCATCCGTTCGAAATGCCTGGGCAGCGCATAGACCTTCCACCGGAGGCATTTGAAGGTTTCAAATACCCCGTCCCCCCGGTGCACGAGGTGGTCATCGGCCGGGACCATCATCAACGCCGGGTCCGTGATGATGCCTCCGTACCAGCTCGAATACATGGCCAGGTAGTTTTTTTGATATGGTTCATTCTGGACCAGCAGCCGGTCCACCACTTCGTCGAAACTCAGTCTGCGCATAACCTTTTTCGCTCCAAATCGTCTCCGGCGGCAAACCCGGAAGAAAGCCGATCGTCGAATACCACCGCAGCGGTCGACGCGCCCGCATGATTCCGTCGTCCGGTCGCGGCCGGACGATCCTTGGCCGGTGTTCATCGGACGTAAGTATGGCTTGTCCAAATGCCATGAACATACTACTATTTCTCAACAATCCGATGAGCGGCGAGGACAACCATAATAAAGTGGGTTTCCTTCTGCAAGGGAAAAGGATTCCAGGAGCATCAACATGAACGGCTTCCAGCCTGAAAAAATAACGTCCGTGGTCTTTGATTTTGACGGGACCCTTGCGGAATTGAATTTGAATTTCGGAGAAATGAAACGCCGCCTGACGGTTCTGGCCGGCGAATACGATCGTTCGGCAACTTCCGATCCCAAGCTGCCCGCACTGGAGTGGATCGAAAAGCTCGCGGCCGGCCTGAGGGCGACGAATGGGGCCGCGGCGGATGAACTGGTTCACAAAGCCCTGGGGCTGATCGAGGACATGGAGGTCAAAGCGGCCGGGGAAGGCTGTCTATTTCCTTTTACCCGCGGACTTCTGGAGAGGCTCCGCAAAAAACACGTCAAAGTGGCCGTGATCACCAGGAACTGCGAAAAGGCGGTGCGCATGGTCTTTCCCGATGTGGAACGCTACTGCGCCGCGTTTCTTTCCCGCGAACATGTGCCGCGGGTCAAGCCCGATCCGGACCATCTTCTTCGTGCATTGCGAAAAATGGGGGCGTCGCCCGGCGCGAGCCTCATGGTTGGGGACCATCCCATAGACATCCAGGCGGGGCATCGGGCTGGGCTCCGGACGGCGGGGGTTTCCAGCGGGTATGTTTCCCAGGAGGAACTGGCCCGTAGCGGTGCCTGCTGGACCGCGAAGAACTGCAGCGAACTGATGGAGGTTCTCGAACAGCAGGGCTTGATATGATGCGGACGGTATGACGGGCCGCACGAGCGGGCCTTTGTGACCCGGAAAAGGGCCTGAAACATGGAAATCCGTACATTTCTTGAAAATATCGGGATTCGCAGGGCAATATTGAGTTTTTCAGGATGGCCCGATGCCGGAAAAGTGATCCAGTCCACTTTGGATGAAATACGCGGCACCCTGCACTTCGAACCGGCCGCTTCAATGGATATGGACGGTTTCTGGAATGTCCAGACGTCCCGTCCCCAGGTCGATGTCCGGCACGGGCAGGTCCGGAAGATAGAGTGGCCTTCCTATGATTTTTCCCTCTGGAACCATCCGGGCTACGAACCGCTGGTCCTGGGGCGTGGCCCCGAACCCGTCGGGAACTGGAAGTCTTTCAGCAGGCAAATCCTACGCTTGCTGAAGAAATGGGGATGCGCGGAAATCGCTCTGCTGGGCTGCATCTACGACCAGATTACCCACGAAGAGGTCGTGGTCTCGAGTGTCGTCCAGGACAGCGGGACGTACAACCGGTTGAGCGACCTGGGATGCGGCCCGATCGAATATAAGGGCCCCGGCGCGGTTCATTCGGCGATCATGGAAGAGGCTAAGCAGGCCGGAATCCCGTGCTTCTGCATCTGGGCCCATTTTCCCTTCTACCTCCGCGGACCTCACGAGATGCTCATGGCCAGGCTGCTCGGCATCCTGGGGCCGATCATGGGACTCCATTTCGAGACGGCCCGGCTCGTCGCCCTCTGGGAAAAGCGCGAAAAGGAAATCGAAGAGCTCATCGAACAGGACCAGGAACTGCGGAAGGTCGTTGACAACCTCAAGAAACAGCCGGAAGAAGAACATCCCGCTCCCTCGACGAAAATCGTTCGCCTGGAGGAATTCCTGAAAAAACGCCACGAACCCCACGACAAATAATCGAATGCCGCCGGCGGGCGCGGGAGAAAGGAATCACGGCGTAACCGCCGTTCGCTCAGTCTTTTGCCGGGACCCTCAGTCTCAGCAGGGGAGCGTGCTGCTGAGCGCCGTAAACATCGGAATCACCCAGGGCCCCCGACACGATCGGCCTGACCATAGTGATCTTCACGGCCGACGCGGCGTCGAAGTAAACCACGTTGATGATCCGGTCCGCGTTCAATCCGTACAATCCCGCGCACAGATCCCTTTTGAAGAAATCGATCTCCTTCAGGTGAAGGTAATCCTCTTCTTTCCTGAATATGATATCCAGGGTCAATTCATACGGTCCGGCGTTCTTGCTTCGAATAACCGACGCCAGTTCGGTAATCGGCACGGTTTTCATCGGCCCACCTCATGCACTACGATGGGAAAAGCGCTCTTCGGGTCGTCAACTTCCATGAGATGATAGATATTGAACTCGAAGACCTCGCCGCAGGCGATGTCGGACGGGCTGTAAAGGAAGGCGAGGTTTCCCGCGGTCGATATCCGGCCCGGATATCCGTAGTGGAGGAGAGTGCTCCGAACGTAGGAGCAGAGAGCACTCGCCTGCTCCTGGTCCCGGGCGACGGCCTCGATGACCAGCCCGAGTTCATGTGACGTCCGGTCTTTCTCCGGTTCCATGGGCCCCATGACCCCATTTTTCCCGTACAGGTGAAAGAAAAGCGAGCCTTCGTGCCCGATGTCCTCCCAGGCCTGCCGCCGGATGGAGTTCAGGACCGAATCGATGCCGCCGACCAGAATGGGGTCCCTGATCCCCGCTATGGAAATGGCCCGAAACCCCGAATGCTTCACTCCTTCCAGCTTGATGGCGTACGGGGAAGCGGGGATGAAGCGGCTTCCCGATACGCGCACCTTTCCGCCGGCAACCGCTTCAAAACGGGTCAGCCTGAGGTCCAGGGTTCCACCGGGGCCGGGAAGCGAATAGGGATCGGTCTTTTCGTAAAGCGTGTGGGCCGCCGCCGAGGTCTGCGTGAAGCACCTTGCTTCGTTCAGAGATTCGAGTTCGAAGGAGTCCTCGTAGAGAAGACCCATGACGCAGTCCCGGCCGCTGCCCGGAGTTGCCGCAATGGCGGCGCATTCCAGGATTTTCCCCATGTGATAGGCAAGTCCCGGGTCGTAGCCCTTCATGATGGCCGGAGCGGCAAAGGGCACCGGGTCGTAGCAGCGTCCGCAGACAATGACCCCGCAGCCCATTTCCAGGGCCGCCGTAACGGGTTCCGCCCCCATCTGAGCGACGATTCTCACGCTCCTTGCCACTTCTTCGGCCGTGATTGCGGGGGCGGGGTGGAGCGGTTTCACTCGCCCCCGCTCCAGGGCATGCACCACGTCGGCCCCTGGCACATCGGCGTAAATGAAGGCCATTCGGAATGAAAGAGCGTTTTCCCCGGCCAGTTCCCTTATGATTTCCTCCGTCCAGTCGACGTGCGGCCGCGCTCCGCTGCCCCCGGCGCTTCCGACGATCAGGGGGATGGATTCCCGGACTGCGGCGTTCAACATGATGCCCAGGTCGCGCTTTACCGCCGAGCGGGTCGTGAACGACTTCCCCGCTCCGAGATAATACGGCCCGGGGTCGGTGCTCCCCGCATCCACAGCGAGGAGATCCGGGCCCTGCTCCATGCCCTTTCGAAATGATTTTTCCGGGAATCCGTAGCCGAGAATTGCCGTGGGAGAAAGAACTTTGTAAGGATCGTTGCCCATGCTCACCTGCCTGTCCGACTTGGTTCCGGAAGCGAGTTGGGGGTTCCTTGCGGTGGGGATGCCGTTATCTGAACAGAAATAAAAAAAGCCAGGGGAAGAAGCCCTGGCCGTTGGAACAGTTAGAAAATAAAGACGTTTACTGGACCTTCCGCACGTTCACAGCCTGGGGCCCCTTGGGTCCTTTTTCCACGTCGAAAGTCACTTCCTCTCCCTCGCTGAGAGAACGGAAACCTTCGCTGGCAATGGCGCTGTAATGTACGAACACATCCCCCTGCTCCTTGGTTTCGATGAAACCATAGCCCTTCTTGTCATTGAACCATTTCACCCGGCCTTCCGACATCTCTGAAATTCCTTTCCTTTTTACTCGCTGTTCTAATGATTGCGGGTTCGTAATTAAGAGTACTCCTGCGATCGCTTCATGGAATAATGATCGATTTGGCAGAGAATCTCCAGACTACTGAACCTGACCATCTTATAATTGCAACTCACGCTAGCGTATTTCACGCCTCATGTCAAGCAATCGGACCTGAATTCCTTCCGCTCGGTTATTGCCTCCATAACGATACGACGGCGTCATTCCATCCCCACGGGAGGCTGGAGAAAAACGCCGCTAGCAAAGAAATGTTCCGGATATCCGGATTTGTCCCCGGGACGATTTCAATGACATTGTATATACAACAGGCTCAACAAGATTCATGCCCGGTCGCAGATACGATGGTTGAAGCCGCCCGGAAAGTACCGGCCCGCCTTTCAGCCCCGGAGCAGGTCTTCGAGGGCTTCCCGGAGGTGCGGAAATTTGAAGGAGTACCCTTCGTCCAGAAGCCGCCGGGGAATGGCGTGCTGTCCTTTAATGAGGACATCCCCGAATTCTCCCAGGACCGTGCGGATGACAAAAGCGGGAACGGCGGGAAGAAGAATGGGTTTTTTCAGAATTCTTGCCAGGGTGCGGGACAGCTCTTCATTCGTGACCGGGTTGGGGGCGGTGACATTCACCGGCCCCGAGATATGCTCATGTTCCGTGAGAAACAGCAGGATGTTCAGAACATCTTCCTCGTGGATCCAGGAAAAAGATTGCCGTCCGCTGCCCAGGGGGCCTCCCAGCATATGCCTGAAGGCCGGGAGCATTCTGCCGAGTGCGCCGCCCTGGCGGCCGAGTACGATGCCGAACCGGCAGAGAACCACTCTTACCCCGAACGACTCGGCCCTCTTTGCTTCCTTCTCCCATTCCATGGCGATCCGGGTGAGGAATTCGTTCCCGGCGGGTGAGGATTCATCGAGAACCAGGTCATCGGTCCGGCTTCCATAATAGCCGACCGCCGATGCGCTCAGAAGAGCCGGCTTCCCGCCCTCGCCCGACAGGGCATCCACGAGGTTGCGTGTGCTCAGCACACGGCTCTCCATGATGGTCTTTCGCGCCTGTTCGGTCCAGAGCGTGAAAATGGATGTTCCCGCCAGGTTGACCACCGCGTCGTGAAACGGCACACTGCCCTGCCAGGCGCCCGGGCGCGTGGGGTCCCCTTCGAGAAGGGAAATGCCCGGCGGACGGTGCCGGGTCTTGACGGAGCGGGTGAGAATCGTGACCTGGTGCCCCATGCCGGCAAGCCGCTCGGCAACATGACTTCCGACGAATCCGGTTCCCCCCGTGATGAAGAACTTCATGGCGTGTTCCTCCGTGTCTGATGCCAAGTTGCGTTCAAGAAAGCGCCAAACGCTGTTTTTCGGGAAGGTGGGAAGCTGTGCCCCTCACACACCCCCACGCCGCTGGGCGGCTTTGCGTGGCGCCGCTCTTTCGCCTTTCGCGCCCGCATCTTTTTGAATTCACTATTGTTGATCGACAAAAATCCGGGTTGCCGGCCGGACTCTTCGGGAGGATTTTTCAGACGGATGGCCCACAACCCGCAGGCCGGGACCACAGAGACGGAGCGAGTGCACATGAGGTGTAGAGTCAGCGACACGGTCCGGTAAGTTCCCGCGGAAAGCGCGCGTGTTCCTTCATCTCTGGTTGATCAGATAATTGTAGGCGGAGAGCGCCGCCTTGGAACCTTCCCCGACGGCGACCACCACCTGTTTGAAACGTATGTTCGTCACGTCCCCGCAGGCGAATACGCCGGCGACGCCGGTTCTGCACTCCGAATCGACCAGGATCTCGCCGATCTGGTTCGTGGCCAGTGTGTCGATGAAAAGGCTGGAGTTGGGCATGATTCCGATCTCCACGAAAACGCCTTCGACGGCAAGCGATGTGATTTCCCCGTTCCTCAGGTTCTGAATCTCGAAACCCTGCACGGTCTTTTCGCCGAGGACCTTTAAGGGGAGGTATTCCAGGTACATTTCGACCTTGTCGGAGTTCCGGACCTTTTCCTGGTAGTGGATATCGCCGGTGAGCGGGGTGTTTGAAACCAGGTAAATCTTATGCGCGATGTTGATGAGATCCATCGTGGCCTCAAGGGCCGAATTCCCGCCTCCCACCACGGCTACCACCGCCCCCTCGTAGAGGGGCGCATCGCACGTGGAGCAATAGGAGACGCCCTTGCCGATCAATTGGCGTTCGCCTTCGATGTCGAGGGGGCGATGTTTTCCTCCCGTCGCGATGATGATGGTTTTTCCCGCGTATACCTTGCCGTTGCCCGTGACGACGCGCTTGATCTTTCCGGTGAGGTCGACTCCGCTTATCTCCATGCCTATGAGCTTCTCGACCCCGAAAGTCCTGACATGCTCTTCGAACCGGGCGACCAGGTCCGCGGCATTGACGTGGCTGAAGCCCAGGTAATTCTCGATATCGGCGGTCCATGTGACCTGGCCCCCCAGGTCCTTGCTGATGATGAGCGTCTTCATGGATTTACGGATCGTATAGATCGCCGCACTGAGCCCGGCGGGGCCCGCGCCGATGATAATGACGTCGTAGAGCGGGCTCCGGTTTTCCTTCGGTTCGAGTCCCAGTTTCTCGTACAGTTCTCCGGTGGCTTCGAGGCTCACCAGTTCCGCATAACCTCCGATGGGCTCTCCCTTGATGAAAACCTGGGGGAGAGTGGTCCTGCCGGATTTCTCCCTCACCTCCGTCCATTCCTTCGAACCCGTGGGAACGGCTTTTTCATCGAAACCGATGTCCTTTTCGATGAGAAAACAACGGGCCTTCTCACAAAAAGGACACCCCTCCATCGTATAGATGATCACATCCATCCGCTGCATCCTTCCATGGGACGATGACGGAAAACGCTTATTTCAGGCTCTTCAGCGCTTTCTCGAGGTCGGCCGGCTCGAACCCTATGAGCACCTGGTCCTGAACGGTGATAACGGGAACGCTTCGGGCGCCACCCGTGAGTTTCCTCATTTCCTGAAGGGCTTCCTTATCGACGCTCACGTCAAACGATTCGAATTCGATTCCCCTTTCGGTCAGAAAATCTTTTGCCTGCTTGCAGTAACTGCACGACGGAGTGCTGTAGATCCTAACCTTCTTCTCCATGTGAACATTCCTTTCACGGTCGTAAACGCCCGGGAGTACGAAAGAATCATCCCTTCCAGCCGGGCAGGGCGGGCATCCCGATGCGGGCGCCCGCCGCCCATTCCGGTTATTCCTTTTCGAATTCGCTCTTGGCTGCTCCGCACACCGGGCAAACCCAGTCGTCGGGCAAATCGTCGAAGGCGGTCCCGGGGGCGATGCCATTATCGGGGTCCCCCACCTTGGGATCATACACATAGCCGCAAAGCGTACAAACGTAACGGTCCATCTTGAATTCCTCCTTGTGTTTCAATAAACGCGGATGAGAAAAATCGAGCCCCACGCAGGGAGCATCCCTGAAGCAAAGCAACCGGTTTCACCTTTCAGACAGCGGGATCGACGGGAGGGCGAACGGTTCGTCCGGCGACGCCCCTCAGGCCAGCGTCTTCCTTTGTTTTACCCACAGCCGTTTCAGCCGGAGGGCGTTGCTCACCACTGAAACCGAACTCAACGCCATGGCCGCGGCTGCGAACATGGGGTTGAGCAGAATACCGAAGAAAGGATAAAGCACGCCTGCGGCTATGGGAATGCCCAGAGTGTTATAAAAAAAGGCCCAGAAGAGATTTTGTTTGATGACCCTCATGGTGAGGGCTGAAAGATCGATGGCGGAAACGACCAGTCGCAGGTCGTCTTTGATCAGCGTAATGTCGCTGGCCTCGACGGCCACGTCCGTACCGGTCCCGATGGCGACGCCGATGTCCGCGGCGGCCAGAGCGGGCGCGTCGTTGATCCCGTCGCCGACCATGGCGACCACCTTGCCTTCTTCCTGCAACCGCCTGATCTCCCCGGCCTTTCCCCCGGGAAGGACTTCCGCCAGGACGCGGTCGATTCCTACCCGGTTCGCGATCGCGAGAGCGGTTTCCTTCCGGTCGCCCGTAATCATGGCGACAGCGAGGCCCTTTTCCTTGAGGCGGGACACGGCGGGCGCTGCCGACGGTCTGACACTGTCCGCGAGAGCGATGATTCCGGCCATTTCCCCGCCTCTGCCGAGGTAGACGCAGGTTTTTCCGGCACCGACCAGGAGATCGGCGGTCTTTTCCATGGCTTTCCCGACGATGACCCCGTTTGCGGCGAGCAGTTTGCCGTTGCCGATGATCACCGGGTCGCCGTTCACGGTGCCTCGTGAACCCAATCCGGACAGGGCTTCGAAATCGTCGGTGTGAACGGGAACTATGCCTTCCTTTTGCCCGGCCTCCACGATGGCCCGGGCCAGCGGGTGTTCCGATACGGCTTCAATGGACACGGCCAGCCTCAGCATCTCCTCGCGCCCGATGCCGTCGGAAACGATGACGTCGGTCACTTCAGGCCGTCCGCTCGTGAGGGTTCCCGTCTTGTCGAACACCACCATGTCGATTTTGCAGGCCCTTTCGAGGCTTTCCCCTCCCTTGATGAGGATCCCGTTCTCGGCCCCGAGCCCCGTGCCGACCATGACCGCCGTGGGGGTCGCGAGCCCCATGGCGCATGGGCAGGAAATGATCAGCACGGACACGAAATTGAGCAGCGCCCCGCTGAAGGTCCAGCCCGGAACGAAGAAATACCACACACAGAAGGTGATCGCGGCGGCAAGGATGACCGCGGGTGAAAAGATCGCGGCGACCCTGTCCGCGAAGTACTGGATGGGTGCCTTGGAACCCTGGGCCTCTTCCACGAGGCGGATGATCTGGGCAAGAGCGGTTTCCGAGCCCACCTTCGTCGCCCTGAACAGGAAGCTTCCCGCCTGGTTGATCGTTCCCGCGAAGACTTCGCTCCCCGCTTCCTTGGCCACGGGGATGCTTTCGCCGGTGAGCATCGATTCATCCACCGACGAAGTCCCCGATTCGACCCGGCCGTCGGTGGGGATTCTTCCGCCCGGTTTTAAGAGGATAAGATCGCCTTCGACCACCTCTTCCACCGGAACGTCGACTTCCCCGCTGTCTCTTACCACCCGTGCCGTCGCGGGAGTCAGTTTCATGAGCCGCTTGATGGCGTCCGAGGTCCTGCCCCGCGCCTTCATTTCGAGGAGGCGCCCCAGGAGCACGAGGGTGATGATCATGGCCGATCCGTCGAAGTAAACGGGCGGCGCCGCCCCCGCCACGGCGAAAAAACCGGGCTGGAGCGTGGCCGCTACGGAATACACATAGGCGGAAAGAGCTCCGATGGCGACCAGGGTGTTCATGTCCGCGGTTTTCTGGAGTGTTGCCTTGATTGCACCGCGCAGGAAACGGTCTCCGACCCAGAAGACCACGGGGGTCGTCAGCAGGAGGAGCGCATAGAGCACATATCGGCGGGGGACGGAATGCAGGAACGTAAAGGAGTGCTGCATGGTCCCCAGCATGATGATGACGCTGAGGACCGCACCGACGGCAACCTTGATCTTCAGGACCCGGATGTCCCGGTTGCGGGCGTCTTCCACCGGGTCGCCCGAGGTCTCCCGGAACAATCCCAGGTATTCGTAGCCCGCCTTTTCGATGGCGGCTTTCATGGCCGAGACGGGTGCGGCCCCGGCGTTGTGCGCGACGGTGGCCCTCGACGATGCCAGGTTGACCGAAGCCTGAACGACTCCGGGCAGGGATTTCAAGGCGTTTTCAACCCTTCGGACGCAGGCGGCGCAGGTCATGCCTCCGATCAGCAGAGTGGTGGTTCTCTGTTCTCCGTCCGGCATTCGTTCGAAGGACACGGGTTCATAACCGATTTCCCTGATTTTTCCCGTGATCGCCTCTTCACTCACGACCGCCGGATCGTATTCCACCAGCGCCCCGGATGTCGCAAAATTGACCGATACCCGGCTTACTCCCTCGATTTCCCCAATCCCCCGCTCAACGCGGCGAACGCACGATGTGCAGGTCATGCCCCCGATATGAACGGTACTTTTAGCCAATTTCGTAGCCGGCTTCCTCTATTCGAGCCCGGATGAGACGCTCGTCCACGGGCTTGGTTTCTTCATACGTGGCCTGTGCGTTTTCAAGATCCACCGAGACGTCTTTGAGGCCGTCGATACCGGACAGGGCTTTCAGAACGGCGCGTACGCAGTGTTCACAGGCCATTCCCTTGATTTTGATCGTCTTCATGGTCCTCCTCCCCGAGAACAATCGTTATAGACTTCATGCAATGGTTTCTATGCTCTCTCCTCTAATGATTCTTTTCCAGAATGCCAGTATCCCGTCTTTCCCGAAAGAGACCTGCAGGAGTTCCCATCCGCTCCGACCCCGCTCATTGAGCATTCCCTCGATTTTTTCGATCTGGGAAACAGGAATGTTCCCAAGCTTGCAGTCCCCGTTCCGAGTGCAGAAGTAGACCATTTCTTCAAATGTCTCCGCGGGGTGCCTCGTGATTTTGTATTCATACAGGTTCATTGGTTCCATCCTTCGCGCTTCAGGGGACGATCCATAGGGTCATATCCCGGGCCATCTGGGTCAGCTTCCGGGTTGTGCGTCCGACTTCGAATTCCGCTGTCCCGGAGAGCCCTTTTCTTCCCACCACAATCGTGCCGAAATTTCCCCGCCTTGCCTCCTCGACGATCGCCCCGGGTCTGCTGGCGACACCCGAAATCACCTTCGTCGCTATCCGGTCGCTCTTGATGCCGGCGGCCTTCAACCTGGCCGTCGCTTCATCAAAGGCGGGCAGTACCATGTTTTCGGCTTCCTCGATCAGCCTTTGTCGATAGGCCTCGGGGAAATTCTGTTCGCGGCCGGCGGAAGAGACCGAAATACCCCTGACCACGTGGACGAGGCTGACGAAGTGGGTTTTGACATCCGCCATCCTGCAGACGTGGTCGACCCCCCGCATGCTGTTTTCGGACGAATCCATCGCGATGAGGATTTTCCCTTTTTGGGGCCGGCCTCCCACGAGCCACAGGGATGTGCCGCTGAGCTGACCGATGATCTTGCCGGCCACGCTTCCGAGCGGCGGTTCATCGAGGTTGCCCAGGCCCTTTCGGCCGATAACGACGGCGTCGTAGCGCCGCCTCGACTCCTCGAGAATGTCGCCGGCGATTTCTCCCCTGATTTTCTGGATGCTGATCATCACCGAATATTCCGGAATTTCCACGTCGACCAGCACGCGCCGGGCCTGCCTCATGAACTGGCGAATCTGGTTTTCCTTTTCGGTGTCGTAATTCTTGATGTACTCCAGATACTTCGGCACCAGCGGATCGTTCTCCCAATCCCATGAGGCGTCCGGGACCCTGTTCATGATGTGGAACAGGACCACGTCCGTATCCAGGGCGGGGACAACACCGCTGAGATAGCTCACGGCTTCAAAGGTCTGCTCCGAACCGTCCACGGCTACCAGTATTCTTCTCCTGTCCTGGTTCATCTTCCCCTCTGACTGCGCTGATAAACAGGTTCAACCAAACCGTGCTGCCCCACCGACTCTCCCGGCTGGACTAGGCCTCCTCTCAAAACCGGCGGTCGCCCGATCCAATAATATCAAAACCGGACGGAATAAAGCACTCGTTTGTGTGAATTCGATAAACCCTGCCGGATAAATCTGACGGAGAGGGCTCAACCCCGCTCCACGGGAAAAGTCAGCTTGGCCCCGTACCATCCGATGACGGACACCATGGGGATGAGCGACAGGGTGAGCAGCAAATAAACCGTGCCGGCGGTTCCGAAGGAATCCGCCAGGTGCGGACGCTCCAACCGCCAGAGGAAAGCGGCCAGGGAAACGACGAACATGAGGGACGAGACCGCCATCTTCACGTCCACGGGCCTCAGACGCCTGCCCATATAGTTGATCCGCCAGGTGAGGAACCCGGTCGCCATGACGATGGGCGTAAACAGCAGGCCCGCCGCGAGGCAGTGGAAGGAGGTGGTCTCGAAAGCCCCGAGGCCCGTCGCCAGGTACAGCACGTTGAACAGGGGGGCGGCGAGCAGAAACGCTATGGGGAAATGCACGGTCATGGGATGGGGGTGGCGGCGAAGTATGGGGTACTTTTCAACGAGTTTTCTCAGGAACCCGGGAGAGGCCGGTGCGGGGGCCTTCTGCCGGACCACTCCCACCTGGGGATATCGTTCGAGGACTTCAAGGCCGTGAGGCGCGGCCTGTATGTCCGTGGTCAAATCCTTTCCCGCGTGGTGACGCTTCATGTGGAGCCCGCCTTTCCACATCCTGCTTTCCGAAACGTCAAAAACCCTGCCCTGGTGGACGATGTAAATGGGCTTTCCGTCCGTGCCGTCAAATTGAGCGATGCTTTCCGGATCGAATTCCATCATTGAGAGCGTCTCCGATACCTGCCCGTTCATGAGTGAACCGCTTCCCCGGCCTTTCCGCACACCACGAGCGTGCTCCCGCCGGGACCATTCAGGAAAGATTGCAGCTTGAACAAGCTTTGTCAAGAATGGAGCCCCTGTGCGGGTGACCTTCGGAGCGGCCATGTGTATTTCCCGGGGGATATGAGTAAGGATATTGCATCGGGTGAAGCAAGGATTATCCTTATGGTACGGATTGATTCGAACGAAAGGCGGGTGGGGGCCGCCCCTTCCCGAACACACCCTGTATACTTAACGTCGTCGCGGGAGGTTGGATATCGTGATTCACCTGAAATCCGTATTGTCCGTGTGCCTGATATGCCTGTTCTTTTCATTGGCATCCGGCTCAGGTTCGTTTGCCGCTCCACCGGAAGCGCCCACCGAGGCCTTTCTTTCAAACGGCATGAAGGTCATCCTCCTCGAGAACCACAAGGCACCCATCGTTTCACTCCAGGTCTGGTACCGGGCGGGTTCACGCAACGAGCAGTGGGGGAAGACCGGCCTTGCCCACCTCATGGAACATCTGATGTTCAAGGGGACCAAGAAAGTCCCGGGAGGGGCCCTCTCGCAGACCATCGAGAAAAACGGAGGGGAATTCAACGCGTTCACTTCCAGTGATTACGCCGCCTTCTTCGAAACGCTCAGCTCCGACCGGGTGCAGGTCGCACTCGATCTGGAATCGGACCGCATGAAAAACCTGGTCCTCAGCGATCGGGATTTTCAGACGGAACGAATGGTGGTCATGGAGGAGAGGCGGATGCGAACCGAAGACAATCCCGAGGCCTTCCTCCTCGAACAACTGAATGCCACCGCTTACCAGACTCAACCCTACCACTGGCCCCCGGTGGGCTGGAGCGAGGATATAACCCGCATTACGCTGGACGACGTCAGGAGCTTTTACCGGAAATATTACGACCCGAGCAATGCGTTCATCGTTGTCGTGGGGGATTTCAAAAGAAACGATCTCCTTCCGCGAATCGAAAAGGCCTTCGGAGTGGTCCCGAAAGGGACCGCACCCGAAAGGCCCCACTATGAGGACCCTCCCCAATCGGGGGAGCGGCGTATCGTTGTGGAGAGACCGTCGCGGCTCGCGTCGGTCGTCATCGGCTGCCACGTTCCCACCGTCCGCAGCCCCGACAGCTATGTGCTGGAGGTCATATCCGCCATTCTGGCGAATGGGAAGAGTTCCCGGTTGTATGACAGCCTGGTGACGGACAAAGGGCTTGTGATCGATGCGGATGCGGACTATTCCCCGCTGAACTTCGACTCGGGGCTGTTTTACATCTCGGCAACACTCCTGCCGGACAAAAAAACGGAAGAAGTCGAAGCGGCCGTCAACCTCGAACTGGAACGCCTGAGGAACGAACCCGTGGAAGACACGGAACTGGAAAAGGCAAAAAACCAGTTGGAAGCGAACTTCATCTTTATGCAGGATTCCCTGTTCAACCAGGGAATGCTTCTTGCGGAATATGAGATCGCGGTCGGGTGGAAAGTTATCGATGAATACGTCCCCTCGATCCGCAGGGTAACCGCCGAGGATGTCCGAAGGGTCGCCGGCCTGTACCTGGTCGCGCACAATCGCACGTCGGGCGTCATTGTCCCCCTTGCGGGCGAGGGCGGCGCGCCGCCTCCCGCCGGGTCGTCCGTCAGGGGAGGGACCGTGCAGGTGCGGCCCTCGATTTTTGCCGGCCAAGGTCCGGGGTCCGAAAATCGTGATTTCCATGCAGGCCGGGACCAGGCAGGAGTCCTTCAGTGATGATGAAGAAACCGAACCCCATGAAGTCAATCTGTTTTGTTCTCTTGTTCGCAGCACTGTCCCTGATAATGCCCCGCGCGGCCCGGGCGCTGCCGTCCGTGGAACGGGTGGTACTGCCCAACCGGCTGGTGCTGCTGGTTTTCGAAGATCATTCGCTGCCCATCGTGACGTTTCAGTTGCTGATCGATGCGGGTTCCCGGAAAGACCCGGGAGACATGCAGGGACTTGCAAATCTGACGGCAAAAGGGCTCCTGCTGGGAACCGCCGCTCAGAATGCCCGGGAGGCGAACGAAGAACTCGACCTCCTGGGGGCGACCATGGAAGCGGAGTGCGGGAAGGATTTCGCGACCCTCGGCATGCAGACCCTGAGAAGAAACCTGTCGAGGAGTTTTCCGCTCTTCATGCGGACCTTTACACAGGCGGCTTTCCCGGAAAAGGAACTGGCGGCGGAAAAAGAAAAAATCGTGGGGCAGATCCGATCGGCGGAAGACGAGCCTTCCGAGGTTGCGGAGCAGGCTTTCGACAAGGCGCTCTTTCTTGACAGCCCCTATGCGAGGCCCGCTAAAGGCACCGCTGAATCCGTCACGGGAATTCCGCGCGAAGCGGTCCTGAAGTTTTATGCCGATCATTACGCCCCCAATGTTTCCATCCTTGCCGTAGGCGGCGACATCACCATGGAAGACGTGAAAGCCCTGCTCGTTCCCGATCTGGCCAACTGGGCCGAGAAGAAGGTCCCGCAGCAGACCTTCACCCCGTCATTCCCCACTTCGACCCGCACGGTCAAGATCAACCGTGACATCACCCAGGCCAATATCGTTCTCGGCAATGAGGGGATGGAAAGAGCGAACAAGGATTACAGCGCGTTTTCAGTCATGAACTATATTTTCGGTTTCACCAATTTCACGTCGAGGCTCATGAACGAGGTTCGAATTCGGAAAGGCCTGGCGTATTCCGTCCTTAGTGTGATCGAGCCCCGCAAATATACGGGTGCTTTCGAGATCATTCTCCAGACGAAAAACAGCTCGGCTTCCGAAGCCGTTTCCCTGGTGCTCCAGGAGATGGAACGGATGCGAAAGGAACCGGTCTCGAACGCTGAACTTGAACTGGCGAAGAAATTTCTAGTCGGGAACTTTCCCCTCAGGTACAGCACTCAAAAGGACATGGCCAAGTTCTTCACGCTGGCTGAATTCTTCGGCCTTGGCCTGGATTATCCGCAGAAATATCCGTCCCTCATCAATTCCGTGACCCGGGAGGATGTCCTCCGGGTGGCGCAGAAATATCTGCATCCCGAGAACTATGTCCTGGTGATCGTGGGGAACCTCAGGGACGCCGGGCTTGAATAGCCGGGTGGAGGCGCGGACGGGAGGCAGCCGTTGCCCGGGTTCAGGTGCGCCTGCCAACAGGGTCGCCCGTGAACCGGGTGTTCACTTCAGTGTCTGCGCCAGCGTGTTTCCTGAAAGGTCTTTGAAACGGCCCAATATTTTCCCGGGGCAACAGGGCCTCAAAGCGGGTGGCCCGGACAACTCGTTGTCCGGGTCCGTCAGGACAAGAGGTATGGCAGGAAACGATCGACCATGCGCACGGTGGACCGTCGCAACGGGAACGATTCAAGAATCTCTCTTGCGCCTCGCGCCCGGATAAGAAGTAACCGGGCTACCCGTGGGGTAAGTATTCGGGCAACAGGCCGAACCCCCGCTCTTTTGAGGCATGTTGAGACTATCGTCCTGAACGCGGCACGGTGTAAGTCCATTGATGATTGTACATACTGTATTCGAACAGTATTTTCATAGCCGGAAAATACAACTTTCACCTTATTCCTTTCGATTTACATTTGTAATAGACGTTTTACACGAATTGACCGTCCCTATTCCCATGGCTTGGTAGTGTCCAACTGATCTTATTGGCAGGTGCTCAGCATGGCAGGTATGAATCGTCGGGACTTTTTGCGGATAGCCGGTTTGGCGGGGACATCCACGGTCGTCGGATGTTCCCGGGAATCCGCGCTCCGCCTGATCCCGTATATTGTCCCCGCCGAAGACGTCATCCCGGGCCAACCCGAGTGGTATGCCACCGTCTGCAGGGAATGTCCCGCGGGATGCGGAATGCTCGCCAAGAACCGGGATGGCCGCATCATCAAAGTCGAAGGCAATCCTTCCCATCCCGTAAACGGCGGGAAACTCTGCCCCCGCGGCCAGGCGTCGCTTCACGGACTTTACGATCCCGACCGTTTCCCCGGGCCCGTGCAGAAGAATGCCTCGGGGGCCTTCGAACCGATTCCCTGGGACAAAGCCGAGGAAAAGTTCATTCAAACGGTCGGCGGGATCCTCGAAAAGGGCCGTGGGGACCGAATTGTGTTTATGACGGGTCTCACGACCGGTACCCTGGATGACCTGGTCAATCTGTGGACCAGGGAAATGGGGCAGCCGGCCGGCCACGTCATCTACGAACCTCTGGCTTACGAATCCCTGAAAAAGGCCAACCGGATCGTCTTCGGCTTCGATGGAATTCCGGCGTACAGGCTGGATCAGGCCGATTTTCTCATTTCATTCAATGCCGGGTTTCTGGAGACATGGCTCTCCAACGTGGAGTATACGCGGCAGTTTTCCGCCTTTCACGCCTTGAACGACGGCCGTAGGAGCCCGTTCGTTTTCGTGGGGCCGCGGCTTTCCATGACGGCCGCGAACGCCGATCTGTGGGTGCCCGTGGCCCCGGGAGACGAGTTCCTCGTGGCCCTCGGCATTTTGCGGGTGATTCTCGACGAGGACCTGGTTCCTTCAATGGACCCGGAGCGGAGGGGAATGCTGTCCGGGGTGGCGGCGCCGTGGAGCCTTGACGCCATCGGTGCCCGGAGCGGCCTGGACCCCGACCTGCTGCGGAAACTGGCCCGGGCCTTCGCCCGGGCGCGAAAACCGCTGGCGCTCGCGGGAGGTCTTTCCGTTCAGGGGCCGAACGCGACGGAAACGGCGGTTGCGGCAAACCTTCTGTGTTCCCTGAACCCGGGAAGCGAACAGACGATCGATTTCGGATCGACGTCCTCCTGCACTTCCGCTGCCGGATCGGACACCATGAACGAACTGGCGGATCGGATGAAGCGGGGGGAAGTCGATCTTCTCCTGATCCACGGTGCGAACCCCGTCTTTTCGCTTCCTCTTTCCGGGGATTTCAGGAAATGCGTCGAATCCGTTCCCATGGTGGTCAGTTTTTCGAGCACTCCGGATGAAACCAGCGCACTTGCCCACCTCGTGCTGCCCAGTCACACGCCGCTCGAATCCTGGGGCGATTATTCGCCCCGAACCGGCGTCTACGGGCTGATGCAGCCCGTTATGGGACAGGTTTTCGATACGAAACACCTCGGAGACATCCTTATCGCCTCCGGGAAGAAACTGAAGAAGCCGGAAAGTTTCCCCTGGAAGGACTTCTACGAACTGCTGCAAGAATCCTGGAACCCGAAATGGCAGGAAACGGCCCCGGATGAACCGTTTGATTCCTTCTGGCAGAAGGCCCTGGAGTCGGGCGGCGCCTGGGAAAGCGGAGCCCCCGTTCCCCGTCGGGCCGTTGCCGTCTCCGGGTTCTCGTTCCCGGGTCCCGACGCCGCCGGAAAGGCCACGGAAAAATCGTTTCACTTCACCGCCTACCCCACGGTGCAGTTCTTTGACGGTCGTGGGGCGAACAAGCCCTGGATGCAGGAATTGCCGGACCCGATGACCCAGATCACCTGGGGGGGATGGCTGGAGATTCACCCCGAAACCGCCGCCGGACTCGATATCCGATCCGGCGATGTGCTCGAAGTGAGTTCCGCCTTCGGCACCGTCGAAGTCCCCGCCATTCCCATTCCCACCGTTCGGCCCGGCACGCTGGCGATGCCCATCGGGCAGGGACACACCGCCTACGGAAGGTTCGCCGACGGGCGGCCGGCAAATCCCCTTCACCTGTTTCCGCCGGACGCGGAAGGTCCCGGGGGAGCCATGGGCCCGTCCCGTCTGACGGTATCCATCCGCAGGCTGGGCACTTCCTCACGCCTTGCACATACCGACGGGAGCTTCACCCAGGAAGGGCGGGGCCTTTTGCAGTCGATGGCGATCGAGGACTATCGGAAAGCGGTCGCTTCGGGCTCCAGGCCTGAACTGGATCTCCCGCTTCCCGAATATTACGACCCGAAGAGGACCTTCTATCCTCCTCACCCGCATAAGGATTACCGGTGGTCGATGGCGGTCGACCTGGATCGCTGCATCGGCTGCGGAGCATGCGTCGTGGCGTGCTATGCCGAAAACAACCTTGCGATCGTCGGCAGGGAGCAGGTGCTGCGGGGACGCGAAATGTCCTGGCTCCGGGCCCAGCGGTATTTCGATGAGAACGCTCCCCGCGCCGCCTGGCTGCCCATGTTTTGCCAACACTGCGACTGTGCGCCCTGCGAACCGGTCTGTCCGATGTATGCGCCCCACCACAACATGGAAGGGATGAACGTCCAGATCTACAACCGCTGCTTCGGCACGCGGTTCTGCCTGCAAAACGATCCGTACAGGGTGCGGCGGTTCAATTTTTTCACCTATACGCATCCAAAACCCATGAACCTGCAGCTCAACCCGGATGTGCTGGTAAGGCAGAAGGGCGTCATGGAAAAGTGTTCCTTCTGCGTTCAGCGCGTCATCGACGCGAAGATCAAGGCGAGGCTGGAAGGCCGGAAGGTCCGTGACGGCGAATTCACCACGGCGTGCGCTCAAACGTGCCCGGCGGGGGTTTTCACCTTCGGCAGCCTCATGGACCCGGACAGCGGGGTGAGCCGCATGATCAGGGACGTCAGGACCTACCAGGTCCTCATGCATCTCAACACCAAGCCTGCCGTGTTCTATTTGAAGAGGGTACGGCAGGACGCACTGACCGTGTAAAGAGCGATTATCCCTATGGAACCATCGGCATATCAGAAGGTTAACCGGGATGTGCTTCGGACCCTGGGGTCCCCGGGCCGGCTATACCTGGTCTGCGTGGCACTCGCGGGGCTTGGCATTCTGACCGGGGCGGCGTTGTGGGCCTATCAGATCGACCTGGGGCTCGGAGTGGCCGGAGTAAGGCATCCGACGGCCTGGGGCGTCTACCTGGTGAGCTTTGTTTTCTGGGTGGGCATCGCCCATTCGGGGACCTTGATTTCCGCCATTCTCTTCCTGTTTCGGGCTTCGTGGCGGACGCCCATCGCCAGGAGCGCCGAAGCGATGACCGTATTCGCGGTCATGACGGCCGGATTGTTCCCTCTTATCCACCTGGGGCGGGTATGGGTCGTTTACTGGATCCTTCCCTATCCCAATCAGAGGAACCTCTGGCCCAACTTTCAATCTCCGCTGGTCTTCGACGTGATCGCCATATCCACGTACCTCACGGTGAGCGTCCTGTTCTGGTACACCGGGCTCATTCCGGACCTTGCCGCGCTGCGGGACAGCACCAGTGGATTGAGGCGCAAGGTCTACGGTTTCTTTTCACTGGGCTGGGTCGGGTCTTCGCTTCAGTGGAGAAACCACAGCACGGCCTACCTCCTGTTCGCCGCCCTCGCGACCCCTCTGGTCATATCCGTGCACAGCGTCGTTTCCTGGGACTTTGCCCTGGGCATCGTTCCCGGATGGCACAGCACCATCTTCGCCCCTTATTTCGTGGCCGGGGCGATCCATTCGGGCCTGGCCATGGTCATCACTCTGCTGATCCCTTTGCGGTTCATTTACAAATTCGAGCACCTGATCACCATCAGGATCCTCGACAACCTGGCCAAAACCATAGTCCTCACGGGGCTCATCGTGGGCTATTCGTACGCCGTGGAGTTCTTCCTGGCGTGGTACAGCGGGAACATCGCGGAATGGGACCAGTTCGTGTGGCGATTCACGGGGTTCTACGCGAGGGAGTCCTGGATGATGGTCCTGTTCAATGCCGTCGTCCCGCTCGCCTTTTTCTTCCGGTGGTTTCGAACGCACATCGTTTCGCTTTTGGCCATTTCCATCCTCATCAACGTGGGGATGTGGTGTGAACGTTACGTCATCATCATCGCTTCCGTCGCGCACGAATTCGATCCCTACACCTTCGGGAACTACAGGCCCACCTTTGTGGACGGAGGGATCGGCTTCTGCGCGTTCTGCCTGTTCCTGTTCTTTTTCCTCCTGTTCGTGAAGTTTCTCCCGTCCGTTTCCATGACCGAGGTGAAGGAGGCCCTGCCGCCTCCCCTCAAGAACACCGAAGGAGGGCCGGGAAATGTTCAGGGCTGAGAAAAAATCTCCCGGGGATATCAAAGTGGTGGGGGTGCTCGGCACCCTCGACGAACTGCTCGGTGCGCTCCGGGCGGCAAAAGAAAAGAAGCTTCGGATTGAGACCGTCTATGCCCCCGTGCCTCATCATGAAATCGCGGAAGCTCTCGGTTTCAGGGGGTTGAGTTCCGTCCGGATTTACACGCTGGCCGGTGGAATCCTCGGTGGCCTCACCGGAATCGGGCTGACCTTGTACACCTGCGCGCAGTGGATGTTCATCGTCGGCGGCAAACCGCCGTTGCCCGCCGTTCCCACCGTCATCGTCGCATTCGAATTCACCATTCTGATGGCCGTCCTTTTCACCGTGGCCGGGTTGCTCATAAACGGCAGGCTGCCGAAATTCAAACTGTCCGGGGACTACGACCACCGTTTTTCGGAAGGCCATTTCGGGGTGGTTGTGCTCTGTGCCGAATCCGACCGGGAAAATGCCGAGCGGATCCTGGCGGAATCCGGGGCCGGGGAAATCCATGAAGTCAGAGAATGAAATCTTACGGCACATCGGCCAGTCCGGCAGGATCACCGTGAAACGCCGTCCGGTGATCGTCTTTTCCGTGTTCGTGCTCGTCGGGGCCGTCGCGTTTGTCTTCGGCGTCAACAGTTCGCAGGAACTGAGGGCCTGGCAGGCTTACCTCGTCAATTTCATGTTCTGGACCGGGCTCGCTTTCGGGACGGTGCTGGTCTCCGCCTGCCTGACCATGACGAGCGCCAGGTGGGGAAGGCCGATAAAGCGGCTTGCCGAGGCCCCGGGGTCATTCCTGCCCGTCGCGTTCCTCCTGTTTTGGGTCCTGTATCCCGGCAGGGAGAAGATCTTCCCCTGGATCCACGAATCACTCGGCCACAAGGCGGTGTGGCTCAATACGGGCTTCCTGTTCGCTCGCGACGGCCTGTGCCTGTTCGTCCTCACCGCGGTTTCCGTTCTGCTGATCCATCACTCGGTTCGAGGCGACGTGCGCGCGGCCTCGGCGGCGGAGGCTTTCCCTTCCGGGAACGATGGCCCGGAGCGGGACGACGGCCATATCCAACGGGTCCTTTCACCGGTCTATGCGGTCCTGTACGCGTTGATTCTGACACTGCTCGCGTGGGACCTCATCATGTCGCTCGACCCCGATTGGGTCAGCACTCTTTTCGGCGCCTATTATTTCATCGGGAGTTTCTACACGGGGCTGGCCGCCGTGATGGTCCTCGCGGCGCTTTCAGTTCGAAAGGAACTGTTCAGGAAATTCATTCAGCCCAAACAGTTCCACGACCTCGGGAAGCTCCTGTTCGGATTCTGCGTGGTCACGGGCGATTTCTTTTACGCCCAGTTCCTGGTGATCTGGTACGGGAACCTGCCCGATGAGACGAAGTTCGTCATTCAGAGGGTTCATACGGCGCAGTGGCAACCGCTGGCGTGGTTCGTCCTGATCGTTTGCTTTGCCGTGCCCTTTGTCATGCTCCTCGGGCGAAAGGTCAAGATGAAACCGATCCCCATGATGGTGGTCGGCATTGTCATTCTTGCAGGCATGTGGTTCGAACGCTTTCTGCTCGTGGTCCCGTCCCTTTGGAAAAGCGGTCCTTTTCCCCTGGGGCTGATCGAGCTCCTGATTACCCTCGGGTTTTTCGGCATCATGGGGCTCTGCCTTTTGTTCTTCTTTGCGAGGTACCCGATGCTTCCGATTTCCGATCCGCTGTTCCATGAATCGCTGAAGGACGTACGGGACGAAGAATGGGCGACGTTATTTGAGTGATCCGGCTAAAGGGTTTTGATACTGAGTTGCGCTCAAAATGATACTTCCGTCATCCTCGAAAAAACGGGGAAATGATTCCCACGTCCCCCTCAGGGCTTCGACCCACGCGCAGGCGCGTGAGGCCGGGCGCTCGGCGCTCGAGGCATTGGTGGGGCGCTACACAAAGCCGTGGTGCGGCGTGGGTGTGCGGGGGGGCGTAACTCCCCACTTTTTTGAAAAACATCGTTTGGTGTTTTCTTGAACGCAATTTAATATGAGTTTCAAGCTCCTGCCACGGCGGTGGGAGCGGGGGCCACGGGTCGTATTCGGGCATGGACCATTCCGGTGCCGGGCGGCAGATGCCGGACTAACGGACATCACGGTTAAGAGAAGCAATGGGTGAAAAGAGTGAAGGCAGGACGTATTTCCAAATGAAGTGGACCGGCTGGTCCGTGGTGGCGGCGCTCCTGATCGGGGTGATGCTCTTCCTGTATTACGTCTATCCCACGGAAGACATCGGCCCTCAACAGCCCATCTACTTCAGCCACAGGGTCCACGCCGGCGTCAAGCAGATCAACTGCCGTTTCTGCCATTCCTTTGTGGACCGGGGCCGAAACGCGGGGATCCCGACGATGGAAAAGTGCTTCTACTGCCACAAATACATCATCAGCGGGCACCCGCAACTCGTTAAGGAAAAAGCCCATTTCGAATCCAAATCGCCCGTTCCATGGGTGCGGATCTACTATGTTCCGGATTTTGTGAAATTCAAACACCAGCCGCATATCGTCTGGGGGAAGCTGGACTGCACCGTGTGCCACGGGCCCGTTTCGACCATGGACCGGCTGCGTCCCATCGATTTCCAGATGAAGTTTTGCATCGGCTGCCACAAAAAGATGAATGCACAGACCGACTGCTACCTGACGTGTCATCACTGAGAAGGGGGCCGGGGTGGTTTCCCCGGGCGCCCCGGGACCTCAAAACGAGGAAAATGTGCATACGTTGCGGGAATTGAAATTTGAGCCATACTGGACCATCAAGGCTTTTTTCCTGAGCTCTGCGTTCTGGTTCGTGGTGGGGACCCTGGTGGGATTGAGCGATGCTGTCCATCTTGCCGCCCCGGAGCTGCTGCCCGACTATTCATGGCTGATTTTCAGCCGGCTGCGTCCGGTCCACACCAACACCATGATCTTCGGGTTCGTCGGATGCGCCCTGCTCGGGTCCGCTCAGTACATCGTCCCGGCCGTGGTCCGCGCCCCGCTTTTCAGCGAGTGTATCGGGAGGCTTTCCATCTGGGTATGGAACCTGTCCATCGTCGGGGGAAACGCCTTCCTGCTGCTCGGATTGTCCCAGGGGCGGGAATACGCCGAATGGATCTGGCCCTTTGACATCATGATCCTGCTGGCGTTTGCCCTTATTTTCTACAATTGCCTGCAAACCGTGATACGCCGCGAGGAAAAGATCCTCTACGTTTCGGTCTGGTATGTTTTTGCCGGGCTCGTCTTCACCTGGTTCATCTACTTTTTCGGCAATGCCGTGTGGAACCCGGAGACAGGGGCCATCACGGGGCTCCCCGACGCCATTCTTGCCTGGTTCTACGGGCACGGGATCGTGGGACTTTTTCTGACCCCCCTGGCCGTTGCCATCGCCTATTACGTGATCCCCAACGTGACGCGGACCCCGCTTTACAGCCACACTCTGTCCCTGGTGGGTTTCTGGACCATACTGGTGATCTACACGCACATCGGGACCCACCATATTCTGCAGACCCCGGTTCCCACCTGGCAGAAGGTCCTCGCCATATCGGGCAGCCTGGCCATGATCATTCCGGTTTCGAGTGTGCTCATAAACCTCTGGCTCACCATGCGCGGGCGGCTCGGCTATATCCACTCGAACATCGGCGGCAGATTCGTTACGGCCGGGCTCCTCTGGTACATCCTGACGTGCACGCAAGGTCCGATCCAGGCGCTGCCCACGGTCCAGAGGGTGACTCACCTGAACAACTGGGTGATCGCCCACGCGCATATGGGCGTCTTCGGTTTTTCCGGGATCATCGGACTGGGGGGCATCTACTACATCCTGCCCAGGATCACCGGAAAGCCCGTGCACAGCAGCCGCCTGGCCGATATCCAGTATTGGCTGGTCCTGCTCGGGATGGCCGGTTTTTTCCTGGTTCTTACGGCCGCCGGGCTGGTCCAGGGCAACAGTTGGCTGAACGGCGAAACGGTATACAAGGCCCTGCCGAAAATCCATTCGTACATGGTGCTGCGCGCGGCCGTGGGGATTCTGCTGGTCGGCGGGGCTTTAATCGGATTGTACAATATTTTCATGAGCATCCTGAGTAGCAGGACGGGCGGGGAACCGCAATGAAAATGACTCCAGCCATTATCATTGTCGGAGGCACGATCATCTTTGCCTCCGTATTGCTCGTGCACATCATATTGCCCTGGGTGACCATAAGCGACAGGCCGTCCGAGGACTATCGCCCCAGAACGAGCATCGAGGAACAGGGGCGCGAGATTTACGTGAACAACGGGTGCACGTATTGCCACACGCAGTTCGTAAGGAATTTCGACTGGGACCTCGGAGCGGAACGAATCGCCCAGGCAGGGGATTACATCGCGGAACGGCCCCATCTGCTGGGGACCGAGCGCACGGGTCCGGACCTGTCCCAGGAAGGCGGCGAACATCCCGATGACTGGCACCTGGCCCATTTCATGAACCCGCGCTATACGCGGCCGGAATCGATCATGCCGCGCTGGGATTCCCTCGGTGTGGACCGGATCAAACTGCTCATCGCCTACAAACAGAGCCTCGGTTTCAAGGCCGCGGACCGCCGGATGGAGCGTCAGAAATACTGGAAGCGGCAGTCCGTCGAGGCGTTCGAATCGGGGCCGGCAAAGAACGTGGACTGGCTGCATTCCATGGTGCCGGAACCCTGGAGGAAGGTCCCGAATCCTTATCCGGCCACGGACGCCGATCTCACACGCGGGCATCGCATCTACCAGAGCAACTGCATCGGATGCCACGGTCCGGTCGGTGACGGCATGGGACCGGCCCAGCCTTATATCTATCCGCCTCCTCTGAACTTCACCATTTTGAAAAACAGGGGTATTTCCGGGGGGATTCTCTACTACCAGATCATGAACGGCATTACGGGAACGGCCATGCCGTATTTCAAGCGGGAACTGGAATCGGAAAAGATCTGGGACGTGGGCAATTATGTGGCCGTCTATTTTATCGCCGAGAGCGACGCGGGAGGACCGCCGAAAGGGATCGAAGCCTCCTATGAAGCCCCGGCCGGGGGGAAATAGACCGTGTATTTCTTCATCTGGATTGTCCTGGTAGCCATAAGCGTGCTGATCGGTCTGGCCGCCTTCGTGTGGGCCATCGGTACGGGCCAGTTTACCGACCAGGGAAGGGCCCGGTACCTGGCCCTGTCCGAGGACGTTCACCTGCTTCCGGCCGTCAATCCGTCCAAATGGCCGAAAGAAGCCTACGTGCTCGCTTTTATCGGGGTCGTCGGTCTGATCGTACTCCTGGCCCCACTGGTGCTCACCATCTGGCGGATGAAAGGAGCGGGTTGAGGCCATGCGCTTTTTCCCCGTCGTGGATTTCCAGTACATGGTGCTCGGATTTTTCCTGGGGGTGGTTTGCCTCATCCTTGCCTTCGTGGCATGGGGGAGCTATCCCCGGCGGCGGAAAACCGGGGCCGGGGAAGCCCCTGAAGAAACCGGGGAGCCCGAACCGCCTGGCCGGTACGAATCGGGCGTGCCGCACGTCACGCCTTTTCTGGTCCTGCTTTATGCGGGCATCGTCGTGTGGGCCGTGTTTTACATGATCGTGGTGGGAATTCGGGGAGGCAGTTTCTGATGGGAATTCCCCGGGGTGACGCTGTGTGCGGGTTTCCCGCATGTTCCCACGGGTATCGCTGTCCGAAAGGCAGTTGAGGAAGGCCGGGCATGGAACGTTCAACCGAAGACGACGACCGAAGGGAATACCTCCGAAGCTGGGCCATTGTTCTGGGCATTGCGGTTTCATTCATTGCCTGGGGCCTGCTGATCTTTTTCACGGTGGGCGATAAGGGTGTGCCCAACTGGGACTTCAGCGTGATCGAGGACATTCCGGGCCAGTCCGTTTATTCGACTCACAGGATTGCACCGTTCGTTCCGGGTGAGTCCTACGAACCGCATCCGGGGGAACCGGTGCCGGGCCAGCATGTCGCGGCTCCGGAAGAGGCTTCGCCGGGGCTGGAACTTGAGCGGAAGGAAAAACCATGAAGCTGATTCCGCGGCAAATCCCTGGAATGTTGAGGCGATTGGGAGGCCGGGTGTTCTGTGCCGTTCTTATCGTCCCGGTTTGCTTTCTGTGGGGCTGCGACTGGGGACACATGAAGAAGGATGAAGCCGTTCACACCTATGAAAAAACCATGCCGGACATGCCCAAACGGACCATCCCCGTGGACGGGGGCATCCAGATCCTGAGAGAAGCCAACCCGCTGGAACTTACGGATCCCCTGGCACGGAATGATCAAACAGTCGAAACGGGCCGCGAGAAGTACGGCTATTATTGCGGCCAGTGCCATGGCATGAAGGGCGACGGGAACGGCACCGTGGGGCAGAGTTTCGCTCCGCTGCCGGCGAACCTGAAGGGGCGGACCGTGCAGGAACAGACCGACGGTGAGCTGTTTTACAAGATCAGCCTCGGGTATAATCGGCATCCTCCCCTGTATTACACGGTCGCACAGGAGGACCGGTGGGCGATCATACAATACATCCGGTCCATAGCCGATCTTTCGCAATCATGAACCGGGAGTGACGATGTTTGAAATCCTTGCCATGCTGGGAATCGGGTTTGTGGGGAGCGTTCACTGCCTGGGTATGTGCGGACCACTCGTCCTTGCCCACTCCCTGCATCTGAAGCGTCCGGGCCGGGGGACCGGCCCGGGGAGCGTTTTCCCCTGGAGGAACGGGGTATCGCATCATCTCGCTTTCCACCTGGGACGGCTCCTCACTTACGGTCTGCTGGGAGCCCTGGGGGCCGCGCTGTTCCAGGCCGCGGACCTCGGCCTGCTGCTGCTGAAAATCCGGCCGGGCATGACCGTGGCCGGAGGCGTGCTGCTGGTCGCCATGGGCTTCGTGCTCCTTGAAGTCATCCCCCTGCCGGCGTTCCTCGGCAGTGCGGCCGGCTCGTCCTTTTCCGCTCTGGGAAGCCGCTTTCACTTCCTCCTTCAATCGCCGGGCGCCGTATCCAAAGTCGGCCTTGGCATGATGGCGGGCCTGGTTCCCTGCTGCCTTTCCTGGGCCATGGTTCTTTCCGCGGCCTCAACGCTCGATCCCGTAAAGGGCTTCCTTTCCATGGCCGCTTTCGGGCTTGGGACCGTTCCTGCCCTGTTCTCGGTCGGGGTTTCCTCCTCCTATCTCACCCACAGGATAAGATTTCTGGGAGAAAGGGCGGCCGCGATATCGGTGATCGTCATGGGCGTGTTGCTCCTTATGAGGGGGGTGGAACTGCTTGCCTGATTTCCGGGAGAAAACCTCTCATGGAGCGGCTTTATCCCCGGCGGCGGACCACCCGGAGGATACGGCCTGCTTTCTCTGCGGCCGCGGTTCCCGGCGTCCCGAAACCTTCCGCACCCCGGGGGGCGAGGTGCTGTACTTTTGCTGCCCGGGGTGCCTCTGTGTTTTTCAGATCCTGTTCAGCCGCCCTGAAGGCCCCCCCGCGGACTACCGGGACACGGAGCTGTACCGTGCCTGCGCGAACGCCGGACTGCTGGGCACGGGGGGCGGAACTGCGGACGGTCTTTCGTTTCCCGCTTCGAAATCCCCGCCTCCGGGGTTCCCTGTTCCCGAACCCTCCGAAACCGGGCGCCTGGCCCGGGAATTGACTGTCCGGATCGAGGGGATGTGGTGCGGGGCCTGTGCGTGGCTGATCGAGGAGTCTCTCCGGAAGATCGGCGGCGTCCTGGAGGCCCGGGTGTTTTTCCTGACCGATATCGCACATATACGGTATTTCCCCCACCTCATTGATCCCACGGGCATTCTGTCCGGGGTCTCCCGCCTCGGGTACAAGGGTTTCCTCATGGAAGATGCGGCCGATGGCCCCGGCGACAGGAAGTTTTTATACCGTCTCGGCCTCTCCGCCATCCTCTCCATGAACATCATGATAATTTCCTTCGCCCTTTACGGGGGATTTTTCCAGGAACTGGGAAAGGAAGGCATTGAATACCTGTCGTATCCGATCTGGCTGCTGGCGACCCCGGTGGTCTTTTACGGTGGATTTCCCATCTTGAACAAGGCGGTCCGCGGGCTTGCGCACGGTATGCTGACCATGGATACCCTGATCGCCGTGGGGAGCCTGTCCGCGTACTTTTACAGTTTTGTCAGGATGCTTCAGGGAAGCCTGCACCTCTATTTTGACGTCGCGTCCCTGCTGATCACCATGGTGCTTCTTGGAAGGTTCATCGAACTGCGGGCGCGCGGGAAGGTGTCCAAAGGGCTGGTGGAATTCCAGCGCCTGGCCCGGGGCAAGGCGCGTCTGCTGCTTGACGGGATGGAGCGGTGGGTGCGGACCGAATCCGTTGAACCGGGGGAGGTATTCCTCGTCATGAAAGGCGAACGGGTCCCTCTTGACGGGGAACTCATTTCGGGCGGGGCGCTCCTCGATGAATCCATCCTCACCGGCGAATCCCGGCCGGTAAGAAGAGAACCGGGGGAGGAAGTCGCGGCGGGGGCCCTGGTGCTGGATGGGGACCCGCGATTTCGGGCAACGCGGTCCGGGTCCCGCAGTTCGCTCAACCGGATGCTTTGCCTGGTGCAGGAAGCCCTCTCCCGAAAGAACCCCGTGGAACTTCTCGCCGACCGGATCACCCGGCGGCTGGTGCCCGCGGTATTGATTCTTGCCGCGGGAACGGCGGTGTTCCTTATCTGGCGGGGGACGTCGGCGGATGAGGCGCTGATGAGGGCGCTGACCGTTCTGGTCATTACGTGCCCTTGTGCGCTCGGTATCGCGACCCCCCTGGCAAAGGTCGCCTCCATCGAAGTCGGGCGCTCGAAGGGAATACTCGTGAGCGATCCGGGAGCGCTGGAAAAAGCGAAGGACCTTCAGATCCTGATTTTCGACAAAACGGGGACCCTGACCGAAGGACGGTTTTGCCTCCGGGAAATCTTCTGCCCGGGCCTGGATCCAAGGGAAGTCCTTTCCCTTGTTGCCTCCGTTGAAAGCAATTCCGGGCATTTCCTTGCCAGGGAGATCCTGCGCGCGGCCGGGGAGCAGGGGATCGGCCTTGGAGAGGCAAAGGATTCGGAAGTCCGCACGGGGCTGGGAGTGGAAGGGACCTGCGGGAGCGTGAGGGTTTCGGTGGGAAACCGGCGTTTCATGGCGCTTCGTGGACTGCAAATGACGGAGGAAACGGACGATCGGGCAAAATCCATGGAGGAAGAGGGGCTTACGGCGGTGTTCTTCGGCTGGGGCGGCCTGGTTCTCGGCTGCCTGGTGTTCGGGGACAAGCTGAAGGAAGGCGCTTCCGAGGTCATCGGGGAATTCCGTGAAAAAGGCATCGAAGTCCGGGTGATCTCGGGGGATTCCGAAAAAACCACCCGGGCGGTTTCGCTCAAGCTCGGCATCGTCCGGCACGTGGGGGAAGCCCTGCCCGGGGACAAGGCCCGGATCATCGGGGACCTCCGGAACGACGGGTACCGGGTGGGAATGATCGGCGACGGCATAAACGATTCCGCGGCGCTGGCCCGGGCCGATGTCGGTATCGCCCTGGGGGCGGCGGCCAACATGATCGTTCACGAAGCGGCCGACGTGACGATCCTGTCGTCGGATCCGAAACGGGTGCGCGATTTTCTGGACCTCTCCAGCCTCGCCGCAGGGGTGATCCGGCAAAACCTCGTGTTCGCCTTTCTTTACAACGCGGTGGGAATACCGCTCGCCGTCCTCGGAGCGATGAACCCGCTCGTGGCCGTTTTCGCCATGTTTGCAAGCAGCCTCACCGTGGTGGGAAACACCCTGAGAATATCGCGCCGGGGCCATGCTCGGGAATCGGGTGGGGCTGAACCCCTCAGTCGCCGATGATTTTCACGAGTACGCGCTTGCGCCTTCGCCCGTCGAATTCGCCGTAAAAGATTTGTTCCCAGGGGCCGAAGTCCAGTTTCCCGCCGGTCACCGCAACGACCACTTCGCGCCCCATGATCTGCCGCTTCAGGTGCGCGTCCCCGTTGTCTTCCCCTGCGTCATTGTGGCGGTAGCGGCTCACGGGTTCATGGGGTGCCAGTTCTTCGAGCCATCGTTCGTAGTCGGAGTGGAGTCCCCGTTCATCGTCGTTTATGAACACCGATGCCGTGATGTGCATTGCATTGCACAGCAACAGGCCTTCCCTGATGCCGCTCTCCAGGAGGCACTGTTCGATTTGAGGGGTTATGTTCACAAAGGCCCTCCGCGTGGGGACGTTGAACCACAGTTCCTTTCGATAGGATTTCATCGTTTCTCCTCTTCGTTTCGGTGACTGCGCGGTTCCCGCCGGTTTTTGCTTGCTTTTGCGGGGCCGCAAGATTTAATGGATCGGGAAAGTCAACCGGCCGTATTTTTAATTAAAGTTTCCGTTTTCGACGGGCAGGATCGAAGCCCCGGCAAAGTTCCGCCGTCGGAAAATCCAAGGAGCTGCAAAGCCATGATTATGCGTCGATTCACGATTCTCGTCACACTGCTTTTACTGGCCATCGGTTTTTCCCCGGCCGAACGCTGCAATGCGCAGGAAACAGGGAAGAAGCAGGGGAATCCGATCGTTGCGGTTCAGACCTCGGAAGGGGTTATCCGCATCGAACTCTGGGCCGACAAAGCCCCCCTCACCGTAAAGAATTTTCTTCGGTACGTCGACGAGGGTTTCTACACCAACACGGTGTTTCACAGGGTCATCGGCAACTTCATGATTCAGGGAGGCGGGCTGACGGCCGATCTCAAGACCAAGCCAACGCATGAACCCGTAAAGAACGAGGCCGCCGCCGAGTTGAAAAACGATCGCGGGACGATCGCCATGGCGAGAACGAGCCAGGTGGACAGCGCCACGGCCCAGTTTTTCATCAATGTAAGGGACAACGACTCACTGAACCATATAGACGAGTCTGCGGCCGGTTTCGGTTATGCGGTCTTCGGGCGGGTCATCGGGGGAATGGACGTGGTGGACAGGATCAGGAATGTCCCCACGACCACTCAGGCCCCTTTCCAGAACGTTCCGGTCAAGCCGGTCGTCATCGAGAGTGTGAAACGGGCGGAATAAGCTTCGGCGGCTTTTGTTTTCCTCCGCATCAGAACATATAGGTGATGTCGAGTGCGATCATGTGCACGTGGGAACTGTACTCCCCGTTTGCAGCCGTTGCCGGGTTGAGGACCCCGTTGCCGGGGTCGTCGTCCACGGCATTGTTCTTGGTGCGGTCCTGCATCAACTGGTAGGCATAGGCCAGCCCGGTTTTGAAGGGACCGAATTTGATCTCCGTGCCGACGGAGAAGAGGTGCCCGTTTGCGTCCGGGATGGAAGGATCGAAGCTCGAGTCCGGAACGGGGTTGCCCTGGTAGAGGTATCCGGCCAGAAGAGCGAAATGATCGTTCAACTGGTATTTCAAACCGATGTTTTCGGACCACGTGTCCTTCCAGTTCCTCGTTGTCACGTATTGGTTGCTGCCCATGACCGGCTGATTCAGCAGGATGCTCATGCTGTCGAAAGAGGACCAGCCTTCCCACCGGGCGCCGACTTCGATGGTGAGGGGATAGAAGCGCTTGTAGTTGATCCCGAACTGGAGCCGCTGAGGCAGGTTGATCTCACTACTGCCGGAGGTGTTGGGAAAAAGCGACAATAGCTCGCTGTGGTAGGGTTCCGGTATGTTCGGCAGCGTGAAAGTCGATTTCCCCTCCACGTTGACATGAACCTCACTCCGGTAGGACACCCCGATGGAGACGTCCGGATGAGGATCCAGGACGATGCCCAGGGTGTAGCCGACGCCGTTGCCGTCACCGCTGAATTTTTGCCCGCCATCGGAAATCCCGAACGAATCCCGGAAATCCAGTTTTTTCTCCAGCGTGGTGTCCAAAATCACGAAGTCCAAGCCTCCGGCGACAGACAGCCAGGGGGTTGCCTGCCAGGAGAGCACGGGGTTGACGTCGTAAGTCGTCAGTTCGGAATTGGTGGCGACGTACCTGCCGTCCCAGTTGTCGGGCCAGTCCGTGCCGAGGCCGAATGGGGAGAAAAAGCCGATCCCCGCGCTCACCTGGTCATTGAACTTATGAGAAAGGAAAAAAGTGGACGGAAAGAATGCCTCGCTTTTGGTACTGCTCGTTTTTCCGGTCAGGTCGCTCTTGAAGTCCCGTGAGGGGAACAGCACGGTCGTCCCCACTTCAATCTGGGTACCGTCCAGTTTGTTCAACAATGCGGGGTTATAAAAGATGACGGTGGGGTCGTCCCCGTGGGCAATGGTTGCTGCCGCCTGACCCAGCGATGCAGCCCCCTGGGTATAGATGCCGAAGCCCGAAGCGGACGCGGAACCGGTACTCAACACGACCACGCAAGAAACGAACAGAATCAGCTTGACCGAGCATATTATCCCACTCCGCGTCATTGGTGTTCCTCCTCCATACGAAATTCAATCTCGAGCGCTTCCTGATTCAAATGTGTCCGCGGGGGCAGCCTCAGGCCGGTTTTTTGCCATTCCCTCCCTCCGAGACCCCTTATGCGGCTTGAACGGGTCGCACAACAACACCGTGCCGCCGCTGACGCCGGGGCAATCGAGGCGGGCGAACCCGGCAAAATCGTGTTCACCCTGAAGCTCGGGCCAATTCCCAACCGGACAGTGCCGGTTCCGGGGGGAAATTCCGGGTGGGACGTTCGGGACCGTGAATTTAAGGCCGAACAGCCGCTTTCCCCGGGACGGAAGTCCCCCGCTCCTTATTCCACTCACAGCCGTGCCGCGGCATGTTGTGCCCTTTTTATCGGCGTAGTCCCGCCGAAAGATGACGGTTACCGTTCAGGAACCGGTTGCAAGCGACAACCATTTCCCGCCGCCATCCGGCTCTGTTGGCCGGTTCCGCCGCTTGCGTGCAGGCAGTGTGAGAAACAACATGGTGGGGGTATGTTCCGCTCATACAACCAAATGTGGAGGAAGATTGTCAACAACGCTTTTGGGGGTTCGGACAAATAGAGGAAGGACAAATATTCATACCGGAGAGGCGAATCATGCCTGGGAGCGGGGTATCGAAGAGCATCTTTCGATGACGACCATGGAAATAACTTCTTGGAGGGGTTCGGCAGCCATGGTATGTTGAACGTAACCCCTTGAATCCATCGACCGGAGGCTGGCCGCACGAAAGATGCAGAATATCGAGTACCTTATGGAGAGTGACGAAGAAGCTCTTCGCCTGGAACTGAAGACAAATGTTGAGGCCGTGGAAAGGCAGGCCCGGTGGGCTGGAATCGGCCCGGGCATGCGGGTCGCCGATGTTTGTTGCGGGCCGGGGAAAACGACGGCGATTCTTGACGGACTCGTGCAGCCCGCCGGCTCGGCTGTGGGGATCGACGGTTCTGAAAAGCGAATTGCTTTTGCCAGGCAGCGCTACGGGGGCAACGGAATCGTGTTTGAGTGCAGGGACATCCGGACCCCCCTGGAAGACGTCGGGAAGTTCGATTTCGTGTGGGTCCGCTTCGTGCTTGAATACAGCCTGTCGGATGCGTTCGACCTGGTTCGGAACATATCGGGGATCGTCAAACCCGGGGGCGTTCTGTATCTTCTCGACCTGGACATGAACTGCATGTGTCATTACGGCCTTTCGCCGCGGCTGGAAAAGAGCATTCTTTCTCTCATCGCCAGTGCCAAGGACAAGGCGGATTTCGATCCGTTCGCGGGCCGGAAGCTTTATTCGCATCTTTCCCGGTTGGGCTACCGGGACATCAGAATGAACGTCGAGGGCCATCATCTCATGTACGGCGACGTGAAAGAAAACGAGGCCTTCAACTGGTTGAAGAAGATCGAAGTCGTGTCGAGAAAAGTCGATTTCCGGTTCGAGGAATACGAAAACGGGCTTCAGGGATTCATGGAGGATTTCTGGTCCTTTTTCGAAAGCCCGGGAAGATTCACCTATTCCCCGCTGATTTGCTGCCGGGGCATCAGGCCGGGCGCTGACGGTTGATTCCGTCGCTCACGGTCCGGTCTTCACGCGTTTTCTGTCCAGAAATCTGAGGAAAGCGTCGACCACGTTGGTGTCAAAGTGAAGCCCGCGCTGGTCATTCAAAATGCCCAGCGCCTTTTCCATGGGCATGGGGTCCCTGTAATGCCTTTTTGAGGTCACGGCTTCGAAACAATCGGCGACGGCGATGATTCTGGCCCCGAGGGGAATTTCTTCACCCTTCAGCCCCAGCGGATAACCGCTCCCGTCGTACCGCTCGTGATGGGAACCCGCTATTTCGGGGACCTGCTGATAATAGCCTTCGAAACTGATCTGTTCGAGTATCTTCTTCGTCTTTTCCGCATGAGTCTCTATTTCCCGCCGTTCCTCGGGGTCCAGCATGCCGTTTTTCTTCAGGATGGAATCCCGTATCCCGATCTTCCCGTAATCGTGCAGCAGGGACGCAACCCGTATCATCTCGCAGTATTCTTTGGACATCCCCATTTCATTGCAGATCCCGACGGCATACTCCGTGACCCGTTCGGAATGCCCGGCGGTGAGGGGATCCCGCGCGTCGATGCTGGCGGCAAGCGTCTGCAAAATGGACTGGAACTGACCGAGCTTCGATTCCATGAGGCTGGCGTTGTGCAGGCTTATGCCGATTTCCTGTGCAATGCCCATGAGAAGGCTGATATCGCTCTGCACAAGAGGCCTTTTGGTTTTCAGATTGTCGACGGCTATGAGCCCGAGGGCTTCATCTTCATGAACGATCGGGCAGCAGATGAAGGATTTTGACTTTATCCTCCGGGCAAAATCCAGGCTTCGAGGCGAGAGCTCATCCCATATTTCATCCACGTCGTTGATGAGAAAGGGTTTTTTCTCTCTGACGGCGATAATGAAAACTCCCTTCGAATCGGGGCGCACATGAAAACTGGTTTTTCTGAGAACCTGAAGGATGTCCTCCGAGTAGCCGAACCCCGTGCGGAAGGTCAGCATCTTCTTGTCGCCGCTGATCAGCATGATCATTCCGCGATCGTAATCCAGACGTTTTTCAAAACGTTGAATCACTTTTGTCAAAACCCCGTCGATGTCCATCTGTCTGCTTAAAATCTGGCCGATCTCGTTGACGAAAAGCATGTTGTTGTAATTGGTGTCAATCTGATCGACGAGCTTCTCGGTGGAATCTCTGAGGTGTTCAATCGCGGCGTTCAGTTCTCCCGTGTGCAAACGGGCGATGTACAGATTGGTCAGAAGCAGTGCAAACACGGATATTGCCAGGAACAGCGCTAGGGCCGGAGTGGAAAGAACAGGGAAAAGGGTGATGGAGGCCAGGACGATCCCCAGTGCCGTATAATTTCGAATTTTTTTCCACAGTGCGGCTTGGGAATATTCCCATGATACGACATAGCGGCAGACCTTCCCGTCCTTGAACAGGCATTCAGGATGTTCAATCCTGGGCAGCCTGTGCCTGAATCCCAGGGATATGGCATCGATATATCCGAGCCTGTTTTCGCATTGATAAGGTTTCTCCTCGACCCCTTCCTTGGGCGTCACGAAGATCTCGACTTTATTGGGGCCGAGCCGTTTGGGTTCATAGATCGAAGACCGGGTGAAATTCAAGGTCGCCTTGCCGAGCATTTCATAGGCGGTGGCGGGGTCAACCTGGCTGAGTATATACTGCCTCATCACTCCTATTGATTCGGGGGACGCCGCATACCTTCCCGCTTCTCTCGCTATGTTTGCGTTGCCCGTCAGTTTCAGAAGCTTTTCATAGAAAAGATCGGATTGCTCTTGAGTAAACCAGTGGCCTTCATCTTCAACCTGGTAGAGTTCCATTTTCGCATAGCTCAAAAGGTCCGAGATGCTGATATACGGATACCGCTTGTTGATGAGCTTTATATAGGTGTTGAAAATCCTGCTATTATACAGGGGGAGATCAGATGCCATTATCTCACCTTCATCCGGATATCCTAGGAATGCTTTGACCGGATACGATTAAGCAGGTTATCCATAAAGCCGAAGTACTGGTCTCCGTACAGTGTACTGAACACCCACAGATCATACGTTTTTTCGTATTCGAGAGACTGACGCTGAGCGTAGCTCACGGGGTAAAGGAGGACCGGAAAATCTTCATAGTCGGTGATCCGCAGGTGCCTCATCAGTGCCAGCAGAGCGGAGGAAAGCACTGAACGGGGGAAATCCTCCTGATCGAGGACGATTATATGTATGCAGTTGGTAAGATTTGACAAATTGAGACCTATGTCGGAGAGAGTGAGCATGACGATGGCCTTCAGTTCGCCTTCTTTTTTCAACGAGTACAAAGACCGCTCCCTCCTGAAACCCAGCCTCCGGTATTCTTCGTTGAGGCCATTGGGGCTTATCATATCCGGGGCCATGTCCAAAGCATAGAGCAAAAGGCCGCCGGATGTCTTCTCGTAGAAACTCTCCAGTTCCAGGAGGTCGTTCGGTTGAGTGGGACTCAGTTCGCCCCGGGCCTCTTTCAGAGCGGATTCCGGAGGGGTGCCTGAAGGCGGCTCCAGGTGAAAGTAGGCGAACCGGTCGATGGAGGACCCGCTCAAGTCGTTCAGGCTTCTCGTGAACCCTCCGAAAACCCGGTTTGGAAACTTGTTTTCGGGCCGGAAATAGGAGGCGATAAAGTTCATGTGGGTGGAGTACAGGGAGCTGAAATCACTTGCATAGCGCCCGATCTGTTCAAGTACGACGACCCCCGCTTTTCTCAAGCCGGACCCGGTTGCCGCGTGGTGATGGAAAACCCACGTGTTCTCATAAAACCTTATCATGGAGATATGTCCGTAGATGGAGCCTTTCTCCTGGTAGATGAAATGTCTTATGATTTCAGGGTTCTCGAAATAGAGCTTTTCGTAGGTCTCCTTCAGCTTCTCCTTGCTCGGCTGGATGAGTGCGTACTTTTTGGGATAAAAGAAACCCGTTTCAAAGAAGAATTTCCAGAGAGCGTCCAGGTCCACCCGGTTGCAGACGTAGGATCTCCCCTCCGTCACCCGGTACAGCAGGCTCGATAATTTGACCTGGTCTTTCATGTCCATGTCCAGGATCGCTATTCCGCACCGGACGCTGCAGGTGCCGTCTTCGTGGGGTTCCGTCGGGTTGGTGTAGATTACCTGGGCCTTGCAGGCGATCTTGAAGCTGTTGGCAAATTCAATTTCCAGTTCGGGAATGATCATTCCGGCCATCAGCACGGAATTGCCGTAACTCTCCCCAACGGAGAACCCGCATCCGGAGATGTCGATGACTTCCAGGTTCACCAGCCTTCCCGTAAGCGGGTGTTTGAAGATGATGTTGGGCGAAGGGGACAGCTTTTGCCGTTCGCTCCTGAACTCTTTGGGCTTGAATCTCCTCACGTTCGTGTGCACCGCCTCCAGTGCGAAGGAGCGGGTCCTCTGTCCCAGGCTCTGCCTGAGGATCCTGCATTCCCCCGAGAATATGATGTTCCGGTCGTCCTTCAATATCACCATGGCGGTCGCTTTGGGATTGATCCAACGGAACGACTGTGGAGGAACAACGGTGACTTCGATGCGAAACGAAGCCGCGCTGAACTCCAGAAGGGTGCCCGAAAGGACCACCCCGTTCTGCATCATATCCGCTTGAATCCCTTGGCAGGGGTGTCTTTTGACTTTCCTGAAGCTGAGTTCGTGGCTCGTTTCGGGAAGCAGAAAACTGATCCGATCCTCGCTCATGGCCTTCACTTCGGGTTTCGCCAATAGGATCTTCCGGCCGTCGGTCAGCAGAAAATGGCAGAAGTCATAAGACCTCAAGTCTCCGACGACGTTGGGATTGTCCAGCCGGCAGTCGAGGACGTCTCCCAGGCAGGGCAGGGGTTTCGCCCTGAGGGACAGCACGGAGTCGTACTTTTTGTGCCTGAAGTTGAGCAGGATCGTTTCGTCCTGAAAGTTCACGTAATTGAGGTCATTGATGAGGTCCTTCCTGGAGACTTTCTTCTTTTCGTCAAGCCTCTCATCGAGGTTCATGTTCTGGAACAGGCGGGCGATCCTGCCGATATTCACCTTTCCGGCTGTGTCCGCCGGGGCGGCTACGGGGATCGAAGGACTCAGCGCGGGTTGTGGAGCGGCAACAACCGTTTCCGCCGGTGCGGAAAAGCCCGCCTGCTCCATATTTCTGCAAAGGTCTTCCAGAAAGGAACCGACGTCGGCATAGCGGCTGGCCGGGTTGCACGTGTAAAGGCGGGCGACCAGGGGATCCAGCCAGCCGGGGACGTCACCGTTTCGCCCGGACGGGAGAAGGGCCGGAGGCAGTTCCCCGCCCGCGTCGTAGAACTCCTGCGGGCTCCGGAACGGCAGGTCGCCGCAAAGCAGTTCGTAAAATACGGCGCCGAGGCTGTAAATATCCGCCGAACGGGATCGCCCGGATTCTCCGTCTCGGGAGAATCCGTCAGGGGCCCGGTAGCGGTTTCCGGGCCTTTCGACATCCTCTTCCCAGATGGAGAATCGATCCCTGCCGCGTAACAGGTCTCTGTCGAAGTTCATGATCTTCGGCCCGGTTCCGGTTATCAGAATGTTCCCGGGGCACAGATCGTTGTGGACGACACCCGCATCGTGGCAGGCTTTGAGCCCGAGGGCGATGCCCTTTATGATTTCGAGCTTTTCGGGAAGGCCGAACCGTTCGGTGGACAGGCAGGCCTTCAGGCTTTTTTCTTCCCCTCTTTCCAGAACCTGGACCACCCGATTTCCCCTCTCGTCGTAGGTCTCGCTGAAGTTCAGGACATTGGGATGGGCGGCGGCACCGCGTATCGGTTCATAGTCCCGGGACAGCGCCTGCTTGAAGGCCTGCCTCTCCGCTTCGTTACCGGGGCGGGAGGCAAAGTAGGTGCGTATCCTCTTCAATGCGCCGAATTCGGGCTGATCGACGCACCGGGCCAGGTACTCGGCCACTCCCGGATTTACCGACAGGGTCTCTTCGAGCCTGAAGCCCTGCAATCCCGACAGCGGCCGTGGTGCTCCGGCCGTTTCGCGCAGGACCTCGATCAACCGTTTTTGAAAAGCAAGGGAAGCATTTGCGGGGAGGTTCCCGATGAGCGGGTCGCCGGTTTGCCCGGTGAGATGGTTTTTGAGCCCATCTTCGACGGGGAACACGGCCCCGGCGGGAAGGCCGCTCAGGTCGAGCGCCGCGGCGTTTCCCGTCAGTACCACGACGCCCTCGCACGCTATTTTCCGGTAGTAGTCCCTGCTTATCGCGCCGATCAGGGACCGAAAGACCCGTGTCTTGTAATGAAGGCCGACAAGGGGATCGTCCCGTTCGAGGGTACTGTTGATGAGCCATGAGCGGCCGTTTCCACGAATGCAGGGACCCCAGTTTTTTACTTCCAGCACGAAGACGGCGTGCGGCGCGATGACAAGGACGTCAATTTCGAGCCATTGGTTTGAGGATTTGTCGCAAACAACCGATTGAGGGATCACAACATATTCGGGACCCCAGGAACCGAAGCCGTCCATAGACTGCACCGGTGGAAATGGCGGCAGGCTTTCCAGAAGAAAACGGACCACTTTCCTGTCAGCATCATTGCGCGGCAGAGAACCATCGCGTAAAAGTACCAGCCGAGCCATTATCGATTCCTCCCGGATGCCGCTGGGCTGCAGAGTCCCGATCCGCCCGGCACGATCGGCCTGAACGGATGGAGCCGTGCCCTTCTCCGGAATGGACCCCGTCGGGGTCCCATTCCGTATCCCGGCACCCATGCGACCGCTCAGTCGACGCCGCAGCGGGCATGCATGAAGACATGACTTTATGTGCTATATTCTCGGAAGATTTGCCCCCGATATTCGAAGCATTTGCCGTTAGCGTCACAATACGGGTTCACCGTTTTTATCCCGCTCCTTTTCAAACCCGGCCCCTGGCGGAACCCGTAACAAATGCCGGACATATTTGATACGAACTTCATGCATAGTGTCAAACAGATAATTGTGGAAAGCCGTACTTTGAGGCCTTCACGGGATGAAAGAGTGGATGAAAAGGCAATGAACCGGTAAAATAATGGCCAAGTGTCGGGGTGGCTCCGCCGCTTTGACGGGAAAGTCCGAAAGGGATGGGCCCGGTCCCTTCATTCGTGCCCCCCATTTCAAGCCGACGGAGGCTTCAGCCTTTTTCGTGAACGTATGGGTTGATTCCATGGATGCCAGAACCTATAGATGCTGATAAAACAGGCCTGGAATATCGGGTGTTCGGGTGCCTGTTTTACAAAGGCGGAGAATGGTGACCCGCGCGGCGGTTCGTTTATAAGAAGGGGCTCTCTCTATTTAAATCCGCTGTGAAACCAGATGCATCCGGACCGGAACCGGATTCGGATGCAGACATGAGTGGAGAAAAGCATGTTTGGAACGTACTTCGACGGCAGGCGCCTCACGGTCCCGATCGTGGTCTTCATGCTCATGCTGGCCGTTTTTTTCGCCTTTCCCCATGGGGTCTCCCTTGCCCGGGCCGAGGAGGCGAAGAAGGCCCCCGTGGATTTGATCACGGCCATCGGGGATGTCGCCAGGCGGACCATCCCGGCGGTGGTCCACATCGAGGTGAGGGAGCGGCAGGAGATCCCCACTTCGCTTTCGGACGATTCTGCCTCCCGGCGTTTTCTCCAAATTCCGAAAAAACAGAAAAAAGTCGAACGCGAACTGGTGGGCCTGGGAACCGGGATGATTATGGATCCCAAAGGCCATATCCTGACCAACGGCCATGTGGTTGAGGGTGCGAGCAAGATCCGGGTGACCCTGGCCAACGGCACCGTCTATTCCGACAGTGCGGTGGAAACGGTGGGGACCGATGTCAAGACGGACCTTGCCGTGATCAGCGTCAAGGCGGACAAGCCTCTGCCGTTTGTCACCTTTGGCGACTCCGACAAAGCGGACGTGGGGGAATGGGTGGTAGCCATCGGGCATCCCCGGGGATTGAACCAGTCGGTGACGCAGGGCATCATATCCGCAAAGCATCGGCGCGAGATCACGGACCCGAGCAGTTACGAGGATTTTCTTCAAACCGATGCGGCGATCAATCCGGGCAACAGCGGCGGACCGCTTCTCAACCTGTACGGTGAAGTCATCGGAATAAACGCGATCATCGCGTCCACGTCAGGTGGTTTCGAGGGGATAGGGTTTGCCATCCCCAGCAACATGGCCGTGCGCATTGCGCGGGAACTGATAGACCACGGCAGGGTAGTCCGGGGTTGGATCGGCGTCAGCGTTGAGGATCTCAGCCCAGAAATGGCCAAATCCCTCGGCCTGAACACCACGGAAGGGGTGCTTGTGGCCGAAGTGGCGCAGGGCGGTCCCGCGGAACGCGCGGGAATTGCCGGCGGCGACGTGGTCACGGCCTTCCAGGGCAAGGACGTTACGGATTCGAGCACGCTCCGGAACGATGTCGCCACCGCGCCCGTGGGTGTCGACGCGGGAATAACCATCTGGCGGTCCGGTGCTGCCCAGGAACTGACGGTCAAGGTCGGGGACCAGGAAGAGGAATCCAGGATACTCGAGGCTTCACTGCAGGAACGACTGGGTATTTCGGTCAGGCGTGTAACCGCCAACGAGGCCAGCAAGTACGGGCTCGAATACGATCGGGGCGTGGTTGTGACGCGGGTCGATCCGAAAGGGCCGCTGGGGCGGACCCGAGTGAAAGCCGGAAATATGATCCTCGGGGTCGACGATCAGGCGATCGACGGAATGGAGGATCTTGCGGCAACGATCGGGGCCGCAAGACACCTTCAGCGTGTCAGGCTGCTGATCCTGGACCAGAAAAAGGCTCAGTTCGCCTACGTTACGGTGAGAGTGCGCTAGACGGCCGCAGTCGCGCCGGCGCCTGTGGGCCAATGAGCAGGGGAGGGATTGTGCCATGAGGTTTCTTTCGGTTTTGGGTGGATCGTGCCTGGTTCTGGTCGTGGCGGTCGCGGTGTACGTCATAGGGGGCTGGTATGATGTTGCGGCAAACAAGCCTCACTGGGACGTCACCCTGAAACTGCTCGACCTGGTCCGCGAACGTTCGATCGAGGTCCACAGTGGCGGGATCTCCGCGCCCAGGCCGGATGATCCCAAGCTGGTTGAGGACGGAGCTCAGATCTTCAACGAGGTCTGCCGCACCTGTCATGGTGCCCCGGGTGTGCCGGGCGCCGTGTTCGCCCGGGGGCTTTATCCCGCCCCCGCCAACCTGGTCTCGAACGAGTTTCAGCAGGAGTTCAAAAGCGGCGAGGTCTTCTGGGTCGTGAAAAACGGCCTCAAGATGACCGGGATGCCCGCTTTTGACTCGACCTTCGAAGACGGTGAACTCTGGAGCGTGATCGCTTTCCTGAAACGCCAGCCCGGGATGAGTCCGGAAGCGTACAAAACCCTGACGGAGAAAAAGGATACGCCGCAACCATAGAGAGCGGGTTTAATGTTCGCATACTGGATCAGTCATTACGGTTACCTCGGGATCGTTTCCCTGCTGATGCTCGGCATCGTCGGTCTTCCGGTTCCGGACGAAACCCTCCTGACGTTCGTGGGCTTCCTTTGCTACCGGGGTGAGTTGCATCTCCCCTCGGCCGTGGCCGCAGCTTTTGGAGGCAGCATTTGTGGAATCAGCCTGAGCTATGTGATCGGGCGGACCGGAGGGGTCTACTTGGTGAAAAAGTACGGCCGCATCGTCCATATCACCGATGAGAGGCTGGAAAAGGCGCGCCGATGGTTTAACCGGGCCGGAAAATGGGCGCTTTTTTTCGGTTATTTCATCCCGGGCGTGAGGCACCTGACGGCTTACGTGGCGGGGACATCGAAGGTTTCGTTTCCCGTATTTGCGGGTTTTTCCTACTGCGGCGGCTTGGTATGGTCGCTGACCTTCATCTCATTGGGCTATGCGGCGGGCAGCCAATGGTATGGGGCATCGAGCATGAGCCATAAAGTCCTTCCGGTGTTCCTGCCGCTTGCGGCAATGCTTGCCGTCCTCTATGGACTGTCCCGCTACAAAGGGAGCAATGCCGTACTCGCCTTCATCCGTCGCTGGCTCAGACTGGGGGCCGATGAACTCCCGGAGGCGGAAGAACCGGCCCGGCCCGGCGATTCCCGACGTGGAGACGGAGGCCGGGCGGGCGGTGACGGAACTCCTGCCGAAAAGATGGAAGGGGACGCACGGCCAGGCACTCATGAAAAATAGAAGACCCGGCGGCGGAGCAAATCCCGCTCGCTGCCTTCCGCCGTGTGGTTCGGCGCGCATTTTTCTCCGCCATCCGGTCTTTGAAAGATATTATACTGAAAAAGACTCCCCGAGCCACGCCCGGGGGCTTTGAGGGCCTCCCGGCACGGGAGAGGGGTCTGGAATTCAAAAGTGCCGGCCTTCTGGCAGCCGCGGAAGGCACAATGGAAAAACAATACTCCTGCAGGGGATTCGAGGTCTTGCCGGACGTGGCATCCCGAACGCACGGCGTTGCCGTCCGGCGTGCGGACGGGTTGATGCACGCGACCGGCCTGCGCGCATTATTCATGAAAACTGATAGGGGGTAACCACGCATGGATCAAAAGCATCTCGTTGTATCGTTCGTTCCGGAGGGAGACCAGCGGAAGCTTATCTGCAAAATGCTGGATGGGCAGGCCCGCATCTCCTTTCTTTCGGATTTGCCGGCGAAGGAGAGGCGAGACGCCATCTCGGGGGCCGACATCCTGTTCACCTTCTATCCCGTGGATGAACTGAAAGAAGACGAATTCAAGAGGATTCCCAGGGAAGTATTCATCCAGGTGATCTTTGCGGGAGTCAACCACGTACCGTTCGACCGGCTGCCGGCGACTGCGTTGATTGCGGGCAATGCGGGGGCTTATGCCGAACCGATGGCCGAACACGTTCTGGGAATGGTGCTGTCCCTGGCGAAAAGACTCGGCGCCAACCACGAACAGCTGAAACGGGGTTTTTTCGAGAGAGAAGCCAAGAGCCGGTCGCTTCGCGGCAGGGTCTGCGGCATACTTGGGTTCGGCGGAGTCGGTCACGCCACGGCGCGGCTCATGCGATGCCTCGGGATGAAGATATACGCCGTCAATACTTCGGGGAAGACGGATACCCCGGTGGATTACATCGGCACCATGGAAAACCTGCAGCACGTACTCCACAGTTCCGATGTCGTGCTGATATCGCTTCCGCTGAACAAATCGACCAGGAATCTCCTGGGGCGGAAGGAACTTTCGTGGATGAAACCCGACGCGATTCTCATCAATGTCGCAAGGGGTGATATTGTTGATGAAAAGGCCGTTTTCGACCATATGAAGGAAAATCCCGATTTCTGCATGGGAATCGACACGTGGTGGGACGAACCGGCGACCAGGGGAGAGTATCACCCGAATTACCCGTTCTTCGATTTTCCGAATTTTCTGGGGACGCCCCACAATTCGGGGATCGTTGCCGGCATTATGAATGTGGCCGTCGTGCGTGCCATGGAAAACGTTCTGCGGTTCCTGAGAAACGAACCCGTTGCTGGCGTCGTCCACCGCGAGGACTACATCGATTCGTGATGCCGGAGGGAAGGGAAACGGACGAGGCCCCCCTCGTCTGCCTCCCGTACCACGTACCATCCGGTGGAAAAAGAACCGTCGGTTGTAGCGGGTTTCCCGCAAGCCCGCACGGGCGCCTGCCTCTCCGGCGGGCCATCGAAGAAGCGGTTTTCACGGAAGCTGGCTGGCTTCCGCTTCGTTCAGCGCCATTCGCGCCCGGGTCAGTGCCGCGTACAGACGCTCGACCTTGGGGTGGTTCTTTTTGATGAGGGCCTTGAGCAAATCGCCCTCCAACTCCGCCACTTCCAGGCGTTTGTAGTAGTCCATGGTCTCTTTCAGATGAGCCAGCACGATCTTGCCCGTCAAAATGGGATGGTTGTTGGTCACGTTGGCGTCTTTAAACCTCGTGCCGTGTTCCAGTTCGACTTCGAGCCCCGCGCGGAAATCTTCCAATGGGATATGCATGTTTCCCGTGTTCACTTCCCGGAGAATCCGCCCGGCTTCCTCAGGCAACACCACGCCATCTGATTTTTCCGTCCAGTCCCCGATTTCAAGCAGTTTACAGACTCGTTTCACCTCTTGAGCGCTCACGTATTCGGGCAGTTCCATAACACGCCTCCCGTTTGAGAATTTCAGTTCACCCCCTGACCCATTCAACTCCTGCAAGCTTTGATCCTCCGGCATACCTCGTTGAAAACATCGCTCAAATAGAGCACCCCCAAAACCCTCTGGCCGCTGATGACGACCAGGGACTGGTAGGACCCCAGCACCATGTGGTTGACGGCTTCTTCCATGGTTGCTTCCGCCTCGATCCGTTCTCCCGCGCTGATCGGCCGCATGATGTCTCTGACTTTCACTTCGGTGGCGTTCCTGCACAGGTCGTCGAACGGCTGCCGCCACAACCCGTGGGTTGCCAGTGCGGTTCTGTAAACCTCCGGGTCCGGTTCGCGTGGGAAATCCTCCCCGGCCGGGTGCAGGTCTCTGTAACGGGGTTCAAGACCCATGAGGACATCCCAGAGATTCACCATCCCGACCGCTCGATCCTCGGCGTCGAACACCAATGCGGCAAATTGCCTGTCCCGCGGGGAGGACGCCTTATTCCGCGCGTCCTCAAGGGTTACAACCGTTTCGTAAAGGGTCGCGTCTTCGGAAAGGGTGGCATATTCTTCAAGCGGAACCATGAGGTCCCTGGTCGTGGTTGGCTTCATATTCGAAATCCGATCACTGCGAGATCACCCCGAAGGCAGTGCCTGCAGCCCGCCAACGGCGTTGTCGGAACCCGCCGACTTCCAATACCACGTCGCCATTATTTCACAATATAAGAACGATCGTTTTGGAATAAATCTTTCCAGAAAGATAAACGAAATGTCGATTAGGAAACTGGAACCGTCGAATCACGCGAAACGGCCGCCAGTGCCTCGCCATCCACGCGCTGAATTCGATGGATTCCAGCGTGTGTCCCGCTTCGGGGGCCGGGGAATACCCCACGGGCAAAAATCTCCGTCCTGAACGGCAGGCAGGAAACTCGTTTCAGTCTCGTTGCCTTATCCATACGGTTCTGCTAGGATTCACTTCAGACATACGGCAAACGACTTCCTTGGTTCCTTCCTCACACATAGTTTTCGGAGCGAACTCAATGGGGCACGCTGACGACTCGGGAAAAAGCCTCACACGCAAGATCCCAGGGCAGAAAAAGCGGGAAAAGACCCTTCGAGGTTCCGGAGCCGAACCGAATGGATCCATGGGCCTGCAGTGTAGGGGTGAAGAGACGTTCGAGAGTATCTTCCTGGCTTCTCCCATCGGAATTGAACTTTACGATGCCGATGGCCGGCTGATCGAAGCCAACCCGGCCTGCCTTGAAATATTCCGGGTGGAGGATCCGGCCCAGCTCGGGAATTTCAACCTGTTTGAAGATCCGAACGTACCGGGGGATGTCATCGATAGACTGCGCGCGGGAGAAAACGTTCGCCGGGAAATCGTGTTTGACTTCGAAAAGGTCAGGCAAGGGCATTTATACGACACCACGGGGACGGGCATTGTTTTCCTCGATGTGTCGATCACTTCGTTGCGTAAAGGGGACGGAGAAATCCCCGCCGGATACGTCGTCCAGGTCCTGGATGTAACGGAAAAGCACCACATGATCAAGGCCCTGGAGGAGAGCGAAAGCCGTCTTCGCGCCATCCTCCGGGACCAGGTGGAACTCATTGCCAGGTTTCTCCCCGACGAAGGGATCACGTTCGCAAATGATGCCTTCCGCAGCTATTTCGATGCCGGGTACGGCACATCCCCTCGCCGTTGTTTCGCCGAGTATATCCATCCCGAGGATCGGTCGGAGTTGAAGAAACTGCTTGCTCCTCTTGGTCCGGAGAACCCCGTGAAGGTTCTGGAATGCCGGTCCCTGCGCACCAACGGAGAAATTTGCTGGCAGCGGTGGACGATCAAGGCGATTTTCGATGAATCCGGGCAGACATGCGAATACCAGGCTGTCGGCAGTGATATAACGGATCGGAAGAAACTCGAAGACCGATGGAAAAAGTACGAATGCATCGCCGATGCCTCAAGCGAATTCATAGTTCTCATCGACTCGGATTATAACCTCGAGGTCGTCAATGAATCGTGTTGCAAGGCGCGGGGAGTGAGCCGCTCGGAACTGGAAGGAAGCTCTCTGATCGACGTCTGGGGGGAGAAGGCATTCAACCTGGATGTCAGGAAGAGCTTGGTCCAATGCTTTGAAGGGAAAACGGTCCGGGCGGAAGCCTGGCTCCAGTTCGGCGATGGCGTTCCCCGCTTTTACGACCTCACCTGTTATCCCTATTTCGGGAAGAACGGCCGGGTTACTCATGCCGTTGGCGTGGCCCACGACATTACCGAATACAAGCTCATGCACGAGGCGCTGAAGAGGTCCGAAGAAAAATACCGCAGCATCTTCGAATACGGCGTCATCGGCATTTTCCAGGCGACGCTTGAGGGGAAACACATCAGCCTGAATTCCGCCTTCGCGAGAATGCTCGGATATGAATCTCCCGAAGAGATGAAGCGCCTCATCAGCGACATTGCCCTGCAATGCTACGCCGACCCCCGCCAGAGGTCCGAACTCCTGGAGAAGATCAAGGGAGAGGACGGGGCGGTGAGTGTGGAAAGTGTACTTTTGCGGAAAAACGGCAGGAAGATAACGGTAAACCAGAATATTCGGCTGGTTCGCGACGAAAAGGGCGTCCCCCTGTACCTGGAAGGCTTCATCGAAGATATTACCGGGCGAAAGAAGATGGAGAAGGCGATCCGTGATTCGGAAAGGCGGCTCAAGAACTTGTCTTCCCGGCTTCTCGTCGCGCAGGAAGAGGAACGGCAAAGAATCGCCGTCGAGCTTCACGACAGCCTCGGGCAGTCCCTTGCCGCCATCAAGTACGGGGTGGAAAACATCATGATTTCGAGCGGAGGCAGGGAGAAAGACAAAGCCGTCCATTCGCTTGATCTCCTGATTCCGATCATCCAGGATGCCATAGAGGAAGCGAGGCGGATCTACATGGGGCTGAGGCCCTCGATCCTTGACGACCTCGGGGTCGTCACCGCTATTGGCTGGCTCTGCGGACAGTTCGGCGACCGAAATCGCGGTATAGCGTTCCGTCAATCCATTGAGATCGAAGAACAATCGATACCGAAGCCGCTCAAGATCGTGATTTTCAGGGTGATCGAGGAGGCCCTGAACAACGTTGCAAGGCACAGCAGAGCCCATTCGGCCGTGGTATCGCTCGCGAAGGGTGCATCCACCATCGATCTGAAGATTGAAGACGATGGGGAAGGGTTTTCCAGGGATCCACTGCACCCCGAGGCGGAGGCTGAAGAAGGCCTCGGACTGGCCGGGATGAAAGAACGGATTGCGCTTTCGGGCGGTTCCCTTGAAATCCGGTCGGACGCCGGCATCGGGACCAAGATTATCGCCTCATGGCCTTTCTCCGGGGCCGACAAAAAATAAAATTCCCGCCCGCAAAACGGGTAGGCGGAAGAAATGCCCGATCCTACTGATGTCCGTGACGACGGGAATCGAAAGCCTCGCATTTTAATCTATTGATTTCGAGCGATTACGCGATCACCCTCTCGGCCGGTGCGTGGAACGCCGTGGCACTGCACAAAGCCGTGGTGCGGCGCAGAGGCGTGGGAGCACAGCTCCCCACTTACCTGAGAAACATCGTTTGGCGCTTTCTTGAACGCAATTACCCACGATGGTGCGCGTCACCCGCGAAGCATGAAAACGAAGGCTATTTTCCAGGTGATTTGATCAGTCATTGTCCCCCGTCGATTCGGCGTTTTCCGGAAATCCGAAGAAACCGATTCCAAACTGTTCCTGGAAGTCCTGGTAAACGTGCAGCAGGCGCCCCTGCGTGCATGACGGAACGTGGATCACTCTGGCGATGTCCGCGAAGGCTCCCATCTCGGGGGCCACGGAGGCGAGTGAATTGGGTGTGGCTGTGAAGAATTCCTCTTTGAAGATCGCGTCCGCCTCACCGGGGTAAATGGCGAGGGGAATAATCGCGGCTTCGATCAGGTCATTGAAAAAGTGGGTGCCGTAGGAAACTTCCGGAATGGACCCCCCTTCTTCAAAGGCGATTTCCCCCAGAATCAGCGCGTGGTTGATGTCGTGGTAACCCACCTTCACGCCCAGGTTCACATCGTTGCTGCCCCACCGGACGGGCCCGAAAAGAGCGAAACGCTTTTCGGCCAGGGACCGGTTTATCCTGCTCACCACCTGGACGACCTGCATTCGTTCGTCGTAGGTCGAAAGCCTCGAATACGCCTTGGGATCGATGTACACGATGTATTCGATGTTTCGTACGATGCTGCTCGATGTGCCCTGGTTCTTGGTGAAAAGGATCTGCTCCCGGGGAATATTCCTGGGAACGGCCACCTTCCCGGCCCTTTCTCCAACGGCCAGGGAACGGCACTGAAGGACGAACAGCCTGTCGTCGTCCCACGCGAATTCCACATCCACCGGGCAGCCGTAGGCCTGTTCCAGGCGCTTCAGGACCTTCTTCATGAGCGGGATGAACGGGGTTTTGGCAAGAAAATTGTCGAAAGTCACGCAGCTCCGGTAGGGATCGATCTCCTGATGCCTGAAAAGGGGGGCGGCCAGATGGCCTTCCTCCTCGGTGGACACCGCGTAAAACAGGTCGGGGTGATTCGTCCCGGCGAAAAGATCGACACAGGAAACGGTATCCATGCGCGCGGTTTCGAGATTGAGGACGTCGATCATTTTCTGCGAGTATTTCTTGATTTTATCGAAGGTGATTTCCGGGCGCAGAGAAGGATGGCTGAGCGGGATCATTCGAGGGTAATCCGGGCCGGTGCGGTCGACGGCCCTGGTCCCGAGGCCCATGACGAGTCTTACCAGTCCCTCTTCCGCCCTGATCCGGGGAGTCCACGCGTGCAGGTTCACTGAAAATGCCACCCCGGCCGCAAATGGGAAAAAATACCGCCCGAATCGCCGCCCCACCACTTTCTGAACCAGAACACTCATCCGCTCGTCATAGTCGAGCAGGTTGTGGTCCCGCCTGTATAGAATGGCCGCCGGGCCGAACGTGCTCATGAACACCAGCTTGAAGGCCCTCACGAACTCGCGCAGCCGTGTTTCGATGCTGCCCTGGTTGGTTACGAAAATCGAATCGTACTTTCCGGAAAACGTGTGCCCGAGGTTGTCTTCGAGAAAGCTCGACGACCTTGCGATCAAGGGATGTTCGCCGATTTTTTCCAGAAACGACCGGAAATCCTTCATGACATCGGGAGGAAAGGATGCTTCTTCCAGGACTTCGGCGACTTTTCCGTATTCCTCCTCGATGGCTTCCCGGCTCTTGTACTTCTGGCTGTGGAAGGAATGGAGATCGTTGTAGTCGAGAAAATCGGTCAGGATCCCGGAATTGAAAAAATAGGAATCGGGAAAGGACACGTATTTTTCAATTTCCGGGTCTCGCTCTTCCCACTTCGGGAGAAGAATCCTCGATGCGAGAAAGACCCCCGCCGCTTTGCCACCGATCTTCCCCGCCCGGCGCCTGTCCCAGTACGAATGGTCGATCAGTTCGTCGATGTCCTGGATGGTAATGTATTTCTTGGCGATTCCAATGAACGGCAACTGATTGGAGATGAAACGATTGATGAGGGCCACCCGGACGCCTTCGGCCTCCTCAGGGGAGAGGTACAGATGTCCCCTCGGTATGCTGCAATAATCCTTGACGGCCTGCTTGAGCTTGTAGGAGGACAAGCCCTCCGTGTTCACCGCCTGGTGCAGTTTGCGGAAGGCCTCCTTCTTCCTGGCGAGGTTGATGTAATTCTCGATCTGCTCGGGGGTGAAATGCCGGGCGAAATAGAGATCCGCGAGGGCAAAGGCGGATTCCGCGGCGTTACCGTGAGTAAAGGTCTTCTCTTCCGACAGTATCGCCCGCACCCGGGGCAGGGCACGTTCGAGGGCCGCGGCTTCCTCCTCCCGCAGCGAAGAAAACAGCAGGCGGCGGATTTCACTCACAAGATGCGGATATTGCATCATCGCCTGGAACAGGCGGTAGGTCCTGACAAGGTCCTTGACGCCGTCACCGGCAAAGACCGGGGCGGTTTTCCGACTCAAATCCATGGGACTCCATTCTCGGGTTGTCGAACGTTTCCTGAATCCGCGAGGGTGTTGGAAAGGGGAAAAACCGGTGAGAATTTCCCCCTTCAACGCCCGGCTAAACCCAGCCGCGCAGCTTGCATGCTTCGGCGACCCGGGCCACCGACACGAGGTATGCGGCCTCACGCAGGTTCACCTTGCTTCGCCGGCCCATTTCATGGACGCTCCTGAACGCGCGCGTCATGACCTTATCGAGCCTCCAGTGCACTTCCTGCAGTTCCCAGTAGAGATTGTACGCATTCTGCACCTGTTCGAAGTAGGAAACGGTCACCCCGCCGGCGTTGGCCAGAAAATCGGGCAGAACGATGATTCCGTTGCCGTCGAGAACGACGTCGGCTTCCGGCGTTGTGGGACCGTTGGCCAGTTCACAGCTTATTTTACACCGAATCGTCGATGCGTTCCCGGCATGGATGGCGTTTTCGAGAGCTGCCGGGAAAAGGACGGTAACTTCCAGCCCCAAGAGTTCGTCGTTGGTGATGAAATCCGCCTCGGGAAATCCCTTGAGCACCCCGTTCTTGAGTTTGTAGTCGACGAGTGCCCGGGCGTCCAATCCTTTCGGGTTGTAGACCCCTCCCTTGGAATCGGATGCCGCAACGAGCTTCAGATCGAGGATTTCCTCTCCGAGCAGGGCGGCGTACTGACCGGCATTCCCGAAGCCCATGACGGACATGGTCTTGCCCTTGAGGTCTATTCCGGAAGCGGTGGCCGCCTCTCTGGTCACGTAAATGCCGCCTCTCGCGGTGGCGTCGTTACGCCCCTGGGACCCTCCCAGTGCGAGGGGCTTGCCCGTGATGACTCCCGGATGGTTTTCCCCCTGGATTTTTTCGTATTCGTCCATCATCCAGGCCATGATCTGCGGGGTGGTATAAACGTCGGGGGCGGGCACATCCTTCGTAACCCCGAGGGACTTGGCCAGCGCGCGGATGTAGGCCCGGGCGAGCCGCTCCTTCTCCCCTTCCGAAAACTCCTTGGGGTTACAGATCACTCCCCCTTTGCCACCTCCCAGGGGAATATCCACCACCGAGGTTTTCCAGGTCATCCACGCCGCGAGGGCCCTCACCGTGTCGATGGTTTCCTGGGGATGCCAGCGGATGCCCCCCTTGGCGGGGCCGCGGGCGGTGTTGTACTGAACGCGGAAGGCGTGAAAGATTTTCGTTGAGCCGTCGTCCATCCTGACAGGGAGCGTCACCTTGATTTCCTGCATGGGCCAGCGCAGGAGTTCATGAGTGGCCGAATCGAGGCCCAGCTTCTCAGCGGCGCGATCGAGCTGTTGTTGGGCAATCTTGAAAGGGTTGAACTTTTCGTCCATAGCGTACTCCTGTTTTCGTGAACTGGCGCTCGGTTTGTGGTGAGTCGAAAATGCACGTTCGGAACAACCGCCGTTTCCCTTCCCGGCCTATGCCCTTTGCGAGGAACAGAGAAGGCTGCCGGCGATCTATTTCCGGACTTGCGATAACGACCGGACCTGGCAAATATAGATCAGGGGTTCCCGGAGAAGCAAGCCGTGACAGGGGGCCATGAAGCACCGCTTGTGGCACCCGGCGCCCTCAAGTCACGTTGCGGCGAATGCCGGACGGGATAAGGAGGCGAAGGGGCTTATCGCCTTGCTGCCAGTCTCTTGTCTCTAACCTCGGATCACCCGTGCCTCCACTTCACTCCGCTTCAGTTCAGCGGGCAGGGCTTTCCTCCTTGAAATGCTGGACCAGGTAACGATAGATTTCCTTCCCGATTTCGATCCCCGTTTCAATGATCTCCGGCCCGTACTGGCGGCCGGTGGGTGTCCGGAACGTTTCGGCGATCCGCGCGGTGCCGGATATGCCCCAGGGAAACCGGTCGATGAGGTCCCGGGGGCTCAACCCCTGGTGGTCGACCAGGTGCCAGAGCGTATGAAGGAAGGTGTCGGCGCCCCAGCGGAACTTGTCCGCATCGTAGAGGCAATCGCTGATCAACTGGAATGCCGGGCGCTTGCAGGCATGCGGAGCGATGAAGGCCTCATGGTTCCTGATTGCGCTGCAAATGCACTTGACCTCGTTCTTGCTCACCGGGAAAACGGTCAGTACCTTCTCGGCTTCGACCGCTCCAGCCTCCGCGTGGTTGTCTTCATCGCGGCAGATATCGTGCAGAAGTCCGGCGAGCAGCCCGAGCAGCATCAGGCGTTCTATGCCGCGGGGAGGAATGGAGTCCGCTTCGATTTCGAGCAGAATGAGAGTGGCGGTGTCCATGCTGACACGCGTGCTGTGGAACATGCCGTGCCCGAGGTCCTCCCTGAGCACCGGCTGAACGATCGTGCGGAGGCGGGCAACCGTAGGGTGGCTGAAATAAAGCTTTCGGGCGAACGCGATGGGTGCTTGGAAGCGGACATAGAATTCCGGGATCGGGTGTTTCGAGGCGATTCTTTCGGCTTCGCGCTGCAGTCTCCGAGTCAGATCGTTCATGAGGCACTCTTCCAAATGGGGAGATTCGCTACGAACCGGACCGGCCGACCGGGTTTTACTGGCTCAATACTAATGCAATCTGAACTTTTCCGCAATGAGGCGCCTGAAGCGCGGGGTATAAATCAGGTCGAAAGTGTCTTCCTTGTCCGGGAACAACTGAACGGCCTGAAACCGGGCCGCATGGACCAGCTTTTCGGCATCTTCGAGGGAAAGGGCGGTCTGCGCGATGACCGACAAAGACAGGTCCACGATCCTCTGGAGTCTTCGCAGCCGCTGTTCCTCCTCGCGACGTTCGGCCTCCGAATACCGGGGGACTTCAACCTCATCCGTCATGCCTTCACCACGCTTTTCCCGGATTTGAACAGCGTTCCCGCTGACGGGCGCCCGGGATGCCGGGTCAACCGAAAACGCATTCGCAGGTTTGGGCCTGCAAAAGTTTTTCTTCCATCACGACGATGCGTTTGATCACGACGTCGAGCACTTTGACGGCGGTTTCAGGGGACTGCAGCAGCAACTTTTGAAAGCCTTCCCGGTTCATCACGAGACACTCCACATCCGTCAGAGCCTTTACGGAAAAAAGCCTCGGGACATTGGACAGGAGGGCGAGACCCCCGAAAAAATCGCCTTCCTTCAGTTCGTGCAGCAGCACGGACCGGTCCCGCAGTTCTCTCACGATCTGCAGCTTTCCCTTTATGACGATGTAGCCGAGATCGTCGGATGCACCTTGGTGAAACAGAAACTCTCCCGCCCGGTAGCACAGTCTCCGGCTCACATAGGCATAGAGCTTCAGTCGCTGGATGGGAAGGCTGGAGAACGCCTCGACACCGCGCAGCACCGCCAGGTTTTCTTCGAGTTCGCACCGGTTCCCGCCGACCGGCGAACATTCATTGAGATGATCCGTGCGCGAGTTCATAGAACAGTCCCCTCTTTGACATCAATTCATCAAATTGCCCGGTTTCCACAACCTTGCCCGCCTTCATAACGGCGATCCTGTCATAGCCCCGGACCAGTTCGAGACGGTGTACAACGGCGATAAGGGTGGATTTCCCCCTGAATTCGGAGTTGAGCACCTCTTCGACCCTGCCTTGAGAAGCATTGTCGAGACTGGCGGTCGCTTCGTCGAGGATGAGGATGGGGGGTTTCTTGAGCAGTGCACGGACAATCGCGATTTTCTGCTTCTGACCGCCTGAAAGCCTGTCCCCTTTGCTTCCGACATTGAATTGTAACCCCACTTCCATGAGGTCATCAAGGAGTCCGCGTTCCTCGATCAGTTCGACGACGCTTCGGTGGATTTGTTCCATGGCGAAGGGGTTCACCGTCTTGGGATTTCCGAAGAGAACGTTGTTGAGCACACTCTGCGTGAAAACGTATTCGTCCTGCCGATAGAACATGAACGCCCCCGGGTCCTTTTCTTCGATCCCGCGCATGAACAGGGGGCGGGCCTTGAGGATCCCGGATTCGAGGGCAGGCGAAAGCGTGGCCATTTTGTGCCTGGCGGGGACGAACCTCAAAGCCAGCCTGAGAAGTGCCCGCCGGTCCGGGGTTGCGATCGGCTCGCCGCCTTCCGACATGCGGTCCACGATGCGGCTGTACAGTTCCAGTTCCCCGGCGGGAATCGGGCTCATTTCGAAGAAAAACGCCTCATCCTGCAATCCTTCCAGCAGGGGGACCGTCTGCCTCGCCACCTCTTCTCCCAGCCCGAGCAGCGGTTCCATCAGCCCCGTTTCCGACAGGAAGGCACGGAAAAATTCGTTTTCGGGAAGCCGGTCGGGTTGATAGTCCTTTAACGCGGAATAACCGAAGGTGATGTTGTCTCCGATGCTGGTATATTGCTGAAAACGGTTCACATCGAAGAAATCGATGTCCCGTTCCCGTTCTTTCCCGTATTTCTCGAAGAACAACTGCCTGGTCTTGACCAGCCTGTCCGCGAGTTCGGGATGGCCGTCGGGAGTGAGAAGCGTGTTCATGCCGATGTTCAGAATGTCCGGCGACAGCCCGACGGACTCGACGGCGCGAAGGACCTCGCCGCGGTCGGGCAGGGGCCCGGCATGCTGCGGGTCCGTTTCGTTCAGGGACTGGCACCCGTAGAGAAGATTTTCCAGGATGGTGCCGTCGAAGATGAAGGGCTGCTGCGCGACGTAACCCACGTTTCGGCTCACGTCGATTTTCGTCAGTGTCCTCAGTTCCTTCCCGTCCATCAGGACGTGGCCCGAGCTGTAGCCGTAGATCTGGCCGATAACCATGGCAAGGCTGCTTTTCCCGCTGCCCGACATGCCGACGAGGGCCAGTTGTTCCCCCGGATGCACGTCCATGGAGACCTTGTCGAGGATGAGCACGTGCCCGTCGGCCGCCAACGAAAGGTCCTTGACGTCGACTTCGCCGTGAAGCTCATACGGGGCGCGGCTTTCGGGCGGAAGCAGTTCAAAATCCGGTTTCTCATCGAAGTATTGCATGATCCGGTCGTACCTGACGCGGCTGTCCTGTAGTCCCTGGTAATAATCCATCAATTCCTTCCAGGGATCGTAAAGCTTCTCGTAGGCCGAAAGAAAGGCGACCAGGGCACCGAGGTCCAGCCTTCCCAGGATCGTGAGATAGCCGCCCACGAGCAGCAGGATGAACGGGCCGAGGCTTTGAAAGAAATTGTTTCCGAATTTGATGAGGTACTTGTACTTGTTCATGGCATTGCGGAGAGTGAACAGGGGGTCCGCGTAGCGCGCAAGCTTCCGTTTCTCGATCGCGTGGCCGGCGTTTCCGTGGATTTCCTGCATGCCGGAGACCGCCTCCCCGATGACGTTGCTCATGGACCGCGTGAGATCGATCCTGTCTTGGTTGAGCAGGTTGAACCGTTTCTGAAGAATGGGGATGATAAAGATCTCGATGGGGTAAATGGAAAAGCTCAGGGCGGCGAGCAGCGGGCTGAGGTAGGTCAGGTAGCCCGCAAAAGCAAGCAGGGTGAGGATGTTGATGACCGGGACTGCGATGGCCCCGCCCAGAAATTCCCCGATGACGCTCATTTCGGAAGTGAGGGAGGCAATGACCATTCCGGCCGGAGTGCGCCTGAAAAAGGACAGGGGAAGGCTCAGGATGTGATCGTAAAGCCGGGCGCGCATGTCCAGCAGGATTTTTTGCCCGATGAATTCCTGGAGCACGTTGATCGCATATTTGAGCACTCCCGCCAGGATGACGGCCGCGATGTAGAGCCCCGAATACATCAACAGGAGGTCGACGTCTTTGAAATTGATCGCGTGATTGATGATTCTTTTCTGCATTTCCAGCGGGAAGACCCTGAAAAAGAGAGTGCTGAGGGTCAGGGCGAAAAGGGTGGCCTGGGCCCCGCGGTGGCGTTCAAGAACCCAGGAGAATAAGGGTTTTCGCGTGACCATGAAGGAGTTCTCCGGAAAGGATGTCGATAAGATGAAACCCGTTGCTTTCGGGACCATGGATTCAGCCGGATCGGAAAACCGGCCGCATACTTACTTCACCAGGATATAACGGCTTGGAGGGATTGACAAGCAGTGCACCGCATCTTACTAATAGTAACCATTACTGATTGGACAACGGTTACTGCCGGTTACTGTGGATTCCGAGCGCAACTCCGGCCCGTTTCCACAGTGGAGCAAGGATGGTGCCTCTCGATGGATACCGGCGAAATCGGGGAATCGAGGGGGGATTGTGGGCTTGGTCAATCGCATGAGCATGAATTCGGAACGATCCCAAAGGATGACTTCCCAGCGGAAACTCATCCTCGAAGAATTGAAAAAATCCGGTTCTCACCCCGCTGCGGATGAAATTTACGAAAGGGTGAGAAAACTCCTCCCGAAGATCAGCCTCGGGACGGTTTACCGGAACCTGGATGTTCTGGCAAAACAGGGAGTGATCAAAAAACTCGATATTCATGGCACTCAAATGCGCTTTGACGCCAATCCCGAATTCCACTTTCACGTGAGGTGCCTCAATTGCGGCGCAGTGGGCGATGTATCGATGAACGACCCGTTGTCCGTAAAGGACATGGTTGAACACGGTTCGGGTTACGACATTCGTGAGGTTCGTTTGGAATTTCTGGGCTATTGCCCGAAATGCAGCCCGAGAAGCAAGTGAGGAAGATTTCTCGGGCGGATGCGAAGGATGGGCTTCGATTGATTTCAGCTTTGAATGACTTGGGCCCTGTACTGTTTTCTTTTGACCTTTCAGGAGGATGTTTATGAGTCGTTTGAATGGAACGCAAACCGAGAAGAATGTGCTCACGGCTTTTGCCGGTGAATCCCAGGCGAGAAACCGCTACACGTATTTTGCCGGTCAGGCGCGCAAGGAAGGCCTGATGCAGATTGCCTCGATATTCGAAGAAACGGCCAACCAGGAAAAGGAACACGCCAAGAGACTGTTCAAGCTTTTGGAAGGCGGGGAACTCTCCATTACGGCGGGCTTCCCGAGCGGTACCATCGGGACCACCCTGGACAACCTCAATGCCGCGGCCGCCGGAGAGAACTTCGAGTTCACCAGGATGTATCCGGGCTTTGCGAAGACTGCGCGATCGGAAGGGCTGGACAGCATTGCCGACATTTTTGAAGCCATTGCCGTTGCCGAGAAGCAGCATGAGAAACGCTACAAGGGGCTGGCGAAAAACATCAGTGAGGGCAAAGTCTTCAAAAAGGATTCCACGGTAATCTGGCGTTGCCTCAATTGCGGCTATCTGCATGAAGGCCCGGAAGCTCCCGCCGTCTGCCCGGCCTGCGCCCATCCCCGGGACTACTACGAGATTCTCGAGGAGAACTGGTAATCCGACCGGACTGGAACCGGTAAAGCGGATAAACGGAAAGGAGCCAAATGCAGCCTTTCGAGATCAAGAAAGATATTTACTGGGTGGGGGCAATTGATTGGAACATCCGGGATTTTCACGGCTATTCAACCCCCCGGGGCACGACCTACAATTCCTACCTTGTCATGGACGACAAGATCACTCTTTTTGACTCGGTCAAGAAACCCTTCAGGGCTGATTTGATCGGAAACATCGGGAAAATCGTCGATCCGAAAAAGATCGACTACCTGGTGGTGAACCATGTGGAAATGGACCATTCGGGGGCATTGCCTGAAGTCATCGACGCCATTCGGCCAGAGAAGGTATTTTGCTCCGAAATGGGCAAGAAAGCGCTCATCGAGCACTTCCGCCGTGAAGACTGGCCGTTCGAAGTGGTGGGAACGGGGGATTCGGTCAGCCTGGGGAAGCGAACGGTCCAGTTCCTGGAAACCCGCATGCTCCACTGGCCGGACAGCATGATGTCTTATCTCAAGGAAGACAAGCTGCTTTTCTCCAGTGACGGGTTCGGCCAGCATTGGGCCACCAGTGAACGGTTTGACGACCAGGTGTGCCTCGAGGAGCTGCTTTATCACGCTTCGAAGTATTATGCGAACATCCTGCTTCTCTACTCTTCCCTGGTTCAGAAACTGATCGGGACGATCGGGAAGCTGGGGTTGGAGTTCGACATGATCGCTCCCGACCACGGCCTCATCTGGCGCACGAATCCCGGCCGGATCATTGCGGCTTACGATTCGTGGAGCAGGCAGGAAACCAGGGCCAAGGCGCTCGTCATTTATGATTCCATGTGGCAGAGCACGGAGAAAATGGCCTGCGCGATTTCGGAGGGGCTCGAACTGGAAGGAGTGGATTTCAGGCTGTTCAACCTGAAGTTCAGCCACCGGAGTGACATCATGACCGAGGTCCTCGACGCCAGGGCCCTGATCCTGGGTTCTTCCACCATAAACAACGGGATCATGCCGACCATGGCCGACCTCCTCTGCTACATGAAGGGGCTCCGTCCCACCGGGAAAATAGGCTTGGCCTTCGGTTCCTACGGCTGGAGCGGTGAAGCGGTCAAAGTGCTGGGTCAGGCCCTTGAAGACATGAAAGTCGAGCTGATAAACCCGGGGCTGAAAGTGAAATACATCCCTACGGAAGAAGACTTGGCGAAGTGCGTCGAACTCGGCCGTGAGGCCGGGAAGGCGATCAAAGCCGGGAAATGAGCCTTCCCGGTTTTTCGGAAAGGGTATTGCCGACAACAAGGGCACGGTCCGCCGTGCCCTTGTTTCATTATATGTTCGCGGCGGTATGCTCCTCATACTGATCCGCGTTCAAGATGATATTTTTGACATCCCCCCGCGGGATGTGGAGATGACTCCTCCGCACCCCCTCAGGGTTTCGGCCCACGCTCGGCGCTCGCGGCGTTGCCGCGCAGGGGGGCGAGCACAGCTCCGCACTTTCCTGGGAAAGATCGTCTGGCGCTTTCCTGTACCGGGGATGAGGCGGCGCTGCGTTCCTCATCGCGGCTTTCGTTTGACAGCCCTGCAATTGATCCACTAAATTAAAACGCTCTCGTGGAGGGCGCGCCGTCGGAAGTGCCCCCACCTTTGTCCCTTAACCCTGTTCTGCGGTGTCCCGGAATGTCCGGGGGACGGAGCGTTTCCCATGTTGGCAGGCTTCCTTTCAAGAACGGGCAGGGCCCTGCTCGGCACCAGAATTTTCGCAACACAGATGCTGGCGGTCGTCCTGGTCGCCCTCCTTGCGGTCACCACGCGCTACTGGCCCGCGGGAGGAGTGCTCGATGCGCTGTTCGAAACCCTGGGGCTGGTGCTCGTCGTCGTCAGCGCCTTCGGACGCTTATGGTCCATGCTGTACATCGCGGGGTACAAGAACGACAGAATGATCACCTGCGGCCCCTATTCGATGGTGAGGCATCCCCTCTACCTTTTCAGCCTGATCGGCGTGGCGGGCATAGGGGTTTCCACCGGGAGCCTGCTCGTGCTCGGAATACTGCTGGGTGCCTTCACCCTGTATTATCCTGCGGTTATCGCCGGAGAAGAAAAGGTGCTTTCGGAAAAATACGGCGTAGAATATGCGGAATATTCCGATATCACTCCGAAATTCTTTCCAAGGTTTTGCCTGTTCCGGGAACCCGACACCTACGCGGTGAACGCGAAACGATATCGGCGCGCCTTCATCGACGCCTCATTCTTTATCTGGAGCTTTGGCATCCTGCAACTGGTCCAGAAGCTGCACGAAGGCGGCATCCTTCCCAACCTTTTCCGGATTCCCTGACCGCCGCCCCGCTCCGAGTCGCCTGCCGTGGGATTCATACTCGGCCGTGCGTTCCGTTCCCGACAGCATGGTCTTCACCGCCTTCTTTTCCGATTCCCCGGCATCCTTCGGCGTGGTACGGACAACTTGTTTATCCGTGCGCGAAGCGCAAGAGGGGCTCGGAAGCCGATCCGCGCCGCCATGTGTTTCATGGGCCCCGATGGATTCGACGGCCTTGGCCGTGTGATGGGTGCTGAACGTCCAGGGTTCCGGGACCCCGTGTATGTCCCGCGAGTCGGAGGCACCGTCGATGTGCCTGACCGCATTGCCTGCCGGTTCGGTTTTCACCGGTGAGAAATATTTCCGTGCCGAGACCATATAAAGCAGAATAAACGGGGCCATGCAGCATTCCGTGGCTTCCTCGTCATTGATATCGAGGGCCGGAGGCAGGTGCATGTGGGTGAGGTGGGCGATCCTGGCCGGTATGCAGATGATGTTCGTGCAGATCCCCGCGATGCTGCACGTATGAGACAGATCCGGTAATTGATGGAACCGGAATCGAACGCCACCTTACCGCGATCGCCAGAATGAACCAGGTCGGATTTTCAATGACACCGTATTCATGGCGAGGGCCGTCCTCCCAGTCATATCCCAAGGCCTTCACGGCGAACGGGTGTATGAAAACCACGATCGGGAAAACCACCCACAGGAACTTCGGCGGAGGGACCTTGTATGACGGGCAGCGGGTCTCCATGTCTGTAACACCGAATAGATTCGGAAGCGGGAAGAACCCTACGAAATTTTGAAAAATTCCAGGAACAGGACGGATGAAACTGATGCGCAATATACCGTCAGGATTCGAGCAGTGGCAAACGGATTTCAGAGCGCCGGTGCACGGGACGACAGCGCCCGGGCATGATCAGGCTGACCGGGAGGCCGCTCCGGAACAAGGATAGCCATCGTCTCGCGGGATGATTACCTTGCCTGCACAAAGAACAGGCGGACATCCATTGCCCAAAACCGGGCGGACCTCAACAACCCATACCAGCAGGAAGGGAAAAATGAAGGAGAAGAAGGTTCTGACGACGGCTTTTGGAATCCCCGTGGACGATGACCAGAACAGTCTCACCGCGGGCAAGCGCGGCCCGGTGCTCATGCAGGATGTGCACCTCCTGGAAAAGCTCGCTCACTTCGACCGCGAGCGCATCCCGGAACGCGTGGTCCACGCCAAGGGTGCCGGAGCGCACGGCTATTTCGAAACTACCGCCGACGTCACGAAGTACACCAGGGCCGGGTTTCTTTCCAAGGTGGGGAAGCGTACGGAGGTCTTCGTGCGGTTTTCGACGGTCGGAGGCGAAAAGGGGTCTGCGGATTCGGCCCGGGACCCTCGAGGGTTCGCGGTGAAATTCTACACGGAGGATGGCAACTATGACCTGGTCGGGAACAACACGCCCGTCTTTTTCATTCGCGATCCGCTCAAATTCTCCGATTTCATTCACACGCAGAAGCGAAACCCAGGGACCAACCTTCCCGATCCCGACATGTTCTGGGATTTCCTGTCCCTTACGCCCGAGTCCATCCACCAGGTCACGATCCTTTTTTCGGACCGCGGGACCCCGGCGTCCTTTCGGAACATGAACGGTTACAGCAGCCACACGTACAAGTGGTACAACGAAAAGGGCGAATATTTCTGGGTGCAGTATCACTTCAAAACCGATCAGGGCATCCGGAACCTGACACGGGAAGAAGCGAGGCGCCTGGCCGGTGAGGACCCGGACCATGCCACGCGGGATCTCCACCGGGCGATCGAGCAGGGGGAGTATCCGTCCTGGACCCTGGAGATGCAAATCCTGACGCCGAAACAGGCCGAAAACTTCCCATGGGACATCTTCGACATCACCAAGGTCTGGCCCCACAAAGAGGTTCCGCCGATCAGGATCGGCAAGCTCGTGCTCAACCGGAACCCGCTCAATTATTTCGCGGAAGTGGAGCAGGCCGCCTTCTGCCCCGGGAACCTGGTTCCCGGAATTGCCATTTCACCGGACAAGATGCTGCAGGCGCGGGTCTTTTCATACCACGATACTCATATCCATCGCCTCGGGCCCAACTATCACCTGATCCCGGTGAATGCGCCCAAGTTCGCCCCCGAGAGGAGCTATCAGAGGGATGGCTTCATGCGGGTGGATGAAAACGGGGGCGACGGTCCGAACTACTGGCCCAACAGCTTTAACGGACCGGCTCCCGATCCGGATGCGGCCGAACCTCACTACGATGTCTCGGGGCAGACGGGCCGCTATCCCTACATTCATCCCAACGACGACTTCGTCCAGGCGGGCACGCTGTTCCGAAAAGTCATGAACGATGCCGATCGGGAACACCTGATCGGCAATATCGTCGACCACCTCGGCAGGGCCCTGAAACGGATCCAACTTCGCCAGGCGGCGCTGTTCTTCAAGGCGGACCCCGACTATGGCCGCAGGGTCGCCGAAGGGCTCGGGCTGGACCTCAAAAAAGTGGAAGAACTGGCCGGAATGTCGCACGAAAAGCGGGCCGAAGCGACGAAAGCCTAATCCCCGGTGGGTTGCCGGCTGGTACGAAGCTGCGTCCGGGAAAATGGCAGGCGAAATTTTCCAAAAGTGTGGGGGAACTGCTTTCCCCCCCAGGCCGCTGTGCGGCTTTGTGTGGCGCCTGCGTCAGCGCCCCGCGAAACGCGGAGCGGTTTCACGCGAACGTTTTCCTGTGGTTTCGCTTTTGGCGGTAAGCAAATTCTACTGGCCTCACGCAACGGCGCAACGACGCAACGAAAAGCAAAAAACATGAGGTGGCGAAATAAGGCCCCCCGCCGGATGGCAGGGACAACTTGCGTGTCCGTGCCATCCGGGCAGCCCGGATACCCGTTATGCGGACGCGAAGCGCCGGAGGGATCGGGGAATTGACTCCCGCTGCGATGGGCCGCCACGCGCCCGGTTGATCGTTTCTTTCCCGTGCCTCTCAGCGTCGGCACCTCCTGCCGGACGGCCGGAGGCGGGTGTGGTCCTGAAATGACACCCGTCCCGCTGGATTTTTTATATAAAAGCTGTTATCTGTTACGCTTTCCCGGCTGAGAAGAACCATGAAGGGACGTGCGGTCCCTGCCCGGTTTGATGAATCTTTGAAGTTACGATGGTCGAAGGGCGAAAAATCGGATTGCAGCGCAGCCTTTGCACGAGTGGGGCCGTGGAATGTACGGTGGGGCGAGGTTCGTCGCCATGTTCGAGCGTATTGATATGCCATGAAATTTATCAGACAACGTAATCGGTTGCTCATCGGCCCGCACCCTTGTTCCGCGCACGTGACATCGTCACAACCCTCGATAAATTCGCTGGAATCCCCGCGTGAACTATCCGTGCTCCGCTATCGCCCTTTCCTGTTTTTCTGGCTGTCGCGGGTGCTTTCCGCCATTGCCTACCAGGCATCGGCGGTCGCCGTGGGCTGGCAGGTCTACGCACTGACCGGAAGCGCTTTCAACCTCGGGATGCTGGGGCTCGCACAATTTCTGCCCATGGTGATCCTGTCGCTTGCCGCCGGGCAGGTGGCCGACCGCTGCGAACGCCGGTTCGTTGTACGCGCTTGCCAGGCGATCGAGGGGTTCGCTCTGGTGACGCTCGCCGCGGGCAGCTTCGGGGGCTGGCTGCACATGGCCGGAATATTCATGGCCGTGGCCGTCATCGGAGCGGCCCGAAGCTTTGAAAACCCGACGATGTCCGCCCTGCTGCCGGGTCTCATCCCCATCCACCTTTTGCCGAAGGCTGCCGCAATGGGTGCTTCCGCCGTGCAGACCGCGGTCATTGTCGGACCGGCACTCGGCGGGCTGCTCTACACGCTGGGCCCCACGGCATCCTATTCCGTCGCGGCCGTGCTCTTCTTTTCAGCCGCATGTCTCTCCGGGCTTATCCGGCTCGAGCAAGTGCCGCCGGCGGCGGCGGTATCGCCGGGCTTGAAATCGGTTTTCCTGGGTATCGCCTTCATCCGGAGCCAGCCCGCGGTGCTCGGGGCCATTTCCCTCGACCTTTTCGCCGTTCTGCTCGGAGGCGCAACGGCGCTGCTGCCGGTCTATGCCCACGACATTCTGCACACGGGCGTAACGGGCCTCGGCATGCTGCGATCGGCTCCGGCGGTCGGTGCGCTTTGCATGTCCGTCGTCCTGGCCCGCTATCCGCTGGAACGCAGGGTGGGGCGCATCATGTTCTCGGCCGTGATCGCCTTCGGCATGGCAACCGTTGTTTTCGGCGTGTCGACCTCGCTGTTCCTGTCACTCGGGGCTCTTCTGGTGCTCGGCTCGGCTGACGTGTTCAGCGTGGTGATTCGGAACACCCTGGTGCAGATCTCGACGCCCGATCACATGCGTGGGCGGGTGAGCGCGGTCAATGCGCTTTTCGTCGGAACTTCAAATCAGCTCGGAGAATTCGAATCGGGGATAACGGCCGCCTTCTTCGGCACCGTGCCCGCGGTTCTGATCGGCGGAATCGGCACCATCGCCGTAGCCGTCCTCTGGATGTTCCTCTTCCCACCGCTCCGTGACGCCGACCGCTTCGAAAACGTAGCACGATAGCCGGGTCCATGCCTGAACCCCCCGATAACGGGGGCATACCCGGAACCACCTGGGGCGCGCGTCCGCCGGAAAGGCCCACGGTTCACTGCCTTTCCGGGCGTATCATAGGAGCCCGGAAGTATTCCCGGTTTAACCTGCTGGCTTGTTTGTCAGCAGGCGCATGGGGAATACCATCCTCACGGTGTATTCCAACCGCGCCATGATCTCCGCACAAACGGAAAAGGAGGTCATGGATGAAAAGTGCGTGGACCGTCGGGAAGCGTTGATTTTGGCAAGAGCAGCAGGAAAGGCGGGAAGCAAGCGTGTTGGCTCGAACGGCGTATTGCCGTCAAGGCATTTTCGGGATCAGGAGAGAAAATCGGGCAAAGAAATGCCGCAGCTGTCCTGCCTGATGCGGCAATTGAAACCGATTTCGTGGTCGGGACCGCTCCCCGGACCCTGCCACGAAAAAAGCCCCTCCGTTGCCGAAGGGGCCCTGAATATCGCGGGGATTTTGCGATGATGGTCGGGACGAGAGGATTTGAACCTCCGTCCTAGCCTGCGGATTGGCTCTGGAAAGTGATTCTTCCATTTGACCGGACCACCACCGGACCACCAGTGAGGGTGGTCCGGAGAATCCTGGGGCTCGAAGTCGAAAAGTGAAAGATGAACGTCAGTGTTCAAAATCTGCGCACCATACGGAATCCATGGTTTGCGGAGTGCAAGGGCGTTGGTAATCCAAAAAAAATTTTCGCTTTTTTGTCAGCAGAGCTCAAACGCGGTTAGGAGGAGAGAATCGAACTCTCCCCGGCATAGGCCCAGCCCTGGTTTACAGCGCATTGCACGACATCTGCAATACCACTTTTGCCGCAGAAGCATGGGCCGGATGACCTTCCTGAAATTTCTTGCACGGACAAGGAATAGGGAGAGAGTCATTTCATCAAAGAGGGAAGGGGTCCTTAATCGGTGGGCTAGCCCAATTGCTTAAAGGGGCTGCTGGTACTGCGGAATAATAGACCTTCATTTTTTTGACTTTCACCAAACTTTCACCTGAGCCATCCCGAAGCAACAAATCCATTCGCAATAACGACCGAAAATTCCCCCACTGGAAAACCCTTGGGCTTCATCGGTAGCGCTGCCTCCGTTTCGGCAGGCAGCAGCGCATAGGCATCATTTTGTCCGGTTTTATGGGGGAGGGCGTCCTACGCCCTGGCGCCGGCACAAAGTTACCGTAGCTCTGTGGAGGGTCATCGCCCGAAGGCTCTAAGTGGTCCTGAGACTCAAAGAAAGAACATGCGTTCAGCGTCGTGCAGCTTGGTGTTTCAATCGCCCGAAGGCTCTAAGTGGTCCTGAGACTATCATCGCGGGTGTGTCGGACGCCATTTCCCTCGAGTTTCAATCGCCCGAAGGCTCTAAGTGGTCCTGAGACCCAAATGCACCGTGTGCGGGAGTGTGTATTTGTGGGGGTACCAGTTTCAATCGCCCGAAGGCTCTAAGTGGTCCTGAGACTGGACTGTAGACATCCGCCGACAGCAAACCCATGGGCATACAGTTTCAATCGCCCGAAGGCTCTAAGTGGTCCTGAGACTCCGTCATGCTCCCGGCAGCCGATCGGCAGTATAGGTTTCAATCGCCCGAAGGCTCTAAGTGGTCCTGAGACGCGGAACGCCTTGATGCCGTAGGCCGACTCCCGGTGAGTTTCAATCGCCCGAAGGCTCTAAGTGGTCCTGAGACGTAAAGCCCAATCCTGTGCTCTCGGCCGCCCTGGTCCTCGGTGGGTATGTTTCAATCGCCCGAAGGCTCTAAGTGGTCCTGAGACCCTAGCCCTCGCGGGGCCAAGCCCAGCAAGGGTTTACAGCGGGCAAAACGGTAACCTCCCGAAAACGGCCTGTTTACCGCGTCAAATCGGACGTTGTCCGACCACTTTCCCGCTCGAATATGCTTACAAAACAAAATGATAGCCAAAAACGGTAACCTCCCCTCATTTTGAGCAAAAACACCAAACCTTCTAAATTATAATCATATCATAGAGTTGAGTGAGCATTTCATGCTCCTGGAACCGTTTTCACCCGGAACGCCGGACCTAAAAGGGATGGTCTTAGACACTCTTCCCCTCGATTCGGCAGGAGCGCTCATTGCCCCTGTACGTTCAGGTCCTTTGGGCTGACGATTTGCTTCAAACAGGGGAAAGGGGAAACCCGATTCGATCGCCATGCTTCTTGAGCGCTTTCGCCAGCCGAGGCAATTGGTTTCATTATGGATATCATGAAAGCATATTTGCCCGCCAGCAGAAAATAATCCCCTTGTGCAATCCTGAATGACGATCCGGCTATCCAGCAGGAGGGAAACGCGGGTGGGACTGAGGAGCTTCGAGCTTTTGCGGAAAGGGGGGGAGGGATTGGTAAGGAGTCCAAACGGAATTGAAAAAGGGAGAGGCCAGCCTTGAACTTCGCGTCGGAGTGTCCCTCCGCATGAGAAGTAGGATGTAGGATCGGAACTGGTCCCGGGGTGGCTGCCCCGGGATTGGAACATGAGAACATCCTTAATTCGAGATCAATAATTCGCCGGCGGGCTTATTATCCGCAACCGCGACGATCAACCATCCTTCCCTCTCGTATCCACCCACCCGCAGACGGCGAGGGTATAGGCAGCAGCAGAGTAAAGATCGATTTGCATCGAGGCGTTTACCGGCAGCCTTCCTTGCCATGACGTGGAGATGCTTCCGATCACTTCCACTCCACCCGGATTAATGAGGGTGAAGGTGCCTAAAAGCAAAAACTCCGTTCCGGCCGACCCCGCGTAGCGCCATTCGAACACGTTTCCCAGGGGGTGGGTGAGAACCTGAATGGACTGGGTGCCTACCTCCAGAAAAGTGAAATTAAAATCAGCTATCCTTTCCCTTTAATAGAGGGTGATGATCCGAACGATACCGGCTCCGCCAGCGCCCCCGGGTCCGGCGTTAGAGGTCCCGGATTTTATTCCTCCACCTCCACCGCCTCCTCCTCCAGGTTGGCCTCCAGCTCCTCCGACACCTCCGTTGCCGCCTCCACCTCCGCCTCCGGAGCCTGCGGAACCGGCAGACCCCGCGCTACTGTCGGCACCCGCCGTACCGCCTCCGCCGGCGCTGTATGATCCCTGCTTCCCACCGGCGCCTCCGGCATAGTTCGTGGCGCCATTGGCACTAACCGCTCCACCGCCTCCACCTCCGGACCCACCATGCACTGAGCTTCCGCCCGAACATCCGACAGATGGACCAGCGCCGGTACCTCCGCCACCTCCGCCGCCTGCCCCGCCGAATTCGGCATTTCCGCCGGGAGTCGTACCGTCCATGGACCCGGTTGCGCCCTGTCCGGCAAAAACCGGGTCCGTTCCCATGGGATTCCCGGGGGTCGCTCCGGAGGCGTTAGCGAGAGTTCCCGCACCGCCACCACCGTAACCTCCACCCACACCCGCACCCGCAGTCCCCGACCGACCGCCTCCACCCCCAAAAGCCGATAAGAACGACCCGAAAGTTGTGGCGCTCCCATCGCCCCCGGCAGCCGAGGATGCACCGGCATCGCCGCCCGCTCCAACCGTACCGCTAACCGTACCGGGGAGGTCCTCGGCGTTAAATATTCTTTGGGCAAATGACCCGCCTCCTCCTCCGCCACCGCCTGTTTTGGCATAGCTGGTGCCGGAGGCATAGCCTCCGCCGCCTCCTCCGCCACCTCCACCCACGAGCTGCACGATGACGGACAGGGCGTTTGAAGCTTTGGTCCATGTATAGGAGCCGACCGTTGCGAAGGTCTCTATTTTTGTACCTCCCAATCCTATCGGCGCGCCCGAAAGATAGGGCGTGAAGGCGTTCGTGGACGGATTTATCGACCCCAATGTAATCCAATCGGATCCGGCATAGACTTTCAGGAGCCATGGAACCGCGGACGTGTCGATCCACTGCTGCCCGGCATAGACCGTGCCGGGAGCGCTTCCGCCACTGCTGGTCGAGGCAAGGGATTGGAGTGCCGCATTGATGAGATTGATCAATGCGGGGCCACTCATGGCTGCTCCGGAGTTACGAATCGAAAAGCTGTTCTGACTCATATTCTTAATACCCTCTTGCTACCCAATTGATTGATCGGGCCACTCCGGACCCGTCGTTTACGATTTGGATTGTAAAACCGCTCACCGTCTGACTCGACAGCAGGATGGCGTCCCCCGCCGATCCCCCAACGATTGTTATTTGCAGGTTCGGAACCGCGTTGAACGCACTCGAATAGCTTATCGTCGTGCCGGCCGCGGCGATCGCAACCCCGGTCCCCGTATCCGTTCGATCCGGGACGTCGACTGCAAAGGTGAATCCCTGCAGAATCGCCCGGAGTTCCGCGCTCGCAGCCCCCAGCAGGATCCGGGCATCGAAACAGCGGGCATAGTACTCACCGGGGATGTAGTTTTGCCAATCCCCCCAGGAGCCGCCGTCTTTTTTCACCCGGATCTGCGGCTGGGCCGAGATATTGAGGCCGAGTTGCTCACCGAGGATATCCGCAACCTGCAAAATATCCGTGATCGTGAGGACGTCGTTTTTTGTCGAATCCCCATTGAGATCGTAAGTGATCAGCACGTTGCAGGCGGCATCCCGCCCGATATCGACCTGGTGGGACGTCGGGACCTGGTAAATGCCGGAGGAATAATCCGCTCCCGTGAGGTAGAGATACCCCCCGGAACTCGTGAGGTTTGTGAGCGTTCCCAGCCAGCCGAGCGCTTGCTCGTCATAGGACTGGATCACATTCGTTGTGAGCATCCCGTCTGCCAGCACAAGCGATGTGGCGTTCGCCGAATAGGCGTCAACACCATTCGGGGACCGGTAGTGAGCGGCGACCCAATAGGTCCCGTCTCCCCAGTAGGGGCAGTGGGTAAGACTTGTTCGAAAGAGGAACTTCGAGTTATCCCAGGAAACGCCCTTTCGGATTTCGTAATCGATATCCCGCCAGTCATCGACCGCATCCCAGGACAGCCGGAGCTGGCCGGCGTAATACGAGGCCGCAAGGTCCGCGATGTCCCCCGGAGCCGCCGTAAGGGCGATCCCGGTCGGAAAGTACGTGTAGACCGCAACGTCGGCTATATCCTGAACGGCCTGGCCGTAGAGGTTCTTTCCGACGAATTTTAAATAGACGGGGAGCCCGATAAGCGATGAGTCGTAAGGATATTTAAAGATGAAATCGTCCACGCGGACAAACTGGGCCCCCGCCGCATGGGTGGAAATCGTACTGCCGTAGGCCCCCCGATTGAGAACAGTTAAGGAATACTGGTAGGTTCCCGTAAGGGTCGCCGTTTTGTAGGCAAGCCATTCGCCGTCGACATAACAAAGGGTGTTTAGAAGCGAAAAATCCGTCTCACTTCCGGAGAGGAGCGTTGCCCGGGACATGGAAAGATCGAGTGAAAGCGGGTTTACCGTATCGCTTTTGGAACCTGCCGGGAGCTGTGCCGCAAGCACCCCCTGCCGGGCGTTTCCCTGGATTTCCCCCACCTTCTTGTAGCTCGCTCCATCGGTTGAAACGTAGACGTCGCAGCCTCCCCAGTTCGAGCCGCCGGAAACCGCGGCCCAAATCTCGAGATCCTGCACGAGCTTCCCCGGAGGCTCGAAGATAACCGGCACATTACAGTTTCCGGAGGAGCCGGCCCGATCGGCAAAGTAACCGTTGGGGGTCTGCCATGAGGTGAGCGCCGCGGCCCCCGTTCCCGCAAGATATTCCTCGGCGGTGATTTCGAGATCGAGGTTCTCATCCTCTGCAATCGATTTGATCCGAACCCATTGTTTGTCGAGCCCCAGGGCGGCGTCCGTCAGGGTCACGAGATCCATGCAGTCAAGACCGATGTACTTTACGCCGAGCTTAAAGGTGTAGGTGTTGAGGATCTTTTGCCGCTGCAGGAGGCACCATGCGGACTTTTGTGCCGGGGCCTTCGTGCAGAACTCGTGTGCCGTCTGGGTTCCTGCCATGCGCAGGCCGTATTTTTGGATGGCGTCGAGGTCCTGGGCCGGATCGGTCGTTGCGACGTTGTATTCGTTGTCGCGGTCGAGGAACTCAAGGGTGTAGTAGTTGTACTGGTCCGCGGGTCTTGCCCTGGTGAGCCTTACCGGACCGTTTTGATCTCCACTGTCCAGGAAATCGTCGTCATCAAGATCGTATTCCGGGGCAGTGGGCGGTGCGTAGGTAACGCCGTTTCCCGAGACCGCCTCATCACCATACGGGGCAAGGCAGAGCTTTCCTTCGCTTTCGTAGAACTCGGAGTTGGTTAGAAGAGCGATGTTTTTAAGGATCTCCGAGGCCGTCTGCTGATCGGTATAGGCGGGTGAGATGAGAAAGCCGCTTGCAAGGCAGTAGGCGGAGTAAGTGCCGAGATCCCCGATATGATCCGACGGGTAGCCGACCCCGTTGTCCGTGTTTGAGAGCAAATAGGTGATGACTTCTTTGGGGTCACAGTCGACCTGGCCCGAAACCGTCCGGCAGAGCCCCGCAACTTCGAAGTTAAAACTCGGCACGGCGGCGCTGCTGTCAAGTTCGTAGTTTGCGACCGCGACGTAGCACAGTCCGGAGTAGTTGAGATACTGATCGGCGTGGTTGGTCGAAAGAAACCCCCACCCGCTTTGTCCGACCGCCCCCTTAAAAAGAGAAAGCCCGGATTTTGCGAGAGTCTCAAGGGTTGTGGAGTTCCAGACGTCGCCGATGGAGCCGATCGGGCCTTCGCAGAGGCCGATAATGAAACTTGCGTAGTAGTTGTAGGACGTGTAGCCGCCCTTGCCGCTTGACGCTCCACCCTTGCCGCTGCTGGAACTCACCCCGACGGCTTTAAAATCCCCGTACCAGATGAGGTTTCCCGCAATGCGGGTTTGACCGAAGACAAGGGAACAGCAGACCCCCTGTACGCTGGTCTGAACCGGGATCCCGGTAAGTTTTGTTGGCGTCGTGGACTGCGTGCCGGAGGAAAAGAGAAAGCCCATTTAGAGCCAGTCCTTGTAGCGGTAAAACCCGGCAAATCGCTCCCAGAGCCACGCGTCCGTGGCGTTTTGGGGGATCACCCCACAGTTTATATACGAGTGGATTATCTCCGGCCATGCGTTCACGATCCCTGCGTGCGCCGTCGCCCGGCCGAACCGGAACATGGCGATGTCGCCTGGAAGCGGGCAGTCCGTTTCGATTTTGCGGGCAAACTTTTCAACCCACTTAAGGTATCGTTCCGTATCCCGGTGAAGGTGCCAGTCGGGGGGATAGTCTTCCGGGGTGATCTCGGGGATGAGCCCCGCGTTGTGATAGACCTCGGCAAGGAGCATTGCGCAGTCGACGCCTATGCCCTTGAGGCGCGCCGCGTGGTGGTAGGGAGTTCCAAGCCAGGTTGTTGCCTCGATAACGACGGCCTTTCGGCCTTCCTCTTCCGTCATAGTGCGGTAGTCGCCTCCGGGATGTACGGGTATCCCTTGAAATGGTTTTGATTGGCAAACCGGTTCGTGCACGTCGTGAGGGTCTGATCGCAGCCGGCAACGAGCTTTACTGCATCCCCCGAACCCGGGGCCGCGGGCAGGGGATAATTGGGGACAACGACGCTTGAGGACCAGGTTTTAACCATGCGCCGGACAAGGCCGGCCTTAAGGACCAGGATGCCCTGGGCAAAATAGCCGTCCGGTTTTGAGACCCCGGAAACCGGGATGGAGGTCCTCGTCGCGCCGCTTCCCACCGTGCCCGTGAAGGTGTACGAGGCCTCGGAGACCGTGCACTGGTTGTCGTAGAGGACGAGCGAGCAGGCCGACCCGTAAAGGTTGCGCGGGAGCTGGATATTGAGCAGTTCCTTGTAGGAATTGATCTTGACATTGGCAATCGTCCGGTACGCATCGATCCCGGCCACTCTTCCCGCAAAAAGGACCACGGTCCCAGCGGAAGTATCCCCCCAGGTCGACATGAACGCCCTCTCGAGTTGGACCTCAGCCCCGTCGAACACCCCGTTTTGAACCGCCGAAAGAAACGGGTATCCCTCAATTGAGTCCATCGCCCCCGGGAGCACGTTGATATCGAGCTCATCGGTTTCAAGTCCCGTGGTCCAGGTGATCTTTGAGCGGGTAATGAGCGGGCCCACATGGGAGAACGTGTTTCCACCCGAAACGATATCGATGTCCGCAGTGGTCAGCCGCAGGACGGTCCCCGTTACCAGGGTGATGGTGAAAAGATCGGCCATGTTGAAGTGGTCGGTTGCAAGAAGCAATTGCAGGGCGGAAGAGAGCGTTTTCATGACTTAACCGATATGAGCTGGAGTTTCTTGCACTCCCAGAGTTGATACATGAAGTTATCGAAGTCGTACTGATCGTCGACAAACCTCACGCGCCAGTAATAGTTGATGTCGGCCGAAACGACGGCCCCGGAAGCAGGGGCCGAATCGAAAGTCACGATGCCCGTGTTCCCGACGGCCCAGCCTGAGACGGCGACCCCGTTTGCATAGACCACGGGGGTTCCGTTCACCTCCTTTACCGGCTCAGTGAATCCACCGAAGCTTCGAACGAGTTGAAACGATGCCGTGGTGCCGTCTCCGATCCCGATCTGCTGCCCCGTTACGGAACAATCCGACGGGTCCCGGAAAAGAAACGTGTCGTAGCTTCCTTGGCGCGCGTTGAAAAACCCGACCAGGGATTGAAGTTCTCCGAAAGCCGCGGATGAGCGCAGAAACTCGTAGATGAGCGTCCATTGCCACTGAGGGAGCGACCATAGGCCGACCCGGTTTTCAAGGCCGCTTGCCACCGTCTGCTTGAGGGTCTTCCAGATCGGCGTCCGCGTGATGGTCCAGGTAAGGCCGGGAAGATCCGGGAAAACGGCGCTGCTCATCCGATCGCCCCGGAGGAGGAGACCCTTAAGCGTCCGTCTCGGAAGATGGTTTTGATGGCTTTTCCAAGCTGGCTTTGCGGGTCGGTCAGCTGCGCGTAAAAGTCCTTGGGGGTGTTGCAGGTAACGTTCCAGGTGTGGAAGTGCCGGGCGCCCCCGGCAGAAGACGCATCCCTGAACCGGTTGGCGATGTCTGCGGGCAGGACCATCTCGTTTTTATGGATATAGGCGAGGCTGTCGGATTGCACGTCCCAGCCGCGTTCTGCAAAGTTGAGGGCCCCTCCGGTTGCTATGACGAGGGCCGCGGCGGCTCCCGCGGGAACGACGGCAAGCGGGCCGAGATAGGGAGACAGGTCGGCAAAGACACCCGCGTAGGTCTCCTGAGCGGCATTGAAGATCTTCTTTATCGCCGTGGTGGCGTTGAGCATCAGGGACGTTCCGGCGGCACCCTGTTCAATCCCGGTTCTTGCCGCCGTGCCGGCTGCCGTCGCGGCGGTCTGGGTCGATTCCCCCAGGAGCCACATCTCGACTTTTCTTGCCGTTGCGCTGATCGCCGTATTGAGGATCGAGCCGAAGACGCTTTGCGTGGCGCTCTTAAGGGTGGTCGTGCCGGTGATCATCCCGGAAATTCCCGAGGAAAAAGAGCCCACCATGGAGTCTGCAACGCTCTTCCATTTGCTTTGCGTCTCGACCGCGGCCTGGCCGTTGGCCTGGGTCATCCGTTTTAAGTGGTTGTCCTGGAGGGCCTGGATTTCCCGGTAGATTTTGGCCTGCTCGGAAACGCCCTGGTTTCCGAGTGCCGTCACTTGCTGCAGTTCGGCGTACTTGGCGTTGAGTGCCTCCTGGTATTCCTGGCCGTAATAGTCCTGAAGGAGCGCCAGTTCCTGCTGCCTGTCGATTTTTCCCAGCTCGTAGAGGATGCTCAGCTGCTCCTTTTTCACCTCGATCATGGCCTGGGAATGAGCGAGTTCGCCTTCTCTTTGGATGTTTCGCGTTTTCTTGGCGTCCTCCTCGGCTTTCTGCTCATACTGGTTCGCCTCGGCAAGGGCCGCTTTTTTGAGCTGCAGGATCTTTTCATAGACCGTAACGTAGTCGGCGCCGTCTTTTTGGGTGAGCGCAAGCTTTGAGGTCCAGAACGCGATGTCTTCCTGGAGTTCCTGCTGTTTTGCCTGGTGCTCCTCGACTGCGGTTTGTTTCGTGATCTGTTGTCCGTCGATTGCAGCCGTTTTCTTCTGGGCAAGCTCGTATTGCCACTGGCCTACCCGGCTTTGGTCCTTATCCCCCGTGTCTTTTTGCTGGGCCGCCCGGGAGGCGTCGGCGTATTTGTTCCAGAGGTCCTTTGCAAGGTTGCTTTCCTTTCCGTAATAGGAAACCGCCCAGTTGTAAGCCTTGTTCCAGTAGTCCTGTGTCTTCTGCGCGGTCCAGGTGAGCAGGTTTTCCCGGAGGTTCTGCTCGGCCTGGAGATCCTTTTCAAGACCGGATACGGTTACGGTCTCGGGGACCGAGGTTCTCGTTACCGGGGTATCTTTCGGGGCCGCGGTGTAAGCCGCCTCGTGGCCCGCTCCGACCAGGGCCGGTTCCTTCCCCGCCCCGGACACCTGTTTTTCAAGAGCGCCTGGAGTCATGAGGGATGCGGCCTTCTGAACCCGGGTTGCCGCCTCCTCGGCATTCTTGGTAATCGCGTTCCACAACCCGGAGAGGCCGAGGCGCCACTTTTCCCAGCCGGAAAAATCCGAATTGCGGATAAGGTTCATCTCGTCTGCAAAATTCCCCCACGTGCGGCTCTGGTTCTTGGCCGCGGCTTCCGCATCGGCATTTTCGATTCGGCGGCTGTTCTCCAGGCGTTCGGCTTTTTGAGCCTCGGCGTCGGTGATTTTGGTCCCCGCCTTTTCGAATATATCGAGGTAGGCGCTGAGGGCTTTTCCGCCTTGATCGAGGAGCCCGATGAGCTTTGATTCGGATGAGCCGAACAGTGCGGTTGCAAGTGCGGCTTTCCCGGAACCGTCCTCGTAGGATGCGAACTTGTCGGCCACATCCCCCAGCAGTTCCTTCCAGGTCTTCATCTTCCCGGAGGCGTCGGTAAGCGATACGGACATGGATTCCAGCGTGGTCTTGATCTTGGTGTTATCGTCCGCGGTGGAAAGATTCAGGGCCGCCGTTTTTAAAACGTCAAAGCTTGCCCCTGAAGCCCTTGCCGCCCCCTGCAGGTCCTGAAGGTCCGAGACCGTGAGCCCGGTCTGCCGGGAAAGAGAGGCGAGGTTCTCGGCGCTTGCAAGAAAATCACTTCCAAGATTTGCCGCCGTGTCTCGAAGGGAAGTCGACATCCGGGCGGTCAGGTTCGATAGGGCCTGGGTCACCGTGTCCACGGGGTGCTTTAATTCGGAGACCGCCGATCCGCCCCTGTTCCAGTATTCAACCAGCGATACGGCATATTTTGATAGACCGGCGGCCCCTTCGGCGATGCCCTCGGCGATTTCCTCAATCGAACCCTGCACGGCGCCCGAGCTTTGCCGCGACTCGCTGCTGATTTTCTGAAAATTCTTTGCAAAGTTTTCCGCAAAGACATCAACCTGGGCCGCCATGTTCCGATAGTAGACGGCCGTTTGGATACCGGTTTGACGCTCGGATTCTTCAAACTGCCTGTTTTTTTCAATGCCGGCATCGTGGCGGGCCTGCATATCGGAGATCATGGAGGAAATTGAAGCGCGCATGCGTTCGGCCCCGTCCGCGACGGCCTTTCGCGCCTGCTCCATTCCCGCCTGCAAGTCTTCGTAATCGGCGCCCAGTTTTATCTCAAGCATCAAAGACCCCCAAACATGGCCACGAGTTCATCGAGGCTTCCCCTCACTTGCGCTTCCTTCGGTTTTATCCCGAGATAGGCCGCCACCATGACGTGCACCGGCGGATGATCGGCCCAGTAGTCGTAGAGCCGGTACACGTCCCACAGGGTCAGTTCTCCGATTTCCCGGAGGGTCCATCCGGTTGCGGTTGCGATGTTTCCGTAGAGGCAGGTGAAGTCGACGGGGCCTCCCGAGGGTCCGCGCCGGTCTTTACCAACCCCGCAATTTCCCCGAGCTTTGCGCTGACTTCCTGGATGTCGTCAAGATCGCACGCCTCTTTTACCTGCGCTTCGGTAAGGTCGGGCGCAACGCTTCGCAGTGCGACCATGACCTGTTTTGCAAACAGGGGAAGCTGGGGCTTAAGGCTCGTCTGCTCTTTTATCCGGTCCTGCAGCTCGAGGTATTCTTCAAGCTGCACGAGATTCATGGGGGGAACGGAAAAGGAGCGTTCCCCGATCGTGACTTCAACAATTCGTTTCTTGCTCATTAGGTCCTCGCTTATTCGCAGGTGTTGAGATACATGACGTTCCCGGACCCGTCGTCCATCGCTTCAAAGTCCATTTCCGGGATGAGCCAGTCTTCGATCTTGGTGGCAAAGGAAAGCTTGTTGCTCGTGCAGAGCGGGAGTTTCACCACGAGTTGCTTTCCGCCGTAGGGGGCCTGAAGCACCGCCATGAACGTGGGCGTGATCCCCATGACCGGGTTGGTCACAACCACGCTGAACCCGGCGGATGCGGAGCTGTAAAGATATGAAATCGAGACGTACTTTTTAATCGGATCGGCCAAGTCCGCCGCGGAAAACGTGTAAACCCCACCGGAGGTAACGGAGTACTGCCCTGCGGCCGGGCCCGACGTTACGGGACTCAGGGGAACGAGTGTCTGCGTGTAGAAGACCCCGAGGTCCGTTGCGAAGTTCGCGGCGTTTGCAACGGTTACGGCGTAGGGGGAGGCCGGAATGATCGCGGCCTCGGAATCCGCCACCAGGTTCTGACCGGCGGCAAGGGCCGTTCCGAAGAACAGGCTGGCAAAGGCAAGACCGTTTAACTTGGCAAATTTTGCCTTCCCGGTGATCTTTCCCTGTCCCCGGGCGATTGCCAGTGCAAACATCTTCTGCCCGAAAAGGGACTTGGTGCTGTAGCTGATATCGAGTGAAATCTCCTGCATAACCCCGAGCTTTATCGGGGTCCCGTTTGAAATATCGTTTCGGACGCCGAAGATCCCGCCGGAGCCGAATGCGAACTGAATCATGTGTTCTCCTTTCCGGAATAAAAAAAGCCCCGGTGGAGAAACCCATCGAGGCCTGGTGAATGGTTTTGGCGCCTATCGGTTATCGGTCTTCCGGCTCCTCGGAGGATGCCGTCCGGTCCTCTTCGATTGCCAGGATCTTTTCGACCAGGGCCGGAACGGACCCGATCAGGTGGTTGTAGGCCTGCGTGTCCCTTGAAATGGGGCTCCCGTAGATTTGCTCGGAAACCCATTGCGTGATTGCCTGTTCCAGTTTTTCACGATCCATGGTGGTCCTTTCCTTCATGCGGCAAGCATTTCTACCGGAATGATCGCTACGGCCTGCGAGCCGAGAGCGCCTTCATCCGTTTCGATTTTCCCGGAGATCCAGCAATGCGAGACCAGGCCCCCCAGGGTGCAACGGCATCCGTCGGGATCGTCGGGGACAAGTGCCGCCTCGATGGCGTCAAGGAGGTTATTCAGCACCGTCGCAGGGAGCGTCCCGACATTTGAGGCGGTATTGACGTAGAGGTAAAAGCTTGCCGAAAGGGTCCATTTTGTAGGGACCCCGAACTTTTGCTCGGGGGTCTCTCCGGGTTGTGCCATAAAGAGGGCCGGCTGCTGGGCCGCGGGAACGTCGGACCACAGCTGAAGCAGGCGCGATGCCGTTACGATTCCCGGAATCTTCGACATCCGCTTAAAAAGTGCCGCATAAATCGGTTCACGTTGGATCATAGGGTTGCATCCAGTATTCCGGCGACGGCCCCCTCGATAAAAGCCTTGAGGGGAGCCATGTCGCGCATGGAGGATCTGAGAAAAGAGCGCTCGGGCAAGTTCATCTGTTTCTGGTGCTGTTTCACCATGACCTCCCGGGTGCCGATCGATTTTCCGAAGGCAAGTTTCACCTCCCGCAAATGGGCCCGGACCGTCACCAGTTTCTGCTTGCCGTACTCCTGGCTTCCGGAATAGAAGGCCGGCATCGATAAAGATTCCGTCCACCCGGTCGTGTCCGGTCGATATCTTGTAGCTGAGGGTCCCGACAAGCTTTCCGGACCGGATATGCAGGACCTGGCCGGAGAGCTTGGCCCGCGCCCTGCTTTCAAGCTCCATGCAGTAGCGGGCAACGGCCTGGACCAGGCCGACGGTTGCTTTTTCCCCACGGATTTTCAAGTCGGAGACGAGCTGCTCGTCTCCAAGAACTTTAGCCGATATCACAGCAGCACGATCCTTCGGTATTGGTCCCAAACGAGTTTCACATCGAGTGGAATATCCACGACAAGGTAGGAGGTCGTTTCGCCGGCCAGGACTTTCGAGCGCTGCCCGACCCGTTCTTTTTCCCGGTATCTCAGTGCCACGGTGTTTATGACGGACTGTTCGAGGTCGTAGGGAACGGTTTGATACCCGGCCGTGTACGTGATCGAAACATTGGGGAACCCGTCGCTTACGGACCCTCCGAACCGGTAGCCCTTGAGATAGACGTTTAGATCGTCGAAGCTGAAGCCGTCCGAGCCGTCGACGGATTCAGGGATGGTCTCTCCGTTTACAACGAGCAAGTCAACCGAAACGATCGGCCAGTTGTCCAGGGTGAGCGCGCAGCCGCGGGTGAGGGTCAGGTTCTTCTTGTATTGATCCCGAAGAAAGGACCGGTTGCAGTAGCTCGTACAGAATGCGGAAACGGAGGCTATGAGGCGCGAGAGCAAAACGTCGTCCAGGCCGAACATCCCGCCTCCGGCGTAGGCCGGAAAACCCGAGGTGTCGATCCCGATGGAAAAGGAATCGGCATCGATTACGGCAACCGTCAGGATCTCGTCGTTTAAAGAAGTCATTCCCGTAACGCCATACGGCTTGATCTGCATCCCGTTTTGAAGCCCGTGCAGCGCGCAACTCACCACTCCGGGATTGGCCCGCGTTATGGCCGTGATCAGTTTATCGGGGTAGAGCCCGAGCCACTGCTTGACGTTTGCAAGGGTCGTGAGATCCGCCATTTATGCTCCTTGCTCCTCGGGCCACCAATTATCGGGCAGCGTCTCGGCCTGATTGCAGCCGGAATACTCTGAGGGGAGGCTCCAGCCGCTGTCCGTCGGCAACTGCACGGCCCATTTCGTACTGTCGGAATTGGCCTGGATTCCCCAGCCCTCGGGAGCGTCGTACCTGGGCCGATTCGCGGTGAGCCATGCGTTTATCTCATCAGAGAGGGCCTGGGCCGTTGTCTCATCCGTGAATATCGCGATCATGAAATCCCCCACCTCGTTTTCAGGTAAGCTTCAACGGCGGACCTCACCGAATCGCTCAGGGCTCCGTCGATAATAAACATTGAGTCCAAATCGCCGGCCGTATAGACGCTTACGTTTTGGAATATGAAAAGCTTCGCGGCCACGGAAGATTGCGACCGCACCGTTCCGGTAACGATTCCATTATGTTGGAGCACTCCATTTTTGTAATAGGCCCCTCCATCCGCACCGTAACGGAACGCCCCGACAATCTGCTCCGTGCCGGTCCAATTTGTAACCCCGACACAATCGTGGTAGGCGCTGTCCCTATGGACTCTCCACGCAGAATACGACGTAGCCCTCAAATAGAAGCCGTCATACAGATCCGGGCGGAGGCCATGCCCGACAATCGATCCGCTTGTTCCGCCGTTGGCGATCTTCCCGGCATACAACATGGTCAGGTAGGTGTTCAGCGAGATCGAAGATACATAGAGCCCCTGGCTTGTGCCGTTGAATCTCAGGACCGGACGTGCGTTCTGAGCTCCGGGGACCAACAACGGCTGAGCGCTGCCGGTCGGCTGCACGGCGTGGTTGTGGTTTGGCGAATAATCGTAAACCTTCGACACGTATCCGCTTGAATCGTACTTGACGCCGCCGTATGCCGAAAGGAGCAGCTTTGCGTTCGAATACTGTCCCAGCGCTTTCAATTCTCGGATGTCGTCGCTCACGGCACGCAGGTTGAGGACGGCGCCGCCATCCGCCATAACGAGTCTACGGTATGCGAGCGCATCCGGATCCAGGCTCCTGACCGGCGTGTCGTCGTCTTCGATAAACCAGCCGGCTTGGAGCGGGGCCGCGACGAGCAATACGGCCAAGAGTACGAGCAGGATCTTTTTCACGCAGCGCCTCATTTGCCGAGAACAAGTTCGAGTTGGAAGACGCCGCCCGCCCCGATCCCCGTGGCATAGGGGAGAAGAATCTCCCGAAAGGTGACAATGGGAGCCCCGTTAACCGGGTCAAGGGGCATGGCCTCCTTGTAAGCCCCGGCCGTTGTACTGATCGAGGTCCCGAGGTTCCCGAGACGATCAAGGGTTGTAACGTAAGCGTCCTGGGGCAGAAGGTAGACGTTTCCCGCAGAAGAGACGGAACCCGTATAGACTCTTGCCCTCCGGCAGAGGCCGGAGTAGGCTGAATCCCAGCCGTCACCGGTGATCGTCGGGGAGTCCACCGTTCCGTCCGACCCCGCCGTGCAGGTCCAGGTGAGTTTTACCGAAGAGTCTGCGCGGGTCGGATCATCGGGCGCCGCGGTGAACGTGCAGGACCCCGCCGCAAACGCCGAGAGCGGGAAGCACCCCACAATGCCCGATATCAGAAGCAGAAACAGGAACAGGAACTTCCGCATGGAGCATCCTCTTTTATCGAAAAAAGGGCCGGATTGCTCCGGCCCTCGGGTTTCAATCCTCCGGTTGGTTACCGGTTACGCCCCGTAATTTCCTGCCGCAAGAAGCGTTGCGGCCATGGTTCCCGCTCCCGGCGCCTGCACACAAACATAAAAAGGCGTCTTCGCGGTATCCGTGATCGAAAGCGTGTAGGAACCGTCCGCCAGGGTCTGCACCCGCAACGCCTTTTTCGCTGTATAGGTTGAAAGATCAACGCCGCACGAGGCTTTTGCCGCGACCGTTCCACTTGCCGATGTTCCGGTAAGCCCGGCGCCGCTTGCGGTATCTGCGAGCCATAAATCGAAGTTGAAGACCCCGGCGATCGCGTTTCCCTGGGCGTCTTTTACCTGTGCCTTGACCTCGCAGATATTGGATGCGCCCGCGGCCTTCGTAAAAACGATCTGTGCGGGCTGCCCATAGACCTGGACGGCTCCACCGGGCTCGACCGTAACGAGGCCTCCCTGCGCGACAACGAGTTCGTCCCCGCCTTGTTTTCGGTAGACCTTGGGTTGATACGTGTTATCGGACATGCCTCTCCTCCCTTATGCGGCGTCTCCGCTGACGCTTAAAGCCGAAGCGAGCACTTCCGCGACGTCCTGGACGGTGGGCTTCTTTCTTCCGCTGTACTGGAGCGCAAGGCATGTTCCGAAAGCGATATTTGCCGTGGCCGACTTGATTTCGGCCCGGACGTACCGCTTTGCGGGTTTGTAGAAATCGACCACAAGGCACCCGTCGTTTAAGTCGTCATTTACCGCGGAGGTTTTCGTTGCAACGGCTCCGGGCACCGCGGCCATGCTGCCTCCCGCCGGGTCGGTATCGGATTGGGCCTGCAGGGTGGCGATTCCGGTTGCAACGGAGTCTTCAACGGGCAAAATGAACATCACCCCTTCATATCCCGACATGTCGAGGAGCTGACCATAGACGTCCGTATTGGCCGCGGGCCGCAATGGAGGCATGGACGTCCGAGATTTTCACGTTTTTCAAAAGATTCATGGGGACACCTCGTTTGAGGCCCCTGTGCGGGGCCTCTTTTTATGGTTAAGCCAGTTTCACCCGGGCCAAAGGCTTCCTCGAGAACCGGCATACCGTCACTTTCCATTCTTCCGATGAACCCGATCTGTCCTGATTCCGCGTAAAGCTGATCGAGGACCTGGATGCGCATGTCGAGTGCGTCGGCAATCCAGTAATACCGGAAGTCCCCCAGGATCCCGACATAAAGCCCTGCCGTGAACGTGCTCGGGGCGTACTCGGACATGATGTAGGGAAGATCGAGGATCGTATCCGGCTTGTCCGTACTAAGGCCCTGCCTCCAGAGATAGTTCCCGTCTCCGTCCTTTAACTGGCGGATGTTCTTGATTGCGGTCCGATGGAAGATCCATTTGGTGCCGTTTTATGGTACTGGGATTTAAGCGAGTACTTCACTTCGATCAGGTTGTCGGCTTTCATGGCGGTGGCGGTATTTCCGGTCGAGACGTCGCGCCCCGTTCCGATTCCGTTTACGGAAGCCGTGAAAACCCCCAAGGGTTGATTGGACCCACTGCCGTTTAAGTACGCATTCTCGGCCGAGATCGAGAATTTATATCCCAGCCGTTCCCGAACGAGAGAATCGACCGCGGGAAGCATCCGAATGAGCTTTTCACTGATCTTGATGCGCTTGGCCAGGGGGTGTGCGGGTGAAGGTCTCTTTTCCCGAAGCTCATGCCGGTATCGTCTGTCCCGGTTTTAAGCTCTGCGGTCCAGGCCGGATCGTCCGGATCGGAATCAAGACTGGGGACTCCAAGGGATGCGGCCGTCGGAACGGGAATGACCGTCGCCATCCCGCGAATAAAGACCTCGTTGTCCATGGCCTTGATGAGCTGGTTTACGAACTGCTCGGGGGCCACCATGAACCCCGCCGGCGATGTCGCTGTCCGCCTGCAGGGCGCGCATTTCCTCAGCCGAGATGTTCCTCAGCCCAACGCGAAGCGCGGAGTTGAAGGCGGTGAGATACTCCTTGCAGGCCCTCCCCGTGGGAGGGCCTGCCTTCGGTTCCTTGGCGTTCACGCCGGAGACCTCCGCTTTTTTCCGTTCCTCATCCTCGCGCCGTCTCAGTTCAAGATCGGCCAGTTCGAGTTCCCCGTTTCTGGAGCTTTTCCTCCCGGGCGATATCCTCGGTCAGCCGGTCGAAATCCTTCTCCAGGGCCTCGTACCGGGCGGTTTCCTCGGGGCTCATCCCTCGCTTTTCGGCTTCGGCCTTATCCAGGATGCCGCGCTGCTCCTCAACGATCTTGGCTCTTTTTTGCTTGAGTTCGACAATCTTCACTGTCCCATCCTTTTCAAATAAAAAGGCCTGCTTCCCGGTGGAAACAGACCTCGGTGAGATGCCCCTTTCAGGGCTATGCCGCGTTCCGGTTAAAGTGATGGTTTCCCTCAGTTTGAGTTCGAGTTTTTTCCTTCGAATTGCCAATCCCGCCGGCGCGACATCCTTGCTTTCCGGGTGCTTATCGGGCGGCACGGATTCAGGCAGATAGGATCGAAGCGCATCGAGTGCGGATTGCAAAAGATCGAGGTCCGCATCTCCCAGGTGCCTGCCGTTTGCAGCCCTCAGTGCAAGGCCGTCGAGTGCGAAGGGATCGATGCCTTTAGCCTCGAAAAGAGAGCGAACATTGAGCGAGGTCTGAGGATAGGCCGGGTATGTGACCGGCCCCACATCGAAGAGACGCACCTCCAGGAGCTCCCGAACGTCCTCTTCATCCTGGGTCCCCCACTGATCGGAAATGCACCGAAAGGCAAAGGAGTTCCCCGGAGATGTTCCCCTTGCCGACATTAATCACTAAATCTCGCGCGTAGGATTGCTCGCTCAAGGGCACTTCATACTTCAGCCCCAGGTTGTTCTCCGAAAGCGTCAGGGTCCCTGCCTTGTTCCTCCCAAGAATGAGATTGGGATCGTGGTTGATGCAGGCCCGGATATCCGCCTCCGCTATGGTCTTCTTGAACGCCCCGGGCTTTATCATCTCCCGGAATCCGCCCAGGTCCTCGGACCACTTATTAAAGACCGCGGCATACCCCGAAAGCACCGGACCGTTTGCGCCATCGGCCACTCGCAGTTCCAATTCTTCGGAATATGGCAGAAGCCTCGTCTCGAAGGGAGGTTTGAATCCGCGAAGGCTTTTCACTTCATCCGGCTGATGACCCGAATCGGTTTTTCTTTCCTCGGAAGTGGTGGCCATGTCTTTTTTCTCCTTCTCCTTTACCCTTGTCCCCAAATACGCGACAGACGGCCCCTTATTGAGAATCTCCGGCTCCGGTTGACTTGGCGGTGATCTTGCCGACCATGTCCGCAGGAACCATGTTCATCGGCACCAGGTACTTGTGGAGATTTTCCCTGAGGCGCGGATTCATATCTTCTAGTTCCCGGATTTCGTCGGGCTCCATCCAGCCGTCCTGGATCGCCTGGTGGTAGGCGTCAAACCGGCTTTTGATGTCCCCGCGAAGCAGTCCGTTCACGTTGTGCTTGGTGAAGTACTGCCGTCGTTCCGCCTCGGTAAAAAGCTGCAGGTTGTAGTCCTGCTCAAGACTTACGAGCCAGGGCTGGATGCAGTCCGAGACGTACTCGATCGCCTGCTGCTCGATGTTGCTGAAGCTTGCCTTATCGAGGCTCTTTATCTTGTGAAGGGGTATGTTGAACCAGCGTCCGACTTCTTCAACCGAGAACTTGCGGGATTCAAGGAACTGGGATTCGTCCGGAGTGAATCCGATCTTTTCGACCTTCATCGCCTCTTCAAGAAGCATGAGCCGGTGCGTGTTCCCCAGTCCGCTGTACGCGGTTTGAAGGGATTCCCTCAGGTGCCTGTTCGCTTCATCACTCAGTTTGCTCGGGTGCGAGACGACCAGTCCGGGATGCGTCCCGTTTCCGAAATACCGGCCGGCAAATTCCTCCATCCCGAGTGCCAGGCCAAGACTCTCGCGCGCCTTGGCGATGGTCGAATAGCCCCTTATGCCGTCGTAGCCCCAGCCGGCAAGGTGCAGGATCTGATCCCTGGGAAAGACCTTCCATCCTCCTCTCGGCATGTAAACCTGGTAGATGAGAGGTCCATACTGCCTTGCCCACAAATCGGTCCAGGTGTAGCCCAAAAGCTGGTCGTAGCGATAAATCCGGACCCTGTCCGGTGGAATGGGCCACAGCTCGCGCACGCGCCCGGCACCGTCCCGGACGATCTCTGCAAATGAATTCCCCCGGGTCAGCAGGTGCCCCATCGCCGCATCGCGCCACCTCTTTGCCGTTATTTCCGGGTTCGGAGCATCATGCAGAAGCGAATAGGCCGGATGGTCCACGGCCTTTTCCTTCCCGTTTGGCGTCATATACCGGAAGACATTCAGGGGGAGGGCCCCCACCGTGGTGCTTATAAGGTAAATGGCATTCCATACCGCAGCGATGGTTAAGGCCGATTCCGAGTTTACGACCGTCCCGGCGTGGGTCTTTGCCCCGATTCCAAAGAGGGAAAGTATTCCGCTCCCGGACGGGTGTTCCCGTTTTTCGAGCAACTGGGAAAAGAGGCCCACTATCCGTTACCCCTCAAGCTCGCAATGGTCCCAAGGGCAAGCAGGTACAGACCCACGGACACAAAGGCGATCCACGGCCGGAGCTGCCAGAGCCCGTAGAAGCAGGAGCCCAGGCCGGTAAATATCAGGACGTCTGAAACGCCTATTTTCTTCACAACAGGGGGCATCTTCAAAACGCCAGCACTCCTCTCTTTTCATAGACCGATTCACCGGAACCGTCGTTTACGATTGCACGCCCGAGCGCCATGACCAGCGCCACCACGCCGTCGATCTTGTTCTCGGGTCTTTCTTTTCTCGGGTAGATGTTGTCCTTGGCGTCGGTATGGCACACGACGTTTGAGACCATCCATCCCAGCACGGGGTCCCCGTCGTGATGGAACAGTCCCGAGAGCACCAGGCGTTCCAACTCCTTCATCGGCTCACTGAAATTCTGGACGGTGGGCCTCATTTCGACCATGGTGAACCCTTCGGTTATGAGCTCCCCCGCAAGCTGGTTTGCCTGCCATGGGTCGAAGGGCACTTCGTCTATTTCAAACCGGCTTCGATCGTCTCTTAAGTCTTCCTTGATGTAGGCAAAATCCGTCGTAGCCCCAGGGGTGGCAACGATCCTGCCGTCTCGAACCCAGCCGGAGTATTGGCTGTTTCGGCCGTCCTCCGCGGCTTCTTCGGGCAGATAGTAGCGTCCGAAAGCGTAATAATGCCTCTCGGTCTTTCCGGTCCCGGATTTGACGTCCCGCCAGAAAAGATCCACTTTTGCCGCAAGATCCACCTTGGAGGCAAGATCCAACCCGATAATGCAGCTTTGCCCGGTAAAGTCTTCGGCGCACAGGCTTGAATCCGCGCAGGCGTCCCAGGCCCTCATATCCATCCACGAGGTATCCGCGTTAACCCAGACGTTCAGGTGCTTGGTCAGAAAGTTATTTACCGCGGAGGGCAGCTGCATGGCCTTGGCGCACTTGCGGGCCATGTCGTCTGCCTTGACGCTCACGCCGTAATTGGGATTCGCCTTCTTCCAGGCCGTCGCCGTGGTCCAGTCGTCGTCATCGTCAATCGTGTGGATGACCCCGAAAAACGTCTCGTCCTCGGCAAATCCCCCTTCGAGTTTGTACGGATTTTCGGCCCACGCCCTCAGAACGGAATTGAGGACCTTTACAAGATAGGTCCTCACCTCGTAGCAGATTCCCGCCCGGTTGCTCCCCGCCGTGGTGATGGTCCACAAAAGCGGCTGGCGGCGGGAACCCGTCGCCGTCTCTATCACGTCGTAAACGTCCCGGGTCTTGTGCGCGTGCAGCTCATCGATCAATCCGCAATGAACGTTGAGACCGTCCAGGGTGCTGCTGTCCGCCGAAAGGGCCTCAAACTTGCTCGCGGTCGCGAGCACGTTGATATTGTGCGCGTTTACCTGCACTCCGAAGTTCTCGCACAACCGGGGGGCCTTCCGGGCCATCTGCTGTGCATCGCAAAAGATGATTTTCGCCTGGTCCCGCGTGGTTGCGGCACTGTAGACCTCGGCCCCGTCTTCTTCATCGGCCGTGAGCATATACAAGCCGACTGCCGATGAGATCGTGCTCTTGGCGTTCTTTCTCGGCACCTCGATGTAGCAGGTCCTAAACCGCCTCAGCCCGTCCGCCTTGGACACCCACCCGAAAACGCAGCACAAAATAAACTTCTGCCACGGCTGAAGGCAGATCGGCGTTCCGGCCCATTCCCCTTTTATATGTCTCAGGGTCTCGATGAACCGGCAGACGTCCTCCGCCTTCGGCTTATCGAACCGGTACGGAAAGGATTGAAGCTTCTGCTTTTCAAGGTCCCCGAGGTGCCTCAGGCATGCCGCCTTCACCCACTTGCAGGCGGAAACCTTCCCTGCGATCACACCCCGGGCGTACCTGCTTGCGGCATTCACGTGGCTAAAAACCATTCAAATTCCCCAAAGAAAAAGGCCGGAGAGTTTTCACTCAGCCGGCCCGTAAGACGGAGTTGCATTAAGACGACAGCCTTAACACCCCCAAAAGAGCGGGGAAATGATTTCCCCGCACCCCTCGAAGTTTCGGCCCACGCGCAGGCGCGTGAGGCCGAGCACTCGGCGCTCGCGGCGATGCCGCGGCGCCACACGAAGCCGCGTAGCGGCGTGGGGGAGTGGGGGACGAAGTTCCCCACGCTCTTGCCTCGATATCAGTTGGGTTTGCTCGGCTTCCTGAGCCGGTTTCTATAGGGGTTGTCGTCTTCCACCGACTTGGGTGCCGCGCTCACGCGGGTCCGGGAAGACGGGGTCATACCGAATTCCGTGAGGAACTTGTGCATCTGCTCCATCGCCTTGTTTGCCACCCACAAGAAAGGGCTGGTCTGGATCGTTCCGTTGGGTGCGGCGTGCAGAGTCCCTTTTTCGTTTATCATGCGCTCCGCATCGGCCCATCGGCCGTAGGCTACGCAATAGGCGGCAAGCGCGGTTCTATCGATTTTTGTGATGAGCCCGAGTTTATCGAGTTCCCTTGATATTCTGTCCCATTCCAGGGCGGCGTCGGGTCCCAGGAAGTCGGGCTTTTCCGGTATCTCCTGCTCAGGCCGCGGCTCGTCTTTGTTTAGCGCTCTTTTCCCCGGGTTGCCCTGTATGATCTTGAGCCTTGTGGGCTTGGCCTTGCGTCCCCTCATCCCCCTGTTCCTTTTCGAGCGCCTCGATCGCCATCTCCGACATGGCCCTTATCGCCAAGGCGGTATTGATGATGTTTTTGCTCTCCTTTACGGAGAGAACCGCCTCCAGGAAGAGATTGAAATCGGCAAAGCGCGCAACCCACAGTTCATCGTCCCGCTCTTTTTCGATCAGCTCGCGGGCCTGCGCGATCCGCTCCATGTCCTCCTTGAAAAAGACGATAGAGACCTTTTTCATAACGAGCGGCGAGCCCTTGATCGTGCTCATCTCGAGGGGGCCCAGTTTCTTGAAATACTCATCGTCAAACCCGGTCAGCTCTTTTAAGGGGATTTGCCCTATCCCGGCCCAGAGTTCGTTCAGGAGCTGCGGATCGTCTTCCCCGCAGATCCGGTTGTGCGCGAGCTGAATGGCGACCCGCTCCCCGTCCTCCAGCTTTTCGTCGGTAAAAAGAATGAGGATCTCTTTCTTTCCAGCCTCCCGCGCCGCCATGACCCGATGATTGCCGCTTAGAACGTGAAAATCCGATCCGTCAAACCAGCAGAAGGGCAGGGACTGGAGCCCCCACTGTTCGATCCCCCTGGTGAGTTTGTCGAAAACCGGCTTTTTCATATACCGGGCGTTCTTATCGAGGAGCTTTAACTTCGAAACGTCCGCAACCGTCAGCTGAAGACTGGTAACGCCTCTTTGTCGAAGAAGGGCGTTCAGTTTTTCAAAATGCCGCCGTAATTCTTCATCCATTTCCTGAATGCCTCATCCTTGGTCCACCTGCCGGTCTCGGAGACGTAGTTTAAAAATCCCTCTCCGCGTTTTTCCAACTCGAAAATCCCCCGGTACTTCATGGAGACCGGCTTGCGCGTAAAGGCGGTTGTTCGGATCCTCCTGATCCTCAGGAAAAGCTTCTCCTGGACCGCGTCCCGTACTTCGACGGATAAAGCCAGCATGGCAACGAGCTTTGAGAGTCGTACATAGCGGGTATGGGGAACGCAAAAATCCGAGAGCAGATAGACGAGATCCCGCTCGAAGCGCGGATTGTCCAGAACAAGAAATCCCAGGACCTTGCCGTCCGAGAGAACAAGAAAGGGCTGCTTCCCGTCCTTTGGCCGTATCGACTTACTGAGATACATGTCCTTAAAGTGGTTGATGACGTAGTTGGTCGTCGGTACGATTTCCAGCCGGCTCTCGGTTGTGAGCACGTCCCCTGCCCCCATGGACGGAAACTTGCATTTTTCGCTTTTCCTCGTCTTCTCCACCAGGTTGACCCCGCAAGAGGCGTTGCTGTACAGGTACACGTCCCTCCCGGTCCCGTTCTTCCGCTCGATTGCAAGCTTCGGATAATCGAGTTCCCGGTCGTCACAGAAGAGAAAGTTGCGCCGGTTCACCACGGAGTAGATTTCATCCCTCAGATCGCCGTCGATCACGGAGTGCGCGGGCATGTCCCAATCGAAAATCGCATGCAGGCCCTTGTAAATCCGCTCGTACCCGCCCTTGTAGGTCGGCATGAAGGAAAGGCATATCGCCTCGGGGTCCTCCGAATGCTTCTTGAAAAACTCAAAGACATCCATTGCAAAGAAGCGATCGACATGGATGTTCGGTACGGCCTTTTCGATGTTCTCCCTTGCTCCCTCGAAATACGACTCCCAGTTTTCCGCGATGTGCTCGTAAACCCGCTTCTGGTAATCGTTTTTGAGCCCTGCAACCTTCAGAAGATCCATTAATACGATAATGGCTGCTAACCGGGAAAGATTATCGGCGAGGTATTTTGCAAGCCAGGCGTAATGGGGATCGACCACCTCAAGGCGATAATCCGTTCCGGTCAGGAGCCATCCGAGGGCACAGGAATACAGGCTCACGTCATTTGAATAGATGGCCTTGGGCTTGGCATATCTACTCAACAGCTGCTCGAAAGTGAAATTGCCGGAGCACCCTACAAGACAAATCCTGTTCGTAAAGAGATCCGAATTTGCCGCAAGGATCTTTCTGCAAGTGCTGTCGATCGAGCCTGTAAACATGATATTAAATATCTCGTAACTAGCTAATTTTGTTGACAAAGAAGCCATTTATGATAGTATCAAAACCATCAAAAACAACCAACCACGAAAGGACAAAATATGAAAACCTGGACAAAAGTAAGATTCGAAAAAGCCATGAGAGACGGACGCATCGAATGCCTTACCGACATAAGCAGGGCTGGATATGTGGAAATCCGGCACGCAAACGGCAAGCGTGAAACTATAAGCATTAAATAAAAAACTCCTTCACTTGCGCCAACAAGTGAAGGGGCCGAATGCAACCATCAAAACAATTCACCAAGGAGCCGACAATGAGAATAGAAGACAAATATGACAGAGCAGATAGAATCTTTGAAATCCTCAGGACCACAGCACCTTACAACGAAGGTGACGCCTCTACCGGAATCACCACTCTGCTTGCCGATATCATGTTCTGCTGCAAACTACATCCAGGGTCCATCGACTTCGAACAGCAACTCGAAGATGCCCGAATCGATTACCAGGATGAAATGGATATGGATGAATACAGAAGAGAGCGTCGTAATAGATACCCCTTCTCCCTCGGCATCGCGTGAAGGAGCCGAATGCAAACTCAACCGGCCAAGGAAAAAGGAAAGGATTCAGAAAATGGTAAACCCCGTCTCGTATCTTAAAAGCATTACCGAAGGTCTGACGGATCCCCTCGATGAGATATGGAACGGCCCCGGAATCAACCGCCAATCCGTCGTCACAAATTTCGGACTCGAGTTCGTGGCGGAAATCAACGCGAAGATGCCATTTCTTCTCAGGAAAAAGGGCGGCCTGCCCATAGACATTGCCGCCGCGGACTATGGGTTCGAAAGCGACCAGGACCTCATGGACCGGATCCGCGCCTACATTCCCAAGAAAGAAAGGACCGCGCGATGGGAACGCGATTACGAGAATTACCTTTCAACCCTCAACCGATGCCCATTCTAGGAAAGGAGCCCTCCATGCTCTACTCGATCGGCTACCAAAAGCTGAAATCAGTCGAAGACCTCATCAAAGAACTCCAGGCCAGGGATATCAAATTCCTGGTGGACGTGAGATCCAAGCCCTACGGGCGCAAGTTCGCCTTCAACCGCAAGGCCCTTGAAGCGGCGCTTCCGGGCTACGGGATCAGGTATCAATGGTGCGGTGAAAACCTCGGAGGCTTCGCCAGGATCAAGGACTCCGCCATCGCCGCCTTGTCGACGTGGCAGCATGACCGATGCGCCTGCCTCATGTGCATGGAGGCGGACCCGCGGGATTGCCACCGCCACTATGAAATCGCCGAACGGCTCAAAAAGCTCGGCATCCCGGTCGGGCATATTCTCACCGCAGAGAACCCGACCAGGGTGTGGTGGACCATCCTGGAGCGGCGGCCGGGAATCGAACCTGGCGGTTTCGCGGGAAGCAAGACTGGTGAGCCATCACCCGACGCTCATAGCAAACCAGTGGCGGAAAACTCCCCCGCCGCATAAAGGAGCAAACCATGTTCAATATGGATCTGATCAAACGCGACACGGTGCAAGCCATGATCCAGGAAGTCAAAACCGCGCAAACCGAAGTCAACCAGGCTTTTGCTCTTCTTCAACAGGCAAAGACCCGTCTCGCTTCCACCCTGGGAGAATACCGAGATAGAATTTTCCCCAACCACATTACCGATTACAGCCTTTGCGATGACGCCGAGTCGTCCTACTCTTTCATCGAAAGAAATGCATGGGCCAGCGTAGTCGAACGGCTCCAGGTGCGTGAGATCATTTCGATTAAAAAGCGCGATGCTCTGGACCGGCAACTTGGAAAGGAAAAACTCCCTCCGCTCACAACGGAAAACGTGTTTGCCTTCATGAACCAGCTTTTCAACGATATGGGCTCGCTGCTCGAGGACTCTGCCCGTGAGGTCTTTGACTGGTTGCGTCCATCATGGCGAACCGAGTTAAAGACGAACCGGAAAAACACTTTCGGCCTTACCAACAAGGTTATATGCACCTACATGATGCAGCCCGGATGGGGAAACACGACTTCTCAGGTCTCTTATTACAAAGACAAATATCTGCAGGCGATGGACAATGTTTTTCATCTCCTCGATGGTAAGGGAGTTGCCAAGCACCCGAACGATTTAAAGACCGTCATCGATACGGCTGGTCGGAATGGTCAATGGAGTTGTTCGACCGAGTATTTTCACTGCAAATGGTATAAAAACAATAACCTCCATATTGAATTTCGGAGAATGGACCTAGTCCGGCAGCTCAACAAACTGGCCGGATCGGATAAATTGGCCGCATGAGGTCAACTCTTCCCGGTTCCGACGGATCCCCGCTCGAAAGGGCGGGGACCCCCCCTACCTAATTTCGCGGTCGCGTAAGCTCAACTGGGGGCCCGGTTCCACCCACGAGGGCTCAGGACATTTGATCCCCCCTACCTGCCGGTTACCGAAGCCGCCGTCTTCCCGGGCCGTCTTCTTCGAGTGACACTCGGCGCAGAGCGGCTGCCAGTTCGACTCGTCCCAGAACAAGGTCTCGTTTCCATGGTGAGGGGTGATGTGATCGACACAGGTCGCAAACCTTTTGATCCCGACCCGCCGGCATTCAACACACAGGGAATGTTTCCGAAGATAGGCCGATCTTGCCCTGTGCCACCGGTTATCATACCCGCGCTTGCGGGCATTCGGCCTTCGACTGTCCACGGCGGCCGCATGCAGTTTCTCGTGTTTTTCGCATCGCGCCCTCCCACGCACCAGTTCCCGGCAGCCAGGATGCATGCAAGGCTTCAAGGGAGCCATGGGCATCAGTGCCGTCTCCTTGTGACCCGCCTCCACAACTGATGGGGCGTCATGAGGCCTGCAAGGCGCATCGCTTCCTTCTCGCTTACGACGTGCAGGATCTCGGCCTTCCGGTCTATGGCCTCGATGGTTTGCGTTTCGTTTCTTCTGAAGTCTCTGGTCATTTTGGGCAGGCTTACTCGGATTTCCCCGCGGCTTTCCTTACGGCGCTCCAGAACAGTTGAAACACCCCGTTTGCCTTGACTGCCGGGATGTAGCTCAAAGCCTCGGAGATCCCGAACAGCACGCCGATCGTGATGGTCGAAATGGTCATGACATCCATGATCTATTGCCTCTTCCTTTGCGTCACACGGACGCCGGTTTGTCTTTGTCGGCCCAATACGCTTTGTCGCCACCGTCCGAAACCGCAATAAAATAGTCGCAACCCACTCGCTCTTGGGCCACGTGTTCCATGCCGGTCAGAAGGTTTGGGTGCGCGTGCCGGTGCATGTGAATGTCCACTTGCAGGTTCCACATGAAGCACAGGTCAGCTATCAATTTGTCCCGTTCAGTCCGCCCGAAGTGGTAGCAGGCGTCGTGGCGGTTGCAGCTCCATTTGAAATCGATTCCCAGGGGCCGGTCCGGAATGAAGTCGAACTTTTGCCCGGCCGGCCCGCAGCCGTTTGCAATGTCGGCAACCTGGAGATCGGTCAGTGTGGCCACGACACTCGGGAGAATATGAAGGTCGGGGAGCAGAACAACGTCGGTGAATTCATGATCCCGTGCAGTTAAGGAGTCGTTCATCGGTGCCCTTCCGGATTGCTCGTTCCGACCTGCGTGCTGTCGGGTCGTGCATACCGGTCCGACCAACTCCCGGAACCTCCGGTCAAAATAGCGCAGCCCGTGAGAGCTACGATACAGAATCCAAAAACCAGAATGCGCAATGCCTTCGTCATCCTCCCCTGGTTGCCCATCTTTATTTGTCCCCCGTGTGGTCTGCCCGTTGCTGCCCCTTATTTGCAACACTCACGTCAACATCCGTATTGATCTTGGCCGTGATCTCCCTTTCGATCTGCACGTTGATCGTTGAATTGGCCCCCGAGGGCTGTACGAAGATGCGATTGATGGTGCAGCCCCAGGGAGCGAGGAGAACGGCGCTTAAGAGTGTGAGAAACAATCGAGCCATCGGGCAGGCCTACTTTGTCGCCGTTGAAGTCGTCGCATCGGTTGAAGTGCTCTTGGCTCCGGTCGTGTCGGTTGTGGCCGTTCCCGTCCCCGTGGTCCCCGTATTGCTCGATCCGCCATCAGCCGTTCCCGCCGTGCCGGATGATCCGCTTCCGACATTCACCGATCCTGCTGCCTTGAGGGCCGCATCCGTCTGTTCACCCTGGGTCAACGTCTGAGTAACGTTGTTCCCTGTCGGGCTCAGTGTCGCCGTGTGCGAACATCCGAAACCGGCTGTGCAAGCCAGCAGCAAAACGAACAAAACCGCCGTGATTCTCTTCATCTCAAAGCCCCTTTCTCGAAAGTCTTCATTTCAAATCCGGTCATTTCCCCGCGCAATCTCTGTGCGGATCGCCGCACCCCTTCACTGTATGAAGGGTCTCGATTGCAACCAGTCGGTTCTCATGCTGATTCCGGCTGGCGTAGAGTTCCTTCATACCTTCAACCGCTGCTGCGGCCGTCTGCGCAACAGGCCTGATAACGACGCGAATCAGGTAGATGAGGATGCCAATGTCCGCCAGACTAAACCCACCGACGATAATCGATCCGCTATCCAGCCAGTTCATCATGCTTTCCCGCCTTGTCCGATCCCGTTTCCGGGACTGCCCGCTTCATTGCAATTCCAGAAACAGAAAACCCCGTGCATCCGAAGATACACGGGGTTGCCTGGAGGGCCGTATGTTCCGTAAAACGTTGCCAGTGTGGCTAAATCATGCGGATTTTAAGGATGGATAGCAAGAGGCGTGTGGGATTATTTGGGATCATGATCCATAGGTTTCATTCTTAGGAAACAGAGCGATTTCTAAGCAGATCTTTATGCTCGTCGGCTACAAGGGGGCTTACCAAGACTCCCTGCCGTAGTTTCTCTACAATTGAAGCGTCCATTACCGTTTTACACAGTAATTCCCTGCTATTAAGCTTTGATGCCAGCTCTGATATGGTCTTGGGGATTATCGTGTTGCAGTCCACTATGGAATTCACCGTAAAATCGGCGTATTCCGTTTTTGCAATTTCAACGATGGTTTGAGAAGGCTGATGGCGGCGACGTCTTTTCACGGCCTCTATTCTGGACGAAGAGCATACCAAAAGAAGGACCCTATCCGTTGCCGGGCTGGAATTCAAAACGATAAAAAAGTGGCGGACAGTAGATGAAAAGGTATCTTCTGGGAAGTAATAAACCGATCCCGTCCGGATCAATGAACGTATCCGGACCTCCGGCGGAATATCGATCATGTCCGGCTAGCTCCAGAGGGCATGAAGCTGTGACAATTCTTTTATTTCTTGAAGCCGATCCTCTTTGTCCTGGGCCGATAGGCTGTAGCATTGCTCAACCCCCTGCTCGGGATCTTCAAAAAAATCAGAGTAGTCCATTCTCACTCTGGATTCATGTTCCAGTTCGCATTCATGTTTCTTCCACTCAGGATAATTGTGTGTGATTTCGGCCAATTCCCATTGATCTCGGTTGCCGAATGTCTCCCACGCGAACTCAAGAGCTTCCAAGTCGGTTTGTGAGAAAACGCCAGCTTCCACCCCGGCAAGAGACCTTACATTATAGCGATCAAGCGGTGCGATGAATTTTGAAGCGTACTCCCGCTCCCGCTCTCCCAGAAAATCGCTCATCTCGGCTATGTCTTTGACGCCGGAATTGACGGGGCCACGTTCCATGGCATAGTATTCATCATTTGTTATGGGCCTGCCGTACTTGCGAAGATGGTAACGATCCGCAAAGAAAACAAGCTTGATGGCTTTCATCTTGTTGATGAGCCCACCGCTTGCCACCGCAAGGAAATTCAGCGCCTGTGTTGCTTTCTTGTATTGGAAAGGCAGGTGAACACACATGGCCAGCTCCTGTGGGAAAAAACTCGACGAATCAGAAAAGCACTTCATGCAAGTAATATAAATCATCTCAAGAAAGAAAACCAGAGGAAAAGCCCTATTCCTCGATTCCTCTATGGCACGGAGGAGCGCTGGGGACCACACTTACAATGGCTTTACTTTCCTCGGTGACCTGCGCCAATTCCGGCTCCCCACCGTTTCCTGATCTGGGATGACGGCTCTGCAAGCCTTGGAGAAGGGGATTGATTCGATGCTCATGCCTCCTTGCACGCTAATCTCTGGATTTGCTTTCGGCTCAGGTACACCTTCCCGCGCTTTCCGGCCGGCTGCCATACCGGAAGCTTGCCGTGACGGATCCAACGTTTGACGGTGGACTCGCTGACTTTCAGGAACTCGGCAATTCCCTTGACGCCTTCCACGAACTCGATCTTATCAGCCCCCGTTTGATGCAGGCCCAAGTCAGCTTCACCCAGGCCGTTCGCAGCAGCGTTGCAGATTTTCTGCTCGAGATCCCGAAGTATGCGATTGCTTCTTCCCATTCGGTCTTGTCTCCCAAGTGATCGACGATGATTAAAGCTTGCTCGATTTCGGCCAGGGATCGAAATGCGACGCCGAAATCGTCAAGCTCCGACGACTCGCGGCGGGCCGTCATTTTCTCCCAGCAAACGCCCTCGCTGATCCGGTGAAACCGCCCGAGTTTGTCGCAGTGCCAGCGGTAGGTCAATTCCGGAATGATGAGGGCCCGCCCGTTGCAGCGGATTATCTCTCGTTCCGCCCAGCGCTCCAGTAACTTCAATAAACGTTCTCGCAAATCAAAAACTCCATTCGGAAAAACCATGCGTGCTACCCGGAAATCTCATGCCAGGAAGTCAAATGATCGCTTGGGCAACGCAGTTTTCAGGAACTTCGATCCTTTATCCCAACACGCGCTTTCTGAGCAATTTTGGCTGCTTTTCGATTCAATTTGCAAGTGTCACAGCATGTCAGAACGTGTCATTTGGGCGATTCTGCATAGGAAACACTCGGCGCCACCTTCTTTCGGGGCTCGCCAACCATTGGACCTCCTGTCTCCAATACCCAGACGGTGGAGGGTAGATTGACAAAAATTCCCTCCGTGTTATTGTCATGGCGTAAGAAATTGAGAATTTACGAAATTATGAAAAACGATAATCTCGCGCAAAAGAGCGCGCGAAGGAGGCGGGCGAGATGGAACTTATCAAGGTGCGCCGCAATTTCCAATTGACCATTCCCCAGGCTCTCAGGGAAAAACTGAGACTCGCGGTAGGGGATTACGTCCAGGCCGACATTGAAGACGAACGGATCGTTATTCGTCCGGTGCAAGTCGTTGGCTCCGAGGGAAAAGAGAGACGCCGTTCCGGCGAAGAGCGGAAAATGGCCTACGCGGCTCTGGACGAAATCTGGAACAAGATGGCCGAAGAAGATCCGGCGGTTATTGATAAAACGATCAAAGAGGCTGTGGAGGAGGCCAGAAAACAATGATGCGGGTGGTGCTCGATACGAACGTTCTCATCAGCGCCATTCTTTCTCCCCAGGGCTTGGCCGCACAGATTCTGCGCCATGAGCGCAATGACAGAATAGAACTGGCTTTCTCACCTGAAACCGGCAACGAGGCTTTTCGAGTCCTGCGTTCTCCCAAGATCAAATCCCTTCTCAAAAAAAGGAACGTTCCTCTTGGCAAGGTCGAGTCTTTTTTGAAAAGCCTCATCTCTGCTTCTGTTCTGACCGCAGGCGGCATCCGGGTCGATGCCATTCAAGATGATCCCAGCGACAATATGTTTCTGGCGTGTGCACTGGAAGCCGAAGCGGACTTCATTGTCTCCGACGACAGCCACCTCAACAAATTGAAATCCTTCCACGGCATGCAAATTGTTGATACGATCATATTTCTCAAGGTGATGGAACGGTTGGGATAGGGGACATGGTTCCGCACCCGGATACAGGGGAGGCATCCAGCCATGCTTTGCCGGAGGTGTCTGACCGAGGAAAGAAACAGAGCAAAATAGTCGCCCGCATCCATTTGAAAAAACATGAGATCGGAATGGAGAACAAATGAGGGCATTCTACGTAACTGTCATCTTCTCAATTGGGATTCTTGCCTTGCCGAGTGCCCACGCTCAGCAGCGAACGAGCACTGCGACCAAAGAATGCTTGAGTTGTCATTCGTCTCTTCATCCCGGCATCGTTTCGGCATGGCAAAAGAGCCGCCACGCGGCGATCACTCCGTTTGAAGCTTCAAGGGCCGAGGGGCTGGACAAAAGGTTGTCCTCCGACAATATCCCCGATAGTCTGAAAAACGTCGTGGTCGGCTGCGCGGAATGTCACACCATGGAGCCGAAAACACATGCGGATTCATTTGAGCACAATGGATACAATGTTCACATCGTAGTGAGTCCAAACGATTGCAGCTCGTGCCACAAAAACGAGGCCGGGCAGTATCAAAAGAACCTGATGTCGCAGGCATATGGGAACCTCATAGACAACAGCTTATATCGTCTGCTGATCGATTCGATAAACTCGATCCCATCCCGAACCCGCCCTGGTGTCCGAATCGACGGCGATTTAACAAACGATGATTCCTGTCTCTATTGTCATGGAACGAAAATAACGGTTTCCGGTGTGCAGTCCAGGGAGACAGACATGGGCAGCATGGAATTTCCGGTGATATCCGGCTGGCCAAATCAGGGAGTGGGTCGGATAAATCCGGACGGGAGCAAAGGGTCATGTGCCTCCTGCCACAGCCGCCATGAGTTCTCGGTCGAAATGGCACGCAAACCTTATACCTGCAAAGAATGCCATACAGGCCCCGACGTGCCCGCGTTCAAAGTCTACGAGACGAGCAAGCACGGCAACATTTTTTCGGCACTTCAAAAAGAGTGGGACTTTAAGAACACCAGGTGGACAATCGGAAAAGATTTCACTGCGCCCACCTGCGCTGTCTGTCATATCAGCCTCCTCGTAAATGCAGACGGCAAAGTTATCGCGGACCGGACTCATGAAATGAAAGATCGGCTGCCTTGGCGCATTTTTGGACTTGTTTATGCGCATCCGCAACCGAAAGCGGCAGACACGAGCATCATCAGGAACGCGGATGGGCTTCCCCTGCCGACTGACTTTAGGGGAAAGGTGTCCGAAGAATTCCTTCTGACGAAGGAAGAGATGGCTGTGGCACAGCAGAAAATGGAGTCCATTTGTCTTGCATGTCACTCACAGTCATGGGTTGACGGTTACTGGAGTCGATTTGTGAATACGATCGAATCAACAAACTCTGCCACTTTCAGTGCAACGCAGATTATGCAGGATGTTTGGAATCGCGGTCTGGCCAAGAGTTACTCGAGGGGAGGGAATCCCTTCGACGAATCGATTGAGAAGATGTGGACAGATATTTGGCTTTTTTACGCTAACAAAACACGGTTTTCTTCAGCAATGGGTGGAGGCGGAGACTATGGTGTTTTTGCAGGTGGTCGGTATCAATTGAAAAAAACGATACAACAGATGGAAGAATGGACCGAGAGCAAGTGACCTTTCCCCCCAAAACTGTACCAGTGCAAACTGGAGCCCTCATGATGGACAGGACTCCATTTACCCGTGGTACATAGAAAGGGGGAAGCTCAGGAGGGCAAAAAATAGACAAAAAGCCGCACCTCCGAAATTGCCGGTTTCATGCAGGCAATAGGAAAAAAGAAAATCCCTTTTTAAAGGATTGCCTCAATCCCTTTACGGCGGATCACGTTCAGCAGCACAAGCGCCATGCCTGTTGGCCGCTTTGCTCCCCGCTCCAGTTTCGAAACATAGCCGGTCGTTACGTTGAGGTAGTGCGCAAAAACTGACTGGCTCAAGTGGGCTTTCTCGCGGATCGTGCGGATTTCTTCTCCGGTCAGCGGTTCAAGCTCGGCTTGTTCCTTATCGCCAAGATGACGCAAGGTGATTTTCCTATAGGTTTTCTCACTCAGCAACCCGCCAGCGTGCAAGTCCTCAGCAGTTTCCAGCAACGCTTTCGTTAGCCGACTTAGCTTTTTTTTCTCCGTTGTCATGACTTCACCTCCTGTAATCTTCCCTCCCTCACTTGCTTTTCGAGGCATTCAGCCGTGGAGCTGAACAAATCGCTTGCGATGTTACGCAGGGTTTCCAATTCATCGTTTTCAATGTTGTCGCGTTCCTTCTTGGCAAAGCCGTACATAAACACCGCCAACTCTCCGCAGCGATAGGCCACAAGCATTCGATACCCGCCGGAGCGTCCCTGTCCGGGCCGAGCAACCCGTTGCTTGATGACGCCGCTGCCCAAATCCGCGTCGATAATTCCGCGCTCGGCCCGCTCAACGGCTTCGCATAGGCTATGATCCTCAATCCGCTCGCTCCGCGCATAGCGTACAAACCACTTGGTTTTGAAAATCCTCACCCTACCCCCTCACGTCATAAATTATAGTCCATTGGACTACAGTTTTCAACCCCGTTTGTAAAACGCTTTTTTGAGCTTATCCCCGAAAAGCCCTGTAAAGCGTCTGGCGCGACACGTTGAGCGATTGTGCAACCGTATCGTGATGCTCCCCCTGCTCTATCCCGGATAATTCATAATAGTGGTTGAAAAAAGGAACGGACATCCTTAACGTGTCGAGTTGACAAGACAAAACACGAAACAAAAAGGATGTCCGTTGAAAACGGTCTGTCATAGTCAACTCTCTTTTGCAAACCTTGATTTCCGTTCCGTTGTGGCCGAATTTTCCGCCGGTCCCATGACCTCGGACGGGGGCTCCTTGCTGCTGCGTGAGATCGATCGGGTGACGGGACTTTCGTCCTCGATGAGCGGGGCGCTTTACGACCGTCGCGAGCAATCCAAGGTGCACCATGATCAAAAGGAACTTTTGCGGCAGCGCCTTTTCGCCATTGCCATGGGGTACGAAGACGGGAACGATCATCAAGCCCTGCGCTTCGATCCCGGATTGAAAACAGCCGTCGGCTCCCTACCTGAGACGGGTCCGGCATGGCCGGGGTGCTGCGCCCGGGCAATGCGCACGCATCCAAAGGGGCGAAGGCAATCTTGAAGCGCATCATCCGCCGTCTCAAACAGGCCTATCCCAAGGCCACCATTCTCGTGCGTGCCGATGCCGGTTTTGCCGTACCGGCCATCTACAAGCTCCTTGAGCGCGAGAAGGTCAAATACACAATAGGCCTGATCACCAACGACCGTCTGCGCAAACGGGCAGCCAACCTGGTGCGCAAAGCCGAGAGAGAGTTTGCCCGAACCGGAGAAAAGCAAAGACTCTTTGGCAGTTTCTGCCATCGAGCCGGGTCCTGGCAGCGATCGCGCCGGGTCATTGCCAAGGTGGAGCGACTCTCCCGAGGACTCAACACCCGCTTTGTGGTGACCAACATCCTCGAACCGGCCGCAGGGATTTATGACGCCATCTACACGGGCCGGGGCGACGCCGAAAACCGGATCAAGGAGCTGAAACTTCATCTCAAAGCCGATCGGCTGAGCTGCACCCGGTTTGCAGCCAACCAGTTTCGGCTGCTGCTACACACCTTCGCCTTCGTTCTGTTGTGGCACCTGCGCCGGAGCCTTGCCGGGACCGAACTCGCTGCCGCCTCGGTCGACACCCTCAAGCTCAAACTGCTCAAAATCGCTGCACGGGTGGTCCAGAGCGTGCGGCGCATCCTCTTTACCATGCCCCGGGCCTATCCCTATCAGCGCATGTTCGCCACCGCACTGCAAAATATTCGGCAAATGCCCCTCCGATGCTGACGGCCCAGCCCCCGGAACCGGCACCCTCTCTCCACGAAAACACCCAACGAACGCTACACCTGCGTCCGAAATCGGGGGAAAAGCGGCAAAAGCACTTAATGAAACCCGAGACAACGCGCCCGGAAGCGGTTCCTGTGCCTCCCGGTCGAACGAACCACTCAAGAACCGCCCCCGATGCCACACTCCGGCCACCTTGGAGAGCTCTCTCGACAAACCTCATGAATAATCCGGGTTAGGGCACATACCACAGTGAACTAATGGAATCTACTGATTAAAAGGGGAGCGCTCATGGAATTATTCAATTTGACAGCGGGTACGGAATGTGTCAATGAAATTGAGACACCGACAGTTTGAATTTAGAGTCGGCCCTTTTCGCTAGAAGCGTCGCCTGACCGGGGCCTCTCTCACTTCGGGATCGGGCGGCACGAGTGCCCTTCCGGTTCCATCGGGTTCGCTACGCTCCCCCGATTCCACCTCCAGGGCACTCGATGAAACCGATCGGACAGGCATAATGGTGCCTTTATTCATGATGATTTCCTTCCCCGCCCTCTACTCTAATTTATTCCGGGGAAGATGTCTCAACCATATTGGCACAGAGGGAAACGCGACGAGGCCGGCAATGTGAACTCCATCCTGTTTGTGCAAGGAAAGCGGGAAGGCTAACAATATGGTGGAGCGACCCGGTTCAGAGCCGCTGGCCGCTCGACCATGAACGTTATGCCGCGGGATAGCCACACTGGCAGTACCATACGAGAGGAGCATGTTGAATAGCGAAACGTTTGCCGATGCCCTATCTGTTCAGCGGTGAGACTGTGGGAAACCTCAATCAGGTGTAGATTGGACTTGTCCATGAAAGACCCAACCACCGACAAATACTCAGCCCGCGAACAGGGTCTAGGATACCTCTATCAGCCGCGCCTCGCTCTGCTCCGGTTGCTAGAGCTTCCAGAGAACACCGCCGTCTTCTTGGAAAAGGATGACGACCTAGACTTCGTCGACAAGGACGGCAGAAAATCATTGGCATCGCTCAAGCACAAGGCTGCTGGCGACCACCTGACCGACTTATCAACCGACTTCTGGAAGTCCGTTCGCATCTGGCTGGCGCGGTACAAGCGCGACGGCTGCAGCGCCTCGAACCTGCGCTTCTTCCTCTTCACGACCTGCACGGTTTCAGATAACTCTTTTCTGAAGGAATTCCTGCCGGTCCAGAGCGACACGGGCGATGAAACAAAAACACTGGCCGAACAGGTGGAAGCAGCCTTCATCAGGTCGAAGTCGGATCTCATCGGCGGCATCGCAAAGGCATTCAACGAACTGACTACTGCTGAAAAGCAGGATTTCCTAGTCCGTATCCTGATTCTCGACAGCAGCCCCCGGATTGAGAACATCCCGGAAACCATCAAGGACAAACACATGCGCAGTATCCGGCGTGAGCACCGGAATGCCGTGTTCGAACGGCTTGAGGGATGGTGGAACGACGAAGTCATCAAACAGCTGACCGGCGACAGGGACGAAGGAATTGTTGGCTTCGAGGTATCGGACAAGCTCGCCACCCTATCCGAAGAATACAAGCTGGACAATCTTCCAATCACGTTCCGCGGAAAGGAGCCTGCCGGCGAGATCGATACCGAGAACGACCCTCGGACCTTCGTGGTGCAACTGCGAGAGATCGGGATCTCCTCAAACCGCATCCGCAACGCGATCCTGGATTACTATAGGGCGTTCGAACAACGAGCGGAGTGGGCGCGCGAAAATTTACTCTTGTCGGGAGAGATCGAGGACTACGAAGACCGTCTTGTCGACGAGTGGAGCCGCTATAGGGACGTCGCATTCGAGGATCTTGATGAGAACAGCGCCGAGGACGTGCTGAAGCGTGCCGGCAAGGAGCTGTACAAATGGGCGGATCAGCAGAGCGGGAATATAGAATCGCTGCGCATTCGGTCACGCGTGACCGAACCCTATGTCACGCGCGGCTCTTACCACATCCTGGCCGACGCCGCACATGAACCCAGGGTCTACTGGCATCCCCTGTTCCTCAAACGTCTCGGCCAGGTATTGGGGGTGTTCAAGTGAAACGTTGGGACCAACGCCCTTTCGAGATACGGAACTTATTCAACCCCGCCTTCTGCGGTTTGATCCTGTTCCGTGCCATGCAGGGTTACGAGGAAGGAGACTCCCGTGGCATGCCCTTCTCGCTCTCCTTGCTCGTCCTGCCCCTGTGCCTGCACAAGGATTCACGCGAAGTGATAGCCGCCAATTCCAGGAGCTACCTCCTGAAAATCACGGAGAAATACCCGCAAGTGCAGGTGGGGTTCGCCGACAGAGCCACCGCGATGGTGCCCTATGCGCTCGAGGGCTTCGGCCTGCTGATGGAGAGAGGTTGCATCGCGGTCACAGATGACGGACGTCTCCAGACCGTCCTCGACAAGATTCGGAAGTCGATCTCGGGAACGGACGAAACCAAGTCCTGCCAGCGCGTGGCGCGATTCATCGGGAAGGAGTTTGCACTCATCGCCGATCGAGTGACCGTCTATACGTCTTTCGGAGTCCGTCCATGAAGATCAAGTCCATCCATATCTACAGCCACCAAGGGCAGCGCCGCGATCTCGAGTTCAAAGTGGACGGCCTGAACGTCATCACTGGGCGAGCCTCCACCGGCAAATCGGCGCTGTCCGAGATCATCGAATACTGCATGGGACGTTCGTCGTTCAATGTTCCGGAAGGTGTCATTCGCGACAAGGTTGCTTGGTTCGCCGTCATCTACCAGTTCGAGCGAGAGCAGGTGTTGATCGCCAAACCCGCGCCACCCGGGGGCGGAGTGAGCTGTAGCACTGCGATGCTGCGTCGAGGTACGGAACTGCGGGCTCCATTGTTCGAAGCACTAGCGGTCAACTCGGATGACGATGCCGTCGTCACTTTGCTCTCCCGCCTGCTTGGTATTCCCGAAAATCACACTGATGTTGCCCTCGAACACAGCCGGGGCAGCTACGACGCGAACGTCAAGCACACGCTCTATTATCTGTTCCAAAAACAGGGATTGGTCGCCAACAAAGACCAACTCTTCTATCGCCAGAACGAGCAGTTTCAGCCGCAGACGATCCGCGACACGCTGCCGATCCTGCTGGGTTTGTTCTCCCACGACCGCTACGAACTCGAATCCAAGCTGCGCATTGCCAAGCGTGATCTCAAGCTTAATGCGAAGCTGCTGGAACAGGCGCGCAACGCCATAGACACATCGCACGAGAAGGCAATCGGTCTTTACTCCGAGGCCATGACCGTTGGCGTGATCAGCAGCACCGCCCGCGACATCACCGCCGGCGGAACCTTCGAAGCCTTGAGGGTTGCCCTTTCCTGGAAACCCCAGAATATTCCTGAAGACGATGGAGGCAGGATCTCGCGCCTCGAAGAGGAATTGGGGCATTTGCGCAAGGATCGCCGCGGAGCGCAGGCCAGGATCGATGCCGCCCGTCAGTTCTCCAAGCTCGCCAAGGGCTATGAGAACGAGGCCACCGAACAATTAGACCGGCTGGCCTCTATCAAGGCGCTGCCGAAGAACCCGGACACAGGCGAGTGGCAGTGGCCGTTTAGCGAGCGGAACCTGGCACTGGAATCACCTATCGCCAAAGTCCTACTCGACGAACTGCGGTCGCTTGACGCCGAGTTGCGTATCGCTACTGGGCAACGACCCAAGCTCGACGCTTACCTCACTGAGCTGGATCGCGAGGCTCAGGGAATCGCCGATGCCATCAAGGAAAAGGAAGCCGAGCTTTCCTCAGCGATAGAGGCCAACGAAGTGATCGCACAGATGGGCACCCGGAACAATGCTGCCGCACGTGTCGTTGGCCGCATCAGCTTGTTCCTAGAGAACCTCGTTTCGGACGTTGAGGTTGCTCGGCTTGAGGGTGAACACCGTCGGCTCGACTTGAGGGCCAAGGATCTAGAATCGCGCATTGGCGCAGACGATACTAACGAGCGGTTGAACTCGATACTAAACATTATTTCGGTGCAAGTAACACAGTACATCCGGAAGTTCGAGGCAGAGTTTCGAGCCTACCCAGCGCGGTTCGACTTGGCCAATGTCACTATTGTCTTCGACCGTCCCGAACGCCCGGTTCCCATGAGCCGAACCGGCGGCGGGGAGAATCATCTAGCCTACCACCTCTCAGCACTGCTGGCCCTCCACCTGTTCGCGGTGGAGAACAACTGCCCGATCCCGCGGTTCCTGCTGATCGACCAACCAAGTCAGGTCTATTTCCCGTCCGAGCAGGTCTACCGGGAAGCCGATGGTTCGATCCTGAAGACGGAGGCCGACGCCGATCTGATGGCGGTCCGGCGGTTGTTCGAGTTACTACTCAAGTTCACCCAAGAGGATACACCCGGGTTCCAGTTGATTGTGACCGAGCATGCGAACCTTCGCGAGCAGTGGTTCCAGAACACGCTGGTAGAGCAGCCTTGGACAAAGCCTCCGGCGCTGGTTCCTGAGGATTGGACCCAAGGATGATTCACTCGCAAAATCGCGGTTCCGTCAGACGGACATTGTGCCGTCTGACGCGCACCGTGCATTCTAGTGTGACGTCCCTCAAATTAGATGATACTAAGCAACCAGCGGCTTACCGGTATAGGTCCACCGGAATGGATGTGCGTAATCTTCATTGTACCGTTTGATATAGAACATGATTTGGTTCACGAGTTCCTGCGTCGAGCGCCAGACGCCGCCCCTGACAACGTCGCGCGTGAGGATTCCAAACCAAATCTCGATTTGGTTCAACCAGGAGGCGTAGGTCGGTGTGAAGTGCAATGTCAGCCGTTTGCGCTTCGAAGCCCATTCGGTCACTTTTTGATGCTTGTGGGGACTGTAGTTGTCCACAATTACGTGCAGTTCTTTATGCGGAAACTTGCGATACAGGTGTTTGAGAAAATTAAGGAATTCCTCGTGGGTGTGACGATCAATACATCTGCCCTCGATGGTTCCCTCATGGACCAGGAGAGCGGCCATAAGACACGTTGTCCCATGCCGAGTGTAGGTATGGGCCTGCCTTTTGGGTTTTCCGGGCCACATGGGCAGCATCGGCTGCGTTCGATCAAGGGCTTGGATTTGCGATTTCTCATCCACACTCAAAATGAGTGCATTTTCCGGAGGGCTCAGATAAAGGCCAACAATTTCCGCCTGCTTTTGCGCAAACTCCGGGTCGGGGCTTTTGCCACACCAGTGATCGATCTTATGAGGCTTCAAGGACGCCTCGTTGAGGATCCGGTGGACCGTGGATTTCGAGAAACCGCAAGCGTCGGAAAGTCTTCTCGTGCTCCACTGATTGCTTCCGTCGTCCGGTGTCGTACAGGCAAGGGCCATAACGCTAACCCGCTCCTCAGGAGTAATCACCGCGGGTCTGCCTCTGCGAGGCGCATCCCGCAAACCCTCCAGCCGATCTTTCACAAATCGCTTACGCCACTTCAGACAATTTTGCCAGCTCAGCCCAACCTGTTTCGAGATGTCTTTGGGGCGCATTCCGGCAGAAGCACAAAGAATCACTTGAGCCCTCTTGGCGAAACGTTGTTCGGTCTTGCCTGCAGCCACCCACGACTTCAAAGCCGTTTGTTCTTCCTCACTCAACTGAACGACGATCGGTCTTCTCATCACTCACCTCCTTATTGGAGGCAGATTATATCATAATATTTAGGGGACGCAACACTAGCTCACGAAGTAAAGTTGAATAATTCGAGGTAAATTCTCTCGAAATCTTTCGTCTGCAAGAACTGGCAAAACTCCAATGTCAGTGCGAGTAAGCGTAGCTTGTCGTCAACCGATAACCTTTCCATGCTTCCTGTCTCCCTTCCTTTTTAACCCTCCAGAAATTCCAGAGAGTTGGTTCATTCCGAGCTATCTCCCCGCTCCTCAATCCTGCTCAACTGCTCAATCCAGGCCGTACAGGCGTTTGTAACGGCGGTGAGCGCCTTGATCGATTTCCTCGCTTCTTTCCCGGAAAGTTCGCCGTTTGAAAACTTTAGGGAGATCGAGGCGAGCATGTTTTGAGCCTCGATGGTCACCTTGCGAAATTCATCCGGGCAGATGCTGCAGAAGGGGACCGATCGAGTATCGTCGATCACGAGCTGCCCGCCGACCACGCGGCACAGATACGCCACGCTGCCCCGTGCGATGGGCACCCCGTCCACTCGTTTCATCAGGATCTTCAGCAGGTGGACGTGCTTTTCGAGGTAGGACTCCCGGACGGAGGACTCCCCCACGTAGGGGCGCTTGGCGATCCAGCGTTGCCAGCAGCGCTGGAAGGAGTTTAGCGGGTCCTTGCCTTGTTTCCTGCCGGGCTCGGGCTCCGTTTCCGCCTGGCCGGGTTGATCTCCGAGGTACTCTTTCGCGGTTCCCCTAAAGAGATGGAACAGGCTGCTTGTCGGAAGCATGTCCCACACGGCGCCGAGGAAGTCCCGCGGGTCGACGGCGTCCACGCATTTGTAAATGATCGTTTTTACTTGCATCTTCGACCTTTCTGTTTGAATTGGTTCCTGATATCCTTCCATCATGCCTTACCGAAAAGGAACGAGGAAATGAGTCACATTCCGGCACTTCCTGATTGTGTATTTTGTTCTGATAAGGTAGTTTCCCTGATTGGAAACAAGTCCCTAACGGGCATGTTCAGCACAAGGGAGATTTGTATCTTCTCCTTGTCAGAGAAGACACGCTCTTCCAGGATTTTCACGTTTAGGGACGTTTTCGGCATCCCGACCATCGCAGCCAGGTCTACCTGGGTAAGGCCATGGTCGAGGAGTGCTTTCTTGATGGGTACGCCGCGCAGGCGTCGGTATTTTGGCATGAATTCTTCCTTGTTGAGTAGAGAGATGGCAAGGTACCCGAAGATGACCTTCGAAAATGGCTCAAACCGTTCATAGCCAAGAAACTTGAGATATTCACCCCGGAACTTCGCATTTTTGGCCTGCCCGGGAGACTGTCTGGCTGTCCCTATTTGCGAAGCGATAAGCAATCTAAAAAAAGTTGCCGAACTGGCGGAGACGCATAGCGTCACGGAACAAATGCATCGCGAGTCTCATCCTTCTTGTTTCTTGGATTGCAGGCATATGGCCGCAGGGCATGGTAGACCAAGTTGAAATAAATCGGATTGGCTCTGTTCGAGACCTAGGTCAGGAATAGCAAGAGCCTCGTTTATCAGTTCAAAGTGCTGGCAAATCAGTGAGTTGATATGTCCAAAACCCGAGAGAATCGGGATCAGTCCTTCTAGCTGGTCCCCAAGCACGCTTGGGAGAATTTCGTAGCCGTCTTTCCCTGTGGAGTGAATCGCAAATGCGAGCTCATGGGCAGACTTTATGCTTTTAGCTGGTTGTTCCATGGTTTGGTTTCCCTGCGGAGGGGGAAGTTTTGGCATATTGGAGAACCTCTCGGTAATGAAAGTCTGTTCGTGAGGAAAACGATACACAACTAAAGTGGCAACTGTCAATGGAAAAGAAGAAAAAAGTCGCCAAAGAGGACCAGTTACTGGAGTTCTCGATGCGCATTAAGAAATTGCTTGAAGAGAGCGGGCTTGGCTCACAGGCGGCCGTTGCCGATAAGTTGCAGGTTGAAAAATCCGCAGTGGGCAAATGGTATAGGGGGGAAAGTTGGCCCAGCGCTAAGGCGCTGATCGGTTTGTCAATGATTACTCATAAATCTATCGATTTCCTCCTCACCGGTAACTGCTCATCTGAATCTCTAAAAGCAGGCCTTTCTGACGACGACTTTCTTTTGCTTATGGACGTAGCGTATATTCTAAAAAGTGGAAACAAAACGATAGCGGGAGCTATGAGAAGCAATATAATTGGGCTCAAGGAAGCAGTAGAAGATAGAGAAGAGTTCAAACGGATGTTGACTGCACTAGAGGAAAAATCGAGCCATGGAGACAAAACAGGCTAACCAGTAGCGATAAGGCATCGCATAAGATTCTAGGAAAAAGAGGGAACGTGATATATATGGAATTCACCCGATTCCATTAAACTAATTGTAAGTGATTTGGGAATTAATTAGACCAGCACAAAACATAGGACCAAAGTGAACTAATTATGTTGGGTTTTCCATGATTTCTTGAGCATCCTATTGTAATAGCTATGTTTAGCTTATTTATTACGCAAGTTACGGCTGCAACGCTAGGCTGTGGATTTTGGATTTAATACGTGAGCAGCTTCTCCCGCTGACTTCTTGAATTTCAGCTTAAACTCATCCCTAAACACCTGGAGCGCAGCTTCGTGAACCTGTTGTTGGTATTCTTGAGGACAAAAGACATGCCCCCGCCACTTGTAGTTTTTAAAAAGTTCACTCCAATAATGAATTGGAAAGAGGTCACTCACCTTTCTTAGCGATTTGCTTGCAGTACGAACAAACGTCCTGTCTGCCTCTCCAAAGGAGGGGTCGGAAGGCAGATCGACCCATATGTCTTGGCGACCAATTATGCCCTCAAGATTGGCAGCCCGTAAGATGTCTAGTGCCAATTCCCGCTTTGCCTTGTACGTTGAGGCACCTCGTTGGTTAAGCTTACGCAACTGCATAAAGCCCGAATTGCATTTAACTGCGACAGTATCCTGGCTAATTGTTAAAGCTCTGACAAGAAGTCGCCGGTACCTTATGTCATGTAAGCTCTTGTGAAGTTCATCCTGCTGATTACGACCCAACGCCTCTGCAAAAAAAACTTCATCCGTCAGCCATAAATAATCAGTGGCGCGATTAAGGTCTAATTTGCGTCCTGCAATTCTAAAGTTGATACTATTTGGTCGTGTTTTGGCGTCCTCAATAATAGACTGGAACATCTTTTCGGCGGCTCTAACCTTCGGGTGCTGGTAAACGATCGCAAACAGATTAATTTTGCTAAACAAAATCTGTTCCAGTGGAGTAACACTAGCTTGATGCAGTGTCAGTACTTTATCTCCATCAGCTGTTTTTCCTACTTTACAAGAAGACCAAAGCCTGTCCAAATCCAACCCTACTGGGAGGCCGCTATAATGTGCATCTCGAAAAATATAATCCAGCTTATCTGCGTCGAAAGGTCCATTGATTACCTGGGTTTCATAATGTTTTTTCTTCCCCCCACTCTCAACAGATTTTCCCATAATCCAATTGGCAGCCATTTCAATGTCAAAATGGATGTCGTAATACTCTTCAATTTCTGCGATAATTTGTTTAACTGGTTCGGACGTTAGGATAAGCGCACTAAGAGCTTCATGTGGATGGCAGTTTGGAGAAATACCACTGCCTAAAAAATTAGCCATATCAGGACAGGATTCATAAAGGTCTTCGCTTATATGGCTGAAACAAGAGTGGCCACAATCATGGAAAAGAGCGGCAAGGCGAAGGCTGTGTATGGTTGTTGGCTTAAAAAGTGGTCTTTTAGGCGAATACTGCCTGTTTACAGCGTCAATCAATCGTTGAGCCTGTTGGATAACACCAAGAGTATGCTCGAAGCGATTATGATTACAACCTGGGAAAACATATGAAACAAGGGAGGTTTGATGAACTTGCCTTAGCCTTTGCAAGAGCGGGAGGTCCAGCAAAGTAACCTCCCACGGCTCAAGCTTAATCGTTCCCCACAAAGGATCATGGACGATCTTGGGATCTTTAAAGAATGGTCTGCGGTATTTTGTGTTCCCTGCAAACTCTTCAGTAAATCGGGCAATATCCTCGTAAAAAGTATCAAGGGCACTCATGTTTGCAGCTGTCATTGCCGCTTTCCGCGTGCGAATTGCTCAAAATCTACAGCAGCGCGCTTTAGCTCTCCTTCATCAATCCCAGCATTACAAAGAATATCTTTTGAAAATTTATCATAGCTGCCTCTTAGAGGCCGTTCGAATTGATAATATCTTGGCGTCAAGTTTTGGCGAGAGATGAGGCCTGCCGCATCCAAATTAGATAAGGCCTGGTCTAGCTGCGTGCTTTCGGGAAATTGCTCTCTCTCTCTGAATGCAAACACATTCATCAATGTAGGATACTTTTCCTTTACCTTATAAAAAGCTCGGTGGAGGGTCTCTCTATCCGCAGTGATTTTTCGCTTCCCCTTCTTCATGTGATAGAAAATACCCACCACAATATCTTCTGCTGTCATCGGTTTTTGCACGGTCCACCCCCATCGCTGTACTTTCCAGGTAGCACACCCATCTTAAGCACGCCAAGATACCTGTGCAAGTCTTTGGTTGCTCGGCGCGATACGGCCGTTAGTCCCAAACGGAAAAAGTGCAGGACAGATTCTCGCATACACATTTCGGGCTAATAACACCCCCGCTCTGTGGAAAGAGAGTTTTCCCCTTCCACTGTTGGAACATCATTATGGCAGGGCCATAGCATGGTTGAGCGGAGCTGTCAACTCAAATGACACAATTCACAATAGCTTAATCGCCCTAACCTAAAGGAGAATCGCATTTTCAAACCTCGGTTTATGATCGGTTTGGTTATGTGGTGCTTTAGCAGACCGGGAAAACGCGTCATTTTTTCCAAATATCGAGATTATCCTTCAAGAGGTTTTTCCCCGGAAGGAGGTTGTTCTATTTCCTTGTCTGGATACTAAAGTGGTCGAAATTCCTTTACTTGGATACTTTAGTGGTGTATTATATCCCTAATATTGCATCTTATCTTCCCCGTTCGACCGGAGCTGAGGGAACTATCTGGTTCTCGGGTCACCACCGGCGGGGGGAGGAAATTGAAACGGCTCGGATTCAACCCCATGTCAAGGCCGGTGGGGTCGCGGTATGAAGCGGGTCGGCTCGGAGATGGCAGGCAAAAAGCACGTCATAAGTGAAATCGATCAGGAGGACAAAATGAGATTCGTTTCAGCTCTGCTCGCCGACTTGATTTGCGATGCATGCATCACCGTGGCCGTTTTCGCCGTATGCCTCGCGGTGGATCGGCTGTGCAATACCGAGGAAGAGGATGTCGTCAAAGGCTAAAGCCAAGGAAGAAGAGCAATTCAAGTATCTTTGTCGAGACTCGAAATGTCCTGTGCTGCATTTAATGAGAAGGATCGGATAAAAATCCGGAATGGCGGAATGATCATGCTCATGGCCTATCACACAAGGATGCACGGAAGGGAAGTGACATGGTTTCACCCGGACCTTTACCGGCCGTCTGTCCGAACCCGGAATGCAGGGCGCTTTATCTCCATGCGCCTGGAACCGGTTGCCCGGCCTGCGGGGAGCCGTTCGAAAACCGTGGCGTCCGCCACAACTGCAAGTGAGAGGTGAACCATGAAACCGGATGATCTTTGCTATTTCGGTAGGCAATCATGATGATCTGCGGCGAAGCCACCCTTGATTTTGATGCCGGCTGGCCGCACTGGCTCTGCCCGGTGACGGGCAAGGAGTGCGACGAAGGGTGTGAGGATCCCGCCACCGCTTTCGATTACGAGGAGAAGAATGCCAAGACAATCTGAATCCATTGCAAACCTTGCGGTTGCGCTGGTTAAAGCTCAATCACAGATCGAACCCCCACGGAAGGAATCGACCAACACTTACCGGGGCTGGAAATACGCGGACCTTACCGCTGTGTGGGAGGCCTGCAGAAAGCCGCTCCAGGATAACGGCCTGGCCGTGGTGCAGACCGCCCGGGTCCCGGAATTCCACCCGAGAACGATCCACGCAAAAGAAGGCGATGAAACCGTGTTCGACGCCCCGGGCGTGATCCTTGAAACCACGCTCATGCACACCTCGGGGGAATGGATCACCGGGGAGCTGTACATGCCCGCAACGGACGCCACGCTTGAGAGGCACGGCGCCGCGGTGGGATATGCCCGGCGCATTGCGCTTCTCGCGCTCCTGGGAATCGCCCCCGTTGATGATGACGAAGGGGAGTCCTTCGGCCAAAGTGGAAACGGCAGATCGGCCGATCACAAGGGGAGCAAGGCCCTGTCCCTGGATATTGCCGTGGGGGACATGGATGCGATTACCGATCTTAAGTCTCTTCTTTCCTATTGGAACAAGTTTTCAAAGGACATCAACGCCTCACCGGACAAAGCCGAGATCGTAAAGCATTTCCAGGCACGGAGAAAAACCCTCGAGGGGGCGCGGAAGTAAAAGGGAGAAGACTTGATGACTCGCCGCCATATCGCATTTCCCGGTCCCCTTTACCGTGAGTTGGAGCGGATCTCCACCAGGGCTGAAATCACCATTACCGATGTGGTGCTGGGGGCCTGCCGGCAAATGCTCCAGGTCCAAGGCTTGTTCCCCGAGGAGGAAATCCTGATTCGGAATAGAAAGACCGGCCACGAGCGGCTGCTCCTGGCAAGGGTGTGGTGAAAGGAGAAAGAATCGTGAAACAGGCAGTTAAACTCAAAGTCGAGGCCCCCGCAGTGGCCGTCTTGGGAAACATCAACCCGGAAGCAGGGACACACGTGATCGAAATTCCCATCGAACAGATTCGCCCGGCGCCATGGAACCCGGGCGGGAGAATGGATCCCGAAGGAGTAAACGAGCTTGCCGATTCCATCGCCGCCGTGGGTCAGCAGGAACCGGCCCTGGTTCGACCCGTTGAGGCCGATCCTCCCGTAAAATACGAGATGGTCTTCGGACACCGAAGACTGGCAGCCTGCAGGGTCCTTGCAAGCAGACCGTTTACGTTTGCTGCGGGCCGTCCTCAAGGGATCAGGCTTCGGGCGTTCGTCCGCGATATGTCCGAGGAAGAAGCGATGATCTTGTCGGGCGTTGAAAACCTCCAGCGCCAGGGCTTTTCGGACATCGAGGAGGCGGAATTCTTCCGGACGTGCGGCGCGCGCTACGGTGAGTCGGCGGTAAAGATCCTGGCCGAGAAGTTGTCCGTTTCCGAAAAGTACGTGCGAAAACGTGTGCGCATCCTGGAATTGCCGGAGGCCGCGCTTAAACTGTGGCGTTCGGGCACCTGGCACGTCGGCCACATGGAACAGCTTCTGCGCCTGGGGGAAAATAAAGAGGTAACCGCCTTTCTGGAAAATCTGAAGAATCGCTACGGTTACAGCAAGAAATGGGTTGAGGAGCTGCAGGTCTGGCAACTCAAGGGCCTGATCGATGATTTGGCGGTGCCCCTTGCAGGCGGTCACTTTGACAAGGCGGACTGCAAAGTCTGCCGCAAGAACACCGACTGCCAGCTTCGCCTGTTTGGGGGCGAAAAAGAAAAGGGAGCAAAGTGCCTGGACCAGGACTGCTTCCGAAAGAAGCAGCAGGCGTGGCTCGATGTCAACTGGTCCGGCTGCAAGGCAAACAAATCCAAAACCCGGGCAGCCGTTGTCGGTGACTATCACACGAAGTCGACGGGATCGTTTTACGGCGGTTTTGGCGACCCCAAACCCTCCGGGAAATGTGCAAGCTGCCCTCAGTATACGACGGTTCTGACTCTGGACGGGACAGTCCTGTATGACCGTTGCTGCATGGGGGAGAAGAATTGCTACTCGGCCGTCAAAACGGCGGAGAAAAAAGCCGAGCGGGTCGAGCGGGATGGGGGACAAACCGATCCCGATGCGCCGCGGGTCCCCTGGCATGGCGAATACTTCAGGCAGGAGTTTTACCGACAGCAGTTCCCGGATCTCGTTTCAGCACTACCGACTGAAGATACGCGCAGGCTGCAACTCGCCCTGGTCACTATTGTCCACTATGAACCTCAACTGGAAGAATGGATTGCCCGAAAACTCGGAGTTGAAATTCCGGAGAAGGAACACGAGTGGGAAACTTATCATCTGGAGACTCCGGACCTGATCAAGCTCATCAGACCTCTGGACCCCATCCGGATCGAACGCCTGCTCGCCGAGGCATCCGCTTTTGCCGCCTTTGAAGTTCGCTTCAAATACAGTGATCCCGATCGTCAGGCCCTGGCGGAATTCCTGGACATAGATTTTTCAAAATTCGAAGTGAGCGAAGAGTACCTGCAGAAGAAAACCAAGGGGGAGCTGGTACGCTTCATCCTGGATGTCGGTTTGGACAAGGAAGCCCGTTTCCAGGACGCCATGGAGGCACACGGAATTCCCACGGTCGAAAAGCTTGCGGCTGCAAAGAAGCCCGTACTGGTGGACCTGATTCGAAATTGCGGCGTGAGCCTCCGCGGCCGGGTGCCGAAGGAAATCGCCGATCGGCCGAAACTCGGAATGGAAACGGAGCGCACACCAGAATCTCCCTCGATCCCCGATGAGCCCCTGACTGAGCCGAAATGCTGGGTGTGTGGCTGCAACCCGAATCATCCATGCTCGGAGGAATGCGAAGGCCTCGTGAACGGAGAGGACGTGGGCCTCAAGGGTATGGAAGGTCATAAGGTCTGCTCGACTTGCGCGGAGAGGATACTCGAGGAGCAAGGGGAAGATTCAGGGAAGGAAGACGATTCCTGCGTGGTGTGCAAAAGCGCTCATCCCTGGTGCGATGAGTGCTGCCGGGCATGCAGTGATCCGTGCAATGCGGAACAGGGTTGCCGAAAGGGGAAGGTCAGGGGGGGTGAGGATATTTTGAAAAACGAGACAATGTGATAACCGCTACCCCCCAACTCTTCTGCAACGCGACGAGAAAGCGGCATGAATAGAGCCTTGCGACCTGCACAATCCTCACATACAATCCTTGGTTGTCCGGACAACGACCAAGGAGGATTGTGTATGGCGGGAGGAATCTATACCGAGGAAAAGTGCCCACTTTGCGGGCAGGGAATGAAACCCGATCCCAATTTGGAATGTGTGTGCTGTCCCAATCCCAAGCACAAGAAACAACCGCAATGCCGCACGCGCTTGGTTTTCATCAAATTCGGGAAAGACTTCAAGAAACGCTTTTCAAGCGACGACCCGGTAACATCCTATCGGCTTGCTCATCAAGAACTGGAGAGCATGCGCCGTGCGGTTGGCCGCGGTACGTTCGACCGTAGGGACTACGAGCCGTCGCATCCGCTCGGGTTTTCCACGCTGGCTCAAAAGTACATTGAGGACAGGGAAAAGGATATCAGCAATCCGCTGGAGGAAGAGTTCCGAATCTCCAGGCAAACATGGATTCATCTCCGGTCCGACATGAGCCGCTGCATGGAAGCCTTCGGGCAAACCAACGTCAAGGAACTTGGCTACGACCAACTACGGGATTTCTTCCGCGACATGCAGACGAAGCCCAACCCACGGGCAAAATCCCCCGTGCTAATCCCCGCAAAATCCAAGACCAAGAAGAACGTCCGTACCAATCTGCGGGCTTTCTACAACTGGATGGTCAAGACGAAAGTCATCAAGCCGAGCGAGATCCCGGAGATTCCTTCTTTCAAGGTGGTGATGGAATTCCGCGCACGAATCACCTGGGAGCAACAGGAAGCCGTGCTTCATTGGGTCCGAGAGCGATCCACTGAGATCGGAGAACCGAAAATTTACCTTGGCATTAAGCTGTGCATGAACACCCCGAACATCCGCCCGGGCGACCTGGCGCATGTACTGGAGAAGGATGTTGTCCCGACAACCAGGGATAGCCAGCGGTTTGGGGTAGTGACGATCAACTCTCACAAAACCATCGAGCATACGCAGGCGCCGAAGTATGGGATCTTCACGCCCGAGGATATGGGAATCCTGGATTCCATCCCAAAGGGGTTCCCGAGTCTACCCTTTTTCCGATGGACTTCACCCGAAGGGCGAAGATGCAAGGGCGAAAGAGTCAATCAATACGGGACCTGGAAGAAAACGGAGAGGGCAAAATACAATCGATGGAGAGCTCCCGCCGGCACTCCGTATGGCCCGGACCTATTCCGGGACTGGTTCAAACGGGCCTGCGATGCCTTGGGCTATGAAGGGGTAGGTCTGTATGGCGGAACACGGCACAGTACCACGCGAATCCTCAAAGACATCATAGGCAGGGATAATACGCAGCACTTGAACGGGGACCGGACCAATGAGGCTTTTTCCCGTTATCTGGAGGAAAACGTCGAGGAACTTATGGAGGCTGCAATGCTGAGGGAGGTGGCCGGCAAAGTGAGGCGGCCCAAAATTCTCAGCGGACCACTTGCGGACCACCGAATTCGGACCGCCCCACCAGCAAACCATTGAATTTATGAGATTGTATGGTCGGGACGAGAGGATTTGAACCTCCGTCCTCTTGCACCCCAAGCAAGCGCGCTAACCAGGCTGCGCCACGTCCCGACGATGTAACGGTGAAAACTATCACCTGGCGAAGAGCGTGTCAAGCCGCTAATGGGTGCCTTCCCCTGCATTTGATGATCGGCCCCGGGCTGGGGCCGAATGCACGTTTGCCCGGAAACGGCATGCGGTTGCCTTGTTTTTTCGTCGTGGCCAGACCCGGGGCGGCAACGGGCCACGGCACACCTCGGCAGGCCTAAAGAGCCGGAAGCGGGGACGGCTCACGGCAGTTCTCAGTTATCGGTTTTTCGTTGCGCCGTTGCGTGAAATTTCTCTGCGACTTTTGGCCAAAAGCAAAATCCTTCGACCCGGTGAATCCGCGGCCGGGTGTCCCGGACACGGAGTTGTCCGGTTCCGCCCGGGCAAAAAGTCCAGGTAAGAAACTATCAACCGGGTGTGCGACGGACCATGGCTGGGGGATCGATTTCCGAGTATTTCTTGCGCTTCGCGCCCGGATAACGAGTATCCGGGCTACCCGGGGCAAGCACGGGCACGCAAGTTTTCCGTGCCACCCCAAGCGGGTCCTCATCTTTGTCGGTATGGCGTTCATCCTCGTCGTGGTGCAGGTCCTTCGATTGTCATACTATTCGACTCTGCGGTGGTTTTTTCGTTGCGTCGTTGCGCCGTTGCGTGAAATTTCTCTGCGACCTGGCCAAAGGCAAAATCCTTCGACCCGGTGAATCCGCGGCCGGGCAGGCAGCCGGAAAATCCGGGTGTGGATCTCCAGACGCGCGAAGTTGAGCGCGCGGCCGGGAGGGCGCATGGCTCCACGCCTGCTCATTCTACCGGTGCGTTGCCGTTTCCCTCGTTATCATCGGGGATTTCATTCCGGTCTCCGATTCCAAGCGATTTCAATTTGCGGTGGAGGTGGCTGCGTTCGACTCCGATCCGCACAGCGGTCAAAGAGATGTTCCAGTCGTATTCTTCGAGTTTTTTCAGCAGATATTCACGTTCGAACATGGAACGGGCTTCCCGCAGGGTCTGGCAACCGTATATCCCCAGCTCCTCCCTGCTCTTCGGCAACTGCCTGCTGAATTCCGGCGGGAGGTCGCTCTGCCCGATCACCTGGCTCGGACTCATGATGATCAGGCGTTCAATGAAGTTCCTGAGTTCTCTTACGTTTCCCGGCCACGTATACTGCTCGAGCAGCGCAAAAACCCCGGGGTCGAATTCCTTCCGTCCCATGGTGCTTTCCGCGGCGATATCATTCAGAAAATCTTCCACGAGGAGAGGGATGTCCTGAAGGCGGTCCCTCAAGGGCGGCACATAGATGGGAATAACGGCCAACCGGTAGTAGAGGTCCTGCCTGAACCGGCCATCTTCTATTTCTTTCTTCAGGTCCTTGTTCGTCGCCGCGACGACGCGCACATCCACCTGGATGGGCCTCGATCCTCCGACCCGTTCGAACACCTGTTCCTGGAGGATTCTCAGGATCTTCGCCTGCGTCCTCAGGCTCATGTCGCCGATTTCGTCAAGAAACAGGGTCCCGCCGTTGGCCGAATCGAACTTCCCCTTGCGCCTCTCGTAGGCCCCGGTGAAGGCCCCCTTCTCGTGGCCGAAAAGCTCGCTTTCGATCAGTTCCTCGGGAATCGCCGCGCAGTTCACTTCGACCATGGGCCTCTGGCTGCGGCGGCTCAACTGGTGGATCATCCTTGCGGCCAGTTCTTTCCCCGTGCCGTTTTCACCCGTAATGAGCACCGTTGCGTTGGTGGGGGCGGCCCTTCCGATCTGGTCCCTCAGGGATTCCACGGCCGGGCTCCTCCCGGTTATGTGGCAGGTCTGGTTGGCTTTCTGGCGCCAGATCCGGTTTTCTTCCTCGAGCCGGTGGAATGCCAGGGCGTTCTTGATGGATACCAGGATCCGTTCAAGTGACAGGGGCTTTTCCACGAAATCGAACGCCCCCATGCGGGTCGCTTTCACGGCGGTTTCGATGGTCCCGTGGCCTGAAATGATGATGACCGGCAGCAGGGGGAGTGACTTCTTGATCTCGGCCAGCACCGTGAGCCCGTCCATTCCGGGCATCCAGACGTCAAGAAGAACGAGATCCGGGGCCTCCTTGCGGAGTTCTTCCAGGGCCTCTTCTCCCGACGCTGCCACACCGATGCGGTATCCTTCATCCTGCAGCGCGCCGCGAAGCGACTTCAGGATGCTCACCTCATCGTCCACAACAAGAATTTTCGCCTTCATATCACCTCACTCCATCGGTCCGGGCATCGCTTCTCAATCGAAACGGCCCGGCCGTGGCATGTGCTCTTTCGAATCCGACCCGCCGGCCCCGCGTCGCGTCTGGGGGGGCACCCGTATCCCGTATGCGAACGGCTTCGGTCGCCGGCCCGCCGCTTCCTTCGGTCCGTCCCGGATGAAACGGCGCCGTACCCGTTATCCGGGCAGCTCAATCACCACCACCGCACCGCGCGGCGCATTGTCACGCACCCTCACGAAGCCGTTGTGATCGGCAACGATACTGGCGACGATGGCAAGCCCCAGGCCGGTCCCCTTCTTTTTCGTCGAATAGTAGGGTTCGAACATACGAAACTTGTCCTCGGGTGACACCCCTTTTCCCGTGTCCGCAAATTCCAGCCGCGCGATCTTCAGGACCTGATCGAAGGAAACCCGGGTGCTAATGGCGCCGCTGTTCGGTCCTATGGCATAGATGGAATTTTCCAGAAGATTGATCATCACCTGGTGAAACTGGTCCCGATCGATTTTGAGAAGGGGAAGGTCCGCCGATTTTTCCAGGGTGAAATCGATGCGGGGGTAGTTGTGCCGGTAGAGGGCGAGGCTCTCTTCGATGATCTCACAAAGATCGCACGGCACAAGCTGCGCTCTGGGCAGGCGTGCAAACTTGGAAAATTCGTTTACCAGGTGTTTCATATGGTCTACCTGCTGGATGATGGTCCGGGTGCACTCATCGAACACGGAACCTTCCTCATCCAGAAGTTCGCTGTGCTTGCGGCGCAGGCGTTGGGCAGAGAGCTGAATGGGAGTGAGCGGGTTTTTGATTTCATGGGCGATCCTCCGGGCCACTTCACGCCACGCGGCCATCCTCTGGGCCTTTTCGAGTTCGGTGAGGTCATCGAAGACCGCCACCACTCCCACGAATTCGTTCTTGTCGTCCCTCAGGACCGAAGCCTTTATGAGCAGGATCATCGGGCGGTTTCCGAGCATGACCTGGACCTGCTGTTCCAGGTACGGCTGGCGCGTGGTCCTGTAGAGTTCCACGAAGGACGCGACGATGTCATTGTGAGCCGGCTGAAGGAAACTCGAATAGTGCCGGCCCCTTATCTGCTCACCCTGCAATCCGAAAGCCTGCTCGGCGGACTTGTTTATCGTCATGATGTTCCCGGCCGAATCGACACTCACGACCCCCGCAGCAATGTTCCTCAGCACGATTTCCATGTATCGCCGTCGGTTTTCCAGTTCGACATGGCTCTGCTGCAGGGCGAGGTAGGCGCTCCCGAGCTGCTCCCGGCTTTCCCTCAGGTCCTTTACCATCTTGTTGAAGGATACCATCAGCATCCCGATTTCGTCCTGCCGCTGGGATTCGAGCTGCACATCCAGATCTCCCTCGGCGATGCGCTGGGTCGCGGAAACCAGGGCCTGGATCGGAACGGTGATGCTCTTGGCAAGAAAGAAAGCAAACCATATGGCCGCGAAAATCGTCAGCAGGGTGACGATCGAAAATGTGATGAAATGGCTCCGCTTCAGCGGAATGTGGAGGAGTTTGAGCTGGAGGTAGTCTTCATAGCCGCTGGTTATGGCGGAGAGCTTGTTGGACACGTGCTGGGGAAGAAGACGCGCGACGACCAGTTCATTTCCGATGGATTGCGGTGCGCCCGCCAGGGCCGGGGAAGAAATGTGGGTGACCAGTCCTTCCTGTTTGCCGTTTGAGGTCAGGCTGAACGTTTTCAATGCCGCCCGGTTCTCCTTGGAAACGGCGTAGCGCAGCGCCTCGGCGTCAACCACGGCGAGGTCGTGCGACTGCAGCCTCCAGAGAACCTCACCGTCGGCGCCGAAAAGATACAGCCCGTCCAGTTGGAACCGGTCGAGCAGTGCCTGTGTCAGCCGTTCGTGAGGTACCGCGGAGAGCCCGCCGCTTCCCGACTGTTGCAGCAACTCGGCTTCGAGCAGGTGGGCGTCGCCGACGAGGTCTTTTCCTTCCTGGTCGAGGTAGTCTTTGGCGAGCTGGACGGACTGTTCCAGGGACTGTTCCACCTGGTAGCTGAACCAGTGGTCCAGGCTGGAAAAAATGAACTGGGTCGCCAGCCAGAAGAGCGGGATGGTGGGAATCAGGGTCAGCCCGACGGATGCGATGACGAGCCGGGTTCGAAGCTTGTGCCCGAGGATGTTTCGCTTCCGTTCGAACACCAGCTTCACGATGTTCCTGAGGACCAGGTAGGCCAGCAGCAGGAGCAGGATGACATTGAGGTTGATGAAAGCAAAAAGGACGACGTTGCCGGACAGGGGCAGTTCGGCCTGCATCTTGAAAAACCAGCCTTCAAAAAAGCCGATCGTGATGATTGCCGCGAAGACAAAGATCACCAGGATGCGTTCCCGGCTGCGGCGCTTGCTCGTCGCTGCTTCATTCTGACTGGAGTTCATAGTAAAGGCTTATAGAGTGATGTCAACTTTTTGCCAATCGGTTTCAAAGTCCCACAAAGAAACAAAAAACAGGATGTATCGAAGGAAAAGCGGCAGCTCAATCTTCGAAAGCTCGACCTTCAACCGCAGATGGTAAGTCTGGCCGCCGTCAAGCCGCCACAAAGGGATCACGGGAAGATCCGTCACCGTGCTCATCCATTTCTTCGCCTGTTCGAAATCCCGGGTCCTCAGGATCCCGTCCGGATGTTCGGGAATCTGCACATCATATTCATTCTTAAGCAAATCATACTTGATCGTGTGTTCGACCGTATTGTCGAGAATCTGCGACTGCAAGGCAAGACCGGGCTTCTCCAGGACCACCCTGATGCGGAACGATGTGCGGACGCCGGTCTTGATGGCTTCTTCCATGTTGGGGGTGAAGCAGTCCTGAACCCGGAAGCTCACCTGCATGTTTCCCTGCTCCCGCTCGATCCTGATATCCGTGATATCGGCTTTGTTCTTGGCCGACGCAGGCGGGGAAAGATGAAAAATGAAAAACGCCAACAGGCTGCCGCAGAGTGCTATGATCTTGAAATTTATCATGATCTCAGCTAGTCGAGAAAAAGATGAATTTGTAGGAACGTCGCCGATTCTAGTCAATGGCAGCGTTTGTGACAAGTTGTTTCTCTGGTCCGGAGGCAGGCGGGGTTCGCTTATAACCGTTTAATATGGCGGGAAAAACAACGCCCATGGCCGCGGGCGATGGAAAAACGAAAAAACCCTCGGTCCCGGTCCCGACGGTCCGTGGAATGAATGGAAGCCTGTCGACGCGTGCGGAAAACCCGCATCGTCACCCCGGCGGAGGCTGGGGGACGGTGCTTTTATTGCGTGCAATCCGAAGCCGCTAAATGGTTTTTGCCATGTGTGGGAACGGATTGGCAAAAGTCGGAATGGGGGAAGTCGGAAAAATCTGTGCCGGGATAAAAGGCTGCTTCGTCACGGCATAATATCCCGGGCGCGTCATGAGTGCCTTGAGAAAACGGCTGTGCAGGGAATGACCCGCCTTACGCACCTCGAAATACCCGTGCACGGACGTCCCCGTCAGCGCAAGATCACCAAGGAAATCAAGGATTTTATGGCGGACGCACTCGTCCGCGAACCGGAATCCTCCCCGGTTCAGAAGCCCGTTTTCATTGAGCACGAGCGCGTTGGAAAGCGATCCGCCCTGGGCTCGTCCCATGGTCTGGAGCTTCTGAACGTCCTTCAGAAAGCCGAACGTCCTGGCCTTGGCGATGTCCCTCTCGAAAGACGATTCGCTGAACGTCCAGGACAACTCCTGTTTACCCACCATGGGGTGATCGTATTCAATGATATAGCGTACTCTGAAATAATCCGAAGGAGTGGCCTTGATGTAAGCGTCGCCGTCCTTCACCATCATCGGGCGGGCGATCGTGAGGGCATTTCCGTGGCGCCCCCTGTTCCTCGATGCCGGCTTTCTGGAGGATCTTCAGATAAGGTCCGGCGCTGCCGTCAAGAATGGGAACCTCCGGCCCGTCCACTTCGACCAGGACATTGTCCACTCCCGTGCCGAAGAACGCGGCCATGAGATGCTCGATGGTGCCGACCACGACTCCGTGGCACCCGATGCTGGTCGCCTGGAAAGTATCCACAACCTGGTGGTAGTGTGCGGCTACGGTGGGCCTGGAAGGCACGTCCGCCCGGCAAAACCTTATGCCGAAATCGGGCGGAGCCGGCTTTAGCCGAATGGACACATTCGCCCCCGAATGTAACCCAATCCCCCCGCACCACACTTCTCGCTGTACAGTGTGTTGCCTGAATTGATTAAATTGCACGCCCCGTATTCCTCCTCAGTTGCCACACTATAGCAATATTCGTACCAGTACGGCGTCTGAGGCTTCGATTCAAACGCAACTTTCCGGGGTGTATGGCGGAAAAAGGTTTTTGCCGGGATCGGGGAGCAGGATCGGACCGTCGAAATCATTCGAAACCGGTGCGGAAAAGACACATTTTAGTCTGCGAGTGTGTTCTTTTTGCAACACGACCTCCAATGGTCGTGGAAGTGCTCTTACTTGATGGTTGCTTTCGAATCTTCGATAGTGTTAAGAACGAACTCTGATTGGAATTACAATGGAGTGGAGAGCGGGTCGCAGGGCTGCCCCCGGGATTTTGCGGGAGGGGCCCGTGTCTGTCCGCGTGTGGGTGGGCAGAGGGATTTCCCGCTTTCGCGTACTCCTATGAGGAGTAAATACAACGGGAGCCTTATGAAATGAAAGTTGAGCAATTTCCGAAAGATATCCAGCCTTATCTCATCCCGAAACCCGGCGGGGCCTATATTTACGATTGCCTGGGATGCGGGCGCGAATACGGAATCGAGCGGCTTCTCTATACCTGTCCGAGCTGCGGCAGCGTCCTCATGATACGGGACCGCGAATGGGACCGGCTGAAAGAGTATCCGGGGGAACTGTGGCGGAAGATCTTCGACTACCGGAGCATGCTGACGGTCCCGGCCCTGCAGGGTATCTACCGCTACCATGAACTGATCGGTTCCGTGATCCCGCCCGAGTCCGTCATCTGGCTCGGTGAGGGGCACACGCCGATCATCGCGGCGAATGAAAACTTGCGCAAATGGGCCGGCGGGGCGTTTTATTTCAAGAACGACGGCCAGAACCCCAGTGCTTCATTCAAGGACCGGGGAATGGCGAGCGCCTTCAGCTACCTGAATTTCCTCATCAGGGACCGGGGCTTGAAGGATGTGCTGGCCATCTGTGCTTCAACGGGCGATACATCGGCTTCGGCTGCGCTCTATGCCTCCTATCTCGTAGATGGCGTAAAATCCGCGGTTTTGCTCCCCCACGGGAAGATCACCCCCCAGCAACTGGGGCAGCCTCTCGGGAGCGGCGCAAAGGTTATCGAAATTCCTGGTGTTTTCGATGACTGCATGAAAGTGGTCGAATACCTTTCCGAACATTTCGCGGTTGCCCTGATGAATTCCCAAGAATGCCTGGCGCATCCTCGGCCAGGAATCCTACTGCTATGAAATTGCGCAGACCTTCGACTACGATATCGGCGATCTGGCCGTGTTCGTGCCCATCGGAAACGCAGGCAACATAACGGCCGCCATGCAGGGATTTCTCAAGCTCTTCGATCTGAAAATCATTCCGGCCCTGCCGATGATTTTCGGGGTCCAGTCGGAACATGCCAACCCGGTGTATCTGTATTACCATGAACCGGAGCCCGGAAAGCGAAAGTATCGTCCCGTCGTCGTTCGTCCCAGTGTGGCCCAGGCGGCCATGATCGGGAACCCGGTGTCCATGCCGCGAGTCATGAAGCTGGTCGAAAAATACCGGGGCCTGGCGGGAGAGAAGGCCGTGCAGGTAGTGGAGGTGTGCGAACAGGAGATCATGGGACGCCATGCTGACCGCCAACCGAAACGGCCACATCGCTTGTACCCAGGGTGTGGGAATGCCTTGCCGGCTACCGCAAGGCAATACCGCCCTGAAGGGATGCAACAAAACAGGGCGCTGCACTCACGCGCCCGAGGTCATCGGCGCCCGGTCCCTGGCCCTCATGATCGTCTGCCGGCTGGTGCCCAGCTCCTTGGCGAGGGCTGACACACTCTCCCCTTTGCTCAGGCGGTCCCTGACGGCCTCCTGCTGGGCGTCTGAGAGGGCTCCAGGGCGCCCTATGGCCTTGCCTTCCTCCTTCGCCCTGGCAAGCCCTGCCTGTGTCCGCTCAATCAGCAAGTCCCGTTCAAACTCCGCCACGGCCGCGAGGACTTGCATGGTCATCTTCCCGGCCGGGCTGGTGAGGTCCATTCCCCCGAGGGCGAGACAATGGACGCTGACCCCCAGCTTCCCAAGCGCCTCGATAGTGGCCCTGACATCCATCGCGTTACGGCCGAGGCGGTCTAGCTTGGTGACGATGAGCACGTCCCCTTCGTCCAGCTTCTCCAGGAGCTTGGCGAAGCCTGGGCGCTGCTTGGCCTCCTGGGAGCCGCTGACGACTTCCCGGATGATGCGGCGGTCTTCCAAGTTGAACCCTGCTTGCCTGATTTCTTGGACTTGGTTGTCGGTGGTCTGGTCTGAGGTGGAGACGCGGCAGTAAGCGAAGACGCGAGCGGAGGACATGGCGAAGGCTCCTGAAGGTGTCCGATAACGATGTCCGATACTCTCACCCTGTTCAATAGCCTGTCAAGCTAGGTTTCGTACATAGTGCGCCGAGGGTGTCCGATAACGGACGGTTTAGGACACGGGGGCTACCCTTGAAAACTCCCAGGTTAGAGGGTGCAACACCTCCTCTTACCCCTAGTTTCAAACTCGGGATAAGGCCCTGAAGGGTAGTTTCAGACTACCCATACATTGAGTATGGGTTAGATAGACAGGACGAAACGCGGTGTCTATCGCATGACGCCAAGCCAAGGGCTTTGCCGGGCGCTCCAAGGGCCTGGAGGTGTTCGGCTGGGCGCTGGTGGCGTTCTGGAGGGGTGGAGGGGGGAAGCGCCGTTATCGTGACGAGAGGAGGCGCCTCGAAAATTTCCGCCGGATTTTGGGTTAAAGCTCGGTGGTCTCCTGCATCGCTGCGCCACACTTCTCACAAAGATAGACGACTTCACCCAGGGCGTTCTTCGCCTTGCCTTTAATCCCGGTCGTCCTGACGCTCTCCCACTCATGGGAGTAAGGTTGATCGTTTTCCGTAGTCTTCTCTTCGCCGCGATGCCCATTGGGGCAGACAAAGTATCGGAAAGAACGTAACGCCATCGCTGCACCTCATGAGTGATCGAGGCTCTCATCCTGCCTGCTTGATGGCTGGGGTGCAAGCCGGTCCAATTCGATTCCCATTCGAGGAACCGAAGCGCCCTCCCCTGCTACCCAAATCGCTTGGCTGTTCTGATAACTGCGTGGTAGAGTTTGACCTACAGGCAGTCGGAAACCCAGTAACGGCGCGGGTTTTGAGAGGTGGTTCGATTCCTAAACCCCTGTCGGGGGGACCAGGTTAGGATATCAAGCTGTATCACGCAGAATCAGAACCGCCCCGAAAAGCCCGCCGTTGCGGGCTTTTTGTTCTTTAGGCGTATCATCGAGCATCAAGGAAAAGCACCCAAGCGCACGGCTTTTGGGGGTACTTACGGGGGTAGTTTTTAACCCGCTGTCGTTTCCTTGGTCGAGATACCCCCAAAGGACATCTGATGTCGCTCACCGATACCGCTATCCGCAAGGCCAAACACGGTGAAAAGCCGTACAAGCTGGCCGATGACAAAGGCCTGTTCCTTTTGGTCGGCGTGAAGCCCGGCGCCCTTTACTGGCGGGTGAAGTATCGCTTCGCAGGAAAGGAAAAGCTGCTTGCTCTTGGTGTCTATCCAGAGATCTCCCTAAAGGATGCCCGTCGGAAGCGAGACGAAGCCCGCCGTCTGCTCGATGCTGGAACCGATCCGGCCGAAGCTCGCCGCGTCGAGAAGATCGCCCGCAAGGTGGCTGCAACAACCTCATTTGAGTCCGTGGCAAGGGAGTGGCACGAGAAGAAGCGCCACGAATGGGTCGACACCTACGCGGCAAAAGTACTTGCCTCGCTCGAACAGGATTTGTTCCCGAGTCTCGGGCGTCGGCCGATTGCTGAAATCAGTTCAGCCGAACTCCTGATCGCCCTACGCAAGATTGAGGCTCGCGGCGCCCTGGAAACCCTGAAGCGGGTCAGGCAGCGGGCCAATGACATCTTCCTTCACGCCATCGCAACCGGCTGTGCCGAAAACAACCCAGCGGCGGGCCTCCACAAGGCAGTCAAGACGGCGCCGGCACAACACCGGCCGGCGCTTCACTCTTCGGAGCTGCGAGACTTCTTCAAGCGTCTTGATACGGTGCGCGTGTCGGAAATGGTCAAACACGCGGTTCTGCTGCAAGTTCTCACCTTCCTTCGTCCCGGCGAACTACGAGGGGCACGGTGGGCGGAAATCGACCTGCAGGCCGGCGTTTGGGTGGTGCCGGCAGAGCGCGACCGCAGCCGTGGGCTTGTCGGAATGAAGATGCGGGAGCGTCACACGGTATCGCTGTCTTCGCAGGCCGTCGAAGTGCTCAAGGCCTTGCACAAAATCACGGGTAGGCGTGACCTCGTTTTTCCCAACCGCAATGACCCGCGACGGCCCATGAGTGACGGAACGGTGAATAGCGCTCTGCGGGCGATGGGGTATACCGGTGAAGAGGTGACGGGTTCCGGCTTTCGGGCAACCGCTACCGGCGCGCTGCTTGAACTTGGATGGCGCCCGGAAGTTATAGACCGCCAGTTGGCGCACCGGGAGCGGAAAGAGGTTTTCGGGGCGTACTCCCACCAAGCCGAATACCTGGCCGAACGCCGCAAGATGATGCAGCAGTGGGCGGACTGGCTCGACCAGGTGAAGGCCGGGGCGAATGTCGTGCCGATCCGCGGGCACGCGGCATGAACTGACGATCAACCGAGCAGCACGCCGCGCCTAGGTCGGCCAACCGAAAACGGGGAAACCTTCGCCCCGCTGGCGCGGCACCTTTTTCGAAGGGCGCCGGAAGGGGGCGTTGCGGCATGAGCAATCGCAGGCGTCGTGCTTGGCTGTTGGAGGCACGAAGACGGCAAGTTGTCGGGTCGGATTTCGACTACAAGCTTCATAGCTTTCTAGAATCCTATCCCGACGATGATGGAGAACGCTTTCCGCGTGACTTCAAAGCCTTCATCAGGATGACGTTTTCGTCAGTCCGTCGTCCACCTCTAAAGTTCAAGAGCGAGCAGCAAGGGCGGGACATCCTGGGTGGGAGCCTCGTAACCGTCCAGCTTAAGAATAGGCCTCCGCTTTTCAACCCCCTGCTCGACAACCTAGCCCCCTTCATGACGCAAGCTGAAGAGTGCTGGCTTTGGAGTGACTATTGGAGACATCTAGAGCAGGCCAATCGTATTTTTGATGCCTCCGTTGGGATGCTACGCGACAGCTTGGAATCGAGCGACAAACCCTTGTTGCTTTTGAGGATGCAGCGTGCGGCCCGGTCAATTCACGGCGCCCGTAGATCGATTTTTCAATATGAGGATCGGTTCCCCTCCGTCCTTCATTCAGCTAGGCGGTTCTGGCCTGAATGCAAGGCAATCGGGGATAGCGAAGTGCTTGCCCTGATGGCGGCAGATCAGGTCCATGCAGCAACCGACATCCTGTTGCAGCTGATGCAAAGCTTTGAGCGAGCGGCTGGGGAGAAAGGGATAACACGCAGTGACGACCGCCGCATTTCCAAACTTCGAGCCGAAATGTCAGAGCGAGAGCGCCAAGAGTCGTGGTACGGATTTGACAAGTTGCGGCGCGCCGATGAGCTTCTCCACCTGTCTCAACTTGCGGAGTTGGCGACAGAGTCAGAACTAGCGCGTTCTCGCTTCGAGGAGCGAGAACGTGAGTTCATACGGCAGGAGAGAGATATGGCTCGGAAAATTGAACGGGTCAAAAACTTCGATCAGAGTGGTGGTCACGGCCGGGGTCTTTGGCGTTTGGTTGATGAAATCCTCGACAGGATTGGCGTAGAGGCGTCCTCGAAACAAGTATGGGCTGAACTGAAAGCCTATGAGGGAAAGGGAATTATTTACGAAATTGACGAGCATGAAGTGTCGTGGCGCACCGCGTCGGGTCGCCTCGCAAACCAATCAACAGGATTCAGATCTTTTGAGAGTACGTTATCCGAGAAGAGGAAGAAAAAACGGGGACGCTAAATTCAGGGTTACCGGAAAACCCTGAAACGCATCACCTAGTCTCGCCATGCCTTTCAACAAGAGGCATGGGACATCAGCACTGATCGCCATGCCTCAACACCATGAGGACATGGCAAATGAAACAGCGAAAAACCCAGAACTCTGCGGCCTCGGCGCCCGTCGATAAGGGCATTCCCGCCCAGGCGGCAAACACAATCCCTCCGGCGCTGGCCAGCTTCGACTCCTACCCTGACTCCGCCTACGTCCGCCTTCCGGTCGTATGCGCCCTCTTTCAGGTCTCCCCGGCCACCGTCTGGCGCTGGTCGAGATCTCAGCGCATTGCTGCTCCGCGTCGTCTCTCTGATGGAGTCACCGCCTGGAACGTCGGCGAGCTTCGCAAATCCTTGAACGTGGAGGCGTGACATGACATCCGTCAATCTCACTCCGCCTTCTGATTCCGGCGGTAGCGGTGAAACGGTGCGCATCAGCCTGGAAGAGCTTGCTGCGCTGCCTTGCTGGATTGATCTCATAGACGCCGTCTTGGATATCGCTGCTCCGCTTGAAGCCTCCGAATCACTCTTGCAGATTGCGATCGGCATGGCGATCACCACCGAGCGTGACCGAATTTCGCAGATCACCGCTGCCTTGTTCAAACACAAGTTCGGTGATGCCTGGCAAGAGAAACTGATGGAGGCGGTCAGCCATGGCAAACGCTGATACCACCACCAGTGTTGAAATCCATGCCGAAGTCACGGGCATCGATAAAGTCGACGCACTCGATAAGTCAGTTGAGGAAGTTGGGAGGCAGGCCGCCGAAACGGCTCGCGAAGAAGATCGGCTTGCCGCGATCGTTGAGGCTTCCAAGACGCGACAGCGGATGGCCGCTCAAGAGCTTCTCGCCGCGGAGCGGAAAACCTACGCGGAAGCCGAAGCTGCGGTTAAGCGGGCAGTCAGCCTTCGTGATGCAGAAGCCCGGGCGGTAGAAGAGTTTTCGACTCGCACGAAGCGTGCTCTGTCAGACGCGTTCTCGACGGCGGGCATTCGCAGTAGCGAGGCCATTCAGGCAGAGATTCTCAACATACAGCAGTCCCTGCTGAAACTTGGCGCCAATGCGAAGGTGTCTGGTGCCGACTTTGATCGGGCCTTCTCAGTAGCTCAATCCAAGATCGCCGCCCTGGAAGCGGAGATGAACGGCACGCTTCCCGCGATGGAGCGCATGGAAGGGCACGCAAAAGGTTTGCGTGGCGAACTCACCGCAATGGCGGGTCAGTTTGTTGGCCTCTTTGCCGCCATGCAGGCCGGGAAGGACTTCATTGACGCCAATGCGGGTGCAGAAAGCTTGCTCCGTACGCTCACCCAGCTAAAGGGCAGCTCTCAGGCCGCGGCGGCTGAACTGGAATACATCCGCGGTGCGTCCAATCGCCTCGGGATCGATGCCCGCGAGGCGGCGAAGAGCTATACCCAGTTGCTTGCGGCAACCGAAGGCACTGCACTCGAAGGCGACACCGCGAGGCGTGTGTTCGAGGCCGTGGCGGGCGCGATGGCGTCACTCGGCAAGAGCAGTGCAGAAACGAACAATGCCCTGATGGCCGTCAATCAGATGGCGAGCAAGGGCACGGTTCAGATGGAGGAACTGAAAGGCCAGCTCGGCGAAGCCTTACCCGGGGCAATGAAGGCAGCGGCAGCCGGCGCCGGTCTGACGGTTGCTGAAATGTCCAAGATGGTCGAGTCAGGCAATGTGCTGGCCGAGGATCTGCTTCCTGCTCTCGCCAAGGGACTGTCTGAGATGTACGGCGTTGGCAAAGCCGAAAACGACACCTTCGTTGCCAACCTGGCGCGTCTCAATAACGCGGTCTCAGACACTTGGCAGGTCATTGGTGATACCGGAATGTTCCGGGCGGTCGTTGTCGTCGTCGAACAGGTTGGTATCGCCGTCAGCGGTCTGACTGGTGCCGTTGTTCTGCTTGGAAAGATCTTCGGTATAACTGCCGGAGCGATCGCCGCATTTGATTGGAAGCACCCCATTGATTCGATGGGGCGCTGGAAGGACGCCGTCAGCGAAGCGGCCGAAGAAATACAGACCAAGCTTGATAAGCAGACAAAGGCTGTTTCGGATGCCACCGTAGCGCAGAAGGAAGCGGGCACGGAAGCTGAGCAGGCCGGCAAGCAAGCGGGGGCCGCCGCGAACGAATGGCTCAAGATCGAAAACGCCTATTCGGAAGTCGAGAAGGCCAGCACAAAGCAGATCGCCACCCTGAAAACGCTGGCCGACGCTCAGGATGCCGGCGCCGCCTCGATGAAGGCCTTCGCCGATACCTTCGGGACCGAGGCGGAAAAGCTCGATGCCGCCACGAACGCCGCGAAGGAGCATGAAGCCGGACTTCGCAAGATCGCCGACCAGGTGAGGGCCGATCTCGAAATCTCCAAGTCCCGCCTGGCGGCGCTCGAACAGGAGCGCGGCAGCGACGGCAAGCTGAGTGAGTCGAAGGAGAAGCTGCGGGACGAGCTTCAGAAAACCATTGTTGCCAAGCAGGCCGAAGCCGACAAGACGGCTCAGGCCACGGCAGTAGCCCACTCTGCCACCTTGCAGGCCGAGGCGGCGCAATCAGTGTATGCGGACCACAGCAAGCAAATTTACGCCCTGCGCGATGCCTGGCAGGCTGCAGAGGCCGAATACAGCCGTCTGTCTGCCTTGAACGCGCGGGGCGTCAATGTTGCGCGGGAGCTTCGGGCCGCAGATGAGGAAAGGGCTAAGGCGCTGCTGCTCTACCGTGATGCCCTGGCGGATGCCACGGCGTCGGCAGAGCGACACCTCACGGCCGAGCGCACGGCCGCCGGACTGCAGCAGTCGGCGCTGCAAAACGATCTGTACCGGGCGAACACGATCCTCGAGATTGCCAAGCAGCGGGGCAACGAGAAGGACATTGCGGAAGCGCAGATTGCGGTCTGGCGGATTGAACTGCAGATCAGCGAGGCTCAGGCTCAGGCGGCACGCCTGGAGGCGGACGCCATGATGCTGGTTGCCAAGGCGAAGCGTGCCGAACTCGAAGCCTCGGGGCCGCTGACCGAATCGAAGAAGGCTGAACTGGCCGTGATGGACGCAAACATCAAGGCCAAAGAGCTTGAGGCGGATAAATACGATCTCGTCGCGGATCGAATGAAGGCGCTGTCGTATGAAACCAAAGAGCTGAAATCGACCTTTGGCGACCTGTCTTCGGCTGCAGACGACGCCGCAACGGCGGCGGAGCGGGTTGCCGGGAGTTACCAGACGGCGGCCACCGCAATCCAGTCGGCAGCCTCTGCCAAGGACGCCTTCGCCAAGGGCGGGAGCGGCGACGTGATCTCGATGGCCGTGCCGACCCCGCTGGGAGTTGCGGAGCGATTGAAGGGGCTTGGCGTGAATCAGTCCGTAGCGACATCCGCGGCTTCTCAATTTTTCGACGCCTACGGCAACGTACAGAACACGTATGGGAGCACGCTTGACGCTGCCGTTCAGGCGCTCGCCGACAAGCTCACGGGCAAGATTCCACAGGCCTCCACGATGTCCGTTGTGCGCACGGTCCGAATCGAGCTGGCGAGCAGCGGCGGGGTCAGTGCTGCGAATGTGCTGGACGATGGATCGGCTGACACCCTGATTCGGGCACTTGCCACCGCGAAGGGGGCGACCCGCTGATGAGCCACAATGACCCGCGCGGCAAGCGCCCCCCAATGCGTGGGCGCCACCCATTCACGAAGCCCTGCGGCCGGACTTTGGTATTCCGCACGGCACCGTGCAGACGCATGCACAGGCAGGTTTCCCAGAAGATTTTGGGCGCAATCGCCTTCACCACGACTGGCGTGCGTGCCGTCGATACGCCCGTTCGCCTGCTCGCCAAGTGGCGGTCTGCACTCTGCTTTCGGATCGGCCATAGCACGGTTGCGCCCCTGAATCAGTTGCCTGACCCGGCCATGTTTCCAGATGAGTTTCCGGTCCGCCAATTTGGAACCGGGCACTTCCTTGGCGAAGTGCTGGGGGTTGCTGCACTCAAGCTCTTCAGGCAGTGCGGCACCGACTTCCCAAATGACTGGAGTTTTGACCCTATAGGTCAGTGGCTGCAATCGTTGGCATGTGTTGACGCCACGACCGACACAGGCCGTCTTTCCGTGATTCACCAAGTGATCGATCTGGGCCTGAGCTATCCCGAGCGACTGAAGGTGCTCAATGCTCGCCTTGATCAGCTCTCGAATGCGGATCTTCACCGCATGAGCATGGCGGCGGTTCAGGGCGCCCAGGTGCTGCCAGACGTTTTTGACGGGTTGATGGAATGATTGACGCTGCATCGACCTTTGCCCAGTTCCGCACCGCTGCCGAAGCCCGCGGCCTGCGCCTGCCGGACCGCATCGATGCGGACGGCAAGCTGCACCGCTGCGAGCTGGCGAACGGTCCGAAGGGTAAGAACGACGGGGCTTATCTGCTGCACCTTGACGGCATCCCGGCCGGGGGCTTCCAGAACTTCAAGGATGGGCTTGAGTGGGAGAACTGGCGGGCTGACATCGGCCGCCAGCTCACCCCCGATGAGGAAGCCGCAAACCGTGCACGCATGGAAGCCCAGCGGGCCGAGCGCGAAGCCGAAGCCAAGGCCAAGCGGGACAAGGCTCGCCGCAAGGCCAATGCGATCTGGAACAGCGCCAAGCCGGCGCCGGACGATCACGCCTATCTGCAACGCAAGGGCGTGCCATCCTTCGGCCTGCGGGTGGGCTCTTGGCCCAAGTGGGACGATCACCTGCAGGACTGGCGCCGCATCCCCGATGCCTTGCTGGTGCCGATGCGCAGCCCGTCCGGCACCCTGCACAGCCTGCAGGCCATCCACGCCGAGAAGGTGGACGGCCGCGACAAGGACTTTCTGCCCGGCGGCGAGAAGGCCGGCAAGTTCCACCTGATCGGCGAGCCGGCCGAAGGCCTGCCCTTGTGTGTGGCCGAGGGCTACGCCACCGCGGCCAGCATCCACCAGGCCACCGGCTGGCCGGTTGCCGTGGCCTTCGATGCCGGCAGCCTCGAAGCGGCTGCCCGTGCCTTGCACCAGGCGCACCCGGACGCCCGCTTCGTCGTGTGTGCCGACGATGACGCCTTTGGCGAGTGCTTTGCCTGCCAGGCGCCGGTAAGGGTTGAGGATGGCGACATCTGCCCAGCGTGCGGCCAGCCCCACAAGCGCCGCAACGCCGGTCAGATCCGGGCGCAGGAAGCCGCCCGAGCGGTGGGCGGCGTGGTGGCCTTGCCTGACTTCGGCGACCCGGCCGCCCGCTGGGCCAGCTACCAGTCCACCCGCAAGGCCCCGACCGACTTCAACGACCTGCACGCCCTTGCTGGCCTTGATGCGGTACGGGTGATTCTCGAGGCTGCCGCTGTTTCGATTCCGGCCCTGCATGAGCGTGACACGCCCGCCACCGGCCCGGAAACGTCTGCCGCTCCGCCTTCGCATGAACCTGCGAAGCCCGCCAAGCGCATCCGTTCGAAGGCCAAGGGCAAGGCACCGGGAGTGCAAACGTCTGCACAGGGCGGCGAGGTGTTCGAACTGCGTGACGGGAAAGATGGCCGCGGGGTGTATCGCCTGAAGGTGGAACGCCGCGGCGAAGGCTGGGAGACCGTCGAACAGTTCGTGTGTGCCCCTCTCGAGATCACCCACATGGTGCGCGATGCCCGGGGCGAAAACTGGCAGCGCCTCGCCACCTTTAACGACCACGACGGCCGCCGCCGCCGGGTGCTCGTACCTGACGAGATGCTCGAAGGTGACGGCGCCGCCCTGGCTCGCCTGCTGCGGGCTCAGGGCCTCTTCATCGGCGACAACAAGGGCGGGCTGCTGAAGATGTACGTGAACCGTTCCCGGCCGCCCTCTCGCGCTCGCCTCACAGGGCGTATTGGATGGCACGATGACTGCACCGATCCCGGCCGTTGGTCCTTCGTGCTGGGGGGCGATGCCGACCCGTTGGCCGCCGAAGGCGCCGAGCTGTGGCTACATGCAGCCCAAGGCACCGGGCACGCTCAGTTCAAGCGGGCCGGTTCCCTCGAAGACTGGCGGGAGAACATCGCCGCCCTGGCGGTGGGTAATAGCCGGCTCACCTTCGCCCTGTCGGCAGCTTTCGCGGGTGGCCTGTGCTGGCTGCACCCCAACGTCTCCGGCGGCTTTCATTGGGCCGGTGGGTCCAGTCTTGGTAAGTCAGCTCTGCTCTACTCGGCAGCGAGTCTGTGCGGCCCCGCCGCCTACCGTAAAACGTGGCTTCTGACGGCTACCGCAATTGAAGGCGTGGCTGCCGGCCACTGTGACGCGCCCCTCCTGCTCGATGAACTCAAGCAGGCAGGCAACCCGCGAGACGTGGCCCAAGCCGCTTACATGCTCACCAGCGGCCAAGGCAAAGGCCGCGGGCAGGCGGGCGGCGGGCTTCGGGAAACGGCTTCCTTCTCCCTGCTCTTCCAGTCAAACGGGGAAATCGGGCTGACCCAGTTTCTGGAGGAGAACCAAGAGCGGGCCTATGCGGGGCAAGAGGTGCGCTTCTGCGAGCTGCCCGCCGATGCCGGTGCCGGCTTCGGGTGCTGGGACGTGCTGCACGGCCTGGCCGATGGTGCCCGCTTCTCTGAAACCTTGCAGCGAAACGCGAGCAAGCACTACGGCACGGCCTACCCCGAGTTCATCCGCCGGGTGATCTTGGAACGTGACGCGATGCCGCAGCAGTTCGAGGAACTGCGCCGGGCTTTCGAGACACGCGCCCTGTCGGGGAAAGCCGGCGGGCAGGCGATCCGGGCCGCTACGCGATTTGCTGCCGTGGCCTACGCGGGGGAGAAGGCCACGGAATGGGGCCTGACGGGCTGGCCGCAGGGTGAGGCGGTAGCGGCAGCCTTCCGGATGTTCAAGGACTGGTTGCAAGCCTTCGGGGGCGAAGAGAACCGCGAGCCACGGAAGATGGTGGAACAAGTGCAGGCGTGGATTCAGGCCCATGCAGGCGCCCGCCTGGAGGACTGGAGACGCCCCAGCATCTCCGACACCCACGCCCCGCGGACGATGAACCGGGCCGGGTGGAAGCGGCCGACGAAGGACACGGCATGCCTTCACGAGAAGGACCACGTATTTGAGTACCTGATCTATCCGGGGGTGTTCAAGGGCGAGCTGTGCAACGGCTTCGATCCGGCACAGGTGGTCAATGTGTTAGCTGATGCCGGACTGCTTGAGCGTGGCGACGGCAAGAACATCGCAATCAAGGTGAGGGAGCCGGGAGCCGGCGGAACAAGCCGCCTGTATTGCTTAAAGCCGGCCGTTCTCGGGTGGGGTGCGGACAGTGATTGATTGGGCTGCACTGGTGGCAGATTCGGCCCCGGGTCTGCCTAAAGATGAGGCAAAAGGCCCATGTTCCGACAAAGACAGTCGGAACAAACCTGAGAATACAGAAGAGGTCGGAACAGCCGAAACCCGCGCCCTGCTTGGGCTCCATGGGGTTTGTTCCGACGTTCCGACTGTTCCGAAGGCTTTTGAATGGTCAAGGTTAATAGACGATGAAAAGAGCAACCCATCGTCATTTATAGGGCCGGCCGGGGATGGGCTTCAAAGGCAATCAGCGCCGCATAAAGTACCCGTCGATACGTCTTGCCGCCCTGGCCTCTCTGACGGCTGCTGTGGCGGGCATGACGATCTGTCGACGGCCTACACGCCTGGGCACCAACTCCCCGACGATGGCGGAGCGCGCCGCACACTCAGGTGTCGGCACCCTTACCTGTGACCACGACCAAGACATGTTGTCGAGGTCGATAGTTCTTTGGGTCCTTCCTGAGAGATTGAGACCAAGGGTAATTCGCACCTCGTTAGTGCGCTAGTCAAGTGGGCGATGCAATGGGGTTAAGATGTTGATTGTGCTGATGAATGCGGTGGTTTTGTTTTGTCTTGCGCATTGATGTATCAAATCTAAGTCGGGAACAGCCGGAACGGTCGGAACAGAATCCGGAAACCCAAGTGGGGCGCGGCTTTCCCGAGACCGATAGTGTTTCCTACTCTCAGTTAACTAAGTCGGAACAGTAGGAACACTATCCAGCCTTTCGGCCCTCGCCCTGCGCAGTTTGGCGCCGAACCCGCATCCCCCGGTTTTCGCGATTGTGCAGACGTGTGCACTCAAGTGGCTTGACGCTCCCTCTGCTGTTCACGCATCATTCTCCCATCGCCTAAACAGTGGCGACCGGGCGTGGAAACCCGGATAAGCTCAGGCCGATGAGGCCGCACACGTTGCGGCTTTGTTACGTCGGTAGCACGGTTGCGCCTGTTCAATGGTGGGTCGTGCGGGGCAGCCGTGAGGCTGGCCGGACCCTGAGCCCGGTATTTCCACCCCCGCACGGTTCCGCCGCCCACCGTGGAAAGTGGGTGCGGATATCAAGACCGCAGCTCAGGGAGCAACACACCATGGCAGCCCACGCCCAACTGTGCAAACGTTTGCACACGTCCGCACCCCCGGTTTTCTCCCTCAAGCTCTACCGCGCCCTGCGCCCCTTCGTCGGCCCCGTGCTGGCCTGGGCGTGTCGCTTTCGATTGGAGGGCTGCAGCATGACCGCACCCGCCTTCATCCGCCCTACGGTAAAGCCGCCTGGCAAGCCCCAGCGCGCCAAAACTGGCTATGTCTGAAAGCATTGCAACCTATGCCCTGCCGGTGGCCAGACTGCGGCCCAACCCGTCAGACATGAGCCGCGAAGATCGGTTGATCGAGCGCGCCCCGGAAGGTGCTGGAACGCCGCCTGCAGACGGCCCGGGACCGTGGTCGACTCTCCGGCTGTAATCAGGCATTTTCTGACGTTCGAGTTGGCCGAAGAAAGCCGCGAGGTGTTCTACGCGATCTTCCTCAACTCACAAAAACGGCGTGATCGCGTTTGAGCCGTTGTTCGTCGGCACGCTGGCCCAAACAAGCGTGTATCCAAGGGAGTTGGTTCGACGCTGCCTCGAACTGGGCGCGGCTGGGGTGATCCTGGCCCACAATCACCCCAGCGGTATAGGAGAGCCAAGCCAGGCTGACCGTCTCCTTACCGACACCCTCAAAACTGCATTGGCGCTGATCGATGTGCGCGTACTTGATCACTTCATTGTTGCGGGTGCAGCCATGCCTACCAGTTTTGCAGAGCGGGGGCTGTTATGACTCCGACTTCCGGCCCCTGTCGGCAAATCGGGTATGCGTGGCATTGCCACCCAAGTGCCGACGGCACACCATGTGCTGGTGGGAGGGAACAACACCGAAAGGGTCTGGTCATGGATACCTCATTGGAAATTGCATTCGCAGCCGTTCGGCTTTACGCTGAATCCCACCCGCGGCCATCTCACAGTGACAAAGGCCCAGGCGGCTCAGAGATGCTGGAAATCTACTACCCCAACCCTGGCAAAGCTCATCCGGGCGGGAACGATCCGCCTCAATCGCTGCGGCTTGGTACCGACTTCCGAGATTGACTGTGCGCTATCTGCTTCGGAGACAATTAAGCGCCGCCTTTGACCTTGCGACATTGGGCGCCATGCCGGACTACTCCTCTGTGCTGCGCTTGGCGGAATATCGCCCCCGCTGACGCAGGTGCTTAGTCCGCTGGCGTCCGCTGAGTAACTGCGGTCGCTGGGATCGTCGCCGGAACGGCAAAGACGGATGGACCTTCGACCGCATCGCCCGCGGCCATCGCCGGGTGCCGGCGGTGTGCCTGGGCGTGATGGGCGGCGGCCCAGCCCGGCCCCTTTGGGTGAGTATCTACGGGCAGCCATGCGTGGCGGCGCGTCGGACGACGGGATGTTGGCCCGCTTCGGCCTGCTGGTCTGGCCCGAGACGGGCGGCAAGTGGAAGAACGTGGACCGCTACCCGGACGGCCCCGCCAAGGATGCCGCCTTCGGCGTGTTCGCGGATCTGGATGGCTTCGACCCGCTGGCCCGCGGGGCCGAGGTTGGAAGGCGAGGACGGCCCGTCCTTCCTGCGCTTCGACCCGGAAGCCCTGGAGGCCTTCACCGAATGGCGCACCGGCTTCGAGGCGGATCTACGCACAGGCCGACCTGTACCCCGCCCTGGAATCGCACCTGGCGAAGTACCGGAAGCTGGTGCCCGCCTTGGCCCTGACCTTCCACCTGGCCGACGGCCACACCGGCCCGGTGGGCTTCGCCTCCACCCTGCGGGCGCTGCACTGGTCTGCCTAGCACCGACTCTGCTTGACCTGGATGTGTCGCTGACAAACTGCAGCTCCCCCGGCATGAACCGGCGGTTTTCTGGCTCGCTGCACCTGAAAACACCGACAAAGACCGCTCAATTGAGCCTGCAAGCTTACAGCTCTCCGACGTTTACCCCGGTTTCCCATTTCGACATCAAGGCGACGTTGAGGCGGTAGGGGTGATTGATTGAGAGCCAATGAGGGCAACAGGTCGCCACTTCGAGCATGTTTCTGCCAATCCGTAGCCTGCTCTATTGCTGGCTCAGTGTGACCCCTGGGAGGATTGCGGCCAGGGAACGGATATATTTCCGGCCTTGATGACCGCCCGCTCCTCGTCAGTGAGACCGCCAGCCTTTTGTGAGCTTGTCGTTGATGGCCTGAAGCGCTTTCTCTCTGCGTTCGCGCTCTCGCAGTTCGGATCTGAACTGCCGCAATTCTTCCTGCCAAGCAGCTTGGGCAATAATCGAGAACACGGAAAATCCCGCACCGCAGCCAGCAAGAGCGGCCATCCACTGATATACCGCCGCCTTGCCATCTACCATCACAGAAGGTAGGAGAACGCAGAGTGCTGCGAAAACATTGCCATGCGGCGAAAAGCCACACTCGTTTCACAGCCTGCTGCGTCCTGGCCTCAAGCTCTCGATGTTCTGACGCGCTGAGGGCAGGCGCCTCCGTCACATCGGCAACCTTCGTGGCAAAGGCCATCACAGTAACCCACGCGGTCCCGAGGAACACGGCAAGCGTTTTCGCCGTGGCGCCAACTAGATGATAGGTTGCGAAAGGGAAGAGCCCAGCCCCTACCATCGCCCCGATCAGCATCAGTATGAAACTGGGTTTTGCGGGAGGCGAAGGAGTTCTGGCTGTTCATACTTACAGTTTAGGCCTTGAGTTGCTTGGCCTCCACCAGTTCTTTGAACCCATCTGTGCATTGCTTCAAAGGCCTTGTCGGCAATTAGAACGCCTTCGTTCGCATCAATATTCACCCGCTTGCGCAGACGCATATCGTCGTTAGAAATCGTCTGGCCATCCGTCAACTCCAGTTCGGTCTCCAACTCCTCTGAGTTCCGAAAAGTTGCACCGATATTGTCCAGCAACCGGTGGGCCGATTCCGTGGTGGTGCGCGTGTAGGTGATATGGAGCCATGCTTTCAGATTTCCATCCAAGCCATCAGCCCAGTTGAAAACCCGCATTTTTCCCGAGCATTTCTTTGATCCCGTCTAGCAGCTTCCCGGTCATGGATACCGTAGCTTTGCCTGATTGATCGGTCTTGACCTGGTCTGCTTTCGCGTCCAGAAATGAACCCTCCAACCCGGATCGCTTTGACATGGCTGCGCTTGAGCAGTTCTGTTGCATTCTCGGTAGGCTGATCGGCCAAGACAACTGACGGCCCTACCGCTTTGCCATCCTCTTTGAAAAGCCACGAAAGATGATCTTCAAGCCGTTTAGAGCGGGACAGATGCGCTCTGAATCAGGATCACGAAATCCCCAAAAACATAAAAGTACATCAGCCCATCAACCCATTCCCTGGGGGTGCCATCGTCACTCTTCGGCGCTTGAAGTTGTTCTAGGCGAAGCATTTTGCTCTTGGGTGTGTCGAGAATGGACACTGCACTGGTCCCGTGCTCAAAACTCGCGAAGATACCGGCGATGGCCGCCGCCGAAGGGGTAATGCTGCGCAACAACCTGGAAGGCTGTGCCAAGACTCACGCCGATATTTTCAGCGCGATCAGCCACGAGTGGTTTGGCGTCTATAGCCGCCTGGAGCCGGCTTTGAAGGGTACCAGCCCCTTCGTTGATCTGTGCTTTCTTGCAGTGGAGAACGCGGGGGGAAGTTGGCCATAGTGTGTAGTGGGTGGTAGGGCAATCACGGTAAATGCATGCACAGAAAATCATGCAGGCCTTTAAAGGTACCATTTTGATTCAAACCGAATATCTAATGCAAACAACATTTCCCATTCCGGCAAGTGCTCGATACTGTTTGAACAGTGGCGCGGGCTCAAGATCAGCATAAGCGCAAGCGTTGGCAATATTGACAACACTCCGCACTGTTTGCACAGTTGCCAACATGAAAGCCGAGCTGATAACCCGCTTCCGGGACATTGCTGAAGATGGTACCGGCCTTGAAATGGTGGTCTGGCGAGTCCCTGAGCCGGTCCCGCCATCCGGACACAGCTTCAAGTACCGCCTCGTCTATGTCGAGTCGGGCCGGCGGATGGTCGGCTTTGACAACGAGCGCGGCAAGGGCGATCACAAGCACGTCGGCGACCAGGAGCAGCCCTACACCTTTGTGGATGTGGACCGGCTGATCGATGACTTCATTCAGGAGGTAGAGCGATGGAAAAGCGGACATTGACCGTAACGATCAATCCCGACTGGCGGACTGCCCTGCGTGCCGCTGCCCGTGGCGCGTTCGCCACCGAAGCCTACCAGGGCGAAACCCTCAACTTCGAGACCCCCGCAGCGTTCTTCTCGCGCCTGACCGAAAAGCGGTGGGCAATGCTTCACGCCCTGCAGGGCGCCGGGGAACTGGCGGTAAGGGAACTGGCCCGCCGACTTGAACGCGACGTGAAGCGCGTTCATGAGGATGCCGGGGCACTGGTGGAACTTGGGCTGATCGAACGCACCGAACGCGGCGGGCTGGTGTGCCCCTTCGACGACATTCACGTGGACATGCACTTGAAGCGGGCTGCGTAAGCGAAGACCTGCTTCACGACCATCGCCGGGCATGTCCCGGCGCTGTGTTTTTATGGTGCAGACGTCTGCACTCTTTCAGACTGACTCTAGATTTTCGCGTTTCGGTACATGGATCAAAACCCTTACCTTTTGAGCCACCCCAAGATCAGCCCCTCATCGATAGCTCAAAACAGTTGTTTTGATTTTTGAGCTAGGCTAATATCTGATCCATAGATTTTGAGCCAAGAGGGGCTGCCATGTCCGCAATCGTTGCCTACGTTCGCGTCTCCACCGACGACCAAACCTGCGAGAAACCAGCGCCGCACCATCTCGGCCCGTTACTCCGTGGGGAAGTGGTTCTCTGACGATGGGGTGTCGGGGTGCGGTGGCTGCCACCCAGCGGCCGGCCATGTCCGCTTTGCTCGCCTACGTGCGGGAGGGGGATGTGGTGATCGTCGCGGCAATCGATCGCCTGGGCCGCAACACCATTGACGTACTCTCCACGGTTGAAGCGCTGAAGGCGAAAGGCGTGTCGGTGGTCTCGATGCGGGAAGGCTTCGACTTGTCGACCCCGGCCGGGAAGCTCATGTTGACGATGCTGGCCGCGGTGGCGGAACTGGAACGGGAGAACCTCAAGGCTCGCCAGCTCGCCGGACTTGAGCGCGCGCGGGCCGAAGGAAAGAGCCTTGGCCGAACCAAAGGCCATCGATGATGCTGCAGTGGCTGCATGGCGTGCAGAGCAGTCTGCCAGCATCAAGGCGACGGCCGAACACTTCGGGATCTCGGCTGCGAGCGTGAAGCGGGCGTGCGCACGCAGTTGATAGCAGCGGTCATGGGGGTACGGTTGGGGGGTATTTTCTTTACGAAATACCTCAAAAGCCGCGATTAGACTGGATATTCGAGTCTCGGCCAACCAACAGATGTTCCGCAGTGTTCCGAATCAGGCCGGCAAACCCAGGAAAATCAAGGGTTCCGGCCTTTTTTGCGTCCGTAGAGTTCCGAGCTTTATGCTGCCAGCAGGCGACGCTTGGGGGCATTATTGGGGGTATGCACTGCAACCTCTGGACGGATGCCCCCAGATGCTGCTGACCGATACCCAGATCAAAGCCATCAAGCCAGAGGCCAAGCCGCGCAAGTTGGCGGACGAAAAGGGGCTTTACCTGCTTGTCTAGCCGACAGGCGCCAAGCACCAATCTGACCACCACTACCGACCATTTGGTGTTGGTGCCTGCAGCGTGTCTCCCGACTGTTTGCCTGTTGGCACTGCTGCCAGATGTGAAGCGCATCCGGGTTTGACGAGTATCGTTGGTAGAGCGCTGGATTGTGATTCCAGATGCCAACCCCTCAAAGAAGCTTACCGACCCAATGGGCCTCCGCGACGATGGCGATGGGGCTCCCGTCGTCCCTATACTGCGCCGCCTTCATGATCTTCGTCCCAAAGCTCGAGTGCCGCCAGAACTCCGAGCCGACCGAACCGATGATCAGGTAATCGAGCTTCTTCGTGATGCTCTTGGCGGGCTCTCCACCCTTTGTGGTCACTGCGTGGTGGCATTCGGCTCGCGAGCCGAACTCGAAGACACCGGTGAAGCAGAAGCTCTTGCCCTCGAAGACGATTTCGGGCGCGGGGGATGTTAGTGGCAGCGTGGTTGGGGTAACGCTGCCGGGCTCGCCCGTCTGGCGCTGCGATCTGCATCAGCAGCCCGAGCAACTCGCCGCTCTCATCCTCGTCGATGCGGTTGTCGGCGAACATCTCCTGCAGCCGCCGGAACAGTACGTTTGCCGGCCACGTGTTGAGGCACAAGGCATTGGCCTGCAGCCAGCTGTAGATTCCACGCGCCTCGTTCTCTTCGATCACTCCATCCAGCAGCGCGCCTTTGGCGAGCCCGACAAGCTCATCAATCTGCCGCTTGACGATGCGGTCCGCGTGGATCTTCAGCAGTTCTTGGTCGTTCAGCTCCCGCTTTGTCATGGCAATCCCCTCGTTGTCGTCTCACGAAGATAATGCCGTGGATATATATGTGGCAGAGCTGTGACATGGGGAGAACGTTCGTGAGATTCGAACTCACGAACGCTCGCCATCCCTCACTTGCCGTTGTCGTTTCAGTTGCTTGCCCTTCTCGCGATCAACTGCCCAGAAACATGGACAATCGGATTAAACTAATCGCTACTAATAAACATACAAATTAGTAGTTTCATGAAACTTCCCCTGCCACCGCCAGACCCCGCCGGCCTGCTCTCGAAGCTGCAGCCCGACATCCTCGCTCGGCTCATCGAGATGCCCCAGAGCGCCAGCGCTGGCTGCTATTTGCACTGGGACGAGCTGCGCCACCGGGCTCCGCCGGAAGGCTTCACGCTTGAGGAGTGGTGGCTGTCGATCTGGCTGGGCCGGGCGCCCACGTTCAAGCCGTTGCCGCTGTTCGACAACCGGGGGCAGTCCTTCCGCTTTGCGATGCCCGAGCCGGTGCAGATCCACCTGCATCACATCGACCGGGATGCGGCCGGGCAGATCCGGGCGCCGGTGGGCGGGTCGATCCACGAGAATCGCGAACGCTACCTGCTGCAC
>CAXXDT010000002.1:0-119958 GCA_963663685.2 uncultured Syntrophobacter sp. | reverse complement strand
CTGCTGGTACTCAATTTCGCATCGGTTTCCTTCGCCTGGAGCGATGAAACGCACATGGCCATCGCCAAAGCAGCGGGATATCCGAAGTGGTACAACGTCGCGGCACCGGACATCGCGAAAATTAAAGCGGAGATAAAGAAGCGAACAACCACTATTCGGACAACCCGAAGGGAACCGTCGTAACGCCTCGAATGGTTTTGGATCAGGTCCGGCGCTACAACCATGTCGATGAGCATGGCCACCTGTACGGGGCAATCGTGGCATCTCTTCGGGATTATATTTCGGCCATGAAGACGGGCAGGCATCCAGCGTACCAGATGGCCTACTGCGCGCACTACGTCGGGGACCTGTCAATGCCGCTGCACAACACGGCGTTCGATCCGTTCAACAGGCAGCATCATGCCGCCATGGATGCGATCGTCGAAAGTGAGATTTTGGGGAACCTGGACAAGATCAGGCTCTATCCGATCGTGGTTCGCTCCGAGGAGGACCTGGTAAAGGAAATCGCCGGGATTGCGAACCTCTCAAAGGACCTGGGATACCGGCTTGAGGCGGAAAACCGGATGATGACGAAGGAAGAAGCCTATGCCCAGATCGGGCATAGTGCTTCCCTCTTGAAGGCGATCCTGGATTACGGTAAGTCGGGGGAATAAACGACAAGCCTTGTCTGACCCGGGCATGAACCGAGCGGTCAATACGGTGCGACCTGTTTAACGAGGGGGAAGACGAAGTACATATCCTCAAATGCCACCGCCTTGCCTTGCCATTTGCAGTCAGTTAAAAACTCATCTTGTCAGCAGTTTCAACCTCCGCCCCCCTGATTTTGGTAAATCCGCCGTAATGGGACCACAGCCGGAAGCGGATTCACGGTCATTGGGGAAAAAGAAGAAAACCAGGCAACAGCCAATGCGGACACCCTACTCCGCGGTAGTCAGCATTGCAGGTCATCCGTTTTACAGGAGGCTCAATCAGCTCTTTACCAAAGATGGCTTTCATCAATGGCTGGAGGGGCTTTGCGGGCCTTATTCCCGCGCAGATGTCTATCCTCTCCTCGTTTCGCTGATACTTCTCCACGTCGCAGAGTTGGTCCGCCCCGGCTTCGGGCTTCACGGCCCATTTTTTATACGACGAGCATGCAGATGACGTCCATTACGTTGGTCCGAGTCGGACCGGTAATCAATAACCGGCCAAGACGGCTGAAAAAATGGTACGAATCATTTTTCATGAGGTATTCAAGAGGATTCATTCCGGCCTGGAGCGCGTCCCGGCAGGTGTTCCCGCCGGCAAAGGCGCCCGCGGCGTCGGTGGGACCGTCGGTGCCGTCCGTCCCCGCGCTGAGGATGGAGATGCGGGGGAGTCCGTCTATGGATATGGCCGCGGCCAGGGCCAGTTCCTGGTTCCGCCCCCCTTTTCCCCGCCCGCGAATGGTGACGGTCGTTTCGCCTCCGGCCAGGATGCACGCGGGAGCGGGAACAGGGAGCCCGGACTGGAGGATTTCTTTCCCGATCGCCGTGATCCCCAGTGCGATTTCCCGCGCTTCCCCCTGGATAAAGGACGTGAGGACGAGAGTGTTGAACCCGAGCGAAACGGCCTTTTCCCGTGCGGCGAGCAGTGCCGCTCGATTGCTTCCCACGATCACGTTCCGTACGCGCCGGAAAAACGCTTCCCCCGGCCTTGGGGGTTTCTTCGATCAAACCGTTCACGCCGTCATCGAGGACCCGGAAAACGGCGGGAGGGATCCGGAGGGTCAGTCCATAGTGATCGATGATCCCCATACAGTCGGAAAAGGTGCTGGAATCGGGGACCGTGGGGCCGGATGCGATCACGTCCAAAGGGTCCCCGACGACGTCGGACAAAAACAGCGATACGACGGTCGCGGGCTGTGCCGTTTTTGCGAGCTGGCCCCCCTTGCCGAGAGACAGGTGCTTTCGCATGGAGTTGATCTCACCGATGGTCGCTCCGCAGTCGAGCAGGAGTTGGGTGGTCTTCCGTATCTCATCGAGTGTAACCGGCGGACGCGGGGCCACGAACAGGGCGCTCCCGCCTCCGGAGAATGCACACAGGACCAAGTCTTCCTCCGTGCATTCCCCCAATCGGTCCAGGATGAACCGGGAAGCCTCCAGGCCCGCATCATCGGGGATGGGGTGCCCCGCTTCCATGACGCGCACCTTTTTCAAAAGCAGCCCGTGATGGTATTTGACGATGATCCAGCCCGCGGTGAGACGGTCCCCGAGAATATCTTCAAGGGCTTTTGCCATGGGCGCCGTTGCTTTTCCGACCCCCACGACCAGGATCCTTTTGAAGCCGTTGAGATCATACGTTACCCCGTCGACTTCCAGCCGATCGTCGATGCGCCTCACGCGCCGTTTGACGGCCGCTTCGGGCTCCACGGCCCGCAGACCCGCGGTGAAGATTTCTTCGAGTTTCTTTATTGCACTTTCATCCATGGAAAAACCTCTCGATGCCGGCCCGGGCTGCGGCCCGCGTCGGGAAATTGCGGAGCGGCATCGTTCGCAGCACCGGCCGAGGGCGGTCGTCGTTCGTGTACTCGCTCACTTTGATCGCCTCCGGTGACGCACCCGTTTCAACCCATCGCACCGGAGCCTCCGGTGCGTGGAAACAGTTCGGCCAGTTAGGCCATTCCTGCATCAGGCACGGAAAGCACGACGATCGCGACGATCCTCTCCCTCTCCTTCTTCATCCGGGAAGAAATCCCGCAGTGTACGCCTCTCCCTCCGTGTTCCCGATGCGCCGCGTAACGAATGTGAGAAGCTCCTCTTCATCACATCGACCTTATTCAACGGTTGTTCCAGCTATTTTCTCATAGAATTTGACGAGGCTGCAGTGGTCCGATTTTTCCAGGCCGTCACATTTCAGGGCCTGCATCATTTCCATCACCTGTGCCGTGAGAGGCAGAGGGACCGAAAGAGCGTGGGCGGCGCCTAGGGCATTGTCCAAATCTTTGATATGCAATTCGATTCGGAAACCCGGGTCGAATTCCCGGTTGAGTATCTTCGGCATTTTTGCATCCAGCACCGTGGAGCCGGCAAGTCCTCCACGAATCGCCCGATAGACCAAATCCGGGGAAACACCGGCCTTTTTTGCAAGCACCATCGCCTCGGACACCGCTGCAATGTTCAGCGCCACAATGATCTGGTTTGCCAGTTTGGCAATGTTTCCGGCCCCCAGCTCTCCCACATAGACCACGGATGAGGCCATCGCTTTCATCATATCGTAGCAGCGGTCGAACAGATCCTTGCTGCCGCCCACCATGACCGAAAGAGTGCCGTCTATCGCTTTGGGTTCTCCGCCGCTGACCGGCGCATCCAACATTTCAATCCCTTTTCGGGACAGCGCTTCGCCGATTTCTCTGCTTGCCATGGGGTCGATGGAACTCATGTCAATGAGAACCAACCCGTCGTGAGCGCCCTCCATCACTCCGTCTTCACCCAGAACTACCGTTTTCACGTGCGGGGAATTGGGCAGCATGGTTATGACGACGTCACTCCGGCGGGCGACCTCGGCGGGGGTGTCCGCGCTCTCGGCCCCGAGAGCCTTCAACCCGTTCGTGACAGCCGGCTTCCGATTGAGCACAATCAAGCTGTAACCGGCTTTTATCAAATTCTTGCTCATGGGTTTCCCCATGATTCCCAATCCGATGAATCCTACTTTCATTTCACTCCGTCCTTTCAATCCGTTACCTTTTCCATCCAGGGAAATTCCCCGCTTGCCACATTCGACCTATTTCCGGACCGTCCCTCCAAACGGCCGCTCCATGCTGTCCATATCCGAACGATGCTCGCCTCGACGATGTTTTTGTAAAAGGATTCAAGATCGGTGCAGCCGCATGCGCACCAACCCGACCGATCTTTCAAATTGGTATACATTCTCCATAATTGGCTGTCCACAAATTGATACTATAAATTGATACAAATTCGGCCCGATCGATGAGAAGGCAAAAACCTTGACTATCCTTCGCCAGGTTCGCCGGTATTCATATCAACTATTCATAGTAACCAGGTTTTATGATTTCGAAATAAAACTTTTCGGAAGGATTCTACAGTCGATGAAGGAAATATGTTTCAACCAATTTCACATTGGTCGCATATATCCCACAGTTGTGTGAATGGGCGAATTCGAAAAAATCCGGATCGGCTGAATGGAATCAAGAGGGAGGACGGCTCCGGGGCGGACTGGAGCAATGCCTCACTCTTCAGCACGGTACCGCTCCAACTCGGCCGGAGAGTCCCCCCCTGTCGAAGCAGAGGTCCGGAATGGGCGACTGAGTGGCGCCGAAGGCCTTGCTGCTGGATCCGATAAGACGGTGTCGGCGTCAACCTTGCCTGTCACTCGCTGATCCGGACGAACACTTCTTTCGGGTCGTGAACGATCGGGCCCGTGATCAACGTCGCCTGACCGGATGACGGAAATTTGAAGGTCACGGGCATGGTCATCTCGTAGCCCTCGGGATAACCCGGCAGATATGCGGTAAAGCGATTGCCTGCGGGCGTCGCGCGCACCAGTCTGGCCCGCATCTTATGCGGTCCCATGACTATCGTCAGCTTGCCGTCTGACAGGCCCACCACGAAGTTGCCGTAGGCCGAATTCGAGTAGACCCCGCAATAGTCAGCCAGGGGAAGGCCGGGGGTCTGAGCGTCCGAAGCGGCTTCGGCTTCGGCTTCGGCCGACACCGACTGCGCCTTTTTTCGATTCGCAAGCACAACGCGTCCCATCCGGGACGCCGAATCGCCCTCGTTGAAATAGAGGTCGTAGAAACGGCATACGATTTTGCCGGCGAGGTAGTCCCCCGCCTCGACGTTGGTGAGGACCGCAATGCCGACGTCTGCCCCGGGTACGAAGCCGATCGCGCTCCCGCTGCCCATCGCACCGCCGTCGTGATAGAGAAAGGGCTGCGGCGATAGCCCCCAGTACTGCCACGCGCCGGCACAGTAGGACACGGAACCCCAGCACGGCGAATCGGTGTTATGCTGCCAGGGGTCTATGAGCACCTTCGGTGCATGCAGGTATCGCATGTTGGCTTCCGTCACGATTTGCTGCCCGTCCACCTTTCCGGGAGACAGGTGCAGCCGCAGCCATTGGCCCATATCATGGGCGGTGGTGCGGACGGCCCCGGCGGCCAGGGACCTGTCCTGGATGGTGTTCCAGAACCAGTTCGAAGGAATGGGCCAAAGGCTGCCGTCCGCCAAGTGCAGGTGGCCCCTGGCCACATTCGTCATTTTGTCCACAGCGGCCTGAGAGGTGACGGTGCGGGTCATTCCCAAAGGCGTGAAGAGGTCGTCGGAAAGGCTGTCCCCCCAGCTCCGGCCCGTAACCGCCGCAACGAGTTCCGCGGCTGCGGTGTACATGCAGTTCTGATAGGCGAAGGCGGTGCGGAAGCTGGTGGTGGGTTTCTGAAAACGGATGCCCTTCACCCGTGCGGACGACGGGTAATTCAGCATCTCCATCATTGTCAGCGAATACATGAACAGGCCGCTCCGGTGGGTGAGCATGTCTTCCACCTGGAACTGCGCGTTCACCCATGGATCGTACATCCTGAACGAGGGCAGAAGCTTGCCGACCCGGTCGGTCCAGGCAATCTGATTCCGATCCGCCAGGATGGCGAGTTCGGCGGAAGTGAAGGCCTTGCTGGTGGATCCGATCAGGAAAACCGTATTCTCATCGACCCGGGGGGAAGTAGGGGCGACGCTCGTGCGGCCAAATCCTTTGGCGTAGATGACCACGTCGTTTTTGACTATGGCGATGGCCATGCCGGGAGAGCCTTCCTCTGCCATCCAGGCGACGGCGTCGGCCTCCAGGTCCTGCAGCCAGTCGGCCCGTACCGGGCCGGGATGGAAAAGCGGCGCCAGGACCAAGAGAAGACAGCAGGCCGGCATCAGGTATTGCAGCAGTCTGCGAAGCACCTTCATACTCCCTCCGTTTTCAGCTTAAGTCCAAAAAGTGCATGACGGGAAAGCGCATCGCTCGGATATACACACAAATGCGCAATGGACTTTGCAGTCGGACTCGGGAGCCCCCTCTTCTTTCAGGTTTATCCGGATGATGGGTCCCTTTGTGAATACAGTTTGTGAATACAGGTGGTAGAGACGCAGGTTGAAATAAACCATCTCCCTGAAGCCACAGGCCTGCGGTTTGAGCGTTTCGATCTCGCTGTTGGTGCCTTCGATGCCCGCGCTGGTGACGAAGTGTTTGAAGCAGTCGAGAAGGTCCGATATCCGGCCCGATTCCTGGTCGTTTCGGCAAGTCCTCTGATTCCGGAGTTCATGGAGTCCTTCAACCGGACATCGAGGAATCCCATGGCGGCCTGTACGCCTTCTTCCCGGAAGACTCCAAAATACATGGGTCTGTTCACTCAAACGCAAGCGATGAAAGGGGCCTCTCTGCCCATCGTCGTTACCCCTGCAGGCGGATCATCAATGTGAGAAAAAACCCTGCAGGAAAGATTATAATAATTTAATATCCTTACACAACCATCAGAACCTGTGTCAAATGAATTTCACCTGGTTTTGTGGGAAGGGCGGCCGGAACCGGTGCCTAAGACCGTGCCGAGGGGAAGCCGGATGCGGACCAGCAATCCCCCGGGGGAGGCATCCATCAGGATCAGTTCGGCCCCGTGCCGGCGGACAACATCGCGCACGATGGAGAGCCCGAGCCCCAGGCCGCCATCGGAAGCCCGGGCGGGATCCAGCCGCGCGAAAGGCTGCGTGACGATTTCACGTTTATCTGCCGGAATTCCCGGGCCGTTGTCCGCTATATCGATGACGGCGTGTTGGTCCTCGCGCCGGACGTCCACCACGACGCGGGTGCCGTATCGGCATCCGTTTTCAATCAGATTGTTCATCGCACGTGTGATTGCAGTCGGTTGGCAAGAACAGTTCAGCCCGTACGCTCCCGTATAGAGCACCTCCTTACCCGAATCTGCAAACCCGATACAGATGCTTTCCACGAGGGCTCCGAGGTCGACTTCCTCGAAAGCTTCGGTGCTGCGCCGATTGTTCAGAAACGATAGAGCGCTGTTGATCAGCCGTTGCATCAGGTCCACTTCGCCCAGCGCTTCCTGCCGCAACGCCGGCGTGTCATCCAACTCGAGGCGAAGCCTCAGCCGTGTCAGCGGTGTGCGGAGATCATGCCCGACAGCCAACAGCATATGCGATTGCTCGTCGATCAACTGGGCGATCCGCAGCTCCATCCGGTTGAAGCTCCGGGCCAGCGTGCGCAACTCGCGCGGACCGTGATCCGGCAGGGGGGCAACGGTCGCACTCAAACCGAATTTTTCAACCGTAGCGGCCATTTTCCGCAGGGGGTAATTGATACGCCAGAGAGCCCACAGGGAAAGCGCAACGACCAGGATCAGCAGGAACGAGATCCCGACCGTCAGCGGGAGGGTGACGATGACGATTTGCGAAAAATCCTGAGGCATGTTCGTGCGCACGGTCACCGTAACATCGTCCAGCGGCACTTCGATCCGCGTCGTGTCTCCCGGTAGTCCCGGCTGCGCGCCGCAGTCACGGAACGAGAGCGGTCCTGCCCGATCCCCGACAAGAGCATTCAGGAGAAGCTGCAGGCCATGTGTCGAGTGAGACGTCGGCAGTTCGGCACACGGCAGCGATGAGCCGATCTGCACGTGCACCAGATCGTTGGACAGCGCCTGCGCAATCGAAGCCCGCGCATCACGGGGCACGGCGTGCAGCGTATCGATGACAGCCACGGCACGGAGAGCGGCCGGCCAGGGGCCGGGCGGCAGTGGGGGGCGTTCCGGCCTGGCAAGGCTCATAAAAACCCAGATCAAAGCGAAGGTTGCCAGCAGCGAGCCGATAAGAATGGCGATGATCTGTCCCTGGGCGGTCTCCGGAAACCAGCGTCTCATGACCGTCCCGCGCTTCCCGGAGGAATGCCGTCGGTAAACAGGTAGCCGTCTCCCCGCACGGTGTGGATGAATTCCATGTGGCGTCCTCCCTGGGCGAGTTTCCGCCTGAGGCGGCTGACGAGCAGGTCGATGCTGCGTTCGTCAATGGCATATTCCTCGCCCCGTGTGAGGGTGATCAACTGCCGGCGTGTCAAGACCTGCCCGGCATGGCGATAGAGCACAAGCAGCAGATCGGTTTCCGCACCCGTCAGCGCCATTCTGACACCGGCTTCCGTATACAGCAGGCGGCGCTCCGGCTCGAAACGCCAACCGGCAAACCGCAGGGCGGTTTCCGAAGGACCCGCCCCTGTGGCGGTGCCGTGCACCGCGCCACGCCGCAGGACCGCTCGTATTCGTGCCCGGAGTTCGACCAGTTCGAAGGGCTTGCTGACATAATCGTCCGCTCCGAGTTCCAGCCCCGCAACACGGTCCGCAACCTCGGCAAGCGCCGTGACCATCATGATGCGGGCATCACTGGTTGCACGAACGCGGCGGCAAATATCGAACCCCGTCTCTTCCGGCAAAAGCAGGTCGAGAAGAATCAGGTCGAAGACCTGCCGGGCCATAGCGGCGTCCATCTCCCGGCCGTTCCTCACACCTTCAACGTTATAACCCGATTGCCGCAGAAAACGTGCGATCAGTGCATTGATGCCCGGATCGTCCTCGACGATCAGGATATGCGCCGTCCGGTTCGGCGTTGAGGTTTCGTCTGCCTTCATTGTCTCTTGCCCTGTTGCTGCATTCGGATACCGGCATGATGCTGCGGTGACAGGGACCGCACGGGTCCCAGCCGGATTTTTTCATTCCGGGAAGGTTCTTGCGGAACTCCCGCAACGTATAGCTCAAATCTTCCGCCCGGTAAAGCTGAGCGTCCCGGAAAGCGCTCCTCGTCCGGTTGAGGAAGACGCAGGGAAATCCATTCGCAGATCCGATCGCGCCATCGGCGGTCGCCTCTCAGCGGGCACCCCGTTTCAGGCAGGCGCGCGCACGGGCCCGGCAGTGCTTCGCCGCATACGCGGTGTACACTCGGCTTTGCGTCGATCGAACCTGTATGGCCACAGTGCTTCGCCGCATACGCGGTGTACACAACTTTGCATCGAAATCGCATCCCAGGATTCAAAACTCCGGCCATCCATCCTTCCGGCGTGGGCGTGCATATCCCGCGTTGAGATGATAATGGCACAAACAATGCCGTAGACGCCAGCCCCGGTTGGGTGAGAAAACCGGAGACGGCGGATTTTGTCAAAATTGACATTTTCGCCCTCGCGGCTTGAATCCATGGCGTTCTTGAAGTAGTAACCAGCAACCAAGAACCGGTGTGTTGGCGTGTCACGGCAGCAGCCGCTTTCACGACATTGTTGGAATATGTTGGGTATGGCTATGAATGAAAATATGAATTCGAATTCGCAATCCGACACGACGCATCCCTCAGGACATCGACGCTTTCGGCACGTGATCGCCGTCGGGGCCGTTCTACTGGTGGTGGCAGCCGGTGCCTTGGTCCTCGAGATGCGCCGCCCGGCGGCTCAAATAGGTTTCGGGGGGCCGCCGGGCATGGGCGGCACCGAGAGCGTCGCGATCGCCGCCGCGGAACTGCATGACATCAAGATCGTCCTTTCCGGTCTCGGTACCGTTACGCCACTCGCGACGGTGACGGTCAAGTCCCAGATCAGCGGCTACCTGACCCAGGTCGGCTTCACCGAGGGGCAGTTCGTCCGCAAGGGGGACCTGCTCGCCCAGGTGGACCCGCGTCCCTACCAGGTCCTGCTTGAGCAGTACGAAGGCGCGCTGGCCAAGGATCAGGCGCTTCTCGACAATGCCCGCCTCGACCTCAAACGCTACCAGACCCTCATCAAGCAGGATTCCATTTCCGGGCAGACCGTCGATACCCAGGCCGCCACCGTGCGCCAGTATGAAGGGGCGGTTCGCACCGATCGCGGGCAGGTGGAAGCTCAGAAGCTGAACCTGGTTTATTGCCGCATTACCGCGCCCGTCGACGGCCGGGCCGGGTTGCGACAGGTGGATGTCGGCAATTACGTTCAGCCGTCCGATTCCACCGGGATCACGGTCGTCACCGAGGTCGCGCCCATATCGGTCGTTTTTGTGCTGCCGGAGGATTGCGTGCCGCAACTGCGGGCCCGGCTGCGCCAAACCGCCGCACTTCCCGTTGCCGTGTACGACCGCTCCAACACCACCGGGATCGCCGAAGGCAAACTGTCTGCCATCGACAGCCAGCTCGACACCAGCACCGGCACACTGAAACTGCGGGCGATTTTTCCCAATACGGACGATGCATTGTTCCCCAATCAGTTCGTCAACGCACGGCTGCTGCTCGATACGGTTCGCGATGCGATCACCGTGCCCCTGGCGGCTGTGCAGACCGCTGCAGACGGCAAAATGGTCTATGTGGTGGACGACGACAACAGGGTGCATATGCGCAGGATTCAAACGGGCATTGCGGATACCGAACGCGTCGCCGTAACCGAAGGTTTGAAGGTGGGCGAGCGGGTGGTGACCGATGGCGCGAACCGGTTGCAGGACGGTGCGACCGTATCGATAGCTGCAACGGGATCCCAGGCACCATGAACCCCTCACGGATTTTCATCGAACGGCCCGTCGCCACCACGCTGCTCATGTCGGCACTGATGCTGCTCGGCATCGTCGCTTATTTCTACCTGCCGCTGTCGGCGCTGCCGACAGTCGATTATCCGACGATCCAGGTGCAGACCTTTTACCCCGGCGCCAGCCCGGATGTTATGCGTTCGGCCGTCACGGCACCGCTCGAAAAGCAGTTCGGACAGATGGCAAATCTGCACCAGATGTCATCACACAGCTCTGCGGGCGCTTCGGTCATCGCACTGCAGTTCGACCTCTCCCTCGGGCTCGACACCGCCGCACAGGAGGTGCAGGCCGCGATCAATGCCGCCGACAACCTGCTGCCGAGCGATCTTCCTGCGCCGCCCGTCTACGCCAAGGTGAATCCGGCCGATACGGCGATTCTGAGTTTGGCATTGACCTCGAACACGATGCCGCTGACCGAACTGCACCGTATCGCCGAAACGCGTCTCGGCCAGAAAATCTCCCAGATCGCCGGGGTCGGTTTGGTCACCATCGCAGGCGGCAACCGCCCCGCGATTCGTGTGCGTTTCGATCCCCGCAAGCTCTCCGCTTACGGCATGGCGATCGACGATCTGCGCACGCAGATCGGTAACCTCAATGTCAATACCGCCAAGGGATCGTTGGACGGCCCGCATCGCTCCTGGACGATCGATGCCAATGACCAGCTCCATAGCGCGGATGAGTACATGGCATCGGTCATCGCTTACAAGAACGGGCGGCCCGTGCTCCTGTCCGACGTGGCGGATGCCGTCGAAGGGCCGGAGGACAGTCAGCTTGGCGCCTGGATGAACCGGACGCCGGCAATCCTTTTGAATGTGCAGAGGCAGCCGGGTGCCAACGTCATCCAGGTGGTCGACGCGATCAAGGCGTTATTGCCGAGCTTGCAGACCTCACTGCCAAAATCCGTCACTATTACGCCGCTCACCGACCGCACCACCACCATCCGCGCATCTGTCCGCGATGTGCAGATAGAACTGGCGCTGGCCGTGGGACTGGTGATCCTCGTGCTCCTCCTTTTCCTCGGGGATCTGCGAGCCACGCTGATACCCAGCCTGTCCGTGCCGCTCTCCCTGGTCGGCGCCCTGGCGGCGATGTATCTCTGGGGGTTCAGCCTGGACAATCTCTCCCTGATGGCGCTCACCATCGCTGCCGGTTTCGTGGTCGACGACGCCATCGTGGTGATCGAAAACATCGAGCGTTACGTGGAGAAGGGCATGCCCCCCCTTCAGGCCGCGCTGCGCGGCTCCGGCGAGATCGTGTTCACCATCGTTTCGTTGACAGTGTCGCTGATCGCGGTACTGATTCCGCTCCTGTTCATGGCCGACGTGGTCGGCCGCCTGTTCCACGAGTTTGCCATTACGCTGGCGGCCACCATCGTGATCTCGGCCTTCGTGGCACTGACGCTGGTGCCGATGATGTGCGCCCGGTTGCTGCAACCGCGGGAGCAAAGGCGCGTCGGGCCTCTCGGCCGGGCGCTGGAGACCGTAATCACCGGAAGCATAGGGTTGTACGCCCGCCTTCTGGACCGCGTCCTGGCGCACCGCCTGCCAATGCTCATGGTGGCCGTCGGGACCTTCGCACTTACCGTGTACCTTGTCGTCACCGCTCCCACCGGCTTCTTTCCGACTCAGGATGTCGGCATTCTCCAGGGCATCACCGAGGCGCCGGCCAGCATATCGCGTGCCGCGATGGCCGAACGTCAGCAGAAGCTTGCCAATGTTCTGCTCGCCGACAAGGATGTCGTCAGCCTGGCATCCTTTCTCGGAGTCGATGGGACCAATACCACCCTCGCCAATGGCCGGTTCGTGGTCAACCTGCGCTCCAAGGGGGAACGGGGCTCTCTGTCCGGCACCATAGCGCGCCTGCAACGCGCGGCATCCGCCGTCCCTGGGATTCACCTGACCCTGCAGCCGGTGCAGGACCTTACCATCGACACCACGGTCAGCGCCGCCCGCTACCAACTGATGGTACAGGCCACCGACCGGACGCTGCTGGATCGTTGGGTGCCCTCCCTGGTAGAGCGGTTGCGGGCCATTCCTCAACTCAGCGATGTCAGCAGCGACCAGCAGGCCGACGGCCAGGCTCTGTATCTGACCATCGATCGTCAGACGGCCGGGCGCTTCGGCATTACCCCCGCGACCGTCGACAACGCGCTCTACGATGCCTTCGGACAGCGTATCGTTTCGACCATCTTCACCCAGTCGAACCAATATCGCGTGATCATGGAATCGTCTTCCACGGTAAACCGTGACCGGACCGCTCTCGATTCGATCTATCTTCCATCTTCCACCGCAAGTTCCGGCCAGGTGCCGCTTTCCGCCATCGTACGCATCGAGGAACGGAAGGTGCCGGTCGTGCTGACTCATCTCGCACAGGCTCCGGCGGCGACGGTTTCTTTCAACCTGGCACAGGGCACCGCTCTCAGCACCGGTGTGGCGGCCATCGACAAGGTGTGCGCAGAGCTCCATGCGCCGGAAAGCATTCAGTTCAGCTATCAGGGGACCGCCGCGGCCTACCGGTCGTCGCTGTCCAATGAACTGGCCCTGGTACTCGCCGCCGTTGTCACCATGTACATTGTTCTCGGAGTACTCTACGAAAGCTTCATTCACCCCGTGACGATCCTTTCCACGCTCCCTTCCGCCACGGTCGGCGCTTTACTGGGACTGCGCCTCGCCGACATGAACCTCGACATCATCGCCGTCATCGGCATCGTGTTGCTCATCGGCCTGGTGAAGAAAAACGCGATCATGATGATCGATTTCGCACTGGCAGCCGAGCGGCAGGATGGAAAGCCGCCGATGGAGGCGATCCGGCAGGCCTGCCTGCTGCGCTTCCGGCCGATCATGATGACGACGCTGGCGGCCCTGTTCTCTGCGGTGCCGCTGATGCTGGGCACCGGCATCGGATCCGAACTGCGGCAGCCCCTGGGTCTGGTTATCATCGGGGGGCTCCTGGTCAGCCAGTTGCTGACCCTGTTTACGACTCCGGTGATCTACCTGGCCTTCGATGCGGTGGGGAGGCGCTTTCGGGGGAACATCTCGGGGCCGCTCACCACCAAGGATGAAATCGCATGACGATAACCGGCGTTTTCATTCGCCGTCCGGTGGCGACCACGCTGCTGACCATCGGCATCCTGCTTGCGGGAGCTGCCGGTTTCTGGCATTTGCAGGTAGCCCCGCTGCCGCGTATCGATTTCCCGACGATACGCGTGGAGGCACAAATGGCCGGAGGAAGTCCGGAAACGATGGCCGCGACGGTCGCGGCACCGCTCGAACGGCATCTCGGCCAGATCGCCGGTCTTGACTCCATGACCTCGCAGAGCGGCTCGAACAACACGGACATCATCCTGCAGTTCGGCTTGGAACGTAATATCGATGGGGCGGCGAGGGATGTGGAAGCGGCGATCAACGCTTCGCGGGTCGACCTGCCGAGCAGTCTCAAAAGCAACCCGACGTACAATAAGTTCAACCCGGCGGATGCGCCGATCCTCATCATTGCGCTGTCATCGAAAACCTTCAGCCAGGGTCAGCTTTATGACATGGCCAATAGCATGATCGCCCAGCGCCTGTCGCAGCTCGCAGGAGTGGGGAACGTCCAGATTGCGGGCAGCTCGCTTCCGGCGGTCAGGGTCGATGTCAACGCCGATGCCCTCTTCAAGTACGGAATTTCACTGGAGGATGTTCGCGCCGCGCTCTCGGGGGCCAATGCCAACAGCCCGAAAGGCGTTATCGAACAGGGTGCGCAACGCTGGCAGCTTTACGCCAATGACCAGGTCCACAAGGCAGGCGATTACAACGGGCTCGTCGTCGCCTACCGCAACAACCGGGTAATTCAACTGAGCGACGTGGCCAATGTCACCGATTCGGTGGAGAGTCTCAGGAACCAGGGTTATGTCAACGCCGAACCGGCCGTCTCGATGATGCTCTTCAAACAGCCGAACGCCAACATCATCGAAACCGTGGACCGTGCCAAGACGCTTTTAAAACAACTGAAGGCGGGACTCCCGGGCGATGTTTCCCTAACCATCGCGGGGGACCGGAGCAAGACCATCCGCGCGTCTCTCGCCGATACTGAAAGGACGCTCGTCCTGTCGGTCTTCCTGGTGATCCTGGTGGTGTTCGTCTTCCTGCGCAATCTGCGCGCAACCCTGGTGCCCAGCGTTGCGCTTCCGGTCTCGATCATCGGGACATTCGCGGCGATGTACCTATTCGACTACAGCCTCAATAACCTGTCCTTGATGGCGCTTATCGTCTCCACCGGTTTCGTGGTCGACGACGCCATCGTCGTGCTGGAAAACGTCACGCGGTTGATCGAAAGCGGCAAGGGCCGCATGGCCGCGGCCCTGCAGGGTGCGTCCGAGGTCTCCTTCACCGTCATTTCCATGAGTGCTTCCCTGATCGCGGTGTTCCTGCCCATACTGCTGATGGGCGGGATGGTCGGCCGTCTCTTTCGCGAATTCGCGGCCGTCATATCCCTCGCCATCGCCATTTCCCTCGTCGTTTCGCTGACCACCAGCGCATCTCTCTGCGCGCACGTACTGCGGCCTGAAGTCGAAAAACGTCCGGGACGTCTTTCGAGGTTCATGGAACGGGTCTTCGACGCCACGCAAGATTTCTACGTCCGTTCGCTGGCTCATGCCATGCGCCACAAGCTCCTGGTGACCCTGTCCCTGGTGGTGACCGTGGCGCTCAATGTCGTGCTCTTCATCATCGTGCCGAAAGGACTTTTTCCTCAACAGGATACCGGCCTGCTGATGGGTGGAATCCGTGCCGATCAGGGGATTTCCTTCCAATCGATGCGCACCAAGCTGGGTGAGGCGCAAAACATTCTCCAGCAGGACCCTGCGGTGGCATCCGCCGTCGGTTTCACCGGCGGCCGCGGCAGCACCAATTCCGCCAACGTCTTCGTGACTCTGAAGCCGAGGTCCGAGCGGACCGGTATCCAGCAAGTGATGGACCGTCTGCGGCCGAAGCTTGCCGGTATCCCCGGCGCGCGATTGATGATGTTCCCCATGCAGGATCTGTTCATAGGCGGGCGCATGGCCTTTGCGCAGTATCAGTACACCCTGCAGTCCGACAGCATCGATGAACTCTACGAATGGGCCCCGAAGCTCATGCAGGAAATGAAACGCAACTCCATTTTCAACGACGTTCAGACGGACCAGGAGGTTGGCGGGATGCAAAGCCGGGTGGTAATCGATCGACCGTCCGCGGCGCGCTTCGGCCTGACTCCGGATGTCATCGACGCGACGCTCTATGACGCATTCGGAGAACGCCAGGTTTCGACAATCTACAAGGACATCAACCAATATCACGTCGTCATGGGGATCGATCCCCGCGATCTGGAAAATCCCGAGAGCATCAGGAAGATCTATCTCAGCACCTCCGGTGCCAGTCCCAGCGGATCGTCCAGCACCAACTTCGCCGGTGGCACCGCGACGTCCGGCGGTTCAACCACGTCTTCCGACTCGGACGCGTCGAGGAACCAATCGACGAACTCGATCGCCATCAGTGCGTCCGGTGTTTCCAGCGGCAGCGCCGTCTCGACATCGTCGGAGGCGATGGTCCCGCTGGGGGCCTTCGCCCGTATTGCGGAAACCACCGCGCCGGTGCAGGTCAACCACCAGGACGGTTTCGCCGCCACGACCATTTCCTTCAACCTGGCGACCGGTGTTTCTCTGGACCAGGCAGTGGCCGGCATCGCCCAAGCCGAACAGGCCATCAGGATGCCGCCAGCCGTGCATGGCGGCTTCGCCGGTACCGCGGCGTCTTTCCAGTCCGCACTCCGCAGCCAGGCGGTCCTGATCGTCGCGGCGCTCATCGCCGTGTACACCGTGCTGGGCATTCTTTACGAAAGCTGGATCCATCCGCTGACCATCCTCTCGACATTGCCTTCGGCAGGGGTCGGCGCCGTGCTGGCACTGCTGATCTCCAACACCGAATTCAGCATCATCGCCATGATCGGCGTGATCCTGCTGATCGGCATCGTCAAGAAGAACGCCATTATGATGATCGATTTCGCCCTGACTGCCACACGATCCGAAGGGCTTTCGTCTGAAGAGGGAATTTTGAAGGCATGCCGCCTGCGCTTCCGACCGATCATGATGACGACGTTTTCCGCCATTCTGGGCGCGGTCCCGCTGCTGCTCGACAGCGGCGAAGGGGGAGAATTGCGCCGGCCTCTCGGCATTGCGATCATCGGCGGCCTCATCGTCAGCCAGGTGCTGACGCTTTACACTACGCCGGTGATTTATGTGCTTCTCGATCGATTTCATTCGCGCAGGTCCCGTGTTTCGGCACCGCAGGGAGCAGCACTATGATGACGCGTTTTTGCACTTTACTGCTGGTGGTTTTGCTCAGCGGATGCGTGGCCGGGCCGGACTATGTACGGCCACCCGCGCCCACCCCGGCGGTCTACAAGGAACTGCAGGGCTGGACACCTGCCCGACCATCCGACGACATTGATCGTGGTGCATGGTGGAGCATCTACAACGATCCGCTACTTGATGAACTGGAGCGCAGGATCGATATCGGCAACCAGAATCTTCGTGCCTATGAGGCCGCTTTTCGGAAAGCCCGCGCGACCGTGGCGGAAGCGCGCGCAGACTACTTCCCCACGTTGGCGGCGGAAGCTTCGGCCGAGAGAAAACGGGAGAGCGATAAAACCACCACGGCAAAGACGGCGGAGCTCAGCGCCAGTTGGGATATCGATCTTTGGGGCAAGGTGCGGCGGCAGGTTGAGAGCGATACGGCAGGGGCGGAAGCGAGCGCGGCGGAACTGGCTTCCGTTCGACTTTCGGCGCAAGCGGAACTGGCAACCTACTATTTCGAGCTTCGCTACCAGGATTCGCTGGTAATGCTTTTAACCGAGACCGTCGAGGCCTACAAACGCTCGCTCGCCATCACGCGGAATCAATATGCGAGCGGGGTGGCGGCCCTCTCCGATATCATCACCGCCGAAACCACGCTGAAGACGACCCAGGCGAGTCTCATCGCCGCTGGAGTCGCGCGGGCGAAATACGAGCATGCCATCGCCATCCTGATCGGTGAGCCGCCGGCGGAACTCTCGATTCCGCCGGGGCTGCTCACGACCACCGTACCCGACGTTCCTGTCCGGGTGCCGTCCACACTCCTGCAGCGCCGCCCGGATATCGCCCAGGCTGAGCGGACGATGCAGCAGCAGAATGCGCTGATCGGCGTCGAGACCGCGGCATATTACCCGAGCATCACCCTGTCGGCCGACCTGGGTTTTTCAACCGCGAACGGCGCTCTGTTTCAGCTCTCCAAAAAGATATGGTCACTGGCTGTGAGCGGCTCGGAGACCTTGTTCGATGCGGGGAAACGCGGGGCGGCGGTCCAGGCGGCGCGCGCAGGCTATGAAGAGGCCGTGGCCAACTACCGCGGGACCGTTCTATCGGCTTTCCAGGATGTGGAGGACAACCTGTCGGACCTGCGCATCCTGGCCGAACAGGCGGAAACGCAGGCCGGTGCCGTCGCCCTGGCACGGGACGCCGCGCGGATTACGCTCAACGAGTACAAAGCGGGCACGGCCATCTACACGGCCGTGGTGACCGCCCAGGCAACCGCGCTGTCGAACGAGCAGGCGGCTTTACAAATCATGGAGAGCCGGATGACGGCCAATGTAGGCCTCGTTAAAGCGCTTGGCGGCGGTTGGACGGATGCGATGCTGGCGACCGTCGATGGCAATGGCAACCCCGTGCAGGCGCACCCCTGACGGCACCTTATACTGAGCCGGGCATTCACAAAGGTTCGGCCACGGTCGCGGAAGAAGCTCAGCAATACAATTCGCGCCCTCTGTTCAGGGATGCCAGGATTATCATCCTGAACATGAATCAGTATAAGAACCGTATGGAGCTAACGGGGCCTGGCGCGTTGGTACTGGTTTGGCCAGACCCAATCGGCACCCAGGGCATGTGCCGCGTGGAGAGGCCAGTACGGCTGGCGCAGCATCTCCCTTGCCAGCAGCACGACATCGGCCTGCCCCGTGGCCACAATTTGTTCCGCCTGCACCGGTTCCGTGATGAGGCCGACGGCGCCTGTCGGCATATCGACTTCTTTTCGAATGGCAGCCGCAAAGGGGACCTGGAATCCTGGGCGAACCGGAATTTTCGCATAGGGAACCAGGCCGCCACTCGAACAATCGATCAGATCAATGCCAACTTCCTTCAGCCTTCGGCAGAATTCGATGGACTGGGTAAAATCCCATCCGCCTTCGACCCAATCGGTGCAGGAGATTCGCACAAAGACAGGCAAACGGGAAGGCCAGACTGCGCGCAGGGCTTCGGCCACCCTCAGGGGAAAACGGATACGATTCTCGAAAGTCCCGCCAAATTCGTCGGTACGTCTGTTCGATAGCGGAGAGAGAAACTCGTGCAACAGATAACCGTGGGCCATATGGATTTCGAGTACCTCGAACCCTGCGTCGTGGCTAAACCGTGCAGCGTCCTGAAACCGTGCCAGTATATCTCCGATGTCCTTGCTGCAAAGCTCTCGCGGAACAGGGGAATGCTCGCCGAAAGGAACCGGGCTGGGAGCTATCGGCCGCCATCCCCCTGACCTTTCATCCACTGGTTGCCATTCGCTTGCGCCCTCGTTCAACGGGCGCTCTCCCCGCCAAGGAACATCCGTCGATGCTTTGCGCCCGGCATGCGCCAGCTGAATGCCCGGAACCGCCCCCTGGCTTTTTATGAAAGCCGTTATACGACTGAATGCCTTCCCGTGGTCAGAAGACCACAGACCCGAATCCCATGGCGAGATTCGTCCCTCGGGGGAAACGGCCGTAGCCTCAGCCATAACAAGGGAAGCTCCTCCAACAGCCCGGCTTCCAAGGTGAACCAGATGCCAATCATTGGGCATCCCGTCCTGACTGGAATACTGGCACATCGGAGATACGAATACTCGATTCCTGAATTCCATTTCCCGCAGACGGAATCGGGAAAAAAGCATACTCATAGATGAACCTCCTTATGGATAGTGAAGGAATAAAATTAAGCATAGTAATAGAGAGTGTCAATCGCATTGCGTGAAACCCCACCTGTCGCTAAAAATGGTTCTAAGGTTATAAATAGCAAAGATTGATGGATATATGACTGCAACCTTCATGCTTTGCACTCTTGGAGCATGATTAAACAACTTCCGGAGATTCCTCCGATTGGAAGGGTTCATTTTGATCAACTTGAAGGAAAGCTCGAACGGTCAACGCCTCCGGTAGATGCCTGAAAACGCCCTGGCAGCCGAGTGCCCGATGTCTGTAAGGAAGAGGTAATGTTTTGATGGGCCACCCCCTGCTCTTTGTACCGTTCAAAAGGATTTCCCGATCTGAAGTGAGGCCTTTTGGGTAGTTCATAGCGCCGCAGCCTCGGACTTTATATCCGATTTGCCGTTTCATGCAGGTGATGAAGCATATCTTTTTTTCGTGCAGTCGCCGGAACCGGGCAAGATTGAGGGAAGCCCTGTCAAATACCGTGACGGATGCGGGCGCAGGATTGAGCGGTTTTGCCGTGGCCGGGTCTTGAGTTCCGGCATCGGTCACCTGCACGAAACCGGGGATGGACCCTTCATGATCGAGCAGGTCGTGGAGCCTGATTCCACCCCTGGTCCCGCGGAATTCGGCCCGGGGGAACCGTTGGCGACAAAGCCCCACACCAGTTGAGTCAAAAGATTACGGCATTTGTCGAATGCCGCTGCTTTTTCCGCGACCTCCAAGTGTCATCGATCCGGGTTTTCAGTCCACAGGAGCATACCGGAAATCCTCGCCCTCCGGGACGGGACGATCGGCTCCTTGCGCGTTTTCAACGGGCTGTTACACCCGGTGGCGTTTCATGAAGTTCCTTGGCCGCGTGGTTTTTATCGGGCAGCATCGAAATCTTGTGCCGGTTTGCCGCATGGACCGTCTGGCGGGTGAGACCGAACATGCTTGCCAGGATCATGCTGCCGCCCGCCCAGAAGCGCCATGTGGTTGTTTCTCCGAGAAAGATCAGCCCCCAGAGGGCGACAAAGATCAATTCGCTGCTCATGAGGATGCCCCCCTCGAAGCTGCTGCAGTAACGAAAACCTTCGTTCATCAACAGCTGAGCCACCAGGGATGTGGCTATTATCCCCAACACCACGACCCATTCGTTCGGAGAACCAGGAAAATGGGGGCCGGACGCGAAGGGAACGGCGGTCATAAGCGTGCCCGCCAAGCAAAAATACAGGTAAATGACAACCGAATCGTTGGTTTCCCTGGCCTTCTTGAGGGTGGCGAGGGCAAGGCCTGAAAAGGCCGCTCCCACTACGCTGATGACTTGTCCGAGGATATTCCCCTCCATATGGAAGTCGAAAAAGATCCCTATACCGCACAGGGCAATCACGATCCAGACCACATTCCGGGTAATCTTTTCCTTGAACAGCACAGCCGAAAACAAGGCAGCAAAAGCGGGGTAGGAATAAAACAAAACCATGGCCGTCGATATGGGAATCATCCGAAGGGCCACAACCAGAGAAAAGAAAGCCATGGACCCGGCAACGCCCCGGTATATCAGCATCTTTGGATTGCCGCTACGAAAGGGGTTGTGATGCAGCCCGAAAATCAGGATCAGGATGCCCAGTCCGCAGCCGAAACGGTAGAAAGCAATGTCCCAAACCCGGAACGTGGGACCCAGATACTTGATCAGACAATCCATAATGGCAAACAAAAAAGCGGAAGCGGACATCAACATCGGTCCCGCCCCCACCGCGACTCTCAAATGCACTTATAAGCTCCTTTTATTTCACCCGATCTTCATCAGCACGCTTCCGGGAAACCCGCGCTCCCGAAATGCGGGTATACCCCTACCCCGGGACAAAGCGAGGGGGGAATGTTCCCCCATCGCCTTCCCGATCCGTTGCGTAAATCAAATGCCGCAAACGAGAATGATCGTCGCACACAGACTTTTCCCGCTCCGCCCGGCGACCAGCCAATCGAGCCAGCGACCGCCTCCGACGAGCCACGGTTGGCTCCGGTTGCGGAACGGTTGAAGTCGCCTCTCTCTTATTCCGGGCGGATCAATGCGTTAGAACCGCTATCGCTCGAACTTCGGACTGATCAGGTTCTCGAACGAAAAAATCTCGTCCCACTTCTCCTGTGTCAGCAACTTGCGATCCTCGACCACGATGTCATGCAGTGACTTGCCGGTCTCGTAGCCCTCGCGTGCGATTTCGGCACACTGCTTGTAGCCGAAGTGCGGCTTCAGCACTGTAATGGTGCCGAGCGAGTTCAGCACCATTTCGCGCGTGTGCTCTGCGTTAGCCGTAATACCCCGGATGCAGTTGACGCACAGGCTGTTGACCGCGTTCTCCATCGTGAAGATGGAAGTGAACAGGGCGAAAGTGATAACCGGCTCCATGACGTTCAGTTGAAACTGCCCCGCCGATGCGGCGAGTGTCACGGTCAGGTCGAGGCCGATCACGAGGAACCCGGTCTGGTTGACCACCTCGGGAATGACAGGGTTCACCTTGCCCGGCATGATCGAGGACCCGGGCTGCATCTGCGGAAGGTTGATCTCGTTCAGGCCACAGCGCGGCCCTGATGCCAGCAAGCGGATGTCGTTGCAGATCTTCGTCAACTTGGAAGAGGTCCGCTTGAGTGCCCCCGAGAGCTGTACGTAGGCACCGGTGTCGGATGTCGCCTCGACCAAGTCCCCCGCCAGCAGAAACTTGATGCCGGTCAGATCGGACAGGTACCGGGTGGCGAGTTCGGAGTAGCCGGGTGCCGCCGTAAGTGACGTGCCGATCGCGGTGGCGCCCAGATTGACCTCCTGCAGCAGTTGGCACACCTCACCGATCCGCTGCACCTCCTCGCCGATAGTCGTTCCCCAGCCATGAAACTCCTGCCCGAGGGACATCGGTACGGCATCCTGCAGGTGCGTGCGGCCCATCTTCAGCACCTTCTCAAATTCCACGGCTTTGGCGAAGAACGTGTCCTGCAGCCGGCGCAACGCATCCATGTAATTCGACAAACGCATGACCAGGGCCAGCCGGAACGCCGTCGGGTACATGTCGTTGGTCGATTGCCCGAAATTGACGTGATCGTTCGGATTCACATACTGGTACTCGCCCTTTTGGTGGCCGAGATGCTCGAGTGCAAGGTTGGCGATCACTTCGTTCACGTTCATGTTGGTCGAGGTGCCGGCACCGCCCTGGATGAAATCGGTGATGAACTGATTACGCATCTCGCCGGCAATCAGGCGGTCGCATGCCCAAATGATCGCATCGGCCACTTTGACGTCGAGTACACCGAGGTCCCGGTTCGCCAGCGCGGCCGCCTTCTTGGCATAGCCGAAGGCCTTGACGAATGCCGGCTCCGCGGACATCGGAATGCCCGTGATGTGAAAGTTCTCTTTTCCCCGTAGCGTCTGAACCCCATAATACGCACTGTCAGGTATCTTCTTTTCGCCCAGGAAGTCCTTCTCTACGCGATAACCCATGGTTGTACCCCTCCCCTTGACTTCGTCCGCCGGAACAGCGGACGGGCGCCATCTTGCGCCGGATAATGTAATTTGGACAACGCACAATGATTTTTTTTGCCCGGGGTACGGCAGTGCCCCTTCAAGGGTAGAATCGCCTTTGGGAAAAAGCTCTTTGTCCGGAAAAGGAAGAAACTACCACCGGGAGCGATTGTACACCAACTCGAGGGAAAAAGATCGGACTGAATGGGGCCGTGGTGTCGAAGCTGCTCCAAACGGGCTCGGATGTCGCCATAAAAGGCTTCTCGGAATGTTGAAAGCGCAGGGTTGTCAACTGAAAAGCGATTTTGCCCGGACCGGGGAACGCACCTGTCCATGGAACCGATGCCTCAAACGACGACAGAGGAAAAACATCTCGGATCTCCTTTGGAGGGATGCAACCGGAAGACCGGCGCGTTTATGCCTTCAATTATTATTTCGGAGGCATGCAGAGTCGAAAGTAACGGTTTATAAAAAAACTTGCGAGCGGATGTGCTGAGGCGTATGTTAAGAATATAGTTAATCTTTATCCCCCCTGGATGAAAGGCCCAAGGGCTTGGGCAGTATGGCTGAAGCCCGGTGCGGGCTCGTAACGGCGCCACGGGTAGCATCCGGTTCGGCCCACAACTGAAGCTGAGGCAGCGGCCGGATGGTCAGGTTGGTCTTAAAATCATGGAGTTTCCGCTGCTCGTATGGAATGCTCTTGTCATTTGTGTGAGGTTGTTGGAAATTGCTTGTCGGATGGGTTCCAGGCCTCTGACAGTTCTCTGCAACTTCACGAAACAAAGCCTGTGAGTATTCGAAATCGATATGGCTCAGTCGTTCCGGAATGCATTGTTAACGAGAACCGTATAACTCCGGTCTTCAAAATTGAACCATGCCGGTATTCACTTGCCCGGCAAAACCGGGCAGCCTCCTCCGGATTGCCGCTTTGTTCCTGACACTCAGGAGGCACGGACTCGTTTCAGCGACCACCCGCATTCTATGGAAGCCCGCAGGAGCGATCGAACCCGTGAGAGGGGGCGAAGACAATGGGAGCTTACGACGTGGAAGGTCTGAAATCACTGCAGAGAATTATTAAGATGTTTTTGGTGATTGTTTTTATTCTGCCCGTATCCCAGGGTAATGCCACCATCAGTTTTCGAGATATCGCGGAATCTGCGGGCATTACGCGCCTCCATCAACAATCCGGGGAGAGCTTTGGCGTGGCCTGGGTGGATTTCAACGGAGACAACTGGCCCGATCTTTGGGTCGGGAATCACATGGGCAAAAACTATCCCAACCTCTATATGAACAAGAGGAACCTGAAGTTCACTGATGTCGGGCCCACAGTCTATCCGGCAGCCCCGACGGACGATACCCATGGATGTGCGTGGATGGATTTTAACAACGACGGTCGTCCTGATCTCGTTGAAGTAACCGGTGCGGAAAAAGGGACCGGCAGCAACCCCAACCACCTGTTTGTCAATGAAAACGGACTCCTGAGAGATGCCGCGCAAGAACTCGGTTTTGACTATCCAATTGCGAGGGGGCGTGCCCCGCTGTGGGTTGATTGGGATAATGACGGTTATCTCGACATCGTTCAGCTCAATGTGATGAGGCCCGACAAACAAGGCGCTTCCGCCGCTTTCCATCAATCGGCCGGTCGCTTCGAGGATGAGAGCCGGGAGATGGGTTTTGAACTCGACGGCAATTCACTTTTTGCCGAATTAGCGGATGTTTCCGGTGACGGAATATTAGATTTGATTGTCCACGGCGGGAATACGCCTCAAAGAATCTATGACCTCTCCGCAAGACCTTTTGCCAACTTGACCAATCGCATTCGCAAGAAAGACTTCGTCGTCGACATGGCCATAATGGACTTTAACGGGGATCTACGCCCGGACATTTTCGAAACGCGGAGAATAGCCAGGATATCCGACGCCGTGCAACCCGACCCACTGCAAATTCTCATGCACTTCGAGTCGAACTCCGACGAAAAGGGAGTTACGTTTACGGCCGAGGATGAACTCATCGTATCTGTCAGAGGAGAAATCACTCCAGAGGAAGTGTTTATCGGGAGATTGGGGATTCATCCGGAGGGGATAAAGTTCCGTGTTTCTCGCACTACGGCAAATAACGGTACCAAACCTCACGATGCCGGCTCGAGCGACGGTCTTTATATCGGGTTTGACGAATCTCTCGAACTGTGGAAGTTCCTCTATTCGAATCCGGGCCGGAAAAAGGTCGGGGTATACGTGACATCCTCAACCCCTTTATCGAATTTGACCGCTGTCGGCTTCGATCCCTCCCGGTTCTCCATCTCACCTGCCTACATGCAGGCAAAAGGAACACAATACTACGATCGCACGACCGAACTATTACCTGAAGGTCTTCCCCCATGCGGATCGGCTGTTGCGAACGATTTCGACAACGACATGGACGTCGATCTTTTCCTCGTGTGTGAACGCCCCGCCCTCAGGCTTCCAAACGTCCTCCTCGAAAACGACGGCAGCGGAAGATTCACCCAGGTGGCCGATGCGGGTGGAGCGGCGGACGCTATTCTTTGCAATCCTGGCGGGGCCTTCGATTCCGGCCAAAGAATCGCCATGGCCGACTTCAATCTCGACGGCTACCCGGACCTTTTCATCACTCCCTCAGGCGCAGGCCCGCTCAGTAATTGTCCTCCGCGGCTTTTTTTGAACACCGGGTCAGGAAACAACTGGATTGAACTCGATCTGGAGGGTGTGATTTCCAACCGTGATGGTGTCGGCGCCAGGGTCCTGGCAACGGCCGTGGGCGTTACCCAACTCAGGGAACAAGGCGGTGGAATGCATCGTTTTGCTCAGAATTACCAGCGGCTCCACTTCGGCCTCGCCAAGCATACCCAAGTTGACAATCTGACGGTATACTGGCCAAGCGGCGTATGTCAGGTGCTGGAAAACGTTCCCGCCAACCAGTTGCTGCGGGTCGTCGAACCTTCAGCTCCTTCGGTCATCGGCCGGCCCCCCTATGCCAAAGGAGACCCCGCCGGGGTTCATATCTGGAAAAATCGCGCCGATGGTCCGTATCTTATGCGGATCACGGGCGCTGAGAGTGAATCGGCCTTCACCGTCCATGTGATCTCCGACGGACGTATCAGGGGCGTCAGCACTTACGGAATATCCGCCACGGACAAGTTTGAACTCGGCACATCGTCGTTTACGCTCTCCGCCGTACCGTCAAACAGCGGTAAGGGCATCAATTTCTCGCTTCCTTCAGGGTCACGGGCAATGATCTCGGTTGAACAAAACGGCATTGCCAACCCCAGGCAACTCCACATCGGGGCAGCCAATTTACCGTTATCTCCGGCGGGCTGGATCGTTTCGAGCAGCATCCTGATGACGATCGATACCCAAAGCCCCATACCACGGGCGGCGGGGACCGTCCTCACTCTGGGGAAAGGCTCAGAGCCGGGGACGACGGTCGAGGCCCAGTGGAAGGGCCGGGGAACCCATGCTACGGAACTGACCGTCATCTCTTCGGATGCCATCAGCAGCATCGTTCCTCTGGGTCTTGAAAAGAGCGACATCCTGACGAGCACTTCACGCTCGGTTCACGTTAAAGGCTCAACGGGACCAAATTCAGACGGGATCAGGTTCTCACTCGGGAAACAGTCGGATTTGGCGATAGCCTACCGCCAGGATGGAATCTTCCCATATCTGGCCGTTAACCCAGACACAAAAAACCTTGGTATTCCGACGGCCTACTGGCTGCCACTCTGATTAGCGAACCCGCAGCAGTACAACACAATCCAAATGGATGTCCTCGTTGTCTGACACGTCGGACGATCCCCATTCAGAGCACACCCCATTGACAAAATCGTCCACTCTTCCAATATTAGTTACTAGATCCTTTTTCCTGTGAACTCAGAATCGGAATCAGGTTCGGGAACGCTGAGCACGGAGGAAAAGATCGCCGTCAGCAGCACGAACAGAGAGATTTCCCAGCGTATCTGCACCGCATCTTGAATCGCACGCCGATCCTTTCTTGGATCTCCATTTTCTGAAGCACATCTAAGCTTAGTGGAGTCATTGGGAACGATAACGCCTCGCCGGCGGGCAACGCACCATGAGATCTCCGGGAGATCATTCCATGGTTCGGGCCCCTCCAGCGCTGTGCAGGGTGATATCGTTGCCTGCAAGGCCGGTTGTGTCGGAATCGGTTTCCGACTCGTTGGAAGCGTTTAATAAAAAAGCACCTTTCAACATGGAGCCGGCGTTCACGAACTCTATCCCCTTTGGGCGGAGAACACCGTGGAGCAGAGGGCAACGTATGGCTTTTTCCCATTTGCCCCCAACCCGGAAGCCTCGCCTGAAGATGGAGGGACCAAAATGAAAAAGCTGATTTGTTTCGCCGTGACACTCGCGATTGCCGTCATCGGCTTGTCCCTGATCGCCTCAGCCAATGACCAGACCGTAACCCGCGTGATTCCCGAAAAAACGCTAACCATGGCGAGCGCATACTGGACAGCACAGAGGACTGCGAACGCCAAACCTTATCCGATGCCGACGGCAACGGCCCCGGCTCAACTTCCAACAGTCGTCGACGAGAGCGCTGGGATCGTCCCCGGTGAGCCTCAAGCTACGAAAGCCGCACTGCCGGGGACATCGCAATCGCTGCTGCTTTCCGACGCCGAATCCGATTCCCTGCTGTCCGCAGAATCCCAACGGGAGTCGACCAACGGAGTGATCGACCTGATGGGATATGCTTATCCACCGCCTCAGACCACATACTACGTATTCAGCCAGTTCTACGGCACGACCAGCACGATCTGGCCTTACACGACCATTGGCAAGGCTTTCTTTTCGCAGGCGGGCAGTAATTATACCTGCAGCGCCTCCTCCCTGGGCGGCAGCGCCGTTCTGACGGCGGGTCATTGTGTTTCCAACGGCTCCGGCACATGGTCTTCCAACTTCGTGTTCGTTCCCGCCTACAAAAAAGTGGGCACAACCGAATACAGGCCTTTTGGAACATGGACAGCAAAGTCTCTGACAACATTCACTGCATGGCACACTCACAAGAACCTCGGCAGGGATGTGGGATTTGCCGTCATGAAACTCAACACTTCCGGATACAAACTTTCCCAAATCGTGGGCAACCTGGGCGCCGCATGGAATTATGGCAGGATCATCCATTGGGACATGTTCGGCTATCCCGCCGAGCCCATCGATACCTGGACTTTTGACGGCACCAAGATGGTACAGACCGAAGCCTCGTTCGCCAAGCTCGACACCTATACCACGGCGTATACGCCCAAACCTCAGGCCATCGGCACCGTCCAGACCCCCGGCTGCAGTGGCGGTCCGTGGATTATGGCCTGGGGTACCGGCTACTGGGCAAACTCCGTAAACAGCTACAAGTATATCACGCCGTCTGAGCCCTACCAGATTTATGGGCCCTATTTTGATACGACGGTAGGGAATGTCATTCTGGCGCAGATCGCCAAGTAACGCTTTTTCCACATAGTTCGGTTTGTGATGGAATGTGGAAGGGCGGGATGGTTTCGTATCCCGCTTTTCCACTCGAAAGTGTCATCTTGAGCGCGACTCGCATCGGAAGCCTGGAAACATCGACTTCCGCGGTACGATGGCCAGGGACGAGGAGTTGTTTCCCTGGCCGCCCATAAAGTGGGGTCCATGCTCCACGGGAATCCATCCTCAACCGGCATGAAATATCGCAGCCGTTTTGAAGGGTGCCGGACATCGGCTTTCATGCATTTCACTTTTTGCGAAGGATCGGAAATATGCATGGGAAAAAGAATCGAGCGGGCTTTGCAGTTCTTTTGAGCCTCATGATGGCTTTTACGGGGGGAACTGCGTTCGCGCAAACCGGTCCGAGTTCCCAACGCGCGGAAAGCCCCGTCCTGGCGGTCATTGGAGATGAACGGATCACCGAACGTGCTCTCGAAGAAAACGCAAAGAACCTTCCTCCCGCTTACCGACAGATGCTCCAGACGGAAGAAGGCAGGAAATATCTCCTCATGGAATTCGTGAGGATCGATGTCTTCTCAAAAGAAGCCCGATCCCTGGGACTGGACAAGGACGCGCAATTCCAGGACCGAATCGCGGCCATGAGCAGGGCGCTGCTGGCGGAAGAATATGCCAGAAGGCAGATTCTCTCCCGAATCGATGTAAAGGAAGAAGACGCCCGTCGATATTACAAGGCACATCCCCACGAATTCAAGGCGCCCGAACGAATCAAGGTGGCTTCCATTTTTATTCGAACCGCTCCCTCCATGTCTTCCGGGATAGCCGCGGAGAAAGAGGCAAAGGCGAGGGAACTGCTGGCGAGAGCTGAAAACGGGGAGGACTTCGTTAAGCTGTCCGAAGCGTTTTCGGAGGGCCCGGCCAAGGGAGAACAGGATTATTTTTCAAGAGGAAGGCTGATCCCGGACATAGAGGACATCGTTTTTCAGCTCAAAGTAGGAGAGATCAGCCCGATACTCCGCATCGAGGACGGACTCATCGTCTTCAAACTGCTGGATCGGGTCCCTGAAGGGGTCGTTCCCTTCGATGAGGTGAAGGACCAGGTTTTCGACAAGACCCGCGACGAGCAAAAGAGGCAAGCTCTCCAAAAGACCGAACAGAGGCTTTTTCCTAAATATCATGTGGTGTTCCACGAAGTGGAACCGGTAATCGAAGATACAAAAACAACCATGAGCAAGGAACAGGAACCCGTCAGAGCACGGATCACGAAAGCCACCCCGGCGGATCGCCAGTCGCGGAAAGCCGGCCTCATCGGCACCCTCATCCTGGAAGAAGGCAAAGATGGCCCCCCCCGCTTCGGCAGACTCTCCCTCCAGGTGAAGAAGGATACCGCAATCTTCGAACAAACAGAGAAGGGGCTGCGGCCGGCAACCTGGGGCAGTTTGAAAGCAGGCCGGTGGCTCGAAATCACCACCACGGGGACAGCCGGCATGTCTTACCCGGTTCAAGCCGAAGCGGCCAGGATCGTCATCCTCCCGCAGGCGCAGTAATCTTCGAACCAAAACCGCGAGTACCCTCCTGCCACCGCCTTCACCGGCCGGCCTCATTTGAGGCCGTGTTTCTTCAGTTTGTACCGCAGCATCCTCTCGCTCAGGCCCAGCAGTCTCGCGGCGTGGGTCTGATTGGAACCGGCTTTGTCCATGGCATCCAGGATCATGTGACGCTCCAGGCTGCTCAATGCCTCGTGCAGGCCACCCTCGCTTTCCTCCGAATCCGACGGTTCCGGGCAGGCGACATCCTGGAACGGCAGGTCCTCCAAGGTTAGAACAGGCCCCCGTGAAATGACGACCGCCCGCTCCACGATGTTTTCCAGTTCGCGTACGTTCCCCGGGTATGCGTACTCCATGAGAGCGTCCGCTGCATCCCGGCTCACCCCGGACATGGCCTTATGGTTTTCCCGTGAAAAGCGCTTGACGAAGTGGTCGATGAGCACGGGGATGTCCTCGCGCCGTTCCCTGAGCGGCGGGATCCTCATGCTTATAACGTTGATCCGGTAGAAGAGGTCCTCCCGGAAAGCCCCTTCCTTTATGCGGGCCTCAAGGTCACGGTGAGTGGCGCTGATGATCCGCACGTTCGTCTTGAGAAGTTTCTCGCCGCCAACCCTTTTGTATTCCCGTTCCTGAAGGATGCGCAGCAGCTTCACCTGCATGTGAGGGCTCAATTCGCCGATCTCATCGAGGAAAAGCGTCCCCTCACCCGCTTGTTCGAACAAGCCGATCCTCCGCTGCACGGCCCCCGTAAACGCACCTTTTTCATGTCCGAAGAGTTCGCTTTCGATGAGCGTTTCAGGAATGGCGGCACAGTTCACCACGATAAACGGCCTCCCCGCCCTGGGGCTCGCATCGTGGATCAGCCTTGCGAAGAGTTCCTTGCCCGTTCCCGTTTCTCCCTGGATGAGAACGGTCGCGTGGCTCGGGGCGATCGTCAGCACGAGGCTGACCAGATCGGCCATTTTCCGGCTCTCGTATTTGATCTTGTCCGGGGTGACTCCCTTTGCCTCGAGCTGCTGCCGAAGGACCTCGTTTTCTTTTGCCAGCCTGCGGTGATCCGCGATGTGGGTGATCAGGATGGAAAGTTCATCCAGGTCGATGGGTTTCGTGATGTAATCCCGAGCCCCCATCTTCATGGCTGCGACAGCCGTTTCGATCGTCCCGTAGGCCGTCATGATGACGACATCGGTCCCGGGACTCAGCCGTTTCGCCTCCTTCAGGACTTCGAGGCCGTCCATCCCGGGCATTCTTATATCGAGCAGGATCAGGTCGAAATAACTGACGCTGAGGAGACTCACGGCCTTCTCGCCGTTCTCCGCCTCCGAGATCCGATGCCCCTCGGTGATCAGAAAATCCCGCAGCATCTCCCTCTGAAAGGCCTGATCCTCAACTACCAGGATATCGAGTTCGCTCACGGTGGCCCCTTTCGTCTCCCTTTCCGCACCGGCCGGGTGTTGCCGTCACAGCGGTTCCCGCGGAAGAAGAATGTTGAAGATCGTTCCCCTTCCCGGTTCGCTGTGCACCAGGATTTCTCCGCCGTGTGCGACGACGATTTCGTTTGCGATGCAAAGACCTATTCCGGTCCCGTTCTGTTTCGTCGTATAAAAAGGATCAAAAATCCGGCCCAATTCTTCATGTTCAATACCGGTCCCGCTGTCTTCCACCCTGATGCTCACCCGATTCTTTCCGGAACCGTCGACGTTCACAACGATGGAACCTTCTCCTGAAATGGAGTCCATGGCGTTTCGGACGACATTGAGAAGTGCCTGTTCCATCTTCCTGGTGTTCATTAGAACTCCGGCCGTGGGCTCCGTCCAGTGCCCTTCAATCCGAATCCCCCGGGCTTGTGCCTCATCCCGGACAAGGAAGAGAACTCTCTCGACCAGTTCGACCACGGGATGGGGAAGCAGTTCCATCCGGTCGGTTTGTGAAAGACTGAGGAAGTCTTCAATGATCCCGTTGAGGCGTTTGATTTCATCACGAACGATAAAGGTGATGCGCTCGAATTCCTGCCTGTTGGCGCTCTCTTCCGGGGGGGCGTAATCTCTTTGAAGCCTTTGAGCGGCCATGCTGATCGCGTTGAGCGGATTTCGAATCTCATGGGCCACTCCCGCGGCGAGTCTGGCAAGCGACGAATGCCTCTCGGCCCGGTGCAGCCGTTCGCGAATCGCCTGCAATTTGGCGATATGCTTGTTCTGGGTCCGATACAGGACCCACATGACGGCAAAACCGATGAAGATAATCATGCCGGTCCAGAGAAAGATATGGTGGCGTTCCTCGGTGACAAACTGGTCCGCGTTTGTCCACAACCCGACGCGGGCGGTCCCGACATCTTCGTCATGCAATTGAAATGGCAGGGAAATTTCGATGGCGTGCGGGTCAATTGCCGTAACCAGGCGCCCGGCGGCGTTTTCGGGGCCCCTCACGTTCCGACTGATCTTTTCACGATCCCGGACGATGTCCGCAGGGATCTTGCCCACTTCAGCCAATTGACGCCCCTGGCGATCTTCAAATACCAGGTAGTTGACCCCCTTGAGCCATCTTACCTCCTTCACTGCGACTTTCACCGCCGCTTTCAGCCTCCAGTGGCGGAGGTCCTCGGAATCGAGGACCAGGATCACGGCCCCTCCCCCCCCATGGCGGCGGATGCCCACGAAACCGAACGAATCGCGTCTCCCCGTTTCTTCAGGGAGGTCGCTTGCGGCCTCCCTGTGCCCGTCTATCACTTCCCGCATCCGTGGCATCAACGCCTCCGGAAGCGAACCGGTCCCGACGACCGTCTCACCCCTTTCATCCAGTACCGCGATTGCCGACAGACCTTCCGATTGCGCTACCTTGAAAAGGTTTCCCTGCGAAAAGCCCTGTACCTGTTCCTCATAGCCGATATGCTCCGCCAGTTCGATCAGCGACCTTTCCATGGATTCCTGCGAGGCAAAGCCCGCCTCGGGGGCCAGCGCTCCCGAAGGCAGGATTGCATGGTCGCCGATGCGTATCACGTGATCGAGGCTGTCTTCGGATGCCTTTTCAATTCCTTCCACGACGTATTCCGCCTTCTTGACACGATGATTGAGCACCATGTCCTCCAGGCGTCTTACATCCATCATGGCGATGGAAAGGAAAAGAGTGAACAACAGGGAGAAAACCAGGGCGATCACCCATAATTGTACAAACGGACCGCCATCCCGTGCATCTGATTTTCGTGAAAGAAATCTTAGCCGGTCGATCATCGCTTCCCCGTACTTTCGATCATCAATTCGTTTCGCCCCTCCGGTCACCCTGCGCCGCGATTGTTCTCCCCATTCAGGCCGACCACGCTCATCACATGGAATTGTCGCAATGTTCGTGCCATGGAGTCAAGACCGATGGTGTTTGTGAAGATCAGTTAATTCGATGTATTGGATGGAATAGCCCGCACACTTCTCATCCCGTATCGACAGTTATGTCGATCGGCGACCTTTCGGACCGAAATTAATGTCGAAATCACAACTTATTGTAATCACATGCTTATACCGTACATGAACTGAGGGCCTTCGACATTTGTTGCCGAGGGCACAAGCCTCCGGACCGTGACGATTTCAGATGAATATCAAATAAATTCTCTTATTTCAATAGGTTGGAATCAAAGGGCCAGCCGGGTCTGCCTTGGCACGAGAGGTGCTCTGACAGATAGATCAAAAAGCTACGGTCCAGGGCGTGCGTCCGGGGCTGATGATTTCTTCACGGGGCTTTTTTAAAGGTATGGACAGGGACCGGACACACGTGCCGCAAAGCGAACTGCTTATTCCGTCATCCAAGGAGAAAAGAGGAGGCTTGCCAAAACAAAGCAGATCAACAGGGTCGGTTCCCGCGTTTGGGCTTCGACTTGTCACAAGGTGGTATTTGCACTAGGCCGATTTTTAAATGGAGGAAGAATCATGAGTAAGAATTGGAAATGGGTACTGTTGCTTATTGGACTGCTCTCCTTTACCGCTGGCATGTTCAACCATGTCCGACGTGTCTCAGCAGCAGGCAAAGCAGGGACCGACATCGTATAATCCTTCGGGATTCGGTTCAGTAAACGGGCAGAACCCGCATGGAAGCTGGCACGAATGATTTCGTACCGGGCAACCTGCTGAACGAAAGAGAGACGAAAGGTCCACCGTTCTCGGCTGAAACCCGCCCCGCGGCCGTGGGCAGCCTGTCGTCTCCCGTCCGCACGGGGATTCCGGGAGTCAACCCGAGAGGAACCCCCTCCTCGACTCCCGGAATCCTCTGCCTATGTTTGATTTTCTCTCCAAACGTCATAGAACGGCATAGCGGGCTTCCCCCGCGGCACATTCAATATCAACGGATGAGGTCGGATGGGCGGATATGCGCCCGTCATGCGAGCTGAAGACACATAGCTGCGCCGTTCCTCCATCACCCCTTTCCAGCCTTTTCCCGGTTCAGTACACCGACTGTGGCCGGCTCCGGTCCGGCACCCTGAAGCCGTAACCGCCCGGGACCGTTGACCGCGGATCACCGAAGTCTGAACGGCGGCGGAATATCCGCATTTCGGCATCCCACGGATCACGGCCCTTCAGGGGGCACGCTTCAGGAAGCAATGCCGGATCGCAATGCACTCATTCAGCCGTCTGTCAGTACGCCATGGTTACAACGCGCTCTTCGGTCATCTCGCGAATCGCGTTGCGCGGGCCTTCTATTCCATAGCCGCTGTCCTTCACTCCGGTGAATGGCATGATATCGAGGCGCGCACTGGAGGCATTATTGATATGAATGCCTCCGAAGTCCAGGCGTTCGGCAGCCCTGAAAGCATGGTTCAGGTTCGACGTGAACACGCCCACGGCAAGCCCGTACGGGGTGTTGTTCGCGTAATCGAGCGCCCATTCGAAATCGTCGAATTCAACCACGGAAACAACCGGGGCAAAGATTTCCCTGTTTACAACCTTCATCTCCGTCGTCACATTGTGGAGGACCGTCGGCTGGAGAACGCTTCCCTCGCGTTTGCCGCCGCAGAGGATTTCGGCCCCGCGGGCGATCGCCTCATTGATCCAGGATTCGGCGCGCTGCGCGTCCGCAAGGCTGATCATGGGACCGATGTCACACGTGTTCGGATCACCGGCCGTGGTCGCCTTGACCACGGGGAGGAACTGATCGAGGAATTCTTTTACGACCTTGCGGTGGACCACCACCCGCTGCGTCGAGGTGCACACCTGACCGGCCTTGCGGTACGCGGCACCGAACACCTTCGTAACGGCGGTCTTGATATCGGCACTCTCGTCGATGATGGTGGTGGAGATGCTTCCCAGTTCGAGCGACACTCCGCGCAGTCTTGCGCCCCGCTGAATTTCCAGGCCTACCGCCGTGCTGCCGGTGAAGGTATAAAAACCGATCCGCTGATCATTGATCAGGGCGGGGCCGACGGTCGAACCGGGTCCGGTCACCAGTGCGAGGTGTGACGGGGGCAACCCGGCGTCGAGGAGCACTTCACAAAACAGGGCCGCCGTGAGGGGCGTGTACCCGGCAGGCTTCAGAATGACCGCGTTGCCGGCCGCAATCGCCGGGGCAACCTTGTGAGCGATGGTCGTGAGAGGAGAGTTGAACGGAGTGATCGCGCAGACGACGCCGCGCGGCACGCGAATGGTGTACCCGATCCGGTTGCGGAGTCCGGGGGTCGCGTCCATCGGAACGAATTCGCCGGTGATGCGCTTTGCTTCTTCCGCGGAAATTCTGAAAGGCATTTCACAACGTTTGAATTCACCTGTACATTCGGCCTTGGTAAAACCGGATTCCGCAATCATCGTCGGGACAAAGACGTCCTGGCGCGTATTCACGATCTCGGCGGCCTTCATCAGGATTTTGTATCGATCGTAAGGTCCCAGCTTCGTCTTTTCGAATCCCGCTCTCACACCGCCGACCGCCTGAGCCACCTGTTCGACGGAAGCCACCTCCGCCTCGCCGCAAGGCTCCCCCGTGTATTTGTTGATTACAGGTTGAGTCGCCTCACCTTTTACCCATTGGCCGTTGATAAACAGCTTTGACATGATGTCTCTTTTCTCCCTGTAGCGGCCGTCATCGATCACGCCGGTAACGGCCCGCAATTGATGTACACTCGAACCGGAAGCGTACAGTGAAAAGTGCATCGTCCGGGCCATCCCGAACGGACATGGCCCGGACTCCGGAGCGGACGAGCAGCAGCATGGTGTGCGCAACGTGGGGACAGGCACACCTTCGATCGGGGCAGGCTTCCGCACGTCCGCAGGAATTGCTGCGCCGCTTTCCGAATCGCGCGTCTTCCATGAGCCTCACCGATGCTGCAACCCGTCTGCGCAACACCGGGATCGCACCGATTCCCGCCATGCCGTTTCACCCTGCGTCGCGCTGCAACCGCCGCTCGGCGGAATCCATTCGCCGCCCCATTTCCACCTATTATGTCGCATTTGACATAACGCTGTCATCAAGAAACATGCCAGTTTCATAAGCAACAAACGAAGGCGCCAATAGGAGCATTTTTGCTGGTTCCACGGGGAGATACCACACCTTCCCTTCCCCATTCACCGTTTGACATTTTGTCCTGGTTGTGGAACACTTGGTTTCACACACATGCAAAATGTTTCAGCAGAAAGGATCGAACATGGTGGTGGACACGGGAGACACAAACGGGAAGCCTTTGGTGATCGGTGTCTTTGTTTCGACCGCTTCGGAAGAAGCCATCATCAGGCGTATTTCCATGCAGGCGCAGAGCATCATCCGGACGGGCAATCAGAGCCTTGAAGACGCTGTTCCCGTGGCAAAGAAGATGGAGCAGGAAGGCGTAGAGGTCATTATCAGCCGCAGGGGAACGGCCTATGTGCTGCGGGAGAGCCTTCATATTCCCGTGCTCTCTTTTCCCCAGTCTTCCTGGGATGTGCTCATCACCGTAAGGGAGGCCGCAAAAATAGGCCGGAAAATCTTCATGCCCAGGTTCCGCACCAAGCGCGAGGGCATCGAAATGATCGGGGAGCTGCTCGGCGTCGAATTCGCCCAGGGCATCTATACGGATTCGGCAAGCTTCAGAAAGATCATTTCCAGGGCGGCGCGGGACGGGTTTGACGTCGTCGTGGGCGGCGGGGCAACGCTGCAGTACGCGGAGGAATTCGGCATAAAATTCTGCGAGCTGATCGCCTCCGAGGAAGAGGTGCTCGAGAAGCTGGAAAATGCGAAGTCCGTCGCTCTGGCGCAGCGGGAACAGAAGGCAACGGCGCAGCGATATCAGACCATCATCGATGCGGCTTCCGACGGGATCATCGCAACCGATACGCGGGGGAACGTCACCACCATCAATCGAAGCGCCAGGCGCATCCTGAACGTTCAGGGCAATCACGGCATCGGGGTTCATATTTCGAGCCTGATTCCGAACTCGTACGCGGGCCGCGTTCTGCAGGACAAGCTTCCCGTGCGCGACAAGGTGGAAAACATAAGGAATGAAATGTTCATCTTCAACCATACCCCCGTCATGCTCGGGGAAGACATGGTCGGGGTCGTTTCCACCTTCAAGGAAGCGGCGAACGTGGTGAGGGCCGAAAACACGGTCCGGCGCACCCTCGCCAAGGGATTCGTTGCCAAATACACGATCGATGACCTGACCTACCGCCATCCCTCCATGAAGAAGGTGGCGGATTTGTGCCGCGAGTTCGCCAGGACGGATTCGTTTGTGCTCATCACGGGCGAGACCGGAACGGGCAAGGAAATCGTTGCGGAAAGCATCCACAACCTGAGCCGCCGTAAGGCGCGGCCTTTTGTCTCGGTTCAGTGCGCGGCTCTTCCTGAACCGCTGCTTGAAAGCGAACTGTTCGGCTATGAAGAGGGGGCCTTCACCGGATCAAAGAAAGGCGGAAAACCCGGGCTGTTCGAACTCGCCCACCAGGGGACCATTTTTCTTGACGAAATAGATTCCACGCCGCTCAACGTCCAGGTCCGCCTCCTGCGGGTGCTCCAGGAAAAGGAAGTGATGCGTCTCGGGTCGGAGCAGATGCTGCCCGTGGACGTGCGGGTCATCGTTGCCGCGGGCAGGGATCTGTGGGAAGCCGTTCAGGAAGGCGCCTTCCGAAAAGACCTCTTCTTCCGGCTGAATGTTCTGCGCATCTCGGTCCCGCCTCTGCGCGCGAGAAGAGAGGACATTCCCGAGTTGTTGAAGCATTTTCTTTACTACTACGCAAAGAAATACAATATCGCCCCGATTCAGTTGCCGGGGAGTTATATGGAAAAGCTCATGAATTACTCATGGCCCGGCAATGTCAGGCAAATCATGCACTTTGCCGAACAACTGCTCCTGAACAGCAGACTCGAGTGTAATGAGGAGATCCTGGATGGCCTTTTTCTCGAACTGGACCGTATAACCGAACTCGAGGGACATCCGGTTCAAAAATCGGCCATTCTCCAGCCCGGCGTCGATTATTTCCCGCCGTCGGAGCGGGAAAGCGACGCGGGAAAGATCAGGGCCGCGCTGGAAAAGACACGATTCAACAGGACCAAGGCCGCGGTCATTCTCGGGATCAGCCGGGGCACCTTGTGGCGTAAGATGAAAGAACACGGTTTGGAATAAGGGAACCGATGTGGTACATAACCCGCCTTATCCGGGGAACTCTCGTGCTGGGAGCGGTGGTCTGCGGCCTGGAACGTCGCCCGTCGATGCCCGGATTACGGTAAACACTCATCCGCGAAAGTGATGCACCCATGAATGAGAAACCTGGCCTCTGCGGCGTCGTGCTGGATGCCCCGGTCTCCGAAATGAACGCTTACCTCAACCATCCCAGGGTCGAATTCATCGAATGGCGCCTGGACTATTACATTCGGCGATATTCGATGCACCCGACGATCCAGGCCATGAACATCCTGTCTGCGTCCCCGCGCCACCCGGTGATTGCCACCAATCGGCCCGCGAGAGAGGGCGGGGTATCCGATCTGGATGAAAAAACGAGGATAGACGTTCTCCTGGAGGCCGCGAAAGCCGGCGCCGAATGGATCGACCTCGAAAACGATGTGCCCCTCGAGGTGCTGGACCGCTTCAAGTCTTGCGGTTCCCACCTCGTTTTATCCCATCATCATTTCAGCGGGACCCCTGACGGATCGGAACTGAAGCGTATGGCCGCGCAAATGGCGAAGAAGGGAACGCCGGCGATAAAAATCGCCACTTATGCACATTCCCAGGAAGACAACCTCAGGGTGTTGGAACTCATTCCGTTCGTTCGGCGGGAATTCGGGATCGATATGATCGCTTTTTGCATGGGGCCCCAGGGGCTATGGAGCAGATTCGTGTGCCTTCTCCTCGGAAGCCCCTGGGTGTACGTTCAACTGCCGGGTCAGGACGCGTCCGCACCCGGGCAGATATCGGCGGACCAAATGCGCACCCTGTTGGATGCGGGCAAATGGATGTTTGACGCGGCGGTTCTCAATACGCCAGCCCCATCCCCCATCCGCCGTCCACAAGAATAGTATCCGACGTGATGTGGCCCGCGGCGGGCGACGTGAGGAAAATCACCAGGTTCGCGATATCGTAGGGTTCACCCCAGACTCCCAGAGGAATCTTCGACAGGATCCTGTCATTCAGTTCCTTGGGCGTCTTGGCGGCCATTTCGGTCCGGATGCGGCCCGGAGCAACCGCGCAAACCCGAATCCCGAAGCGTCCCAGTTCGCCCGCCAGGGCCCTGGTCAGCCCGGTCACACCGGCTTTGGTGGCATGGTAGTGGCAGCCGGCCATCAGGCTGTGTTTCGTTGCCGCAACCGATGCCGTGTTGACGATGACTCCCTTGCGGCGCTGGATCATACCGTTCATGACCGCCCGGGCACACATCCACTGGCCCGTGAGGTTCACCTGCACAACCCGGTCCCACTCCGAAAAATCCATTTCCCAAACCGGCACGCCCATGCCGTTCCGCTTGGGCGATATTCCCGCGTTGTTCATGAGCATGTCGACCGGGCCGAACTTTTGCTCCACCTGCTTGACCATCTTCTGGACTTCCGCTTCCTTCGATACGTCCGCGGCGATTCCCATGGCTGTCCCACCGTCCTTTCGGATCAGTTCGGCAGTCGCTTCGGCGGCATCCCCATTGTAATCATTGGCCGCAACCTTCACTCCTTCACGCCCGAAAGCCTGAGCAATCGCCCGCCCGATTCCCTGGCCGGCGCCAGTCACGATCACGACATCACCAATCGGTTTGATTTCCATTGCTGTTGACTCCCCTTCTTTCCAAGCTTCAAAGGGCATCGATGCCCCTGACTCGGAACATATTCTCTACGTTGGAATTTTCCGTAACACCCCTGCTCGTCCATGGAGCGAGGGCACCGGCATTCCGATGCGAATCGATTCCCCAGTTCCGCCCTCCTGCAGGAACGGCACCCGATGAACGCAAGTCCAAAAGACGCACCGGCTTTCACCCACCCGTCGTTCAACCTCCGCCCATCACGGGAAAAAGCTTCAAGGTGTCACCGTCTTCGAGGACTTGGTCCTTGTCCGCCACTTCCCCTTCGAGCAGGGGAATGACAGTCGTGCGAGGACCGACCGAGAGGCGCTCCAGCACCCACTCGACGGTTGCTCCTTCGGGGGCATCCAGCGACATGAATCCCTCTTCGGGATACCTCTGCTTTGCCAGGCTCGCGAATAGGTGCACCTTGATCTTCATTACGCACCCTTGCAGCGTGGGAAATCTTCCAGGAGCGTTTCCAGGGACTTGCGTGCCCGCACGGCAAGTTCCAGAGGATTTTCCCTGCAATAGTTTTTGTTCAGAATTTCCAGTGAATAGTACCCGCTATATTTCCTGTCGCGGAGGTATCCCAGGATCTCGTCGAAGCAGAATACCCCTTCGCCAGGCAGCGCGCGGTATTGGCGGCAAACCGTCGCCACATCCGCATCGCAATCTTCGGCATCGCAAATGTGCGCCACGAAAATCTTCTCGATGGGCACTTCCCGCAATTGTGCGACCGTGGATTCCCCTCTGAAATAGTGGAAAGCGTCCAGGCAGATTCCCGCGAACGGATGATCGACCGCGCGGACTATCTCCCAGGCTTTTCGGACTGAGTTCAGGGAAGTCCAGGCATAGAATTCCAGTGCCACCCTTATTCCGTCGGGAGCGGCAATTCGCGCGAGTTCGGCCAGGTTTTCCCTGGCGACTCCCACGTCTTCGACCCCGTCGCAAATCGGCGTGGCAATGATCACGGAACAACCCAATTGAGCGGACAGCCGGCACAGCTTCCGAAAGCGTTCCATGGCCTCCGTCCTTGCCGCACCGCGAGCATAGAACCAGTCCGGGAAAAAATTCATCTCGGGTGCCGTGATTTTCAGGTCGTCGAGAACCTTTCTCGCTTCCGCGACCGTGTGGCCCTCGGCCAGGTATGCCTCAACCGCGTTCAGCCTCAGCCCGACCGCCTTCCAGCCCGCCCGGGCCGAGGTCTCGAGCTGTGGGACATAATCCAGGTGGCCGAGCGTGGCAAGATTGATACACAAACGATCACTCATTAAAAACGGTCCTCCCGCGCATCGATGACATGCGCCGTCTGCGTCTGTTGTTTTTTCCCCATCTCTGCCGAAGTCGGTATCCGTTTCGCCGATGTTCCGCCTTCGGCATAAGGCCGGAGTTCCAGAATGAAAGGAAGATCATCGGGTCAGAGGCATCCTTCGGCGCGTTTTCCACACCGGTTCCATCCTTTGAGCCGTACAGGATTCCATCCGACGCAGCCTCACTCCTGCCTTAGTCCGCTTTCTAGTGCAGGTGCAGCATATGCGGCACTACGAGGCTGAACCATGGAACGAACGTCAATGCCACGAGGCCGACAAAGAGAATTGCGATATAAGGTAAAAGTTTCGGGGTTGCCTCCTCCATCGACGACTCCCCCACAGAACAAGCCACAAAGAACCCGATGCCGAAGGGCGGAAGAAAACTTCCCATTCCCATCGAGAAGATCTGCACGATTGCATACTGAATCGGATCGATGCCGAACTGGATAGCGAGCGGCATGAGCAGCGGAGTAAAGATCAGAAGAGCGGGCAGACCTTCCAGCAGGCCACCCATGATCACCAGTGCAACGATGGTGAAGACCTGGAAGGCAAAAGCGGATCCGCCGAGTTCGTTGAGGAAAGCAAGGATGTAACTTGGAAGGTCCGCGATGGTCAGGGTCCAGGAAAACGCGCTGCCGGCACTGATGATGAAGAGGATCATCCCGGAAGCAGTGCCCGCATGGCCAAGGGCCTTCCCGAGGTCTCGAAATCCCATGCCCCTGTAGATGAGCATCGAAACGGCTATGGCGTAAACCACCGCGAACGAGGAAACCTCCGTCGGCGTGGCTATTCCTCCGGCGATGCCGATCACCAGGACAATGGGAACCATGAGAGCGGGAAAGGCGATCAGGGTCTGTTTAGCCCTGTTGCTCCACAATGCCTTGCCGCCTTTTTCCCAGCCTTTCATCCGAGCACGGAAATAGATCAGCACCATGAGACATCCCGCCATCAGGACGGCCGGCAAAATTCCGGCGACGAAAAGCGCCCCGACGGAAAGCGTCGATATGGATGCCACGATGAGCAGCGGGAGGCTGGGTGGAATGGTCTCGCCCATGATCGCGGATCCGGCAAGAACGGCCGTTATTTCCGATTTTTTGTAACCCGCATCCTTCAGCATGCCTCTCATCGTCGTGCCCACGGCGGCAACGTCCGCGACCTTGGACCCGGAGATGCCCGAAAACACGAACATGCTCACGACAACCACGTGCATCAGACCGCCGCGAAGATGTCCGACGAGGGACAAAACCCACTTGGCCAGAGGCATACCCAAGCCGCCTTCGGTCATGATGTTTCCGGCAAGGATGAAGAAGGGAATCGCCAGCATGATGAACCCGCTGATACCGTTTTGCATGGAGATCGGCACCGCGTCGACGAGAGCGGTTTGCGAACTGTAGATATAGGCGTAGGCGACCAAGGGCAGAACAAAGCCGATGGGGACCCCCACCGCCACTGCGGCGAACATGAACGCTATGGCGAGCAGGAGACCGCCTGAACCGTTCCACGGGCCGGTAAGGGACTGCGCAAGGTACCAGACTGCGGCGGCCACCGCCAGGATTACACAAGCGGTGATTATCGCGCGCGCCCTGTACCGCATCACCCTCTTCACGGAAAAGCTGATGATGAGGACCATCCCGATGGTGAACGGCATGAATACCCAGGCCTTACGCAATTGCAGAAGAGGAGTATAATCTTCCCATGCCGAGGCCAGTATGGGAAACGAAAGGTACAGCCCGATCACGGCCATCGTAAGGACCAGCAGACAACCCAGCGCCTCGATGTTCGCCTTCCATTTTGCGGTCAGCCGGTCCAGCAGAAGCCGCACGGATATGTGCTGTCCCCTTTCGTAGGCAATTGCGCCGCCGATGAAGGCCATGGCGGACAAAGCCATTACGGCGACTTCGTTTGCCCACGCAAAGGAATGGCCTCCGCACGCTCGAATCACAACATTGACAAAAAGTACTACCAGTTCGGCGAGTAAGATGACCGCAAGAAGGCCATCGTAGAAATTTTCAGCCCACTTGCAACTGATGTGGGGTTTGATGGCGTGCACGGTTTCCTCCGCTCCCACGGCGGGAGCGCTCAGCGACGAGTTATCCATGTTGAAACCTCCCAAGTCCGCCCCCCGCGTTCCATACACACCTCCGCAGAGAACGAACGCCAGAAAAACACACCTTTTTCTCCGTCAAACTCCCCGATTCGGGAGGATTCTCCGCAGTCGGTTCAACTGCGCCCCCATACGGGGGCATCGTCTTGACGGAGATGGGATTGCCCCGGCAGGGGCCGCCTGCCGGGAGCAATTCACTTATTTTCCGGCATCAACGATGCTCTGGATAACATCAGCGCCGAACTTGTCGGAAAACTGATCTTGCACTGCCTTGGCCCCAGCCGTGAAAGTGCTCCTGTCGACGTCACGAACCACGGTCATGCCCTGCTTTTCGAGCTCGATCACCATGTCCGCATTGGCCTGGCGCACAAACTTCACGTGGTTGTCACGGCTGACGCGACCCACTTCAAGCATCGCCTCCTGGATATCCTTGGGCAGGGTATCCCACTTCTTCTTGCTGATCAGGAACTGGTTCACGATGGTGGAATGGTCAGTCATGCTGAGGTACTTCTGGACTTCGTAGTATTTGTTCTTATAGATCGTTTCCGGTGGATTTTCCTGGGCCTTCACAACGCCCGTCCGAAGGCCGGTATAAACTTCGCTGAGGTCGAGGGCAACGGGATTGGCTCCCCAAGCCTTGAACGCCGCAACGAGCACGGGGGCGTTGGGAACGCGAATCGTAAGGCCCTGCAGATCGTTTACGTTGTGAATGGGCACATTGGAGGTGATTTCGCGGAAGCCCAACTCACCCCAGCCGAGGTTCACGTACCCCTTGGAAAGCAGGATGTCGTTGAAGTGCTTCTCGAGAGGCCCGCCGCTGCGCAGGACTTTGTCCACATGGGCGGCATCCTTGAAAATCAAGGGGAGATTGAGCACGTCCAGGCGAATGTCCACTTCTCCGTGGCGGCCGAGCACGGCGCCGTCAAGCGCTCCCAGTTTCATGTTTTCGAGGTATTGAGTCTCGGTCCCAAGTTGTGCCGCGGGGAAAACCTTGATTTCGACACGGTCGCCGACCTTGGCTTTGAGCAGTTGGGTGAAGTCGTCGAGCCATTTCTGATAGCTGTGGTCGGGCGCCATGCCGTGAGCTATGCGCAGGACGATGGGTGCTGCATTGGCGCTGGGCTGAAAGCCCAGGCAGGTGATAATGGCAAGGGCCGTCAGGAGCAAGCGGGAACAGTGTTTTCCGGACCAAACAAATCGTTTCATGCAACCCTCCGTTCAGTAGGATTTCTCGTTTTTGGTCAATGACTCTCTTGCACTGTGTTTCTCTTCCACTTTGTTGCTGTTAAGGGGGAAGCCCTCCCTGCCTCCCCCTCGGCCGTAAAACACCCCGGGGCTACCCGGCGGATGCCGGGTGCCGGGTCACGGGGGGAAAGCTACGGTATAAAGATGCCGCCCGCCTTTCCTCGGTCCTTTGAGGAGCGCTTCGATTTCCTCCGGGCTCCGTTGAGTCATGTACTTCGTATCCGGCAGGACGCCGGGTGGAAAGCGCTTCATGATGTCGTCATGGAGCTTTTTCACATAGTTCAGGTAGATTTCAACGCTGGGGTACGCCTTGTTGGGATCCGCCAGCGAGGGCTTTCCGATAACGCCTTCAGGGTAGATCACGCATTCGATCCCGCCGCATCCGACAGCGCAGTGCCCGGGGATCGGATATCCGTAGATGTCGCCACCCTTGTCCACATGGCCTTCGGGCAGAAATCCCCACGGCTCGTTGTCTTCCGCGTTCTCGAGCTGAACCATCTCGGGGAACAGGGCCATGGAAATCGACGTTTCGGCTTCGTCCGCATGGCGGAACGGATTCTCGTAAGGTCCGCCGTGCTTCTTGTCTTTCATCGAATCCGCCATAATCCTCGGTACATCGAGGAATATGATCATGGCGGGAACCTGGTACTTCTTCGCGAATTCGTTGATGGCAGACGGGACGATGTATTCCTGGCCGTGAATGCTCATCAGGAGCTGTTTGCGGAAGCCGGCGTTCCAGAGGCCGGCCATAATGGCGCGGAGGTAATCCGAAAAGACGTTGTCCGGGATCACCACGGTACCGGGTTGGCCCAGGTGATGATACGGATGCGATCCGTACCACACCGGCTCGGCCACGGTACATCCCGTCGCCTTCGCGATCTCCTCGGCCATGCGGGTCACGACAAAAGTGTCCTCGCCGAAGGGACCGGCGGCCCCGTGGTTTTCAGTGGACCCGACGGGAATGATGATGAGGTCGTTCTTTTCGAGCCGTTCTTCCACGTCCTTCTTGGTCATCGTCTGGAAATAGATCTTTGTCGGCTTGTCCATGTGTCCGCCTTTTGGCGGAAGTTCCCAGGCAGCCATACATGCTCTCCTTTCTCCTCGCTTACTTGCGATGGCTTGGAAGCTGAGGGGAATAGATCCAAACAAACTTCAGCACCGTATCCCCCGTGTTGACGATTTTGTGCATCTCCCCGGGAGGATTGTAGATGCAGATACCGGGGCCGAGAGGAATTTCGCGGTCAGCCGTTACGAAGACGCCCTTCCCTTCAAGGAAAAGCATCACTTCCTCTTCTTTTTCATGCTTGTGCTCGGGAACCATGCCGCCGGGATACGTTTCATTCACTCCCATGGCGATGTTCTGTGCCCCGACGGTTTTCTCGGAAACCAGAATCCAGGAGGTCCGAGGCGGTTCCCGGTGTTCTCCCGGAACGTCTTTAATGTCGATCACCTTCAATCCGGACATTACAACTCTCCCTTGTTCGTTACCTGATGAGTATTCCACCGTTGACGTCGATGGTTACTCCCGTCACCCAATCGGAACGGCTGGATGCCAGGAAGATGGCTGCATCGGCCACGTCTTCGGGCATGCCGTCCTTCGGAATGCAACGGCCGACGTTCCATTCCGCAAACACCTCTTTCGGATACTGCCGGGTCTGCTCGGTGAGAATCGGCCCGGGTGCGATGGCATTGACATAGATTTTATAAGGGCCGACTTCGCGGGCCAGCGTCTGGGTAATCCCGATGACTCCGGCCTTGGCCGCCGCGTAATTGACTCCCACGCCGGGACGCCCGGTTCTTCCGGACAGGGACGCGATGTTGACGATCTTGCCGCCGCCCTGTTTCTTCATGACCTCGGTCACTGCCTTGCAGCAGATGAACACGCCCGTCAGGTCCACCTTCAAAACGGCTTCGAACAGTTCAACGCTCATTTCGTGGATCGGCTTATGCCGCGATATCCCCGCATTGTTCACGATCGCGTTGATTGCGCCGAATTTGCTCAACACCGTCTGCACCGCCGCCTGAATGCTCGGTTCATCCGTAACGTCCGCCCCTACCGGAAGAACACGTTTCCCGGTGGGATCGATCCCCTGAGCGGTCTTCCTGACCAGGGCTTCGTCCTTATCCCACAGCGCCACGGTTGCACCCTCGGCAAAGAACTTCTCCGAAATGCTTTTTCCGAGGCCTTGCCCTGCTCCGGTGACAACCACAACACGGTCTTTCATTTCCATGATTCACTCTCCTTAGAAAACGTTTTCTGGAATTTCCTGAGTCCATAGGCTTTGCATCTCGTCGAGAGGAATGTCGAAGAGAGCATTTTTGGGCGGAAGCGGTTCTGTGCGCATGAATTCAGGAACATCGAAAAACTCTGCCGAGACTCCCGCCTTCCTGTTGAATTCCTGTTCCGTCTTGAGAACGTCGAACCCCATGCGGATCACGTCGTCGACGCTCACCTTCCATCCGTAACGCGCGGCAAAGAAGCGGCTGAAAAATTCCGGTTTCTTGATGAAGGCCGGCCGGACAAAGAGGCAAACACCCAGGCTGTCCAGAATGGCCGCCCGGATTTGCAGTCTGAGAGACGATTTTATGTGGCCCTCTCGCCCCGTCGGCGGTATGGTCCTCACCGTTTCAAAACCGTTTCCGGCCGTGTGGTCGGCCCCCATCGCGGAGGTCACATAGGTCACGCCGTTTCCCTTGAGCGCCCTGGGATCGTAACCGGGAATCGCCTGTCCCTTCACCGCGGGAACCCTCCTGACGCCGAGGATTTTCCCCGTCATGACGGACCCGTTGCCGAGCACTCTGCCGAGGTACGTCCCCTGCCCGATCTGGCGCAGGAGATCTTTTGCCCCTTCCGCGTCCCCGAAAGGAATGACCCCGCCTTCCATGGCTACGCCAAGGGCGGCACCGGCTTCGATGGTGTCCACTCCCACTTCGTTGCAGAGGTGGTTCAGCTCGGCAATGTCGTCCAGGTCCCCGATCCCGCAGTTGGACCCGAGGAGCGCAATGTTTTCGTACTGGATCGATGCGACGGATTTCTTTCCGGAGGGATTCGGAAAGATGTTCGAACACTGAATGATACAACCCCTCAGGCACCGGACGCCTGAACGGCCTTCACCGCCTCTTTCGGCGATCACCTTGGCTACCGTTTCGCCGCACAGGGCCTCAGCGCCTTCGAAGCTGCCCGAGCTGAAGTTTCTTGTCGGGAGCAGGCCCAGTTCATTGGCCAGGGCGAGGATCGCCGGGGTCCCGAACGTGTGCCGGTTGTCGGTTTTGGGATCCGCCAAAAGGACCTGAGCGAACTCCCGCGCGGCGTCTTTCATCGCGGCGGGGTCCATGCAGGTCGCAGGTTCCGCACCGCTGTCGTCCACGACGATCGCCTTCACCCCTTTGGAACCCATAACCGCGCCGAGGCCTCCCCGGGCCGCATAGCGCACCTGTACGTCGTTTGCGTCGGTGACGGACACCCCTGCGCCGGCCATGGTCATTTCCCCCGCAGGGCCGATGCAGAGGAGCCCGGCACGGGGGCCGTACTGTTTGCGCAAAAGTGAAAACGTCTCGGAAACCAGCTTCCGCGCCAGTTCGGGTGCATCGATGAGTTCAGCGCCCGTTGCGGTGAGTTTCAGAACGCGCGGCATCGGCTTGTCCGGGGCGTCTTCAAAAATGAGGGCCTTGATGCCGCACCGCGCCAGGAGTTTTCCGGCCTCGCCGCCCGTATTCGCCTCCTTGACCCCATGGGTCAGAGGACTCTTTGCACCGACCGACAGTTTTCCCGAAGTGGTGATCGGAGTGTCGCCGAGCAACCCGACGGCAAATATCAGCTTGTTATTGCGGCCGAGAGGATCGCATATGGGAGGGACTTCACGGGAGAGCACCTTGGCTATGAACATCCGTCCACCCCAACGCATCTCTTCCGAGGTCGCTTCCGTTCGCGAGATTTTTCCGCTTCGCGTATCCACGCGTACAAGCCACTTCATTTAGTTTCTAACCTCCAGGGAAAAAGGTACACCCTTGCTGTTCGCAAGGTCCCGGAGAAGCTGCAGGACATCGGGATCCAGCTGAACCCCTTCCTCCCTGCTGCGCTTTGCTTCGTTCTCTTCGATTTCTCCGGGCATGAAAATACACTTCACGCCTTCTGCCTTGCGCACACACTTGATGGACGCGACGTAGGCTTTCATGATCGACGCGAACTGTTCGACGGGCATGAACCGGGCTATATCGATAGCCAGCGTGAAAACGCCTGCACCCGTCGGTCCGAGCATTTTGTGAAAAGTCTTTATTTCGGGTCCGAATTTCGACCCTGAAAGCACCCCGGAGAGAACGTCGACCATCAACGCCAGTCCGTAGCCTTTCGGCCCGCCCATGGGGAGAATCGTCCCCGAAAGGGCGGCCACCGGGTCCGTCGTCGGGGCCCCATCCTTGTCAATGGCCCAGCCGTACGGAATCGATTCTTTGAGCCTGGAAGCCCGGCGCACTTTCCCGCGCGCCACGACGCTCGACGACATGTCCAGAACAATGGACCCGCCGTCCCCCGCGGGAACGGCAATGGAGATGGGGTTCGTACCGAAGAACGCCTCCGCCCCGCCCCAGGGAGCCAGGGCCGCCGCAGCGTTGGCCATCACGACGCCGACCATTCCCTTGCCGGCGGCTATCATGCTGTAGAAAGCAAGGTGACCGATGTTGTTCGTGTTTCTTACCAGGGTGATCCCCACGCCAAGCTCTTTGGCTTTCCGGAGGTTCATGTGCATGGCCCTGTACGCCACACTCTGTCCCAGCCCGTTTCCTCCGTCGAGCACCGCTGTTGCCCCTTCATCCCGGACCACCCGGATTGTGGTCGGTAGGCTGAGTATGTCCCCTGCCGTCCGTTCGGCAATGTTCCGGAGGAGGTTCACCCCGTGGGTGTGAGTCCCCCTCATGTCGGCGGCAACCAGATTCTGCGCCACGATCGGCGCTTCCTCGTGAGAGGCCCCGAGACGCTCAAGCAGTGTGACGGTGAGTTCCGTCAGGTTTTGACAATCGACTCTCACGCTATTTTTCCTCAACAAGTCCAAGGTTCTGGAAAATCGGGTCGAGTTTGTTCAGCGTGACACTCGTCACACCCTTACTCAATTCGGCCGCTTTTTTCACTTCGGCTGCAACACGCTTCTCGGTGGCTTCGAGAACGCGTTCACAGGATTCACGTTCGACTACGACGATGCCGTCATCGTCCCCCAGGATGAGGTCGCCCGGGTTGACCAGAAGTCCTCCGAAAACCACCGGATGATTGACCAACCCCAGCACCGCCTTGACGGTGCCCTGAATACAGCTCCCCCTGCAAAAAGCCTTGAAACCCATCTCGATCAGTTCGGCGGAATCCCTCAGACAGCCGTCGATCGCGAGCCCCCCAAGTCCTCTTGCCATTGCGGACGTGGCCATCAGGCCGCCCCAGTAACCGGCGTTGTAAAAGCCGCTGACCGTGGTGACCAGAATGTCGCCCGGTTCGGCGCGTTCAAGGGCCTTGTGGAGCATAAGGTTGTCGCGCGGAGCGCACGCGACCGTGAACGCAGGTCCACAGATCCGCACGCCCGGAGCTATCGGCTTGATGGCGTTGTCTACCGCCCCCTTGCGGCCATACGCCTCATGAACCGTCGCCGAAGCATGTTTCGAAAACCCGGCCACAATGTCGGCGGACGGCCGCTGGATAAGTTTCTTAACGTGAACCATTGTTTCTCCTTTCTCTACATCAACGTCCTGAGATATTCCGATGCCCTGTTCAGATGATTCCGGAGCGTTTCCTCGGCTTTGTCGGGGTCGTTGGACAGCAGCGTGTCCAGTATGGCCAGGTGTTCGTCAAAGGAATGCTGGGAACGCTCGGCAATTTTAAAGGTCCCGAAAAAGTAATTGCGCATCCGGTCTATATGGTCCTGGAGGCGCCGGTAGAGTTCGCTGAGCCTCCGGTTTCCGGCGGTTTCAAAAATGAAGGAGTGGACGTCTTCCCCCGAGGTGGTGTGGTTGCGCGTAGTCGGAGCGCCGTTTTTCCATGAAGCCTCGTAGCGCTTTCTGACGTTCTGGACCTTGACGGGATCGGCCTTCAGCGCCGCCCGCCGTATCACCTGGCATTCGATGATTTCCCGTATCTCGAATATCTCCCTCACGTCTTCGATGGATATTTTCGATACGAACGCGCCCCTGCCGGGGATGATTTCCACCAGCCCTTCCATTTCGAGCTGCTGGAAGGCTTCACGGATGGGTGTTTTGCTCACGCCGAGCTCCTTGGTGAGAACCGTCTCGTTCAACGGTTCTCCCGGTCTCAGCGCATTGGTGACGATTTTTTTCTTCAGTGTAACGTAGGCAATAGCCTTTTTGCTCTTTGGAGCCCTCATGTCTCCCTCCAGCAAGTGTCTTCGTTGGGTCTCTGAAAGCGTTAACGACATGGTTCCGACGATTCGGCAACGGACCGCTCCCCGCCCGGCGCCCTCATTCCGAGAAGGGAATTTTCCCCTCCCGGAACCCTGCCTCCGGAAAACGGACACAATCTTCCCCCAATTTTCGCCACCGTGCTCCAATGAGCCATTTGGGAGATGCCAAAAAAACATATTGTTCCTAACTAATTAAAATAACAGGTGTTAAGTAATTTCGATATATTGTTGGTATAATCATAGTATTTTATAACTATCTGTCAAGTATTTTTTGTTAATTGGGCGGGAGGGGAGAAACGGTCGTATTGCACCCGGATGCCGCTTGCGTTTTCCCACGGATTGATCGGATAATCGGTTTTTCGGCAAAGGCGGTGTAGAGGTTCGCGGTTCGTGGGCCCGGGGGGTTTTCGATTTCGAACGGGTGGCCGCCGTGTAGAGACCGGCAGTGCCCCGCACCGGCACAAGTCGGCCATCGGCGCGCGTTGTTTGACCAGGGGTCGCAGGTTTGCCGGTTAAGGCAGCGCCCGAGGGACGTCGCGTCGGTGTTTTCTGCCGCTATTCGGATTTATTCGTTCAGAAAGAATCTTGTGGGAGTTGGCGGATCGTGTTCAATCCGAAAGACTGGACCATGCTCGCGGTAACGTTTCTCTCGGCGGCAGGCGGGGCTATGCTGCCGCAGTTCGGCAGTCTTTTCCAGCCCTACCCGCTCTATTGCATGATGGCGGTTATCTTCCTCAGCCTCATTCCGATCCCTCTCACCGGAATCTGGAGCACCGTACGGCAGGCCCCGCTTTCCGCTTCATACCTGCTCGTTCTCAAGCTGGTCCTGCTGCCCGTCGTGGTGTACCATCTTTTTCGATGGACGCTTCCCGAATATGCGGCTTCGGCCATGCTGCTGAGCGGCATGTCCACCGCGGTGGCGTCGCCGTTTTTTACCACCATGCTCTGCGGCAACACCGCCCTCGCGCTGGTCATGGTGGTCAGCACATCGGTCCTCGTCCCTTTCACGCTTCCGGGACTGGTGCAGCTTCTCATGGGCCGTTCGGTCGATATTTCCTTCGTTGCCATGAGCCGCCTTCTTTGCGTCGTGATTTTCGTCCCTGTGGCGCTCATCGAAGTGTTCAGGCGCTGCACTCCAAAACTCCTCACGAAGCTGTACGCCGCACAGTTCCCCGTCTCAATGGTCCTGTTCGCGGTCACGAACCTGGGGATCTTCTCCAAGTATTCGAGTTTTTTCCATCAGAAGTCGTCCACCCTTCTCCTGGCGCTTGCGGCATCGACGATCCTCGCGGTGCTTTTCTTCGCAGCAGGGATACTCTTCTCCTGGAGGCGCCCCGTGGCCGACCAGGTTTCAGCCATAGTGACCTTCGGGTTCATGAACAATTCACTCACCATCATTTTCGCCTCTCAGTTCTTCGGCCCCCTGGAACCGACCACCGCGGCCATCTACAACATTCCTTTCTTCGGACTCTTCCTCGCCATCCGCTACTATCAACAGGCCAAGTCAAAACCCAGGTCCTGACACTCTTGCGAAAATGCTCTCTTCGCTTCGCCTTGGAAAGGCCCCGTCGGCCGCGTCATGGCCTTTTCTGAAGCACTGTGGCCGCCCTCGTGGTGACGACGACGTGGGGACGGACGGCAGGGATTTCATTCGTCAACATTTGTGCAAAGTTTTATCTGAAGGTCGAAGATGAAAAGGGATGGGTGCCCGGGACTCAGTGCGTATCCGCAAATATTGAAGCCTCCTGCGCTTCGCGCCCGGATAACGAGTATCCGGGCTACCCCTGCGATCGTCTGATCGTATAGTCCATTAATACGGATAAGTTCTTATAGTGAGTTCCCTACAAAATAGAGTCCCGAAATGCCCGTTTCGATGCTTCACGGGTGAGGCGGGCATTATGAACAACTGCGTTCAGAAAAACAGCAAACGACATTCCCCAAGAGAGTGGAGAACTGCGCCCTCCACTCTCCTACGCCGCTGCGCGGCTTTGTGCGGCGCCGCGGCGTTGCCGCGAGCGCCGGCGCGTGGGCCGAAATCCGAGGAGTGCGGGGGGGAATCATTTCCCCCACACTCCGGGAAAAGTCAAGACACCGCCCGCAGAAGATCATTCAGGCGTTGCAACGTTTCCTCATACAAAGATTCAGCAGCTTGAGCAGCAGCATTTCCTGGCGTTCAGAACGGTCTTGACGATCGATTCGACGTCGAGGCCTTCGGACTTGTAGAGTTCCCCGGGCTTGCCCGAAAAACCGTATTTCGTTACGCCGAGCCGGATCAAACGGCATCCGATTCCCTCATCCGCAAGCACCGTGGCGGCTATCGCTCCGAGGCCGGTGTCCACATGGTGGTCTTCAACCGTAATGAGCAGGCCCGTTTTTGCGGCGTCGATCACCGCCTGCCGGTCGAAAGGTTTGATCGATGCGAAGTTCAGGACGGCAAGTTTCAAACCGTGCTTGCCGGAAAGCTCATCGGCGGCCCTGACCACGGAAGGAAGGACCGCTCCATAGCTCAGGATCGCTCCACGATCGCCCGTTCTCACCCGGTCGGCCTTTCCGGGGACGAAAGTGTAGCCGCCGCCGAAGACCGGAGCGCCCGACTCGTCCGTGATGACCGGTGTCTTGGACCTCCCCATGCCGATGAACATACTCCCCGCGTGGGAAGCGGCATAGCGGACGATGCGGTCCGTCTGGTTCGGATCGGCCGGCATGAAAATGGAGAACCGGAAAAGGTTTCTCAGGAGGCCGAGGTAGTCGATGCACTGGTGGGTCTGGCCGTCTTCCCCGACATCGAGACCGACATGGGTGGAAACCACCTTTATTTCGGTATCGTTGATATCGTTCAGGCGCTGCTGGTTGTAGACCTCATCGACGGCAAACACCCCGAACGTGCTGAAAAAGGCGGCAAAACCTTCCTTGCTGATGGCACCCGCAAGGCTCGCCGTATGGTGTTCCTGGATCCCGGCGTCGAAAAATGCATTCGGCGACACCTTGTGAAAAGCATCCATTTTTACCGAACCTTCAAGGTCACAGGTAAAACAGAGCACCTTGGGAACCGCACCACCGTTATTGCGCTTTGCCAGGTCTTCCAGGACAGCCCCATAGGCCGATCGGTTGTCCGTCAGGACATCGGCCGCATAGTCCCGCGGTTCACCCGCTTCGATCTGCGGCCGGTTCACGACCGGGCAGAACGGTTCCCTGAAATCATAAAAGGTTTTCCTCTTCTCGCGCAGCGCGGGGATGGGATTGTCCAGGCCCAGTTCCTCCAGGGCCCTGGCGGCTTCCTCGTCCTTGAGGGTGGACCCGTGGTACTTGGCCTTGTTCTCCATGAAGGAAACGCCCTTACCCATGACCGTTCTGGCTACCAGCACGCTCGGATGGCGCGGATCACCCACGTCGCCGGAGTGAATACGCTTAATGGCCTGAAAGAGTTGATCGAAGTCATGACCGTCCTCGACGTGGATTTGGTTCCAGTTCGTCGCGACGTATTCGGCCCCGACCGACTGAGGCATCACCATGTCGGTGCTGCCCCCGATCTGCAGGTGGTTCCGGTCGATTACGGCAAAGAGGTTGTTCAATCCGTACTTGACCGCAAAGCGCCTGGCCTCGGCGATCTGCCCTTTCTGCTGTTCGCCGTCGCCCATCATGACGGCCACTTTGGACGGCTTCCGTTTGAGCTTGAGGGCCAGCGCCATACCCGCCCCCGCGGACAACCCCTGGCCGAGATTTCCGGTGTTCCATTCGACCCCGGGCACGCAGCATTCCACGTGGCCGGGAAACGCGGTGCCGGCCCTGCGGAACTCCAAAAAGATATTTTCTTCGGGAATATATCCGAATTCGCAAAGCACGCTGTACACGCCGGCGCTGATGTGCCCCATGCTGACGACCAGTCGGTCGCGGTCTTCCCAGCACGGGTCCCCGGGTTTGTGCCGCAGTGTACTGTAGAGCAGCAGAAGCAGGCTGAGTGAGGACATTGCCCCGCCCGGGTGGCCGCTTCCGGCAAGCGTCGTACTGACGATGATCCGGCGCACGCAGCGTCGCCACATGTCATTGAGAGTTTTCTTCTGGTCGGGCGTTAAGGCTGTCTGGTTCAATGAAATGTTGAACATGGCTGAAGAGGTTCCTTTCGTGATTTTTGTTCGGAGTGTGCAACGACGGTGACATCTTCGACGACAACCGTCCGCGGTTCGAGACAACGGTTCAGGATGCCAGCGTCTCACGCAGGGTGGCAAGCGTCACCTGACCGTCGATTGCAATGTGCGGAGGTCCCTTGATGATTCTCGCCGGGACCCCGGTTTTGTCCCCCAGGCAACTGACGACGAGCGCAGCTTCGCTGAAGTCCTCATCTTTCGTGTAATCGTTCACGGTTATAATGCACTTCAACCCCGCCCCCCGCGCGGCGAGCAAACCATTGCGGCTGTCCTCGACCACGATGCATTCCTCAGCCCGCAGACCGAAACGCTCTTTGGCGAGGTTGTAGACGCCGGGATCGGGCTTTTTGGCCTTCACGATATCCCCGGCCAGGATGGCATCGAAATAACCGTCGCCGATCAGCGTGCGAACGAGCGTCCTGACGACCTTTTCGTTCGCGGTGGAGCATACGGCGAGTTTCATTCCGGCGGCATGGCATTCTTTCACCAGGCGTGCGACTCCCGGCCGGAGCGCCATGCGGCCATCCGCGAGCAATCCCAGGAATATTTCCGTTTTCCTTTCGTGGACCCGCCTGACCAGCCCGTCAAAGTCCTCGGTACTCTCGTTCAGGCGCCTGTGCATGAAGTCCTGGCGCACCCTTTCCTTGCCGCCTCCCACCAGCAGCAGGCGCCGGTAGGTTTCAACGTCCCATTCGATGTCCAGTCCCATGTCCCGAAACGCGGCGTTGAAGGCGACACGGTGGCCGTCCCGCTCCGTGTCTGCGAGCACGCCGTCCTGATCGAATATTACAGCTTTCAATTGGGCCATTCCCAACGTCTCCTTGCGCTTTCACTCTTGCACAACAAAAACGGCCACACCGGCGCCCCCCCGGACAACGGCATCCGTTTCAACGACAGGGCTGCCCGTTTCAGTCGTTGGGGCAGCCCGGAAAGTCCCTCAATTCACCGGTCGATGCGGATTGTCCTTTGAGACTCGTCAGGCCTTGCCGACCGACCCGAACCTGTCCAGAAAGGCTTCGACCGTTTCGCGCGTTTTTTCGCGAAGATACGCAAGGATCTTGACAGGTTCGTAATCACCCGGGTTCTTTTGGAAGTACTCCTCCAGCGAATCCCGGAATACGTGTTTCAGTTGCGTGGATATGTTGACCTTCGCGCCGCCGAGTTTTATCACTTTCCGGAAAGTTTCGTCACTGAGACCCGTTCCGCCGTGTATCGCGATGAACGCATCGACCTGAGAGGCGATCTTTTCAAGGACGTCAAAGGCAATGCGCGGTTTGCCCTTATAGAGTCCGTGAGCGGTCCCGATGGCCGGGGCGAGGACGTCCACTCCCGTTCGTTTTACGAATTCGACCGCCATTGCCGGATCGGCCAGGTGCGCTTCACCTTCCTTCACGAAGATATCGTCTTCCACACCCACTATCGCACCGACTTCACCTTCCACCGTAACATCCCGGGGTCTGGCCATGCGAACGGTTTCTTTCGTCATTCTCACATTTTCTTCATAAGGGAAGCTCGACGCATCGATCATGACCGACGACCATCCCGCTTCGATGCATCCCTCGATCATCTTCAGGTTCTTGCAGTGGTCGAGGTGCAGCGCAACGGGCACCCCCGCCTTTTCGGCCAGGGCCTTCACAAAGGCGGCGAGCGGTGCATAGCCGTACAGGTCGACGGTCTTTCCAGAAGTCTGTATGATGATCGGAGAACGTTTTGCTTCCGCGGCGCGAATGGCCGCATCCGTGGTTACTTCGTCAATGATGTTGAATGCGCCGACGGCATACTTTCCGGCTTTCGCCTTGGAGAGCATGGCACGCATATTTACATAACTCATCTTCACCTCCAGCGGTTCAATTACCGGGAACACCTGGAACTCATGCGGGAATGAATCCCGCCCCACGGGCGGATCGACGGTTTTGCACGTAGACACCCGTTCCAGCCGCCTTTGGAAAGACCGTTCATTCCCGCTTCCTTCGAATACCTATATATTAATCTGCGGCGATCTTCACCGCCTCCACTTCGTTGTTGATCCTGCGCGCTTTCAATGCGAAATCGTATACGTCGCGCTGCAGGGCGAGCACCGGGTCTTCCGGGGGGAAGTAAGACTTCCCGCCACGCAGAAACTTCTGAGCGCCGTGATGAAAGAGGATGTCTTTCATCGCCCTGTTGTGGTCGTAGTCTCCCTGACCGAGAAGATGCGCCATGTAGCGAGCGCACCACTCATCTTCCGGCGCCTTTTCCCTGAGGTTCCAACCCATGGCGACGATACTCACGCGTTCGGGGGACGTGGACTTGATGTAGTCCACGGTGGCGCGCGCAACGGAATAACTCCCGAGGAGCACTTCATCGGCCGCATCCATGGCGATGAGCACACCCTGGACCCCGGATGAGGTCCTCTGCACAATCGATTTTCCCGAAAAATATTCTTCCCCCAGCCGAAGGATATCGCCCGGGGAGTTGCCGACATCGAATTCCTTGATGGGGATTCCATCGATTTCGCCGACCAGTATTCGCGACGGGTCCCGCTTTTTGATCGCGAGTGCCTCCTCGGCGGTCGCCACGAGAACGGACTTTACGACACCGAGGGAATACAGGAGCGGCATGCAGGTGAACGCCCTGAACACATCGATGATGACGACCGTGCCGCGAGCGGCCCGCGCGCCTTCTTCCAGGCTGTGCAACGAGATTTTCATGACTTGAGACCATCCATAGAGGTGAACTTCGGACAGACGGGGAAGCGAAGCCCCGACTTGCGCTCCAGCCGCATTCTCAGAGGCTCGCTTCTTCCTTGGCGCCGATAGCCGCAACGGCAAACCTCGCTATCGTTTCATCCTGTTCCCACGAGCCCCCCGCAACTCCCACGGCCCCGACACACTCGGCACCGAAAAAGATGGGTACCCCGCCTTCCATGGCGGTCCAGTTTCCCTGGCCGGCGGCAAGTGACAGGCCCACGGCATGGATGACATCAAGAGGCTGGCCCTGCGCCCCGCGCGAACCGGTTCTGCGCCGGTTGGACGCCGCGGTGACGGCCTTGGCGGTTGAGGTGTGAACCGTGTGAAATCGCCCCCCCTCCATTCTTTCGAGGACAAGCAGATGCCCGCCCGCATCGACGACCGCTACCGTGACCGCTGACCCGAACTCCTGAGCCTTTGCGATCGCGGCATCCCTCACCATGTGCGCACCCTTGATCGTAAGAACCTTAGAATCTCGTACCGGCATCGTTTTCCCTTTCATGAATTGTTAATTTTGTTGTAAGTACAATATTGAGTTTTTTACGTGGAATCAAGGCAAAAATGTCAATAGCTATGTAAGAACAATTCGCAGCCGATATATATTCGCATAATTGTTTCAGCTAGTTACCTTATTCCGATATTTCGTTTGACTTCCCCACAAAAGTGTCCTATTATCACATTGTCTGACAATGAGGCACTGAACAAGACGGGTTGTAAAGCGGAAGAAGTCCTTCCATTCCACCTCTGTACTGTCACCTGACGCACAGAGGTGGCATTGCATCAGGCGGCAGTAAAACGATGAACAGTAGTCGAAAGGAGCAAAATCCATCATGGCCAAGAAGAAACATAGTCTGTACATGTTTGAAATGTCTTTCGAGGATGTGGCCGATTACCTCAAGAAATCCGATGTGGTGATGGTCCCCATGGGAAGCCTCGAACGGCATGGCGCTCACATCTTCCACGGATGTGACGCCTGGGTTTCCTGGGAAGTCACCAGGCGCGCCTCCGCGCTGTGCGGCGTTTGCTATGCGCCTCAGACTCCTTTCGGATATTCCCCTCACCACATGCATGAACTCGGCCAGGGCACCGGCACCATCACCATGTCCGGCGAAACCTACCGGGGAATCGTTTACGACATCGCAAAATCACTCATCTACCACGGTTTCAACAAAATCGTTTTTGTCACGCATCATGGTTCCAATTCGAAGGTCATCGACGAAGTCCTTCGCAAGGTTCGCTACGAGACCGGTGCATTCCTGTGCTGGTTCAAGACCCCGACGGAGAGAGACTATCACGTGCTGGGCGACCTCATCGAGGGACCTCCGGAAGAGACCCCCGGATGGCATTCGGGCGAGATCGAGACTTCCGTATGCCTCGCCTATGATGAAGACCTCGTCGATATGGACAAGCGCGTCGATGACAGGACCCACGCGCCTAAATGGATGACCAAGAAGTTCAGCAAGAAGGACGGCAGCGGGATGGTGACCTTCCAGGGCGCCGAAAATATCTGGGTGCCCATGGAGCACTATGAATACTCGGACACCTCGACCATCGGAAACGCGTTCCGGGGTTCCAAAGAAAAAGGCCTCAAGTTCTTCGATCTCGCTTCGAAGCACCTTGCCGCTTTTGTTGAAGAAGTGAAGAAGTTTGACGTAGTGGCGAAAAACAGGGAATTCAACGACCGCGCGTAGTACCCCTCAAGGGTGCGGGGCATTGAGAGGGTGACGTCTCCATCACCGCGTGATGCGGTCCGGTGCGATGCGCCTCCACCCTCCCCTCCCCGTATCCGCCGGGAGCGGACTTGGAACCCGATGAAAAGTGGACCAGGGTAACAAAGGATTCAACATCGAGCAATTTGTCGTAAGGGAGATTTTTTAATTTTAACGTGAGGCAAGGGGCCGAATCACGGCTTTATCCAACGGATCTCCAGGAGCGTGGTCGGTTCCACAGTCGGAAGACAAAGGGGGAGGATCGTGATGAAGAGACTAAGCATGTTCATTCTGTCCGTGGTTTTTATTGCATCGCTCTATCCGGTACTTGGTCTGGCGGCCGAGCCTACGGTCTTTAAGTTGGGATTCATGAGTTCACTGAGTGGAACGTTTGCCTCCGTTGCAGAAACCCAGAAGAAAGGTACATTGCTGGCCGTCGAACAGATCAACGCCAAAGGCGGCCTCAACATGCCGTGGGGAAAAGTAAAAGTCGAGACCATCGTCAAAGATGACGAAAACAAACTGGACATCGGCGTACGCAGGTACAGAGAGCTGCTGGGAGAAGGCATCAACGCCATGACCGGCACCGTCTGGAACCCCATCGCGGCGGCATTGAACGAAGAATCAAAACTCTCCAATATTCCCTACCTTGCAGCTTGTGTTCCCGCGTACGAATCCTTCATGAAGGGCAACCCTTCAGAGGGCAACTTCTCGGTCGCTTTCACTCCGTGGACCATCGGATACCTCAGCGGCCAGGCCGTTACGAAAACTCTCAACAAGAAGAAGATCTTCTATCTTTCGAGGTCCGATTCCTGGGGCAGCTCCATCTATGACGGGCTCAAGGCCTCCTGCAAGGAATACGGGTGCGAGATCATCGGATTTGAAGAGCTTCCCAGAGGAACGGTTGATTACACCGCCGTGATCAACAAAGCCATCGCCGCCAAGCCGGATGTGTTCATGGCAGCCCAGTTTGCCGGGGACGCCATTGCCTGTTTCAAACAGGCTTACGAACTCGGTCTTCCCAAGACCTGCACGATGTTCAACACCTTTATCACCAACGTCGTGGCGACGGGACTTCCCGATGAGGCTTTGAACAACCTTTATGCCCTGGAATGCTACTACTACAACCTGGAAGGTTTTGAAGACGCCGACATCGCAAAGATGGCCAAAGAATACACGGAAGCCCACATAAAGATGTTCAATGAGCCTCCGGACGCTTACGGCACAATCGCTTACATCGCAGCACAATGCCTCTTCCAGGCCGTTGAAAAGGCGGGCAGCTTCGACGGCAAGAAGGTCGCCGCGGCCCTGCTCGGCACCCACTTCAAGACCCTGATCGGTGACGCCTATTTCCGTGAAGATCACGAGATGGTGGCAAAGTATCTCGCTTTCCTCGTAAAGGGCAAAGCTCCTGCGGAAAAGAAGGACAAGTGGGATGTTTTCAAGGTTGAAGGCTACTACGGCGGAGAGAGCGTCCTGCCTCCGCTGAAGTTGTTGGGGTACTAATACCGGTCGGTCACCGGGCGCACTTGGAACTCCTGCAACAGGGAGAATAACGGGGAAGAGGCAAAGCCCCTTCCCCGGGTTCCAACTGCGCAGACCGCGTGACGCCGCGCAACATGGCACACCATCGCCGGAACACGACGAAAACGCAAAGTTATCGCGGGCCGGGAGAACGGGGGGGATGAGGCAGGCAGACACGCAAGCAGCATCGCATTCGGTGGAAAGCGTTCTCACTGCGGCGATGCCCGGGCACGAGGCCGGTCGTGAACTGCAACGTTCGAAACCATCCCGGTTTACAGGGAGCCTTTATGGATTACGCGCTCGCCCTACAGACGAACAAGATTTCAAAACGGTTTGGAGAATTCACTGCTGTAAATAACGCCAGTCTGGAGATGAGGGACAAGGAAATACTAGGCGTCATCGGGCCCAACGGGGCCGGCAAGACCACATTCCTCAACCTTTTGACCGGTTACTATATCCCCGACAGCGGCACGGTGGTCGCCGGGGGAAAGGACATCACAAAACTCTCTCCCGCAACCAGGGCATCTCTTGGCATCGCGAGGACTTTCCAGCTCGTCCATGTTTTCGACAACCTGACGGTCTACGAGAACGTGGCGCTCGCGAGCATTCGAAAGCGGGCATCGGGCAATTTTTCCATCAGGATGCTGATGAAGAACCTGCGAGGCACGGCGACCGAGCAGGAAGTCCAGATGAATCTCGAACTGCTGGAACTGGACCATCTCAAGTACGAACTGGTGGGAAATCTGCCACTGGGAAGCAGAAAACGGCTCGAACTCGCCATCGCCTTCACGTCCGACCCCAAGATTCTCATGCTCGATGAACCCTTTGCGGGCCTGAGCGACGGGGAGATCGACGAAGTGGTCAAGGTCATCAGGCAGCACAGGGCCGGCAAGTCGATCCTGATCGTTGAGCACAAGATATCGAAACTGACCGAATTTGCGGATCGCCTGGCTGTGATGCATGAAGGGCAAATCATCAGGTGCGGTACCTGTGAAGAGACGCTGAATGACAGTGAAGTGAGACGCTGCTACTGGAAGGTCTCCTAACTTGGGGTTGAATATGACGTCAGAAAGTAACAACAGCAAACTGTTGGTCATCCGGAACCTGGATGTCTCATACAAGAAGCTCAAGGTCCTTTTCCAGGTCTCCATGGAGATTCGTAAAGGCGAGGTCGTGGTCATAGTCGGGAGGAACGGGTCGGGAAAGACGACCCTTTTCCGGGCAATTTCGGGGTTTCTGAAGCCGGACACCGGGGACATCGAATTCCTCGGGAACAGTATCGCAGGCCACGCCCCCTACAAGATCGCACGCAGCGGATTGCGGTATATCAATCAGGACAAACAGGTGTTCGCCGACCTGACCGTCCGCGAAAACATGGAACTGGCCAGCTATGCCATCAACGATTACGACTGGGATCGGGTCTTCGTCTATTTTCCGAAGCTCAAATCCCTCATCAGTCGAAAAGCCGGCCGTCTCAGCGGCGGCGAGCGCCAGATGCTTCTTATGGCCATGTCCCTGCTCGGAAAGCCGCATCTCGTTCTGATGGATGAACCAACGGAAGGCCTTGCCCCGCACGTGATCAACGATTTCAAACAGTCTTTCAAGGAAATCAGCAAAGAGAGCACGCTCGTCATCATCGAGCAGAACCTCCCGCTGACAGGCGAGGTCGCCGACCGGATTTATGCCATGAAAGAGGGCAAGGTTATCGCCGAGATCTGCGATCAGGAACAAATTAAAGGGCTGAAATTTGAAAAGTATCTCTAAGAGGCATGAGTAATGAGTACTACTCGGAGGCTTGTCCGTTATGAAGACCGTATTTAAGGCAATCTGTGGCCCTCTTCTTCTGGTATCGCTGATGGTACTCGGAAGGTTTCTGTTTCCCAATAGGACGACGTTTATCATCGAACTGGCCATATTCTCCATCTATGTCATGGGGAACAATATCCTGTACGGGTATCTGGGCATGGTTTCATTCGGACAACCGTTCTATTTGGGCGTGGGCGCCTACTGCACCGCTTTGTACCTGGCGCATCTGGGCACGAACCCTCTTATAGGAATTCTGCTTGGACTCGCGGGCGGCACCGTTGTCGGGCTCCTGATCGGGCCGGTGTTCATAAGGCTCCGCGGAGATTATTTCGCACTCATCAATGCCGCACTGTGCGCCGTGGGTTTATTCACCGTCCAGAAGTTGCTCCTTCCCATAACGCGCGGCGACGACGGCCTGTGGTACCGGAGCCGTATGGCCAGGCTTCCTTTCCTCGATATCCGGATCCCGGCGAATTTCTTCTACTTCGCCCTGGCGGTTTTCCTCATTGTCCTGATTCTCTACTACTTCATGGACAGTAAGGTCCTCGGGGTGTCGTTCCGGGCCATCAGGGCCAACGAGAGGAAGATGAATTTCATCGGCTACGACACATTCAAAATCAAATGGACCGGGTTCATCATCGCATCCGCCTTGTCAGCCCTGTCCGGATCGCTTTACGCAGTCAATTTCGGATTCGTGAACCCCAGCCTCATGGAACCGGGGCGCGCCGCGGAGGTCCTCGTCGCGACGCTCATCGGCGGCGCCGGCACCGTTTACGGCCCGTTCCTGGGCACCCTGGCCTTCATTGGAATGAAGGACCTGGTCAGCAAGTACATCACTCACTGGGAACTTTTGGTCGGGATACTCACGCTGATCGTTCTCTTTAAGTTCTCCAAGGGCATATGGGGCACAATCATGGCGATTTATACCGATCGAATCGAGAACAAACGACGCATCAATAGCCGGCAGTCCAGGATAGTACCGACCACCGCCGTCAGCGAGAGCGCTAGCACAAAGGAATAGAACTTATGGATATTTCACTGTTGTTGCCAGCCGTTATCTTCGGGTTCAGTGTTAGCGGGATACTCTTTCTGTCCTCTCTCGGCCTCTCCATTGGCTTTGGACTGATGCGCATCGTGAACATGGAGCAGATGCTCTATTACACCTTCGGCGCCTACATGACGTACACCCTCGTCGCGGTCACCCACAACTTCTGGCTCGGGATGATCTGCGGTGTTCTGGTCGCAGCATTCCTCGGGTTCATCGTGGAGATCTTCCTGCTGCGCCGTGTGTACGGCAGGGAAATCATGTTCACGATGATCGTGACGTTCAGTGCCTTTCTCATCGGCATCGGGATCATCCAGCAGATCTGGGGTCTCGATGCAAAGCCGGTGGGCAGCCCGATGCACGGAACGGTTTCCATACTGGGTGTCGCATTGCCGACCTACAGGCTGCTCGTGATCGTCATTGCCTGTGCGATGTACATCCTCATCCAACTGCTGCTCAACAAGACCATTATCGGTAAGGCCATTCGCGCCGGGATTGAAAATCCCGACCAGGTGCAGGGCCTCGGGATCAATATCCACCGGATTTTTACCATGACGTTCGTGGTGGCCAGCGGCCTCGCAGGACTGGGAGGAGCCCTCAACGCCCCCCTCACGATGATCGGGCCTTACATGGGCTTCGACATGCTCCTCTTCTCCTTCATCACCGTTATCCTCGGGGGTCTGGGCAGCATCAAGGGCACCCTCGTGTCCTCCGTGATCCTCGGCCAGGTCATGTCGGTGGGAGGAACCATCTGGTCACCATTGTCTTTTGTGGCTCCGTTTGTCGTCATGATACTCGTCATACTTGTCAAACCCACAGGCCTGTTCGGCGTAGAAGGTAAGGCCTTTGGTTTTGAGGAATAGTATGCGTTCACCAATGGAGGAAGTCAAATTGACTCAGAACAATGAAGCATTGGAAGAGTTCGCTCAATTGAAGCCCCTCCACCGGGTTCTGGTGTCAGACAAAGTCATTGAGTACATCAAGAACCTCATCCTCGATGGAAAGCTGAGGCCGGGTGACCCCCTGCCCTCAGAGATAAACATGGCCTCTCAGATGAATGTGGGCCGGAGTACGATTCGAGAGGCGCTGAAGGTGCTGATCCACCTTGGCCTGATCGAACGGGACAACAAAAGGACGCTCGTTTCCAATGACGTGAAAGTGAAGCTGTTCCCGCACGACATCTTTGAAATTTTCAAAGAGAAGCGCAACATCATGGAAATGATCGAGGTCAGGAGGATGGTGGAGCCTGACACGGCGGCCCTTGCGGCGTCCAGGGCAGAAGCCAGGGATATCGCGGTGATTCGTGGAAACGTCGAAGAGATGTTCGCGACGCAGGCGCATGTCGAGCCGTTTATCATACACGACCACCGCTTTCATCTCCAACTGGCGGAAGCCAGCAATAACGGGATCCTTATCAACATCATGAAAGGAATCCAGGACAACCTTGTAGAAACTCAAGGCCACATTCTGAGGAACAGTAAAACCATCTTGCCACGCTCTCTGGAATTCCACTGGAAGATACTCGAAGCCATCGAAAAGAGGAGTCCTAAGTTGGCCCGCAAGCGAATGCTCGAGCATCTCATGGACATCGAAAATGAGATGTACAAGATTTTGAACGAGAGTTCCTGAAGATGGTCAACCGGAACCTGGCGGAAGCTTCTTTGGTTTCGGTATTCCCCTATCGTCGCACAAGTGGAAAGGAGGAGGGCGTTATGCACATTCCCGAGAAAATGAAAGCTGCGGTACTCATGGGACCGGACCGGCTCGAAGTGAGAGAGGTGCCGACACCTGCCCCGGGCCCTCAAGACGTATTGATCAGGGTGGAGGCTTGTGCCGTCTGCAGCAGTGACGTCAGTCTTACGCACAAGGCGTGGGTGGGGCAGCCGCCCTACGGAAAGTTTATTCCCGGCCACGAGTACGCGGGCACGATCGTTGCCGTCGGAGAAACAGTCGACGAATTTCAACCCGGTGACCGCGTCGCCGTTGAAGCCCACCTGGGCTGCATGCGGTGCAGAAACTGCCGGGTCGGCAACTATACGGCCTGCCTCAATTACGGCAAACCCGAAAAAGGCCATCGAGCCAACGGCTTTACGACCAACGGGGGCTTCTCTCAATATGTCATCAACCACGTCAATACCGTCCACCGGCTGCCTTTGGGCATAGCCTTCGACGATGCCGCCCTGCTCACCAACCTGGGGTGCGTCCTTTACGGGTTCCAGACCATCGGAGGTTACATCGTCGGCGATACGATCGCCGTGGTCGGGCCAGGACCCTTGGGCCTGATTTCCGTCGGCGTAGCAAAGGCGCTCTGCGCACAGAAGGTCATTCTGCTCGGAACGAGGGACGAGAGGCTGCGTATCGGCATGGAGATGGGGGCCGATCGCATTGTCAATATCAGGCAGGAAGACGGTCTGAAAGCCGTTCTTGAGGAAACGGGCGGCATCGGGGCCGATATTGTCATTGAATCTTCCGGGAGCGACACGGGGCCTCAGGGTGCCATAGAGATGGCGAGGCTGATGGGTAAGATACTTTTGCTCGGTTTTCCCAAGAAGCCGGTGCAAGCCGATTTCGGGATGCTCGCGCAACAGAACAAGTCCATCCACACGGTCCGTGGCGAGGGATGGGGAAATGTCCGCCGTGCAATCTCTCTGGTTGCCGCGGGTCGGATCAACCTCAGTCCGCTGGTCACCCATGCGTTTCCGCTTGAACAGATCTCAGAGGCGTTCCACACTTTTGTGGACCGTATCGGGGGGGCGATCAAGGTCATTGTCAATCCCAACGAATCTTAGAAACTCGCTGCCGAGGGGAGACACGGTTCAGTTCATCGATGTTCCGTATGCCGGTTCCACAATTCGTTTGCGGTGCCCTGCGAACACTCTGCATCGAAACGCACCCGTCGCTGACCTCTCTATTGCGCAATCGGCTCTGATTGATCGAGGTGATCCAGTTCAGTCGTCATGATTCGGAATCGACTTTTCATCACAATCGCGACCTTTGCCGCACTCGGACTCATGGGAGCCTTCTTCGCGGCCTTCGGTACAAGCCTGCCGGCTCTGAGAGGGTATCTCGGCGTGGACGTGGAAGTAACCGCCTTATTGAGTTCCATCCTTCTGGGCGGCTACGCGGTCACGAGTCTCATCGGGGGCATCCTGTCCGATCTCGTCCGGCGCGACAAGATCCTCATGACCGGTTGTTTCTTCCTGGGCATCGGCATGCTCCTGCTGGGACGACTGAACTCCATCGCCTTCACCTTTGCGGTGGTGTTGTGCATGGGAATCAGCAGCGGACTTATTTTGAGCAGCTCAAACACGATTGTCGTGGCGTTGTATCCGGAACGAAAAGGCGCCATTTTGAACATTCACCACGTCTTTTTCGGAGCGGGGTCCCTTCTGGGGCCTCTGCTTCTGGGATTCCTCCTGCAGCACAACTACCCCTGGCAGAACGGTTTCGTCGCCTTGTCGTTCTGCCTCATCGTTCTCTTTCTGATTTTCATCCGCACCTACCTTCCCCTGGTCAGGCCAACGGAAGAAGTCGGGTTTCCCAGCCGTGTAAAGCAGCTTCTCTGCAACCGATGGTTCGCTCTTTTAACGCTTGTATGCACCACCGCGGTGGGAACACAGTTTGCCATAATGTTTCTGTCCGTTTCCTTCCTCCGTGAAGGCAAGGGGCTGAGCATTCTGCTGTCCAGCTTGATTCTCTCGCTTTTCTTTGTCTCCCTCATCGTCGGCAGAATGATTTGCGGTTGGCTCGCCACGCGCATGTCCAACTCCACCATCATCCTGCTGCTGCTCGTGTTTTTTGCCGCCGTGGTGATTATGGCGGAGCAGGGCCCCCAATGGATTTCCGGCCTGGGGATCGTGGTGAGCGGGCTCGCCTGCTCGGGGATCTTCCCTTGCCTCCTGGCCCTTACCGGCACTCTTTTCTCCGATCTTGCCGGGACCGCGTTGGGCATTCTGTCAACCATGGGCGGCATCGGCGGGATGTTTTTATGCTGGTTGATCGGCTTCACTTCCAGGTTCTATGGAATTGAAGCAGGATTTGGAGTGCTGATTTTCTCTTCGCTGATCTCTCTGGCTATTTTTCTGACGGTCTACAAAACTTTTCTCAGGGAGGAGACCCTCATCGCGGCATCTCTTCCGGGAGGTCGACTGTAATGAAGGCCCATGTATTGAGAGTGTACGGGGAACGAATGGCATTGGAAGAAGTCCCCGATCCCGTTCCCGCCGCTCACGAAATTGTTCTCAAGATGACCGCCTGCGGTGTCTGCGGCACCGACCTCAAGATCACGTCCGGGAAACTCCCGGCCTCGGTCATCGCTTTGCCTCACACTCCGGGCCATGAGATCGCCGGGGAAGTGGTCGCCGTCGGAAGGGACGTTAAAACCGTGAAGCCCGGTCAACACGGGCTGGCCTATTACTATATAGGATGCAGGGATTGCGAGATGTGCCGGACGGGAAGGGAAAACGTCTGTTTTTCCCTGAAGAGGCTCGGCTTCGAACTGCCCGGCGGGTTCGCCGAATACGTCAAACTCCCGGCTTACAATTTCTGCACTTTCGAGGAGGGCACTCCGGACGCTATCATGACCGTCCTGTCCGACGCCGTGGGAACCCCCTACCATGCCCTTAAGACGCTGTCCGGGCTGAGCGCCGGGCAGGACGTCCTGATCGTCGGCATCGGGGGACTCGGCATTCACGCAGTCCAACTGGCAAAGCTCATGGGCGCGAGGATCATCGCCGTCGACAAGCGGGAAGAACCCTTGAAACTCGCGCGCGAGTTCGGTGCGGACGTTTGTATAAATTCCGCCACAGCGGGCTCTCAGCAGTCGGTCAGGGAAGCCACCCGCGGGCTTGGCGTCGACGTGGTGATTGAAAACGTCGGCTCACCCGTCACGCTGCAGTGGAGCCTCGACTCCCTCAAGCGCCGCGGCACGCTGATCATCGTCGGCTATGACCCCCTGACCCCGTTCCCGCTGTCCACCATCGCGATGCATTACAATGAGTGGACCATACGGGGCGCCAGAGCCTGCACGAAGCAGGAACTGACACAGGTCGTTTCCCTGGTTCAGCAAGGCAGGATCAAACCCGTGGTTTCCAGAAAGCTCGACTGGCACCTGGCCAATGACGCCATTGAGGGGCTCCGTCAGGGGACGAACGTGGGCCGGACGGTTTTGACGTTTTAAGGGCCTTTTTATCGCCCGTTTGTTTATTTTTTGTGCGTTTCACTGAAAGGAGGCCCCTTAAAGGCTATGAGTAGAACGGTCTTGCTGATCGCCACCTTTGATACCAAGCACGAGGAAGCGCTCTTCCTCAAGAAGCAGATAGAGGCCAGGGGATTGCATGTTCTGACAATGGACGCAGGGATTCTTTCCGGGCCCACCTGCCAGGTGGATATACCACAGACCGAAGTCGCGCGGCGCGGCGGCCTGCAGCTCAATCAGGCCGTCGGCACGGGCGACAAGGGCACGTGCATCCTGAACATGATGCGCGGCAGCGAGGTCATTACCAGGAACCTGTACGAACAGGGCATGATCGATGGCGCAATCGGCATCGGAGGTGCCCAGGGAACCGATATCGGGTGTGCCGGCATGCGGGCGCTTCCCACGGGTGTCCCCAAGCTCATGATTTCCACGGTGGCATCCGGAAAAGCCACGTTCGGTCCCTTTGTGGGAACCAAGGACATCACGATGATGCATTCCGTTGCCGACATGCAGGGGTTGAATTTCCTGACCTGCCGCATCCTCGAGAATGCGGCGGGGGCCATTTGCGGCATGTTACAGGGCGTATCCGGAAGAGGACCCATGAAAGCCACGGGCATCCCGGTCGGTCTGTCCATGCTTGGCACCACCACCCCCGGAGCGCTTCGCTGCAAGCAGGCACTCGAACAGAAGGGCTTCGAGATCGTGTCCTTCCATCAGAACGGCACGGGCGGTATAGCCATGGAAGAGATGATTCGAAGCGGCGCTTTCAAAGCGGTGCTCGATCTCAATCTCCACGAGATCGGGGACCGGTTTGTGGGTGGCCTCCATGGTTCCATCCGGGACGGCAGGCTAGAATCTGCCGGAGCGATGGGAATCCCCCAGATCGTGGCCCCGGGAAGCATCAACTACGTTGTTCTGGGCCCGCTCGATACACTCAGTAAAGAGATGAGGTCCCGAAAGCTCATCGTCCATAACCCGAATCTTACCCTGGTAAGGCTCAGCCCTGGCGAACTCGCAAGTGTCGGGAAGATCGTTGCGGAAAAGCTTAACAAGGCCAAGGGCCCGACCCGGGTTTTTATCCCGCTGAGAGGTTTTTCCTTTCCTGACAGGGAAAACCTTCCCCATTGGGAACCCGAAGGAAACCAGGCATTCATCGATGCATTGAAGGAGAATATCAATCCGACAATTCCGCTCATCGAATTGGATGCACATATCAACGATCCAGAGTTTATAGATCCGGTTGTCGAGGAGTTCCTGCAGATGATGAGGCAGACCTTGGCAATGTCAGGAGAGTGCAGAGGAGAACGCAATGAGTAAGCGCCTTGAAAACAAGAATGCAATCGTCACAGGGTCCGGACGCGGCATGGGCCTGGCCATCGCCACGGCTTTGTACAACGAAGGCGCCCGTGTGGTGATCGTGGACATCGACGAAAAATCCGTCGCCGAATCGGCTAAGGCACTGGGTGGAAATACCGGAAGAGTGATGGGAAAGAAAATGGACGTAACGAACAGGGCGGACGTCCAGCGTGTTATCCGCGAAGTGGTGGATGCATGGGGAAGGATCGACATCCTGGTAAACAATGCCGGCGGGGCACTGAACACTCCGTATGTCCTGGACCAGATCGAGGAAAAGCACTGGGACCTGGTGCTCAACGTCAACCTCAAGGGGGCATTCTTCTGCTGCCAGGCCGTCATTCCCGAAATGGCGAAACAGGGAGGAGGAGCCATAGTCAACATTTCCGCCCTGGCTGCTCACTGGCGCGCCTCGTTGGCGGGAGTTCAATACACGGCGGCAAAAGCCGGCGTCGAGGGACTCACACGGCAACTGGCCTATGACTGGGGCAAGGCGGGAATACGCGTCAACGCGGTGGCCCCCACGGTCACCATTACTGGCGAACGTGTCCAGTCCCTCTGGGAGAACAAAGGTGAAGAAGAGCAGAAGAAGATCCAGTCGGCCATTCCTCTCGGAAGACTGAGCACTCCTGCGGAAATTTCATCCGTTGTGGTTTTTCTGGCCTCGGAGGAGTCCAGCTATATCACCGGAATCTCCATTGATGTGTGTGGTGGTCGCTATTTGCGTTAGTCAACATGGAAAAGCTCTATCTCTGGAGTGGAGGAAATTCGAATGGCAACAACAAGTGTTTTGGAACAGTTGTGGCAAGTAAATCCCGAAGCGGAAATCTGGTGGGATTCTTCGCCGATCATCTACAATAACTGGCGAAACAAGATGGTGGCCAACGCCGCGGACAAACAGCAGATGAAGACATGGCTCGACCGTCTCTATCCGGATGCGGGCAACGGCGCCAACTGCCTTTTCCGGGGCGTGACCACGAACCCTCCCCTTTCCTACAACGCCATCAAAGACGATCCGGTCTACTGGGCCAACTGGATCGCCGAGTTCATCAGAAAAGAGCAGTGCACCTGCGTGGAAACCGTCTTCTGGGAAACCTACAAGGAGATCGTGCGCAGGGGCGCGAAGATATTCCTTCCCCTGTTCGAGTCGAGCAATCACAAGTACGGGTATATCTCCGGCCAGGTCGATCCGCGGTACCGCCACGACGTGGACAAGATGTTCGCCATGGGGGTCGAGATCCACTCCATCGCACCGAACGTCATGGTGAAGATCCCCGGGACCGACGAAGGCTATCAGGTCATACGCCGGCTGACGGCACTGGGAATTCCCACGAACAACACGCTTTCGTTCGTCATTTCCCAGTTTGTCACCTGCATGAACGCCGTCACGGCAGGGCTCAAGGAGGCCAAGGCCAACGGAGTGGACCTGAGTACGTGGCGATCGGTCATTACCGCCATGTCGGCCCGCTACGGCAACCTGGGCGATCTCAAGAAGGAAGCCGCGGAACGCGGCATCACGCTGAGCGAAGCGGAAGTGAGATCGGCTGAAATCGCCATTTTCAAAAAGGCCTGCCGCCTGGTTGAAGAGAACCCCGACTACAACGGCAAGATGCTGCTGTGCTCCATGAGAATGGGTCCGCAGGTGAACGGCGAAGAGCGCTGCTGGCACCTGGAGAAAGCCGCCGGAGCGAACATCGTCTACACGTGTCCGCCCAACTTTCTGGAGACGCTGCTCACCAAGGGAACCCACATCGTTTACCGCAACGAGATCCATGAACCCATTGCCCAGGACCTCATGGACAAACTCATGAAGATCCCGTACTTCCGGCGCGGGTATGCCGAGGACGGCTATACGCCCCAGGAATTCAACACGCACCCGGCCCTGCTGGCCACGGCGAATGAATTTACCAATGTGACCCGGCAAATGGTGGACTTTGTGGCGAGATGCATTATTAAAAAGCCGTAAATGACGGGTGTGCCCGCCCATCCGTGAAGACCGCAAATACCGCCGGGGTCGGGCGGGTTTCCTGCCCGTGGCACGAACCGGCCCGACCCGGACCGCCTCCCGTATGGAGGGCGCCTGTGACCGGCCCTGTGATTTGCAGTGAAAGGGAATTTGATCCCGCACGGAGAGCGTCCGGCCAGTATGTGGCCGGGTGGCCCCGGGTCAAATTCGATCGGCGTGAGTATCCCTGAAAAGCTGATACCTCGTCGCCTGTTTGAGGCCCGGGATGCCTTTCATATGATAAAGGAGATTATCGTGAAGTCCGATAGGATCGTCTTGCTGCCGCAGCCGATAGAAAATGAAGCCGCGGAAATGCTTACAAATGCCGGCTGCAAGATCGTGCTCGCTCCCAACCCGAAACCCGAGACGGTCGCCCCCCTCATGCGGGACGCCAACGCGATCGTTCTCAGAACAGGCATTCACATCACTAGGGAACTCCTGTCCGGTGCCGATGAACTTCGAATCATCTCCCGCACCGGCGGAGGTCTAGACAACGTCGACGTCGATGCCGCCACGGAAAGGGAGATCGTCGTGACATCCAACGTGGGCGTCAATTCGACGACGGTTATCGAGCATGTCGTCACGTTGATGATGTCCCTGACCAAGAGGCTGTTCGTACTGGACAGCGCCGTCCGGGGCCACAACTTCGGGATTCGATACAAGAACCTGCCCGGCGAAGTGAGAGGAAAGACACTGGGGCTGATGGGATTCGGCCGTATCGGTTCGGAACTCGGCAGGTTGTGCCATCAGGCCTTCAACATGAACATCCTTGCCTATGATCCCGTTTTGCCGGACGCCATAAAGGCAAAGTTCAAGGAATGGGTTCGATTCGTGGACATGGATACACTGTTCTCCGAATCCGACGTCATCTCGGTCCATACGCCTCTGACTCCTGAAACCCACCACGTGGTCGGAGAACGGATGCTGTCCCGCATGAAGCCGACCGCATTCCTGATCAACACCTCCCGCGGGCCGGTGGTCGACGAGGCCGCGCTCATACGGGCGCTGAAAGACGAGAAGATCGCGGGGGCCGGACTGGATGTGTTCACCGAAGAACCGATCCAGGACGACAACCCACTACTGGGGTTGAAGAACACGATTCTCACCCCCCATACGGCGGCCCTGACCAATGAATGTGTTGTCCGGATGGCCACGGAAGCGGCTCAGTGTGTCATTGACCTGTTCGACGGCAAAATCCCCCCTCATGTCGCCAACCGGCAGATTCTCACTTCGGACAGATGGAAGCATCTCAAGCCGGGCAGAGAGGGATAACGATCCGCGACGATTCCGTGCGCGTTTGTTTGAAGCGGTAAGTCATTTTCATCAGCAGGCAGGTCCTTTGCCCGCCGGCCTGATTTGGAGGTCGCGGGCAATCTTCCGCAACCGGACATGCCGGAGCCACTGGAGGTCAATGCAATGTGGAAAGAATTGAAAGGCATTTTCGCACCGATCAATACGCCTTTTGTCAACGAGGAAGCTTCCGTTGAGTTCATGCGCCAGAACGTGCGCAGGTACGCCAAGACCGCTCTGGCCGGGTACCTTGCCATTGGCAGCAACGGCGAGAACAAGTGCCTGACGGATGATGAAAAACTGAGCATCCTGCAGGTGGTGCTCGAAGAGAAAGCCGAGAAGCAGATCGTCATGGCCGGAGCGGGCGACGAATCGACCAGGCTGACCATCGCCTTTGCCAAAAGGGCCGTATCGCTCGGCGTCGATTACATCTCCGTCGTGACGCCTTCCTATTTCAAGAAGAGCCTCACCGACGATGCCCTCATCGGCTATTACACGGACATCGCCGAAGCCCTGCCCGTACCCGTCCTGATTTACAACGCTCCCGGTTTCACCGGAGTGACCCTTTCGGCAAAGGTCATTGAAACCCTGGCCAAACATCCCAACGTCGCGGGGATGAAGGACACGTCCACGGACGGAATCGGGAAATACCTTCTGGCCGCCGCCGGCACTCCTTTCCAGGTGCTCTCCGGGACCATCAACACCCTTCTCATCGGCCTCGTGCTCGGGGCCAAAGGCGGCGTCGTTTCCCTCGCCAATGCCTATCCCGAGCCCTGCTGCGAACTGTTCGAAAAATTCCGGAAGGGTGATCTCGAAGGGGCCAGGAAGATTCATTTCAACCTGTTCCGTTTGAACAACTTCGTATCCGGAAAGTTCGGAGTGGCCGGAGTCAAGTACGCGAGTGAAGTCGCCGGCTACCACGGAGGTTCACCGCGTCTGCCGGTGCTTCCGCTGAAGGATACGGATAAAAAACTGATCAGAGACGCTATACACGCTGCCGGGCTTTAGCCTCCCCTGTCAAGACCCCGGCACTTTCCGCCCCCGAGCCTTCATTGCCGGATTTCCCTGGGACCCGGCAGTGCCGGGCCGCGGGGCGGATACCATCTCTGCACAAAGAGCCGTGGTCCCCGGCCCTGTCCGTCTTTTATCTCGCCAGTTGCCCCAGTTTTTCGATTCCTTTTTCGATTTCCTTATTCCAGACTCCGCTGCAGGTAAGCCGGATAAAATTTTTGTACTTGTCCGAACTGGCGAAAATGAGCCCCGGTACGACGCCGATTCCTTCCGACCGCGCCCGGAAAAAGAAGTCCCTGGAATCGATGTGCCCGGGCAGTTCCACCCACAGGTTCATTCCGCCGGTGGGCCGCGTGGCCTTGGTTTCGGGTGGGAAATATCGGCACACGGCCAGTTGCACCGCCTGCATCTGCCTTTGAATGGCCGCCCGGAGTTTCTTTAGATGACGGTCGTATTTCCCCGTCCGCAGGAACTCCGCGATGGCAAGCTGGGGAAGGCTCGCCGTACACACACTGGTGGACATTTTGATGGTCTGCGCTCTCTTGTGGAACCTTCCGGGAATCAACCACCCCACGCGATAACCCGGAGCAATGGTCTTGGAAAAGGAAGAGCAGAGCATCACGAGCCCTTCCCTGTCGAACTTCTTGCACACCTGGGGACGCTCCGGTCCGAAATGAACGTCCCCGGAAAGGTCATCTTCGATCAGTGGAATGGACTTTCTCGCAAGCAGCCGAACGATGGCTTCCTTGCTTTCGTCCGGGATGACGCTTCCGTCGGGGTTGTTGAAATTCGTATTGAAAAGGCAGGCCTTGACATCGTACTGGTTGACGGCGTCGGCCAGCGCTCCGGGAGATATCCCCCCATCCGGGTGCGAAGGAATTTCGAGCGCCCGGAGACCTTGTGAGTCCAGTAGTTCAAGAAAGCTGTAGAAGGCGGGAGACTGAATTGCAACGACGTCTCCCGGTCTGGTGAGGCACCGGACGGCGATGGATATGGCTTCCATGGCCCCGGTCGTGACGATGATGTCGTCGGGCATCACGGTCGCCCCGGCATCAATGCAATGCAGGGCGATCTGTTTGCGCAGTTCGGGGTTGCCGGCGAGCAGCTCATAGCCTATCGGGCGGTAAGGATCGTAGCGGAGCGCCGCGGTGAGAATCCTGGCGAGTTCTCTGCCCGGGAGCAGACTCGAATCGGGGCAGGCCACGCCGAAAGGCAGAATGTCCTTGCGTCCCAGAAGATCTTTCACGCCGCGAATCAGGTCGCTCCGGTTCACTTCGCGCGGTTCGATGGGGGTGTCCGCCCCGCAGCAGGCGGGGGGAGGAAGCTGCCTGAAATTCGCGCGGACGAAAAAGCCCGACTTGGGCCTGGACTCGATCAGTCCCTGGTTCTCGAGCTCGACGTAGGCCTGGGAAACAGTCGTGATGCTCACGCGCATCTTCGCGCTCATTTGCCTGAGCGACGGCACCCGTTCCCCCGGTTTCAACGCCCCGGATTCAATGAGTTCCAGAATATGCTTTCCCACCACCGCATAGCGATGCAACAGATCCCCTGAATTTACCTCCAGCATAACCCCTCCTTCGCAATCTGTTATCATGTTTTCTTATCATAACTGCATCTGTTACGCTAACAGATTCTCTGCTTTACTGGTGCCCATCTCGACTACGAGCTTTTATCCGGGACTCAAGAACAGGAACAGGAGCGGTCATGTTATGCACAGGCGAGTGTCATTACCAGAGCGGGGAGTACCGGCGGATCGGCTTTCTTTCGCGGGTGTTCCGGAAATGCTTCAGTACGGGCGGACTCATCGGGGCCAAAAAGAAAAACCCGGGGCTCGTCGACCTCTCACGCTGCCCCGAAACATTGGTACTGGGCAAACTCCGGCTTGAAATCGTGAAGATGTCCGGGCGGTGCGAGATATACTGTACCGGGGGAGTGATTTGGGTAACGTGTTCCCGGCGGTTCAGCGACTACATTCTCAAGAACGGAGAAAGCATCATTCTGCGGGGTGAGGGCACGGTGATCATCTCCTCGGGTTCAAAAGGCGCAGAGGTCCGAATCTGCAAGGCGTAAACCCCTAACTTTTCCTGCACGGATTCCCGGAACGGGATTCCTCCCCGCGAGGATCGATGCCGGCGCATGGGCCGTGGGGTCGCCGATCCTGCCCCATCCTCCCGTCCGGCCGTCGATTCATCCATGCAGTCGCGATTCCGCCCCGTTTGGGGCGGAATCGCCGGACAAAACCCCAATATCCACCAGGCATCGCAATCCTGTCGGCAACGGGAAAAACCTTTTTCGACGCAACGCACGATGTGAGCTTACCCGACACTGTGTACCATGGGAAAGTGGGATTCGGTCCACCCGCCAGGCCGCGGAGGACTCCGGTTTGCACTGGCACAGTTTCAGGGGGGGGGAAAGACCGGTCCCACGGATAGACGCGGAGATGCGGCAGGGTTTTCCGGCGGACGGGGATCCCGCCATACGCCGGAATGATTCCGTTACGCCGCCACACATTTCCTGCGATGGAAGCATGAAGATCCGGGATGCCGTCCCACTCTGCCGGGACCCCCGCTTTCGGACTATCGAGATATTTCAGTCTTGGGTTCCTGGCTGTCCGACGGTTGGGAAGTTCGTGCCTTCGGTTCTTCAATCCCTGAAAACGATTGACGCATGGATTCGATAGCCCGGTGCATCTCCATACGCAATTCGGTCATGGATTGATGCAGTTGGTTCGTGCGTTCCGTCTGGCTGTCGACTGCGGAGCCGACCTCCTCGAAACGCGGCAGAAGCACCCCCACCTGCTCGATTATTCCTTTCAACTGATTTCCGATCTTCACGACGTCATTGGCGCTGCGGCGTACCTCGGTAATGAACTTGTCAGTCTCCTTCACACCCACGGAAACTGCTGCGTGCATTGCCTGTATCGTGCGTTCGATATCCAGGGTGGATACCGCCGTCTGATCCGCCAGACGCCGGATTTCGTGAGCCACAACTGAGAATCCCCGGCCGTGCTCGCCCGCCGATTCAGCTTCAATGGCAGCATTGAGCGAGAGCAGATTCGTCTGGTCCGCCACTTTGATAATGGTGCCCATGATACCGCTGATGTCGTGGCTCTTCTCATTGATCTCCTGGAGTTTGTCGGAAATGATACGGGATACTCCCTCCATGGCCTGCATCTTTGCGACCGTATGGGCCAATTCCTCTTGCCCCCTATCGACGCGCACGGACGTTTCCTGCATGGCTGCCGTGACCTGTTTCATCATGTCCTCAAGGAGCTTCGCGGGTCCGGAAATCTCCCGTATGCCGCTCAGCAACCTGTTGATGGTGAGCATCACCATGTCGCTCAGTTCAGCCGCCTTTTCCTCTGTCACTTTCCGGGCAAACCCTATTTGAAGCAAGGTATTGGCTATGAGTGAAAGCAGATCGGCCATTCCGTCTATCTGCTCTTTCGGGATGATCTTGATCTTGCGAAGGTCCTTCAGGTACTCGTTTACATCAGCCCCGATTTCTTTTGCAATCTTTCGGTATTTTCTTTCATCCGGCTTGGCGGGCAATACCTGGCCGCCGAGCCAGGTTCCGATCTGTTTGCCGGCCACGATTATGGGAACGGCAAAATCCACCAGTCCCGCATGGCAATAGTAGATGACAGGTCTTCCGGTCTTGGTCGCCTCCTCGCCGCCCTTGGCGTCGTTGGCCTGACAGCGTCTGGAGCCTTCTTCCGTCCCGCGCGTGTGCTTCATGCAGAAGTCGGTAAAGTTATCCATGGATGTCAGCGGGGCGCCGTTGATATCCACGACAACGGATGCGAGCCCCGTGGCCCTTACGAAAACATCTATGACCTGCTGGAGGATGTTGACGTCCAGAATGTCCTGAATAATCAGGTCATTCTTGCCTCCAACGGCCGTGTGGGCGGTCTCGGAACGGGAAACGGAATCCCGATGCGGGCCCTCCCCGGGTGGAGAGGAGGTTTTTTCCCATTCATCTTCGCCGAGCCAACCCGCTGCGCCCCCGCTGGGGCGTTTTCCCTGTCTTGCTTTTCGTCTCGCCGTGAAGATAATCGGAACAAGAGCACCGGCCGCGATTACGGCTGCGATGAGGACAAATGTCAAAATCCCCATTTGAACTTACCTCGCTGAACTGGAGAGTTCAAACCATTGAAGCCCAAATACAAGGTTTTAGTTTTCGGGTGCTTTCCAGCCCGAGGCCATCTTCGTGTCGTCACGCTGCCACGAAGCGGCAGGGGTGAGCGTGACGACCTTGGTCGACGCCGGGATTCCACAGGCAGTCCTCTTCAATGCGGTCATTATAAATGGTTTCCTTCTGAGCACAAGCGGCAACCAATCGCGTCGCCTTGCCGGCTCTCCCCTGGCAATGGGCATGAATAATGAAACAGAGAGCATCCTTCCGGGCTCTTATGGGGCAGCCCCTCTGAAAGCACAAGATTGGAACAATTGGCAGGAGAGAGCGCACCCATTGACCATGGCCTGATTCTCCTTTCGTTCCAGGGCATTACAGGAAAGCCATACCATATACGCCGGAACTGGGGTCTGTCTATTGATTCCCTACCGCACCCTTGTGATACCAGATGGAGCGATCGCCGCATCCGGAGGGGTAAGGCTTTTATTCCAAAATGAAGCATGATCACTCCTTGACTTTTCCCCTTACGATACCTCAATTTAGTACACCTCACATCGATCGTTCCACGGGCTTTCCCTTTTGGGCATCTCGAATCGGCGCCCGACTTTCCGACGTCCGGCTGAATTCGATGACACCGAGCTTTACGCGGCTGTGGCGACACGCCCTGGAATCATGATCGATTTAATGCAGTATGGCTGTGCCTGCCGCGGCAAAGGCAGGTATTGGACGAGTGACCTTATTTTAAGGAGTGGATCGCATGAAAGAAGTTTCGGCACGGCCCCTGGAGGGCCGTAAGGCATTGATAGTGGGCATCGCAAACGATTCTTCCATCGCTTACGGTTGTGCAAGGGCATTTCGGAATCTCGGCGCCGAGCTGGCCGTTACCTATCTGAACGAAAAGGCCAGGCCATATGTCGAACCCCTTGCCCGGGAACTGGAAGCACCCATCTTTGCGCCTCTTGACGTTCAACGGCCCGGACAGCTCGAAGCCGTTTTCGATCGCATCCGGGACCAGTGGGGGGAACTCCACATCGCCCTTCATTCCATTGCCTTCGCGCCTCGGGAGGACCTTCACGGGCTGCTCCTCGATTGTTCCCTGGAAGGATTCACGCAGGCCATGGACATCTCCTGCCATTCCTTCCTTCGGATGGCCCGGCTGGCCGTTCCGCTCATGAAAGACGGCGGCTCCCTCCTGGCCCTGACCTTTCAGGGTTCAAACAAGGTCGTGAAAAACTACAACGTCATGGGCCCCGTGAAAGCCGCCCTGGAATCGTCCGTGCGGTACCTGGCCCATGAACTTGGACCGAAGAAGATCCGCGTGAACGCCATTTCCCCGGGACCGATAAAAACCCGGGCCGCCGGCGGCCTGAAAGACTTCTCCGTCATGCTGGGAGCAGCCGCGGAACGTTCCCCGCTGGGGGAACTGGTCGATATCGACGATGTCGGGTCCGTAGCGGCCTACCTGGCATCTCCATATGCGGGAAAAATCACCGGGACCGTCCTCAACGTGGACGCCGGCCTGGGCATCATGGGCTGACCCTTTGCCAGGATGGTTCGGTTGTGCCGGCCCGGCCCCCGGGCCGGCCAACTTTGTCCCGGTCCGGACCTGGGAATGGCTCAAGTCCACCCGTACCTTCCCCCCTCTCCCGCTTCATGGCCAAGTTGACAACCTTTCGCAAATTCTTAGTTTGTATCTGGCAACAACAGAAGGAGCTGCGGGAATGAACGCGAAAAAACTATTGTTCGTCGTACTTTTTGCAGCGGCGGTGACGACTTCGTCGCAACCGTCGACCGGAACGTTTCCCAATCAGCAACGAGGACCGGCTGTCAGCAGTCCGCAGGTATTCATGGATGAAAGCAATGGCGACCGCGTGAGCCACTATCCGCCGTATTATCATCCCGAGCGGTCCGGGAATCACTAGCGCGCTGAATCGGGAATTTCTCGATGCCCGCAATGTCCGGGACATCCAGGATTGCGGAAACACACCGGGCAACTAGGTTCGGATGAGGCGGAAAACGGATATTCAATGTGGAGGTACGGCATGAGTGAAGCGAAACCGAGTTGGACCTGTCCCAAGTGCAACACTATAAACGACAACGAGTTTACGCACTGCAGGATGTGTGCGGAGAGGAACCCGGCGCTGGGAGAAATCGAAAAGACCTGTGCCAAGTGCGGCTTCCATACGTCTGAAGAGTGCTGCCCCGTGTGCAACAGCAGCTCGTTTCTTCAGCTTTGACCACCCATCCCATCTTCATTGCCATTGCCCCCCTGGACGTTGGTTATAAAAACCGGCGCAGGGGGGATTTTGCGCCTCTTCCAAAAAAGCAAAACTTCTATTTATCCCTCCAGATTGACGAACCAAAAAATATCGTCACAAAAAACGGGTTGGAATACAAAGCTCCCTCGGACCGTCCCATCGGAAAATGCATTGTCAAATCCCACCGTCTGGTATAAAAGATCACCTCGAAACGGAACCATAAAAAAGGAGACCTGCGTCATGAAAGCTCTTTTTATCAGTCTGTTTCTTGTGTTCTTGATTGCGCCGTTGAATGCTTTTGCCGGATCGTCCGGGGCTGTCAACATGAGTAGCGGAGTGGCCGACAGGGATCTGGCGTATGAGGATTTCCAGATCACGGACGACGGTCAGATTACCGGCTACATCATAAACAATTCCGGCAGGACACGACCGGCTGTAAGGCTGGACATGTGGGTAACCAACATGCAGGAAACCCGCATTTTCTGGCGAAAGACCTTGAACATAGGGGACATCGCCCCACACGGCAAGTATCTCGTCAAGGAAGCGTATGGCGCCGACAAGGAAGATGCTGTCAGACCGAAGTTTATGTTTAGAATTCCCAGCGGGGCAAACTTCAGAAACAACTGACAAATACAAATGAGTCCAAGATGAGCGTGGCGCTCATCTTCATAGCGTCGGGCCGCGCACCCGCCCAGGCCTTCCGCCGTCACGCTGTCGTGACGATCGATCCCCTGCGGAGAGGCACACTCAAGCCCTGCCCCGATCCGAACTGCCCGACCCGCAATTTCCGTTTCGGAAATCCCTCGCCGGGCACTTGGATCAGCATTTCTTCCAGATAGTGGGCCATACGGCGGAGAAACCCGGACGGCTGGGTGGCGGAACATCAGTGGGCGTACCCCCATCCCGATTCGCATTTTAACCGGGGGGGGGGGCGGCAGCCCGCGAGGCATGCCCGTTCAAATGATGGCGTGAGGCCCTTCCACCGGATCAGTCTCATTGCCGATAACGCATAATCCGGCCTGTTCCGCGGGCTGACGCGGGTAAGTGATCACGGTGATCAATCTGATCGGCAGTTCAATAAGCTCTTCGGGCCCATGGCCGACATCCGCATCGAAAAACAGCGAATCACCGGGAGCAAGCACGTACATTTTACTCCCGTGACGGTACCCGACTTTTCCCTCGAGCATATAGACAAATTCCATTCCGGCATGTTGGAACAATGGGGATTCTTCCGATTCCCGTGTGATCGTCACGAGATAGGGTTCGATGGCCATCAGTTTACCGACCGTATGGCCGAGCAGTTCGTATTCATAGCCGGCCCGCGTTCCGCGTCGTTCGATCCTGAGGCCCTCCCCCGCTTTCACGTATGCAGCTTCCCTGTGTTCTTCAAATTTTTTGAAGAATGCGGTAACCGGAACCTGAAGGGCCTTGGAAAGCGACTGAAGCGTGGTGAGCGACGGGGATGCGATCCCCCGTTCGATCTTGGAAAGCATCCCGGCGGACAGCCCGGCAAGACGACCGAGTTCCATGACCGTCATGTCGAGTTTCTTGCGAAACGTCCGCACTTCACTCCCGATGGACAGCTCCAGACTGTTGTTATTCGCGGCCACCGGCGAGCGTAAATCCCTGCCGTTAATCTCCTGCAACTTCCTCATTTCGTGCAACACACAACCACCGTCAATTGAAAGAATGAACAATGCAGACCACATGCACCCCCGCCCCATACCCCCAAGATTTTCAGGGCAACTGGCAGGAGAGCACTTTTCATTAGTAGTACATAGCACGAAGGCCTGCGTCCGTCAATGTTGTAAGCGGCGAGAGCGCTCTGCCCCCCCCGGGGAACGGAGGTGTCCCACCGCATATCAACCGGCAATTCCGGTGCTCCGTATACGACAAAGGACTTCCTTCGAGCCGGGATTTTCCATATAGTACTGTGAAAAGGACATTCACCTGTCAGTCGAGTTGATACGAAAAACCTTTCGAACTGGAACAAACCATGGCCTTTCAGAACAGGACCCCGTTTTGCCTCACACTTCTCCTGATTTGCTTCATCGCTTGCACCGGGAGCGCCGGAGCATCTTCGGCGAATGATGCAGCACCCGGTGCAATAAACGATTCCGGGGATATTCCTTTCGCCGACGTGCCGCAAACAACCTATGACTTTGGAAGGATCACTCACGGCGGGGAATATGAACACGATTTCGTCGTGAGGAACCTCGGGACGGTGGACCTCGAGATTACCGCAGTACGGGTCGGGTGAGGATGCCGGACCCGGTATGACCGGGTTATCCCGCCGGGCGGCGAGGGAAGCATTACGGTAGTGGTCGACACCAAGGCATGCCAGGGGGTGTTCAAAAAATCGGCGCTGGTCTACACCAACGACCCGAATCAACCTTCCTTCTGGCTGAACCTGACCTGGAAATGAAGCATGCGATTGTCCAGCGCGGGGGCGCGGCGTCCGAAGGCCTGTTGGGACGGCGGAAGAACGCCGCCCTGAATCCCGGGGGGATGCCGCATCGTCAGGTATTGTCCGGACATTCCCGTGCGTCTCCTCCATGCAGGGAGAAAACCACATCCGGCACTTTGGAGAGAAAAGTGCCGGAGACGGCAGGAGGCCGGTCGAAGCTCAATGCATTTGGGGGGTTGTTCCCCCGCAGAAACGGACCTTTGCGGGGACGACGTAGTTCGGCCTTTTCGGCTTTCGGGGAGGGCTTGAACCGGTTGGCTCAATCCTTGCTAAAACCGGTATATTGTCATCATGCCGATTCCGCCGGTAAAGGAGTTTTTCCACTGGTACTTGTTTTCGTAGAACTCGAAGCGTTGATCCTCGGGGGCGACCGTGCTGTGATTCGGGTTACTGAAAAGCAACTGAACGTCCACGTTGTCGTTGAGTTCGATCAAACCGTTCGCGGGCATCGGGAGCACATTGTTCGTCGTCGCGCACCCCGCCAATGCTGAAAGCAGAAGAATCGTCATGAACAGTTTTTTCAACATTTTTCGCCCCTCTCAGTTGATGGCCGTTTCCACTTAAAGCGAACATAATCATTGGGGAGGTCATTCACAATGTATTAATGTTAACGCTATAATTAATTTAGGGCACGCCCGGATTCAACGGAATTCGCTGTCCGGATAGCCGTTGAAAGAGGAGAATAGTCTTCCTCCGCCGGACTCTAACGAACCGGAATTCACCGGATGAAGGACGGCGACGGCACATAAGGGCTCAAACCCGGGTCGAACCGCCGCTCAAAGACCGCTCCGGCGCGTGGAGCGACGCCACCGTCGGTGATTCCGGGATGAATTGTATAGTTTATAACAATGCCTTGAAAAAGCACACCCCCGTGGGGAAGCCCGCGGATACCTGCGCATATCTTTAAAGGAGCAGTGCTCATGCATTTCGACCCCGGCGGCAATACTTCAAAATTCGTTTCACCCCGTGTCGATACAAATCGTAGCCCCGGTTTTATGAAAACTGTCATGCGGCACACATTTCTCATTCTTTTTTTGCTGTTGTTTGTACTCACCGCCTGTGCTTCGTCCCCAAAATGGGTAAAGCCGGGTGCCGGGGACGCGGATTTTGAACGGGATCGACTGGACTGCGAACGCCAGGCTGGAATGGACCGCCAGTTGCCCAACGATACCGAATTGATGTCCACTTCGCTCAAGGGCATCAAAAATGTCGGCAGAAAGGACCAGATATTCGAAATGTGTCTGCAGGCAAAAGGCTGGCACAAGTCCGCGCAATGACACCGGTTGTCAGGAGCCTGCCGGGAAAAGGAATTTGCGCACACGAAGAGACTCGAATACGTCAAGCCGCATCATTCCGGTGCAAGAGACCGCATCGTAATTGCGTTTTTTCCGTGTTTTTTCCACTGCCGACTTATTGAAACGGATTATCGGAAGGCGAAAGAACGTATTGTGACACGACTCGCAAACGAGAGCGTATTATCTTTAATTACAACGCATTAATTCCCTACAACAAAAGCACTGCTCCCGGTTTTCGCAGGATTGACGAAATCCGCGAAGTTTCCGAACTTTTCCACTCAGCCGCTGTTTATTCAACAGCCCGTCGAAAGGCGGTAGCCCCACCGGCAACTCTTTAACCGGTCCGGACTGCGGAGTCCCCTGCCCCGAGCGGTTTTGCCCCTTTCGTACAGCTCATCAATTCAACGGCTAGGTTCCGGCTGACGCGACCGGCTAGAAATCATTGCGGATTTCCACATGAGACGTATCTATAATTAATGGGTTATTGACTTCTGTCTCATACCGGCGATAATTGCGCCAACAGTTCAGGTTTGAACTGCAAACAAATCAAATTCATATATATCAGGAGGGTTTTTTATGACGAGAAAACTGCTGGAGATCGCCGCGGAAATCGCCCACGCCCAGGCATCCGTCGGCCAGATGAGCCCGGACCAGATTGAACTCACCCTTATCAAGACCTTTTCTATCCTGCAGAAAATGCAGACGGCGGAAGAAAAGGGAATCGCTGTGGATTCACTGGCCTCCGCCGAAGACGCGGCCCCCACCGCTGCTGGGGCACCGACGCAAGACCCGAAGAGTTCCATACAGGACGACAGAATCATTTGTCTTGAATGCGGTATCCAAATGAGGCAGTTGACGACCAAGCACCTTGGTTCTCACGGCCTCACCCCTCGTGACTACAAGAAAAAATGGGGATTTTCCCTGAAACAACCCCTGTCCGCTAAATCCCTGACCAAGGCAAGAAGCAGAGCGGCGAAAAAGCGCGGCCTGCCTGAAAACCTCGTTAAGTTCCTCGAACAGAAAAGGCAAAAGCAGACGGCCCCGGAACCGTTCCTGACTTCCGTGTCCGAGCCCCAGGGAGAGACTTCACCCGTGCACATCGGTCGCACGAGACGGCCCAAGGCAAAGCAGGACTGAAACAAACCTGCATTCAACAAAACAGCAAACGATGCTTTTCGAAAGAGCGGGGGGCCACGCCTTGCACATCCCACGCCGTTGCGTGGCTTGGTGTGGCATTATGGCAGCGCCCCGCTTTTTTGGGACATGATAAGATCACTGTCTTGAACAAAACTCGGTATGAGCGGCGCGCCCGGGCGGGTCACTGCTGGGGAGTTGAAGGCCAAAGCGTACTTCCGGGGGACGCTGCCTGCATCAGGTTGGAAATCGCCGAACCCGTTGACGAAGATATCGCCTGACTCGGAGCGGCTGCGCCCAGGGCGGCCTGTCCGATACTATACTGTGAAGCCAGGGATTGGTAGGCGGTGACCAGCGACCCAAGGGCTGATACCGCAGTCCCCATGTCGCCATATATCGAACCGAAAAACATCGCCAGGGAACTGGCTTCAATCGAAGGGGGAGCGGACGTGACGGGGATGGCGTTCTGTCCGCCGACGGGCCCGTACTGGGCGACAATCAACTGCGCCGGAGCCCCAACGCCCTGTTGAAAACCATATTGACCGGGTTGCGGGACCGAGGCCGCGACCTTGCCGCCGCTGGCGGCAAGGACAAAGCCGAACTGACTGGGATACGGAGACAACGGTCCCATTGGCAGCCCGGCCAGGGTCACCGTGGGGCCGAACTGGCTCACGGCCGGCGAAATGACACCGGCCCCAATCCCGCCCTGTAATGCACCGGACACATTGACACCGGATGCCGTGAAGGTTTGGTTCGCCAATGCACTCAATAGTGTACTGACGGCGCCGGACTGCTGCGAGCCCCCCTGGAGCAGGCTGAGGAGGGCCGAGGCGACATCGGAGGGCAGGCCGGCAGAGGGGGTGAGTTGGGCCGCCGTCGTGCTCTGCGCGAGTGGCGCCAGCGATTGGGCGGTAGTACTCCCATACTGGCTTCCGGGTGATCCGTACTGACTCACAAGCGATCCGTACTGACTTACCAGTGAACCATATTGGCTCATGAGCGAACCGTATGAAGATGCCTGGCCCGCAAGGGACGATGCCGCGTTCTGCGGGGCGGTTCGTGCGACGGTCACCCTCCCCCCGCCCCTGCCGCCCTTTGCAAGGACTGGTCCGTTACAGACAAGGACGAGAGCGATTCCGGTGAGCAGGGCAAGGATCTTCCTCATGCGCCTTTCTCCCTTCCCGAATCCCGTTCTTCGCGGTGTGTAATGCTTACAGGTACGGACCGGCTTCTACGGGAATCGAAACAGGACCGTTGCGAACATCTTCGTCTTTCGATCCCCCGAAACCGGCGGTTCTCAAAACCGGCGGAATGAGATATTCCGTATTAGATACGACACCGCACTCGACATTTCAACTTGTTTCCCCGGCGTTTCCGCCCTTTTCGCGGTTGCGACCGGCGCAATCGGCAAGCCTCTCCATCTTTCCGGAATGGCTGCTCCGATACTTTTTCCTTGTGCCCCGGCCGGCCGCGGGAGTATTTTCCACTTCCCCGCAAGGAAGAGTTATTTTGGCACACAACGTCAGGAGTTCGTTCATGTCAATGCAGCCTCTGTCGACAGTCCAGCAGCAAGCTGTCGCATATATCGGGTCCCCAACCATCGTCACCGCCGGTGCCGGCAGCGGCAAAACCAGAACTTTAACCAATAAAATAGCATACCTCGTCAATGTCGTGGGTTACGATCCCGCGCGCATTCTCGCCATCACGTTCACCAACAAGGCCGCCAAGGAAATGAAACGCCGCCTTGAGGAAATCTCCGGCAGGAACTCGGAGGATTTTCCGTGGGTCAGGACTTTTCACAGCGCGTGTTTCAGGATCCTGAAACTTCACTGCGAACTTCTGGGATATGAAAAGCCCCTGCTGATCCACGACGAATACCAGCAGAAGACGCACCTCAAGAAAGTGCTCGCGGAACTGGACCTCGATTCGAAGTACCTCTATGCAGCGGCCGGCATGATTTCCAGGGCGAAAAACTCGGGTCGCCCGGATGAGTATGTCAGACTGAACGGACGCGTGCCCAGGAGGGCTGAAATATACCGGCGTTACAACGAGATGCTTGCCCAAAACAATTCCATTGACTTCGATGATATCCTGCTGCTCTGCCGTGACCTGTTCCGGGATTATCCTGAGATCAGGCAAATGTACCAGGAGGCCTTCGATTATATCCTCATCGACGAATTTCAGGATTCCAACGAGATTCAGAACCAGATCGTGGATCTGATCCTGAGGGAAGGAAGGCTGACGGTTGTCGGGGACGATTACCAGAGCATTTATCAGTTCCGAGGGGCCGACCCGTCACATTTCATCAAGTTCCCGGAGAAGTATGAAAACGCGAGGGTCTTCAGACTCGAGGAGAACTACCGTTCGACCCGGCAGATCGTCGAAGCCTCCGATGCCCTCATAGCCCATAATTCCCGGAGAATTCCAAAACAATGCTTCAGCACCCGGGACGGCGAGCCGGTAATCCTGCAGTCGTTTCCCAATGAAGAGTCGGAAGCCGAATGGGTCGCCAACATGTGCTGGGAATACACGAATTATCAGGGGGTTTCCCCTGATGAAATAGCGGTCCTTTACCGCACGAAATTTACTTCCCTGCCCTTCGAGCGGGCGCTCCGATATGCGAGGCTTCCGTATTCGATGGTCGGGGCCCAGGGTTTTTTCCAGAGAAGAGAGGTCCAGGACATCAATTCATACCTGATCTGCTCCATCAATCCCAAAGACGATATCTCCTTTGAACGTATCATCAATGTTCCCCGGCGGGGCATCGGTCCGGGGGCCCTGAAAAAAATTTACGCCTGCAGGGAAAAGGAAATGTCCCTTCGCGACGCTTCCCGAAAAGCGCTGAACAACCGATTGCTGCCCAAAAAAGCGGCCGCCGATCTCGAAAACCTTCTTGCCCTTCTGGATTCCCTTGCCGTACAAAAGCCGGACGACGCCATCCGCAAAATCATGGCGGATACGGACTATGCCGCCTATCTTGAAGGCGCCGTTAACGGGGAAGAGGACATCGAGGGCCGGCTCGACAACATCAAGGAACTCATTTTCGACGCCTCTCACAAAGCCACCATCGAAGACTACCTTGAAGATGCCGCCCTGGTGAGGGACGATCAGGACGACGCCGACAAAAAGGCCGGAATACGCCTTTCAACGATTCATGCGGCCAAGGGACTGGAATTCAAGGTGGTGTTCGTCGTGGCCCTGGAGGAAGGGATCCTTCCCCACCACAAGTCGATGACCTCCGACACCGAAACGGAATCCGATGAGGGCCTCGAGGAAGAACGCAGGCTGATGTATGTGGCCATGACCAGGGCTTCCGATTATCTTCTCCTGAGCCATGCCATGACCAGGAGAGGAGAATACGGCATCCCCAGCCGCTTTCTCGACGAAACCGGTCTGTCCGAGCAGGCCTAGCCCACCCGGGTCCCATGCGCTTCCGGCCTCGAACCCGGACTTTGTTCCCCGTGGCGGAGTACGCTCGTCTGCACGCGCCGCTCCGGAATTCGAAGACGGCCTTCGCGACATGGCGACATTCAAGGCGTGATTGTGCGTGATTTTGGCGGGATTTTCCGGCTTTTGTCGCGATAATGGCGAGATAGACTTCTCGTCGGCTCCTGATCAAACCAGGATAAACCCGCCTTCAGTACTGAACGGCACGAGTTGAGGAAAAGTGGCACCAAACTTGCTTAAGTAAAAGGTCAAGCAAGAGTAAACTCTTTCCTCCTCTAAAGCCGGCCGGTCTGCCCCACCGATCGGCTTTTTTTATTGTCCTTTGCTCCCCACTTCGTTCAATTTACCCGAGACCGTATGCACACCCAGGGATCGAAGCATCTTCCGTCCGCTTGAGGCTCGCGCCCGGGCATTCGAACCCGTCGCTTTCGCTTCCTCCCGTTTTCGGCGTGGCTTTCGGAAAGCCGCTTATTATATTGTGCCTACGAGGGAGGAATATCATTCGTGGACATTCTCGCATTTACCGGTCTCGTCTTTCTGGGTTCGCTTACGGGAGGTTTTTTAGGCTCGCTTACGGGACTCGGGGGCGGAGTCGTTATCGTTCCTCTGCTCACTCTGGTATTCGGCACGGACATCCGCTATGCCATCGGAGCGTCACTCGTTTCCGTCATAGCCACCTCTTCCGGAGCGGCCGCCGCTTACGTCAAAGAGGGTTTCTCGAACATTCGCATCGGCATGTTCCTGGAGATGGCAACCACGCTCGGGGCACTCGCAGGAGCGGCGGCGGCCGGGCTCATTGCGACCCATGTCCTTGGAGTGATTTTCGGGGTACTCCTCATCTATTCGGCTTACCTCTCCACGCGACCCCACCGGGGCGGCGACGAGAATGACCCGCCCGATCCCCTGGCCGCACGATTGAGGATGGACGGCACCTATCCCTCCGGCAATCGCCGGGTTGCCTACCACGCACACTCCATTCCCGCAGGTTTTGGACTCATGTTTGTTGCCGGGACGATCTCCGGGCTGCTGGGCATCGGTTCGGGAGCCGTGAAAGTACTCGCGATGGACCGGGCGATGCGTCTGCCGTTCAAGGTTTCAACGACCACCAGCAACTTCATGATTGGAGTGACCGCCGCGGCGAGTGCCGGGATATACCTCAGCCGGGGCTATGTAGACCCGGGCATCGCCATGCCCGTCGTGCTCGGCGTGCTCCTCGGCTCGTTCTTCGGGGCGCGCGTGCTCGTCACCGCCAGGTCGCGCCTGGTCCGAATCGTCTTTGCGGCAGTGATCTTACTCATGGGAATCGAGATGATTTACAATGGGATCAGCGGGAGGATATAGGATGTTCCGGGTAAAGTACCCCTGGACGGATGAGCGCATCGATAAGGTGATCGGGAGCGTCCTGCGAATCGGAGTGACTCTGTCCGCCATCGTGGTGTTGATCGGCGGAGCGATCTACCTCGTGCGCCACGGGATGGAATCCCCCGATTACCGGGTCTTTCGCGGAGTGCCGTCCGAATTGTGCCGGGTGACCGGAATCGTGAAGGAAGTATTCAGGCCCAGCGGTCGGGGCATTATCCAGTTCGGACTCCTCATGTTGATCGCAACTCCGATAGCTCGTGTCGTCTTCGCCGTTCTGGCCTTCACCATGCAGCGCGACAAGACTTACGTCGCCGTGACCCTGATCGTACTGGCGATCCTGCTGTATAGTCTTACGGGCGGGGTCCGGTGACACGGGGATTTCCGTTCACACGGAGAGGCCGCCGCCCATGCCCGCTACAAACGAGCCAGCCAGCTTTTCGGACCAGTATTCACCGCTGCCGTCAAACGAAACGAACCCCACATGCCCCCCTGATTTAGGAATAACCAGTGAAATTAATGGATTATCTGCAGATTCAGCTATGGGATAGCATTCGGCGGGAAGAAAGGGATCGTCCAGTGCATTGACGATCAGGGCTGGGATCCTGATCTTCGCAAGAAAGGGTTTGCAACTGCTCTTCTCCCAGTAATCCTCCGCGTTCCTGAAGCCGAAATGTGGGGCCGTATACGCGTTGTCGAATTCTCTGAAAGTTTTGACGTTCCTGAAATGACAATCGCTGATGGCATCCGGCATGGCCTGCATCTTGGCGCTTACTTTTTCGTGCAGGGTTCGAAGGAACCGTTTGAGGTAAAGCCGGTTAGAGGGACGCGCCAGCCAATGATCACCGGACGTGAGATCGCAGGGTACCGAAAAAGCCGCCACTTTCCGGATAAGATCAGGAATTTCCCGCCCCTGTTCACCGGCGAACTTGAGGACCATGTTGCCGCCCGCGCTGAACCCCACCAGCGCCATTTCCTCATACCGATGCGACCCCGCCGCATGTCGGATCACCGCCTGTAAATCATCCGTCTCCCCGCTGTGATAGAATCGCAGCCGCCGGTTGATTTCTCCGCCGCAGCTCCGGTAGTTCCACGCAAGGACGTCCCAGTTTCTGCGGTTGAGTGCCCTGGCCATTCCAAGCATGTAGGGACGCCGGGAATCCCCTTCGAGTCCGTGGCAGACCACGGCAAGTTTCTTCGATCCCGTTTCGGCCCAGTCGAGATCCAGAAAATCATCGTCAGGGGTCGCAATCCGTTCCCGGCGGTACCGAACCCCGGGCACCTTTCTGAATACCGCTGGGAAAATGGTCAGAAGGTGACCGTTTCTGAGAAAGGCCGGAGGAGCATAGGTTGTGGAGCAGATCACCGGCATGAGCGGTTCAACCTCGCTGCAGCGGAAACCGGGCCGTTCATTCCCACCTGTCCCTGTCTCTTTTCCTGAGGTCGATGTATTCGACGCGGCCGTGTTCATTCACGAAAGACGTGAGCAGCCAGTTGACGACACTGATAACCAGGGCGCCAAAAACGGCGGCCCAGAACCCTTCGACATGAAATCCGGAAATCACTGATGAGGCCATCTTGAGCATGAGCGCATTGATGACGAAAGTGAAAAGACCCAGTGTCAGGATATTGATCGGAAGTGTGAGGATGAGGATTATCGGCCGGAAAAAGACATTGAGAATTCCCAGCATGGCCGCCGCGAAAAAGGCTGAAAAAAAACTGCTGACCCGGATTCCGTCAATCAGGTATGAAGCACACATGATTGCAAAGGTCAGAAGCAGCCATCGAATAAACAGTCCTCTCATAGTTGACCTCCTGGCAAGTGGTCCAGACGCCGGCAACCCCGAAAGCCCCATGGCGTTCCCCCTTGACGGTTGAATGCCACGTGACACTCTCAGATTAGCCCAGAAGTCCGATTTAACCAAGGCCAAAGCTTCACTGCGCACGCCGCTTCACAGCGACCCGGATTCCAGGGCCGTGCAACTCTCTGTTTCCGGATTTGAAAGCTCCCGCAAATGTGAACCGCCTCGTCCGAAAAAACCTGATTTTGGATGGACAGACACGGGATACTGAGGTAAAGCTTTCTGGCAATGAGTTCCACTGATAAACCCGTTTGGCCACCAATCCCGGTGGCCATGTTTCCGGCAACACGAAAATCCCAGGAGGAATCTACATGGAAAGAACTCTGTCCATCATCAAACCCGATGGAGTCGCAAGGGGGTTGATGGGAGAAGTAATCGGGAGATTTGAAGCAGCAAAAATCCGGATCGCCGCCATGAAAATGATCCGGCTCACCAAAGAACAAGCGGAAGCATTCTACGCCGTACATAAGGAACGCCCTTTTTTCGTCAGCCTCACCGAGTTCATGTCTTCAGGCCCGATCGTAGCCATGGTGCTCGAAGGCGAAAACGTCATCGCAAAGAATCGGGAACTCATGGGGGCAACGAATTACAAGGACGCAGCCCCCGGCACCATCCGTCATGATTTTGCCCGGGACATTGAAAAGAACATCGTGCACGGGTCGGACGCCCCGGAAACCGCACGAACGGAAATTGGCTTCTTTTTCAACTCCCTCGAGATCATGAAGTGAGGTAACAAAATCCCAGGGAATGAGGTTTCGCCATGCTTCGACACTTTCGCTTCAACACCATCGGTCTGGGCCTAGCAGCCTGCGCCTGTCTTGTGGGCTGCATGGGTTGCGCGTCGTCTCAGACGCCTTCAACACCGGCGGCGTCCTCGGCCGCTCCCTCACCGGCTCCGGCCAGGGACACCGTCCAGCCCGCTCAACTCCCCGCACCTCCTCCGGGCACCGTTATGGTCCCGTACATCCCTCCGCCCGACAGGATCGATCTTTGCGGCGAACCCGTTCCTCTGGATGATCAGGATGTCTGGGAACGTTTCGACCGGGAGTTCACTCTGATCGTTTACAACCACGCCCAGGTTTACCTGTGGTTGAAACGAATGGACCGGTACTTTCCCTGGATCGAGGAGCGGCTGCGGTCCTACAACCTCCCGGACGACCTGAAGTACGTGGCGATCGTGGAAAGCGACCTGATGCCCAACGCCTGTTCCCCCAAGGGGGCGGCGGGTCCCTGGCAGTTCATGCCGAGCACCGGTTCCGCGTATGGCATGCGCCAGCAGGGCTCCCTGGACAAGAGATTTGATTTCGAACGCTCGACCGAGGGCGCCTTCATGTATCTGAGGGACCTGAACAGCAAGTTCAAAAACTGGTCCCTTGCCATCGCCGCCTACAACTGCGGTGAAAAACGCGTTTACGATGAATCGCGGCAGCAGGGGGTGCGTGATTATTATCATCTCAAACTGCCAAGCGAGACGGAACGCTATGTTATTCGGATACTTGCCGTCAAGGCCGTTCTGAGCAACCCGGGCAAATACGGCTATTATCTTCCCAAGGGGATGGGCTACGGTGAGCTCAGAATGGAACGTGTTACCCTGAACCTGCCTTCACCCGTCTCCATTCAGACGATCGCAACCGCCGCAGGAACGAATTTCCGCGAACTCAAGAGGCTGAACCCGGAATTTCGCGGGGACGACATTCCGGCGGGTTCCCATGAAATAAAGCTGCCCGCGGGGTCTTCCGCCACTTTTGAACAGAATTTCGGCACGGGCAGGACCGCCGCGGCTTCCGCTCCGGCTCCAGCCCCGGCAAGAACTCTTGAAGTGCAGGCCGAAGCTCCCCCGGCCCAGCCTAAACCCGAACCCATCAAGGCAAAATCAAAGGTCCCCGCAGTCAACTATCACACGGTCAAACAGGGAGAAACCCTGTCGAGCGTCGCGAGACAGTACAGGATGACCGCTCAGGAAATCAAGAAGGCAAACGGTCTCAAAAGTGACGTTCTCACTCCGGGTCAGAAGCTCAAGATTCCCTGAACCCTCTGATCTTCCATCGCGGCATCCCACAAATTTGCGACCCGGCGGGGAGTCCAAGAGATTTTTCGCGCAAGACACCGAGGAGGCGGGAAAAGGCGCCGTTCCCGCCAACGGCCTTGAGCCGGAATGACGCCTTTTCAAAGCTTCGGCGATCATAGCAGACCGCACTCAAACCGCCGGCCGGTTGTCCTCCGCAGCATCCAGCCAGAAATGCAGCGCTTTCTTCAGCTCATCGATCTGCTCTGGATCGGTCATCTTCTCACCGTTATGGGTCCTTACGTAGAAGACGTCCGCGACCTGATCGACCTTCGTCGTGATTTTTGCAACGTAGATCCTGATCTGAAGCTCGAAGAGGGTCCGGCTGATGGTATAAAGCAGCCCTACGCGATCGACGGAATAGACCTCCAGAATCGTGTACATTCCGGAAGACTCGTTGTCTACGAGGATCTGGCTCGGGCCCGACCGCAGAGGCTCCTGAAGCGGGGGCTTGGCGAGGGCGCGCTGCGCTATGCGATAATCGAGCGCCATCTTGCCTTTGAGCAACCGTTCCATATCGTTTCTGACCGCATTCCAATCGATACCCCGCTCCTCATTTTCAGGGAGCCTGCACTGGAAGATGAGCAGCGTAACCCCGGGGTGAAGCGTGAAGACCTGAGCCTGCAGAATATTCATATCGTGCAGGGTGAAGACGCCCGCGGACCGCGACAGCAAACCGGGTCTTTCCCAGTTCATTATGGTTATTTCGGCCGTGTTACCGTCGGCCGCGGAGACCTCCCAGACGAAAAGCGCACCCGAGGACTGGAGCTGCTTTTCCATTCTCAGGTGCTTTGCGACCGCCTTCGGAGGGGTCGAGAGCAGGTATCGTGGGACCAGTTGTGAGAAATAGGCTTCCAGTTCCTCGTTGCTCATGAGGTCAGCCACCTCATGCCTGACCTGGTTCTTGACCTGTTCGACCCTTTCGGCGATGGCCTCGGGGCTGGGTTCCCCTTTTTCCAGGATGTGGCGAATGCTGCCGTAAAGCTGAATCACCGGCGTATCACGCCATTTCTGCCGTGCTTTGGGACCGGTGGCGGCCATGTCCGTGAAGCTGAGGAGCAGGAGGAGGTCGAGCATTTTGGGATCCCGGATGGCGAAAGCGCAATGGGCAAGCATTTCCTGATCGGCAAGGTCCCTTAAAGACGCATTGTCCATGAGCACCAGATGCTGGGCGACAAGGAACCGGACTTTTTCCGATTCCTCAGGCGTCAGGCCGAGGCGCCTTCCGATGGCCGGAATCATTTCTCCACCTGCCGCGGCATGCCCTCCGCCCGAGCTCTTGCCCGCATCGTGAAGGAACCCCGCGAGCAGAACCCATGTCGGGTCCTCCTGCTCCAGGGCGACCCGTGTGACTTCGGGTTCGGTCGCCGCATAATCGCCCGCCAGCATTTTCTTCATTTCGCTCACGGTGCGCAGGTGGTGTTCCTGCACAGGGTAGAGATGAAAGGCGTCGTGCTGCATCAAACCATGCACGGAGACCAGTTCCGGAATCAGGCAGAAAAGGAGGCCCTGGTCGTAAAACCTTCTGAAAACGGGCAGTTCGTAGGTGTCAGCCCGGATCAGGCCCAACAGTTCGCTTTTGACCGTGGCATCACCCGATGCGGCATTCAGCACGTTGCGGTGATGCCGAATCCATTGCCTCGTCACGTTGGCAAACCCGAGACGCCTTTCCGCCGCAACGCGGAACAGGTGCACCAGATGACCCGCCGTAGCCTCGTACTTGTCCGTCTGAATGTGGACTTTGCCGCCAAGGGCAAAAAGACCCTCCTCCAGGGGCACCGGTGCGGCCGTTCCCGCTTTTCCGACGTCGCCCCGGCTTTCATGCAACCGTTCCCAGAATTCCGAGGAAATGAAACTCACTCCATGGAAATCCTGGAACACCGACTGCATGAAATTCTCCACCGCAAGGAACCCGGCCCTCTCCGAATAGCCCAGCTTAACGGCGAGCAGTTCCTGCTCATCGAAATGAAGCACTCCCGACGGCACGCCGGAGATGGACCGGAGCAGATTGATCAAACGGGCGTAGCTCTTTTCAGCACGCTGGATGAAATCCACTTCCTGTCGAGTGAGATATCCCATGAAGATCGCGTCATCGAGGGTGTGAATGCCCGAAGCAATCCGGCATGCGGCCCCTATCGCATTGATATCCGCGAGCCCGCCTGGATTCTGCACAAGATCCGGTTCCAGCCAGCTTTCCGTATATTCCAGTCGGTCTTTTCGACCCTCGACGCTGTCATAGAGCAGGGTCAAAAGCCTTTCCCTGTCCTCTTCGATCATGCCGTCCAGGCTCTTCTCGAATTGTTCGACCAACTGGCGATTCCCGGAGATATAGCGAATTTCGAGCAGGCCCAGAAAACGATCAAAATCCTTCTTTGCCCCGTTCAGGACCGATTCGACGTTCTCCTGCTGAAGTTCCACCGTCCAGCCGGCCTCGATCAGCGGCCCGATGATCTCATCGAGCCAGCTCTGGCGCATCGGCGAGGAGGAATCCGCTTTAAGAAAGAGAAGCCTGACGGGCTGATTCGGACCGATGAGCCCCCGCCCCAATTCGCCCAATGCGATAATAGCCCCGCTCGCCCTGAATTGCTCCGTATCGAGGCTGAGCCGGTTCACAAGCCGATTGTACAGGGAGATGACCGCGATCTCGAGCAGGCTGGTATGCCGGACCAACATGTTTTCACTGCCGTCAGTGAGGATCTGCTCCCGCTGCTTCTTCAATGATTCTGAGATACTCTGCATTTTGAATTCCCTTTTCCATGGTCCCGATGAGTCTGCACAGACGCATGAATAGTAAGACATCAGGAGCAAAAAAGCATGTCGAAAGCGTTCCGGGTAATTTTGAAGGCTTGGCTTTTGTGAGGCGATTCCATGTCGCGCGGATGATTTGACGAAGAAGCCCCGGCCTTGACCCTGGATGAAATACTGGGTATGTTACCTTTCTCACACGGTTAAAGGCGAACTCGTCATTAAGGAGACTGCAGTGATTGCGATATTGGACTACCGGGCCGGCAATCTCACAAGCGTCGAACGGGCACTCCGCCATCTTGGTTTTTCCTGCCGGATCACCCATTCGCACGAAGAAATCAGGCAGGCCGACCGGATCATCTTTCCCGGTGTCGGGGCAGCCGGCAAATCCATGGCCGATCTCAAGGAATTGGGGCTGGACTCACTGCTGCGGGAAAGGCTCGCCGCGGGAATCCCCGTACTGGGAATCTGCGTGGGACTGCAGGTCCTCCTGGATTACAGCGATGAAAACGACACCACATGTCTCGGTATTATTCCCGGAAAGGTACGGCTGTTTCCCGGAGATATGCACGACAAATCCGGCAACCCTCTGAAAATTCCGCACATGGGTTGGAACCGGGTGGAATTTGTGATGCACCATCCCGTCTTCGAAGGCCTTCGTCGGGAAAACGAGTTTTACTTCGTGCACAGCTTTTATCCCGATCCGGCCGATGCCGCTCAAGTGGCGGGCAGGACCGAATACGGCATTACTTTCGCCTCCGCCGTCGCTTCCCGCAACCTTGTGGCCATGCAGTTTCATCCGGAAAAGAGCGGCCCCCCCGGCTTACGGATTCTCGGCAACTTCTGCCGGTGGAACGGGTTGATTCCCGAATGAAGGAGAACAAATGCTGAGCAAGAGGATCATCCCGTGCCTGGATGTTCGTAACGGACGCACCACCAAAGGGATCAAGTTCAGGAACAACACGGACATCGGCGACCCCGTCGAGATGGGGCGTTTTTATTATGAAGAGGGCGCGGATGAGATCGTCTTTTACGACATCACCGCATCAAGCGATCGGCGACCCATCATGCTCGACGTCGTAAGGCGCGTCGCCGAGACGATTTTTATACCCTTTTCGGTGGGCGGCGGTATCAGAACCGTGGACGATATGCGAGACGTTCTCCTTGCGGGGGCCGAAAAAGTGAGCGTGAACTCCTCGGCCGTGCTCAACCCCGATATCATCCGCCAGGGAGCACAGGCGTTCGGGAGCCAGTGCGTCGTGCTCGGGATGGATGTCAAGCGCGTCGAACGCTCGGAAAAGATCCCGTCCGGTTATGAAATCGTCATCAACGGGGGAAGAACACGCATGGGAATCGATGCCCTCTGGTGGGCACGGGAAGCCGAAAGGCTGGGGGCGGGAGAAATCTGCCTCAACTCGATCGACGCCGACGGCACCCGGGACGGCTACGAACTGGCGCTCACCCCGTTGATTTCCACGAGCGTACACATCCCGGTAATCGCTTCCGGAGGGGCCGGGGAACCGAAGCACCTGCTGGACGTACTGAAACAGGGCAAGGCCGATGCCGCACTCATCGCTTCGATGGTCCACTACGGCACCTATACCATCCGAGAAATCAAAAAATTCCTCGACGACAACGGCGTTAAGGTCCGCAAGATCTGGTAAGCCGCGGACATGCGCAGTTCAGAGCCTTCGGGAGGCTCCGGGACCGGCCCCACACCCCTCGCGGACTGATCCCGTCGTGCCGACTGCCGGCCCGTAAACGGGCACGGGCATCCGCAGCCTCCTTTTTCCCCGGTGGTGGTGCGTTCGGGCCTATTTGCGGATTTTCTCGATCATCTCTTCGACTTCAGCCGCGCCTTTTACGTAATAGTCGTTCTCGTCCGGTGCCAGTTCCTTCAGCAATCTGAGGAATTCTCCGGCGTGAACGAGTTCCTCTTCGGAAATGTCCTCGAGCACGACCCTTGCCAATTCGTTGTCCGTGGATTCGGCCAGTTGCATATAGAGCTGTACCGCCTCATATTCGGCGGCGATCATGAACCGAATGGCCCTGACCAGTTCCGCGTGAGTGAGCTTCTGGCCGTCAAGGGCCAATCCTGAAAAGGCTGTTCCGAAATCGGGCATAATGACCTCCTGAGTGATTGATCCGTGCGATTATCCGAAGAGATTGTCCGGCATCCGTTTCCGGTGCTCTGAGTCCGGAGTCTCCCGAAAGCCGGATGTTCCCGGGGGTTCCTGCCAAACAGAGCTAAAGCTAAGCGGTCGAACCCTGCAGGTCAATACCGCCCGGTCGCCGGGCCGGCTGCACAGGGAAAGTTTCATGGATGAACCGGCGTCGCGGACCGACGCGCATCGTCTTTCAACCGGGCCCCGAAGGTGAGTCTCCCGCGACCGGGCGAGTCCGGTCCCAATTCCGCTGGAACAGCTTCTCCCATTGTGTTACAAGTCGCAACGATCATGAAAAATCGATTGGTGCCGCCATTTCAGCATGGCATTTTACGCATGCATTCATAAGACAGGGAGAGAACGAAAGAAAATGGATGATCTGCTGGGTAAGATCGGAAAGAAAGAAGCCGTTGTCGGAGTAATCGGCCTCGGCTACGTGGGTCTGCCTCTTCTCATACGATTTGGTGAAGCCGGATTCCGGCTTCTCGGGTTCGATGTCGACAGCCGCAAGATTGATGCCCTGCTCCACGGGAGGAGCTACATCGAACATATCCCCATTTCGAAGGTCACCGATCTGCTGACCCGCCACAGGCTCGATGTCACGCTGGACTTCGAACGCCTCGCCGAAGCGGACTGTATCATCATCTGCGTCCCCACACCTCTCACGGAAAAGCAGGAACCGGACCTGCGATTCGTTTCGGACACCACCGACGCCGTTGCCAGGCGTCTTCGCCCCGGCCAGTTGATCGTCCTGGAAAGCACGACGTACCCTGGAACCACGGAGGAAATGGTCCTCCCGAGGCTCGAACAGTCGGGTTTGAAAGTCGGACAGGACTTCTGCCTTGCCTTTTCTCCGGAAAGGGAGGACCCGGGCAACCATTCGTTCCATACCGGGAACATACCGAAAGTGGTCGGAGGCGTAACGCCGAAATGCCTCGAATGCGCCGCGGCGCTTTACGGACAGGCGGTATCCCGCGTCGTTCCCGTGTCATCGACCCGGGCCGCCGAATTGACCAAGCTTCTGGAAAACATCTACCGCAGCGTCAATATCGCTCTCGTCAATGAATTGAAGGTCCTCTCACAGAGGATGGGGATCGACATATGGGAGGTTATCCAGGCGGCATCCACGAAGCCCTTCGGCTACACCCCTTTCTTCCCCGGGCCGGGACTGGGGGGACACTGCATTCCCATAGACCCGTTCTATCTCTCCTGGAAGGCCAAGGAATACGATTTCACCACACGCTTCATCCAGTTGGCCGGTGAAGTCAACGTCTCGATGCCCTACTACGTGCTCGAACAAACCCTGGACGCCCTCAACGCTCGGAAGAAGTGCCTGAACGGCTCCAAAGTGCTGGTGCTGGGGGTGGCGTATAAGAAAGACATCGACGACGACCGCGAATCGCCGTCTTATGAAATCATGGAATTGCTGCAGGAACGCGGCGCCGAAGTGTTTTACAACGATCCGCACATCGCCAGGCTGAAACCGGGGCGGAAACACGATTTCCAACTGGAATCCGTCGAACTGACCGAAAATCTTATGGAAGAGATGGACGCGGTGATGATCCTAACCGATCATTCGGCCTACGATTACGAGTGGATCGTCAAGCACGCGGCGCTCGTCATCGATTCCAGAAACGCCACAAGGCAGGTCCGCGAAGGCCGGGAAAAAATCGTCAAAGCCTGAATAGCGGAGCCCCCCGGGGCTCCCTCTACTCATTCATTATTTTCCGGATGGTACCTTCGACCAGGCGGCGGATCTCCTCCAGCCGCGCCGGAGAATCGGCTTCGTAGCGCAGCACCAGGATCGGCTGGGTGTTGGAGGCACGGACCAGCCCCCAGCCATCCGGAAAGACGATGCGCGCCCCGTCGACATCTATCATCTTGTAATGGCTGCCGGCAAAATACCGTTTTGCGGCCTCCACCACCCGGAACTTGAGTTCGTCCGGGCACGGCACTCTGATTTCGGGCGTGGTGAACGTCTCCGGGATCCCGTCGAGCAGCTCGGGGATGGTTTTCCCCGTTCCCGCAAGGATCTCGATCAGCCGGCACGAGGAATAGATGCCGTCGTCGAATCCGAAATACCGGTCCTTGAAGAAAACATGCCCGCTCATTTCCCCGGCAAGCACCGCCTGTGTCTCTCTCATTTTTGCCTTGATGAGCGAATGGCCGGCCTTCCACATCACGGCTTTTCCACCGTGCTTTTCAATGTCGTCGTAGAGCGTTTTGGAACATTTCACCTCGGAAATGAAAGTCGATCCCGGCCGGCGCGAGAGAATTTCCCTTGCGAAGATGATCATCAGCTTATCGCCGAAAACGACTTCACCCCGGTGGTCGATCACGCCCAGGCGGTCGCAGTCGCCGTCGTAGGCTATCCCGACGTCCAGTTTTTCCTTCCTTACAAGTTCAGCCAGGTCCGTCATGTTTTCGAGGATCGTCGGATCGGGCTCATGATTCGGAAACGTCCCATCCACCTCGCAGAAAAGCGGGAACACTTCGCAGCCGAGTCTTTCAAGCAGCGGCACGGCGATCGGACCTCCGGTGGCATTTCCCGCATCCACACCGACCCTCAGACCCCGGGCCAGTTTAATGTTCTGCAACACATAGTCCACATAAGGCGGAACGATTTCGTACGACTGGACCCTTCCCTTCCCCGTCACGAAGTTGCCCGAATCCATCAATTCGCGCACCCGCTGAATTTCATCCCCCGAAATGGTGTCGTTCCCGTTGCAGATCTTGAACCCGTTGTATTCGGGCGGATTATGGCTGGCGGTGATCATTATGCCGCCTTCACGTTCCAGATGCCTGAGGGCGAAGTAGAGCAGCGGAGTGGGACAAACCCCGACATCGATAATATCCAGGCCCGTGCCGAGCATCCCTTCGACGAGAAGATTGCGGTAGTTTTCCGAACTCAACCGGCAATCCCTGCCCACTGCAACTTTAAACTTGCCCTGCCGGACCATATAGGTCCCGAAGGTCTTTCCCAGCAGGAACACGTCCTCGTCCACTATTTCCTTGCCGACAATGCCACGCAAGTCGTATTCACGGAAGACTCTGGAATCCACGAAGCTTGTCTCCTTCACTGTTTCACGGTTGTTACGGTAGTTCAGGGGTAAAGGCCTGGATCGGCAGACGGGATATCGGATATTCGGATAAGAATGACCCAATGCGGCGGAGCCGGCCCCGGCAGGGCAAATCACTCCCCCCGGGCATCGGCCTTGAATCCGGATAGAAAAGGAAAACCAGTCTGATACGAATCAGGAAAAAATTCAGTGATGTCCGTGCCCGGGCTCGTCTTTCCTGGCCATCCGTGCCAGCGTGAGCAGAAGGGCTGCAAGTACGCCGATCCCGATGATACAGATCGCCCCATACAACGCGCAAAAGAAAACGGCGTGGCTGGGGTCATACCACGGGATATCCCAGGGCAACATACTGGCCACACTGCGCTTGAGTTCCACGCACAAAAACTCGATCGCTCCGAACATGTCGTGCCTCCGCTTCTGAAAACTTCAAATTTAGGAGGAAATGCCGCGTCAAAAAGTTCGTGAAAGCTTTAGCAAACTTTTCACGGCCGGTCAATTATAAAAGTCGGCGGAGAAAGCCGAAACCCGTGTGTGCATGAATGTTTTTCCCTCGGTGAAAGGACAACGGCCCCGGCCCCGTTTCACAAACCCGGAAGATCCCCGGTTTCGCACGCCACCAGCCGCCGTAGGTCCCTGCAGACAATTTTATCCGTCTCGAAAGCCATGTCCGACGGCAACGCGTCCAGGGAAAAGAAACCGGCTTCACTCGCATCCGACCCCGCACTCAATTTACCCGATTTTCTCCGGCCCATAAACCAAATACCGACGGTGTGCTGCACGGGATCGTGAAAATTCGAGTGGACGGCGAACACCTCGCCCAATTCCACGGCCAGGCCCGTCTCTTCGCGGAATTCCCTCCCCGCGGCGTCGCGTACCTCTTCATCCCATTCCACATGGCCGCACGGGATGCACCACATCCCTTTATAGGACCCCAGTCGCCTCACCAGCAGAAGCTTCCCGTCTTCGATCAGGATCACCGCGACCCCGACGGTGGGATTGCGATAATAGACCTTTTTGCACGCCGGACAGAAGCAACGCTGCCGTGTCCCCTCGCGGATCACCGAGAGCGATCCCCCGCACAGCGTGCAAAACCTGGGTACTTCGTCTTTTCCCGGCCTATTCATTCCCGGTCGCCTCCCCTGGCGCTGTTGCGGGACATGCCGCACCTCCCGGACGAGCCGTCGCCAGCGGCGAGATGGTCCCGTGTAGAGCCCACAGGATTTCAGCGCCGCTGCGGGTCCTTCCGCACTTTCCCCCGGCAGTCCGTTCATTCCAATACAGCCGGATCGGCAGGGCTACGGTCCGGGTCAAACATCATCATCCCGCACAGGCAGTCGAACGGACAGGAGGAATCACATGAGTCTCCGGCCCACAGTGGGGTCATATCCCCTTCCAAAGCCTTGTTCAGCGCCTCGGCCGCGGCATCTTCCCACCGGGAAAGCAGTGCCTGCACTTCTTCGTTCGCTTCTATCACGATGGAATGTTTCAGATGCTTCACCGATTTGAGCGCGATGTAGCCGGCGGCGAGAGGCCCACAGGCATCCACGGCCTCCCCCAAAAGGCCCCTTCTGATCGCCAGGAGATAGGCCGGAAGTTGCGGGGCCTTCAGGTCTTCCGTGACCTGGGTCCGGCCCGGGATGTTTCCGGTCTTGTAGTCCCAGCAGACACAGCCCTTTTCCGGATGGAAATCCAGCCGGTCAAGCCTCCCCCTCAGGCGAACCGGGCAGTCGTGGAGCGAAAGACCGTCGAAGCCGGCTTCAAGCATGATCCATCGCCAACCATTCAGGAAGTTGGAGTGCTCCTCCCTGAGCCATTCCGTCAGGAGCCCCGGGATTCCGGCATCCGGGCTTCCGATCAGCCGCTTCATTTCCACCGGCCAGCATCGGACCGATGCATCGTTTTCACCGGCGTCCGTGACGCACTGCCCCAGCATGTCCAGAAGGGCATCCAACGGGAGTTCGAAACATCGAGGGTCGGCCGTCATTTTCCTGCCGAAAAGCAGGAGGAGTTCATGAATTTTCCGGCCTCTCGTCGGAGGATCGAGACCGCGCAGCGTTTCAGGGAGAGGTTCGAGCCCCAGGATATGGTCCAGGAAAAACCTGCCGGGGCAGCATAGCAGGGATTCCAGCGCGCTTATGGAGATTTCGCCCGGAAAGCCGAGGTTTTTCAAGCGATACAGGCCGGAAGGGAACCCTCCGCGGCCTTCCCCATCCCGTGCGGGGCCATTGCCGACGCACTCCCGCATGGCGCTGTCACGCTCCCACCTCCGAGCGAAGCCTCCCAGCCCGTCGACCACCCATCGCGCGCGCTGAAGTGCCGGCATCTCATGCCGCCAGGGGATGGAGGAACCCACGATCTTTTGGTCCTCCGCGGGCCAGAACGGTGACGGAAGGCAGGGGTCCCCCCCTTGAGTCATCAGAGGCCGACTCAGAACCACCTCATCGCATGAGGCCGGAATCTGCGCCTGAAGATGCCTACCGAAGCGGTATTGGCTCTCAACGTCGCCGCCCTGGACCATCTTCCTTTCCCGGCTGCTCAGAAACGGGAGAGACCGGGGCGGCTGAGGAATCACGTCCGCAAGGAAACCCGGAACCCATACACGGCTGAAAGCCAGCCCCCGGAGTTCCAGCCCTCCGATCACCTGGATGCCCGCATCCTCATGCCCTGAAAGCTCGATTCGAAGCCTTCCCGCAGCGGCTCTCAGCCAGCTCAGGACTTCTCCGGCCCCGATGGGCCCCCCGTCGAATTCCGCCTCAAATCGCCCGATCAGTTCATCCAACCACTTCCAGGCGATCTGATCGCGTTCGTTGGCGAGAACGGGGAACTGCATTTGCTTCCAGAACAGCCTGAGGTTGCTCATCCATGAAGAGGCCGACTGCGTCTGTTGCAGAAGGGGGGCAAAGCCTTCCTGAAATTCAACACCCGCCCGGGGCAAAACCGCCCTGTCTTTCTCCGGAACGGCTTCAATCAAGGCGCTGAGCCCTCCGTCAATGCCTTTTTCCCTCCACTGCCAATCCCACTGGGCAAGGGCGCGGTTGCAGCGGGCCGGATATCCGTAGTAGGGAGAACGAATCAGGTTGTAGAACTGTTCCCGGTGTTCCCCCTGAACGCAGAAATCCAGCGGAAGCACGGCCGCTCTGAACAGGGGCTGCTCCGTGAGCGTATCTCCCGAAACCAGGTTGTAGGCTGAGCTGTCCCCGGTGAGAGGCGGCCCGAAAACGTCGTGGAAGTGCTTGGCGAGCAGCGGGGCGTAGCCCCTCGAGTCCAGCAGGACGACCGCCAGTTCGTGAAGCGGGACTTGCCGGGCCCAGGACGTCAACTCATTCAAAAGGCCAAAGATCTCCTGCTCCGGGTCCGCGTAGACTAGGGTCCGCGGTTTGGCTTCCACAGCGGGAAGGGGCAACAAGCGCCCCCCTGCGCCGTCGGCCATCATTCGGAACAGGTTCGTTTCCCAATATCCGGAGAATTCGAACCCGACGACAGCCACCTTTTTAGGAACGGCCTCCGGATGCAGGGTGAAATAACGACACAGGTGTTCCGTAAGAGAAGCCGGGTGGAAAAGTCTCAGGGCCGACAACTGTTCCTGTAACACTTTCCACAGAGACCTTCTCCATTCCACCAGGCGATTGCCGGGATCACCCTTTCCCGGGTCAATACCGTAGCGCAGGCAGGTCTCGAAGCATTCATCTGCGGCGAGCACGAGCGGGATATCGGAAACAAAGGGTTCGGGAGGAGGGTTACCCGTAAGGCATTGCGACAGGATCTGCCACCTGACGAGCTCCGAGGCCGGCCATTCTTCAGGCCAGAGTTCGCCCCAGAAGGACCTTGCCCATGAATTGAACGTTCCGCAACGGGGGCCTTCCCAGCCGACTGTTCCCGCTCCTCTCCGGGACGATCGTACCCGCCACAGCAGTTGGTGAGACAGCCGTTCGGTTTCGGTCAGAAGCCCGTAGCCCTGATCCATCAGGTCCAGAAGAACTTTTTGAAACTCTAAGTTGGTCATTGCTTTGATGAACGCGGGCAGTCATGCCCCGGAAGTCCGGAACCGGACCTTGAAACGGAGGCCCCGCTCCGGCGGATACGGTGAAAATGCTCTGACGGATTCCGGCTGAGCCGAACATGTAACCGACCGCCATACGATACATCCGGAAGCTCGCAATGTCAGCACCAAACAGAGGTGCCGCCGCGGACGGATAAGGAGGCGCAACTTATCCGCAGACGCGGACGGCGGACGGAGAAGGAACGGCCGCCCTTCCCTGCCCGCCGTTTGGAACATTTTCTCCGCCCGCGGTCGAATCGGGCGGCTTCCAGAAAAGACAAACAATATTTCCCGACGCAGGATGCAATGTTCCTACGCGAATTCGCAGACGCTCTCGGCCAGACCGATTGAGTGAGTCGCTTCAAACAGGCGGACCGCCTCTTCATAGGCGTGGTCGGTTATCCGCTTCTTGTACGCCGGAGCGATGGCATTGATTTTTGCAACAAACGCCTTGTTGGCGCTTTTGATGTTTCCGCCGGTGTTTTTCGTTTCCACTGCCCAAGCCATGATCTCTTCCCACAATTCGTCGGGAAGGCCGCGGTACGGGCGTTTGATGTAATCCCGGTTTTCGGTGGTGAGGGCGTTGCCGTTCTGGTTCATGGCAAGGCCGAAGGAAATATTCTGCCAGAGGGTCCCGACGTTTCCTTTTCGAATCCCGTACTGGATGAACGAAGAAATCTTCTCCAGTGAGGTCCCCGTGATGCCATGCTGTGCGATATCCACGGACCAGGGCTGAATCGCATCCCAGATCCTGCGGGTGAGTTCGAGCTGGATGCCTTCCTGGGTCGTGCCGAAATAGGTGCCGTGAATCGATCCGTTGTTGATTGCAAGCAGGTTCGGATGAATGTTTTTCTTGTGCAGCTCCCCGATAAACCAGGAGGCCTCTTCCGGCTGGGTAAATCCTTCCGCATGGCCGCTTTTGGCGCCGATTTCCCCCAGTTCCACCTCCAGGTTCAGCCCCTGGTCAATAATGGGCCGCCCCAATTCCGAGGTCGCCGCAAGGTTCTTGTCGTTTTCCATGTGAGAGGCATCGATGGCGAATGAAGTGAAACCCGCCTCAAGCTGATCGGCGATGAGGGCCGCCACCTTCGGGACTTCTTCCGGCGTTTTCACCGTGAGGTGGTCCGCGTGGACCGCGAACGGCACTTCCGTGTTTCCCAGTCGTTCATTTTCAGAAAGGATGTATTCCACAAAGCTTGCGGGGGTGAATTCGGTGTATCCCAATTCCGACTTGGCGATCTCGTACATCACGGGAGCGCGGGTGGCCATGGACGCGAGCACCAGGCCTTCCACGGGCAGCCGGCACCGGATGTTGGTAGCCATGATCATGGCATTATGCTTTTTGGCGGCATTGATCAGTGCCTGACCGTTCACAAGGGGAATGATGCTTCCTGGAAAGCGCTTTTTCACGTTGGCAGGCCGAATGTCGGCTCTTTTGGTCATTTCTTGTGTCCTCCTGCCCATATCGGGCGAATGCGGATCAACTCCAGGATGGATTCCACCCTGTATTCCCTGCCGGGCCCATCAAGTTCTCCCTGAATGGAGAGTTCCATCGGCCGGCGCAGCTCACGTCTACGCCCTTGTCTTATAGGTAATCTGAAGTTAAAGTTCAAGTGCTTGCGTATTCCCCCGCTCAACATTCCTTTGCCGTCCGAACATATCAGGAACAAGGAGGGGCGCGTTTTGACGGGCACAGGCAGTCATGAATACAAGGATGGGAATTGAACGGAATTCAGGACGTAGCATCATATAAGGAGCGGCTGCGAAATGACCTCTTGTCGCAGGAAGCCTCTCCCACTGCCGGCATCCCTTCCAACGAGATCGGCAGGACCGCGGAGAAACTGCGCCAGGCCCCTCAATACCAAGCCGCGACAACGATCATGGTATCTCTGCATCCGTCGTTGCACCAGGTTCGACTCAATGCGGTCACCGACCGCAAAAGACTCGTTTTGCCGACCCCGGGGCTTCGAAGCGGCTTTCTCTCGATCGGACCGCGTTTCGTTCCTCCCGGAAAGCGCAATTCCGCCGTACAGCCTTATGCGACAAACCCCTTTGCCGCGAAGATACCCTACGATCCCCCACCCGCCTGGCACATCGATCTCCTGGTCACGGACAGCCTGATGGCCGGCATGGACGGCGGGCGGCTCGGAGACGGGACGGGGCACCTGGACCTTCAGGCGGCGATACTCATCACCCTGGGGTGGACTTCGCGGGACTTCAGGATCGCGACCGTCGTCCCGGACAGCCGCATCGTCGATACGCTTCCCATGAAGCCTTCGGACATGGGTGTCCACTTGATCGTCACACCGAAACGGCTGGTTTCAACGTCCCTTTGCACTCCTCCGGTCGGGAGGATAGAACCCGCGAAACTACCCCCCCGGGAATTCAAACGCAACGATGCCCTTTTTTTCCTCTTCCGGAAAGCTTTTAGTCCCTTCGAACCCTCCTGAAATCAATATCATTCTTAAAAAATTCTTGATCTGTCCGGCTATTGTATCTATTGTACGGCACATCTTGACAGACAGCTTGTGCTTACTTAATAAACAGGGAACGTGATCCATGAAAATCTGGACATTGTTGTTAGTGCCATTCGTGGTGGCTTTTGGGATCTTGGGTGCTTCAATATGCAGTGGAGAAGAGCAGTTCACAGCCACCATTCAGCGTTATGAGTATCGGATCCCCGACCGGACGGTCGTGGGAGAGCCTTCATGGTACAAGGTGGGCCCGAAGGACACCATGCTTGACGTCGCTAGGCGATATGGCCTGGGTTACAACGATGTCGACCTGCTTTTCCCGCGTATGGACGCGTGGGTTCCGCCGGTGGGAAAGCGCATCATGATTCCCACGATGTGGGTGCTCCCGACAACGCAGCAGCAGCAGCTGCTCATCAACATTCCAGAATTGCGGCTCTACTTTTTCGATAAAGCGACGTCCACGGTCCAAACCTACCCGATAGGGATAGGCGATGAAGGATGGGAGAGCCCGCTCGGAACGTTCAGCATCGTTGAAAAGCGCCCGAACCCGACATGGTATGTTCCCACATCTCTACAGGAGAAATATGGAATGGCCTCCATGCCGCCCGGACCCGAAAATCCCCTGGGGGAATTCATAATGAAGTTCTCCGCCGGAGCGTACGGGGTTCACGGCACCGCGATGCCATGGGGGGTCGGAAGGCTCGTCAGCCACGGCTGCATCAGGTGCTATCCGGAACATATCCGGATCTTGTATCCGCAGGTGCCCTTGGGTTATAAGCTGGAACTGGTGTACGAACCGATCAAGTTCGGTCAGAAAGACGGTCAAATCTACGTGGAGGCACATCCGGACGTTTATCGGAAGATACCCGATTATGTTCAGTTCGGACTTGACAAGCTGGCTCATTATCCTTTGGAAAAACAAGTAGATCGGAAAAAGTTCGTCATGGCTATAACTCTCCAGAATGGAGTCCCTACAAATGTCACGCGCTTCGGCCCTGACGATAATTCGGTGCAATTGGTTGAGTTTTCGCAGGAATAGAAAATTACGGCTGAGGCCCGGCAATTGGAGTTCCATGCGTTGCGCGCAAAAATTTCTTGATTTTGCGGAAGTTGTGACGTAGCATTTCTCTGTTTTTTCGAATACAGACATTGAAGTAGCGTGAGTAATGCGGACCGTTTTCGAAGATACTCGAGTGGAGAGGGGGTGAGACAACAAGTAGCCCTAGGGAAGTAAGAATAAGGATAAGGAGAAGTTCAACGTTTTTTACTGTTTGATCGGTTTTCCAAGGAGGAAAGAGTTATGAAAAGAATAATGTCAGTTCTGTTTGTCGTAGCGTTGGCTTTCACCATGATCTCCGGTTGCGCCTGCTCGCAGGATGCCAAGAAGTGCACGGAACTCTGCCAGGCCGCTTTGGACAAAGCACAGGCCATCGAGCAGTCTTGCACGGCTAGCGCCAGGGCAGCCGAAGCAGCAGCACAGAAAGCCGAAGCAGCAGCTCGCAGGGCTGAAGCCGCCGCTGACAAGGCCGAGTCCATTTTCATGAAACACATGAAGAAGTAGTGTTACGAAATCATTCTTTTTGATGAAAGCCGGTGGGAGACTTCGTCTCCCGCCGGCTTTTCTTTTCTGACCCTCACACGACGACTCCGTTTTGCCCCACCCCCCGGCACGATCCGGTCCCAATGATTCGAACGACACACGGTTCCGCCTGAAGCCGAAAAAACATCCGGCCCACAGTGAAACTGCCATGCTCCGCGATTTGCGGCGGGTGCGTTCAAGGCACTCCGCGGAAAGCCGACACGGCCATGCAGGCGGAGCCATCCAATATCAAATTGCGTTCAAGAAAGCGCAAACCATGTTTCTCACGAAAGTGGGGAGCTGTGCTTCCCACACCCCTACGCCGCTGCGCGGCTTCATGTGGCGCCGCGGCAACGCCGCGAGCGTCAAACGTTCGGCCTACGCGCTAATGCGTGGGCGAAACCCTGAGGGGGTGCGTGCGAATCATTCCCCATCTCTTTTGCAGATGCTGAAATTATCATCTTGAACGCAAACCAATACAAATCCGGCAATCGCGGCCGGGGCACCACCACGACTTCAAGGCACGGGGGGAAAAGAAGAGCCGGCAAACCCGTCCCGGAACTGCCCGGAACGGTGAGAGAGCCTCTCCTGCATCATGTGCCACAAGCACATGGGGCACTGACCACATTAAGTTTATTTTAAAAACCTGTCATCTCACAGCCGATGGTACCGCGGAAGGTCGCTGAAGCAGGGGCTCGCCGACGCCCCGAGCCGTAATGCGGGGACGCTTGGCTCTCGTTTGTCTGCGGGTTGTTTTGCAATGGCGGTCGCAGTCCGCCCCGCCGGCAGGGCCGTCGGGGGGGGGGCGGAAACGACGACCGAATGCGGGAAAAAGCCGCCAGTGCTTTGCGTACGTGTTATTTCCCGGTTTCGGGGCTTTTGTTTTCCCCTCCCGGTGCCTGTTTGGATTGCTGTTCCACGGCCCCGAAAACGAATTTTCCCAGAAGGCCCTCGATATCCATCGGTGGCTGGGTATCCCTGATTATTCCTCCGGGTTTCAGATAATTCTCCGCCGCACCGGGGGCTATGGATATGTATTTATCGCCGATAATACCCATCGTTTTGATGCTGGCGATGACGTCTTCCTCCAGTTTGACATCCTTCTGGATCGTCAGGGTGACCTGCGCCTGGCCGTCATGGAGGCCTATTTTCTTCACTTCCCCGATAGTCACTCCCGCCATCGAGACCGGGGCTCTGTCTTTCAGGCCGGCCACATTCGAAAATCTTGCGACGACGTCATAGTCGGTTCCGCCGAGAAGTTGCAGATGTCCGAGTGTGAATGAAACATACGCCAGACAGGCCAAACCGATTAAAAGGAACAGACCGACACCCAACTCCAACCCTTTTCGCTCCATCTCCAAGACCCCTGTTCATTAAAGCAAAATGGATGTTACCACATAGTCGCCGACCAATATTGCGATCGATGAGAGCACGACGGCATTCGTGGTCGCCCTGCCCACCTCTTCGGGACCGAAGTTGTTCGCGTCGACGCCCGCATAATATCCTTTGTAGCTGCAGATCCACGTCATCAGAAAAGCGAAGCAAACGGACTTGACGATCCCCATGAACACGTCTTTCCACACAACGCTCGATTCGATGCCGTCCATGTACACCCCGGCGCTCACTCCCATGAGGTCGACCCCGATGATATAGCCGCCCACGATCCCCAGAACGTCACAGAAGGCGACCAGAAGCGGCATTGCGATAAGGGCGGCCAGCAGCTTCGGAGTGATGAGGTACGAGTACGGGTCTATGGCCATGCATTCCAGCGCGTCAATCTGTTCTTCAATGCGCATGATGCCGATTTCGGCGCAAATGGCAGAACCGGCCCGGCCCGTTACCATCAGGGCGGTCAGGACGGGTCCGAGTTCCCGGATAAGGCTCAAAGCCACCGCCGAACCTAAAAAGCCCTCCGACCCGAACTTGGAAAGACTGTAATAACCCTGCAGGCCCAGCACCATCCCGGTGAAGACCGCGGTAAATCCAATGACGAGAAACGACTTGGTGCCGATGAACTGAATCTGTTTGAGGACGGACAGGAATTTCCCCGGTGGCCGGGTAACCCCCCTCACCATCCACACAAAAAACAGGCCCATTCGGCCAAGGTACCCTAACTGATCCAGAGCGAAAGCCCCAAGTGATCTTATCAGAACTACCATAGCGCGTCTCAGACTCCCTTCATCACGGCGCGTGCGGCATTCCGCATGCTATTTCACCGCAACACATGAAAAACCGGCGCACGGATCGGCCGGCATCCCCTTCGCGCCGGGATGCCTCGGTTAGAGCTGCCCCTTCACCATGCAGGACAGGTAGCGATCGGTTTCGTTCTGATTCCGGTCGGCCTCCCTGTTCAGAAATTGCACGATCCGCGGATCGTTGCTCGCCCTGATCTCGTCGGGAGTCCCGGCCCCCAGGACCAGCCCGCGATCCATTACGATAATTTGATCCGCAATCTTGAAGGCGCTTTCCAGTTCGTGAGTCACCACGACAAAGGTCATGCCCAAGGCTTCGCAGAGTTCGAGTATCAGCCTGTCGAGCCCTGCCGCCGTGATGGGATCCAATCCGGACGAAGGTTCGTCGACGAACAGGATTTCCGGGTCCATGGCGAGAGACCGTGCGAGCCCCGCACGCTTTCGCATCCCTCCGCTCAGTTGCGAAGGCATGTAATCGGAAAACTCGGTCAAACCCACCATATTCAGTTTGATTATTGCCATGATCCGGATCGTCTCATCGGGCAGGCGGGTGTGTACCTTCAATGGAACCGCTATATTTTCGGCCACGGTCAGGGAATTGAACAGGGCCCCGCTCTGAAAAAGTATCCCGATGCGCCTCCGGTATTCCTTCAGTGCCGCTTCATTGAAAGTCCCAAGGTCCTTGCCTTCAACGCTTATCTGCCCGGGCTCCGTCGCTTTCAGCCCCACAAGGTGGCGCAGGAGCGTCGTCTTGCCGCACCCGCTGACGCCCATGATAACGGTCACTTGGCCTTTGGGGATCACGAAGCTCACTTCGCGGAGCACCTGGTGTCCCCGATAATGACTTTTCAGATTTTCAATGACGATCATATTGGAAACGGACATATTCCATCCATCCCGTACTCAACCTTCTGATTGATCGAAAGCCCTTTCCAGGGCGGCCAGATGAATCATTCGATTCGCGGTCTCACTCAAGTTGGCCAGGTGAAGCTTCCCGTCCTTTGCGGAGATGATCCGCAGGACCTCCACGAGAACGGCTATCCCGGAGGTGTCCATCCGGGAAACCCGGGACAGATCGACCGTGAGGTCCTTGACCTGCCTCCGCCTCGCCGCTTTCAACAATGCTTTTCGAATCTCGGGCACGGTATCCCGGTCCAGTACCCCTTCCAGTTCCACAACCGGTTTCCCGGGATTTCCAACCAGCTTGAATTCCACTGCTTCCTCCCTGCTATCCCAACCCCCAAGATGACCGGACCGGCGGCGGGAAAACCCGTGTGCAGGCGATGTGCAACCCCGCATGCCTCTGGAAGGAGACTCGGACAGCCCAGCCCGACCGATGGAAAAGGTATATAATATGAACTCGAATTCTTTTTTGACAAAGGATTTTTTGTGTGTGCCCGATCGCTTTTTGATATAAAAGTAAGCCTTGGACCGGGACCCTTAAGGCTCACTTGACCGTGCCATGGATTGTTTACTATACTGTTTCTGAGGGTTTGTACCGGCGCGAAAGCGACATCACTACTTTAGATTCAACATATGGAGAGCTATCGGTGAATTCCACGCAAAATGAAACCTCTGTGATCAAAGCCATGCTGGAACGACGCAGTGTCCGGCATTTTTCCGAAGCCACCGTAGACCGAGGTCTGATCTGGGAGGCGCTCAAGGCGGCCTCGTGGGCTCCGTCGGGCCTCAACAATCAGCCGTGGCGCTTTGCACTGCTCTGGGACCAGTCGTTAAAAGACAAGGTGGCTGCCCTGACGCGTTATTCCACAACGCTGAAATCCGCCCAGTTGCTCATCCCCGTTTTTCTCGACAAGGACGGTTCCTACGACCGGGTGAAGGATTGCCAGGCCGTGGGGGCATGCATTCAGAACCTCCTGTTGGCGCTGCATTCACTGGAGCTCGGCGCCGTATGGGTTGGTGAGATCCTCAAAAACAAGGAAAAGGTCCTCGATGTTTTGGGACTGCCGGATCGCCTGGAGCTGATGGCGGTGGTCGCCGTGGGCTACCCCGCGCACCGTGATCAGACCTCCCATCGGAAGCCGCTTGAAGAACTCGTGGTTCTCGAGAGGTAAACCGGGCATTGGCGGATGGACCGCAGACTCGTAAAATTCGATTGGCGAGTCCTTTCATCCGAGCGCATACTCAGCATCTCCAGTTTCGGGACGTACAACAAGGACACGGAGGCGGAATGATGAAAAGACTGAAAGAGCACCGAATGGCCGTTTGGGGAGCGATCCTGCTGTTGGTTTCTCTTACCGCATGCAGCACCAGCGCCCCGCCCAACCCGGTCGCCCAGCAAGGCCAACCCGCGCAATCCGGCGGCACCGCGGCAACTCCGGCGGCTTCTGCGGGACCTCGCCCTCAATTCTATGATTTTGCGGACATCCCCGTCCCGACGGAACTCGATCTGGTGCAGAAGGAATCCTACGTGTTCCAGTCCGGGAATCTCAAAGCCGGAATACTTACCTTTAAGGGAAGAGTGGACGCCACGTCGCTGATTAATTTTTTCCAGATGGCCATGCCCCGTGAAAACTGGAAGCCCAAGGGCGGATTCAGGTACAAAAAGTCCGTGCTCATTTTCGACAAACCGGACAAGACCTGCATCATCAACCTTTTTGAAAAGACGTACTACACGTACGCGGAGATTTATGTAGCACCCTCGAACAGTCAGCCGTGAGCCGCCGTCCGTCCGAGGAAATCGGTTTCCATTTTTCCCCTCCCGACCGGCCGCCCCGCATGCCGGCAGGAGATTGCGAAAGGCATTCACGTGCTCAAAGGCAAGTCGGTTCTCTTGGGTGTGAGCGGTGGGATTGCGGCCTACAAGGCGGCGGAAATCACCCGCTGCTTTGTCAAATCCGAGGCAAGCGTCCAAGTGATTATGACCGCCGGCGCCCAACATTTCATCACTCCCCTCACCTTGCAGACCCTGTCGGGCCAACCCGTCCTCACCGACCTCTTCAATCTGGAATATGAATCCCAGATCGGTCACATCAGGGCGGCGCGAATGCCCGACGTCATTGTTCTCGCGCCCGCAACCGCCAATCTCATCGCCAAGATCGCGGCAGGCATCGCGGACGACTACCTCACGACGGTGCTGGTCGCGGCCACGGTGCCGGCTGTCGTCTGCCCGGCCATGAATGTCACCATGTACGAAAACCGCATCACGCAAAGAAACCTCCGGACCCTGCGCGAACTTGGCTTTCACGTGGTTTCACCCGCGGTCGGCTCGCTCGCATGCCATGAAGAGGGCGCGGGGCGCCTTGCGGAAATTCCGGACATCATTTCGTCCGTTGACAGGGTCCTGACCCCTCCGACCCTCAAGGGCAGGCGCATTCTGGTCAGTGCCGGTCCCACCTGGGAACCGTTCGATCCCGTGCGTTTCATCAGCAATCCGTCCACGGGAAAAATGGGCTATGCCATTGCGGCCGTTGCGGCCAGACGTTCCGCGGATGTTCATCTCGTCACGGGGCCCAGTCCTCTTTGCGGTCCCGAGGGAGTCGAAGTGACGAGGGTGACCACGGCCCGTGAAATGGAAGACGCCGTTCTGAAGATCGCCGAAGAAGCGGATGTCGTCATTATGGCGGCTGCGGTGAGCGATTATCGCCCCGTGGACTCCGCTCCCCAAAAGATCAAGAAATCCCCGGGTGATCTCACCGTGACACTGACCAGGAACCCTGACATACTGGTCTCCCTCGGACGGGAGCAGCGGAGGCGTGAACCCCGGATCCTGGTCGGCTTCGCCGCAGAGACGGAGAACCTCATTCCGAACGCCGTCCGAAAGCTCGAAGAGAAAAAACTGGACTTTATTGTCGCCAACAACCTGACTCAACACGGCTCAGGATTCGGCTGCAACACGAATCAGGTAAAGATTATCCATCGCGGAGGCCTGGTAACGGAATTGCCTTGCATGAGCAAGGAAGAAGTGGCGGGGCGGATTTTGGACGATGTTGAGCGATTATTGTCAGAGCAACAACCCCATGAAACCTCGTGAACCGACTTCGATCGATCCGGTGGAAACGCTGGAACAACTCCGGTGGCTCCTGAACAGCTTCCGCATGTGCGGAATCCGCGATTTGCCCACGGTGAAACCCGAATCTCCGCCGGCAACGCCCGCGCAACATCCGGCGCCCGCTCCCTCCCCGGAAGAACCCGGGGCGCTTTTGCAAGCCATCAGCCGGGACTTGACCGATTGCGTGAGATGTCGGCTCCGGGAAGGGCGCAACAAGCTCGTGTTCGGCGAAGGCTCTCCGCGTGCACCTCTCGTTTTCGTCGGAGAAGGTCCGGGATTCGAAGAGGACCAGCAGGGCAGACCTTTTGTGGGCCGGGCCGGCAGGCTCCTCGACCAGATGATCCGGGCCATGGGTTTCAAGCGGACGGAAATCTACATCTGCAATGTCGTCAAATGCCGTCCTCCCAAAAACCGTACGCCGCTCCCCGAAGAAATCGACACCTGCTCGCCGTTTCTCTTCAGGCAACTGGATGTGATTCAGCCCGCGATGATATGCGCTCTTGGCGCCTGCGCCGCACAGACCCTGCTTGGAGCCGGACGCACGATTTCCTCTTTAAGGGGCAAAAGGCACCTTTGGAGAGGGATCCCTCTTGTTTGCACCTATCATCCCGCTTACCTTCTGAGAAACCCTGCCCAGAAAGCCGCGACATGGCAGGATTTGCTGCAAGTCCATCGGTCTCTGCGACTTTCGGAAAGGACATCCCGCTCACCCTCGTGACAACGCTGCTGATTCGTTTCACCGCGGTGGAACCTTGTGGGCCCCCATCCCGGGGGGGGGAGGTGCGACGCCCGCACGCGCGAGCGTCTCGTTCGGGCAGATCTTTCCCACGGGCGAAGGCGGGACGGCCTGATGTGCGGAAGAGCCGAGAGAGACTCTTCCTCAGAAGTATCCGGGCATTATTCAGCCGTGCCGGACAATTAGAGGCGCTTAGAGCCGGGAGGTTTCCCAATGAAGCGATTCGTATCAACCGGAAGAAAGTTTTTCCCCGCGATTTTGTGCGTTTTAGCCATTCTCATGGCCAGCCCGCCTTGTGATGCGGCCCCCGATACCCCCCACCTGAATATCATTCAGGTTCAAGACACGATCAATCCGGGAGTGGAAGATTTCATCAAGGTTGCGATCAACAGGTCCCAGGAGGAAGGCGCAGAGTGTCTCATCATTCTTCTGGACACTCCCGGCGGCCTCATGAGTTCCATGAGGGCGATTTCTCAGGACATTCTCAACGCCGAAGTACCGATCGTGGTTTTCGTCTATCCCCAGGGGGCGCAGGCGGCCTCCGCCGGTGTTTTTCGTCACCGTCTCGGCCGACATAGCCGCCATGGCCCCGGGCACCAATATCGGCGCGGCCCACCCGGTCATGGGTTCGGGAGGGGGACGTGCCGTCGACAATGAATGAGAAGGTCACAAACGACATGCTTGCCTTCGCGCGAAGCGTCGCGTCCCAGCGCGGCCGCAACGCGGAATGGCTTGAAGACAGCATCAGGAACAGCGTCTCCATAACCGCTGAGGAAGCGTTCAAGGAGAATGTGATCGACCTCATGGCCGACGATGTTCCCGCCCTGCTGAAAAAACTCGACGGGTGGACCCTGCAGAAGAAGGGGCAGGCCATCGTTTTGAGAACACAGGGGATTGAACAACGAACGCTCGTTCCCGGCTGGCAGCACAAGGTCCTGCGCACCGTGAGCAACCCCAACGTCGCCTATATTCTGCTCATGATCGGCCTGGCCGGGCTCTACTTCGAACTCTCTCAACCCGGGGCGATTTTTCCGGGCGTCGTGGGGGGAGTCTCACTCATTCTCGCTCTTTACGCCATGCAGACTCTTCCGGTCAATTACGCGGGATTTCTCATTATCCTGCTTGCGGTTATCTTCTTTATCCTGGAGGTGAAAGTAGCGTCGCATGGAATGCTGAGTGTGGCGGGGGTTGTCTGCCTGGTTCTCGGGTCCCTCATGCTGTTCAGGTTCCCCGACAACACATCGGCGCTCGCCATGTCCGTTTTCATCCCGACCGTCGTGGCCATATCGGCCTTCTTCGCCACCGTCGCTGGACTTGCCTTCCGCGCACAGGTTCAAAAGCCCCAGACGGGGGCGGAAGCGATGATCGGGATGATTGGAGAAGTAATGCACGATCTCAGACCCGAGGGAAAGGTGTTTGTGAACGGGGAACTCTGGAATGCAGAGGCGGATGAAGAAATTCTTGCAGGAGAAAAGGTTCAAGTTTTGTCCATGCATAATTTAAAGTTGAAAGTAAAAAAAATCAGTGGTAGATAGTGAAAAATTGTTTCTAGCACACCCCCAAAAGGCGCGTTGGGGACAAAGGAGGAGAAAATGCCTTACGGCATCATCGTCGTTGTTGCACTCGCTGTGCTTTTTTTGGCAAACGCCATCCGCGTCCTGAATGAATACGAACGAGGTGTGATTTTTTCGCCTGGGGCGTGTGATCCGCGCAAAAGGCCCCGGACTGATCCTCCTCATTCCGTTCATCGACAGGATGCAGAAGGTGAGCCTCCGCCTCGTGGCGGCCGACGTTCCCACACAGGACGTCATCACCCGTGAC
>CAXXDT010000001.1:0-66727 GCA_963663685.2 uncultured Syntrophobacter sp. | reverse complement strand
TGCAGACCACGATCAGCACTTGTGCTATCTGCAAAACCTTGGTTACGTCCAGTCCTATCCGGAAGATTTCGGGAAGCTCGTTAAAAACCCGAAATTCATGTGCGGTAATTGCGGGCGGGCGGCAGCCGATGCAAAGAACCTCTGCAAGCCGGAAAAACTCTGAGTGATGCCGGTCCGGTGCCGATGAGCCGGGGGCCTCGCGGCACCGGTTGCACGTTCTACCCCGGAGGAGAATCCGTCCGCGAATCGGAAGTTTCGTCGAATGCGGGCAAGACCCGGTTTACGCACGGGTTCTGGGGTATTATGGAGGTGCAAATACATTAAACGCCTTATTTCCCCACGGGCATGGACTGGCTATCTTCCCTTCGTGCCTGTTGACCGGAGAGATATCTGCTTGTGCCGAACTTTAACGGAGTCTATGGAGTACCCGAATGTCATCCGTTTTGATTATCGAGGACAATTCGTTTTTTCGGAAATCGTTCAGCGACTTTCTCAGATCGTACCTGCCTTCGCTCCTCGTCGAGGAATCCGCTGATGGAATCGAGGCTCTGCAGAAGATCAATTCGGCATTGCCCGATATCGTGTTCATGGACATCGGCCTGCCCGGAGTCAACGGACTTGAGTTGACCAGAGAAATAAAGGAGGCACATCCCGAAATCACGATCAGCATTTTCACGAGCTACGATATCCCCGAATACAGGGAAAAAGCCTACCAGTGCGGCGCGGATCATTTCCTGGTAAAAGGCTCCCTGACCGGCAGCGAGATCGTGGCGATGATCAAGCTGATCCTGATGGAAAAGGGGAAGAGATTGAAAGGGAAAAGGACATTGCATTGATGCGGCCCCATGATTTCCTTCCGGCGTCTCACGCCGGATGATTCCATCGGGGCCGGGGAATTTTCAGAATTCCAACCTTTCACCTTCCTTCCCGTCCATCCCATGCAATCCATACCCGAAGACAGCCGCTTGACACACTCCTGCAAACCCTTTATCACCTCATTGAGGGCGTTGGCCCGAATTGCATCCGATACCCCGTCTTTCACGGGCACCCGTATCGGGAAGCTCCCGTTCCCCAGGGATCGGAAAACGAGGCTTTGTTCACAAAGCCGGAGCGGCCGCAGTGCTTGATACAAAGTTGCCTACAAAATAGAGTCGCGAAATACCCGTTTCGATGCTTCGCGGGTGAGGCGGGCATCGTGGAAAAATTGCGTTCCGGAAGGAGCAAATGACGCTGTCAAAACAATGGGGAGCCGTAGCGGCGCCCCTTCATTCGCGTTGACCTGACTTGGGGAGGTGGGTATGACCCTGGCAAGAGACCTCGCTTCATTCGTCGTTGGAACATCCTTCGAAGAACTTTCAAGCAGCGCCGCAATTCAGTTGAAAATCAGGATACTCGACGCCCTGGGATGTGCGGTCGGGGCCATGGGGGCCGACCCGGTGCGCATGGTCAGAAGGCACGTTCTCGACTTCGGCGGCAGGGAACTCTGCACCTTGCTCGGCGGCGGCCGTACGTCCCCCGACCGGGCGGCGTTGTACAACTCCTTTCTGGTGCGGTACCTCGACTTCAATGACAGCTATCTCTCAAAACGCGAGACCTGCCACCCGAGCGACAATCTCGGGGCCGTTCTGGCGGCCGCGGAATACGCGCGTGCAAGCGGCAGGGACCTCCTCACCGCTCTTGCCGTCGCCTACCAGGTTCAATGCCGCCTGAGCGACGTGGCGCCGGTGCGGGCGAAAGGCTTCGACCACACGACTCAGGGTTCCTACGCCCTGGCGGCCGGAATATCCAAGGCACTGGGAATGGATATCGACCGGACCGCAAATGCACTCTCCATCTGCGGCACCGCTTTCAACGCCCTGAGGGTCACGAGGACCGGGGCGCTTTCACACTGGAAGGGCCTCGCCTACCCCAACACCGCTTTCGGATGCACTCAGGCAACCTTTCTGGCCATGCGGGGAATCACGGGCCCGCCCGAGGTTTTCGAGGGCAACAAGGGCTTCATGGAAGCCATTTCAGGGCCTTTCGCCATGGACTGGGCGCGCGAGGACCTCGAACGCGTGAACGTCACCATCGTCAAGAAGTTCAACGCGGAAATCCATTCCCAGTCGGCCATAGAAGGCATTCTGGAAATGCGGACGCTCCACGGCTTCGATGCCCGGGACATTCTGCACGTGGAAATCGAGATTTTCGACGTGGCGTTCAACATCATCGGGGGCGGCGAGGAAGGAGACAAGACGGTGGTACACACCAAGGAAGAAGCGGACCACAGCCTGCAGTACATGGTGGCGGCGGCCATTCTCGACGGGTGTGTGACCCCCGGACAGTACCGTCCGGAGCGCATCGCGAACCCGGACATCCAGGATCTTCTCAGGCGGATTTCGGTGCGGCCCAGCCCGTCATGCAGCGGCCGGTTTCCCTCGGAAATGCCCTGCATCCTTACCGTTCGCCTCCGGAACGGAAAAGTATTGACCCTCCGGAAGAAGGACTACGAAGGTTTCCATACGCATCCTTTCAACTGGGAAAGGGCCGTGGAAAAGTTCGAATCCCTGAGTGCGCCGCGGACGGACAGCGGCCTCCGCAAGGCCATCGAACAGACCGTCCGTGACCTGGAGACGGTCCGGGTCGAAGACCTGACAAGGCTCCTTGCAAAAGTCGCGTCGGAAGGCGAATAGCGGGATCGGCCCCCGCCGGGGGGCCGGGCACTCACACGGCTTCCTTTCGCTGTGTCCGATAGGTCAGTGCGGCTGCAATCACCAGAGGGACAACTCCGACGAAAATGAACACCAGGTCTCCGGGCAGCCTGCACCATTCGACGATCCGCACGAAATCCCGGTTGAGATACTCGAGGCTGCGGGCATGCCAGTACCCGTGGTTCAGGACGTCGTAGAGTTGCATCACCCCACCGGGGAAGAGGCTCCCCGCCACCATGAGCGCAAGCCCCACGTTCAGCCCCCAGAACGAGAGCCGGACGAACTTTTCGGGCCGTTCCCACTGATCGTCGGTGAGCACCTGGCGGAAGGCGAGGACCATGAGGGCGACGGCCTCCATTCCGAATGCACCCATGAGCGCGGTGTGGCCGTGGTTGGGGGTGAGGATGGTGCCCACTTCGAAATAACTCACAATGGGCAGATTGATGAGGAACCCGAAGATTCCCGCCCCCAGAAAATTCCAGAATCCGACCGCCATCAGGAAGTAGAAGGTCCACTTATGCGGAATATCGACCTGCTTTCCGCAGACGTCGCATTTGCCCCGGGTGAGCTTGATGAAATCCCATGCGTCCAGGGTGAGGAGCGTCAGGGGAACGACTTCCATCGCCGAAAACAGGGACGAGAGGGCCATGTTCACGTTGGACTGCCCGGTCCAGTACCAGTGATGGCCCGTGCCGATGATGCCGCTGCCGAGGAAAAGAATCGCATCCAGGTAGATGACCCGGGCGGCCGTCGTGCGGGAAACCATGCCGAGCCGGTAAAAGATGACGGCCACCATGACGGTCACGAAGAGTTCGAAGAAGCCCTCGACCCACAGGTGAATGATCCAGAACCGCCAGTTGTCCACGATGGAAAACTCGGTCTTGCCCGTGAAAAAGAAAGCCGGAAGATAAAACAAGGGAATCGCGACGGCCGCAAGCAGGAAGAGCCAGGTCACCTCACGGCGTTCCGGGTCCTTCAGTGCCGGAGCGACTCCTCTAAACAGCAGCACGACCCAGAAGACCAGCCCTGCCGCAAGCATTATCTGCCAGGCCCTCCCCAGATCGAGGTATTCCCAGCCCTGGTGGCCCAGCCAGAACCACAGGTCCCCCAGCAACCGATTGATTCCGAGAATCTCCCCGGCAAGGCTTCCGCCGACAACCGCCACAAGAGCCCAGAACAGGAGATTGATCCCCGCAGTCTGGCCCCGGGGTTCCGTTTCTCCCAGGGCATGAGTGAGGAGCAGCCCGCCGGCGACGTACCCCGTGGCGATCCAGAAGATGGCGAGCTGCAAATGCCAGGTCCTGAGGATATTGCTCGGGAACACCGCGGCCAGGTCGAACCCGTAGAAACTCCCGGGGTCGGCGCGGAAATGCGCCGTGGCCCCGCCGACCAGGACCTGTGCCAGAAACAACAGGGCCGCCACCAGGAAATATTTGACCGTCGCCCTCTGGCCGGCGCTCGCCGTGCCCGGCAGCATCCGGGGATGGATGTGCTCCCCGACGCCTTTCCACCCGAGGTAATCGAACTTCCCGAAGGCGAAGAGCACCAGGGCGATCCCGAGGAGCAGGGTAACGAGGCTGAGCGCGCTCCAGAGAACGGCGTCCCCGGTGGGCATGTTCCCCACCGTCGGGTCATACGGAAAATTGTTCGTGTAGGAACGGGAAAGGCCCGGTCGGTTGGCCGCGGCTGCCCAGGCCGTCCAGGCAAAAAACGCCGTGAGGTCCCGGAGTTCACCCGGGTCGGATATGTACCCCGCTCTCAGGCCGCCGCTCGCGGCCGGCCCCGAAAAATACTCCGCCCACTTCCGGGTCTGCCGCCGATAGGAATGGACTTCCGGCTCCGTGAACACCAGGGTATCGTTCCGCGGGTCGTAACGGTTCTGTTTGAGCAGGAGCCGGACTTCGGCATCCACGACCCCCCGTTCGGCCCTGCCGAGTTCGTCGAGTTCATTGCCGAAGAGCATCCAACTGAGCAGCTTGCCCGAATCGATCCCGAGTTCATGCAGATATTCCGCGGAAAAATCGGGGCCGAGGTAAGCCCCGTGCCCCCAAATGGAGCCGTTTTCCATCAGGGCATACCTGAGGAACACCTGCTGCCCGGAGAGCACCTGCTCACCGGTAAAAACGGTTTCCCCGGAGGGCGCGACGACCTTGCCCGGTATCGGGGGCGCATCACGGTACGCGAGCAGCGCAATACCGATCAGGACCAGGAAACCGGCCGCCATCGTAAGGGCCAGCGTTCGCCTCCACCACGGCGACAACCTATCCGGACGTTCATCATCGGACGGCATTGCTCCACTCCTCTTTCCGGGTCTCCCCGACCCGACGGATCCGTGATCCCACTGGACCCCGGTCTTCTCGTTCGATGCGGCGGATTGAAACAAAACGGAATAACGTCGTTGAAAAGGCTTGCGCAAACCGGGGAAGCCGGCTTTCGTCGCCTACCTGACATGATAATGAGCAGACCGCTCATTGCAAGTTTGCGGAGGCCGGAAAGATCGCCGCCCGCCGATCCTTATCTGCACCGGAAATGCGGATAGGCAAAAAAGAAGCCGCAGGGGTCGGGTTCCAAGGAGCGATGTTGCATTCGAGAAATCATGACGCGATGTTTCCCAAAAGAGCGAGCAGCCCGGACAACCCGCTTGTCCGTGCCACCCGTGGGGGAAGTATTCGGGCAACGGGCCGGGAACCATTCCCCCCCCCGCTCTTTTTGAGGATGAGAAAAGCATTGTTCTAAGCACAACTCCGTGTAAGGAGCGATGTTGCGGGAGAATTGCCGGTGATTTGCGGGGGGAGGGGGGAGAAAACCGGAAAACACTGCGCCTCAAGGCACGGGCGCGCATCGAACCACACATAACGCCCGGCGGCCACCGCCTGGACGGATGCCTCCACGGGGGGGACCCGCGCCCGGAGAAAAGAGCTCAAATATGCGCCCGGCCCCGCTCATGGGACCGGCATTCCTTCCCATGAGAGCGCGTGTGCGAAACCTGCAAAAGCCGGATTGCAACGGGATTCCAACCGGTAGATCAGTTGATGAAAACCTGGCGGAAAAAGTCTATGTGCTCGATGACCGCTCCGGCCCCGCGCGCTACGGCCGTCAGCGGGTCTTCGGCTATGTTCACCTTGAGGTTGGTGCTCTGAGCGAGCAGACCGTCCAGCCCTCGAAGAAGCGCACCGCCGCCCGCAAGCCAGAAACCCTTGTCATGAATGTCCGCCGCGAGATCCGGCGGGGTCTTTTCCAGGGCGCGTTTTACCGCCTCCACGATGGCGAGGACCGGTTCCCGGATGGCCTCGCGGATTTCCTCGTCGGTCACCGTAAACGTGCGGGGAATTCCGGTGAGGATTTCTTTCCCCGTGACTTCGAGCGTTTCGGGCTCGTTCAGCGGGGCCGCCGTTCCTATTTTCATCTTGATGTTTTCGGCGAGAATTTCACTGATGATCATTTGACGTTCGCGCTGCATGTAGCGCAGGATCGCCTCGTTCGCCTCGTCTCCGGCCACGCGGACCGATTCGCTGTAGGCGACAGCGAACATGGAGATTACGGCGACCTCCGTGGTCCCGCCACCGATGTCCACGATCATGTTTCCAAACGGCTGATCGATGGGGAGCCCCGTGCCTATGGCCGCGGCCATGGGTTCTTCACAGAGGTGTATCTGCCTGGCCCCCGCCTGTTCCGCCGCCTCGATCACCGCCCTCTTCTCCACTGAAGTGATTCCCGTGGGAACCGCCACCACCAGCCGGGGACGGATAAGCTGCCTGCGTTTCAGCACCTTCGCCAGAAAATACTTGATCATGACGCTGGTCACCTCGAAATCGGCGATGACCCCGTCTTTGAGCGGCCGAATGGTGACGATGCGCTGTCCATGCCGGCCGATGATGTTTCTCGCTTCCTGCCCGACAGCGATGACCTGATGAGTGTCCTGGTTGATCGCCACCACGGAAGGTTCATTCAGGACCACTCCTCTGCCCCTCATGTAAATCAGGGTGTTGGCGGTGCCCAAGTCCATTGCGAGATCTTTTGAGAAATATGCGAACAGTCGTTCAAACATGTGCGACCCTTTTCATATGCCGGTCATTTGGATTTGTTATTTCAATAGTCGTAGAGTCTATAAAGAATGCTCTATCCGGTCAATCACTTTATGCCCCCGAACTTTCATTCCTGGCATGAAAAGCGTCAAAAAGACGCTGGCTGACAAGCCGCCATAATTCGCCGCTCGCCGTCCCGTCCTGGGGGAAGCCGGCCGATCCAGAAAATGCTTGTAACTTCGAACCTTTGCTTCTTCCACGAAACACCTGCTTCCCGGCCTCCGAGAGCCTGGCCAGGTCCGGCCCGGCTTCCTGGACCGTCGTTTCGGGGAAAATAAAACCGAAACGATTTTCGGCCAACTGGCCGATTATCGTGTTGGGGGGAAGGGCTTGACAAACCGCCTCGGCAAGGGCCCTCTGCCACTGGCGGAGCTGCTTGGGGGGCGCTTTGGTATAGAGTATCTGCCAGGGTTCGAACTGCATGATGCCCAGGGTGAAATTGGTGCTGCTCTGCATGGATGCGGTCAGGATGCCGTCGAGCTTCGCTTCGAAAGCAAACGGGTTGTAAAGAGCGGTGGAAAGATCGTAAGCCTGCAGATGATCGCACTCTTCCTTGTAGTAAAGCTGTTCGAGCAATAATTGAAAGAAATGCAGCGCATGGCCGATCGCCATTTCGTATTCGCCGTTCAGTTCGAGCGCCTGCCGCGACAGGAAGGCCATGGCGAGGGAGTGCCCCAGGGTCGTCTGGGCCGGAATTCCCCAGAACGCACCATGATGAGGAAGGCTTTCCGAAGGGGTGAATAGAAAGTGGTCCGCGGTCTGCGAATTCAAGCGCGTGATGAGCAGCGGTTTTTCGGACTGAAAAATCCGCCCGACCAGCCCCTGCTTTACCAGGTAATTCGGAGTGACCAACCCCCTTGGAACATTCTGAGTGCTCGCATAGAGGCGGTAATTCGGTTTATCGGCTTCCCGCAGGGCCAGGAACCCGTATTCGGAACCGATCAACCCGGAACATTCATCAATCACCAGCCGGCAGTAGTCCGCCAGCGAATGGCCTTTGAACGCGACTTCGTCCAGCCGGTTCCACATCCCGAAAATCCGGGCATAATTCTGCTGATGATTCGATGATTCCTGCCTGACGAGCAGTTCGTACAGCACGTCGGCGATTTCCTTGATCCATTTCTGCTGCTTGTCGTTGAACCCCCAGCCGTACTTGGTGTCGACATACAGAACGCCGGCACCGTCCCCCACGGGAACCGCAAGAAGCCCCTTGATATGAGACTCCCCCTCACGATAAAAGGGAACCGTGGACGTCAACGAAGTGGAGATGTCCGGGAGTTTGTCCAGGTGGATCGTCTGCCCCACTTTCTGAACCTGTGCCATGATCCCGCTCTGCTCGAGGGGAAGCGATATCTTCTCCGGAAGAAATTTGCTGAGCGATTGCGAAGCCACCATGTTGAGCTGGCGGTTCTTGGGATCTATGATGAAGAACGCCGTTGTATAGGCTTCAAGGATATTGCTGAGAAGACTCACGAGCGCTTGGTACGGGTTGGCTTGCATAGACCGGATCGCCTTTTTCGAGTGAATTTTGACCAGCCGCAGCTTATTTTGTTGGTTTAGACGTCAATTTGCGCGATAACAGCACCGCTCCGGAAGTTTTCCGCGAAAAACCGCCTGTCCTTCCGAGCAAACGGCCGAGCGGGGTGGAAACCCTTTCCGGTATTCCCCTGCCTCCCTTCCGGTTCCTTCCTTGCCGCGAAAAAGCGATGAGCAGGCATCCGGGCGGGGTAGGCACCTGCATAATAGGAGTAGTTAATACTACTCCATTAGATGAGAAAGAAGAAAAAGTAAAGCGAGAAACACATGGGAAAAATCACCGTTCTGCCAGACACTCTGTGCAACCAGATAGCCGCCGGAGAGGTGGTTGAAAGGCCTGCGGCCGTCGTAAAAGAACTCATGGAAAACAGCGTCGACGCGCTCGCCCGACGGATCACCCTGGATGTGGCACAGGGAGGCCGCAAAGAGATCCGGGTGGTCGATGACGGCGTCGGCATGCATCCGGACGATGCCCTCCTGGCGCTGGAACGACACGCTACGAGCAAGATTCGAACCCTGGAGGACCTCCAGGCCATACACTCGCTGGGTTTTCGCGGAGAGGCCCTGCCGAGCATCGCGGCCGTCAGCCGTTTTGAGCTGACCACCAGGGAGGCGGGCGCCGTTTCGGGAACCTGCATCCACGTCGAAGGAGGAGTCATCCGCGACGTACGCGAGGCCGGATGCGCCACCGGGACCATGATCACTGTCCGCGACCTCTTTTTCAACATGCCGGCGCGGAGAAAATTCCTCCGTTCCATCGATACGGAGATGTCCTACATCAGCGACCAGTTCCTGCGCCTGGCCATGGCCAACCACGGCATCCATTTTCAGCTCGTCCACCAGGAACGCACCCTGTACGATTTTCCCCAGACCCCCGGCGAGGAACAGCGTGCCGGGCAGGTGCTGGGCCTGGAAACCGGGAAGAAACTCATCCCCTTTTCCGTCGAAAACGGACCGATCCATATGCGCGGCTTCACCGGCCGGCCGGATCTCCAGCGGTCCAACAGCCAGTCCCTTTTCATTTTCGTGAACGGAAGACCCGTCTGGGACCGCACCATCAACCGCGCCGTGCTGTCGGCCTACGAGAGCCTCATTCCCCAGGGAAAGTTCCCGGCGGTGATCCTTTTCCTCGACCTGCCCCCCGGCCTTGTGGACGTAAACGTGCATCCGACCAAAAGAGAAGTACGCTTCAAGAGTCCCGGGGACATCATCGAAAACGTGCGAAGCGCCGTAAGGAAATCGCTCGGAGAATCGAGGCCGCTGTTCGCTCCGTCCCCGGTTCACCGCTCCCTGTCCGAGCCCCCGATCTTTCCGCATGACAGGAACCCTCTCATCCGGGAACCCCAGGTGTCCTTCGACCGTCCCTTCCCCGGGCAGCCGCCTTCCGCCGGTCCGTCCGCCCGCTTCCGGGCCGACGCCTTAGCGGACGTCGAACCGCCCCGCGCGTTTTCCCTTGAACCCGACGCCCCGCCGCAACAGACCGCCGACGGCGAAATCCCCTTTTCCCGGCTCCCCGTCATCGGCCAGCTCGCCAACTGCTACATCCTGCTCGAAGCCGGGGACGGCCTCATCATCATCGACCAGCACGCGGCCCATGAACGGATCATCTTCAATTCACTGTCGCTCCCCAGCCCCCGGGAAGGCGCTCAGCGGCTCATCCGTTCAACCATCCTCGACCTGCTTCCCCTGGAAGCGGCAAGGCTCAGGCACCTGCTGTCCCTTCTCAAGGAAGTGGGCATCGAAATCGAGTCCTTCGGCGGGGATTCCTTCGTCATACACTCCATCCCGGCCGCCCTCGGGGACATTCCGCCCGATGAACTCGTTCGCGATCTCCTCGCTTCGGCCATCGAGGGCGAGGAAGCCCCCCAATGGAACATCCTGAACCGGCTGGCCAAGACCGCCGCCTGCCACAAGGCGGTGAGGGCCGGGCAGCGGCTGAAGCCCGAGGAGATCCGGGCGCTCCTCCAGGACCTCGACCGCACCCGGTTCGCGGCGACATGCCCGCACGGGCGGCCCGTTTGGTTCAAATTGAGCCACGGCGACATCGCCAAGTTCTTCCACCGCACATGACCACGGGAAGCAGTGCCGGAAATGGGACAGACCATACTCCTTGAACAAGCGGGGCTCTGTACCCCTCCCGCCCTTCAGCCGCCGGGCGGGCTCGTGCCGTCGTTTTGCTGCGGCGCCCCACGGACGCGGAGGAATCATTCCCCCGCCTTTCCGGGGGTAGCCGACGACACCGCTTCGCCCCTGGCCCCGAGTAAAACCGTTCCGCGCTGCGCCCCGGACTCACAGGGCCGGGCGCATTCCTGCGGGGGGAGCGGCTGCAAACCCGCAGCCCCCTGCTCTTCAACGGCGGTGCCACACCCGTCCGTTCCCGGGGAAGCCGGTCTTCCGATCGTTCTCCTGGCGGGCCCGACGGGAGTGGGCAAGACCGCCTTCGCCGTCAGGCTGGCACGGCTGCTTGAAACCGAAATCATCAACGCGGATTCCATGCAGGTGTACCGCTTCATGGACATCGGCACCGCCAAGCCGGGTGCGGAGGAGCGATCGCTCGTCCTTCACCATCTCCTCGACGTGGTCAATCCCGACGAACCCTTTGATGCCGCACGGTACCTGGACCTTGCGGCACCCGTCATCGAATCCCTCCACGGGTCCGGGAAAATCCCCGTGGTCGTCGGAGGGACCGGCCTCTACATGAAAGTCCTCACCCGGGGCATCTGCCCCGCGGTTCCCGGCGACCCCGCTATCCGGGAACAACTGCTCTGCGAAGAACGGGAAAAGGGGCTGGCCGCGCTCCACGCGGAACTGCTGGCCGTGGACCCGCCTTCCGGGCAGCGCATCCACCCCAACGACCGGCAGCGGGTCCTGAGAGCACTGGAGGTCTTCCGGCACACGGGGGAGACCCTTTCCGGCAGCCAGGACCGGCACCGTTTCGCCCGGACGCTGTTCAGGGCGGTGAAAATCTTCCTGGTCCGCAGCCGGGAAGACGTGTACCAACGGATCGAACGGCGCGTGGACGCCATGATTGCCCAGGGGTTCGTAAAGGAAGTGGCGGGTCTTCTGGAAATGGGCTACGGCCCGAACCTCAGACCGATGCTGTCCCTTGGCTACAAGCAGATCGCGGCTCACCTGCGCGGGGAAACGAGCCTCGATGAAGCCGTTTGCCGCATCAAGCGCGAAACGCGCCGCTACGCCAAGCGGCAGATGACCTGGTTCCGTGCCGACCCCGAATTCCAATGGTTCGACGCCGCAGACGAAGAAAGCATCCTCGCCCGGATTCGGGAAGAACTGGCGAAGCATAAGGGGTGAGCATACCGTTTCGCCTCATGGACCTCTTCGAAGACATTCGGCGGCGGGAGTGCTTGCACCACGGCGGGAATCGAGTGTAATAGAGAAACGGCAAGCCTTTTTTGAACACGGACTTTTGGCAAAAGGAACTCCCTTTGAGGGAAGCCAGGATGGATTCAAACCGCGGATCGGGGTCTGCTACCGGAGATCGGACGGATTTCCGCGGGGAAACGATCTCGATCCGGCCGGCACGGCCCGACGAAATCGACGTTCTCATGGAGATGGTGCGGGCCGTTGTTCGGCAGTTGGAAGCCGACGGAATCCACCAGTGGGATGACGTCTATCCCGACCGGGTTGTCCTCCGGGACGATGTGGAAAGGCGGGACCTGAGCGTGATCGCGGTCGACGGGGCTATTGCCGGCATGATCGTCCTGAACGAAGACCAGCCGCCGGAATACGGGGAGCTTTCCTGGCGCGGTTCCGGGCGCGTGCTGGTGATTCACCGGCTCATTATCCATCCCGACCGGCAGCGGCGAAGGCTGGCGGTGCGCCTCATCGAATTCGCGGAAGCAAGTGCCGCGGCCCGCGGCTACGATTCCATCCGGCTGGACGCCTTCACGGCAAACCCCGCCGCCGTGGCCCTCTACGAACGCTCGGGCTACCGGAAAGCCGGCACGGTAAAACTCAGGAAAGGTCCTTTCTTTTGTTTTGAAAAGCCGGTGAAGCCATGACTGTTTCCCCCCGGTTCGCTTTCTGCGCTCCGCCGTCGACGGCAGGGTCCATCCCGTCTTGCGGGGCAGGGTCCCATCGGCCGCCGGGATCGGGACACCCCGGCCGGACGGCGGCATAAATGCACCCCGAAACCATCGCAGGCATCATCTTTCTCATCACTTACCTGGGCATCGCCGCGGGAAATATCCCCGGCCTCGCCATAGACAGGACCGGCATAGCCCTGCTCGGCGCCATCGCCATGCTGGTTTCGGGCAGCCTCACGGAAAGCGAGGCCATCCGGGCTATTGACACCCCGACCATACTGCTCATCTATTCGCTCATGGTCCTGTCCGCGCAGTTCACTCTGGCCGGCTTCTACACCCGTATCGCCCTCGGCATCGTCCGTTACATGAAAAGGCCCCCGGTGTTTCTCCTGGCCCTCATGTGCACGTCGGCCTTCGTTTCGGCGCTGCTCGCAAACGACATCGTCTGCCTCACGTTCACTCCCGTCATCTGCGCGTCCCTGCTGAGCGCCTCCCTGAACCCGGTCCCCTTCCTCATAGGCCTTGCCTGTGCAAGCAATATTGGCTCCGCGGCGACCATCATCGGGAACCCGCAGAATATGCTGATCGGCCAGGTCGCAGGGCTCCACTTCGGGCGGTTCGCCCTGTGGTGCACTCCCCCGACGGTTCTCTCCCTTGCGGCGAGTTATGCGATCATCCTCGGCCTGTACCGCGGGAAATGGAAGGCGGGGCCCCCGGTGCTTCCCGAAATGCGGGAAGGATGGCCCGCCTACGATGCACACGAGGTGAAAAAAACCGTCTTCTTCACCGTTCTGCTGATCGTATTTTTCTTTACGGGCATTCCAAGGGAACTGACCGCCATCTGCATCGCGGGAATACTGCTGTGCAGCAGGAAGATCCCCACCCGGTCGATCCTCGGCCTCGTCGACTGGCACCTCATCACTCTGTTCTGCGCGCTTTTCATCGTGGTTCAGGGAGTGGCCAAGTTCGGGCTCCCGCAACGGGCGTTCCTCGAACTCACCTCCCTCGGCATCGACATCAACAGGCCCTGCGTGCTCTCACCCGTCACGCTGCTGCTCAGCAACCTGCTGAGCAATGTTCCCGCCGTGATGCTCCTCATAAGAAACATCGACCTCGATAAAACGACAAACCTTTACCTGCTCGCACTGGTGAGCACCTTTGCAGGGAACCTCATCACCATCGGGAGCATCGCGAACATGATCACCCTGGAACAGGCCAAAAGATTCAATGTTTTTATCGGCTTCAGGACGCATGCAAAGGTAGGGATTCCCGTAGCGGTGGTATCCGTGCTGATCGCCATGGCCTGGGGAGCCCTGTTCGGCTGAACCCCTGACGATCGGCAAATCATCCCTGGAACGCGGAAACAGCCTGTGCACGGTCGGCGGGGATTCACGCGGTCAGCCGGAGGAGATTTGGGACCCGGATTTCAGGACCGCGCGCGGGATTGCAGGCATGAAGCCGTCCGTTCCGGTTGCCGGCCGCAAAGGTTGAAAAGAGCGGGCCTCATCCGTCAAGTCCACCCCAGGGCAGTACGTCACCTGCCCAGCCGGTAGCGGAGTTCGAGGACCAAACGCCTTCCCCCGGTCAATCGCCTGGCGGCTTCTTCCACCAGCTTGTATTCGCCCGAATTCCTGACGACCCCCCGGATCACTATCGCGTCCTTGTCCGTGGAAGCATCCAGGGTGGCGGCGAAACAAAGGCGCGGGTCCGTCAGGAGTCCGGCGTTGACCCGCGCCGCCATCGCCCGCATCATCAGCAGTTTTCTCGATGATTCGTTATTGCGGGCTTCCTTTGCGATGAGAGTATTTTTCACCGTTGCCGCAATCCGGTCAATGGTTTCGGAACCCGTGTCAAAAATGAGGTCGTAGGACCCGAAATCGCCAAGATCCTTGCCGTATAAAGCCTTCACGAAGCCGGTACTCCCCCGGTCGGCCTTCCTGGCAAGCCAGCGTGCGGTTTCTCCGGTCAACCGATTCTCTTTTCATGATTCTCTCGACGCGCTTTTCCATGGGCGCCACCACTCGAATCTTGAGGACAAAAGGGATGTCGCTCAGCAGGAAATTTGCACCCCGCCCCATGATGACCACCTTGTCCGTGATGGCGTAGTCCAGGAGAATGCTCTGCATCAGGGCACGGAACCCTCTGAAGGTCCAGTCGTATCTCTCCCAAAGGGCGGGGCGTGCCTCATCGAAGTCCCTTCCGCACCGTTCCCACTCCCGGCCGACCGTTTTCAGGCTCGCAAGGATGTCTTCCTTATCGATCAGCGAGTACCCCATGGAATCGACCACGGCCTGGCCGATCTCCCTCCCGCCGCTCCCCACTTCTCTCGATAGGGTCAAAATAGCCATTGGGTCATCCGTGCAGGGTCGATTGCCCGCTTGTTGCCGCCCGGATTCCTCCCGGGATCGCAAAGTCCCGAGGACCTCAGAGAGGAGGCGTCGCACCCTGGGAAAAGGGTTGGGATTCCGTCGAGCCGTGAAGCTCTCTGAAACTGTGAACAGCGGCGTAGGCAAGGATATACCAGGGGGCCGCCTCAATTTGCCAGCCTTTGCGAAGGAGTTGCACGACGGCCAGGACCCCCAATCCGACGGGAACGACGGTTCGGAGGTCAAAAATGCCTCCCGCGGCGGAACCTATCCGCTTGTTCAGATCGGAAACGGCACCGGCCAGACCGGAAACGATGCCTTTTTCGCTTTCGCCGCCGAATAACCCGCTGTCGGTGGTGCTCCCGAAGATAATTCCCAGGTCGATGAGAACCTTGCGTATCTTGTCGAGACTGCCCGGCGAATGTTCGATCACAAGGCTCCCCGTCCCTATGTTTTCCCGGATCCGATGGACGAAGGGGAGTTTTTCGAGAGCCTCGGCAATCCTCGCTATTTCCCTTGGCGTGCGCCTTTTGGCCGACACCCGCACCCTTGTCCGTTTGGGGGTCGCGCTCACGATTTTTGTGTGCCCATGCGGGGTGGTCATGGAAATCTCCCTTCCTGCCCGTCGTTCGCGACTGCCCACAATCGAACGAACGCAGTATGAAACCGCATGTTCAACTTAATGTTATGCCGCGAGATGTCAACAAAAAGTCGGGAAGAGGCCTCCGGACGCAACAAGGCCCGAACAAAAAATGCGCCAAGGCATTTTGTTGATATTTGTTATGGCGTTCCGCAATGCATGATTATCTTTGATTCATTACATCGTCATCGAAATGTAACCTGATCTTAACCGTTCCGACTGACTCGTCCATTATGCTGACAGGGGATTGAAGAAAAAAATTCCGGTACTAAATGCGCCGGGGACAATCACTCCGGCCGCAGCGGCGACGCAGGAACGGGCCTGATGCCCGGGATTCGCTTTGTGCGCGGCGTCAAATCTCTTGAAAACCATGGATGCCCGACGGTGGTTCCGTTTTGATAAAAAAAGGAGACCTGAGAAACCGGATGACTCGTCCCGCTTGTGAACCCGTGGAAGATCTGTTTCGTCTTTTGCCCCACATCGAGGTGGCCCACCATATCCCCGGCAGGATCCGTTTGAGGGTCCGGCCGTCCGGCTTGGGCTTGGTCGGGAACATCGATATCGAGGCGGCCCTTCTCAACATTCCCGGGGTTCGGAGCCTGCGGATCAACGCTTTCGCGAGAACCGTGGTCATCGAGTACAACCGGGAGCGGCTGCCCTGCGACCTGTGGCGGAGCCTTGAAGAACTGAAATATAAACCTGAACTTGCCGATGAACTGGCCCATCGGTTGCGCTCGCTCAGAGAGGCATACGACCCCGTTTCCTGAGGACGTGCCGCATGAACGGATTTTCGCCCGCAAAACAAAAGGCTTTGCCTCTTGAGACTCTCATTCCGTCGAGATCCGGCGGAGCGGTGTTTTGCATGTTGAATCGAGGTTTGATGAACTCAAAATGAACCATTGGAGGTGAAAATGGCCCTTTTCGACAATGGCTTTAAACTGGGAGCAGGCCTTTTGGTAGGCGTCGGTGTCATCCTCCTGGCGCCCGTGGTGGTGCCGGTGATCGCCGCCGCCACGAAACCGCTGATCAAAGCCGGGATCAAAGGCGGGCTGCTCGCTTATGAAAAGAGCAGGGAACTCATCGCGGAGGCAACCGAAGTGGTGGAGGACCTGGCTGCCGAGGCCAGATCCGAACTCGTCCGGGAACACGAACCCGCCGCGGCCCCTGTTGAAGAAGGGACTTCCGGCTGATGCTTCCCGATGCGCTTATAACCCACCGGACCGCAGAGCGGCTGAGGATCAGGATCCCTTCCAGGAAGAGAGACGCGGATTACTTTTCGTCCCTCACGGACCACCTTTCGCGCTACCCGGGCATCGACCGTATCGAGGCCAACCCGCTGACCGGGAGCGTCCTCCTCCTCCACAGGATGGACCTAGGGGCGTTTGGAGAGTACTCCGCGGCGAACCGCCTTTTCAGGCTCAAAACGGCGGCCTCCTCTCCGTCTCCGATTCACCGGAAAATGCTGGAGCCTCTGAACCGCCTGGACGGAGACCTCAAGAAATTCACGGGAGGGGAAATCGACCTTTCGAGCATTGTGTTTATTGGCCTTCTGGGCATGGGCTTCTACCAGATAAGCATCGGCAACATCACGGCGCCCGCGTGGTACACCGCTTTCTGGTATGCCATGAATACCGCGTTCAAGGCCCAGTCCGGTTCGAAGCAGTAATCGGAACCATAAGAATCACTTGAATGAAGGCTTCAAGGAGGTAACAAAATGTCTGAGCAGGAAGTGAAAGACGCCCCGAGCGCGAAAGAAACACTCGGTTCCGCCGGCACCGCCGTCAAAGAAGGAGTGATCAACAGCCTCAAGGGCATTTACGAGATCGAAACCGAACTCCTGAAGCTCGTCAGGAACACGGTTTCCGACACGCTGAAAACCACGGGTTCGGTAGCCGCCGACGCCATCAAAGTTGCCGGAGAAGTGCTGGACGGCACGATCAAGGCCACCGAAGAAACCGGAATGGGGGCTCGTCCTGAGCGCAAAGAGCGTGGCCAAGGGGATCGTGATGGGGGGTCGCCGACGTTGGCGGGGACATCCTGACGGCTGCCCGGGCAGACGGCGGTGAGCACCGTCAAAGGGGCATCCGAGGTCGGGGAAAACGTCGCCGCGGTTGCCAAATCCACCGTGGATGGGGTCGTTGAAGCGGCCAGGGAACTCGGTGTGAATGTCGAGGAGATGGTGAAGGTCACGGTCACGGGCGCGGTGGACGCGGCGGGAACCATCGGCAATTCCACCGTGAGTGCGGTTAAGGAATTGTTGATCAACGCAACGGGAGGGGCCAAGGAAGTGGCATCCGCCGCTCTGCCCAAACCGAAGCGGCCGGACCCCGAGGTCCGGGAAGGGAAACCGGCCGGCCCCAGGAAATCGCCCGGCGGAGATGCCGACTAAAAGGACCCGATGGGAATCCGGGTTTCGATGAAACCGGAAAAACGTTTCACGCTGTCCGCAGCCGCCGATTCATGAGAGAATCTTCGTGATCCAAGCGATTCACACCCTTGTTGAAGGCCGGGTGAGGTACAAGGTTCGGGGTCTCTATCGTTCAAATGCCCTGAAGGACCACCTCACCGCCTGCCTCCTGCGCAACGAAGCCGTCAGCGCCGTCACCGCAAGCGCGCTGACGGGCCATGTTCTGGTGTGTTTCAACTCCGGCAACGGCCCCCGGGAGATCGCGTCACTCATCGAATCCATCGTGACCGGCTACCACGAAGGGGACGACGGGGGTCAGCACTTCACACTGCGGGAGAAGGAACCGACGCCGCTCCGCTCCGTCCCGAAGCGGAAATCCGAAGCCCCAGGATCACTCAAGAACAAACTCAGGAAGTTTCTGCCCTCTCCGAACGATCAGCGAACCGAGCCGTGGCACCTCATGGACGTCGAAGCGGTCCTCGCTGCATTTGCCACCTCCGCAACCGAAGGCCTCTCCGATGCAGCTGCCCGGGAAAATCTGAAGCGGTACGGTGCGAATACCGTTCCCGAATCCGATTCCCGGTCGCGCCTCAGCATCCTCCTCGAGCAATTCAAATCGCTTCCCGTTGCGCTCCTCGCCGCCGCCGCCGCCGTTTCGGTCCTCACCGGAGGTCTTGCCGACGCCGTCGTTATCCTCGGCGTCGTCGCCATCAACGGGGCCGTCGGGTATAAGACCGAGAGCGAGGCGGAACGAACCATTCATTCCCTCAAGAGCCTGGTGCGGCCGGCGGCGCATGCCGTGAGAAACGGCTGCGCCCGCGAGGTGAGGGCCGATGAGCTGGTCCCGGGGGACATTCTGATCCTGCGTCCCGGAACCACCGTCGCCGCGGACAGCCGGCTCATCGAGGTGAATCAACTGAGCATCGACGAGTCGGCCCTCACGGGTGAGAGCATGCCGGCATGCAAGACTGTCGACGCACTTCCGGTAGAGGACTACCCCATCGCCGACCGGCGGAACATGGCCTACATGGGCACTACGATCACGGGGGGCCAGGGGCTGGCCGTGGTGGTCTCAACCGGGCGATTCACCGAAGTCGGCCTTCTCCAGATCATGATCGGCGAGGCGGCATCCCCGCAGACCCCCATGGAACGCCGGCTCGACCGGCTGGGCAACCAACTCGTTCTCATTTCCGGGGCCGCCTGCGCCCTGGTGTTCCTCATCGGGCTCCTGCGCGGCTACGGGCTGCTCAGGATGTTCAAAACCTCCATCTCCCTTGCGGTGGCCGCGGTTCCGGAAGGCCTGACCGCCGTGGCCACGACCACCCTGGCCCTTGGCATCAGCAGGATGAAAAAGCACCATGTGCTCATACGCCGGCTCGAGGCCGTGGAGACCCTCGGATCCGTCCGGACCATATGTTTCGACAAAACCGGCACGATCACCCGGAACCGAATGGCCGTCTGCCGCGTTTACACCGGGCTGAAAACCATCCATGCCGACGACGGACGATTCAGCACTGACGGGGAATGCGTGGAATTCTCTTCCTGCGAAGAGCTCGCAAGACTGGTCCAGGTGTGCGTCCTGTGCAACGAAACGGAAGTCCTCCGGGAAGGCGATGGATACATCATACACGGTTCGCCCACGGAGCGGTCCCTGGTTGAAATGGCCATCGGTTCATCTCTTGACGTCATCGGACTCAGGCAGCAATACCCGCTCATCAAAATCAACTACCGGTCGGAAACCCGCCTGTTCATGGGAACACTGCATGAAATCCGGGGGAAGAACGGATGCGGCAGGCTCATCGCACTCAAGGGCAGCCCCATGGAAGTTCTTTCCATGTGCGACCGGCATGTCAGGGACGGCGGGCTGAGCACTCTCACCAGCCCGGACAGGCGGAAGATCGAACTGGAAAACGAGCGGATGGCGGGCGATGCGTTGCGCGTTCTCGGCGTGGCTTATCGCACAACGGACTGCGAAGATGAATTCGGCATGGAGGAAGGCTTCACCTGGCTGGGCCTCATCGCTATGGCGGACCCGGTCAGATCGGGAGTCAAGGCTTTGATCCGTGATTTTCACCGGGCCGGAATCGACACGGTAATGATCACCGGAGACCAGGGGCAGACGGCTTACGCCATCGCGAAGGAACTTGACTTGGGCAACGGGGGGCAGATCGGGATAGTCGATTCAACCAACCTTGCCGAAATCGAAGCGGACTCCATGAGAGCGCTTTCCGAAAGGGCCCATGTTTTCGCCAGGGTCAGCCCGGCACACAAACTCCAGATTGTCCGGGAACTCCAGAGGGCCGGCCGGGTGGTTGCCATGACGGGCGACGGTATCAACGACGGGCCCGCCCTCAAGGCCGCGGATATCGGCATCGCCATGGGATTGGGAGGAACCGACGTGGCGCGCGAAGTCGCCGACGTCGTTCTGGAAAACGACAATCTCGAAACCATGATCGTCGCCGTACGGGACGGCCGCACCATCCATGACAACATCCGAAAAGCCCTTCATTTTCTCCTGGCCACCAACCTGAGCGAAATCCTCCTGATGCTCTTCACCATCGCCGCCGGACTGGGGACCCCGCTCAATGCCATGCAGCTCCTCTGGATCAACCTGATGTCGGACATTTTCCCCGGTCTCGCCCTGGCCCTCGAGGAACCCGAACCGGGAATTCTGCACCGTCCGCCGCGACCGTCCGATGAACCCATCGTCAAAAAGTCGGATTTCAAACGGCTGGTGTTCGAAGCGACGGCACTGAGTGCGAGTGCCCTGGGGGTTTATGCCTACGGTATCGCGAAATATGGGACGGGGGCGCGGGCGGGGACCGTTGCTTTTCAGGGACTTACGCTGGCTCAACTGCTGCACGCCGTCAGTTGCCGTTCCGAAAAGCACAGCATTTTCGATGCGGAGAAATTGCCTCCGAACAGGTATCTCAACGCCGCTCTCGGTGGTTCGTTGTTCCTGCAGTTTCTGACCATGGTGATTCCCGGCCTGGGAAGGCTGCTGGGACTCACTTCCCTCAGTCTTGCCGACGGCCTTGTAATCGGCGGAGGCGCCATCCTGCCGCTGCTGATAAACGAGGCAACCAAGAAACCGGATCAAGGGGGAGCTCCGTGAAGAAAGACCCGGAGCAAGACCGGCCCCCCCGGGGAACCCTTTTCCGCCCCTACCCGGGGCTAGACGAGCACGGAAAGCAAGGAAAGCGCCGAACCCTCAAACGCTTTTTCAAGGACCAGCCCGAACAGGGCTTTCCCGATCAGTCCGCCCGCTCTTGAGACCGCGGGCGGCAAACCGGCGTTGTTCCGTTCTGCCGCGATGGAATCGAAGTACCCGTTTTGAGTAAGAGAATCAAGGATCCTCGCCGCGTTGAGAGACTTGGAATTGTAGTTGACCACAACGCTTCCGGTCAGCGTATTGATGGCTGTTGAGTCTATCCCTTCGATACTCGCGAGGATTCTCCTGATGGCCTCGGCCGTGTCGTTGCTCCTCTTCAGACGTGGAATCCTGACACGCAGCCTCCCCGGGACATCGTGGATATAGTAGCTCATAGTCGTTGGTCCTCCTCCGGATCGATTTTCAAAAACCTTCAGCACACCGGACATTGTGTCCCTCCCGCACCCCGGACACTTCGTCCTCGAATCGTCGATATCCATCAGTGTAGGCACCGATTTCGACTTTTTCGTTGAGACAGTGTTACTTTTGTGTGAAATTTCTTTATGTTCAACACCTTAAGATAACCGTTTCACGGTATTGCATCTAACCCGGCGGGGACACCTGGACTTGTCGTCCGGTGGAGTACTGAAAGGTCGAATCTTCGTGGATGTGCGTAGAAAGACGGGGTAAAAGGCAGGCTGACGGGGCTGGGGGCAGGACTTGCCACCATGCCGGATTCATTCAGGAAAGCCGGTTACGGTAATCTTCGTATCCGAATTCGCGCACCACGCGGATCACTTTCCGATCGTCCATGACGGCGATGGAAGGCAGGCGGAGCCCATTGAAGGTATTGTTTTTCACCATGGTGTAATGGGCCATGTCCCGAAAAACCAGCTTTGTCCCGACGGTGAGCGGTTCGGGGAAGGAATAGTCGCCGATAACATCCCCGGCAAGGCAGGTGAGACCCCCGAGCCGGAAGGTGTACGGATATTCCCCCGGCTTTCCGGCCCCTTCGATTTCCGGCCGATAGGGCATTTCGAGCACGTCGGGCATGTGGGCGGCGGCGGATGTGTCGAGGATCGCGATATCCATTTCATTGTGAACGATGTCCAGGACGGACGCAACCAGCACTCCCGTGTTGAGGGCTACGGCCTCGCCCGGTTCCAGGTAAACCTCGACGGAATGCCTGCGTTTGAAACCCTCGATCAGTGCGCACAGCAGGTCCACATCATAATCCTTCCGGGTGATGTGGTGCCCGCCGCCGAAATTCACCCACTGCATCCCGCCCAGGAGATCCCCGAATCTTGCTTCGAACGCGTCCAGGGTACGCGACAGCGAATCCGCGTTGAGTTCGCACAAGGCATGAAAGTGCAGCCCGCTTATCCCGTCCAGGTCTTCTTCCCGGAAGTTCCGGCGGGTGACTCCCAACCTGGAAAAGGGGGCACACGGGTCGTACAGGGGGACCTTGACCTCGGAATGTTCGGGGTTCACGCGAATGCCGCAGCGGATGTCCTTCGGATGGTCGAGGACCCGGAACTTGTAACGGTTCCACTGGGAAAAGGAATTGAAAACGAGATGATCGGCGTATCCCAGCAGTTCGTCGAATTCCGATTCCTTGTACGCCGGAGCGAAGACATGGACTTCCCCGCCGAATTCCTCTCGGCCCAGCCTGGCCTCGTGGATGGAACTGGCCGCGACGCCGTGGAGAGTCCGCCGGATGACTGGAAACACGCTGAACATGGCAAACCCCTTGAGCGCCATGAGGATCTTGCAGCCCGTGCGTTTCTGAACGGAACCGAGCACGCGGAGGTTCCGTTCGAGGGCCGCCTGGTCCAGCACGTAGCAGGGGGTTTCAAGCCGTGAAAAGGAAGTGGACATGAAAGCAAGCGCCTAACGTTATGAGTGAACCGGAACGTCCGAAACCTCGGGAACCGCGATGCGACAGTGCCGCCCCGTTCCGCTGCCGGATTTTTCCTTCCGGATGTTCATTGCCTCCCGGCGTGAGGCCGGTTTCAGCCGTTCGCTCATTCCGGAAAGGTTTCCGTCCAGGGGAGCCCATGCCGGCCGAGTTTTTCCATGAAAGGATCGGGATCGAATTGTTCGACATTGAAGACCCCCTTGCCTCTCCATTTCCCGGTCAGCATCATCATGGCGCCGATCATGGCCGGCACCCCGGTGGTATAGGAGATTGCCTGGGCCTTCACTTCCCGGTAGGCCTCCGCGTGATCGCAAATGTTGTAAATGTAATACTTGCGGCGCCTTCCATCCCTGGTCCCTTCGATCATGCACCCGATACAGGTTTTCCCCTTGTAATTCGCCCCGAGGGAGGAAGGTTCGGGAAGAAGCGCCTTCAGGAACTGAAGCGGCACGATCTCGCATCCCTGGAAGACCACGGGATCGATTCGGGTCATGCCCACGTCCTGGAGGACTCTCAGGTGCGTGAGGTACTCCTGGGAAAACGTCATCCAGAACCGGATCTTCTTCAGCCCTGGAATGTGTTTCACCAGGGATTCCATCTCTTCGTGATACATGAGGTACATTTCCCTGGGGCCGATCTGAGGGAAATCGAACAACTCATGAACCGACAGGGGGTCCGTTTCGATCCAGTTCCCGTTTTCGAAATACCTGCCCTTGCCCGTCACTTCCCTGATGTTGATTTCGGGATTGAAGTTGGTGGCAAACGGATGGCCGTGTTCCCCGGCGTTGCAGTCCATGATATCGATCGCGTGGATTTCGTCGAACCGGTTCTTCAGGGCGTGGGCGCAGAAAACATTGGTCACTCCCGGGTCGAAACCGCACCCGAGCAGCGCCATGAGCCCTTTTTCCCTGAACCGTTCCTGATAATCCCACTGCCATTTGTAGCAGAACCGCGCTTCATCCCGGGGTTCGTAATTGGCCGTATCGAGATAATCGACCCCGGTTTCGAGGCAGGCATCCATGATGGTGAGATCCTGGTAAGGCAGGGCCACATTGATGACGAGGTCGGGGCTGAATTTCCGCATGAGCGCCGCCAGTTCCGCAGTATTGTCGGCATCGACCCGCGCCGTGGTGATGGGCCGCGGCAGATCGCTTCGGATCCGTTCGCATTTATCGAGAGTGCGGCTGGCCAGGAGGATTTCGGAAAAAACTTCCGGGACCTGGGCACACTTGTGCGTCACAACGCTTCCCACCCCACCGGCACCGATGATCATAACCTTGCCCATCACTACTCCTTCGTTCACAAACCTTGATATGATTGCCGCCCCGCCCGGGCTGCAACGGTTCTCCCGGGCTTGTTGGCACGGCCGCCGCCCGGCAGAGCGGCCGGGAGCGGGATAATTTACACTTTAAACTATTTATTTTAGGAAATATGCGGGCACGGAGTCAATGATGAACGAGCGATCCCTGCGTTTCCCACGGCATTTCCTCATTTTTCCTTTAATTCCTTGCATCTTCCCCCGACTTGCGGATATGTAGATGAGGTCGCCAACGAAAACTGCCGGGAAGTTCACGCGGATAGTCCCATCGAGATTCAGCGGGGAATCATGAACGAATATCTTCAATTCAAGCGGAAAGTTCAAGAGCGGGTGGAAGCTCTGGAAAAGATCATCGGGGACCTGGAGCGGCACGGCCTGGTGGACGCCGCCGCCGCGGCCCGATGGAAAAAACACCTCGGGCAGGTGGAATCCTCACTGCAGGACAGCCTGCTCCGCATAGCGGTCGTCGGGTCGGTGAAATCCGGAAAGAGCACGCTGATCAACGCCCTGGCCGGAAACGATCTTCTCAAACGGGGACCGGGGATCATTACCGCCTTCATCACCCGCATCGTGACCGGCGGGGAAATCGGCGGCTGGATCGAACTCAAGACGTGGGCCCAGGCCCTCGACGAACTGAACGCCGCCCTTCGCATGCTCCCGGTGTTTCAGGAGGAGGCGGAAGACGCCGCGTCTGTCGACATTCGTGTCGAAGCGGACCGGCAGCGCCTCAAGTTCCGGCTGGAACAGATGCAGACCGAGTGGCTGCAGGACAAAGGAAACCTCGATTCCAATTTCATGCTCCTCAAGGGTTTTCTCGACGGCTATTCCGGCCTTCACGGCAGCTTGGGAGACCAGGTCAGCCGGCTCATTCTGGACGAACATTCTCTTTCGCAGCATCAGCGCTACGTGGGCCATGAAGGCCGGTCCGTCTATGTCCGGGACGTCGAACTCCGCTACCCCTTCGCATGGCTGGGGGAAAACGTCGAAATCGCCGACTGCCAGGGAAGCGATTCCCCCAATCCGGCCCATTATGAACTGCTCCAGCAATACATGCTCAAAAGCCATTTCATTCTTTACGTCATAAGCGGGCGAACGGGCCTGCGCGAAGCCGATTTCAGACTCATCGATTTCATCAAGACTCTCAGGATGTTCCCTCAGACCCTCTTCGTGCTGAACACGGACATGGATGTTCACACCAGCGCTGAAGACCTGGACCGGCTGGCCGAACGGGTCCGCACGGAACTCAACTGGGTCGTGCCGAACCCCCGGTTTTTCAGCTTTTCCGCGCTGTACCAGCTCCTGGAAACGATGGGCGAAGCAGCCCCCGGCCGCGAACGCCGGCGGCTCGAGTTATGGAAGGAAGATGAAGCACTCGTAAAGGCCACGGAGGCCGGCTTCGGTGCCTTCCGGGAACATCTGGGCGGCCTGATCGTCCAGCAGCGAAGTCGGATCCTGCTCGGCAGCGGGCTCAGCCGGCTCAGCATGGTTGCGGCAAGCGTTGTGGACACCATCAGGGTGCGGAAGCAACTGGCGGACCATGGCATCGGGGCCGTGAGGGAATCGGCAGGGAAGATCAAGAGCCGCCGAATGGCCCTCCAGGGGAGTCTTGTGACTCTCGCAAACGCCATTTCCGGCCTGAACGATTCTCTCAGACGCGAACTGGGAGAGGCGATCGACCGGTACTTCGACCCGCGGGACGGGCAAATCGTGAAAGACACCCTGGGAGTCGTGGAAAACTATCCCGTCGATGCGCGATACAGGAAGGACCTGGGAGATTACCGGCAGGTCCTGCGTGAGCTTTACCACTTCTACCTCGAATTCAGACAGTCCCTTGCACGCTACCTGGTCGAAAGAGTCAACCTCAGGGTAATCGAATTCGCCAAGGAGGAAGAATCCTCTCTTCGCGACTGCCTCACCCGGTCCACCCGCGCCTTCTGGTCGTTGTTTTCCACCGCCGTTGCCGATTACCGGCGGGACCTTCTTCCGTTTCAGATCGAAGCGCGAAGCGACAGCGAAGCCTGCGAGACCGAGTGGTCCTGCATCGAAGACATCCTTCCACCGGCCTTCAGCGCGTTCATGGATCGGGATGCGGTGGGCCGGGGAGTGCTCCTCATGAAGTTCGGGATGGGCAGGTTCGCCCGCCTGGTGAAGAATATCAAGACGCGCGCGGCCAAGCCTCAGGACTTCTTCAAATGGGACGCCCAAAAGGACGATACGATCGATGAGGCCGTAAGGCTGGTCAAATCCGAAGCCAGGGCCGAACTTCTCAGGGCTTTCAGGGATTACGCCGGGAATTTCAAGACCGGGTATCTTTTCAGGATGCTGGACGAAGCCACGCTGCACCTGATCGGGGAATTCAGAACGCGTGCGGAGATGGCCCAGCTCGACTTTGCGGACATGGCCAGGCAAAGCGAACTGGAAGGCGAAGGCAGGCAAGCAGCGGCCGAAGTCCTCAACCGCTCGGGGGCCGTCGCGGAGGCGATGGTGGAAGAACTCGACGAACTGAGGTGCGCCGTCAATCCGGGATCGGCACCTCATGGGGAGGAGGCCAGTCCGCCGGAACAGGAGCGATCAGAACCAGCTCCGATTTGAATTTCGGGTGAGGCAGCCTCAACCGGAAGGCATGAAGATAGAGCCGCTCCGCCCCGGTTTTCCCGTACAGGCGGTCGCCGACGACGGGATGCCCGCGGGCCGCGAGATGGAGCCGTATCTGGTGGGTCCTGCCGGTGAGGGGCCGCGCAAGGATGAGCGCCCGGTCGGCGGTGCGGGAAAGAACAATGAGGGTGGTTTCAGCGCTCCTGCCCGAGCCGCCGGTGCAGCACGCGTACCTGCCGCCGATCCTGGTAATGTCCTCGGAGGCCGTACACCGGTCCCATTGCGGGTTCCCGTCCACCCATGCCAGGTAGTCCTTGTGGACCTCCCTGCTTTCGAAAGAATGCCCAAGGCTTTTGTTCACCGATCCGTCGAGGGCAAAGACGATGACTCCGCTCGTTTCCCGGTCGAGCCGATGGTGCAGAGCGGCGTAGGAATTTCTCGGCCGTTCCTTTTCAAGGTAACGCCGCAGGGCCGCGAACAGATTGTTGTAAGCGTCGGCCGGGGTCTGCTGGCTGGGGATTCCGGGTTCCTTGTCATAGGCCAGCAGGGTGTCGTCCCGGAAGACGATCCGGGCCGGGTTGATTTCATAGAACCGCTCGGTACCCCCCCGGGGCCAGTTGACCACGATTTCCTCGCCACCCGTCATGGGCTTCGACGGGTTGCGTTCCACGCGTCCACCCACATAGACGGAACCGAAATCGATGAGGTCCGACGCCTTGTCCGGGGGAATGAACAGATGCCTGGAAACGACCGCACCGAGGCCAATCCCCCTGTCAGCCCGATCTGCCGTCCAGCGGTCCGTCGATGGTTCTTTTTTTCTAGAGTTCATCACCGCCAAGACCTTCATCACCTCCGGGCACGTCCCCCATTCCTTCTTCTTCCATCGCCTGGTCCACGAGCGAATCGACATCCTCTCCGAGGTCATCCCCCATTTCCCGGCCCATGTTCTTCATCCACTTCGCCATGCTGCCGGGATCGTTCTCGTCCAGGCCCGCCAGCTTCGAAGGGTCGGCAAGGCGTTCCATGCGCGTCTCTTCCGACATGCGGACCCGCACCCGGGAAGGAATCCTGTCCACCCGGTCACTCGAACAGTACTTGCAGAAAGGGGAAACGGATTCGGACACCCGAAAGGTGATGAACTCGCTCTTCCTGCCGCACCGGCTGCACCGGTATTCGTAAATGGGCATTGAAAAGTCTCCTTTGCTGCGTTCGACATCGACCCGGAACAAAGGTAACAGACAATTTCCCCTTCTGCAATCGCCACGGGAAGGTATTACCCGACCGACACGACAACGCAGGAACTGACCTCGCTGCCCCGAATGACGACCCGGGCTTCCAGGCGGCAGCCGTGGGTTTGGAGAACACGCTGCAACTCGGCCGAACAGTCGGCCACACGTTTTTGTTTCTGCGCCTCGATAACGGCCAGGGCTTCTTCCGCGCTGATTTGGCGCACGGGCTGAAGCGGACCGCCCGCGTTCGTTGATCCGTCGCTTTCATCCGATGACGAAACGGTTTTTCCCAGATCCTGTTCCGGCTTCTCCATTGCGCATCCTTTCGTTTGACGCCGGGCCGCGCCAGGCAATCCGCAATCAGCCTCCCGCTGCCGCATCACACTCTTCTCATCCACCCCGTCTTCCCCATCCCACGTGCCCGGATGATCCCATGGGCTCCGCACGGACTACACGACCACCGTCCCTCCGAGCCTTTGGGCAAGCATTTCATCGAGCCTGGCAAACAGGCCGGTGCGGTCGGGAATGAATTCCGCGAGCAGCACTCCCGCGTCAGGGAAGGATTCCGCGACCTCTTCGACCACCTGGTCGTTCTCATCGAGGAGGCTTACGGAGACATGGACCTCGGCACAGTCGCCGATCCGGATGACGGCACGGTCAACCCGCGCCCTGGATTCACGAAGTCTTTGCGCAGTGAGTTCCACCATTTGATTCAGCTCCTTTCACTATGACGCTGCAAGAAAACCGGTATTCTCCAGGACCGCGAGCACATGGTCCAGTTTGCCGCGCAGATCCGATACAACGGTGCGGTGCCTGTTCAGTTCATCCCGGAGCGCTCTGAAGTTGTCGTTCAAAATCGTCTGGTTGAAGACCGTGCCGACGTCGGCAACGGCCGATCCGGCCGTCCCGGAGGAACCGGCGAGGGTGGTGAGTTCCGTCGCGTCGATGTCCGCAACGTGGGCCTGCTGGAAGAATTTCAGGACCGCGCCGTTTTCCGTCAGAACGTGGGGACAGGCATTGCCCGCAACCTGGTCCGCGGCATACAGGAGAAAACCGTCGGCCAGCCTGTTCGAAGGAGCGGTCCCGGATTTTACGGCAAAAGCATTCGTTCCGGCCGACGGGAAAGCGCCTCCGCCCAGGACGAGGTTCCCGCTGCCGTCCAGGCCGAGTTTGTTTACGAAGGTGCCGGCACTGCCGATGAACCGGAAAAGGATTGCTCCCGTTGAGTCATAGCCGCCGAAGTTCAGATGCAGGTTGCCGGGCGTAAGCGCACTGTCCCTTGCGTAGGCCACGATGCCGCCGCCTTTCGTCACGTCCGTCGCTCCGCAGACCCGCAGAAAGCCGGTATCGTCGCCGCGATGGATTTTTGAACCGTTCAGAACAATATTGAGATTGTAGGCCGGGGACCCGATCATGAACTGATTTCCTTCGGTCGCAACCGCCGAAACGCCCAGGGCCACGCTGTTCTGGAAGGCCGCGGTGGTGTTCTCCGCGCCCAGGGCAATGGACCACAGGCCCGTGGCCCTGGCCGCGTAGCCTATGGCAACGGCACGGTCCCCGGAAGACGCCTTATAGCCGATCGCAACGGAATTGAGGCCGGCCGCCGCAGCCTCACGGCCGAATGCGGTCGACCATTGGCCCGATGCAAGCGATGCGGACCCGACGGCGGTCGCGTCGCGCCCGGTCGCTGAGGCAAGCCTTCCCAATGCAACGGATGAATAATAGGAGGCGCCGTTGGCCACGGCCCCGCTGCCGATCGCGATGTCGTAGAGTGCGCAGGCGGATGCGCCGTTTCCAATGGCGAACCTGTCGGGCAGAGTGATATCGCCGGCCACGTGCAGGGCGGTGAGCGGACTGTCGGTTCCGATGCCGACGTTTCCCCGCACCGTAACGTTGCCGAGAAGGCTTATCAGAGCGCTGTTGTCGTCGGCCCGTAACTGGACCCGGACGGCGGGACCCGTGTGACTTTCGGCGCTGATCGTCGCCTGGGCCTGTTTCCCGGCCGTTTCGGCCCGGGCGAAAACGTTCAGTCTCGCGTTTCTGGTCTTTCCGTAGTTGACGACGGCAAGGCAGTTGTCCAGGTCACCATCCACATAGGAATAGACTTCCCCAAAGACCTGGTTCGGGTGAAACTGCCCCACCCACTTGATACTGTTCGGGCTTTGATAACCGGAGGAAGCTATGATCGTCATGCCGTCGGAGTCGAGGATGACTTCTCCTCCTCCGGCATAAGCCCTGCCGTCCGAGGCCTGGAGGTAGAATTCCTTCGCTGTGGCGTCCCTGTACCCCGCAATGAGCGTGTCGGAGATTTCGATCCGTGGATTGGGAGACGCCGCGGAGATGAATCTTCCCCCCGGCTGAAGGGTGATCGATCGGGCAAGCAGGCTGTCCAGCAGAAGATCCGCTTCGGTCACCAGGGTCGAGCCGTCCGCCCTCCGGAGATCCGTCCCGACCCTGGCCCCTACCGTCGCCCCGGTTTCCCCGGCCCACTTCCTCGTTGTCGACTCGGGCACCAGGTCCGCATTCTCGGGGATGATATCGATAGAGATATGGTCCAGTTCCATGGTTCCGGTCCCGCCGGAGTCGCCATTGGCGATAAAGAGCGGGCGGAAATAGCGCACGTTCGCATGAAGCGGGGTGGGGAAAGCCGGGTTCACCGCATTCTGGAACGGTGCTCCCTGGTCTCTGAAGTAGGCCGTATAGACCTGCCATTCATCGATCGCGACGTTTTGCATGTCCTTTACGATCGGATAATGCTGGCCGGAGTACTGGTTTGCCCCGCCCGTATTGACGTAGGTGGTCCCGTCCGCTCCGATTCCGGCGAGCCCCGCGCAAAAGACGTTCCGGCCCGGGTTGACCGTGTCTTTTACCCTCAACCGCACCCTGCAGCGGATACGGTAGAGTTTGCTCGGATCATACGGGATGTTGTGCCTGAACTCCCGCCAGCAGGATCCGGTGATGTTTGCGACTTTGCCGCCGGATACGCCGTTCAGCGGATACGTGATCGCGGCCCCTCCGGTACCCTGCTTTGCCGTCCAGTTAGGGGCCGGATCCCGTTCGAACTCCTCGAGGAAATGGCCGCTCCAGGCCCCGGCCATGAGCCCCGACGGGCGGCCGCTCACCTGGCTTGTATCAAGCGAGGTCCCCTGGGCCGTGACCACATCGGAGTCGTTCAGGACCGATCCGGCATTGCTCCTGAGGTTTATCCCGTTCACCGCTCCGACCGTCGCTCCCGCCTCGGCGGGCTCCAGTTCGTCGGCGTTTGCACCACTGCTGTAGAGGAGGTCGGCAACCCTCACCACCCCTGAAATGGTGATATAGGAAAGCGCCGCATATCCGATGAACAGTTTCCGACTGGAACGGTTTACCGGAAGGAGGGCCACGGCGTAGCGTGTTTTGCGGTCGACCCCGACGATCTGATGGCTCGTTCCCGTGCAGGTTCCGGCAAACATCCATTCGGATTTTCGCCCGTTCGTTCCGTCCTTGCGGTACCAGACCTCGGAACACTTGTAGCGGACGTCGGCCGAGGGTTCGAAGTCGACGGCGATCCCCTTTTCGACGATGCCGTTAACGCTCCTGACACTTATTTCCGAGAGTGCAACCGATTTGGGCTGCAGGGCCATCAGCATCGTCTGCTCGGCGCTCTTCGGGTTCGGGGCCTTCGCTTCATACTGGTAGACCTCGGGTCGGTATTCGATGCACGAAAGCGAGCACTTCTGGTCCATCGATTTCTTGATCTCGATCACCCTGAAAGGCTTCGTAATCCTATCCACCCGGCCGAAGGCATACAGGTCATACTGCCGGGGCACGGGGTTGAAAGGAACTGCGACGGTCAAAACGGCGGAGGTCCCCGGGGCGTTCGTTATCATGCGTTCGGCCAGGGTGTCGTCCGAGAGCCTCACGATCACCTTGTAGGACAGCCCGGATACGACAGTCACCGCCTTGTCGAGGGTCACGCCGCCCGCGGTGGCCGAAACGATCCTCCCTCCTTCGCCCCATTGGGGCACATCGTGCTGGATATGAACCACGTCGCCGATGTTTGCGTTTATGGCTTCGATGTCCAGATCGATCGACACGGTGCGCACCAGGTACTTGTTGCACATGAGTCGATACATGGCCGCCCGCCAGGCCTCGGACTGTTTCGTGATTCCCGGGAGCTCGATCGATGCGCGGTACCCGGTCGACTGCGCGATGTCCGGCCGGTAGGCCGTGAGCTTGGTCCGTTCCCAGGTGTCATCCCCGTCCACGTAGTCGACTTCGATCTCCGTCGCCCGTTCCTCGAGGGGCAGAAAGGTTTCCTTGAATTTTGATTCCTCGATGTTCCCGACCGTGTAGAGGTTCACAGGATCGGACGGTTTATCGATTGCAACGGTAAAATCGGTGCCGTTCCAGACGGGGGCCGCACGGCCCACCTGGAGCACCCGGGCCACGGCTTCGAGCAGGGTCGAATCGGAATCAAACCCGCCGTTGAAGGTGATCCGCTTTTCCAGACCCTCGGAAGTCACGGCCCAACAGGAAGCGTTCTGCGGATCGGGGGACGGAACGGAGGTCGCCCGGATGCACCTGTAAATCCTCCCGTCATCCCAGCGCACCCGGTCGTCAACGGCATAGGCCACGGATTCATCAAAATCGGTCCCTGTCCCGTCGCTCACCAGTTCATCGCAGTAATCGGCCCATTCCCTGAATTTCACGGCATCGATGCGGGCGGGATCCATGCCGTCGAAGCGGCGGACAAGGTAGGGAGCGGCGGCGGTTCCGGAACCCGAGAGGAGCGGCTGAGTGAGTATGTCGAAGGCGACCCAGGCGGGATTGTTCGAAAAAGCCGGCGTCCAGTTCCTCCACGCGAAGGAGAAACCCGCTCCGGCGTTGTCCCAGTTGACTTTGTCGTGGACCGTTGCCGTGTTGGCGTCAGTTTTTGCGATCACCCGGCGCGACTGCCCGTTTGCAATGATTTCAGCACCCGGGCAGAGATCTGCGAAGGCGTTCCCCGTCGTGGTGACCGTTGCCGAACTGCCGTCCGTGTGGACCTTATCCGGTCCCCCACCGCCTCCGGTTCCGTCCCAGACCTGGACGATCGCGCCGTCACAGAGGCAGGAGAAGGTGATGGACCCGGAAAGCTGGTCCGTCGCCCTGGCTTTTACTCCCACAAGAACCTGGCGCGGGTACCGGAAGGCATCGGAGAGGATTTCGGCCACTCCGGTAAAATAGACGTCCTGGCCGTATTTTTCCTCGGGCGTCTTCTTTTCCGTAAGCCGCGTAAGAGATACTTCATATTGCCCTTGTCCGCCCTCCGGCAGGAGGTAGGAGAGAGTGACCCTCTTCGGGTCCGTCTGCTTTCCCGAGACGCTTACCTTGTCCACGTTGGAGTAATACTCGTCGTTTGCCGTTGCGATGTATTCCCCGCCGTTTTCCCCGATCCAATGCCACCAGGTCTTCATGTCCGTGGTTTCACCTTCCTGGTGGTCATCCGGGTTGGAGGAGCCGGCCTCGAGTTCGAACCAGACGCTTTCGACCCCGACCCAGTCCGGGTCGGGACCGGGGTTCACGGATTTTCCCAGGCTCCACCGGGGAGTTGACACAAAGACTTTGTTGTAGCCCGTCCGCGGCTCGGAGAAGAACTGCCAGTCCGTGGAGCCGACCTTCCGGATTTTTGCTTCAAGATCGATCTCAAGATCCGTGAGGCTGCTTCCTGTGCCGTTCCAGAGCCCTTTCGGGAAGGTGATGTCCACTTCCAGGGCGTCGAAGTCATTTCCAACGGTGAAGTAGGTATAAGGGGTGTCGTATTCGAGCAGGACCGAGGCCGGGTATTCCACCTTGGTGTTTTTGAAACCGGCTATGGCGCTCTGATCGAGTTCCCCGCGCCGGGTCCGGATCGTCACCGAGTCGTAGTTCTTAACCGGCTGATCGTTTATCCGGAAATCCCTCAGGCGCTTTACCGGCCCCAGCCCAAGGCAGACGAGGGCATTCAGGAACTGGTCATCGTTTTGAGAATCGATGAAGCTTGCGATGATGTTTCCGCAGACTTTGTTCGTTCCGTACCACCGGGGAACAACGACGCCCTGCTGTTCGGTATTCTGCGGGGACCAGGAATAGGCCTGGCTGTCAAGGGAAGTGTCGGAAGCGGATGCAGCGGCAGACGCGGGAAGAAGAAGCGCGCTGACCAGCGTGCCTCCGGCCATGACCGCCAGGGCCGCCCAGGTCCCATAGAGCTGACCGGTTATGATCGATGCGGCGACAATAGCGATCTGGAAGATGATCCGGAAGATGCCTTTGGCTCCGTCCCCGCCTCCCAGTTCGGGAACGACCAGGAGCTGCTGGCCCGGAAGCGGGTAGGCGGCAAGCCAGTCAACCGGCGAGATTTCCCGGCCGTTCAAAAAGACCTTGACCCGGATTCCCGCCGGCACGTGGGAGGCGACCAGGTCGGAAACGGTGATTCCACGCCGCCAGGCGACGATTTCGACGCGCCGTTCGGTCCTGCGGAAGGGATGATCGACGGTCACGAGCCGTAGCGACTCGCCGGGGACGGGAACGAGGGATCTCTGTTCAGTCATAATCATTGCCCCCATCGGGAAGAGTGTCCAAAATCACGGCCATGCATCATTCCGGTCCTTCTTTACTCTTTGCTTTTCGTTGCGCCGTTGCGCCGTTGCGTGAGACCGTTTCCGTTTATTTCCTTCCCTCCGCAGTCTCCCGGAGGCCCGTGATACCGGGCATTACCGTTGCCCCCATCGGGAAGAGTGTCCAAAATCACGGTCATGCATCATTCCGGTCCTTCTTTACTCTTTGCTTTTCGTTGCGCCGTTGCGCCGTTGCGTGAGACCGTTTCCGTTTATTTCCTTCCCTCCGCAGTCTCCCGGAAGCCCGTGATACCGGGCATTACCGTTGCCCCCATCGGGAAGAGTGTCCAAAATCACGGCCATGCATCATTCCGGTCCTTCTTTACTCTTTGCTTTTCGTTGCGCCGTTGCGCCGTTGCGTGAGACCGTTTCCGTTTATTTCCTTCCCTCCGCAGTCTCCCGGAGGCCCGTGATACCGGGCATTACCGTTGCCCCCATCGGGAAGAGTGTCCAAAATCACGGCCATGCATCATTCCGGTCCTTTTTTGCTCTTTGCTTTTCGTTGCGCCGTTGCGCCGTTGCGTGAGACCGTTTCCGTTTATTTCCTCCCCTCCGCAGTCTCCCAGAAGCCCGTGATCCGGTGCCGCCAGGAAATGGAATCGAGTCGTTCCACCGCAACGCGGCAGCCCCTCAGGATGTGAATGAACTGAAAGCAGTTGGGAAGAACCACTCCGATGTGAGACGTCCACGGCGGAACGAGCTTGAAGGTGACCAGGCAGAACGGCTCCGGACGGATCAGTTCGGTGAAATATCGCCCCGCCGCGTGTTCGATCTGGACATGGCAGCCCTGTGGATCCTCGCTGTGCGTGTAATCCTCGGGGATGGGCTTCCCAGCCCTTCGGCGAATTTCCGATGCCAGGCCGTAGCAGTCGTACGCGTCCGGACCCCGCCCGCCCATGGCAAATTCCCTGCCGAGCAGATCAATGGTGCTAAACAACTCTCCACCCCTTCTCGGACAAGCCCCGGTAGCCGCCGAACCGCCCGGTGTTTCCGATCCTTCGGCATTGTTCCCAGGAGCGGTCGCATTCGGCGAATGCGGTCCCGTGATAACCGCATTCAAGGCCCCTGAAGTCCCAGTTGCAGTGTCCGGAAATGAACCGGTAGACCGGGAAGCGCCGCCGCAGGGGATTGGGTGCTCCCAGGGTAAATTCGATCCATTCCTCATCGGCCGTGGTGCTGAGGACGGTGAAGGTCATCTCCAGTTCCGAGTAGTCCTCGGAAAGGTAAGCCGCGTTCACCACGCGGATCGTGACACTCGACCCGACCGCGCCGTCCAGTTCTTCCAGGCAGGCGTGGATTACCTGCGTGACGTTTGCCACCTTCAGGGAAACCGAAGGGATTTCGCCCTTGTTGTTCTCGGTCGTCGTGTCCAGGATGAAGGGGAATGCCGAATAGGTCTTTCCGCCGAAGGGAATGTCCTCGTTGCCGCTGCAAAAACAGAGCTTGTGGGAATCGTCCGGAACGATGTCCAGCAGCACGATCCACGGGTTCGGCGTGGCCAACCTGTTCTTTTCCCGTATCAGAACGGATGGGATGGATTTCATGGATTCAGCTTTCTTTTTCGACTCCAGGCACCGGAGATGCCTTCCAAGAGAGTTTCTTCGTATTCCGTTGCGCCGTTGCATGAGACCTGGATCTTCGGGCACTCCAGTTCACTTACAGCTTCATGCACGATCAGCACCGGCTCTCGCTCGCCTGCACATCCAGGCATGTCCCTTGCCGGGTCCGCCTCGCCCAATCTCAGCCGGGGAGTCACACCTCTTCCAGGACCATTTCGACCTTCCACCAGTTCTTGTTCCAGAGGGTGGTGAACTTCACCGGTTCCGCAAACCGCACCACCTTGACCGCATTGTCGATGGGGTGCATCCAGTTGAAGGAATCGGCCCCCACTTTCACGGTGTCCTCGAAGGCCGCCACGGCCTGCTTGTCGGCAAGAGACATCGGTGAGAACGTAATCTTGTACGTTTTGGGAACACGGGTGGTGCGCGGCCTGGTTTTGACATACCCCGCGTCGGAGCGGGCCCGGATGGTGGGATCGAAGGCTCTTTCCTCGGACCAGCCGGAAATCGAAGGTATTACATTCAGTGTTGGGAAATCAGCCATTTTTCGAAGCTCCTCGAATCATCTTCCAGACGTCTCCGCCCCGGGAATAATTTCTCAAAACAATACCGACCACCGTACCTTCCAGATCCTGCCTGACGCTCACCTGGTCTTTCGAAACGGGAACGCCGGTTCGATTGTCGACATTGACCGTCACCATGGGGATGCGGCCGCCATCGCCATAGACCCTCGTGCTCCCGCCCCTCACGTCGACGGGGATCGAACGTCCGTCGGGAAGCGGAACGACCGCCTCGCTGTCTCCACCCTCTCCGACCCAGGCCAAAGTCGGCTGATTCACCACGGTGCCGCCTGCAAAGCCGGGGATACCGTAGCTCCACAAATCCCCGACATTGAAGGACGGGTTCCAGGATGGAGCCAGGTTTTCGCCTCCACCGCCTCCACCGAACAAACCCGTCAGCCATCCCAGCAATCCTTCGCCCGAACCGTTCCCCATGATCGCCCGGGTGAGCAGCGCCTGGTACTCCATGCGCAGGATGTCGCGGATGATCGACTCGGAGAAATCCGCAAAATCCATCTTCCCGGTCATAGTGAACTCTGTAAGGGCGTCGGCGGCATTGTTGATGCTGTTCACAAAGGCATCGAAAACTCTCTCGCCCTGTTGAGCGATGGTCGGAAGCTCGTGCCGGTATTTCTCAGCGGCAAGAAAAAAACCATTCAGGAAGGAACCGCCGTATTCAATTTCAAGGACGCGCTTCTGCTCCTGCGCCAGCCTTGCGTAAGCCCCGGCGATTTCATCGGGCTTATCGGCCATGTTTCGGGCCGCGGTGGCGTCGATGAGGCGGATCTGCACGTCGAGCTGATCCCGCATGCTTCCGGTGAGTTTTACATAGTCCAGATCCAACTGGGCGAGCTGTTCCCGGTTTTCGACGGCCTTCTGCCCGGTGAGATAGCCGGTCTGGTCCCGTTCCTGGTTCTCGATCTGGGCCTTTCTCGCGGGATCGTTGGCCCTGAGTTCGGCGAGCATCTGCCGGAGGTCTTTCAGCCGCCGGCTGACCGCGGGGCTGACCGCCTGGTACTTCCCGACGTCCCGTTCCATTTCCTTGAGCATTTCTTCCCACTGGGCGACATCCTTATCGTAGGAATCCCTGCGCTTGGATATGCGTTCATGCATTCGGATTTCTTCCGCTTTATAGAAATCCCCCGATCGCTCCGCCAGGTTGGCGTAATACTCGTTGTCCGCGCTTGCCAGGGATTGCAGGATCTCACGGCGTTTCTGATCGAACTGGGAGAGTTTGTGGGAAAGATCATCCATACCCAGGGGAACCACCGGGTCTTCGGCGATGCTCTGCTCGTAATCTTCCGTGGCCTTCCGTTTCAGGAAAGCGATGTCGGACCTCTCCGAATCGGACTTTGCAGCGGACAGCCACAGATCGTACTTCTTTATGAGGTCGGTGTAGACTTCGAGAGGGCTCCGGGCCTGTTCCATCGCCTGGGCCAGGTCTTTCACGAACTTGATCCTCAGATCGGCCCTCTGGAGGTCGTTCTGGGACGCCTCGAGAGCCCTCAGCGCCTCGATGTCCGGGGCTTCGGGGGTCGGCGCCCTCCGGGCCGGGCCATCAACGCCTCCGCCGATGCCAGCGTAGGATTCCGCCACCACGGGCCGCAGGGTCTTGACCGTCTGGGCTTCCCGCGCCTTTATTGCGGCATCCCAAATCCAATCGTTATTTTCAGCCGACTGTTTCAGGGACCCCCAGAACAGCTTCAACCGTGGAATGGCTTCGTTTATGCTGTGCAGCACGCGCGTGGTGCCGTCGATCAGCGACCTGTACGCCTTGTCCATCCCGCTTCCTGTCCAGATGTTTTCCGCCAGTTCTTTCCAGGCGTTTTTCATCCGGTTGACCGCCGCGGCAGTCTGATCGGCGGACGCGGGAACATCCTTGGCAAAGCGGTTCTCCAGGGCCTGGGCGAATTTCGGCAGGAAGTCCTCCGTCATCACCTTCCCTTCCTGGAGCATCTTGTCGAGTTCGGCGGTGGTGACCCCCATCGCCTTTGCGGCGATTTGAAACGCACCGGGCAGGCGCTCCCCGAGCTGCCCTCGCAGCTCTTCCGCCTGAACGGTCCCTTTGCTGATCATTTGGCCAAGCGCCAGGAAAATCCCCTGCACCTGCTCATTGGAGAGTCCCAGCACCCGCGAGGCATCGGCCACGGCTGAAAATACCTGCCGCGTCTGCTCCCCCTGCAGCGTCGTCCCCATTGCGGCCGCGCTCATCTGTTTATAGGCTTCGGCCGTCGACATCAGTTCCAGGCCAAGCCGGTTGGATTCTTCCGTGACGAACTCGAATTCCCCGGCGGCCAGGGCCTTGCTCCCGCTTATGGCCTCCATGCCCTTTTGCATCTGCTCGAAGCGCATGTGAGTTTCGACAAGCTGCTGGGTGAAGTCGGCAAACATCCTGATCGACTCATAAATGCCGAGCCCCAGGAAGACCTGCGGGGCCAGGGACCGGACCCTTTGCATCGCGGAGGAAATCGAATCGAAGGAGGAAACCACGGAAGAATTGTTGGAAGAAGCCGAACCGGAAAGGTTTTGGACCTCGCTGCGCACCTGCCGGATGCCCGAGACGGCGCCGGATGAGTTGGCTGTGATGACGATCTGTATTCGGTTTTCGCTCATTCCACAGTCCTCAGGGAAAGGTCATCGGGCAAACATTCCGTGCCCGGATTTTTTGCTTCAGCACGGCCAGGTCGAGCCAGAATTCATAGGAAAACGCGTCAGCCGAAAAAGGGAAACCGGCCGTCTGAAGCAAATGCACCTGGTAAAGACTCAAGACATAGGAACTGATTCTTCGTTTTTTGCCGGGGTAGCGCGGGCAGCCTCCCCCGGCTTTGCAGATGGCCCGGTTCGTGCGGCCCTCGCAATCCACGGCCTTGTCCGGATCGCAGGACCCTTCAAGGAGCCTGTCGATCTCGGCGCCGAGGTCTATTCTTCCAAAGGGCTTTCCAACTCAGCCTCCCTTGAAACGCCCGTGCCCTCGAAGGCCACCATGGCGACCGCGGCCACCACGTCCGGGGCATTAACGAGAAGCTGTTCCTTCCAGTCCGCGCGAAAGTCGGGATCGCCGGCATCCGAGGCAAAGGCCTTGCCGTCGCAGCCGAGCGTCCCTTTTCTGAAGCCGGTAATGATGCGGCCGCCGAACTTCAGCCGACTCTCGAAGATCCGGTTTTTGAGCTTCCTCCCCCGGCGTTCGAAAAGGCCGTTCTGGTAGCTCGCGATTTCTTCCACCGTGGGCATGCGGTAGTGGATTTCATGGACGTCCCCGGAAATCCCGTCCTGAATTTCAACGATGTTTTTCTGAGCGGTAAGATCGCGCATTTTGCCTGCTCCTGTTCGATGATTGGGAAAAATCCCTAGGTGATCGTGATTGTCAACTCGTCGTCACCGCTGTTCATGGCCAGTGCAAACGGCACGGAATAGCTGACGATTCCATTGCGGTCGCCGTAGGTGACTTCCTTGTACTGCATCTTCGGTGCGTTCACCTGGACGATGTTTCCCGATGCCGTCCCTATGGGGCCGAGGACCAGGGCCACGGCAGCCGCGCTTTCCCAGTTTCCCCAGAACGGGTGTGTCGCTTCCGTGACGGCTTCGGGGTCGAGGGAACCCTGCGGTTCGCGCCCGGTGATTTCAAAACCCACGATTCCCGTTGCGGAACCGATCGATTTGCGTTCGGAAATGGTGTTGTTGAGATCGATTTCGATTTTTTCCGCTATGGCGGCATAGGCGCCGAGCGACAGCGCCGCGTTCATGACGATCGGCGGCCGGACCGGGGAAAGCGTTTGAGCGGCCGGAGCGGTATCGGTGGGCGAGATGTAGAGGCCCTTGAACTTCCATTCCGCCATGGGGTGCTTCCCCACCTCGAAGGTGAGCTTGACGCTCCCGCGGCAGCCGAGGATCTTATGGAATACCCCGTCCTTGTATACGTACAGGGCCACGGACTCGAACCCTGTCGAGACGGGGGCGTAGACGATGCTCGTGTTCGCCGCGATGGTTTCGGACATGCCGCACGCCCTGAAGAGGGCCCCCTCCCAGCCGTATGCGGGAAGGACTCCTTTGGTGCCCGTGCCCTTCAATTCCGTTTTGAAGGACACTTCGACCTGCCTCTGCCCCCTCAGAAACTGCAACTGGCTGAGCGAACTTTTGATAAAATCCCGCTTCACGACTTCGCCGGTCGGCTTGACGGCGACGTCGCTCACCAGGATGGCGTTGGCGGCGGGGGTCGGTACCGGGTCCGTGCCGTACGAGGTTTCATTTTTTGCAAGTATTACGGTTCTGCGGGTCAACATTTCTCTGCTCCCCTTTCATCATCCGGAGAATCCCCGGCTTCGGGTTTCGCATCGTTCACGCCGGAAACGGCGTTCCCGACGTTCTGCGATTCCACGAAGAATTGACCTCCCGACCGGACAACGATATTGACCGGTTCAGGTGACTCATTGCGTTCCGTTTCTACATCCATGGTTACCCTTTCATTATCGGTGGTGAGGAGGCCGGCGGCCCTGTGCCCACGGCCGGGTGCAAACCCGGCGGATGCGCTGCCGGGCATCATCGGACCCCGTCGTTTTTCATTCAAAGAAGGAACCGGCACCGGGTTTCGAAGCTGATCCCGTAGACGGACAGATGGGAATCCCCGTCAACGGAACGCTCCGTTATGGGGCGAAACGGGTCGATGTCCAACCCGCAGGACTGGTTCGTCAGGGCGACCCTGACATCGTCGAGCAGCCGGTAAACCCCGATGCCGCCGCCGGAACCGTGGCGTGACGCTTCATCTCCCTTCATGCTGCCCGCCATGGCCAGAACGCTGAAAACCATCCTGCGATCCTGGGCCCCGCTCATCGAGTGTTCGAAATCCCCCTGTTCGTAGGTCACGTATGCCGCGGGGAGAATCAGGGCGATATCTTCGATTTCCTTCAGCAGGAAATAAGCAAGAGAGGCGCAGGTCCTGAGATACGGGATCTGATCGCGAAGCCTCCCGATGATGGCGTTTTCAATCCTGGCGATGGCGTACATTCCTACCCTCCTTTCCGGGTGTCTCCGGTGGCTTCAAAAACCGTTCAGGAGGCACCGGGTGAATGTTCTCCGCGGATTTTCCTTCGACATCTCCGGAGCATCCGATGCCGGAGGATTCCCTTCGGGATCGTGAACCCCGAGCGAAGCGCCGCCGCGGGACACCTGTTCCAGAAACCTGACGGCCCCTTTGTACCGTTCGGCCCGTGCTTCCGGCACTTTCTCCCGCCTGGCGTAAAGGTTCCTGATGGCGATATCCACACTGACTTTTCGAATGACTGGCGGGACCGGGTCGAGCGGGACCGTATGCCTGCAGCCGACGTAGGCGTCAATTTCCTCATCCGCGTCGCTGATGGCCCTGCCCACCGCGGCGGGATCGATCGAACCCGTTCCTGCATCGTCGGTGAGCTGGACCAGGCGGGCCTCTTCAATCTGGTTTTTCAAGTCCTCAATGGTGCTGTAAGGCATTACGCGCCTCCCTTATTCCCTGAACCCACGGGTTCCTTTTGCTTCCTTTTTCCATTGGGCAAGGCCCGGGAAGGAGCATTCCCGGCTTCGGGTTCCGGGACATTTTCCACACGGAGCATGGGTTCGCCCCGCAGGGTCTCGACCTGGAATTGCGTGAAGTAACCGTCCGGGTATTCCTTCCATTCGAGACCATGAGCCACACCGCAGCGTCTGAAACCGCCTTTTTGAGCACGAATACGGATCATCGAATCTCCTCTGAACGGCCGGAGCGCGGAGGGCCGGAGCGGGAAATCGTCCGACGCCGGCCCCGGTCACCGTTTCGCTCGACGCGCCCCGGTCCTCGCGTTAAAAGCCTCTCGTCAGGCCAGCCAGGGCACGACCATGAGTTCCGCCGTTCCGAACCATGGATTCCCCGCACCCGCGGCGTCGTTTGCGATTTTCAGGATCGAACGGCCCACGCTCTCCAGGGTCGGAGGCACGATGAGGTGCGTCGGCACGATGCCGAGGGGCACGCCTTCATCGTTCTTGAAGCTCATCAGAGCGGACCTCGCCTCGGCGTAGGCAGCACCATTCAGGGTGTTCTTCGAGGCATAGGCGAGCTGCCATAAGCCGAATCCGGCATTTTTCCGGTCGTCGACCCCGTAGCGGTATTTTTTGCGCATGAAGACGCTTTCGTTTCCGGGATCGTCGAGGGCGACCAGTTCAGGCCGCTTTCGGATCTGAAGGATAATGGGTTTGATCGGCCGTGAGAGGTCCATGAGATACCATGCGGGTCCGGTGCCTCCCCCGAAGTTCGAGACGCTCTGCCCCGAAATGGGATGGTCGGTGTCGAAAAAATACTGGCCGTCGTAGCAGGGCGTGGCGAAGCCTTTTTTCATGAGGTCGAAGACGAGAATATCGGAATGTTTTCCCGCAGAATCGGCCAACTGCTGAATCCGGGGTCGGTGGATCCCTATGCGGTCGTCTTCGATGTCGTTGCGGTCCACCTCGATGGTGGCTTCGAAATCCTTGTTCACGATGGCGTAATGGAAGGCCGAAAGGTCTTTGACCACCCGGTCGCCGACCCATTCCTTCATCATGGGAAGTTCTCCCAGCCAGTCGTAATTTTCTTCTCTCGTCTCGCTCGGGACTTCCATGGCCACCGCCGGCCACTGGCTCGGAGCGGCGGTGTCCCAGGCTTCGCCGAAGATCGTCTGAAAACTCCTGTAGATTCCCTGCAGATTCCCCTGATTGATGATCATTTTTTCCCCTCCTCCGTCGATGCGGCCGAAGGCCGGCGCGGGCATCCGAATACCTGCCGCTCCGCGCCGCCTCCGGCCGCGGATTGCCGGTCCTTATCCGATCTCCACCCAAACCCCGTCGCTCTCGATTCCGAGGCATTTGCCCGCGACAATGGAATTCGTTCCGGCGGCGCCCGCCACCGTTTCATCGTCTTCCACGTAAACGTTCGACCCGGTGTGCGCGCCGGTCACGGAATGAGCACCCGAATTCCGGTATTTGAAGGCCAGCTTCCGGCAGATGAGGACGGCGACGTCTCCGTTTTGCCCGCCGGAGTTGTCCGCCCTCCCGTCGGCCCTGCCCATCACCTTGAGTCCCGCCGAATCGGCCGCTTCAACGGCGTATCCCGACGCGTTCACCGCAACCATTTTGCCGGCTTCGATCAGAGTGCCCGCCGCCACGGGGAGAGCGATGAGGTCGGCATCTTTCATCTGAGTCTTGCGATCCGCCATGATTTCCTCCTTCTAGTTTTCGTGAACGCCGTATTTCTTCCAGCTTTCTTCCCCGATGCCCATGAGCTTGTTGATGTGCATCTGAATGTCCCCCGCTGGAGCCACGGCCCCGGAGCGTCCGTCGCTCAGCAGGTTGATTTCGCCGATCGGCACCACCTGCGGCGCTTTCGCCGTGAACAGCCTGAAACCTTCCGGATCGTGCAGGGCATACGCTTCCGCCCAGTCTCTCTGCGCCGGAGTAATCTTTCCCGCCTCCAGGGCGGCGTTCACCATTTCGTCACGGTCCCGTTCGGCCAGCCTGCGCTTCAGGGAAGCAAGTTCGAGGCTGAGATCCGGCCTTTGCCTGAGCGCATGAATGGTTGCGATGACCTCGCTTTTCCCCGGTTCGCCGGAGGAGTAGCCGAGGGCCGTAAGGACGTCCCTGCATGCGATGAATTCCCCGGCCTCCTTACCCGTGTTTTCGTGGTGGGCCGTCGGATCGGCCGATGGTTTCATCAGCCCCGCGACGGCCGCGGTCACTTCCTCTTCTCCCGATCCGTCGGGCAGCCCCAGTTGTTTCGCAATCGTCCGTACGAACATTTTTCCCTCCCCATGGGTTGTGTTTGATGCGGGTTGAACGCTTTCACCGGATTTCGCCACAATCGGCCTGATGCGGTTGAGGCGTGGTGCGTTGGTGAGCGCCACACGAAGCAGTTCCAGCAGTCGGCGCTCGGCCTTTGAGATGAGGAACACCGGTGAGAAATACCGGTATTCCCTGTTTGCGAGGTATTCCCTCGCTTTTTCCGTCCATTCGACCCTGGCCCAAAGGCCGTCTTTCCCCCGGTTTTCCAGGGCCTTGATCCACCCCGCCGCGGGCGCCGGCGTTCCTTCCTCGGTCTGATGTTCGTAATCGACCACCATGTCCAGGCCCCTGGCCCTGAAGCGGTCGGTCACCCGGTCCATGGCGGCATCGTCGACGAGAAAGGGTTCATCTCCTTCGATGCTCACCTGCCCTGACGGGAAAACCTGGAATTCAAGGGGAGCGTCCGCGGCGGATCGATCTCCGGGAACCGATGCGATAAAGCTTTGCAGTTCAATTGTCTCAGACATCTGAGGTCTCCTGTTCGAGTCGAAAGATGAGCCTGCCGCCAGTGTGGAGCCGAGGGACTCCATGTGGCACGGGGTCTCCACGGCCGCGTTCCGGAAGGGAAACGCTCACTGCAGCAGCACCAGGTATTCCGCGACCAGTGTGCGTATTTCGCCCCAGTCCGACTGCCGCACTCCCAGGAAAGGCCGCGCGGGGATCCCTCCCGAAGCGCCGCAGGAATGGGATTCGGATGCCGATTTTGCAGCGGGACCGCCCTTCGATTTGCCAAGCCGCGCCGAAACGATTCTTGCCGATGGATAGGCACGGCCGAACTGGTGGACGGGACCGTAGACGACCGGGGTCCCGACCCGTACGCAATCGGAGGAGGGCTGAACGTTGATCGAATTGCGGAGAAAGGATTTATCGATCAGGGTCTTTCCAGCGGTTCGCAGCGCACGCTGGGACGGGACCCACGGTGTTCCTTCCGGGGACCGGCCTTCTTCGAAATTCTGCATCACCCGGGCATGCACGATTTCGCCAAGCTGCCGCATGACCGGAGAGAGATCGGCCAGCTTTTCATGGAGGGTGCGCAGAGCGGACTTCACACGCCGTTCATCGATACTGATACCCACGGTCGCCACGGATGGTTCCTCCTTCCCGTGTTTCCAAAAGCGGTCCCGTAAAGCGGGCCCCGTAAATTCATCCGAAAAGATCGAGCATGAACGCTTCCCAGTCCCAAAAATGGAGGAGCATATCTCCGAGGGGCTTTTTGAGAGCAAATCCCGGTTTTCTTTCGGCGATGATTTTCTCCAGGCGACCGGAAAGGTCTTCGGGCTTCGTCATGAGATTGAGTTCCGTGATGACGGCCTTCTCCCCGGCTGCATCGAAGCCCAGCTTCCGGAAGAGGTCCCGCAGGTTTGCCGCCCATCGCGTGTACATGCCCTTCCGGCTCCGTGCCAGGACGTCCATGGCGTCAAAATCCGATTTCAGGCCGAGTGTCGTGAGGAACCCGGGCAGTTGCTGCCAGGCCCACAGATCGTTCACCGTTTCCTTGAGCGCTCCGTAACCCTGGTCCGTACCGTACCGGGCAAAGTCCACGGGATAACCGAGGTGATGCCCGAATTCGTGCACAACGGACTTCATGGCTTCGAACCGGCTCTGCGTGTCCACCGTACCGGCCTTGAGCGCTCGGACGACCTCCCTGTACGCGCTGCCGTTCAGTGCGATTTCCCCTGTTTTGACGTTGGTCCACCCGATATGTCGGTCCGATGAGACTTCGGCGATGTGGAGTTCCGGGCCGGTCGTGAGAACGCCGGTACCCCCATAGCCATCACGCAGGCAGGTGAGTTCCTTCGAAAGAGACGGCATGTCCCAGGGCCGGCCCACCATTTCCCGCGTGAGGCGTCCACGGGCCTCGGGACCATATTTACCGAGGTCCGGCTGCCAGCGGACCATGCCGGGGTTGTAACCGAATCCTTCGTCGGGCTTGAACGCAGGCTCCACCGTTTCCGGTTCCAGCCTCATTTTCCGCATGCGCCGTTCCGAAAGCGCTCTCACCGTGCACCGGCAGTTAAATCCGTTGGGCGGGTACCAGGTCTTCCAGAAGGGATGGTCGAACCGGTAGACTTTCCCGTTCAGGGAAGCATGAAACGGACGGGTCCGCCGGTCGGAAACGGCGTCGTACATCCAGTAAGGACGCAGGTTCGCGGTTTCGAGCATCTGCGAAAAGCGGCCGGCCTGGTAAGCGGATTGAATGTTTGTCCGGTAGATGGTTTCGAGGCGCCAGGGCGTGAGGATGGAACCGCCTTTCGCTCCCGCCCCCACCGGCCATCCTTTCGCGGCAAGGGTTCGAGAGATCTCCGACTTGAACTGTTCGAGCGGGATGCCTTCGCGGAGGGCCTTCTCCACCGAATTTCGGATGTCTTCGAGTACGTCCGTCGCCGTGACCCGCGCCACGGTGAACGCGTGGACGTTTTCCGCCGCCCAGACGTCCCGCCAGGAATTGGGGGAGACGGCAAGGTTCTTCGTCCGGAAGAATTCGACGGCTTCGGGAAAAGAAAGCAGTTCGGGTTGCGGCTTCATTCAGTTCCTTCCTCCCGGGCACCGAGGTACCCCGCGATATGGGCGGCGAACATGGCGCGGTGAATGAGACCCTGGAGGGCGGAGGTGTCGACTTCGTGATGCTCCGACTGAATCGATTCCAGGATTTCTTCGAAAGACCGGGCGGTTCGGACGATGGAAACGATCGACTGGAACAGGGGATCGAGGGACCCTTCGGCACGGCCCATCCGATCGGCCATTTCATCGATGAATTCCTGGCCCGGGTCGGATGAATCCGGCTTCTGGCAGTCGTTTTCACCGGCGCCGGCCGGGTCCTGCGCAGGGCTGCGGCCAGCCTTCTCCGCAGCACCCCCGCCGTGGAGGAGTTCGCGGCCGATCCCCGCGTCCCGTGCCCGCGGCTTCAGGAAGGCGGCTTCTTCACCGGACCCGCCGTCCCCCGATCGGTTTCCTCCCGGCCCCGTTTTGAGGAGCGGGCGCTCCCCCTGCTTGCGCAAGGGGACTTTGAATCGCCTGCCGACGTGTTCCTGGCTGAAATCGAATCCCATTCCCGCGAGGATCCGGTAGGTCTCGGCCGCGGCTTTCAAGTCCTCCGGGGGTTCGAACAGGAAACTGAACCGGGGCATCGGTATATCCCATCCGAAATTGAACCCCACCAGCGGTCTCAGGACCTGCTGGGTGATCGTCTTGCCGAGCGCCCGGCAGTCGGCCTCGGTAAGATCCTGCCGGACATCTCCATGGACTCTCCCCAGCGCGTAGGACCCACCGGAGCCGCCGCTGCCTCCCGCTTCACTGGTAAGGGTCTGCCCCAGCACGGCCTTTGACGTCTGAGCGTCACAAAACCGGGCAAGGCCTTCATATATGTTCAGTGAAGAGGACCTCTGCGCTTCGATGAATTCGATTTCCGTAGACTTCGAAATGATCCCCGCCGCGTCGGTCCCGAGAGACCGGACGGCGCGAATAAGGGCTTCACGGTCCGATTTGCTCGCCCCCGGCTCATATTTTCCGATCCTGAGCGGCATGCCGTAGACTTCAGCAAACGCTACCCAATCCTTGATCGCGTAGTTTTTGAACAGGTACATCCAGGCGCAGACCCTGAGGATTCCCCCCCGGGCGTCGTGGCCCGATCGGGCTTTATAGCGGTGGTAGACGAACTTGAACGGCGGAGGGCTGATGCCCCGGACCGGTTCTTCCACGGTGAGGACTTTGGGAGTGAGCGAATCCCAGAACGTCACCTTTTTGGGATGGACCCACCGCAGGCTGCGGATTCGGCTCTCTCCCCCGGAAACGTCCCAGAGTATCTCCATCATGCTGTATCCCTTGGCCAAAGCGTCGAGAAGATCGAGGATGTGTTCATCAAGGTCCGCCAGACCCTCGAGGAAGTCCCGGCAACGTGCCGCCACCTCTTTCGATTTCGGGTCCTCGCCCGCAGGGGTGATTTCCCATGCAAGCCCCTGCACCGCGAGCTTCCTCACCTGGAACTGCGAGGCGAGGTGAGCGTCCTTTTCCTCCATCTCCTCGAAAAGTTCGGCCTGGCGAAGCATGTCGCCGCTGTCGGCTTCCTTGAAAATCCGTGCGAGACGTTCCGGAACCAGGCCGTTTGACGGATATCCGCTCCACCGGTCCCGGACCTGGACTACAGCGAGTTCACGCGTGTCCGGACGTTTCACTCCGCTTTCCTGAACAGGCCTTCCCAATGCGTCGTAAATGAGAACTGACAATGTGGTCACTCCCTCTCTATTTTCCGGCAACCGGTCTCCCGCATTCGGACATCCGCAAACGACGCGCCCCCTATGGGTTCAATAGGCACCGCGGCATTCCGCGAACCGGGGGCCGTTCACCGTTTCATATTCGACGGGCCCCGATTCGACGTTGCGGGCGGCAAACCAGGCCAGGGCGCACGCTATCGCCGCATCCCCGTGCCGCTGCCCGCCGTCGCGCCCTTTTCCCCGGTATCGTTCGGGCACCCTCGCGACGCCTCTTTCCATTCGGATGGCCCGGAGATCGTCGAGGATGTCCGGGTCTCCCGGAATAGCGATCCGCCTGTCTTCAAACGCCGCCTTGAAAGACGGCATGTTTTCGAGGTACCACTTCTCCGAAAGCATCACCTGCCGTATACGGCCCGACCCGTATCGCTGCATGGCGACTTCCGCCAGGTACTGACCGTTTCCACGCGCATCCATGGCCGCCCCCCGGAATGAAGGCAGGCGGTCCGCCATGAAAAACAGGATCTGCTCCTGCTGCCGGAACGGAACATTACGGATCTCCGCGACAAATGGAGCGCGATATTGGAAATCCGCGCATTCATGCAGGGGCACGATCACGGTGAGGTCCCCGCTGCGGCCGAAGTCCTCCCCGAAAAATGTCGGCCTGTTTTCAGGCAGGTTTCCGAGGAGCGGAGCCAGGTGGGCATCGCACCAGTCTTTCGCATCCGCCTGCCGGACATGGTCGGGGAGCTGCGCAAACCCGGGGCCGCAAGACCACCGCACCACCGGTATCCCGGCATCCATGCAGGCCTCGACGATGGCCCTGGACAGGAATGTCCCGCAGCTCCTGCCGGGAACGCAGAAAAGCTCCTCGTCGGCGTCATCGCCGTAGAGCCGGATCAGGGATTCGCGCCATTCGGATTCGGCCTCTGCCGTCCATTCCACGCCGCACTTGAGACAGATGCGCCGGTGGAGACCCTCGGCGAGGGCCTCATCCAGGGTGATGCGGTGAAGGCTGTACGGTTTCCTGCCCGATCGAATGTCCTTGATGAGTTCATTGAAGGGATTGTCTTCCCCGTTGTGAGTGCTGATGACCGCCACCCGGCCGCCCCACATGAGCAGCGCTATGGCGGCCTTGAGGAGACCCGGCAGGTCTTCGTGGAACGCTGCCTCATCGATCACCACCTTCCCCTGCTTGCCGCGCAGGTTGCTGGGTCTGCTCGACAGGGCCGTCACCCGCTTTCCGGAGGCGAATTTGATCCGAAAGGCGAGGATGTCCTTGTCTTCGTCCCGCACCAGGTCTTCTTCCATGGCCGAGGCTGCAAGCCTGTAATTCCTCACCCAAAAGGCGGTATCGTTGATGAATTCGAGCGCCATGTCCTTGTTGTAGCCGATGTACCAGACGTCCATGCCTCCGGAGGAAGCAGCCGTCAGCGCATCGTCGGCCGCCTCCGACCACGAAATGCCCACGCGCCTCGACTTCTCGCAGATTTTGACCGGGCTTCGGTCCGATACCCATCTCTGCTGGTAAGGCAGGAGCGCCGCGGGAGGATCGAAGGCAGCCATCACATGAGTGCGCGGGAAGTCGATTTTCCGGACCTTCAATGCGGCATTCATCGTCTATTCCTCTCCCGCGATTCCCAGGATCCCGCGTCGAATGGCCTCGGCTGCGTCACGGGACAACCCGTGCGCGACGGAATCGGACGGTTCCCGCCGGTGATTCGCTTTCAGGGATTCGATCAGTTGGATAGCCCTGATGAGTTCACTCACAGCAGCGAGGGAGACCGCTTCGGGCTGATTGAGCAGGAGGTTCACCTTCTTTTCCACCGCTTCCCGCAGCGCGTCCGCAGCCTCACCGGGAGATTGGACCGCGCGATGTTCCGGACCCGGCAAGAACGGTTCCGGCCTGGTCTCCCCGGTCTTCTTTCTTGCGGAGGAAGCTTCCAGTCGCGCAACGGCATTGATCATCCTGGGGTCGAGGCTCTCGATTGCCTTATCGAGCAGGCGTTTGTGCAGAAGTGTGGTGTTGCGCCGGATGTCGGCAAGGGCTTCGCAGTATTCCACGCGAAGTCCTTGCCAGCCGCTTTCCTCCGACCACGCTTCGAGCGTCCCGACGGGGACCCCGGTAAGAGTGGAAATGCGGGGCAGCGGCATTCCTTCGATGACGCAAAGGCTTTCGGCCCTCGTTCTCATTTCCGGCCCGGCCATTCCCACCGGATCGCCGGCTACCACCACATCCGCCGGGCATACGCTCGGGATGTCCTCCTCCCGCTTTGTTCCGCGGGGGCCGGCCTTTCCCGGCGATTTGGCTTTATGCGGACCGTACATCTTTCTCGGCACAGCCTCTATCTCCCCAGGGTCTTCCTGATGACCGCCATTTCGCTCAGGGCCTCTTTGCAGCGAATCTGCACGGAGGCGAATTCCATTGCCTGCAGGGCCAGTACGTCCCCGTCCAGTTCCTCCACCGCATCGAAGGGGTCGAGTATGTCCCGGATGGAATCTCTCAGCCCCCGCAGCCGGAGCTTCAACTGCTCGGCTTCGAGTCTCCTCTCCTCCAATCGCCCCATGAACTTCAGTCGCTCATTCACGGCTCAACCCCCGTGGCGTATTTTTTCAGCCTCACCATCGGGCAGAACTGGTTGCGGTTGATATCGTCCGCAACCCGCTGCCAGGCCTGGGTATTGATCATGACCACGTCCTTCAGGTTCCCGGCCAGGGACGAATAATTCCGGACCAGTTCCACGTTGTTCTCATACATGCGCCTGATCTCCTGCATACCCTCTTCGTACATCCTGCGCTGTTCCAGCATGTCTTCGCGGTATTGTTTCAGGGTCCGCTCATGGGATTTTTCACTGAAGATCCAGATGACCAGGACGATCCCCGGTATTCCGAAGTTCGTTGCGAGCTTGATGACCGCGTCCAGAGCAATCCCGTCGATGGCTGTCATGCCTCAGGCCCTTTCCTGCGTTCCGACCGTTGCCTACTTCTTCCAGGCGGCAATGCCCTTTTCCGCCGAGCGCCCGATGATGTAGCCGCCCACACCCAGTTTGAGCAATTCCCATCCGTCCGGGGGAAGTTCCAGGCGCGGGAGCGACAGCATGGGGGATACGATGTAATTGTGGGCGATGATGTAGGTGAAGGTGAGCATCAGGAGGGGCCGCCAGTTGCGCTGGAGCCAGCTCGCTCCCTGGGCTTCCGCGGCGATGATCGAGGCCCTCGATTCGATTTCCTTCTCCACGAAGGAAAAATCCTTTTCAAGAAGCTGCATCTCGAGATCGTGTTTGAGCTTTGCCGCCTGGTCCTTGTCTTCAACCACCTTGTCGATAACGCCGACGATTTGCCCAAAGACCTTGCCGATTATCGGTATCGCACTGAGAAACATCCTTTTCTCCCTTTTTTCCGGAGGTTCCGAACAACCCGACGCCGAGGCCGGGCAATTCCCCTTCCCCCTTGAACCGGCCACGTCCGCCGGTATGATTTACCCGATCGCCCGCCTGATCCAACCCGCGAGAAACGCCGGCTTCCCCAGCGCCAGGTAATGGCCGACGGCCTTGAGCTTCAGCGCCGCAAGGAGGTATTCCGGCTGCGGATGGCCGTTTACGGCTTTGAGGGTCAGATCGCCCAATATCCCGTCTACGGCCGTTTTTGCGGCCGTGGTTTCACACACCGCCGTCTGGAGCAGTTTATGGGCTTGGTTCGGTCCCAGGTTGACCGCCAGATCAAAGACTTTAGCGGCAAGGAATCGATCGGAAATGGAGCCGTACCCGTATTTTTCCCACCAGTCGCGAAGATAGATCCGTTCCGCGTCTCCGCGGGTGAGGCCCCGGATGTCGAGCGCGGGGTAACTTCGCCTGCTGATCCCGAAATTGGTTTCTCCTCCCGGGTCCCGGGGATCGTTTATGTAACCGCCTTCGTGAACGAGCGTCCTTTCAACGGCAAACCTGAATTTTCCGTTTGTATCCGGGTCCATCGTCGCCAGCCTTTCCCGTCGTCCGTGCGGCCCCGTCGGCCGCCGGCGTTTCGTTTTCGATTCCTGCAAACATAAGCGGCGGAATTGTTGTTCCATGTTTCGGGCGTGAGCCTAACAGGGCGGTTTTTCACGTAGTGAAAAAGAAAGAAGAGTTTTTTCGCAGGCTCTCGGAAGGAATGCTCATAAAAGTAAATACATATTTATAACAATAAGCTACGATATCAGGTGATGGGATGCACGGCGTAGTGATGCCGTCGGTTCAAACGGAAAGCAAGGAAACTGGAGAAGAGTCGGGAAGGAAAATTGCGGCCCGGCTTCGGTTACGGCCGGGATTTCGTGGAGGCAGCGGGCGAGGGCAATCGTCCGGTCAGGAGGGCTGCGGGTCCCCGTTTTTTCTTCCGCCGGGGAGGACCTTGATTTTTTGTCTGCGCTGGTTGTGAAACCATTCTTTGAGCCATTTCTGCCCCGCCTTTTTTTCCTCCTCCACCACCTGCATGTACTGCCTGTGTTTTTCTTCTTTAAGGGCATCCTGGGCCTTGATTTCCTCTTTTGCACGCTTCAGGCGGTGGTAGGCCAGGAAGGAGGACCAGAAGTTGTGATTGAGAGGGGTCCCGTAAATGATTTCCAGTTCAGTTTTGAAATGACCTGCCCGATGGTCCACCAGGAACGTCTCCAGGTCGAACAGCTCTTCATCCGGCAGGTAATATGGAGAATTCTCCCATTGGTCTATAGCTTCCGAGAGTCTTTTCAGGAATTCCTGATCCCCCGTTTTTTCATTCATGGACACCATTTTGCTCCTTGTCGATCCCTAAACACTTTCACGTTGACACGTTTCTTGATATATCCCTATTCTATTCACTCACCATACCGATTGGAACAAAAAAATAAGGAGGGGGACCATGTATGTTGGCTGGAACATGAAGACCAATCTACTCACGATAACCCCGGAAACCTCCGTACTTAAAGCCCGGGAACTAATGGACGCGCACCGAATTTCCCATCTTCCCGTCACTGACGGCAAAGCTCACCTGGTGGGCCTTGTTACCGACAGGGACCTGAAAGAGGCCTGGGCCTCCCCTGCCACCACCCTCAACGTATACGAACTCACCTACGTGCTGCAGAAGCTGAGCGTAGCGGGCATTATGAAACGGGACCTGGTCACGGCTACACCCGGCATGGACATCGAACAGGCGGCCATGCTCATCCGCGACAAAAAAATCGGTTGCCTGCCCGTCATCAGGGACGGCAGGCTGGCAGGGATCCTCACCGTCGCAGACCTGATGGACGTCCTTCTCACGGCCCTGGGGCTGAGTGACAACAGCAGGAGGATATCGCTGCTCGTAAAAGACAGGATCGGGGTCCTGGCCGAAGTGGGGAAGTGGATGGCGCAGGCCGAAATCAATATCCGCAGCATCCTGTTCGTACCCCTTCGGAACTATCCGGAAGTGTGGCAGGTCATTTTGCGCATCGGCACGACCGATTACGAAAAAGCCGCGGGCATCCTTACCGAGGCCGGATACAAAGTGCTCACCCAATATGTGGACGATCTCACTCCCTATCTGCCCCGCTGATCGATGGAACGGGACGCCGGCCGGGACGCAGGGCGTACCAATCCGCGGGGTCGCGCCCGGACCCGGCCGATCCCCGCATCGCTGCAGCGGATGGTGCCATGGCTGATATCATCAGGTTTCGAGGCAAGCCCGGGGGCGACGACAATTTCATCACGCTCCGGCCCTTTGAGTTCCGTTGGGGAGACTGGGGGAACGCCTTTGTCTTCATGTGTTCGCGCAGCCAGTCGGCCCGGTTGGAGGAGCACCGCCCAGGCGGTCCCAACACCCGGGATCGGCGGAGGATCAGGGCCGTTCCGACCCACGTCACCCTCGATGGAGGAACCCACTACACCGTGACGGGTCTTTTCGCACACCGGGAGGACGAATCCTCCATGCGGAGGATTTACCGGCTCGCGGGCATGATGGAATGCGTTACCAAATCGCCTTCACCGATCCTGAGAACGGACCTGCTCCGACGCTTTTTTCGGACCATCGAGCAGGAACGGGACCGGCTCGGGATAGTCTGGAAGGGCAGCGTTCGGAACTTTCTGATCCCTCTCGAGAGCGCCTGTTACAAGCCTGAACGTTTCCAACTCGCCGTTTCCGGAGCGCGGTCCTTGAGTGAACTCTTCCTGGCCATTCAAACGGAAACCGATGCCCAGTTCGATATCCTTTCCCGCCGGTACGTGTTTTACGTTCCGGAAGGATTTCTTTGACCTTTCGCCCGTTCAACAGCCTGCCGAGCCATACGATGTCCGCGGCCCGTCTCCTTGGTACGAAAAGGATCGAGTCCACAATAGCGGAGGAGAAATAATACGAGGGAGCAATCCGGGCGCCTGCTGACGTGAGCTTACTCACGGACAGGAGGGTCAGAAGGGAAAGAATGGAAGAAGAACTGGTCATTGGAATCGACATCGGCGGAACACATTTGCGGACGGCCCTCGTAGACAGGTCCGGGAAGATACTGCGGCAAAGCAAAAGTTCCAGTCTGGCTCTCGGCGGGCCGCGGCCCATCAGCGAACGGCTCATCTCCGAATGCCGGTTGCTCATCGAAACCGCGGCTCGATGGGGAAAACGGGTGTGCGCCGCGGGCCTGGGAGTGGCGGGGAAGATAGACCCGGCCGGAGGCCGCGTTTTGTTTTCGCCGAACCTGCCCGCCCTGTCGGGGTTTCCTCTCGCCCCGACTCTCGAGGACGGCGTCGGCATCCCCGTCGTTCTGGAAAACGACGCCAATGTGTTTGCGCTCGGGGAAGCCTGGGCCGGTTCGGGCCGGGAACCGGAAAACTGGATCGGACTAACGCTCGGGACAGGCGTGGGAGGCTGCCTGATCCTTGGGCGCAGGCTCTGGAACGGCGACAATATCGGGTTCGTCGCCGAAATAGGACACATGGTCATCGTACCGGGAGGCCGCAAATGCCTCTGCGGCGCGGCCGGTTGCCTCGAAGCCTATGCGTCCGGCAGGGCACTGGTGGAAGGAATCCGGGAAGCGGGGGCCTGCGGCGCATTCGTCGAGGGGCCGCTTTGCGGCCCTCTTCGCTCCGGGACTCTGACGCCCCGGGCGGTCTACGATGCCGCGGTGGAAGGACATCCCATCGCACTGGAGCTTTTCGAACGCATGGGCTGGGCGCTGGGGCTGGCCCTGTCCAATCTTTTTTCGGTCCTGGGAATCCGCCACGCCATCATCGGAGGTGGGGTCAGCGCCGCGTGGGACCAGTTCATCGGGCCGCTCACAAAAAGCATTTCCGAACATTCGACCATGCTGAAAGCCGAAGAGGCAGTGATCCTCCGGAGCACGCTCGGTGATGACGCCGCACTCCTGGGCGCCGCTTCGCTGGCATGGAAACTGTGCGGGGCCCGCCTGCCGGAAGCGAGGCCATGATCCGGTCCGTCATCCGCCAATGGCGGACATGGGCCGACTGACGCATTTGCGGATAACGCCACTGCTGAGTTCGTGCCGTTCCGGCTTTTTTGCGATGACCGCACGTATCAGCCGGGCGATGTCCTCATCCGATGCCCCGCTGCGAAGCGCGGCTTTCACGTCGGTTTCGTCGGTGGAAAACAGGCAGGTACGGAGCTTGCCGTCTGCGGTCAGCCTCAACCGGTTGCAGGTGGGGCAGAAATGATGGGACAGGGGACTGATGATCCCGACCTTTCCCATGGCCCCCGGAAAACGAAAGTGCCTGGCGGGACCGTTCGAATCGCCGCTTTCGGTCGGAATGAGTTCCGCGATGCCCGAAAGCCGCTTCAGTATGTCGTCCGCGGAATAGAACTTCTCGTTGAACTCCGCCTGCTGAAAGGGCATGAACTCGATGAAACGGATGTGAAACGGATACTTATAGGTCAGTTTCCCGAGTTCCTCGATTTCGTCGTCGTTCACGCCGTGCATCACCACGGTGTTGAGCTTGATGGGCGAAAAACCGGCCTCGCGCGCAGCCATGATACCTTCCCATACTTCGTTGAAGCAGTCATGGCGGGTGATGGCGGCGTATTTTTCCCGCTGTAGAGTGTCCAGGCTGATGTTGATGCGCTTGATGCCGGACTTGAAAAGCGTTTCGGCATGTTCGGCAAGCAGGACGCCGTTGGTGGTGACGCTCAGGCTGGTCAGACCGGGTACGCGCGCGATGTTTTCACAGAGGAAAAAGATGTCCTTGCGCACCAGGGGCTCACCGCCGGTTATCCTGATTTTCGAAATCCCCATTTCCGTGACGATCCGGGCAAGCCGCAGGATCTCTTCGTAACGCAGGATTTCCGTATGGACGACTTTCGGGACCCCTTCTTCGGGCATGCAGTACGTGCAGCGCAGATTGCAGCGGTCGGTGATGGACAGCCTGAGATAATCGATCCGTCGGTGATACGAGTCGGTGGGAGGCGAAGTCATGACCGTTCCTTCAGCACGAGGGTTCAGACCTGGAGAACAGCAAGGAGGCCGATCGCATCAGTCGGGAAAGTCGGAGACAGGCATGCGTCGCCGGTTTCCGGCGCGCATCAGGTTCAGCCGGATGCTTTCCGGCCTCCCTTTCCGAGTGGAACGGCCCGAAATTTCAACATGAATCAAACTTTATTGTACCGCCTGACACTGCAAAAAGCCATACCGGCCGGAGGCATTTTACACATTCTTTTCCGGACCGAACGATTGCTTTTCAATACTCACACTTGATGTCCAGCAGCGGGGTCCCGTCGAGAGCGTCGATGCCTCTCACCGTGATGCTTGTCCCGTCAATGGCCGCCACTTCCACGACGTCCACGGCGATCGGGTTCGGGCGGTGCGGGCTCCGGGTCGCAAAAACCCCCTTGAGAGCACGGGATGAATCCCCACGGGGATGGACCTTCAGCCGGCCTCTTTCCGCAAGATGCATCCAGTAAAGAACCTGGATCTTCTGACCCGGCTCCAGTCCGAGAAAAGCGTCCCCGTATCGTTCATCCACCTCCAGGACCGCCTCCACGTTCCCCTCTCTTCCCTGTTTCGGCGCATCTTCAAGATTCCTGACCGGGCTTCTGATGACTCCAATGGGCCTGATGCTTATTTCTCCCGTCATCCGGTGGCTCCTCATTCAAAAGTTGCGCAATGCATCTCCGCATCCACGGAACGGAATATCACTTTCAACCGTTCCCGGAACTTTCCGTCACTTCTGCCGGAGGCGCTCCTTCAGCAGTGTAAATCTTTTGTGCACCTCGTTGTTCCTGACGGCAACGGCCAGCGCCCTTTTGCTCCCCACGATGACCACCAGTTTCCTTGCCCTGGTGATGGCCGTGTAGAGGAGATTGCGCTGGAGCATCATGTAGTGCTGGGTCAGCAGGGGAAAAACCACCGCCGGATATTCGCTCCCCTGGGCCTTGTGGATGCTCACCGCATAGGCCAGGGCCAGTTCATCGAGTTCCGAAAAGTCGTAGGGGATCGATCGGCCGTCGATTTCCACGCGGATTTCCTGGTTCTCGAGATCGATGTTCGCCACCCGCCCCAGGTCTCCGTTGAATACGTCCTTGTCGTAATTGTTTCTGATCTGCATGACCTTGTCGTTCAGCTTGAAAAAGCGGTCGCCCCTCTGGACCGAACGGGTCTGCGGATTGAGGGCCTCCTGCAGGACGATGTTCAGCCTTTGCGCCCCGATAGCGCCCTTGTGCATGGGGCTGAGCACCTGGATGTCTTCGACGGGATCGAACCCGAACCTGGCCGGAATGCGTTCGGAGCAAAGTTTCAAAATGATCCGGCAGACTTCTTCAGGATCTTCCTTTTCAATAAAATAGAAGTCCTGCAGTTCTTCCTTTTCGGTCCTCATCACCGGGAATTTTCCCTGCCGGACGAGATGAGCGTTGGTCACGATGCGGCTCTGGCTGGCCTGCCTGAAGATTTCGTTGAGCCTCACCACCGTGAACCGCTCCGAATCGATGATGTCCTTCAGCACGTTTCCGGGACCGACCGACGGCAACTGATCCGCATCCCCCACGAGCACCAGCCCGGCGCTGGCGGGCACGGCCTTCAAAAGGTAGTGCGTGAGCACGACGTCCAGCATGGAGGCCTCATCCACGATGACCAGGTCCGCCGAAAGGGGCTTCATTTCGTTGCGTACGAATGTCCCGACCTGGGGGCTGAATTCCAGGAGCCGGTGGAGGGTGGCCGCGGGATGCCCGGTCGTTTCATTGAGCCTTTTTGCCGCTCTGCCCGTCGGTGCGGCAAGGCTCACCCGCGCATTCATGCGCCGGTAAATCGCGAGGATGGCGCGGATCAGCGTCGTTTTGCCCGTCCCGGGGCCCCCCGTAATGACCACTACGTTGTCGGTGATGGCCTTTTTTACGGCTTCTTCCTGTTGAGAAGCCAACTTGAAAGGCAGTGTCCGCCTGAGCCACTCAACGGCGGCATCGGGATCCACTTTTTTCTGGAGGGACTTGAAGCCGCGCAGATAGGCAAGTCGCTGGGCGGCCTGAGTTTCGGCGGTATGATACCCCCGGAGATAAACGGCGCGGGACCCACCGAAGTCCGAGGCAGCCTCCGTGGACAGGGACTCCACCACGATGCGCTGGTCGGAAACCAGGCGTTGGAGGGCTTCATCGAGCACGGGCGCCGGGATATTGAGGAGCGCTTCGCACCGCTCCATCAGCCATTCGCGGGGAGCACACACATGGCCGTCGTCGGAAGCTTCCTGCAGCACATAGAGGAGCCCCGCCTCGGCCCTCAGCGGGGAATCAACGGAAAAACCGAGATTCTGCGCGATCCTGTCGGCCGTAATGAAACCGATGCCCGAAACGTCCATGGCGAGCCGGTAGGGATTTTCCCGTACGACTTCGAGGGAATTCCCGCCATAGTGCTTGAATATGCGTGCGGCAAAGGCGGCGCTGACTCCATGGGTCCTCAGGAACACCATGACTTCACGGATGTCTTTCTGGTCTTCCCATGCCTTGCGAATCTGCTCCAGACGATACGCCCCGATGCCCTCCACTTCTCTCAACCGCTCCGCTTCGCGCTCGATCACGTCCAGGGTGTCGGCCCCGAATCGGTCCACGATCCGCTCGGCCATCTTCCGCCCGATTCCCTTGATCAACCCGGAGCCAAGGTACTTCCGGATGCCGATGACGGTGGAAGGAACGGTCGTTTCATACTTCTCCACCTTGAACTGCTCGCCGAACCGCGCATGGGAATTCCATTCGCCTTCCATGGTAAGAACTTCCCCGGGAGTCACGGAAACAAAATTCCCCGTAACGGTCACAAGCTCCCTCCTGCCGGGAACCTTGACCTTGAGGACGTAATACCCGTCCTCTTCGCTGCCGTAGGTTATCCGTTCAACCAGTCCCTTGATCCGTTCCGCCATTCGAAGCTCTTTCGACAAGTCCGCCATTCATTCCATGGTCATCGCAATTTTGCGAAGTTTATCATTGTTGGCGGGAGACTAATATGTTTTTGACAATCCCGGACCGCATGTTAATATAACTCAATGGCTGCGGTGGGGTATGCAGTTTGCATAGTGCATGAAAGCGGCGTGAACTCGAATCATCGTGTCATGCTTTTCAGCGCGGGAATCGCGGCCCCTGATTGCAAACGCATGAAGGACGGAAAAACCAAATTTTTTAGGGGGATTTGCCGGATGTCTCTTTACATCAAAACCGACGATTATCGCAAACACGGTATCAGTAAATATTCAGACCCCGACAGCATCCGTGCGGTGGTGCAGAAGGAACTGAATATTGACCGCGTTTTCGTTTCGTTCGTGAACAAGCACGAATACATTCGTGTCGATTTTCTTCAGCCCAGGCCGCCGCGCCGGTCCAGACGGTGTCACTACTCAAGGAAGGCATCGGGAAGCACGAAGCAGGCATAAGATCAGGCACCCACGTACGGGTGCCTGGTTTGTTTTTGAAACTTGCGGTTTTCCACCGCTCATGAAACCGGAGGCCGGTTCTTCAACCGGCCGTTTTTTTTATGCATTGACGGGAAGATAAACTATAAAGCTCGTCTCCTGCCCCGGCTCACTCAGCACCTCGATTTCCCCGCCGTGAGCTTCAATTATCTTGTGAACGTTTGCAAGCCCGAGGCCGACCCCCCTCGGTTTGGTCGTAAAATAGGGGTCAAAGACGTGCGGAAGATGCTCCTGCGGGATGCCTATTCCTGAGTCGGTCACGCTGAGCACCACTCTGCCGGCCTTTTGCCGGGCCGCGATTTTCAGAGAGCCCCCATCCGGCATCGCCTGCAGGGCATTGAGATACAGGTTCAGAAGCACCTGGGCGAACCGGTCGGGATCGATGTCGATCCTTAGATTCTCCGGGTCGACCCGGTATTCGATCTTAACTCCATGCTGCTCGGCGTCCCTTTCCACCAGTTCGAGCGAATGCCGGATCACTTCCCCGCATCCGCAAATCTGTTTGTGGAGTTCTGTCGGCCGCGCAAAATCCAGCAGTTCCGAAATGACCCGGTTCAGCCGCTCCACTTCCTCTTCCATAACCTGTGCAATTCTGCGATCCCTGTCGTCCTCACCGAATCTGCCCGCAAGGATCTTGGCAAAGCCCTTGATCGAACTGAGAGGATTCCGGATTTCATGGGCAATCCCCGCGGCAAGCCGGCCCAGGGCGGCAAGCCGTTCGCTCCTGCGGAGCTGCTCTTCCAGTTGCTTTATGCCGGTAAGATCGGCAAAGAGGAAAAGGTACCCCGCCCTGTTGAGGTCGGCGTCGTGGATCACGGCTGCATTGACGAGAAGCGGAACGGTGTGGGTCTCATCGACCCGGCATTGCACTTCATGTTCGATGACGATCTCCCTGGATCGCAATTGCTCGGCAAGAGGCATGAAACACGGCAGGTCGCGGATGTTTTCCTGCTTCAGCACATTGCATCGGAGAATGCTCAGCGCCGCTTCATTCGTTCTCTGAATACGCCCCTCCCGATCGACGGCCAGAAGCCCCACGGGCATCTGGTTCACAATCGTCGCCGTGAAGGCTTCGATGTCCTGCAGCGAACGGCGGGCGACCCGGTAATACTGCGCCCAGATAATGGACAGGAAACCGGCCGCGCCCACCAGGAACATGATCCCGAACATGATTCCCGTGCGCAGCAGGTCTTCACGCAGAGCGGTTTCAAAGGGGGAAGGGTCCAGGGCGAGCAGGATGAAAAGCTCCTTATCGGCCTCCGCCGCCGCTGCCGGAGCGCGTTGCGTCCGGGTTGGACGCTTACCCTGCCGGCTGGTCCAAGGGTGATAAGGACGCATCACTTCGAAGGCCCGCTCCTCACCATCCGTGAAACGCGAGACGGTCTCTCCGTGCTGCGGCAGGCTGATCTGCATAACGGTGCCCACCATAACGGCTTCGCTGTGGGCGACCACCTTCCTCTTGGAATTGATCAGGGCGACGTAGAGCACGTCGGGCTGTTGAGCTATCTCCTCCATGAGCGTCTGGATCTCGGGCTGGCCCCATGCCGTGCCCTTCATGCCCGCACGGCTCCCGGCCTCGAGGGACCGCATGAGGACGTTGGCCTCGGAGAGGAGCGCCCTCATCATGAATTCCTTGTCGTGATGAAAATCCTTGACGGCAAGCGTCAACAGGATGCCCGCAAGGATGCAGACCAGCCCGACGATCATCCAGGGTGAAATCCAGGCCCAGCGGCCCGGATGAGAATGCTTTGAACCCATTTGCAGAGGCTCCTTGGAGACAGGTGTTTTCGAAGCGGAACGACTCCCGGCCGGACAAAACACGACCGCCGCAGACCCGGCGCAAAAGGCGTAACCTGGCCTTTCCGGGCTTCATGGAAGCAGGACGGAATGACGCGCTTCCGGCCGCGGCCTCTCAGCCTTTATAGAGCAAAATCGGCGCCAGTCCGCAAGCCCATGGGAAACAACTTTTTCACTTTGGGCGCTACGGGAAACCCGTACCGCCGGTCACGCGAGAGGTTCGCCGATCGAAGGAAACGGCGCAAAGCGTACCGGCCCTTCGTGCCAACGTCCCCGCCCCGCATCCTGCACCATCAGTGACCGGATACATTTTATCCAGTATCCGCTCACCCTGAACTTGATCTGCATACTTTTTATCCAGTTGGAGCACCCGTTACCGGGAGCGGATATGACTCTTCTCGAGTTCGTCAAAAAATATACCATGATTACGCAATGTTGCGAAATTATCCGGTCGTGCGCTCATTCCGGCACGGGTTATGCGTTATTACCGGGCTGAAGCCTGCGAGCGAACAAAAGAAAGCCCGCGGGGTCGAACACAAGGAACGAACGCTCTTATGGAGGATCATATCATGGACGAAGGCAGGAGGGAGGGGAAGAGTCGCGAACCGATGCCGCTCGACGAGTGGGCCGGGGAAAGCCCCCGGGTGGAAGGCGCGGCCCCAAGAACCAGGCGGCCCCTTCCGAATTCTCCTGGCTCCGGGCCAAAAAAGATCGGCACGGCGCATCCGTGATGGGAAAAAGTACCAGCGTAACAGGGTTATTCGAACACAGTGTTTTGTGAGTGATGAAAAAACAAGAGGAGACAAAAACATGAAAAAGATCATGACGATTCTGGGAACTCTGGCGATTGCGACGACCCTTGCGGTGGGTTCGGGATTTGCACAGCAGCAGCCTGATCAGAAAAAGGCGACTTCCGTAACGACTTCGAAGGCGGGGGAATCCGCGGGAGAGGCCACAAAGGCCGGCACCAGCCATAAGGCCCGCCACAGCAGCAAGAAAATCGGCATTCACAAGCACCACAAGGCGGTAGCGAAGGCAGAAGCGAAATCGGCCCCGGCGGAAGTGAAAAAGGACGTTAAGTCGCCCGCCGGCATCAAGTCCGACACGAAGGCGGCCCCGGTGACCAAAGAAGAAAAGACCACGCCGGCAGTCGGCTCAACCGTGGAAAAGAGCGCTCCCGCAACGGCAGCGAAGGACACGAGCCCGGCCGTAGGTTCCAAGACCGTTGAGAAGGCGCCCCCGGTTTCCGGCACCACGCCGTCCACGGGGTCCACGGTCAAGACCGGCGACAAGACTGCCCCGGCTGCACCTGCGGGGACCGACAAGACCGTTCAGCCCAAGCCCGCCCAGTGATATTGCATTGAACCCTTGAGCATCTTTCCTCTCCCTCACGGGAGAGGAAAGCCCCTGAACCCGGTGGAAAACCGTCGCGGGGGCCGCGGCACGCCGCGCGCCCCCGCTCAGCTTGTATCATTGGGGCGGTTGAGGTCTGGTCGGAGCGGATGGCCTCTGAGGTCCTTGCGGTGTCTGCGATTGATCCTGTTCCTGCTTCAGCGTGTAGTCGGCGGGCACCTGAAATAAATCCGGGCTCAGAGAACCGACTTCGACTTTTCTCAAGGTGGTCGTAACGGTCCCTTTCATCATCTGCGTCACGGTCATCACGGGGAAACCGTCCAGCTTGTCCATCATTCCCGCTACGTCCATCTGCTTGAGCATCGGGTTCTTCGCGTAATACTTGCTCATCCTGTCGCCGATACTCTTCAGTTCGTCATATCCCCTGACATCCTTGGACAACCAGTATTCACTTCTGACCTGCATGAAGGAAATCAGGTACTTTCTGCACGGGTACCCCGCGATGGTCTTGGTATCGTTCGTGGGGGTCACCTGAAAGCTCTGCATCATCTCCCCCATCATCTTGTCCATCTTCTGCCGCTCCTCGCGCGGCATCTGACCCGGCGAGCCCGTTTCACTCAGGTTCACCTGCGTGTAGGTCTTGTCCCTGGTGTTCAGCCTGAACATATTCATGGAATCGAAATCCATGATCATTACCGTTCCGTCCCCCATTTCTATCCTGGAAGCATTGGAAGTATAATAGTTTTTTTGAACCCGGGTCCCGTCCGGCTGGCCGGGCACACCGCGAAGCACCTTTTCCGATTCCCAGGTGATGTCACAGAAGGCAGACGACGAAAACAGGAAAAACACCAGGATCGCCAGGGGCAGAGAGAACTTCCATTTCCTGCTGACCATTCTCATCTCCTTTCACCTTGTATGTTGTCACTCTTCCGTGTCTATAGCACATAACGTTAAAGTAAAGGTCTTTGCAGGCACTGTCAAACGTTTGAGACACGGACGGGATCAAACGGGGGGCGTTTCAGGGACAGGGCAGTCGTACATGGTTCCAAAGCGAGGGATGCTCGCGGCACGGCGATCACCGGCCGGAGGAGCACCATAAGCAAGGACGAGGGGCAGCGGGAAGCCCGGAAACTCGTTTTCCGGGTCCGCCAGGAGGTATGGCTAAGAAACGATCAGCCGGGCACACGGATAGCCATCGCAATGGAGACCGATTTCCCGGTCCCTGTTTCGGCCAACGCGTCGGCGCGGGATTCTGAAACACCCGGCGTCGCGGGGTACTCCCGCATAAAGCCGCGCAATGGCGTGGGGGGCGCAGTTCCCCACGCTCTTCAAAGACAGCGGTTGCCGGTTTCCTCAACGTAACCCGGTATGACGAATTGCCCGTGCCACCCGTAGAAGGAAAAAGGACCGTCCGGGGATGCTCCCCCGCAAAAGCCCCGGTGAATGCGGGAACGGCACCGGATCAGCCCAGGAAACCCTTTATCCTGCTCGCGTCCCGAATGGCCCCCGGATCCAGGTAATCCCCGGAAAGACCGATATAATGCTTATGGCTTCCCTGCGCCCGTTTACGCTCTTCATCCGTCACTTCTCTTTTCACGGTCGCAGGAGCCCCCATCACGAGTGAACCGGGCGGAATGACGAACCCTTCGGTGACCAGGGACCCGGCCGCAATGACGGAGCCTTTGCCCCACCCTCGCCCCATCCAGGATGATTGCGCCCATTCCGATCAGGCAGTCGTCCTCGATAACGCAGCCGTGGAGGATGACCCCATGGCCCACGGTGACCCGGTCCCCCATTTCAAGGGGGAAATCGGGCGCGGTCACGTGAAGCGTACAGTTGTCCTGGATATTGGTTTCAGTGCCGATGCGGATCGACTGGACGTCGGCCCGAACGACCGTGTTGAACCAGATACTGCTCCCCCTGGCGATTACCACATCCCCGATCACCCACGCTCCAGGCGCTATGAACACATCGTCGGCAATCCCGGGCATAATCTCCTTGTACGGCAAGATTCCCATGAAATCGCTTCCCTTCTCTTTCCCTATGCTTTCGACGGCAGGGACGGGCATAGGAATTCTTTCCCATCCCCCCCGTTCGATACAGCGTTAAAACCGTGTTTATGCGCTTCAGCTCCGCCGTTTTTCAGGCTTCCGGGATCCCGTTGCAGATCGGCGGGAGAAAAACCCGTCAGGCGCGCTTCAGTCCCAGCAGTTCGGCCACCGCTCCGGCCGTGTGCTCCACAAATTTCCGGAATTCCTCTCTGGTAAGCGACCTCAGCAGCCCCGGATTGGGAATCCCTTCCGGGGGCGTCAGGAGAACCGGGGCGTTCCGGAGTTCCTCTTTGGGGGTGATCCCGTATTCCGGTTCAAAACCGTTGGAAAAGTATTTCTCCTGGAACCCTGAAAACTTGAGCGCATGGGCGGTGGAATTGAGGATAGCGCGTTTCCCGTCCGGGAGCATCCGTTCCTTCATTGCCTTGCGGTAGCCGGCAAGGCATTCCCCACCCTGGGTACAAGCGATGTGGCCGTTTCGGTTGGCGGTCAGCATGGCGTCCATGATCTCCTGTTCGCACACCTCCACTACCTGCACGGCCTTCTCTCCCCGCCAGGCCCCGGTATTTTTCGACCAGCTTCATGACTCGCGGCATGGACAACCGGGTTCCCGATCATGGCCGCCTGGGCCACACTGGGACGAACGACGACGGGACGATACTTTCGCTTTCCGGGCTCCGGTTCATGGTAATACAGATACACCGGGTTGGCATGTTCCGACTGGACCCCGAAAATCATCGGCAGGGCCGGAATGATTTTCAGATCGAAGAGCTTGAGAAATCCCTGCATGGCGGCCGTTATGTTGCCTGCGTTTCCGATGGGCACGAACACGGCCAGATCGCCGATATCGTAGTCGAAGGTCTGCGCAATTTCATAGCAGTAGGATTCCTGGCCGAGGATGCGCCAGGCATTC